>DATMRU010000052.1:0-51775 GCA_035565935.1 Roseomonas sp.
GGGGGAGAATGAATTCTCCCCCAAACCCCCTCTTCTTCTTCTTCTTCTTTTCTGTCAGTTTTCCAGCGCCATCCGCACATGCGCTCACGCCGGGCGGAAACCGCCCCGGCGACTGCCGCCATCAGGAGCACCCTTGCCAGAGGCAGGGCCGAAAAATGACAAAAGAAGGAGGGGGTTTGGGGGAGTTCACTCCCCCATTCCTGCCTCAGCCAAGTCTTTGAGGACGGGCCCTCATTCTCCCCGGCTTCGCTCCTACCGGGCCATGGGCAGCCCTTCCGCCCGTTTTCAGCGGTCCTCTTTCCGGCGGATCATCTCGCGCAGCAGCACCTGTGCGAGGTCATGCGGGTCCGCCTCGTCGATATGGGCGCTCTCCTTGGCCCCGTAATCGTCCGAGGTGACGGTGACGACATCGCCCTCCACCACATAGCTGCCGGTATAGGTGTGGTTGTCGAGCTGGATCGTAACCTGGTTCGGGACTTCCACGCGCGGCCTCCCTTGCCTCAGGTCAGCTTGTTGTCGGCGCCGAAGGAAAGCTGGCCGCCCGGCCCGGCAGCCTGTCCGCTGGTGCCGTGCTCGCGCTGGCCCTTCGGGCCGCCATGGGCATGGGCGCGGCTGCCATGCGGCCCATCCTCCTTCGCCTCCCCGAAGGGCGTCCCAGCATCCGGGCCGCGCGAGACGCGCTCCCGCATCTCCGCCTCGCTGAGGCAGGCCTGCTGCATCTGCTCGGCCGGCATCGAGAGCCGGACCACCCCGCCGTCGAGCCCGGCGACGGTGCTGCAGGGGATGTAGCGATGCTCGCCGCCGGAGGCGGGATCGCTGCGGGCCAGCTTGATATAGTCGCCCTGCACGTGATCGACGGTGCCGAAGGGGCGCCCGTCGCTGCCCACCACCGGCATGTGGTCCTGGATCTCACCCTTCGCGATTTTCGCTGCGTTGACCATGGGGCCTCCCATTCCTGTCCGGCGCGCCCGCAGGCGGCCACCGATGAAAGGAACCGGGCCGGCGGCGGAGGGATGCATCGCCGCGGCCAAATTCGCCGCCCTCACTCCCGGCGCAGGATGTGGTCCACCAGCCGGTCCGCCCAGGCCTGGCTGCGGAATTCCTGGCGCAGGCGGTTCTCGTCGTACTCCTGCTCCAGCCAGTCCCGGAAGGGCTTTGGCCCGTGCTCGCGCGTGTAGCGGGCATAGTCGCGGAAGAAGGCATCGAGGATGCCGGTGCGGCTGGCGGCGACATGGCCGTAGCGCCAGGACAGCTGGCGCATCGCCTCCTCCACCGGGCGGCCCTGCAGCATCAGCCAGAGCCCGGCGGCGAGGCCGGTGCGATCGGCGCCGGACTTGCAGTGCAGCAGGATCGGCTCCGGCACGCGGCGGAAGATCCCAGCCAGGCGCAGCAGGCGGTCCTTATGCGGGGCGCCACGCGATTCCAGGGGGGCGTCGATATGCTCCAGCCCCAGCTCGGCGGCCGTGGCGCGGCCCAGCGCGTCGGAGCCGCAGGCCTCGCGATGGCCACGGAGGTTGATGATGGTGCGGATGCCGAAGCGCTTCACGGCCATCCGAATCTGCCAAGGACTGGGATGGTTGGAGCGGTACAGCCGCCCGGGCTCCACCACGCCCCAGTTGCGCCAGCCGAGGCGCAGCACGGCATGATCGACGAACAGGCTGTTGAGCCAGGCGGCGCGCCGCCCGGCCGAGGTGGAGAGATCCTGGCGCATGGCGGAGGTGGTATGAGGGGGGCGGAGCAGGGCCGCAAGGGTGGCGCCTTGGCGGGCGCACCTGCCGCGAAACGGACATGCGCTGGTGCGATATCTGTATGGCACCCGAAGCGGGAGGAACGCTGATGACCGCCCTGAAGACACGCCGGATGCTACGCCTTCTGTCTCTGCTGCTGCTGGCAGGGAGCCTCTCCGCCTGTTACGGGCCAGAATACCGGGACGGGCCGCATGACCATGGGTCGGGGCCGGTGCGCGGGCTCTATGGCGGCGGATATTACGGCCGCTGAAGAAGAAAAAGGCTGGAGGAAGGAATTCCCCCAGGCTCTCTTCTTTTTCTTCGAGTCTCCCGCGCGGGCGGGAAGCGCCGCCCCAAGCTGACAAAAATGAAGATGGGGGTCCGGGGGAACTCCTTCCCCCGGCCTTCCTTACTGCGCCCGCGCGCCGGACTGGCGGATCGCCGCTTCCCACATCGGCCGCTCGGTCTTGCCACGGGCGATGACCTGCTCCGGCGTGGACCACTGCGTATAGGCGCCCGCCTGCAGGAAGCGCTGCTTCACGCTTTCATCCGCCGCGATGGTGCGCAGGGCGGCGTTCACCTTGTCGATGATCGGGCGCGGCGTGCCGGCCGGGGCGACGAAGGCGCCCCAGGAGGTGATGACGAAATCCTCCATCCCGGCCTCGGCCATGGTCGGCACGTCGGGCAGGGTCGGCCAGCGCTGGGCGCTGGTGACGGCCAGCGCCCGCATCCGTCCCTCCTGGATCACCGGGATGTAGGAGGCGAGGTTGTCGATGGCGAAGGTCACGTTGCCCGAAAGCATGGCCGGAATGGTCTGCGCCGCGCCACGGAAGGGCACGTGGGTGGCGTCCAGCTTCAGCCGCTCGCGGAAGATCTCGCCCGAGAGGTGTGGCGTGGTGCCGACGCCCGGCGAGCCGAAGGAGATGCCCTTCGGCTGCTTGCGCGCCCAGGCAATGAATTCCTGCAGCGTCTTCGCCGGCACGTATTCGGTCGGTACCACCACGACATTGGGGAACTCCCAGGTCAGGGAGATCGGGATGAAGTCCTTGTCGATGTCCCAGGACATCTGCGGGTAGAGATACTGGTTGATGGCGAAGTGGCCGATGGTGGCGGCGCCCAGCGTGTAGCCATCCGGGGCGGACTTGGCGACCGCGTCCATGCCGATATTGCCGCCGGCGCCCGGCCGGTTCTCGATCACGATGGTCTGGCCGAGGCTCTGCTGCAGCCGCTCGGCGATCAGCCGCGTCAGCACGTCGGTGGAGCCGCCGGGCGGGTAGGGGACGATGATGCGCACTGTGCGGTCGGGCCAGGCACCCTGGGCGCGGGCGCCGGCGGCAAGGGAAAGGGCGGGCAGGCTGAGCGTGGCGCCGAGCAGGCGGCGTCGGGTGGCCATGAGGGTTTCCTCCGGTGTTTCGTTCCTGGACCGGGGGAGCATGACGCAGGCGGTGCGGGGCCTGCTACCCCTCCTGGTGGCGCTTCCGCCGGCTCAGGGCCAGCGGACCTCGGGCGGCATCGACATCAGGATGGCCTCGACATTGCCGCCGGTCTTCAGCCCGAACAGGGTGCCGCGGTCATAGAGCAGGTTGAACTCGACATAGCGGCCGCGGCGGATGAGCTGGTGCTCGCGCTCGGCCTCCGTCCAGGGCTCGTGCATGCGGCTGCGGATGATGGCGGGATAGGCATCCAGGAAGGCCTCGCCGACGTCGCGGGTGAAGGCGAAATAGTCGGGTAGGCGGCTCCCGTCGGGATCGTCGCGGCCCAGCCAGTCATAGAAGATGCCGCCGAGGCCGCGCGTCTCCCCCCGATGCGGCAGGAAGAAGTACTCGTCGCACCACTGCTTGAAGCGCGGGTAATAGGCCGGGTCATGGCGGTCGCAGGCGGTGCGGAGCGCGGCATGGAAGCGCGCGGCGTCCTCCAGCGACTCGGGAGCGTCGAGGCGCATCGGCGTCAGGTCGCCGCCGCCGCCGAACCAGGCGTGCCGGGTGGCAATGAAACGGGTGTTCATATGCGCCGCCGGCACCCGGGGCGAGCGCATATGGGCCACCAGCGAGACCCCGGTGGCGACGAAGCGCGGGTCCTCCTCGGCGCCGGGGATCTGCTTGCGGAACTCCGGGCTGAAGCTGCCCCATACGGTGGAGATATTGACCCCCACCTTCTCGAAGACCCGCCCGCGCATCACCGACATCACGCCCCCGCCGCCGGGCGTGCCCTCCGGCCCGCCCGCGTCCTGCCGCTCCCAGGGGGTGCGCACGAAGCGGCCGGGCGGCAGGGCGGCGTGCGGGCCGCTGGCCAGCGCGTCCTCGATGGCCTCGAAGCTGGCGCAGAGCCGGTCGCGCAGCGACTCGAACCAGGCGCGGGCCGGCGCGGCGAGTGGATGGAGGGTGGATTCGGGCATGGCGGTCCTCCGGCGGAGCGGCGCGGCGCGCCTGTGCTGGCGGCTAGCGCGGGCGGGGCAGCACCGCAACAGGGCGCTACGGAATGTTGCGCCGTGTCGCGGTGCCGCTCCCGTGACAATTGCCACCCCGTCTCACCTGCCCTTATATGGCGCCGGCGCATGGCTGGCAGCGTGGTTAAGCGCGTCGCCGGCGCCTCCGCGGCTGCGCGGAAAGGGATCAGCGGCCGCCTGTCAGCAGGGACGGGGCGGCCGCCAGGAGGGACGATAAGGGATGGCCGATACGCTTGCGCCGAGCAGTTCCCACAGTACAGCAGGCGCCCAAGGGCCTGAGCAGGGGACGAAACGGGATTTCCTGAAACTGGTGACGGGCTCCTTCGCGGTCATCGGTGTCGGCGCCATCGTCTGGCCCTTCATCGCCTCCATGAACCCCGCCAAGGACGTGCTGGCCCTCGCCAGCACCGATGTGGACCTCAGCCATGTCGCCGAGGGCCAGGCCATTACCGTGATGTGGCGCGGCAAGCCGGTCTTCGTGCGCCACCGCACGCCGCAGGAGGTCGAGGAGGCGCGCTCGGTGAACGTCTCCGAGCTGCGCGACCCCGAGCCCGATGACGCGCGCGTGCAGAAGGCGCCCTGGCTGATCGTGGTCGGCGTCTGCACCCATCTCGGCTGCGTGCCGCTGGGCCAGAAGCCCACCGACCCGCGCGGCGACTATGGTGGGTGGTTCTGCCCCTGCCACGGCAGCGAGTACGACACCTCCGGCCGCATCCGCCGTGGCCCGGCGCCGCTGAACCTGGTCGTGCCGGAATACACCTTCACGTCCGACACCCAGATCCGCATCGGCTGAGGACCGCACCCCATGGCATCCGGCCTGCACGACAGCAGCATCTCGAACCCCATCGTGCGCTGGATCGACCAGCGCATGCCGATCTTCACCATGATGCAGAAGGAGTACGGGACCTTCCCGACTCCCCGGAATTTCAACTACTTCTGGAATTTCGGCGCCCTCGCCATGATCAACCTGGTGATCATGATCGCGACCGGCGTGTTCCTGGCGATGAACTACACGGCGCATACCTCGCTCGCCTTCGACAGCGTCGAGCGGATCATGCGCGACGTGAACTACGGCTGGCTGCTGCGCTACGTTCATATGAACGGCGCCAGCATGTTCTTCATCGTCGTCTACATCCACATCTGGCGCGGCCTGTACTACGGCTCCTACAAGGCGCCGCGTGAGCTGCTCTGGATGCTCGGCGTCGTCATCTTCCTGCTGATGATGGCCACCGCCTTCATGGGCTACGTGCTGCCCTGGGGCCAGATGTCCTTCTGGGGCGCCACCGTCATCACCAACCTGTTCTCCGCCATCCCGCTGGTGGGTGACAGCATCGTCACGCTGCTCTGGGGCGGCTTCTCGGTCGACAACCCGACGCTGAACCGCTTCTTCAGCCTGCACTACCTGCTGCCTTTCGTGATCGTCGGCGTGGTCTTCCTGCACGTCGCCGCGCTGCACATCACCGGCTCGAACAACCCGCTCGGCATTGACCCGAAGGGGCCGCAGGACACGGTGCCGTTCCATCCCTACTACACCGCCAAGGACAGCGTAGGGATGATCGTCTACTTCATCGTCTTCGCCTTCCTGGTCTTCTTCACGCCGAACTATCTGGGCCATCCGGACAACTACATCCCGGCCAACCCGCTCTCGACGCCCGCGCATATCGTGCCGGAATGGTACTTCCTGCCCTTCTACGCGATCCTGCGCGCGGTCCCGAACAAGCTGGGCGGCGTTCTGATGATGTTCGGCGCCATCGCGATCCTGTTCGTGCTGCCCTGGCTCGACCGTTCGCCGGTGCGCTCGATGCGCTTCCGCCCGATCGCCAAGTGGCTGCTGCTGCTCTGGACGGCGAACTTCCTCGTCCTGATGTGGGCGGGCGGCCGCCCGGCGGAGGGCGTCTACGTGCTGATCGCGCGCCTCTGCACGGCCTATTACTTCGCCTACTTCCTCGTCATCCTGCCGCTGCTGTCCAAGGTCGAGCGCCCCTTGCCGCTGCCGGAGAGCATCAGCCGCGCCGTGCTGCGCGGCGGCGGACCCCTGCGCGGCGCCGCAGCCGCCAAGCCGATGGAGAAGGCGTGATGCGCCCCAGCACCCTGCCGCTGCGCGGCCTGAAGGCGGCGGCCCTCGCGGCCGCCCTCTCCCTCGGCCTGATCGCGGCGCCCGGCGCCCGCGCGCAGGAGCACGAGATCCATATCCCGGATACGAAGTACTCCTTCGACGGGCTGTTCGGCACCTTCAACCGTGGTGAGCTGCAGCGCGGCTTCCAGGTCTATAAGGAGGTCTGCGCCGCCTGCCACTCGATGCAGCTGCTCTCCTACCGCCATCTGCGGGGCATCGGCCTCTCTGAGGCCGAGGTGAAGGCGGTCGCGCAGAGCTACCAGATCCAGGACGGCCCGAACGACAACGGCGAGATGTTCGAGCGCCCGGGTCGCCCCTCCGACCGCTTCCGTCGTCCCTTCCCGAACGATGCGGCGGCGCGCGCGGCGAACAACGGTGCCCTGCCGCCGGATCTCTCGGTCATCACCAAGGCCCGCGTCGGCGGAGCGGACTATATTCACGCACTGCTGACCGGCTACGAGGATCCGCCGCCGGCCGGCATCACCATCATGGAGGGGATGCACTACAACAAGTACTTCCCCGGCCATCAGATCGCCATGCCGCCCCCGCTGAACAGCGAGGGTCAGGTGCAGTATGCCGACGGCACCAAGGCGACTGTGGACCAGATGTCGCGCGATGTGTCGGCCTTCCTGACCTGGGCCGCCGAACCGGAGCTGGAGACCCGCCGCGCCATGGGCGTGCGGATCATCCTTTTCCTGGTGGTGCTGGGTGGCCTGACCTATGCGGTGAAGCGCAAGATCTGGGCCAGGGCCGGCGGCGACCACGTGTCGTAGCGGCATGGCGCGGCCAGCGGCTGGCCGTCGCCCGCGCCCTGCTTCAGGACAGGCCCGGCAGTGCCGCCCGGCCTGACCAGGATGCCCCGGAAGGGACATTCCAGAGGGCCGTCTTCCGGGACGGCCCTTTTTCCGTCTGGGCGCGTTTCCGTCTGGGCGCGGCCTCGGAAACACACCGCCCCCGTGAGCGACATCCCTTGGAGGGAAACCTGATGAGCCAGACCCCCAGCAGCGAAACCATCGAACCCGTCATCGGCCTGATCGGCGGCTCCGGCCTCTATGACATCGACGGGCTGGAGGAACGCGAGTGGCGGCGGGTGGAAAGCCCCTGGGGCGAGCCCTCCGACGAGCTGCTCTTCGGCCGCCTCGCCGGGGTGCGCTGCGTCTTCCTGCCGCGCCACGGCCGTGGTCACCGCAAGCCTCCCTCGGCACTGAACTACCGCGCCAACATCGACGCGATGAAGCGCGCGGGCGTGACGGAGATCCTCTCCCTCTCCGCCGTCGGCTCGCTGAACGGCGACCTGCCGCCGGGCACCTTCGTCATCGTCGATCAGTTCATCGACCGCACCTTCGCCCGGCAGAAGTCCTTCTTCGAGACGGGCTGCGTGGCGCATGTCTCGGTGGCGCACCCGGTCTGCCCGCGCCTCGGCGATGCGGCGGAGGCGGCGGCGCGGCAGCTCGGCCTCAACCACAAGCGTGGCGGCACCTACCTCGTGATGGAGGGTCCACAGTTCTCCACCAAGGCGGAGAGCGAGCTGTACCGTGCCTGGGGCTGCGACGTGATCGGCATGACCAACATGCCCGAGGCCAAGCTCGCCCGTGAGGCGGAGCTTTGCTATGCCACCATCGCCATGGTGACGGATTTCGACTGCTGGCACCCCCAGCACGACCACGTCACGGTGGATGCGGTGGTCCGGGTGATGCAGGCCAATGCCGAGCATGCCAAGGCGCTGGTGAAGGCCGTGGTGCCGATGCTGGGCAAGCCGCGCGGCCCTTGCCCTGCCGGCTGCGACCGGGCGCTGGAATACGCCATCGTCACCCCTGCCGCGATGCGCGACCCGGCGCTGGTGGCGAAGCTCGATGCCGTGGCCGGCCGGGTACTGAAGGCCGCCTGAGGCCGCCGCCCGCCTGTCGGGAGAGAAAGCAGGGCCGGGGAAGGCGCTCTCCCCGGCCCCGATCAGCAGCAGACCTGTTCCAGCGCGGCGATCAGGTCGCGCGGGTCATAGGGCTTGGCCAGCACCGGCACGTCCCGGTGCCGCTCGGGCAGCCCGGCGGCGCCATAGCCGGTGGCGACCACGAAGGGGATGGCGTGCTCCACCAGGATATCGGCCACCGGAGTCGAGGCCTGTCCCGCCAGGTTGATGTCCAGCACCGCCGCCTCCGGATGCTCCGACTCGAACAGCGCCAGGGCCTCCTCGACCGTGGCAGCCGGGCCGAGCACCGAGGCGCCCGCTTCCAGCAGCGCATCCTCCACCAGCATGGCGATCAGCGCCTCGTCTTCGACGATGAGGATACGTCGGCCGTTCAGTCCGCTCATGCGGTTTCCTCTTCAACTTGCGGGCCGTTGACGGGGCGGAATCGAATCACTGCCGTAAAGCCGTCCGCGGCATAGTCCAGCGCCACCGAGGAGCCGGGGCCCAGCTCCGATGGCAGGCCACGTTCCAGCATACGGCTGCCGAAGCCGCGACGCGCAGGGATTTGCACGGGAGGGCCATTCCGTTCCTGCCAGACCAGCCGCACCATTCCATCCGCCTCGCCTTGCCATCGGACCAGGATACGCCCATTCGCTTGGGTTAACGCACCGTGCTTGACCGCGTTGGTTGCGAGTTCGTGCAGAGCCAGCGCCAGGCCGAGGGTCTGCTTCGGCGCCAGCCAGACGGGCGGGCCACCGACGGCCAGCCGCGGCTCGCCCTCCTGCTCCGCATCCGCATCGGACTGCCAGGGCGTGAGCACCGCGCGCGCCATCTCCGCCAGAGTGGTGCCGCGCCAGGTGCGGGCGGTCAGCAGGTCGTGCCCGCGTGCCAGGGTGAGCAGCCGGGATTGGAAGTCCTGCAGGAAGCGCTGCGTGGCCTCCGGCTTGTCGCCCAGCGCGCGGGCCGTCTGCAGCGCCAGGGAGTGTACCGTGGCGAGGGTGTTCTTGACCCGGTGATTCAGCTCGCCCAGCAGCAGCGCATGCCGTGCCTCGGCCGCCTTGGCCTCGGTCACGTCGCGCGCCAGGCCACCGCGCCGGGTCATCACGCCCTGGGCATCGAGGATCGGGAAGCTCACGTCACGGATCCAGCGCTGGACACCGTCCGGCCGCTGGATGCGATACTCGACGTCAATGGTCTCGACCCGCCGCATGCCACGCCGTATGGCCTCGATGCGCGGCCGGTCGGAGGGGTGGATCATCTCCAGCCAAAGGTCCGAGCGGCCGCCGAGCCGCTCCTGCGAGACGCCCCAGATCCGCTCGAAGGCGGGGCTGACGAACTCGACCCGGCCGGTGGCAGGGTCGATCATCCACATCACGTCCGGGCTCGCCTCGGCGAAGCGGCGGAAGCGGCTTTCCGAAGCCGCCAGGGCCGCCGCCGCCTGCACCGCCGCCTCGCGGGAAGCGGTCTGCGCCGCCACCTGCCGGGCCAGCGCCTCGCGCGCCTCGACCAGTTCAGACACATCCGTGGCGGCGCCGATCCAGCGGCGGATGCTGCCGTCGGTGGCGCGTGCCGGCAGGGCGCGCACGGCGCACCAGCGCCAGCCGCCCTCCGCCCGCCGCAGCCGCAACTCGGTGGAGAAGGGCTGGCCGCGCCGCAGCGCCCGCTGCCAGGCACGCTCGGCGCGATGCTGGTCCTCGGGATGGACGACACGCGCGAGCGATTCCATGGCCGGGTTGGGCAGCAGGCCGGTGAAGTCCTGCAGGCGCGGGTTGACGTAGTCGATGCGGCCATCCGGCAGGGAGGACCAAACGATCTGCGGCACGGCCTCGGCCAGGGTGCGGAAGCGCAACTCGCTTTCCCGCAGTGCCTCGGCGGCGCGCCGCTCGGCATCGATATCGGCGACGGCGACCACCGCGCCGGTGACGCTGCCTTCCGCGCTGCGCACCGGCGCCGCCGCGATGCGCAGCCAGACCATGCTGCCATCTCCCCGGCGATAGCGGAACTCGCCGCCTGCCGGCAGCCCGGTCAGCAGGGCCCGGCTGAGCGGGAAGTCGTACCCTTCCACCCGACGCCCGTCGGGATGATAAGCCTCCCAGAGCGTCGCGTATTCCTCGATGCTGCTGGTCAGCTCGGTCGGGCGGCGCAGGATCTCCTCCAGCCGCCGGTTATTGAGCAGCACCCGGCCATCCGGCGCCTCGGCCAGCAGCACGCCGACCGGGACATTCTCCAGCACCGCCTTCAGCCGTGCCTCGCTCTGGCGCAGCGCCACCTGGGCCGCGCGCTCGTCGCTGACATCGCGGAAGAAGAGGGTCAGCCCTTCCGCCGAAGGGTACATGTCGGCTGAGATCCAGCGGCCGAGGGCCGGGTGAAAGGCGGTGACGCTGCTGGGCTCCTTCTTTTCCAGGGCCTGCGCGCAGGCGGCGCCGAAGGGGCCGCCATCCCAGCCGGGGAAGCTGTCGCGCAGCGGACGGCCGACGCTGCCGGCTGGGTTCAGCGCCTGCGCCCGGGCACGGCCATTGAGGTAGAGCACGGTGCCGCCGCGATCGAGCACCAGCACGCTATCGGTGGTGCTTTCCAGCACGGTCTGCAGGCGGGCCGAGAGGGCGAGCCGGTCGGCCTCCAGCGTCTCCCGCTCGGCGACGGCGGCGGCCAGGGCCTGCGTGGCGGCATCGATCTCGCGCAGGCCACTGGGCGGGATCTCGGGCAGGGGCGCGCCACGGCCGAAGGCGCCGGCGATGCGGCCGAGCTGGTTGAGCGGGGTGGCGACCTTGCGGTCCACCCAGAAGGCGAGGCAGGCGGTGAATACCAGGAGCAGCCCGCCCCCGATCAGCACCACCGGGCTGAGCATCCGGCGCAGCGTGCCATCCAGCGCCTCGGTCGGAAGGCCGACCAGGACCGTCAGTGGCGTGCCCTCCACCCGGCGCCAGGCGGCGTGGATCGGTAGGCCCTGGATGCTGCGGCCTTCGGCCCAGCCGAAGTGCTCTGCACTCTCGAGGGCCGAGCGGATGGCGCCGGCCGCCGGCGCTGACGTGCCGATCAGCTGCGCCACAGTGGGCTGGCGAGCCAGAATCTCAGCGGTGTCGTCCACCACCAGCGCCAGCCAGCCGGCGGGCAGATCCAGGTTCCGCAAGGGTTCGTCCCAGATCATGGCGGGATCGAGGGAGGCCGTCAGGAACAGCGATTTCGCCCCGCCCTGGCGTTGGATCTCCTCGGTGATGTCGAGGCGCGGCGTCGCGCCGGGGTGATCCGGTGGATGCAGGGCGGAAATGCCGGCCTGGTGTGGCGCATGCGCCAGCATCGGCAGGGCCGCCTCCGAAGAGGCAGGGTCCTGGAAGGTATCGGCGCTGTCCACCAGCACGTGCCCTTCGAAGTCGGTCAGCCGGATGCGGTAGGTGCGGCGCGTCATGGGCAGGGCGCGCGCCTGTTCGTGGAAGACCGCGAACTGCCCGGCCTGCAGCGCCGGTGAGGTGCCGAGCGCCGCCAGCTCGCCACGCAGGCCGAGCACCTCGCGCTCCAGGTCGAAGGCGAGGTCGCGGGCCGCGTCGGCCGCCACCTCCAGCAGGCGTGTGCGCTCGGTATCGGCCATCCGACCGGCGAGATGGCCCGCCAGCCCCCAGACGGGCAGCAGCGCCGCAAGGGCAATGAGGAGCAGATACAGCCGGACTGAGGGAGGCTGCTGGATCGCGCGGCCGGTCATGCGGGCCACGGGCAGTGCCGGCAAGGTTGCATCGCATCTCCCATCCGGCTGCCAGAGCGGGCTCGCCCGGTCCTGCCACCGTTCCAGGATACCGCGGGGCACCATTCCGGCAATGGCGCGCCCCGGTTCCAGGAAAGGCCCATAGCCGTATTCCCACCTTTCAGGGAACGGCCAAGATGCCCTTTTCCGGCGGGCCGCCCCCGGTGAGCCCCGCGCGGCGCCAGGAGCCGCGCGGGGAAGGGCACGCCTCAGTCGGCGTATTGCCCCGCGGCCTGGATCACCGGGCGCCACTTGGCGATGTCCGCCTGCCAAAAGGCGCGGTGCGCCTCGGGCGTGGCCCGATCCTGCGCCACCGGCGCGGTGCCGAGGTCGGCGAAGCGCTGGATGAGCGCTTCGTCACGCAGCGCTACCTGCAGGGCACGGGAGAGCCGCTGGCGAATCTCTGCCGGCGTGCCCTTCGGTGCGTAGAGGCCGTGCCAGATCGTCACCTCCATACCGGGCAGGCCGGCCTCGGCGGTGGTGGGAACATCGGGCAGGGAGGGCAGGCGCTGCGGCGTGGTGACGGCGAAGACCTTCACCGCCCCGGCGCGGATCTGCTCGGTGGTATTGGTGGTCTGGTCGCACATGACATCGACGGTGCCGCTGATCAGGTCGGTCATGGCCGGCCCGGTGCCACGATAGGGCACGGTGGTCATCGGCGCGTCGATTGCCTTCTGCAGCAACAGGCCGCAGAGGTGGCTCGCCGCGCCGATGCCGGCATTGGCGTAGTTCAGCTTCGTCGTGTCCTTGCGTACCAGCGCTACCAGCTCCTGCAGAGTGCTGGCGGGGATGTCCTTGCGGGTGATGATGGTCATCGGCACTTCCGTGACCAGCCCGATCGTCTCGAAGCCGCCCACCGGATCATAGGAGAGGCGGCGGTAGAGGGTCGGTGCCGTGCCCATGCCGATGTGGTGCATGAGGAGGTAGTAGCCATCCGGCTTGGCCTGGGCGACGCGTGCCGCCCCCAGCGTGCCGCCGGCGCCACCCACATTCTCCACCACCACGGTCTGGCCCAGGTCGCGCGACATCGCCTCCGCCACCAGGCGGGTGACGGTGTCGGTCGGGCCGCCGGCGGCGAAGGGAACGACGATGGTGATGGTCCGGTTGGGATAGTTGCCCTGGGCCTGGGCGGCGGGTGCGGCGCCGCACAGGCCGGCGACGCCGGTCATGGCCAGCGCCAGGGCGGGCCAGGCGCGCAGCAGGCGACGTCGTAGCATCGGTGAATCCTCCCGATTCTGTGTTTCGCGCTATCAGGAGGGGGGCGGACCCGCTTCGTCAACGAAATTAACGGCCTACCATGCCGGGAGGCGGAAGCAGAAAAAGTCCGGGGGAAGGAATTCCCCATCGGACGCAGTGCGTCCGATCCCCATCTTTTTGTCAGTTTTGGGCTGCGCCGGCCGCCAGCGCCGGGAACTCGAAGAAAAAAGATGAGGGTCCGGGGGAATTCCTTCCCCCAGCCTTTTCTCAGCTATCCATCTTGAGCGCGGCGATAAAGGCGGATTGCGGGATCTCGACCTTGCCGAACTGCCGCATGCGCTTCTTGCCTTCCTTCTGCTTCTCCAGAAGCTTGCGCTTGCGGGTGATGTCGCCGCCGTAGCACTTGGCGGTGACGTCCTTCGACATGGCGGAGATCGTCTCGCGCGCGATGACCCGCCCGCCGATCGCCGCCTGGATGGGGATCTTGAAGAGCTGGCGGGGGATCAGCTCCTTCAGCTTCTCGCAGATCGAGCGGCCCCGGCGCTCCGCCTGGGAACGGTGCGCCATAAAGGAGAGCGCATCCACCGGCTCGTTGTTCACGAGGATGGAGATCTTCACGAGATCGCCCTCATCGTAGCCGTCCATCTGGTAGTCGAAGCTGGCATAGCCACGGGAGACCGATTTCAGCCGGTCGTAGAAGTCAAAGACCACCTCGTTCAGCGGCAGGCGGTAGACGGCCATGGCGCGGTTGCCAACATAGGTCAGCTCCACCTGCTGGCCGCGCCGCTCGGAGCAGAGCGTCAGGATGGCGCCCAGATGCTCGTCCGGCACCATGATGGTGGCCTTGATCCAGGGCTCCTGGATGCTCTCGATCAGCGAGGGGTCCGGCATGTCGGCCGGGTTGTGCAGGTCGATCTGCTCGCCCTTGGTGGTGGTCAGCTTGTAGACCACGCTGGGGGCCGTCGCGATCAGGTCGAGGTCGAACTCGCGGGAGAGGCGCTCCTGGATGATCTCCAGATGCAGCAGGCCCAGGAAGCCGCAACGGAAGCCGAAGCCCAGCGCCGCCGAGCTTTCCGCCTCGAAATGGAAGGAGGCATCGTTCAGCCGCAGCTTGCCGAGTGAATCGCGCAGCTTCTCGAAATCATCCGCGTCCACCGGGTAGAGGCCGCACCAGACCACGGGAATGGATGGCTTGAAGCCCGGCAGCGGCTCGGCCGCCGGGTTGCGGTCATCGGTGATGGTGTCGCCGACATTGGTCTCGGCGACGGTTTTGATGGCGGCGTTCAGGTAGCCCATCTCGCCCGGCCCGAGATGATCGACCGGCACCATCTTGGGCGTGAAGACGCCAACACTGTCCACCACATGGGTGGTGCCCTGGGCCATGAAGCGGATCTTCTGCCCCTTGCGGATGGTGCCGTCCTTCACCCGGATCAGGATGATGACGCCGAGATAGGGGTCGTACCAGCTATCGACCAGCAGCGCCTTCAGGGGCGCGTTGGCGTCGCCCTGGGGCGCCGGCAGGCGGCTCACGAGGGCCTCCAGCACGCCCTCGATGTTGAGGCCGGTCTTGGCGCTGATCAGCACGGCGTCGTCCGCCGGCAGGCCGATGACGTCCTCGATCTGCTGCTTCACCCGCTCCGGCTCGGCGGCCGGCAGGTCCACCTTGTTGAGGACAGGGACGATTTCGTGCCCGGCGTCGATCGCCTGATAGACATTGGCCAGGGTCTGCGCCTCGACGCCCTGGGAGGCGTCCACCACGAGCAGCGAGCCCTCGCAGGCAGCCAGGCTGCGGCTGACTTCGTAGGCGAAGTCCACATGGCCGGGCGTGTCCATCAGGTTCAGGACGTATTCCTGGCCGTCCTTCGCCTTGTACTGGAGCCGGACGGAGGCCGCCTTGATGGTGATGCCGCGCTCCTGCTCCAGCTCCATGCTGTCGAGCATCTGGTCCTTCATCTCGCGGGCGGAGATGGCGCCGGTGGCCTGGATCAGCCGGTCGGCCAGGGTGGATTTCCCGTGGTCGATATGGGCGATGATCGAGAAGTTGCGGATACGGGAGAGTGGGGTGTCGGTCATGCTGTTCCGGCGCGGCGGGTCAAGGCGGCGAGCGTCCCGCCGAATTCAGGGCCTGAGATAAGGCCAGACGGCGCCGGAATCAAAGCCGGAAGCAGGCCGGCGGGGCAGAGGGGGTGGGCGGGAGCCGGAACTTCTCCCGCCCGGGGAGTTCAGGAGGACGGAGGAGGGAAGGGCGGGGCGGTTACTCCGCCGCCACCCGCAGGTTGGCCTGGCCGGCCTGGCGCGCCAGCCGCTCGTAGATTGCCACATAGTTTTCGGCCATGCGGCGGCCGGTGAAGCGCTCGTCGAAGCGGGCGCGCACCGCGGCGCGGGGCAGGACCTTCAGGCGGCCGACGGCGGCGATGGCTTCGGCCATGCTGTCCACCGCGAAGCCGGTGACGCCCTCGTCGATCACCTCCGGCACCGAGCCGTGGCGGAAGGCGATCACCGGGGTGCCGCAGGCCATCGCCTCGATCATCACGAGACCGAAGGGCTCGGGCCAGTCGATCGGCGTCAGCAGGCCGATGGCATTGGCCAGGAAATCCTGCTTCTGCGTCTCATTGATCTCGCCGATGAACTCGATCAGCGGATGCGCCAGCATCGGCTTGATCTTGCTCTCGAAGTAGTCGACGTCCACCCGGTCCACCTTGGCCGCGATCTTCAGCGGCGTGTTGGTGGCGATGGCGATCTCGATGGCGCGGTCGCAGCGCTTCTCAGGGGCGATGCGGCCGAGGAAGGCGAGATAGGCCGGCTTGGCATCCGCCCGCGGGGTCAGCAGCTTCGCCGGCAGGCCGTGATAGACCGTGCCCGCCCAGTTCGCCTGCGGCAGCGGGCCGCGCTGGTTGTCCGAGATGGACACCACGGGCGCCTGGCTGAAGGTGTCGAACACCGGCTGCAGCTCCGGCAGGTCCAGCCGGCCGTGCAACGTGGTGACGAAGGGCACGCTCTGCCGCGAGAACAGCGGGAAGGGCAGGTAGTCGAGATGGAAATGCAGCAGGTCGAACTCATGCCGGCGGCGATAGACCTGCTCCAGCATCAGCGTCAGCGGCGCATTCGGGTCGCGCACGGAGGGGTCAAGCCGTAGTGCCTTGGCCGACATGGGGGCCAGCGTGGCCTTGGTGATCGAGTCCCCGCTGGCGAACAGCGTCACCTCGTGGCCGAGATCCACCAGCTCCTCGGTCAGGTAGGAGACGATCCGCTCGGTGCCGCCGTAGAGCTTGGGCGGGACGGCTTCCGTAAGGGGAGCGATCTGAGCGATACGCATCTGGTCCGATCTCCGTTCTTCCACTGCGGCCAACCTCGCATCTGATTGAGGTATCGATTCGGCAAACATCGCCACGATTTCGTCTTGTTGCTGGCGTTCCCTTTGCATGAACGCACCTGTCGCGTGTCCTCACGTGCATGTGCTCACCGAAACCGAGGAGGCTGACCGCCCCATGCAGCGTGCCGATACCAGCGACCTGCTGCGCCTCGCCCGGCGCCCCATTGGGTTCCTGTTCCGCCACCTGCGTCCGCATGCCGGGAGCCATATCGCGATCCTGCTCGCGGTGCTGGGCGCCGTTGGCTGTTCGGTGGGCGCCAACTACGCGGTCAAGCACCTGATCGACACTCTTTCGGGCGGCCCGTCCCATGCGGACATGACAACGGTCTGGATGGCCTTCGCCATCCTGGCCGGCGTGATCACGGCCGACAACATGCTCTGGCGCATCGGCGGCTGGATCGCCGCCGACCGCTTTCCGCGCGCCACCGCGTCGATGCGGGCGGAACTGTTCCGCCACCTCTCCGGCCATTCGCCGGGTTATTTCGCCAATCGCTCGGCCGGCACGCTGGCGGCGCGCATCAGCGCCACCGGCACCGCCGCCTTCACCGTGCTGCAGAACTTCACCTGGCACACCGTGCCGCCCGCCGTCGCGGTGATCCTGGCCATCGCCTTCCTGGCGAGTGTGGACCCGGTCATGGCCGGCTGCCTGGTGGTGGCCGCGGGCCTGCTGGCGGCTGGCGTCGCCTGGCTCGGCCGTAAGGGGGAGGAGAAGCACGACCGCTTCGCCAGCCATGCCGCCGCGGTGGACGGGCAACTGGTGGACGTGGTGCAGAACTTTTCGCTGGTGCGTGCCTTCGGCGCCTTCGGCCGCGAGGCGGCCCGGCTGGACGAGGCGCTCGCCGGCGAGACCGCCGCGCGCCGCAGCAGCCTGCGCTACCTGGAGAAGCTGCGGCTGGTGCATGGCGCCGCGACGGCGGTGCTGACCGCCGTGCTGCTGGCCTGGGTGGTGCACCTGTGGCAGCTCGGCCGTGCGACGACCGGCGACATCGTGCTGGTCTGCACTCTCGGCTTCACCATTCTGCACGCCAGCCGCGACCTCGCCATGGCGCTGGTGGACCTGACCCAGTACGTCGCCCGGATGCGCGAGGCGCTGGCCGCCCTGCTGGTTCCGCACGACCTGCCGGATGCCGAGAATGCCCATGCGCTGCATGGCCGCAGCGGCGCCGTCGAGTTCGAGAACGTGACCTTCCGCTATCCCAGCGCGCCGGAGGGCTCCGCGCCGATCCTGCAGGGCCTGAACCTCTCGGTGCCGCAGGGGCAGAAGCTGGGCGTGGTTGGCCGCTCGGGCGCCGGAAAGTCCACTCTGCTGACCCTGCTGCAGCACCATTCTGCGCCGCAGGGTGGCGCCGTGCTGATCGACGGTGAGAACATCGCCGAGGCGACCCGCGAGAGCCTGGCCGACATGATCGCCGTGGTGCCGCAGGATGTCTCGCTGTTCCACCGCTCGGTGATGGAGAACATCCGCTACGCCCGGCCCGACGCCACCGACGAGGAGGTGCTGGCCGCCGCCGAGGCCGCCCGCTGCCGCGACTTCATCGAGGCACTGCCGGAGGGCTTCGACACCATCGTGGGCGACCGCGGCGCCAAGCTTTCGGGCGGCCAGCGCCAGCGCCTCGCCATTGCCCGCGCGCTGCTGAAGGACGCGCCGATCCTGCTGCTGGACGAGGCGACCTCCGCCCTGGACAGCGAGTCGGAGGCCGAGGTGCAGGCGGCGCTGGACCGGCTGATGGTGGGCCGCACGGTGATCGCCATCGCCCACCGCCTGGCCACTCTGACGAACTTCGACCGCATCGTGGTGATGGAGAGCGGCCAGATCGTGCAGGATGGCGCGCCCGACCTGCTGATGCGCCGCCCCGGCCCTTACCAGGAGATGGTGCGTCGCCAATCCGAGGCGCTGCAGATCGCGGCCTGAGGCCTTGCAGGCTTCGGGGTTCGAAGGGGGGCGAAAGCCCCCCTTTTCCATTGGGGATGTGTGACGGCTGAAAAAGGTCGGGGGGAAGGAATTCCCCCCGAGCCCCCATCTTCTTTCTGTCAGCTTGGGGCTGCGCAGGCCGCCAGCACGGGAAATTCGAAGGAGGCCCGGGGGAATTCATTCCCCCGGCCTTTCCTCCACCTCATGGATGTCCAGCCCCGCCGCGGCTGGCAGGCTGCCCAGCCGCCGCAGGGCGGCGCGCATGGTGGCCTCGCCGCGCTTCCATCGTTGTTCCAGTGTCGTGCGGGAGAAGTCGAAGGGCTTGTCGGCCTCGGTCTCGTCCGACGCGGCGCGATAGCCGAGGCAGAGGATGGTGGCAGGTGCGGAAGGCCGCTCGGCCAGCAGGGCTGCGATCTCCGGATCCTTCCGCAGCTCCGCGGGCAGGCGATGGGCGAGCCTGGCAAGGGCCGAGCGCAGGTGGTGCTCGCGCCGGCGCGCCTCCACCATTTGGCGGCTCT
Source organism: Roseomonas sp. (assembly GCA_035565935.1). GTDB lineage: Bacteria > Pseudomonadota > Alphaproteobacteria > Acetobacterales > Acetobacteraceae > Pseudoroseomonas. Next base: position 18,932 of record DATMRU010000052.1, read on the forward strand.
GGTTGCCGAAAAGGAGGTCGAGCGCGCGGGCGGCCCCGGCGGAAAGACCCTGCGGGCGGCTGCCCTGCCGCGCGAAGAGTTCCACCGCGAAGCAGAGCAGGGCCTCCTCCCGCGGTGCGTCAAGGACGATGTCCAGCGGCAGGTTACCGCTAAGGCCGCCGTCGCCGAGCAGCCGGCCGCCGAGCTCCATGGGCGGGAAGAGCGGCAGCAGCGCGCCCGAGGCCAGAAGATGCTCCGGCCCGATGCGGTCGCCCCGGGCGGTGTCGAAGGTGACGCGCTCGCCGGAGAGGATGTCGGTCGCGGCGAGGCTGAAGCGGGGCTCGCCGCTGTTGAGCCGGTCGAAGTCCACCAGCGCCGTGAGCCGCGCCCGCAAGGGCGAAAGATCGTAGAGGGCCGGCACGTCAAGGGCGCCGGCACCCGGCAGCCCCAGGCGCGGCCGGAAGATGCCCGGACAGCCGAAGAAATGGGCCTGCAACGCCCCGAGCGCGCTTTCCATGCGCCGGAATGGGCCGGTGAGGGGGGAGCCGAGCCAGAAGGCGGTGAGCGGCATCGGCTCGCGTTCCGCCCCCGCCCAGAACTGCCGCAGCCGCTCCACCCGGCGCTCGGGCGGGTTGCCGGCGATCAGCGCGGCGTTGACGGCGCCGCTCGAGACGCCGACCAGCCAGCTGGGCTCCCGCCCCGCCGCGTGCAAGGCCGCATAGGCGCCGGCCTGGAAGGCGCCCAGCGCGATGCCGCCGGACAGCGCCAGGGCACAGGTGGGTGCTTCGGCAGGGGTGGTCATGGCGGCAGGCCTCCTGGGTTCGGCAGGTGCGGCGAGGCCGTGCCCCTCGGCCGGTTCAGCCGAGCGCCGGTGGCGCGCGGACGATGGATGCACCGGAAGGAAGTGTGGGCGGACCCTTCCCCAGGCGCGGCGCGCCAGGACATGCAGTGCCTGCGGCCCAAACCCGCCATGCCGCCCGGGGTTGCCGGGAAGGGGACTACTCCTCGAGCTGCCGCGCGAGGCGCCGGGCCAGGAGATAGCCGATGCCGCCGCCAATTGGTGCCGCCGGCAGTACCAGAACCCAGCCGGCATGGACATTGTTGACCACCAGGCCCAGGCCGATGCCGAGCATCAGTCCGCCGACCAGGCTGCCTATCACCCCGGCCGTCAGCCCCAGCACCAGGATTTCCGCGCGCGTCGCCATGGGGAAGCGGAGTAGGGGCAGGCGGAGGGGTTTGACAAGCCGTGTTGCAGGGCGGTAAAGGCGCGCCTCCTTCCGGGAAAGCGGACGCACGCCCGTCGTGCGCCCCGCCCTTGGCATGCTCGCCTCGGGACTACCGGGACAACAGCGACATCGTCGCGCAAGCAAAAGGAGCCCGCCGCATGACGAAGCGCGCGGAAAGCAAGTACAAGATCAATCGCCGCCTGGGCGTGAACCTGTGGGGCCGTGCCAAGTCCCCGGTCGCCAAGCGCGAGTATGGCCCGGGCCAGCACGGCCAGCGCCGCAAGTCGAAGCCGACTGACTTCGGTGTGCAGCTGATGGCCAAGCAGAAGCTGAAGGGCTATTACGGCAATATCGGCGAGAAGCAGTTCCGCAAGTATTATGAGGAGGCCGTGCGCCGCAAGGGCGACACCTCCGAGAACCTGATCGAGCTGCTGGAGCGCCGCCTGGACGCCGTGGTCTATCGTATGAAGCTGGCGATGACCCCCTTCGCCGCCCGCCAGTTCATCAACCATGGCCATATCACCGTGAACGGCAAGCGGGTGAACATCCCCTCCTACCTCGTGCGCGATGATGACGTGATCGAGGTGAAGGAGAAGTCGAAGCAGCTGGTCGTCGTGCTCGACGCCGCGCAGAGCGGCGAGCGCGACGTGCCCGAGTACATCGAGGTCGACCACCGCCAGATGAAGGGCCGCTTCCTGCGGGCCCCGAAGCTCTCGGATGTGCCCTATCCCGTGCAGATGGAGCCGAACCTGGTCGTCGAGTTCTACTCGCGCTAAGGATGACAAGGCGGGGCCGAAAGGCCCCGCTTTCTTTTTCAGGACTCCGCCGGGCCGGGTTCACCGGCGGCGCGACGGGTTACCCGCCCGCGAGCCCTTTGATCACCTTGCCGGTGCCGCCGCAATTCTCGCAGGCCCGGTTCTCGATGCGGCCGCTGCCCTGGCATTTCGGGCAGACCGCCTCCCCCGTTCCTGGCGTGCCCGGAGCGGCGTCGTCCCCCGGGTTCAGGCCGGCTGCATTCGGCGTCTGCGGGGCGGCGTCACCGCCCGCCGTTTCCTCTGCCATCGTGGCCTCCTGTTCTGCGGTCCCCAAGGCGGCGCCAGAACAACGCGCGCTTCCGCCCTGCGTTTCGGGAAATACCGCCTCTCGCGGGAGGAGTTGCCGGTATGGAACTGGGGCGGCCGGACCGAGGCCAGCCCTCGCGGTCCGTCTGGATCGCGGCCTCGTACCCATCCCATTCGCGCCAGACCTGAGATGGGTGAGCGGAATATCCCGCCTCGCCTGCATATCGCGGGCCAGGATCGCGACTTCCGGGCAATCAGCCGACCTTGGGCAACCGGCATTTTACGAAGGCCGGCAACCCGGGACTGCTTTGTGGGTTCTTGGGTTCCCTCCTGAAGAAGCCTGCATGACCGCCGACCAGATCATCGTCACCGCCCTCTCCCTCCTGGCGCTGGCGGGTTTCGTGCTGCAGCCCGTGCGCTACGACGTGGTGGCCCTGCTGCTCCTGCTGGGCCTCGTTCTCCTAGGCCAGGTGGCACCGGAGAAGGCCTTCCTGGGTTTCGCCGAGCCGGCGGTGACCACCGTCGCCGCCGTGCTGGCCATCAGCAAGGCGCTGCAGTCCGCCGGCACGGTGGATCTGCTGTTGCGCCGCCTGGGCGGTATGCGCGGGCGGCCAAAGTTGCAGGTGACGGTCCAGACCGCGCTCTGCGCCAGTTTTTCCGCCTTCATGAACAATGTGGGCGCGCTCGCCCTCTTCATGCCGGTGGCGCTGCGCAATGCCTACCGGGACAAGTATTCCCCCTCCCGCTCGCTGATGCCGCTGGCCTTCGGCTCGGTGCTCGGCGGGCTGGTCACGCTGATCGGCACGCCGCCCAATCTGATCATCTCGGCCATCCGCGCGGAACGGACCGATCTGGGCCGCTACGCGCTGTTTGACTTCGCCTGGGTTGGCCTGCCGATCGCGGTGGCAGGCGTCGCCTATCTGGTGCTGGCCAGCCGCCTGCTGCGTGACAAGCAGGGCGCCAAGCCCGCCGGCGTCGATGCGGGCGACTACGTGGCCGAGGCGCGCATCGGCCAGGGCAGCCGCGCCGTCGGCATCTCGATCCGGGCGCTGGAAGACATGGCCGATGAGGACGTCACGGTGGTGGGCCTGTTCCGCGGCCCCAACCGCACCCTGGCCCCGCCCGGGGAGGCGCGACTGCGGGCGGATGACGTGCTGCTGCTGGAGGGCCCGCCTGAGGCGCTGCGGAACCTGGTGGAGGTAGCCTCCCTCTCTCTGGCCGTGCCGACCGGCGAGACCGCCGCCGGAGCGGAGGGCGAAGGTGGCATCCGAGCCCTGGTGGCGGAGGATGTCAACGCGGTGGAGGCCATCCTGCGTCCCGGTTCGCCACTGATCGGCCGCTCCCCCGCCGCGCTGCGGCTGCGCAGCCAGTACGGGATCAACCTGCTGGCCGTCTCCCGCCAGGGGCGCCGCGTCACCGACCGCATGGGCGACATTGTGCTGCGCGGCGGGGATGTGCTGCTGGTGCAGGCTTTGCCCGACAAGCAGGCCGAGGCGTTCCAGGCGCTGTCGCTGCTGCCGCTGGCCGAGCGTGGCGTGACGCTGGGCCGGCCGCAGCATGCCTGGCTGGCGGGCGGGCTGTTCCTGGCCGGCATCCTGGTCGTGCTCTTCGATCTGGCGCCGGCGCATATCGCCTTTACCGCCGTGCTGGCGGCGATGTTCGTCTGCCGCATCCTGCGGCCGGATGAGGCTTATGCGGCGATCGACTGGCCGGTGATCGTGCTGCTCGGCGCCTTGTTCCCGCTCGGCGAGGCAATGGAATCCTCCGGCACCATGGCGCTGCTGGTGCAGGTACTATCCGGGCCGGCGGCGGCGCTGCCGGGCTGGGCGCTGGTCGCCTTGGTCATGCTGGCCTGCATGCTGCTCTCCGAGATCATGGCCAACAACGCCACCGTGCTGCTGATGGCGCCGATCGCCATCGGGCTGGCGCAGGGCTCCGGGGTTTCTACCGATGGCATGCTGATGGCAGTGGCCATCGGCACCTCCTGTACCTTCCTCAGCCCCATCGGGCACCAGTCCAATACCGTGGTGATGGAGCCGGGCGGCTACCGCTTCCAGGATTACCCGCGGCTCGGCGCGCCACTGGCGGTGTTGTGCCTGGCGATGGGAACGCCGTTGATCCTGTATTTCTGGGGCTGAGGAAGGCCGAGGGAAGGAATTCCCCCGGACCCTCCCCATCTTCTTTTTGTCAGTTGGGTGCTGTGCTTTCCGGTAGCTCGGAAAATTCGAAGAAAAAAGAAGGGAGTCTGGGGGAATTCATTCTCCCAGACTCCTGGCCCCCATCATCTCCGTCGATGCGGACAAAGAACGCTCTTCGTGCTAGCGCCTGGCCGGCCCCGCCGCCTGGCTGCTCGCGGCTTCGACCCGGCTGGCCTGTAGATGCGGCTCCAGCCGGCCGCAGAGCCAGAGCCCAAGCATGCGGTAGTCGCTGATGAGGGACCAGAAGGGGTGGCCGAAGGTTTCCGGCCGATTGCCCTCCAATGCGAGATGCGCCGCCCAGGCGAAGCCATAGCCGACGATCGGGGCTGCGATCAGGTAGCGCCAGTCGAGCTGCACGAGGCCCGTCAGTAGCAGGCCGAGCGCCAGAAGGCTGCCGGCATAGTGCAGAAGGCGCGTGGAGGGTTTGCCGTGAGCCCGGAGATAACGAGCCCAGAATTCAGCGTAAGTCATGACGCTGCCTCCTCTCCGCCGGCGGCCAGCTTACCGGAGAGGCTGTCGTTCTGGCCAGCTCTACCGGGTACCGGCCGCCGGGACGGTTACCTCAGGGCGGAGGCGGCAGCAGCATGACCAGCTTGTGGCCCGGTTGCGCCGCCGGCAGCAGCGTGACCTGCTCATAATGCAGCAGGCCATCCCGTGGGTGGTTGAAGCTGCGGGCGCCGCCCTCGCGCGCCAGAACGGCATGCTCGTTCCAGAAGCGGGCGAAGGCGGCGCTGCCCTGCAGGAGCCCGCGGACCAGGGCCTGCATGCCGGGGTCGTCCGGGTCATGGGCCGTATCGGCGCGGAACTCGGCGAGCAGCCGCCGGGCGCGGTTCTCCCAGTCGCAGATGAAGCGGGGCGCCGTGGGGTCGAGAAAGACGTAGCGCAACAGACAGGCTTCCCCGCTATCGAGCCAGGGCGCGAAGAGATGGCCGGCGGCCTCGTTCCAGGCCCGCGCCCGCCAGAGCGGGTCGAGCAGGTAGGCCGGCGCCGCCATGGCCCGTAACGCGGCGACCAGCTCGGGCGGCGGTGCGCCGGGGGGCGTGCCGGGAGGGGGTGGGGCCGGGTCGCGTCGCCGGGCCAGCTCGAAGAGATAGGCCCGTTCGGCGGGCGTCAGCCGCAGCGCCTGGGCCAGGCGTGCCAGCGCCTCAGCGGAGAGGGCGATGTCCCGGCCCTGCTCGACCCAGGTGTACCAGGTCGTGCTGAGACCGCAGAGCAGCGCGACCTCCTCCCGCCGCAGGCCCGGCGTGCGGCGGCGAGAGGCGGGTGCGGCCACGGGCAGCCCGGCGGCCTCGGGCGCGAGCGCTTCCCGGTGCCTGCGGAGGAAGGCGCCGAGCAGGCGCCGCTGGTCGGCGGGCAGCAGCATGATGGCAGGATTCATACCAGGATAACTGCCCAGCTTATACCAGGGTACGCGGTGTGGAAGGATGCGACTCCCACCAACAGGAGAGCGGGCCATGACGTCCTCCCAGCCGAATTTCGCCGCCGCGCACTACGCGCCCCGCGCACAGGACTACGTGACCAGTGCGGTGCACAGCAGTGGTGACGACCTGGACCAGCTCGAGGCCGAGCTGCGCGGGCAGGGCGGGGCGCGCGTGCTCGACCTCGGCTGCGGCGGGGGACATGTGAGCTACCGCGCGGCGCCGCATGTCGCCGAGGTCGTCGCCTGCGACGTGACGCGCAGCATGCTGGAGGCGGTGGCCGCCACGGCGGCCGAGCGCGGCCTCCGCAACATCGTCGTGCAGCAGGCGGCAGCGGAGAACCTGCCTTTCGCCGAGGCTGCCTTCGACATGGTGTTGTGCCGCTTCACGGCGCATCACTGGCAGGACATGGAGGCCGGCCTGCGCGAGGCGCGCCGTGTGCTGAAGCCGGGTGGCCGCGCCCTGTTCATCGACACCATCGCACCCGCCGGCGCGGCGCTGGACACCCATCTCCAGAGCGTCGAGCTGCTGCGCGACGTCTCGCATGTGCGCAGCTACAGCCTCGCGGAGTGGGCGGCGGCCCTGGCCCGCTCGGGATTCATGCTGGAAGGCGTGACCATCCGCCGGCTGCGGATGGAGTTCGCCTCCTGGATCGCCCGCACGCGCACGCTGCCACAGCATGCTGCGGCGATCCGCTCGCTACAGGACGGGGCGCCCGAGGCCGTGCGGACCTACTTCGCCATCAGCGAGGATGGCAGCTTCGACCTGGAGGCGGCGACGATGCTGGCGCGCTGAGGCGGGCGCCGCTCAGCCCTTGCCCTTTCGGGCGCGGGGCGTCGGTGCCGTTTCCTCCGGTTCGGGGCCGGCCATCTTGCGGGCGACGGTCAGCAGGGCCGCCTTGTGCGAGAAGTCGAGCCGGCGGTAGGCGCGCAGCAGGCCCTCCTCGTCGCCCGCCAGCAGGCCGAGCGAGCCCTGCGCATCCTCCAGCAGTTCGTTCGGCGGCGGCGTATCGGGGTCCAGCCCGACGAGGTAGGAGATCGAGGTCGCCAGCACGTCGGCCAGCTTGATGAGCGGTTGGCCGCGCGGCATCAGCGCCTTCCCGGCGCGGACGCGGTCGAGATAATCGGCGGGCAGGCCGGCGCGCCGGCAGGCCTCGTCGGCGGCCAGCCCAACGCGCTCCAACCGGCTTTCCACGCGGCCCAGGAAGGCCTCCATCTCTGTCGCCGACATCGCCGCTGGCCCTTTCCGTCACCCCAGAGCGTGGGAGGATGCGCGGTGCGCGCCCTTCCGGTGCCCTCCCGTTCGGCATGAACGCATCCTGGCCGGGTCGGCTGCAAGCGGTGTCAGTGTCCTGCCCGCGAAGTTCGCTGCACTTGCGGCGGACGAAGCGGATCAGCAGACCACTGAAAAACAAAGGCGAGTGTCCGGAGGGCGAAATCCGCAGGGCTTCGTCGTCCGGACACTAGCGGCGGGCGAGGGCCTGCTGCACCTCGCGCACCAGCCGGCGGCCGAGCTCCGCCAGCGGCCGGCGCGCGGACCAGAAGGCCCAGGCCGTACAGGGAATGGCTGGCTCAAAGCGGCGTATGGTCAAATGCGGGCGGCCCGGGAAGGCGGCGGAATAGGGGTCCACCACCGCGGCGCCCATGCCCGCCTCCACCAGCACGCAGGCGGTGTTGCAGTAGCGGACCTCGACCGAGAAATTGAAGGGCTGCCGGCAGGCCTGGAAGGCCTCGCGCAGCGCGATGCCCATGCGCGCCTGGCCGTCCAGGGAGATGAAGCCCTGGGCAGGTAGGTCAGCGGGGGTGATCACCGTGCGCTGCGCCAGACTGTGGTCGGTATGGCAGACGCAGACCATGCGCGAGCGCTGCAGCTCCTCCGCTTCCAGCGTCGGCTGGGTGCCCAGGTTGAGGCCGAAGCCGAGATCGGTCTGGCCGCTCTCGACGCCGCGGATCACCTCGTCCAGGTCGCGCACATCGAAGAAGGTGCGCAGGCTCGGGTGGCGCCGGGTGAAGCTGGCGAGCACCTGCGGTAGCACGCCATGGCCAAGGGGCGGAGTGCTCAGGATGCGTAGGCGGCTGATCTTGGCCTCGCGCAGATCCTGCACACGTTCCTCCAGGGCTGCGTGCATGATGAAAAGGGGCTCGGATTCTTCGTGGATGATGCGGGCCGCGTCGGTCGGATAGAGTCGGTTGTTGACGCGCTCGAAAAGCGGGAAGCCGAGTTGGCCCTCGATCTGCCGGATGGCGCTGCTCACCGCGGGCTGCGACATGGCGAGGAGCTTCGCGGCGGCCATGGTGGTCTGGCCGCGGATCACCGCGCGGAGGATCTCAAGCTGGCGAAGGGTCATGCGGTGGGCAGCGTATTAGCGCAGCCTATAATCGGGCGCAATTTTGTATAAACTGCCCCGTTGATAGGGGCAAATTTTGGGCGCTTACTAGCCAATACCTCCTTCTGAACGAGAGAGTCCCATGCCTCGCCTGCTTCGCGTCGCCGCTGCCCAGATGGGTCCCACCCAGCGCGCCGAGCCACGCGCCGTCACGCTGCAGCGCATGATCCGCTTGCTGGAGCAGGCGGCCGCCCAAGGGGCGCAGCTCGTCGTCTTTCCCGAGCTGGCCTTCACCACCTTCTTCCCGCGCTGGCTGCTGCAGGGGGCGGAGCTGGAGGCCTATTTCGAGCGCGCCATGCCCAATCCGCAGGTACAGCCGCTGTTCGACCGGGCGCGGGACCTCGGCGTGGGCTTCTATGTCGGCTATGCGGAGCTGACGCCGGAGGGCAAGCATTTCAACAGCGCCATCACGGTTGGGCCGGATGGCGCGATCCTCGGCAAGTACCGCAAGGTGCACCTGCCCGGCAGCGTCGAGCCGCGCGAGGGCGCGCGCTTCCAGCAGCTGGAGAAGCGCTATTTCGAATATGGCGATCTCGGCTTCCCCGCCTTCCGCGGCGCGGAGTCATGGCATCGGCCGGTGATGGGCATGCTGGTCTGCAACGACCGCCGCTGGCCCGAGGGCTGGCGCGTCTATGGACTGCAGGACGTCGAGCTGATGGTCATGGGCTACAACTCCGCCGCCTATGACCCGAATGGCGGCAGCACCGAGAACGAGGAGATCCGCACCTTCCACTCCAACCTCGCCGTGCAGGCCAACGCCTATATGAACGCCACCTGGGCGATCAGCGTGGCCAAGGCCGGCAATGAGGACGGCTCCGGCCTGATCGGCAGCTCCATCATCGTCGATCCGAATGGTGTCATCATCGCCCAGGCGAAGACGCTGGAGGACGAGACGCTGGTCGCCGAGATCGACCTCGATGCCGTGCGCCAGGGGAAGGACAAGATGTTCCACTTCGCCAGCCATCGCCGGCCGCAGCATTATCGCCGCATCGTTGAGCAGGTCGGCGCCCAGGCCCCCGCCTGACTCCGACCGCAGCCGCCGGAGATCCCCGTCATGACGCAGGCTTCCCCGAGCCAGGCCGCCCTGCCGGACATCTCCGGCTATACCGTGGTGCCGCAGCGGCACTGGAAGCGCTGGCTGGCCGTCGCGGTGATCGCCGTGCTGCTGGCTGGCCTGGTGCGCGCCTTCGCCCAGGGGCAGATCGAGTGGCGCTATGTCGGCCAGTTCCTGACGGCGCAGAGCATCCTGAGCGGGCTGGTCAACACCGTGCTGATGTCGATCGGTGCCATGGCGCTGGGCATCGCGCTCGGCATCACCGCCGCCGTCATGCGCATGTCGCCCAACCCCGTGCTGCAGGGCGTGGCGATGGGCTACGCCTGGCTGTTCCGCGGCACCCCGGTGATCCTGCAGCTGCTGCTGTGGTTCAACCTGGCGCTGGTCTTCCCGACCATCGGCTTCGGCGACTGGTCCTGGCGCACGGTGGATGTGATGACCCCCGCTGTGGCGGCGCTGCTCGGCCTCGGCATCAACCAGGGCGCCTATACCTCCGAGGTGATGCGCGCCGGCATGTTGTCGGTGGACCAGGGACAGTACGAGGCGGCGAAGGCGATCGGCATGACGCGCATGATGTCGCTGCGCCGCATCGTCTTCCCGCAGGCCATGCGCGTCATCATTCCGCCGCTCGGCAACGAATTCATCGGCATGATCAAGCTGACCTCGCTGGCCAGCGTCATCCAGTTCGCCGAGATCCTGCACAATGCGCAGAACATCTACTACGCCAATTCGCGGGTGATCGAGCTGCTGATCGTCGCCGGCATCTGGTATCTGGTGGTCGTCTCCATCCTGACGCCGGGGCAGATGCTGCTGGAGCGCCACTTCGCGCGCGGCACGCAGGGCGGCCGATGAAGGCGGCGGAAATGGGGAGGCCGCTCGTCTCCATCGCCGGTGTGCACAAGCATTTCGGCAGCTTCCACGCGCTGAAGGGCGTCTCGCTCGACGTGCATGCCGGCGAGGTGATGTGCATCATCGGCGCCTCCGGCTCGGGCAAGACGACGCTGCTGCGCTGTATCAACCAGCTTGTCGAGATCGACAGGGGCGCCATCTGGGTGGATGGCGAGCTGACCGGCTACCGCATCGAGGGCACCCGGTTGCACCGCCTGCCGGAGAAGGAGATCGCGCGGCAGCGGCTGGCCACCGGCATGGTGTTCCAGCGATTCAATCTCTTTCCGCACATGACGGCGCTGGAGAACATCATCGAGGGGCCGGTGCGGGTGCAGCGCCGCCCGCGCGCCGAGGTGGTGGCGGAGGCCCGGGCGCTGCTCGCCCGCGTCGGGCTGGAGAGCAAGGCGGATGCTTATCCGGCCGCCCTCTCCGGCGGCCAGCAGCAGCGTGTCGCCATCGCCCGCGCCCTCGCCATGAAGCCGAAGCTGATGCTGTTCGACGAACCGACCAGCGCGTTGGACCCCGAGCTGGTGGGCGAGGTGCTGGCCGCCATGAAGGAGCTCGCGGCCTCCGGCATGACCATGATCGTGGTGACGCACGAGCTGGGCTTCGCGCGCGAGGTGGCCGACCGCGTCGTCTACATGGATGCCGGGATGATCGTCGAGTCCGGCACGGCGGCCGAGGTCCTCGGCAGCCCAAAGGAGGCCCGGACCAGGGCCTTCCTGTCCGCCGTCCTGTCCTGAGAGAGGGGAAACCGTGCTGAAGACAAAGCTGCTGGCGGCGATGGCCGCCTTTCTGCCGCTCTCCGCCATGGCGGCGGAGCTGCCCTCGCGCATCGCCTCGCGCGGCACCATCATCGCCGCCATCGTGCCGAATTACCCGCCGCTGGAGCTGCGCGACCCGGCGACGGGCCAGCTCACCGGCTTCGACGTGGAGCTTGGCGAGGCGCTGGCGAAGAAGCTCGGCGTCAAGATGCAGTGGCAGGAGACCAGCTTCGACCAGATGCTGGCCTCGGTGCGCACCGGCCGCGTGGACATCATCCTCTCCGGGATGTCCGACCTGAAGTCGCGGCAGGAGGCGGCAAGCTTCATCGACTATCTCCGCTCCGGCTCGCAGTTCTTCACCCAGGCCAGCCGCGCCGACGAGTTCAAAGTGCCGGACGCGCTCTGCGGCAAGAAGGTCGGCGCCAGCCGCCGCACGGCGCTGCCGAATGACATCAAGGCCTTCAGCGAGGCCGAATGCGTCGGCAAGGGCAAGCCGGCGATCGAATACGTGCCAACCGAGGGCTCGGCCGATGCCCGCACCCAGCTGCGTCAGGGCCGCATCGACGCGGCGATGCAGGGCGGCGAGACGCTGCCCTACATCATGGGGCTGGAGCCCAACACCTACGCCCTCGTGGGCGAGCCGGTGCGCTACACGCTGATGGGCATCGCCACCGGCAAGGACGAGACGCAGCTGCAGCAGGCGCTGGCCGAGGGGCTGAAGGGCCTGATGGCCGACGGCACCTACGCGAAGCTGGCCGAGAAGTGGCAGCTTTCCCCGAGCAAGATTCCGGAGGTCCAGATCAATGGCGGCAACTGAACGGGTCCCGCTGGCGCCGGCCAACCGCGCGCCGCTCGCCCCCGAATATCCCTGGCCGCAGGGCTACAAGGCGGCCATGTTCCTCTCCTTCGACGTGGATGCGGAGACCGCCTGGACCGCCAAGGACCCGGCGCGCTACGAGGAGCTGGTCACCATGTCCTTCGGCGGCTTCGAGGCGCGTGTCGGCGTGCCCAAGCTGCTGGAACTGCTGCGGCAGCAGGAGCTGAAGGCGACCTTCTTCATCACCGGCTGGTCCGTCGAGGCGCATCCGGCGATGTGCGAGGCGATTCTCAAGGATGGCCACGAGGTCGGCCATCACGGCTTCCACCATCTGATGCCGATGCCAGGCGACCCGATGCTGGTCGAGGAGGTGGACCGCGGGCTGGAGGTGCTGAAGCGCCGCCTCGGTGTCGTGCCGAAGGGCTACCGCGCCCCCTCCGGCGAAAGCTGCGAGGAGCTGCGCGTGCTGCTGAAGGAGCGTGGGTTGGTCTATTCCTCCTCCTGGCGCGACGATGTGCGGCCTTACCGGCATGTGCTGGCCGATGGCAGGCCGGGGCTGATCGAGCTGCCGGTGACGATGACCTATGACGACTGGCTCTTCGGCCTGTCGCAGCGCTACAGCCCGCGCCCGATGTTCCCGAAGGAGCATGTCCTCTCCATCTGGAAGGACGAGCTGGAGGAAACGCGCGACTGGGGCGGCATGGTCACCACCGTACTGCACCCGCAGTGCAGCGGGCGGCCGATGCGCCTCAAGCTGCTGCGCGAATTCCTGACGCATGCGCGCGACTACGGCGATGTCTGGATCACGACCGGCGAAGAGATCGCCGCGCATTTCGCCGCCTGCGAGGCGGCCGGCTGACACACTGCACACGGAAGGGGGTTGGATTCATGAAGACGCATCGTCGCAGCATCCTCGCCGCCGCCATGGTTCTCATGGCTCCCGCCCTCGCCGTGGCGCAGGAGGTGCCGGAGGCGATCCGCAGGCAGGGCTTCCTCCGCGTGGGCATCGAGGCGACCTATCCGCCCATGGCCTACAAGGACCCGGCCACCAATGAGCGGCGCGGCGTGAACGTGGACCTGGTGGAGGCGATCGGCAAGGAGCTGAAGCTGGAGATCCGCTGGGAGGAAATGGCCTTCGCCCAGCTCATCCCGGCCATCACCACCGGGCGCGTGGACTTCAGCGGCTCCTCCATGACGGACCTGCCTTCGCGCCGGGAGAAGCTGAGCTTCGTGGACTACATCTCGACGGGGGCGCAGATCTTCACCACGACGGCGCAGCAGAAAGGCGCGACCCGGCCGGCCGACTTCTGCGGCCGCAGCCTGGCGACGCCGCGCACCACCAACTACTTCCCGCAGGCACAGGCCTGGAGCGAGGCGAACTGCGTCGCCGCCGGCAAGCCGCCGCTGCGGGTGATTGGCACCGAGGGCGCCGCCGCCGCCCGCACCGACCTGCAGCAGGGCCGCGCCGACTCCGCCATCCTCGGCGCCGAGTATGTCGTCTATCTGCAGCAGCAGAACCCCGGTACCTTCGTTGCGGTCGGCGATCCGATCTCGCGCAACCTGTCCGGTATGGCCTTCGCCCGAGACAAGACCGAGCTGCGTGACGCGGTGGCCGGCGCCCTGTCCCGCATGATTGCCGATGGTCGCTACGCCGCCATTCTGAAGAAGCACGGGCTGGAGAAGCAGACGCTCTCCGCCATCACCGTCGACGCCGGCGAGTAGGCCCGGCATGCCGGGGCGGCTCCGCGCCGCCCCGGCCTTTCTCTGAGGATACCACCATGCATCGCCGTACCCTGCTGCGCGCCGCCGCGGCCGCCCCCGCACTCGCCCTTCCGGCCTTCGCCCGCGCGGCTTCCGCCACCACGCTGCGCTTCATCCCGGTCATCGACCTGGCCTTCACCGATCCTGTCTTTTCGGGGGCTTTCGTCTCGCGCAACCACGGCTTCATGGTCTTCGACACGCTCTACGGCATCGGCAGCAAGCTGCAGGTCTCGCCGCAGATGCTCGAAGGCGATCGCGTGGAGGATGACGGCAAGCGCTGGGACCTGACGCTGCGCCCTGGCCTGACCTGGCATGACGGCGAGAGGGTGACGGCGCGCGACTGTGTGGCCTCGATCCGCCGCTGGGCAAAGCGTGACGCGCTGGGCACTGCGCTGATGGCCGCGACCGACGAGCTTTCCGCGCCGGATGACCGCACCATCCGCTTCCGCCTGAAGCGGCCTTTCCCCATGCTGCCGATGGCGCTGGGCAAGGCGGCCGTGCCTGCCTGTTTCATGATGCCGGAGCGGCTGGCCGAGACCGACCCCTTCAAGCAGATCCCCGAGGTCATCGGCAGCGGCCCGTTCCGCTTCGTCGCCGATGAGCGCGTGCCGGGTGCCCGCAACGTCTACCAGCGCTTCGAAGGCTACAAGCCGCGCGAGAGCGGAACCAGCGACTGGACCGCGGGCCCGAAGGTGGTGCACTACGACCGCGTCGAATGGACCACCATGCCGGATGCCGCGACCGGCGCCTCCGCCATCCAGTCGGGCGAGCAGGACTGGCAGGAAACCACGCCGCATGATCTGCTGCCGCTGCTGAAGCGCAACCGGCAGGTGGTGATCGAGGTGCTCGATCCGCTCGGCTTCTGCTGCAACATGCGCGTCAATACGCTGCAGCCGCCCTTCAACAACCCGGCCATCCGCCGGGCGCTGATGGGGGCCATTGATCAGCAGGCGGTGATGACGGCGGTGGCCGGCGACGACCCGGCCTATCAGCAGACACCGATCGGCTTCTTCACGCCCGGCACGCCGATGGCGAGCGATGTCGGGATGGAAGTGTTCAAAGGGCCGCGCGATTACGACAAGGTCCGGCGTGATCTCGCCGCGGCCGGCTACAATGGCGAGAAGGTGGTCATCCTGGTGCCGGCGGATTCCCTGGCACAGAAGCCGCTGGGCGATGTCGCCGCTGGGCTGATGCAGCAGGTCGGCATGAACGTGGACTATCAGGCGATGGATTTCGGCGCCCTGCTGACACGCCGCAACCGCAAGACCCCGGTGGAAGAGGGTGGCTGGAGCGCCTTCGTCACCAACTGGCAGGGCATCGACTGGCTGAACCCGGCCAGCCACATGCTCCTCCGGGGTGATGCCGGCTATCCCGGCTGGTTCGAAAGCGAGCGGATCGAACACTTGCGGGCGCAATGGCTGGAGGCGCCGGACCTCGCCGCGCAGAAGCACATCGCCGCCGAGATCCAGCGTGCCGCCTTCGATGAGGTGCCCTACTACCCGCTGGGCCTCTACCGGCAGCCGACGGCCTATCGGACGTCGATCACCGGCGTGAACCGTGGCACCGTGACCTTCTGGAACGTGCGGCCCGCCTGAGCAGGAGAAGTGCCATGACCGGACAGCGATCCACCGCCATTTTCGGCAGCTACGTCCTGGCCGAGCAGGATGGCGCACCCACCGTTCTGCGCGACCGCTGGGTGGTGACGGAAGGCGACCGCATCGCCGCCATCGCCACCGGCAAGCCACAGGCCGATGTCGTGCTGGATTCGCCAGGGCGCTTCGTGTTGCCCGGCCTGCTGAACCTGCACAACCACTGTTTCAGCGAGGCTGTCGCCCGAACCCACAGCGAGGATGGCGGCGGCCGCAAGAGCAGCGGTAGCATCGTCTATACCGTGCTGCTGCCGCTGACCAAGAAGGGGCTCGACATCTTCACCCCCGAGGAGCGGATGGCGGTGGCCCGCATGGGCGTGCTGCAACTGCTGAAGGGCGGCGCGACGACGGTGATGGAGCCCTTCCGCGCTGGCCTCGTGGAGATGTTCGACGCCGCGCTGGAGATGGGCCTGCGCTTCTATGGCGCGCCCTATCTGTTCTCCACCGCCGACGCCAAGGCTGACGCGAACGGCCAGGTGATCTACCGGGGCGATGACGGCGCCGCCGATCTCGCGGCCTGGAATGCTCTGCACGCGCGCTGGGAAGGGGCGGGCGAGGGGCGCATCCGCCTGGCGATGAGTCCGCATGCCACCGACACCTGCGGCCCTGACCTGCTGCGCGCCTGTGCGGCGCGGGCGCGGGAACTGGGCGTGCCCATCACCACGCATGTCGCGCAAAGCCAGCGCGAGGTGGAGGTCATCGGCCAGCGCTATGACGGCCGCACGCCGGCCGAGTATCTCGACTGGCTCGGCATTATGGCGCCGGACCTGCTGGCGGCGCATTGCATCGCCAGTTCCGATTCCGATCTCGCCCTGATGGCCGCACGAGGCGCCACGGTGCTGAACTGCCCGCGCGTCTTCGCCCGCGGGGGCACGGCCGCCTCCTATGCCCGTTTCGCCGGGCACGGGGTGCGCACCGTCATCGGCACGGACGGCTACAACATGGACCTGCTGGGCGAGGTGAATGCCGCCGCCATCATCAGCAAGGTGACCGCTGGCCGCGCGGATGTGGCGACGGCGCCGGAACTGGTCGGCGCCGTGACGCGGCAGGCGGCGGCGGCGATCGGCCGCGATGATCTCGGCGTGATCCGTGCCGGCGCCAAGGCCGATCTGACAGTGGTGGATCTCTCCCACCCGCATCTGCAGCCTCTGCACGATCCGATGCGGGCGCTGGTCTGGCTGGCCAACCGCGCGAACATCGACGGTGTCATGGTCGACGGGCGCCTTCTGATCGGGGAGGGGCGCTATCTCGGCGGCGACGAGCAGGCCATCACCACCGCGGGCGTCGCGGCGATCGAGAAGCTGTGGGCCCTGCCGGAGGCCCAGGCCGCCTTCAACAGCTAGGCCGGAAGTCCAGGCGCCCGGCTGGTCTGCTCCAGCCGGTGCTCCTCGATTCGGGACTCCGCTTTCTGGATGGCGCCGCGCCTTCCAGGAAGCTGGCCGACGCGAGGGCCTGCCGAACCTTGATAGCGGCCCTCCGGAAAACATTTCAGCCGGTATGCACACCGGCCTCCTGCGCCATCCTGGCCATGTCCTGCCGCGCCTTCAGCATGTCCGCCAGCGTGCCGAAGGCGTTCATGTAGTGACCTTTGAAGCCCTTGCGCTCCACCAGCGCGAACATGCCGCCGAAATCGAAGTCACCCTGGCCAGGAAGCAGGTGCTGCTCATGCCCGTTGCGGAAGCAATCCGCCAGCCGCACCTCCGCCACACGATCCCACGGGATGGCATCGGCAAAGCCTTCCACGCCGTCCGGCAGCAGATGCGCATGGTTGGCGGTGAAGGAGAGGGCGAAGGCGGGCGAGTGGATGCGCTCGTAATAGTAGCGCCATTCCTCGATCGTATGCGCGAGGTAGTGCACCTCGGCGTCCTTCGGCTCCTTGTTCAGGTTCTCCAGCAGCAGCAGCGCGCCATGCTTCTCGGCGTGCTCGACCATGCGCTGCAGCCGCGCCAGGCCCGCTTCCATGCGGAGCTTCACGTCGGCCGTGAAGTGATAGCCCGCATGCACGACGATCCACTCGGCTCCCAGCTTCGGCGCCAGTTCGATATAGGCGCGCAGATAGGCATCCACCGCCTCCGAGAGGAAGGGTGAGTACTCCGCGACATTGACGGCGGAGAGCGTGTGCAGGCCGAGCACCACGCCACGCCGCTTGGCCTGCTCGCGGATCGCCGCGGCCCGGGCGTCGTCGAAGCTGTCCACCTTGTTCGGCCCGGTGTCGAGCTGGATGTCGATGTAGCGGACCTGATTCTCCGCAGCCCAGTCGATGGCATCCTCCAGCCGCAGCCTTCGGCCGATATCGACGCCGATCCTGTCAATCAGCGACATGGTATGTCCTCCCCTCCGGCATTTCTTGATCCTCCGCCGCGTTGCCGTGCGCGATGGCGGCGAGATAGCGGGCCCGTCCGGCGCGCGTGTGCGCCTCGGCCTGGTGCCGCGCCTGTTCAGCCTTGCCAGACAGAATGGCCGCCAGCAGGCGATGGTGCTCGTTGTTCGCTGTACGCATATTGCCGGCCGCATCGAAGGAGCGGCGGCGCAACAGGAACAGCTTGCGCGTGTGATCGAGATAGACATCGCGCAGCGGGCGATTGCCGCAGAACTCCACGATCTGCTGGTGGAACAGAACATTGGCGTCGAAGAAGGCTTCGCGCCCGCCAGCGGCGATGGCGTCGTCCATATGTGCCAAGGTGGCCTGCAACTGCTCGGCCTGGGCCGGTCCGATCGTGCCGGCCAGCAGCGCCGCGGCATGGCCGAACAGCACGGCGTTCATCTCGTAGGTCTGTAGCACCTCCTCGATATTGAGACTCCGCACGAAGGCACCGCGATTGAGGATGACGGTGACCAGCCCGGTCCGCTCCAGCGCCCGCGCCGCCTCCCGCACCGGGCCACGGCTGACGCCCAGTCGTGCGGCCAGTTCCACTTCGTTCAGCCGTGCCCCCGGCTTCAGGGTTCCGCTCTCGATCATCTGCTCGAGCGCCGCCTGCACGCTGCGGCCGAGTGACTCCCGGGCCGCCAGGCGCTGCCGCAGTGCGGCCACGGCCTCCGCTTCGGACGGGGCGCTTTTCGCCGCGGGAGTGCTGCACTGGTGCCGCTGCTGCATGGGTGAGCCGCCTCCGGGGAGCAAGGTGTTTATTGTTTACATTGTGCATGCCCGGTGACAAGCTTCCTACCAGGAGAGAAACGAACCGGCAGCGCGACCAGGAGGAACCGGGCGTGCGCACACGGTGCTTGTCATGTGCTGCACAGCACAACGACCGTGCGGGCCGTGCCCCTCTCCAGTGACGCGCGTGACCGTATCTCGCACTGCAGCAAGGCCGGGCCCTTATGGACATCTCTCCCCCTCCTGACGTCGCCGCGAAAATCCTGGTCCGAAAGCAGGATGGCATCGGATGGCTGACCATCAATCAGCCTGAGAAGCGCAATGCCATCTCCCTGGCGATGTGGGACGCCATCGCGGCTGCGGCGGACGACTTCGCGGCGGATGACACGGTGCGCGTCGTGGTGATGCATGGCGCCGGCGGCAAGGCCTTCGCCTCCGGCGCCGATATCAGCGAATTCGACCGCCTTCGCGCCGATGCCGCCGCGCAGGAGGAGTACGGCCGGCGCAGCGGCGCCGCGCGGCGCAAGCTGGAAGCGCTACGCAAGCCGCTGATCGCCATGATCCAGGGCTTCTGCATCGGCGGCGGCTATGCGGTCGCGCTGATGGCCGATCTGCGCATCGCCTCCGCCGACAGCCGCTTCGGCATCCCCGCCGCCCGGCTCGGCATCGCCTATGGACAGGAGAGCCTGGCGCGGCTGGTGGCGTTGGCCGGGCCCGCCATGGCCAAGGAGATCCTGTTCACCGGCCGCCAGCTCGACGCCGCCGAGGCGCTGGCCTGCCGGCTGGTCAACCGCGTGGTGCCGGCGGAGCAGCTCCAGGAGACTGTCACGGCCCTCGCGCTGGAGATCGCGCGCAATGCGCCGCTGTCGATCGAAGCCTCAAAGGTCGCCATCGACCAGATCGCTGGCGACCCGGCAGCTCGCGATCCGGCGCTGGTCGCGCGGTTGAACCGCGCCTGCTTCGACAGTGCCGACTATGCCGAGGGCCGTCGTGCCTTCAAGGAGAAGCGGCCCCCGGTCTTTGCCGGCTGCTGAGTCGGCGCACCATCAGCAGGGGGAAGGACGGACGCCAGAGCCGCCACCCCGCACCACAGAGGGAGGAGATGGAGATGCTGATCATCAACAGGCGCCTGCTGCTGGGTCTGGCGGCCGGAGGCGCGGCGGCGCGCTTCGGCGTCGCGCGCGCCGCCGAACTGCAGCCGCATGAGAAGGAGCTCTACGAGGCCGCGAAGCGGGAAGGGCAGATCACCTGGTACACCGGCCAGTACCAGGCGGAGCCCTCCCAGGCCATTGGCCGCGGCTTCACCGAGCGCTTCCCCGGCATCACCGTCAATGTCGTGCGCAGCACCTCGCAGGTGGCCTTCCAGCGACTGTCGCAGGATATGCGCGCCGGCGTCGCGCAATGCGACGTGTTCAGCTCCACCGACCACAGCCACGCGGCCTTCCTGAAGCAGCAGGGGCGGCTGATGCCCTACAAGCCGAAGAACGCCGACGGGCTGATCAAGGCGGCAAAGCAGGCGGGCGATCCCGATGGCTATTTTCAGGTCACCTATCTCGGCCTCTTCCTGATGGGGCGGCGCAGCGACACGGTGCCGGAGGCCGAGGCGCCGAAGAGCTGGAAGGACCTGTTGGACCCGAAATGGCGCGGCAAGATCGCCGTCGGCCATCCCGGCTACAGCGGCGCCATCACCTCCTGGTGCCTGGCCATGCGCAAGCTCTATGGCTGGGACTACTTCAAGGCTCTGGAGAAGAACCAGCCACAGATCGGCCGTTCCAGCGCCGACCCCGTGACCATGCTGAATGCCGGCGAGCGGACCATCGGGGCCGCTATTCCCTCCGCCACCACCCTGCTCTCGATCTCGCGCGGCAACCCGATCACGCTGATCTATCCGACCGATGGTACGCTGATGGTGCCGGCGCCCAGTGGTGCGCTGAAGGACGCACCGCACCCGAATGCGGCGAAGCTGTTCATGGAGTTCATGACCAGCCCGACCTACTACGAGGTTACGCGTCCCTTCTTCAGCGAGTCGCTGCGCCCGGAGGTGCCGCCGCCCCCGGGCTCCCGCCCGCTCGACGAGGTGACGATGATCACCGCCGACCCGGATGAGTTGGAGCGCGACGGCCAGGAGGTGAAGGAGCTCTGGCGCGATACGTTCGGCGTCTGATCGAAGGGGCCCCCGGCGCAACGACGCCGGGGCGTACAGGGGAGGAATAAACATGCGAGGGATCAGCCGGCGCGGCCTGTTGGCCAGCGCCGCCATCATCGGCAGTGGCGGTGTCACGATGCGCGCCGCCGCGCAGGACCTGCCGGCGCATGAGCGCGAGCTCTACGAGGCCGCCCGGCGTGAAGGCGAGATCACCTGGTACTCCGGCCAGCAGAGTGCCGAAACCTCCGAGGCCGTGGGTCGTGCCTTCGGTGCGCGCTATCCGGGGGTGCATGTCAATGTCGTGCGCAGCACCTCGCAGGTGGCCTTCCAGCGGCTGTCGCAGGACATGCGCGCGGGGGTCGCGCAATGTGACGTGTTCAGCTCCACCGACTACAGCCATTCGACCTTCCTGAAGCGGGAAGGGCGGCTGATGACCTACCGGCCGCAGAACGCGGCGGGATTGCTGGACTTCGCGCGCGAGGCGGGCGATCCGGACGGGCAGTTCCACATCTTCTACATCGGCGTGCACCTGATCTCGCGCCACACCGACCAGGTGCCCGAGGCCGAGGCGCCGCGAAGTTGGCAGGACCTGCTGGACCCGAAATGGCGCGGCAAGCTGGCAGTCGGGCACCCCGGCTTCAGCGGTGCCATCGGCGCCTGGGCGGTGCTGATGCGCAAGCTCTATGGCTGGGACTACTTCACCAAGCTGGAGAAGAACCGGCCGCAGATCGGCCGCTCCAGCATCGACCCGGTGACGATGTTGAGCGCCGGCGAGCGGCAGGTCGGCATCGCGGTGCCTTCGGCCACGGCGCTGCTCGCCATCTCCCGCGGCAACCCGCAGGCCCTGATCTATCCGACCGACGGCACGGTGGTGGTGCCCTCGCCGAGCTGCATCCAGAAGAACGCACCGCATCCGAACGCGGCGAAGCTGTTCATGGAGTTCGCCACCGGACCGGAATACTTCCGCGTCACGCGGCAGTACTTTTCGGAATCGCTGCGCGCCGACGTGCCACCACCGGAGGGCGCGAAGCCGCTCAATTCCATCAAGCTGATCCTGCCCACCCCGCAGGAAATCGAGACCGGCGTGCCGGAGGTGAAGGAACAATGGCGCGACACCTTCGGCATCTGATCCCATCCCGCCGCCGCGAGAAGGGCGCTCCCGCATGACCGACGACGCTGCGATCCTGCCGAAGGCCGCAGCCCAGGAGACGCAGCGGCCGGGGCTGCTGCGCCGCCTGCGCTACCTCGAACCCTCCAGCCTGATCTGGATCGTGCTGATCGCGGTGCTGCTGTTCCTCGTGGCGGTGCCGATCGGCAAGCTGCTGGTCGTCAGTTTCGAGCAGCAGGGCACTGGCGCTTTCACCCTTTCCAACTACGCCACAGCCTATGGCCGGGCCCGCTACCTGGAGGCGCTCGTCAACTCGCTGCTGCTGGGCTCCCTGACCTCCCTCCTGGCGGTGATCTTCGCCGTGCCCATGGCCTGGGCCGTCTCGCGCACCGACATGCCGGGCAAGGGCTTCACCTGGGCGATGGTGATGGGTGCCTTCATCATGCCGCCCTATCTGGGCGCGGTGGGCTGGATCCTGCTGGCCGGCCCGAACTCCGGCTTCATCAATCAGGCCTGGACTTGGCTCACCGGCCTGCAGGAGCCGCTTGTCAACGTCTACAGCTTCTTCGGCCTGGCACTGGTGATCGCGCTGCATTCCTTCCCGTTGATCTTCATCTTCGTGAAGAGCGCGCTGGATCTGATCTCCTCCGAAATGGAGGATGCCGCGAACATCCTGGGCGCTGGAACCTGGACGGCAACGCGCAAGGTGACGCTGCCGCTGGTCTGGCCGGCCGTGCTGGGCGGCATCATCGTGGTCTTCCTGGAGACGGTGGCCCTGTTCGGCACGCCTGCCATCATTGGCATCCCGGCGCGCATCAACGTCGTCACCACGCAGCTCTGGCAGTTCTTCGAGTATCCCGTGCGGGTCGAGGTCGCCGCCGCCTATGCCATGCCGCTCCTGCTGATCACCATTGGCATGATCGCGGTGCAGCGGCTTCTTCTTGCCCGCAAGGGCTTCGTCTCGCAGACCGGCAAGGGCGGTGAGCGGCGGCCGATCAAGCTCGGCCGCTGGCGCTGGGCGATGCTGGGCTACTGCGGCTTTGTCGGTCTGCTCGCGGTGCTGATGCCGCTCGTCGTGCTGCTGCAGGCCTCCTTCGCCAAGGCCTGGGGACGGGGGTTCGCCTGGGACAACCTGACCCTGGGGAACTATGCCTATCTGCTGTTCCGGCACGAGATGGCCTTGCCCTCCATCTGGAATACGCTCTGGTTCTCCGCCGCATCGGCAACGGCGGCGGTCGTCATCGCCGTGCTGATCGCCTATATCGTCGCCCGGAAGCTGGTCCCCTTCGGTTCGGCGCTGGCCTTCCTGGCGATGGCGCCCTTCGTCATCCCGGGCATCATCATGGCGATCGGCTTCTACGCGGCCTATGCGGCGCCGCCCATCGCGCTCTACGGAACGGCGCTGATCATCATCCTCGCCTTCACCGCCCGCTTCCTGCCGATCGCCTTCGCCAATTCCGCCGCCGCTGTCCGCGCCGTGCACCCGGAGATGGAGGAGGCCGCGCGCATCCTGGGTGGCGGGCGGCTGCTGACCATCCGCCGCATCACCGCGCCGCTGATCATCCGGAGCCTGATCGGTGGCTGGCTGATCGTCTTCATCGTCGCCTCGCGCGAGCTTTCGGCCGCGGTCTTCCTGGTTGGGCCGCGCACCCGCACCATGTCCGTGCTGCTCTATGACCTTAGCGAGGCCGGCAATTTCGAGGTGCTGGCCGCCTTTGGCGGGCTGCTGCTGGCCATCACCCTGATCCTGGTCGCCATTGGCATGAAGCTGGCCGGGCGCGACTTCATGCTGCGGAGGAGTTGAGATCATGCCCCGTCTGACGCTGAAGGGTCTCGGCAAGGCCTATGGGCCCCTTAAGGTGGTGGATAATGTCGACCTGACATTGCAGGAGGGTGAGTTCGTCTGCCTGCTCGGCCCCTCCGGCTGCGGCAAGACGACGACGTTGCGCATGATCGCCGGCTTCATCGAGCCGACGGAGGGCAGCATCAGCATGGATGGCGAGGTGCTCTCTGCCCCCGGCGCGGTGCTGCCGCCAGAGCGCCGCCGGATGTCGATGATCTTCCAGAGCTATGCCATCTGGCCGAACATGACGGTGGCGGAGAATGTCGGCTTCGGGCTGAAGCTGAAGAAGCTTCCCTCGGCCGAGGTCCGCGCGCGCACGGCCCAGATCCTGGAGGTGGTGAAGATGAGCCACCTGGCCGACCGCTACCCATCGGAACTCTCCGGTGGCCAGCAGCAGCGCGTGGCGCTGGCGAGGGCTATCGTCGTCAAGCCTGCCGTTCTGCTGCTGGACGAGCCGCTGTCCAACCTTGATGCCAATCTCCGCGAGGAAATGCGCTTCGAGATCCGCCGCCTGCACGACGAGTTCCGTATCACCACCGTCTATGTCACGCATGACCAGGCTGAGGCCATGGCAACCGCCGACCGGATCGCCGTGATGAATGCCGGCCGTATCGAGCAGGTGGACGCGCCGCACATGATCTACACCCGGCCGCGCACGCGCTTCGTCGCGGCCTTCATCGGCCGCACGAACCTGCTGGCGGGCCGGCTCGCGAATGGCGAGATCGGCCTCGATGGCTTTGCCCTGCAGGCGGCGCAGCTCGGCGGTGCCGTGCCCGATGCGGGGCAGCCGATTCTGCTCTCGGTGCGCCCGCAAAGCATGGCCTTGCATCGCAGCCAGCCGCAGGCCCGCGAGGGGCGGCCGATTTTGCCGGCCACCGTGGCGCAACGCACCTATCTCGGCGAGTCCTGGGATTATGTGGTTCATCCGCAGCAGAGCGGCCTGCAACTGCGCGTCACCGCGCCGCCCCTGCAGGTGCACGAGATCGGCGAGGCGGTCTGGCTGGAGATCGATCCGCAGCAGATCGCCGTCGTCGCCTGAGGATCAGGCCTTCCCCTGCCTGGCGGTTGGGCCGGCGAGCCTGAAGGAGGCGCGTGGGTGAGGCTTACGCTCTCTCCCTTTCGCCCATGAGATGCAGCACCAGTTGCCGGTGGTGGGGTTGGGTACGGTGTTCGTAGAGCCAGATCCCCTGCCAGGACCCCAGCACCGGCCGTCCGTCTGCCACCGGAATCGAAAGCTGCGTCTGGGTGAGGGCCGCGCGGATATGCGCCGGCATGTCATCCGGGCCTTCGTCCTCGTGCCGGTACCGGCCATTTCCCCCGTCGGGCACCAGCCGCCGGAAGAAGTCCTCGAGGTCCGCCTTCACCTCCGGTGAGGCATTCTCCTGGACCAGGAGGGAGGCGGAGGTATGGCGGCACCAGACCACCAGCAATCCCGTCCTGATGGCCTGGCTTGCCACCCAGCGGCAGATCTGGTCCGTGATCTCGACCAGCCCCCGCCCGGGCGTCGTGAGGGTGAAACTGTGCTGCGCTTGTTCCATATTCCGCCCCTTCCGATCCTGCTGCGGCGCACGCTGCTGATCTGAGCCATCGAGCCCCTCCCGTCACGGCCTCCCGGCGACCCTTTTCCTGCCAGGGGTGGGCAGAGGATGGCAGAGCCTGCCTCTGCCTTCTGCACGACGTTGTCAAAGCCCTTGGGTGGTCAATGCCTCGCTTCGTGCATCAAAACTTCTGCTTTCCGGTCGAGAAGCGAGCAAATGCGTCTCTAGGACAAATAGTGGAGTAATGGAATCCCCAGGTATTTCTGGAGAATGATCAAATTGGATTTCCGCCTTCCATCTTCCGGCCCCAAGTGCGGCATTGAAGTGGGGTAGCCAGTTACAGCGAGGGCTGCCGAGGGGGATTGGAGAAACCAAACCATATCTTCCTGAATTATTCCTCCTGGAAACCGCGCTTCTTGTGGCCGGATCATGCAAGGGAATGGCGTCGGATGATCATTGCATCCTGGGTCCGGATGCCTGGCTTGCCGGGCGGCTGCATCGAGTAGCGCAACGTGACCAGCAAACGAAGCGCACGCGGCCTGGACTGGCTGACCTTCTTCGCGGCGGATGTGCAGACGGGCTTCGGCCCCTTCATCGCTGTCTACCTGGCCATGCACGACTGGAGCGATGCGCAGGTCGGCCTGGCGCTCAGCATCGGCAGCCTGACCATGCTGCTGAGCCAGGTGCCGGCCGGCGCGTTGGTTGATGTCCTGCCCCGCAAGCGCCTGGCCGCCCTGGCGGCCCTGCTCGCCATCGCTGGCAGTGCCGTGCTGCTGGCGCTCTGGCCCGACCCTGTGCCGGTCTATGCGGCCGAGCTGCTGCACGGCTTCGCGAGTTGCGTCCTGGTGCCGGCCCTGGCGGCCATCAGCCTGGCGCTGGTGGGGCGGAAGGCGCTGAGCGACCGGCTGGGCCGCAACGGGCGCTTCTCCGCGCTGGGCAATGCCGCGGCAGCCGGGATGCTGGGCCTGGCCGGCGCCTATGTCTCCATCGCCTCGGTCTTCTGGCTGACCGCCGCGCTGACGGTTCCGGCGATGCTGGCCTTGTACAGCATCCGCGCCGAAGATCTCAGGGACCGGGTCAGCGCCATGCGCAAGCGCGGCAGCGGCGAGCATGGACTGCGGCGCTTGCTGCTGAACAAGGCTGTGCTGGTCTTTGCCGCCTGCGTGGCGCTGTTCACCCTGGCCAATGCGGCCATGCTGCCGCTCGCCAGCACCGCCATCACGCGAACGAGCGGGGCCATGTCCAATCTGCCAGTCGCCGGCGGCATCGTCGTCTCGCAATGCGTGGTCGCCGGGCTCTCGCCCTGGATGGCGCGGCTGTCGGACCAGCGCGGGCGCCGCTTCGTGCTGCTGCTGGGCATCCTCGCCCTGCCGCTCCGCGGCCTCTGGCTGGCCCTGATCACCAGCCCCTCGGCCCTGCTCCTGGCCCAGATGCTGGACGGCATCAGCGCGGCGATGCTGGCAGTCCTGGTGCCGCTCGTCGCGGCGGATCTGACGCGCGGTACCAACCGCTTCAATCTCTGCATGGGGATCTTCGGGCTGGCGGTGGGCATCGGGGCCACGGTCAGCACCACCGCTGCCGGCGCCATCGCCTCCCATTTCGGCACGCCGCTCGCCCTGGGCGGTCTCGCCGTGGTGGGCCTGCTGTGCTTCCTCCTGGCGCTCTTCGCCATGCCGGAGACGAAGCCGCAGAAGGCCGCCCGGGAATTGGCCATCGCCTGAGCCTGCGGCGGGCAGGCAGCCGCGGGAGCGTGCCCTGGCTTCCGCAAGAGGATGTTGGCGGTTTGTTCGATACGGCGGCTTACGGGCTGTGGGAGGCGCAGAGCGGGCCGTTCTGATCATCATCCCCTGTACCGCAGTGCATCGACCAGCAAGGCGAAGGCTGGCGTGGGCTGGCGGCGGCTGGGGTAGTAGAGGTGGTACCCTGGGAAGGGCGGGCACCAGTCGGCGAGCACCCGGACGAGCCGTCCGTCGTCCAGGTGGGCCTGCACCTGGTCCTCGAACACGCACGCCAGGCCGAACCCGGCCAGGGCCGCCTTGAGGAGCAGGGGGGTGACGTTGAACACGAGCTGCCCCTCGACCCGCACCCTCAGCTCGTGCCTGCCCTTCTCGAGCTCCCAGGCATAAATCGAGCCGAGGGTCGGCAGGCGCAGGTTGATGCAGGTGTGCTCGGTGAGATCCTGCGGCCTCTTCGGCCACGGGTGGCTCTCGAAGTAGGGCGGCGCGCCGACGATCGCCATGCGCATCTCCGGTCCGATGCGCACCGCGACCATGTCCTTCGCCACCTGCTCACCCAGGCGCACGCCCGCGTCGTAACGTCCGGCCACGATGTCGGTCAGGGTGTTGTCGACATCGATCTCGACCTTGATGTCCGGATAGTCCGGCAGGAACCGCTCCAGGGCGGGCCAAAGGATGGTGTCGGCTGCGTGCTCGCCGGCGGTGATGCGAATGGTGCCGGAGGGCTTCTCGCGGAACTCGCTGAGCGCGGCCAGGGTAGCGCCGATCTCGTCGAAAGCCGGGCCGAGGGTGCGGAGCAGGCGCTCGCCTGCCTCGGTCGGCGCGACGCTGCGGGTGGTGCGGGTCAGGAGCCGCAGGCCAAGCCGCGTCTCGAGGCCGCGGAGGGTCTGGCTCAACGCCGAGGGCGAGACCCCGAGCTGCGCGGCGGCCCGGGTGAAGCTGCCTTCCTCCGCAACGGCGCGGAAGGCCTGGAGGTCGTTGAGGTCCATCCGGGGCATTATGAAGTTCCGCTTCAAGGTTTATGCGGAATTTACCGCCTAATCTCCGGCAACCACATCCCTTACCTCTCCACCCTAGACCTCGGGGCCGCTGGACGGTCCGGGGGGTCAGGAGGAGAGGGCCGTGGCGATCAGGCGATCAGGATCCCAGCCCTCTGGCAAAGACCCCGCGGACATGCGCGCTGACCGCGCCGTTTGCGGCCGCACCTGACGTTTCTGCAGCCTCAAGGCCATTGATGAGCGGACAAACCATCTCGGGAGCCGACGCGCTTCCTTCCCGTTCCCCCATGTCGGGAGCGGTTCTCGCGATGACGCTGTGCGCCGCTGCGCTCATCGCGTCGGAGTTCATGCCGGTCAGTCTGCTGACGCCGCTGGCTTCGGACCTCCACATGACGGAAGGGCAGGCCGGGCAGGCGATCTCGGTGTCGGGCATCTTCGCCGTCCTGACCAGCCTCTTCGTCTCGGCGGCGGCGGGGCGGCTCGACCGCCGCACCGTGCTGCTCGGCTTCACGCTGCTCATGGTCCTCTCCGGTGCGGTCGTGGCCTTCGCGCCGAACTACGCCGTCCTGATGGCGGGGAGGGCGCTGCTCGGCATGTCCATCGGCGGCTTCTGGTCGATGTCGACCGCAACCGTGATGCGCCTCGTGCGCCGCGACGAGGTGCCGAAAGCGCTGGCGATCCTGAACGGTGGTAATGCCTTGGCCGCGACGGTGGCGGCGCCTCTCGGGAGCTTCCTGGGGGCCTATGTCGGGTGGCGCGGTGCCTTCTTCTGCGTGGTCCCCCTGGCCGCCCTGACCTTTGTCTGGCAACTGGTGACCATCCCGCCCTTGCCCGCCGAGCGACAATCCGGTGCCGGGGCCGCCTTCAGGCTGCTGGGCCGACCTCAGGTGGCCTCGGGCATGCTCGCGATCTTGTTCCTGTTCATGGGGCAGTTCGCGCTCTTCACCTACCTGCGGCCGTTCCTTGAGACGGTCACGCGTGTGGATGTCTCGACCCTGTCGCTCATCCTTCTGGTCGTGGGCGTCACCGGCCTCGTTGGCACCTACCTGGTTAGCCGGTTCCTGAGGGCGAGCCTGCACGGCGTCCTGGTCGCCATCCCGCTTGGAATGGCGGCAATCGCCATCGCCCTGGTGGCGATGGGGCACTGGCCAGTGACAACCACGGCACTGCTGGCCGGATGGGGACTGATCGGTACGCCAGCGCCCGTGGGATGGGGAACCTGGCTGAGCAAGACTCTGCCGGAGGATGCCGAAGCGGGCGGCGGGCTGATGGTCGCGACCATCCAGCTGGCCATCACCATGGGAGCATCGGTCGGCGGCGTGCTGCTCGACATGAGTGGCTACCGGAGCACCTTCGGCACCAGTGCGGCCATGCTGTCCGCATCTGCCCTGCTGGCCTTCGTGACCTGGCGTATCGGCCTGGCGAAGCGCGGGTGAGCGAGTCCCTGCTGCCCGCCTGGGGCCGGGACGCCGTTCTGCTGGCCAGCGCGAGGGACAGACAGGTCCTGTGGGAATGAGAGGAACGAGGATTGGAGGACGACATGCGAAGCCCTGATCTCGCGGCGACCCGCCGTGATCTGATGATCGGCGCCGCCGCTTCCGCCGCCGTCGTGGCGGCGCCCTGCGCGGCGAGCGCCCAAACTGCCGCCACCACTGGCCTGGCCAATGCCCCAGGAGCAGCTACCATGTCGAAGGTTTCCTTCACCGTGAATGGCGAAGCTCGTGCCCTTGAGCTCGACACGCGGACAAGCCTGCTCGATGCCTTGCGCGAGCACCTGCATCTCACCGGCACCAAGAAAGGCTGCGACCACGGCCAGTGCGGCGCCTGCACCGCGATGATCAACGGGCGCCGGATCAACACCTGCCTGACGTTGGCGGTGATGCACGAGGGCGACAGCATCACCACTGTCGAGGGCCTGGGTTCGCCGGACAACCTGCATCCGATGCAGGCCGCCTTCGTCAGGCACGATGGCTATCAGTGCGGCTACTGCACCCCGGGGCAGATCTGCTCCTCGGTCGCCGTGCTGGAGGAGATCAAGGCGGGCATCCCGAGCCACGTCACGGCGGATCTCACCGCCGTACCGCAAGCAACGGCTGAGGAAATCCGCGAGCGGATGAGCGGCAATATCTGCCGATGCGGTGCCTACTCGAACATCATCGACGCGATCACTGAAGTAGCGGGGAGGCAGGCATGAAGCCCTTCACCTACGAGCGCGCGACGTCTCCTGCCGAAGCGGCGGCGGCCGTGGCGCGCACCCCCGGCGCCAAGTTCATCGCGGGTGGGACCAACCTGCTCGACCTGATGAAGCTGCAGATCGAAGCGCCGACCCATCTGATCGACGTCAACGGCCTCGCGCTGGATCGGATCGAGCCGACCCCCGAGGGTGGTCTGCGCATCGGCGCGCTGGTGCGCAACACCGACCTCGCGGCGGATACGCGCATCCGCCGCGATTACGGCGTGCTCGCGCGCGCGCTGCTCGCGGGCGCCTCGGGCCAGCTGCGGAATAAGGCGACGACGGCGGGCAACCTGCTCCAGCGCACCCGCTGCCCCTACTTCTACGACACCAACATGCCCTGCAACAAACGCCAGCCCGGCAGCGGCTGCGCGGCGATCGGCGGCATCACGCGCCAGCTCGCCGTGATCGGCGCCAGTGAGGCCTGCATCGCGACCAATCCCTCCGACATGGCGGTGGCGATGCGGGTGCTGGACGCGGTGGTGGAGACGGTGAAGGCAGACGGCACAACGCGCGGCATCCCCATCGCCGCGTTCCACCGCTTGCCCGGCGCCACGCCGCAGATCGAGACGGTTCTGGAGCCTGGCGAGCTGATCACCGCCGTGACGCTGCCACCGCCGGTCGGCGGCACCCAGATCTACCGCAAGGTCCGCGACCGGGCCTCCTACGCTTTCGCGCTGGTTTCGGTCGGCGCCATCGTGCAGCGCGACGGCACGGCCCGCCTGGCGCTGGGCGGCGTGGCGCACAAGCCCTGGCGCGTGGAGGCGGCCGAGGCCGAGATCCCGCGCGGTGCCAAGGCGGCCGCCGAAGCCATGCTCGCCGATGCCCGCCCGACGCAGGACAACGCATTCAAGATCCCGCTGGTCGAGCGCACCCTCGGCGCCGTGCTGGCGGAGGCAAGGGGCTGAGCCATGAAATTCGACACCCCCGCCACGGCCAACCCCATCGATCAGCTCAAGGTCGTCGGCAAGCCTCTCGACCGCATCGACGGGCCGCTCAAGACCACCGGCCGCGCGCCCTATGCCTATGAGCACCATGATGCGGTCAGGGACCCGGCCTATGGCTATGTGATCGGCGCAGGCATCGCCAAGGGCCGCATCACCGGCATGGATCTCTCCGCCGCCAGGGCAGCGCCCGGCGTGCTGGCCATCGTCACGGCCGAGAATGCGGGCCCGCTTGGGAAGGGCCAGTGGAACACCGCGAAGCTGCTGGGCGGGCCGGAGATCGATCACTATCACCAGGCCATCGGCGTCGTGGTGGCCGAGACCTTCGAGCAGGCCCGCGCCGCCGCATCGCTAGTCCGCGTGGACTATACCCCGACCGAAGGCGCTTTCGATCTCGCCGCCGCCCAGGATTCCGCGAAGAAGGTGGACCAATCCGCGACCGCGGTGGGCAACTTCGAAGGGGCCTTCGCCGCGGCGCCGGTGCAACTCGACGCCACCTACACCACGCCCGACCAGTCGCACGCGATGATGGAGCCACACGCCTCCATCGCCGCCTGGGACGGGGACCGGCTGGTCGTCTGGACTTCCAACCAGATGGTCAACTGGAGCACGGGCGATCTGGCCAGGACGCTGAACATGCCAAAGGAGAAGGTGCGCCTCATCTCGCCCTTCGTCGGCGGCGGCTTTGGCGGCAAGTTGTTCCTGCGCGCCGACGCGCTGCTGGCGGCGCTCGGTGCCCGCGCGGCGAGGCGCCCGGTGAAGATCGCGCTGGCCCGGCCGCTGATGATGAACAACACCACGCATCGGCCTGCGACCATCCAGCGCATCCGCATCGGTGCAAGGCAGGATGGCAGGATCACCGCCATCGCGCATGAAAGCTGGTCGGGGGACCAACCGGGCGGCCAGCCCGAGATCGCCGCCGATCAGACGCGACTGCTCTATGCGGGCGCAAACCGGCTGACGCAGCTTCGCCTTGCCGTGCTGGACCTGCCGGAAGGCAATGCCATGCGCGCGCCGGGTGAGGCGCCGGGCCTGATGGCGCTGGAGATCGCCATGGACGAGATGGCGGAGAAGCTGGGTATCGATCCCATCGAGTTCCGCATCAGCAACGACACCCAGGTGGACCCGAACAATCCGGACCGCCCCTTCTCCAAGCGCCAGTTCGTGGAATGCCTGCGCATCGGGGCTGAGCGATTTGGCTGGGATAGGCGGAACGCGCGGCCTGGGCAGGCCCGCAATGGACGCTGGCTGACCGGAATGGGCGTGGCTGCGGCATTCCGGAACAATCTGGTGATGAAATCGGGGGCGCGGGTGCGGCTCGACAGCCGCGGCGAGGTCACGGTCGAGACGGACATGACCGACATCGGCACGGGGAGCTATACCATCATCGCCCAGACCGCCGCCGAGATGATGGGCGTGGGCATGGACAAGGTCACGGTCCGCCTGGGCGATTCGAGCTTTCCGGTTTCGGCCGGCTCGGGCGGGCAGTGGGGCGCCAACAGTTCCACGGCGGGTGTCTATGCGGCCTGCGTGAAGCTGCGGGATGCCGTGGCGCAGAAGGTGGGCTTCAACTCCGCGGATGCGGTGTTCGCGGACGGGCAGGTCCGGGCGGGTAACCGGAGCGTGCCGCTGGCCCAGGCTGCGGGCCAGAACGGCCTGGTCGCGGAGGACACCATCGAGTTCGGCGACCTCGACAAGCGCTATCAGCAGTCCACCTTCGGGGCGCATTTCGTGGAGGTCGGCGTGGACGCCGCGACGGGCGAGGTCCGGATCCGGCGCATGCTGGCCGTTTGTGCCGCCGGGCGCATCCTGAACCCCATGACCGCACGCAGTCAGGTCATCGGCGCCATGGCCATGGGCGTCGGTGGAGCGCTGATGGAGGAACTGGCGGTCGACAAGCGCCACGGCTTCTTCGTCAACCATGACCTCGCGGGCTACGAGGTGCCGGTGCATGCCGACATCCCGCACCAGGAGGTGATCTTCCTGGACGAGATTGACCCGGC
>DATMRU010000053.1:0-61949 GCA_035565935.1 Roseomonas sp.
CCACACCAGCACCGCTTCCGCAGCACCAGCACCGTCACCCAAAGCCAGATGCCCTCAGCAAAGCTCAACCTAAAACAAGGTCAAACCAAACCAGAGCTTCTCTACTCCAGAAAACCCGATACAATTGTCAATCAACTGTGCGGAACCTTCTACACCGCCCCGGCTCAGCCGTCAAGCAGAATTTTCGGTCCGCTTAGTCACCGCCAGAAAATCTTCCTGACGAATACTTGGTATCTAGGAAACTCTACTTCCTAAGTCAACACCAAGTCCGCCAGAAAAACCCCGACACCCACCCACAGCCCAAGGCCATCTCCGCCCCAAACCATCAGCAGGGCGCGCCTTCTAGGCCCATCATCACACCATGTCAAATGAGATCGGGGGGGAATACGTCAGGAACCCGCCGCCCCCACCAGGGCGCCCAGGCTCTGTCGTGCAACCCCATCTGGGCACCCCAATCTCCACCGTCCAGGGGGCCAAAAATCTTTTGAGCATAGCTCACGCCCCTCTATCCAGGTCCCGAGCGATATCCAAAGCGATATCCCTCACGCCCAATGCGGCATTGGACGATGATGGCGCCCTCCTTTACAGGCTTACGGCAAAGGCTTCCCTGCACATGGCAGGGCAGTCGGGGAGGCAAGCGGCGATGCGCCAGCCAAGGCACAGCAGCATTTGCTCCGGGTATATGGGCCCGGCGGCTCAAGGCCCGGTCTGCCGGATGCGGAGCGCCTCCCCTTCCCTTCCCCTGAGCGGAGACGTCCGATGAGCACCCGCAAGCCCTTGCGCAGCCAGGCCTGGTTCGGCCGGCAGGACAAGATGGGCTTCTACTACCGCTCTTTCCTCAAGAACCGCGGCTTCCCCCAGGATCAGTTTGACGGGCGCCCCGTCATCGGCATCTGCAACACCTGGTCCGAGCTGAACCCCTGCAACTCCCACTTCCGCACCATCGCCGAGCATGTCCGCTACGGCGTGCTGGAGGCGGGCGGCTTCCCGCTCGAGTTTCCCGTCTCCTCGCTCGGCGAGGTGACGATGCGCCCCACGGCCATGCTCTACCGCAACCTCGCGGCCATGGATGTGGAGGAAGGCATCCGCGCCCACCCGCTGGATGGCGTGGTCCTCCTGATGGGCTGCGACAAGACCACCCCCGCCCTGCTGATGGGCGCCGCCTCGGCGGACCTGCCCACCATCGGCGTCTCCGGCGGCCCGCAGCTCCGCGGCGTCTATCGCGGCCAGATGATCGGCTCCGGCACCAACATCATCTCCATGAGCGAGCAGCTCCGCGCCGGCGAGATCACGCTGGAGGAGTTCCATGAGGCCGAGGCGGGCATGAACCGCTCCTCCGGCCACTGCATGACCATGGGCACCGCCTCCACCATGGCCTCCATGGTCGAGGCCCTGGGCGTCGGCCTCCCGGGCAATGCCGCCATCCCCGCCGTGGACGCCCGCCGCAACGAGCTGGCGCGCTTCGCCGGCCGCCGCATCGTGCAGATGGTGCATGAGGACCTCGTCCTCTCGAAGATCCTGGTGAAGGAGGCCTTCGAGAACGCCATCCGCACCCTGGGCGCCATCGGCGGCTCCACCAATGCCGTGGTGCACCTGCTGGCCATCGCCCGCCGCGTCGGCATCCCCCTCACCCTGGACGACTTCGACCGCCTTGGCCGCGGCGTGGACTGCGTCGTGGACCTGATGCCCTCCGGCCGCTTCCTGATGGAGGACTTCTATTACGCTGGCGGCCTGCCGGTGGTGCTGCGCGCCCTCGGCGAGGCGGGGCTGCTGCACAAGGATGCCCCCACGGTAAACGGCAAGCCAATTTGGGAGAACGTCAAGAACGCGGAGTGCTTCAACCGCGAGGTCATCACCCCGCAGGACGCTCCCTTCAAGCCGGAATCCGGCATGGCCATCCTGCGCGGCAATCTGGCGCCCGACGGCGCCGTCATCAAGCCTTCCGCCGCCTCGCCGGAGCTGATGAAGCATACCGGCCGTGCCGTGGTCTTCGAGAATATCGAGGAGTTGCACCGGCTGAAGGACGACGACAGCCTCGACATCGATGCCTCCTGCATCATGGTGCTGAAGAATTGCGGCCCCAAGGGCTATCCGGGCATGGCCGAGGTCGGCAACATGCCGATCCCGAAGAAGCTGCTGCAGCAGGGTGTGCGCGACATGATCCGCATCTCCGATGCCCGCATGTCCGGCACCGCCTATGGCACCGTGGTGCTGCATGTGGCGCCCGAGGCCGCGGCTGGCGGACCGCTGGCGCTGGTGCGCAATGGCGACATGATCACGCTCGACGTCGCCGCCCGCTCGCTGCACCTGCATGTGGACGAGGCCGAGCTGGCCGCCCGCCGCGCCGCCTGGACCCCGCCGCCGCCCGCGGCCGATCGCGGCTACGTCAAGATGTATATCGACCACGTCCAGCAGGCGAATGAGGGCGTGGATCTGGATTTCCTGGTGGGGCGCAGCGGCTCGCCCGTTCCCCGCGACAATCACTGAGGAGGAAACCCCATGTCCCCTGCCCAAATGTCTCCCTCTCAGGGCCGCCCCTATCGCGGCGTCTTCCCCGTGGTGCCGACCATTTTCGACGAGGAGGGCCGGCTCGACCTGGAGGGCCAGCGCCGCGCCGTCGATTTCATGATCGATGCCGGTTCCCACGGCCTCAGCATCCTCGCCAACTTCTCCGAGCAGTTCGTGCTGACCGACGAGGAGCGCGAGCAGGTGATGCAGGTGGTGCTGAAGCATGTCGCCGGCCGGGTGCCGGTGATCGTCACCACGACGCATTTCGCGACCCATATTGCCGCCGAGCGCAGCCGCCGCGCCCAGGATCTTGGCGCCGCGATGGTGATGCTGATGCCGCCCTATCACGGCGCCACCATTCGCGTGCCGGAGCTCGGCATCTATGACTTCTTCAAGCGGGTCTCGGATGCCATCGACATCCCGATCATGATCCAGGATGCGCCGGTTGCCGGCACGCCGCTCTCCGCCGGCTTCCTGGCCCGCATGGCGCGGGAGATCGAGCACGTTGCCTATTTCAAGATCGAGGTGCCACAAGCCGCCGCCAAACTGCGCGAGCTGATCGCCCAGGGCGGCGAGGCCATCGTCGGCCCCTGGGACGGCGAGGAGGCGATCACCCTGATGGCCGATCTCGATGCCGGCGCCACCGGTTCGATGACCGGCGGTGGCTTCCCGGACGGCATCCGCCAGATCATCGATCCCTATCAGGCCGGCCGGCGGGAGGAGGCGATGAACGCCTACGAGCGCTGGCTCCCGCTCATCAACTACGAGAACCGTCAGTGTGGGCTGCTGGCGGCCAAGGCGCTGATGGAGGAAGGCGGTGTCATCCGCTGCGGCCGGGCGCGTGCGCCGATCGCGCAGCTCCACCCCGCCACCCGCGCCGGCCTGATCGAGCTGGCGAAGCGCCTGGACCCCCTGGTCCTGCGCTGGGGCCACTGACCAAGGATTGGCGGGGTCCGGGGTGACACGGCTACTCCCGTGGGCACCCCGGCAGAGGGGGTTCGGGGGAGGCAGCGCCTCCCCCGAGAAGCTCCACCGCCACCTGCTCATAGAGCCGCCCCGCCGCCGGTGAGAGCGGCCTGACCCGGCTGCGGATCAGCCCGAAGGGCGGCACGGCGAGCCGGGGCGCCTCCACCAGCGGCGGCAGGCGCCGATACCGCCCGCCCGGCTCCAGCAGCCGGGCCACCGAGGCGGTGACGACGCAGATGGATGGTCCCTGCGCCAGCGCCGCCAGCCCTAGCAACACCGAATCCGTGTTCAGCACCCGCGCGGGCAGAGGTAACCCGTGGCGCTGGAACAGCCGCTCCACCTCCTGCCGCATCAGGCTGCCGGGCGGTGGCAGCACCCAGCCATAGGCAAGCAGGTCCCGCAGCGGGATCGCTGTCCGCGCCAGCAGCGGGTGGCCTTCCAGCACCAGGAGGCATAGCGCCTCCTCGGCCACCTCGCGGTAGTCGAGCGCCGCCGCGTCCGTCCCGGGTGGGATGCGGGCCAGCACGAAGTCCAGCCGCCCTTCCAGCAGGCGCGTCACCAGGGCGGGGCTGCTGTCCACCTCCACGGCGACCGCCAGGGCTGGATGCGCCCGCTGCACCGCCTCCACCGCGCGCACCACGATGTCCACCGCCGGCGCCGTCACGCTGCCCAGCGCAACGCGGCCGCCGGAGCCGTCCTCCAGGCTGTTCAGCTCCGCGGCCGCCTGCTCCAGCTCCAGCAGGGCGGAGCGGGCGCGGCGGGCCAGCGCCTCACCCTGGAGGTTCGGCACCAACCCGCGCGGCCGCCGCTCGAACAGCGGCGCACCGACCATCTGCTCGATCTCCGCCAGCAGCTTGGAGGCCGCCGGCTGGGTGATGCCGAGCCCCTGCGCGGCCCGGTTGAGGTTGCGCGTCTCGTCGATCGCCGCCAGCAGTTGCAGGTGCCGCAGCTTCAGCCGGAAGCGGGCGAACCAGTCAGGCGCGAGGCGCCGCGCCGGGCCGACGGTGCGGGAAGTCATGATGGGGGCGCTGTCCTTCCGAGATGGCATACGGCAGGACAGCCGTAGTTCCAGCTGCGTCGGCGGAAAAGGCCCGGGCGGGGAGCGAGTCGCGTCCGCATCCTTCCGGCCATGCGGCTTTCCGCGCATTCACGATCGGCCAGCAAGTATTCCGCGCCGGGCGGGCAGGATGATTCGCCGCGCCCCTTCGCATGCGCAAAATGCGGGCGATCCGTGGCGCGGAATGCCCATCGCTGCTCAGCTTCTCCCCGTTTTTCAGCCCTTCGGGCATTTTTTCTGACCGGCCCAGGCATGGGCTTCCTTGACGCCCGGCCGCTTCTCGCCAGACCCTTGCCTTCCCCGCAACCGATGCGTGCCGCTTCGCCAGGCTGGAGGCTTGCCATGACCACCCTGCCCCGACGCTCGCTGCTGATGGTCGGCGCGACGCTTCCCTTCCTGCGTCGTGGCGCGCATGCGCAAGCTGCCGAAGGCGTGCTGCGCTTCGGCCTCTCCGCCTGGCCGCCCAATCTGCAGCCCTGGGCCAGCACCGGCGTCTCGGCTGGCACCGTCAAGCTGCTGATCCACCGCAGCCTCGTCTCCTACGACGCCAAGGGCGAGTTGCGCGGCGAGCTGGCGGAATCCTGGTCACTTGACGACAGCGGCGCCTGGGTCTTCCGCCTGCGCCCCAATGCCGTCTTCCACAATGGCGAGCCCGTCACCGCCGAGGACGTGAAGTGGACCCTGGAGCAGATCGCCGGCGAGCGCTCCACCGCTTATATGCGTACGCAGTTCCAGCGCGTCGAACGCATCGAGACGCCGGATGCACAGACCGTGCGTCTGGTCACGAAGGAACCGGTGGCGACGCTGCCGCACTGGTTCGGCGGCTACAACATGGCCATGGTCTGGCGGAAATCGCCACCCAATGAGCCGGTGGGCGCCGGTCCCTACCGCCTTACCGGTCAGGAGCGCGGCAGTTCGCTGGAACTGACGGCCTTCGACCGTTTCTACAAGCCCGGCCTGCCGAAGCTGAAGCGCATCCGCTTCCTTGTCTATGCCGATGAGAACCTGCGCGCCGCCGCGCTGCAGTCGGGCGACGTGGACATGGTCGAATACGTCCCCTGGCAATCCATGGCCGCGGTGGAAAGCGATCCGGCGCTCAAGCTCGACGCGGTGGACGGCCCCTTCATGGACGTGCTGTTCAACGGCACGCGCGGCCCCTTCGCCGATGCGCGGGTGCGCCGCGCCGTCGCGCATGCCATTCGCCGCGAGGATATCGTCAAGAGCGCCTTCTTCGGCCGCGGCAGCCCCTTGGAAGGCGTGCCCATCCCGCGCGACACGCCCTGGTATGACGAGCAGCTCGCGCATGGCTGGAACTACGATCCCGCCCGCGCCAAGGCCCTGCTGGCCGAGGCTGGCCATCCGGACGGCTTCCAGACCACGCTGCTCGCCACCGCGCAATTCGGCATGCACAAGGACACGGCCGAGGTGGTGCAGCAGCATCTCGCCGCCATCGGCATCCAGTGCGAGCTGCGGCTGCCGGATTGGTCCACGCGCGTCAGCCTCGGCACGCGCGGCCAGTACGAGATCGCCATCCACGGTACCGCGGCCGAGAACAACGACCCGGACGGGTTGAGCACGGTGCTCGACACCACGCTCTCGCCCTCGCATGGCCGTTCCTTCGGCGTGCAGGCGCCGCGCACGGCCGCGCTGCTGGCAGAGGGCCGCGCCGAGCTCGACACGCAGAAGCGCATCGCCATCTACAAGGACATGCAACGCGCCGCACTGGAGGAGGTGCCGATGATCGGCCTCGCCTGGCGCAGCCAGGGCTATGGCATGAAGCGCAAGCTGCAGGGCTTCACCAACCTGCCCGGCGCGCTGACCACCCTTTCCGGCACCCATCTCGAAAACGCGGAGTTCGCCTGATGGCCTGGATCCTGCGCCGCATCGGCCTCTCCATCATCCTGGCCTGGCTGGTGGCCAGCATCGTCTTCATGACGCTGCATCTGGTGCCCGGCGACCCGGCCGAGCTGCTGCTTTCCACCGGCGGCATCATGCCCGACCCGGGTGCCGTGGCCGAGCTGCGCGACCGCCTCGGCCTCAACGACCCGCTGCTCGTCCAGTACGGCGACTTCCTGCGGGGCCTGGTACACGGCGATCTCGGCAACTCGCTGATCGACGATTATCCCGTGCTCGCCGAGGTCGCCCTACGCCTGCCACGAACGCTCGAGTTGATTTTCACGGGCGCTATCCTCGCCATCATCGTGGCGCTGCCGGCCGGCACCTATGCCGCGCTGCATCGCGGCGGCACCTTCGACCGCACCGCCTCCGGCGTGGCGGCCCTGCTGCTGGCGGTGCCGGTCTTCGTCGTCGGCACGCTGCTGATCCTGGTGCTGGCGCAATGGCTGCGCATCATGCCGGCCGGCGGCTACGTGGCCTTCGCCGACAATCCCGGCCGCCACCTCGCCCTGCTCGCCCTGCCGGCGCTGACCATCGCCAAGGGGCTGGCCGCCG
The DNA here is from genome assembly GCA_035565935.1 of Roseomonas sp. GTDB lineage: Bacteria > Pseudomonadota > Alphaproteobacteria > Acetobacterales > Acetobacteraceae > Pseudoroseomonas. Next base: position 6,983 of record DATMRU010000053.1, read on the forward strand.
TGCTGTTCCGCATGACCCGCGCCTCGGTGCTCGACGCCCTCTCGCGCGACTATGTCCGCACCGCCCGCGCCAAGGGCCTGACGCCGCGCCGCGTGCTGGTGCGCCATGTCGTGCGCAATGCACTCACGCCCGTGCTGACGGTGCTTGGCCTGCATATGGGCACGCTGCTCGGTGGCACGGTGCTGGTGGAATACGTCTTCAACTGGCCCGGCCTGTCCACCCCGCTGCTGCGCGCGGTGGAGGCACGCGACTACCCGATGGTGGTCGGCATCGTGCTGACGATCTCCGGCCTTTTCCTGCTGATCAACCTGATCATGGACCTGCTCTACGCGGCGCTGGACCCGAGGATCCGCGCGGCATGATGATGAAGCGCGTGCCCTGCTCCCGCGCCAAACTGACAGAAAGAAGAAGGGGGTTCGGGGGAATTCATTCCCCTGACCTTCCCGCCTACGGAGGCCCGAGGCCATGAAGCGCCTGATCGTCCCTGGCACGCTGGTCGGCCTGATCCTGCTCGCCGCCCTCGCCGCTCCCCTGCTCCCATTGCCGGACCCGATCCGCCAGGACATTGCCCATCGCCTCGCCGGCCCGTTTCCCGGCTCCCCGCTCGGCCGCGACGAGTTCGGCCGCGACGTCTTCTCGCGCCTGATCTGGGGCGCGCGCACCAGCCTCAGCGTCGCCTTTGCCTCGGCGCTGATCGCCGGCGCCTTCGGCACGCTGCTCGGCCTGCTCGGCGGCTGGTTCCGCGGCCTGGGCGAGCTGCTGGCGGTGCGCAGCATGGACGTCATCCTCTGCTTCCCGCCCGTGCTGCTGGCATTGCTGGTCGTCACGCTGATGGGTCCGGGCGCCGGCACGCTGATCATGGTGCTCTCGGTGCTCTATCTGCCGGGTTTCGTCCGCGTCACCTATGCCGAGGTGCTCTCCGCCCGCTCGCATGACTATGTGGAGGCGGTGCGGGCGCTCGGCGCCCCGGCGCCCCGCATCCTGCTGCGCACGGTGCTGCCGAATGTGGCGGGGCCGGTACTGGTGCAGCTCAGCCTCGCCGTGGCCTCCGCCGTGGTGCTGGAAAGCGGCCTCTCATTCCTCGGTCTCGGCGTCGTGCCGCCTGCCCCCTCCTGGGGCCTGATGATCCGCGGCGCCCGCACCACCATGGACCAGGCGCCGATGCTGCTGTTCTGGCCCTGCGCGGTGCTGACGCTGACCATCCTGGCCATGAACCTGCTCTGCGATGCCCTGCGCGACGCGGTGGACCCGCGCACCACGGGTGCCCGGACCCGCCTGCGCGCGGTGGATCGCCTCCTGCCCGGCCTGCTGCCCCGCCGCGAGCTGGCGCCCGAGACGGTGCTGGACGTGCAGGGCCTCACCGTCGAGATCGACACCCCGCGCGGCCCGATCCGCCCGGTGCAGGATGTTTCCTTCAGCGTCCATGCTGGCGAGACCCTTGCCATCGTCGGGGAGAGCGGCTCGGGCAAGTCGGTCAGTGCCACGGCGCTGATGGGCTTGCTGCCACCGGTCGCGCGCGTGGTGGACGGGCAGGCCTGGCTCGGCGAGACCGACCTGCTGCGCCTGCCCGAGCCCGAGATGCGCAAGCTGCGTGGCGGCCGCATGGCCATGGTCTTCCAGGACCCGATGAGCAGCCTGAACCCGGTCTATCGCACAGGCGCCCAGGTGGCCGAGGCGATCCGCGCGCACCGGAAGGTCTCGGCCGATGAGGCATGGAAGCAGGCCGAGGCGTTGTTCCGTCGCGTCGGCATCGCGGATCCCGAGCGGCGCATGCGCGCCTATCCGCATGAGATGTCGGGCGGCATGCGGCAGCGCGTGATGATCGCCATGGCGCTGGCCAATCGCCCGCAACTGCTGATCTGCGACGAGCCCACCACCGCGCTCGACGTGACGGTGCAGGCGCAGATCCTCGATCTCCTGGCCGAGTTGCAGCGCGAGACCGGCACCGCCATCGTCTTCATCACCCACAGCCTCGGCGTGGTGGCCGAGATCGCCCAGCGCGTCGTCGTCATGTATGCCGGGCAGGTGGTGGAGCAGGGCAGCGTGGCCGAAGTCTTCCGCGAGCCGCTGCATCCCTATACCCGCGCCCTGCTGGCCGCCGTGCCGGAGGGCGACACCCAGCCCAGCGGCATCCCCGGCGTGGTGCCGCCGCCACATGCCTTCCCCGAGGGCTGCCGCTTCGCGCCGCGCTGCCCCCATGCCATCGCGGCCTGCTCGGCGGCGCCCCCGGCGCTCGACCAGGCGGCGCCCGGCCATACCGTGCGCTGCATCCGTTGGACCGAGCTGGCGCGCCAGCAGGAGGAGGTGCCGGCATGAGCGCCGCGCTGATCGAGGCCCGGGGCCTCTCCAAGACCTTCCCCGGCAAGGGCATGTTCCGCAAGGGCCGCCCCGTGCAGGCGGTGCGCGGCATCAATGCCACGGTCGCGCGCGGCGAGGCGGTCGGCGTGGTGGGGGAGAGCGGCTCGGGCAAGAGCACGCTGGGCCGCCTGATGCTCGGCCTGATGCCGGCCAGCGACGGCGACGTGCTGGTGGAAGGCCGGCCACTCGCCGGCGTCTCCGGCGCCGAGTGGCGGCGCCTGCGCCAGCGGCTGCAGATCGTCTTTCAGGACCCCTATGGCAGTCTCGACCCGCGCCGCCGCATCGGATCGCAGATCGCCGATGGCATCGTGCTGCACCGTCGCGCCAGCGGCCGCGAGGTGGCCGAGAAGGTTTCCGCCCTGCTCACCCGCGTCGGCCTCGACCCGACCCATGCCCAGCGCTTCCCGCACGAATTCTCCGGCGGCCAGCGGCAGCGCATCGGCATTGCCCGCGCCCTCGCCACAGGGCCGGACTTCCTGGTGGCGGACGAGCCAGTCAGCGCGCTCGACGTCTCCATCCAGGCGCAGGTGGTGCAGCTTCTGGGCGAGTTGCGGCGCGATCTCGGCCTCGCCATGCTCTTCATCAGCCACGACCTGCCTGTCGTGGCGCATCTCTGCGACCGGGTGATCGTGATGTATCTCGGCCGCGTCATGGAGGAAGGCCCGGCCAAGGCCATCTTCGCCGCGCCGGTCCATCCCTATACGCGGGCGCTGCTCTCGGCGACGCCGCGCCTCGACCCCGCCAAGCGCCGCACCCGCATCCTGCTGCCCGGCGAGCCGCCCAGCCCCGCCAACCCACCCTCCGGCTGCGTCTTCCGCACCCGCTGCGCCTATGCGGTGGAGGCCTGCGCCAACACGGTGCCGGAGCTGCTGCCCTTCGGCGAAGATGGGCGCCGGGTGGCCTGCATCCGCGCGGCGGAGATCGCCTGAAAAAGATCGGGGGAAAGAATTCCCCCGAACCCCCATCTTCTTTCTATCAGTTTGGTGCTTCGCGACGAACAAGCGCAGGAACTGACAGAAAAAAGAGGGGGGGTTCGGGGGGAATTCATTCCCCTCGACCTTTCACCCCGAAGAGGAGACCGACAGCGTGGCACATCTGACCGAGCCCAAGGTCCATATGGGCACCATCACCGGCGGCGAGGCGCGTGAGATCCTGGCGCAGAAGCCGGTGATCCTGCTGCCGATGGGCAGCCACGAGGACCAGGGCCCGCATGCCCCGATGGGCGACTATCTGCTCGCCGAGAAGGTGGCCGAGCTAGCTGCGCTGCGCGCCACGGAGATGGGCACGCGCACACTGGTCGCCCCCGTGCTGCCCTTCGGCGGCGCCGACCATTTCGGCCCCATGGTGGGCGGCATCGCCATCAGCCAGGCGACGCTCACCCGCGTGCTGGAGGACATGTTCGGCTCGCTGTTCCGCAACGGGCTCACCCGCGTCATCGTCATCAACGGCCATGGCGGCAATGTCGGCCCGATCGCCGAGGTCACGCGCGAAATCTACCGGCGCGACGGCATCCTCATCCCGAGCCTCTATCTCTGGCGCATCGGCTACGGGCTGCTGCCGCAGATCCTTGGTCCCGAGAAAGCCAAGGCCGTCTCGGGCCATGGCGCCGATCCGCTGACCAGCATCGGGCTCCATCTCTTCCCCGAGATGATGCGGCCGGACATGATTCCCGCCGGCCAGCCGCTGCAGCGGAACACGAAGCTGGACATCCCGCACATCACGCTCGGCGCCGGCAGCTTCGAGGGCGCCGAGGTGGGGCTGCCGATCGAGTATGACGAGGTCTACAACCAGGGTGTCGCCCAGGGCGACCCGAAGCTGTGCTCGGCCGAGACCGGCGCGGCACTGGTGGAGAAGCTGACCGGCCTCTGTGCCCGCTTCATCCGCCACTACGACCAGCGGGTGCCTGCCTGAGGATAGCAAGGGGCCGGAGACACCGCTCCCCGGCCCCGCCCCGCCTACCGCGCGCGGCGGCCGATCAGCATGCCCAGGCCACAGGCCACCGCCGCCAGAGCCGCCGCCGCGCCATAGCGGGCGCAGGCGCCGCTGACCTCGATGTCCCCATGTTTCGCCTCGCCTGCATAGGGGCCGAAGGCCAGTTCCACCGTCGTCACCGGGCGGAAGAGATTGCCCTCGCGCGGCTGCCTCAGCGGCGTGTCGCTCAGCTGCCCCTCCACCGCCGTGCTGGCGAGATAGCGATCCCCGATGCCGGGCGAGATCAGGCTGCTCAGGATGGCAAGGGCCGTGGGGCTCCCCAGCCAACGCTCGCGCACCGGATGGTCCAGCGTGCGCACGATGCTGCGCGCCGCGACCTGCGGCGTGACCGGCGCTCCGACCGGGCGCGGCACACGCGGCATCCGGGTGCGGGCCCAGGCGAATTGCGGCGTGTTCACCGAGGGCAAGTGCACCATGGTCACGACGATGTTGCTGTTGTCATGCCGCAGCTCGGTGCGCAGTGAGTCGGTGAAGCCGACAATGGCGTGCTTGGCCCCGCAATAGGCGCTCTGCAAGGGAATGCTGCGATAGGCCAGGGCCGAGCCGACCTGCAGGATGGTGCCGCGGTCGCGTGGCCGCATGTGGCGCAGCGCCGCCATCGTGCCATGCACATAGCCGAGATAGGTCACCTCCGTGACGCGGCGAAACTCCTGCGGCGCGATATCGTGCACCGGGCCGAAGACGGTGACCATGGCGTTGTTGATCCAGGCGTCGATCGGGCCCAGCTCCGCCTCGGCCCGATCGGCGGCGGCAAAGACGGCATCGGCCTCAGCCACGTCGCAGGGCAGCGGCAGCACCGCGGCGGCGCCTTCCGCGCGGAGTTGCTCTGCCAATTGCTCCAACGCCGCCCCGTCACGGGCGATCAGCCCGATGTGGTCACCGCGTCGGGCCAATTCATGCGCCACCGCCCGGCCAACCCCGGCCGAGGCGCCCGTGACCACCACCACGCGGCTTCGCTGCATCGGCTGCCTGCCCATCGGTCTCACCTCCCATTGGAGAACTGCCCCGCGCCGGCTGGGGCCTCACCGGGACTAAGCCGCAAGGCCAAGGGAGGTTGCCCGGCCGAAGCAGCGCCTTGCCGGGATTTCACTCGGCAGACGCCTCCAGGCTTGGCCAGGCTCACAGCCCGGCGAAATGCCAGCTGTAAAGGTTGCCCATACCCGTGAGGGCAATCTCGAAATCCGCCGCGAAGTCCGCATTGGCGTTGCCGTAGAGCACGCCCTTGGCGAAGCAGAGCTATCCCGTGGCCGTGAAGCTGCTGCCGCTGATCAGGACGAAGGCCTGATCCCCCGCCATGGCGATATTGGCATCAATGCCGGACAGGTCGAGCAGGTTGGTATAGGCGGTGGCATTGAAATCGGTGATCACGTCGCGCGCCGCGCCGAGCCCGCCATCGGCGAAGACGAAGCGGTCATTGCCGGCCCGCCGGTCAGGATATCCCGCCCCAGCCCGCCCACCATGGCGTCGTCGCCATCGCCGCCCAGCATGATGTCGTCACCCGAGCTGCGACCATGTCGTCTTCGGTGCCTCCGTCGAGGTGGTCATTGCCGCTGCCGCCATCGAGGAAGTCATTGCCGGCGCTGCCGAACATGCGGTCGTTGCCGCCCATGCCGCTCAGCCCGTCATTCTCGGCGCCGACATCCAGGAAGTCGTTGTCCGCACCGCCGATGAGCCGGTCCACCGCATCCGTGCCGATCAGCACCACCGGCTGCACCCGAACCAGGATGTTCGATCCGGTGGCGGTCTCCTGCAACATGCCGTCACCCGGGAGGCGGAGCACGATGTCGCCCAGTCTATCGCCATCCGTGGCCACCAGCAGCATCTCGCTGCTCTCCCGCATCTCACCGGGCGTTCCGCTGAACGCCTCGTCGCCGATGAAGCGCAGCATCGTCAGCGTCGAGAGGTCGAGGTGGTCGCCGGTGGCGAAGTCGTGGATCACGTCGCCGTTCAGGTCACGGAGGCCAAGATAACGGAAGGTGTTGTTGCCGGCGCCGCCGTTCAGGACATCCGCGCCACCGCGCCGATCAGGATGTCGTTGCCGTCCATACCGTAGATCGTGTCAGCCGAGCTGGTGCCGGTGAGCCGCTCGCCGATCGAGCTGCCAATCAGAATTGCCATCTTAGACCTGTCGCCTGAAGGTTTTGTTCAGCGCGCAGCAAGCCTTCTGCCAGCCGTCGGAGCAGGAGCGCGGATTGATGCCTCAAAATGCGCACCCCCCTCGACGCCGCGCGCGGCCCGGCCCAGGATCGCTCTCCTCCCCTCGCGACGGAGCCTTTCCATGACCCTTCCCGCCTTGACCCAGCCGGAGAACCTCGGACTCTGTTCCCACCGACTGGCCCGCATCGAGGACTGGGCCGAGCGCCTGGTGACCGATGGCAAGCTTCCGGGCGTGACGACGCTGGTGGCCCGGCGTGGCGCGGTGGCGCATCTGCATTGCACCGGCCTCGCAGACCAGGCGCGAGGCATGGCGATGACGCCCGAAACGATCGTCCGCATCTATTCGATGACCAAGCCGCTCACCAGCGTGGCGATCATGATGCTCTACGAGGAGGGGCGCTTCCAACTCGACGACCCGATCACGCGCTTCCTGCCCTGCTTCCGCGACATGCGCGTGGCGATCGGCGGCGCGCGCGGCAAGATCGACACCGTCCCCGCCGAGCGCGACATCACCTTCCGCGACCTGCTGACCCACACCTCCGGCCTGACCTACGGCTTCATGCAGGCGGGGCTGGTGGATGCGCTCTACCGCGAGCAGGGCGTGGACTTCCAGACCGCCGAAACCTCGCTCGCCGATGTGGTGGAGCGTGCCGCCGCCCTGCCGCTGATCGCCCAGCCCGGCCGCGCCTGGAATTACAGCATCGCCACCGACGTGCTCGGTCACCTCGTCGCGGTGATCTCCGGCCAGCCCTTCGAGGATTTCCTGCGCCAGCGCGTCATCGCCCCGCTCGGCATGCAGGACACCGACTTCCACGTGCCGGAAGAGAAGCACGCCCGCCTCGCCGCCAATTACGCGCGCGGCGCCGATGGGAAGCTGGCGCTGATCGACGATCCCACCACCAGCCGCTACCTGCGCCCGCGCAGCGTCTGCTCCGGCGGTGGCGGCCTCGTCTCCACAGTGGGCGACTACTGGCGTTTCTGCCGCTTCATGCTGAACAAGGGCGAGCTGGAGGGCACGCGCCTGCTCGGCCGCAAGACGGTGGAGCTGATGACCAGCAACCATCTGAACGGCGACATGGCGGCCATGGGCCAGCCGCGCTGGTCGGAATCCACGGCCGAGGGCATCGGCTTTGGCCTCGGCTTCTCCGTCACGCTGGACCCGGCACGCGCGCAGATCCTGGGCACTTCAGGCGAATATGCCTGGGGCGGCGCCGCCAGCACCGCCTTCTGGGTGGACCCGGGCGAGGAGATGGCCGTCATCCTGCTCACCCAGCTCATGCCCTCCTCCACCTACCCGATCCGACGCGAACTGCGGGTGCTGAGCTATCAGGCGGTGATCGACTGACCGCGTCGCAGGGGGCGGGCGGGACAGCGGCCGGCCGGCGTGCTATCCTGCCCCGTCACGCCGCACATCCCGGGCCGAGGTTTCCCCCATGTCTGACGCTCCCCGCACCCTGCTCCTGACCGGGGCGAGCCGCGGCATTGGCCATGCCACGGTGAAGCTGTTCCAGGAGCATGGCTGGCGGGTGTTGACCGTCTCCCGCCAGGCCTTCTCCGAAGCCTGCCCCTGGGCCGGCGGCCGGATGGGCCATATCCAGGCCGATCTCGCCGACCTGAGTGCCATCCCCGCCCTCACCGCCGCCGTACGCGAGCGGCTGATCGACGGCAAGCTGCACGCCCTGGTCAACAATGCCGGCATCTCGCCCAAGGGGCCGAACGGCGCCCGCCTCGGCGTGATCGAAAGCGACGCCGACACCTGGACGCGGGTGCTGAACGTCAATCTCGTCTCCACCGCCCTCCTGGCCCGCGACCTGCTGCCGGAACTGGAGGCCGCGAAGGGCGCCATCGTCAACGTCACCTCCATTGCCGGCTCGCGCGTCCATCCCTTCGCCGGGGTGGCCTATGCGGCGTCCAAGGCCGGCCTCGCGGCGCTGACCCGCGAGTTCGCGCATGAGTTCGGCCCGCGCGGCGTGCGCGCCAACGCCATCGCGCCCGGCGAGATCCGAACTGCCATCCTCTCCCCGGGCACGGACGACCTAGTGCGCGAGATCGTTCCCATGGGCCGCCTCGGCGACCCGCGCGAGGTGGCGGAAACCATCCATTTCCTCTGCACCCACCCCTCCTCCTACATCAACGGGGCGGAAATCCACATCAACGGCGGGCAGCACGTCTGAGGCCGCCCGGGGAGGGCGCTGCCCTCCCCAGCCCCCTCCCGCTGGGGTGACAGTGTCACCCCAGACCCCGCCATTCGTTTTCCGGCGGGGGCAGCCTGAATCCGAAAGGGCAACATGCGCCCTTCGCAGTCGCCGGAGGGCCAGGTCCTCCAGCATGCCCGCCCAAGAAGGCCGCTGCCGGCGGGGGTCCCAAGGGGGCGGCGCCCCCTTGGCCCCGGCCTGCCCTCGCGCCGCAACATTGGCGTTCGGGCGGTGTTCTCGCTAAGCCATGCTCCTACATCCCCTGAAGGACGAGCCCGCGCATGAGTGACGACCCCCACGCCCCCGCCCACCCGGCGGAGGCCGCCATCCTGGCGGCGGGCCTGCGGGTCGAGCCGCGCGAGATGCCCCAGCTGATCCGCCGCGTCGCCCGCCGTCTGCCCGCCGACGCCGCAGCGGTGCGGGAAGCCTTGGTCGAGGTGCGGCGGAAGTATTGGGCCAAGGCAGCGATGGACATGGCCAGCCGCGCCGGCCAGCCCTGGGTGCGCCGCGCCGATGCCGAGGCCGCCGCCGCCAGCCTGGACGACCCCGAGGCCGATGAGCGCACCCTGCGCACCGCGCTGGACGAGGCCGTCGCCACCCGGCTGCGCGGCACCGCCGCCACGCCTGAGGCGACGCTTGAAATCCTCGCCGGCGAGCAGCTGGAGAGCGGCAAGCCCCTGTCCGGCGAGCGCCATGCCGCGTTGGCCCAGGCCGTCGCCGCCGCGCATGGGCTGAACGCCGCCGAGGCCTCCCGCTTCGTCATCGCCACCGGCCGCGTCGAGGAGCGCCGCCGGCAGGACCTGCGCGCCGCCGAGAAGGCCGCGCGCGAGAAGCGGCGCGAGGAGGTCTCCCGCCTGCGCGAATGGGAGCGTGGGCTGGTCGGCATCGAGGCCCTACCCGCCCTGCTCCACGCCTCAGAGCGCGAGGTGCTGCGCTGGGTCGGCGCCGGGCTGGTCCCGGTGGCACGCCGCCTGCGCGGCCCCAAGGGCGGTCGCGAGCGCTGGGAGTTCGACCCGGCCGAGGTGGCGCCGCTGCGGCGCGAGGTCTTCACTTGGCGCGAGGCCGAGCGGAACCAGCAGCCCCGCGCCCCGCGCCAGACCGGCCTACGGCTGGACCGCGCCGCCGAAGTCGCTGGCCGCGGCAACAAAGTGGCCAATGCCGCCGTCGCCCGTGCCGCCGCGCTCGACCGCTACGCCGCGCATTTCGCCACCGCGCGGGCGCTGATCCGCCGCATCACCATCGTCACCGGCCCCACCAACAGCGGCAAGAGCCACCTGGCACTGGACCGGCTGGCGGCAGCGGAGAGCGGCATGGCGCTGGCCCCGCTGCGCCTGCTGGCGCATGAGTTCCGCGAGGCGCTGGCTACCCGCGGCATCGAGGCGGCGCTGGCCACCGGCGAGGAGCGCATCCCCGCCCCCGGCTCCCGCCATCTTGCCGCGACCGTCGAGATGTGCCCCTTCCAGAACCCCGTGGACGTGGCGATCATCGACGAGGCCCAGCTCCTGCACGACCGCGACCGCGGTGCCGCCTGGACCGCCGCCATCATGGGCGTGCCGGCGCGGGAGGTGCTGGTGCTCGGCGCGCCGGAATGCATCCCGATGGTGAAGCGCATCGCCCAGCTTTGCGGCGACGAGGTCGAGGAGATCTCGCTTCAGCGCAAAAGCCCGCTGCACGCCGCGCGCGGCCCGATCGGCTTCAACGAACTGCGCGCGGGCGACGCTCTGGTCGCTTTCTCCCGCCGCGACGTCATGGAACTGCGCGAGCAGCTGGTGAAACGCGGCCGCAAGGTGGCCGTGGTCTATGGCGCGCTCTCGCCCGAGGTGCGCCGCGCCGAGGCCGCGCGCTTCCGCAATGGCGAGGCCGACATCATCGTCGCCACCGACGCCATCGGCATGGGCCTCAACCTGCCGATCCGCCGCGTCATCTTCTCCACCCTGCAGAAATACGACGGCGAGGAGCGGCGCGAGCTGAACGCCCAGGAGGTGAAGCAGATCGGCGGCCGCGCCGGGCGCTTCGGCCATCATGAGGGCGGCATCGTCGCCGTGCTGGCCGGCGCCGGCGATCCCGGCTTCATCCAGGCCATGCTGCACGCTCCGCCGCACCCGCCGGAGGAGCTGCGCCCGCAGGTGCAGCCGGATTCGGAGATCATCGCCGCCGTCGCCGCCGAGATCGGCTCGGACAGCCTCTTCGGCGTGCTGGCCCGCATTAAGCGCGCCGTGCTGCGCAAGGACGATCCCAACTACCGCTTGGCCGATCTGACCCAGGCGCTGGCCATCGCCTCCGCCATTGACGGCGTCGCCGGCCTCTCCCTGCTGGACCGCTGGACCTACGCCATGTGCCCGGTGGACGAGCGCGACGACGGCATCGCCCGCCTCGCGCAATGGGCGGTGGAACACGGCGCCGGCCGTCCGGTGCGCCCGCCGCTGGCCGGGCGCCTCCTGCCGCCCGAGCGCGCCAGCAACGAGGAACTCCAGCGCGCCGAGAAGGTACACAAGCGCCTCGTCGCCTGGCGCTGGATGGCGCTGCGCTTCCCCACCGCCTATCCCGAGCGCGAACAGGCCGAGGCCGAGACGGCGCGGCTCAACGACTGGATCGAGGAAGTGCTGCGCCAGCAACGCCGGGTGCGCGCGGCTAGCAGTCGCGCAGCCTGAGGCCGGCCAAGGGGGCGCCGCCCCCTTGGATCCCTGCCGGGGGAACAGTGTCCCCCCGGACCCTGCCATCAGTGGCGCCCTTCCGCAGCACGTAACGGACAACCGAAATGGCTAAGGTGGTGGCGGAATGGGGCTCGAACGGCATCGAAGCCCTCCGCGACCACGTGGCGGTTCTTGTCGTCGTGGATGTTCTGTCGTTCTCGACGGCCGTGGATGTGGCGGTATCGAGAGGGGCGAAGGTTTACCCGTTCCCCCATGGAGACATGGACGCAGCGCAGGCCGCAGCAGAGCATGCTGGTGCCGTGCTCGCCCAGCCCCGACGGGCAGCGGGTGGCCAGTTTAGCCTCTCGCCCATGAGCCTTCTGACCGCGCCCGCGGGAATGAAGCTCATGCTGCCCTCACCCAATGGCTCGCGCTTGTCTCTGGCAGGCGGCAGAACGCCCGTCCTGACGGGGTGCCTGAGGAATGCCGCTGCCGTGGCAAGGGCGTCCCGCGACATCGCGAAAGATGGGACGATTGGCGTGATCCCGGCTGGGGAACGATGGCCGGACGGCAGCCTTCGGCCGGGCATCGAGGATCTCATCGGGGCCGGAGCCATCATTCACGCGCTGGGGCTGCCTTGTTCCGCCGAGGCGCAAGTTGCACGCGACGCTTGGCGGACGGCCAGGGAAGACTTGGGGCGCCTGATCCGGACGTCGGTATCCGGCAGGGAACTCGTGGATGGCGGCTTTCCCGGTGACGTGGATCTGGCCCTGCAGCAGGACGTCAGTTCCTCCACGCCTCTGCTGCTGGAGGGTGCTTACCAGACCCCATGAAGGGCTGCTGAGAGGCCCTCCTCCTGCCCTGCACATCCCGGTGGGAAAAAACGACTGGCGGGGTCCGGGGTGACACTGTCACCCCGGCGGGAGAGGCTCGGGGAGGGCGGCGCCCTCCCCGCTCCGCGCTCAGAACTCCGCCTGTACCCGCAACCCGAGCAGCACGGCGTCGCGCAGCTTGCGCCCGGTTTCCTCGTCCGGCTCGCCGGCCGCCGGGTTGATATACCATTGCGCCAGCGGTCGCAGATGCACCGGCCCCACCGGCAGGTCGTAGTTCACCTCCAGCACGGTTTCATGCCGGCGCACCGGCCGGAAGGGGTCGCTGAAGGCCTGGGTATCGCGGTCCAGCCCGCGCGCGTCATGCCCGATCCGCGCCTGCGAGGCGCCGAAGGAAAGCGTGTCCTGCCGCCGCCCGAAGGGACCGGCCCAGGCGAAACCGGCATCCACCTGCCACGAGACCAGATTGCGGTCCGCCGGCGCGGCGAAGATCCGGGCGAAGGCGGCGAGGCTCTGCCCCTCCCCGCGCCAGAGCGTGGCCTCGCCGATGCCGTAGCCGGCGTAGTTGTTGCCGTAGCGGCGCGGCTCGCCACTGCTGGCCGGGTCGGCGAGGGAAAGCCCCCGGGCGTCCCGCCGCTGCGAGTCGAAGCCGCCGGTGTGATACCAGCCGCCCAGCTTCACCACCCAGGGGCGCGGACCGTCGGGCGGCGTCGGCGCGCCGAACACCGCCTCGCCGATCATGAAGGCGCCGCCCGCGGTGCTGAAGTTGATGCCATAGCGGTTGTGGCGCTGCGGATCGGTATCCTCGCCATAGCGGCCGCCGGGGTCGCCGGAAAACAGGCCGAAGCGCAGCCCGCTGCCCTCCTCCGGCTCGCCCAGGGCCAGCCGCACGCCCGGCGCGGCGAAGGGATAGGCCGGACCGCCGGAGGGCAGCGCCTCGGCAAAGAGCGCCGGCCAGCCGAAAGTGCCGTTCACCAGGTTGCTGGCCGTATCGGCCACCGCGAATTCGGTATCCGCCGCCAGCTGACCGATGCGCAGCGAGCCCCACCCTTCGACCTCCCGCTGGAGCCAGAGCTCCATCAGGCGCGGGCTGGAAAGCGCCTCGATGTTACTCGGCGGGGCGAGTGATCCGGTCAACGCCTCGCCCGGCTGCTTGCCGTAGATGCCAACGGCGCTGGCGCCGATGCTCCAGCCCTGCATCCCCGCAAGCTGCCCCAGATCGGCGTCCAGCCCCAGCCGCACCTGCCCGACCGCCGAAACGTCCTGCCGCAGCCCGCCACGCAGATTGCCGAAGGCGTCGATGATGAAACCCGTGGAAAGGCACAGGCCGGGCGTCAGCGTCGTGCCGACCTCGCAGGCCTCCTCCGGCTCCGGCGTCTCCTGTGCCCGGGCGAGGGGCGGCAGGACGAGGGCGCCAAGGGTGGCGAGCAGCAGCAAGGCCCGGCCACACGGTGCGCGGGGCGGCAAGTCGTAGCGTTTCATGCGTGGATCACGTCCTGAAGCCGGAGGAGGCCGGCATCCTGCCCTCGGGAGGAGGGAGGGCGGCGGATCCGGGCCGCGTTTCTGACCGCGGCGCATGGAATCATGTGGCACTGTTTCTGCGGATGCAATGCATGGCCGCCCGGCTGCGGCTTCCTGAACACATTGCAATGTCAGGCAGCGGCGTGCCGGCGCTGGCCTTCCCGCTGCTCCACACTTCCGGCGTGGTGCATCACCTGCCGCTGATCGGCGCGGCTCCCGAGGCCGGCAGGCTGTCCGGCCGGGCGGGCACCTCCTGCTCCTCCAGCATGCGCAAGGTTCGCGTGACCTCCTGTTGCCGCAGCGCGGTCGCGGCGTGCTGCGCAGCGCGGTGCGCAGCCATCAGCGCCACGAGGTCGGCAGTGCCGCAGGACCGATGATGGAACATGGGGCATCCCTCCTGTGCGAAGCCAGGGGGAGCCTAATCGCAATTGCGACTTATTCGCAATCTATTTATGGCCGGCCATTCTGCCCCTCTCAACGCGCTCCCCCATCCTAGGCCCCTTCACAATTCCTCGCCCGCTCAGGGCCCTGGCCGTAGAACCCTCCCCTTCCGCACGGGCAGAGCCGCCTCTCAGGCCGCGTTCGAGCCGAGTGCGGCCTCCAGCCGCGCCCAGGCCGCCGCATCGCCTGGCAGACCGAGGCGCAGCCAGCGCGGCATGGCCGCGAAACGCCGCGTCAGGATGCCCGCCCGCCCCAGCCGCTCATGCCACCGCGCCGCATCGCCCTCCACCAGCCGGAACAGCCGGGTCCCGCCGACGACGCGCAGCCCGGCCCGCGACAGCAGCGCGTCGAGCCGCTCCGCCTCGCCGGCCAGCCGCGCGGCGGTGGCAGCGCGCCAGGGCGCATCGGCCAGCGCCGCCCGCCCCACCGCCAGCGCCGGGCCAGACACCGCCCAAGGCCCCAGCGCGGCGCGAAGCGCCGCCGCCCGCCCAGGCGCCGCCAAAGCGAAGCCCAGCCGCAACCCGGCCAGCCCGTAGCTCTTGCCAAAGGAGCGCAGCAGGACCAGCCCAGGATGCGGCAAGGCGGGTGCGCAGCCCAATGCTTCCGGCTCCAGGTCGGCGAAGGCCTCATCCACCACCAGGACGCCGCCGCCCGCCGCCAGCCGGTCCGCCAAGGCCAGCAGCGCGCCGGGCGAATACCGACGCCCATCCGGATTGTTCGGGTTGCAGAGCAGCGCGCCGCCGGGACCGTCCAGCTCCTCCAGTCGCGCCACCTCCGTCACCACGGCCCCGGCGGCGCGCCAGCAGGCGGCGTGCTCGGCATAGGTCGGGCCGAGGATGCGCAGGCTGGGCAGCGGAAAAAGCCGCGGAAGCAACTGGATCAGGAGCTGCGTGCCCGGTGCCGCCGCCACCATCGCCGGATCCGGCGCCCCATAGGCGGTGGCGGCGGCCTCCCGCAGGGCCTCCTCCTCTTCCGGCTCCGGCAGACGAGTGAAGGCGGAGGGCGGCAGCGGCGGCACCGGCCAGGGGATCGGATTGATCCCGGTGGAAAGATCGAGGAACGGTTCCGGCGCCCCGGCGAAGCGGCGGCGCGCTTCCGTCAGCCGTCCGCCATGTTCCAGGCCGTCCGGCCCCATGCTACCCCCTGCCCCTGACATGATCCGGGCAAAGGCTGGGGGAAGGAATTCCCCCAGACCCCTATCTTTTTCTTCGAGTTTCCTGCGCAACCGGCCAGCGAGCACCTGAAACTGACAAAAAGAAGAAGGGGGTTCGGGGGAATTCATTCCCCCGACCTTCCACCCCGGAGAACCAGATCCGAGACCTTGCGCTAACAGGCGATCCCTTCCCTGTCCACGTCCCTCCCGATCCTGGCCGGCGCGCTGCTCATCGAGGCAGCCCTCGGCTATCCCGCTCCGCTCTTCGCTGCCATCCGGCACCCCGTGGTCTGGATGGGCGCGCTGATCGGCGCGCTGGATGCCCGCCTGAACCGCCCGGCCCTCTCCTCCGCGCACCGCCGCCGCAACGGCCTGCTGGCGCTCGGCCTGCTGCTGCTGGCCAGCATCGGCCCGGCGGCGCTGCTGCAAGGCGCGCTGCTCGCCACCCTGCCCGCTACCCTGGCACTGCCGCTGCTCGCCCTGCTGGCGGCCACCCTGCCGGCGCAGCGCAGCCTGCACGACCATGTCCGCGCCGTGGCGGAGGGGCTGGAGCAGCGCGGGCTGGCAGGCGGTCGCGCCGCCGTCGCCATGATCGTCGGCCGCAACCCGCAGACGTTGGACGAGGCCGGCGTGGCCCGCGCCGCCATCGAGAGCCTCGCCGAGAACTTCTCGGATGGCGTCGTCGCCCCCGCCTTCTGGTGCGGCGTGGCGGGGCTGCCGGGAATCACCGGCTACAAGGCCATCAACACCGCCGACAGCATGATCGGCCATCGCACGCCGCGCCACGAGGCCTTCGGCTGGGCCGCCGCCCGGCTGGACGATCTGGTCAACCTCCCGGCCTCCCGCCTCGCCGCGCTCTGGCTCATCCTGGCGGCGGCACTGACGCGCGGTGCCGAGGCGGGCGGCGCCTGGCGCGCGGTGCGGCGCGACGCCGCCCGCCACCGCTCGCCCAATGCCGGATGGCCGGAGGCGGCCATGGCCGGCGCGCTCGGCCTGCGCCTCGCCGGCCCGCGCGTCTATGGTGCCACCCGCGTCGAGGATGCCTGGATGGGCGAGGGCCGGGCCGAGGCGGGAGCAGCCGATCTGCGCCGTGCCCTGCGCCTGTATCGCCGCGCCTGCGGATTGCAGATCCTGACCGTGCTCGCCTTGGCGGCGCTGCTTCTGACCTGAACCGGGCGTGCGGTCCGCGCCCTATGGGCGACCTGCACTCCAGCCCTTATCCGCGGAATGGCGCGCCTGCTGCCCGTGCCACCAGCCCCTGGCACGGCAGAGCGGAATTTTCCTTGGACGGGCCTGTTTTCGTCAGCCCATCCGCCGCGGAGGCCTGCTTACCCATTGCCTTCGCGGCGAAGGGCGCCGGTCTTCAGCGTTCCGGACGCAGTGGTGACATGGCCACGACCTGCCGAAGGCACTGCACCAGCTCCGCTTCCTTGCCACGCAGGCGCCGCTCCTGCCGATAGAGTTGCGCTGCCTGTGCGGCCAGGCTCGGCGTTTCCGGGCGAAGCTTGCGCGTCCAGGACCAGACAGCGGGCAGTGGAGCGGGGGGCATTGGGGGTATCCCTTCTCAAGCGAAAGACTTAGGCATTCATTTACGCGACTCGAACGGAATTGCGCGTGATTTCTGGACCATATCTCAGTTTTGTGACGTACTCCGCTGCTCTCCCCTATGTTCAGCACGCCAGCGCCAGGAGGCGATCCAGGTCCAGATTCCGCGCGAGATGGTCCGCCAGCCCGTCCAGGGCCGCCTCCACCGCCGCCTCATGCCCACCCGGCGCGGTGGCGGCGCCCAGCCGCGCAAGCCAGGCAGTGCGTTGCGCATCTCCGCTGAAAAGCCCGTGCACATAGGTGCCCGCCACCCGCCCGTCCCTCGAGACCGCGCCGTCCATCCGCCCGTCCGCGAAGCGCAGCAGCGGCCGCGCGGCATCCGCGCCGGTGCTGCGGCCGATATGCATCTCGTAGCCGGCGAAGGGCACTCCATCGGCCAGCGTCTCGCCCGCGACACGCTCCAGCCGCTTGTCGCCCTGCAGCACCGTCTCCACGGCCAGCAGCCCGAGTCCCGGCACCTCGCCCGCCAGCCCCTCGACCCCCTCTGGATCGGCGATCCGCCGGCCGAGCATCTGGTAGCCGCCACAGAGCCCGAGCACTCGCCCGCCGCGCCGGTGATGGGCCAGGATGTCCGTCTCCCATCCCTCGGTCCGCAGCGCCGCCAGATCGGCGATGGTGGCCTTCGAGCCCGGCAGAATGACGAGATCCACATCGCCCGGCAGTGCCATCCCCGGGCGGAGCAGCAGCAGTTCCACTTCCGGCTCGGCGGCGAGCGGGTCGAGATCGTCGAAATTGGCGATGCGCGGCAGCACCGGCACGGCGATGCGGCATTTCCCCCCGGCACGGCGCGGCAGATGCTCGGCGAGATCCATCGCATCCTCCGCCGGCAGGCGACGGGCGCCCTCGAAAAAGGGCACCAGCCCGAGCGGCGCCCAGCCCGTGCGCGCCGCGATCTCCGCCATCCCTTCGGTGAAGAGGGTCGGGTCGCCGCGCATGCGATTGACGATGAAGCCGCACACCAGCGCCGCATCCTCCGGCGCCAGCACCGCATGGGTGCCGACCAACGCGGCGATCACCCCGCCACGATCGATATCCCCCACCACCACGACCGGCGTGCCCGTCGCGCGGGCGAAGCCCATATTGGCGATGTCGCCCTGCCGCAGATTGATCTCGGAGGCCGAGCCGGCGCCCTCCACCAGCACGATATCCGCCTCGGTGCGCAGCCGCGCGAAACTCTCCAGCACGAAGGGAAGCAGCACGGGCTTCATCGCCTGGTACTCGCGCGCCCGCGCCGTGGCATGCACGCGCCCCTGCACCACCACCTGCGCGCCCACCTCACTCTGCGGCTTCAGCAGCACGGGGTTCATGTGCACGCTCGGCTCCACCCCCGCCGCGCGCGCCTGCAGCGCCTGCGCGCGACCGATCTCGCCGCCCTCCGCCGTCACCGCCGCGTTGTTCGACATGTTCTGTGGCTTGAAGGGCCGCACCCGCAGCCCGCGCCGCGCCAGCGCCCGCGCCAGCCCCGCCACCAGCAGCGACTTGCCGACCGAGGAGCCGGTCCCCTGGAGCATGATGGCCCTGGCGGGCATCTCAGTGCCCGGCCGATTTCGAGAAGAGGTTCACCACGACGACGCCCGCGATGATCAGGCCCATGCCGAGCATTGCCGGCGCATCCAGCGCCTGGCGGAACCAGATCCAGCCCACCGCCGAGATCAGCACGATGCCGATGCCTGACCAGATGGCATAGGCGATGCCTGTCGGCACGGTGCGCAAGGCGATCGACAGGAAGAAGAACGCCACCGCATAGCCCAGGACGGTCACCACCGAGGGCCAGAAGCGGGTGAAGCCTTCGGTCGCCTTCAGGGCGGAGGTCGCGATCACCTCCGCCACGATGGCCACGGCCAGGGCGGCATAGGCGCCCATCAGAACTCGATCCCCGCCTGCGCCTTCACGCCCGCGGCGAAATGGTGCTTCACCGGCTTCATCTCGGTGACCAGATCGGCCGCCTCGATCAGCCCCGGCGGCGCGTTGCGCCCGGTGACCACGACATGCAGCCCTGCCGGCCGCGCCGCCAGCGCCGCCAGCACCTCGTCGAGCGGCAGGTAGTCGTAGCGCAGCGCGATGCAGAGCTCGTCCAGCACCAGCAGCCCCAGATCGCCCGAGGCCATCATCCGCTTCGCCTGCTCCCAGGCGCGACGGCAGGCGGCGATGTCGCGCGCGCGGTCCTGCGTCTCCCAGGTGAAGCCCTCGCCCATGCTGTGCCACTCCAGCATGGCATAGGCTTCCAGCACGCCGCGCTCCCCGGTGGACCAGGCGCCCTTGATGAACTGCACCACGCCGACCCGCCGCCCATTCCCCAGCATGCGCAGCGCCAGGCCGAAGGCGGCGGTGGACTTGCCCTTGCCCGCCCCGGTGTGGACCATCAGCAGGCCCTTCTCGACGGTCTTGGAGGCCACCTCGGCATCCTGCACCGCCTTGCGCTTCGCCATCTTCTCCTGGTGGCGCGCGGCCTCGTCCCGTTCCTCGCTCATGGCTTCCCTATGGGCTCTCCCTTCAGCACCAGCGGCAGGCCGGCGGCGATGAAATGCACCGATGCGGCGCGTGCCGCCAGGGCCTGGTGCAGCCCGCCCGCGGCATCCCGGAAGCGGCGCGCCAGGGCGTTCTCCGGCACGACGCCGAGCCCCACCTCGTTGCTCACCAGCACGGTCGGCGCCCCGCGGGCGGCCAGGGCGGCGTGCAGCGCCTCCGTGGCGGCGGCGATGTCATGCCCCCCCAGCATCAGGTTGCTCAGCCAGAGCGTCAGGCAATCGACCAGGGCCGGGCGTGCCCCCGCCTCGGCCAGGGCGGCGACGAGGTCGAGCGGCGCATTGAGGGTGTGCCAGTCCGCGCCACGGCGCGCGCGATGCTCCGCGATGCGCACGCGCATCTCGTCATCCCAGGCCTGGGCCGTGGCGATATAGGCCCAGGGGGCGGGATGCCGGGCGACCAGCGCCTCGGCATGACGGGACTTGCCGGAGCGCGCCCCGCCGAGAACCAGGATGAAGCTCATCACCGGCAGAGTTAGGGCAGATCCGCCATGGGTGAAATGCCCGCGCGGTGTCACGCGGCTGGAAGTTGCTCCAGCACCGCCGGCGACGAGGGGCCCAGGACGCAAACAGGCTCCCCGGAAGGCGCCGCGGCATAGCCATTGCGCCCACCTCGCTTCGCCTCGTACAGCGCCTCATCCGCCCGCTTCAACAGAGCGCCCGGGCCGGGCGAGGCCGCCGACCACTCCGCCAGCCCGATGCTGAAGGTGACGGGCAGCACCTGCCCCTGCCAGCGCGGTGGTTCCCGACACAGGGCGTCCACCAGGGTTGCGGCCAATTGTTCGGCCTCCGGCAGAGTGGCGTCGGGCAGCAGGATGCAGAATTCATCCCCGCCCATGCGTGCCGCGAGATCGCTCCGCCGCATCCGCCGCTGCAACAGTTTCGCGACCTCGCACAGACAGGCGTCGCCCGCCGCATGACCCAGCGTGTCGTTGACCTCCTTGAAGTGGTCGAGATCCAGCAGCATCACTGCGAAGGGCCGGTGCAGGAGCCGGGCCCTGCTGTCCTCCCGCGACAGCCGCGCCAGCATGTGGCGCCGGTTGCTCAGCCCGGTCAGGTCATCCCGCAGCGCGAGCTTCGCCATCTCGGTGCGCAGATGCTCGACTCCGAGCAGCATGAAGCCGAGCTTCCAGATGAGGCCGCTGGACACCATCATCAGCACCGCGATGCCCTCGGCCTGGGCATAGAGGTGGGGGCTGACCTGCCCGGCCTCCAGCATTCCGCTAACCAGCAGCTTGCCGATATGGGCCAGGATCGTGACCAGCATACCGGCCACGGTGAGCAGCCAGCCCGAGCTGACGGAGCTCCTCCGCAGCAATAGGGCGACGGACAGGAACAGCGGCAATGACTGGCCAGCCGCATAGATGATCTGGCGGAAATGGCGCTCCTCGCGCCAGGCAAAGAGCATGGCCAGGCAGAGCAGCGCCAAGAGGAGGCTGGCCCCGCGGCGCATGCGCCGTCCGTAGAATTGCTGGACCCCGTTCCAGCTCAGGCCGAAACCCAGAATGATGAGGGCATTGCCGATGAAGATCGGCGCCATCACCTGCGGCTCCCGCCCGAGCGCCATGACGCCGCCGCCGATCATGTTCACCAGTGAGGCGGCAAACCACAGCCGAGCCGCCCGGAAACCTGGATAGGACAAAGCGATGAAAGCCCAGATGAGCAGCATCGCCACCGAAACGAACAGGATGACCGCGTAGAGGGTGAACAGGTCGAACTGCATGGATGGCCTTTGTCAGAAAAGCCCAGCCTCCTCCGCCCCTGCGGCCGCCCAGCCTCTCCGGCGACGATGCCCTGCCTTGATCTCGTGGCAGGGCGAAGGATTCTCACTCGAGCGTGATATCGCCTCCTGGTAGCAACTCCCTGTTGGCTGGACAATAGCTAGGTTTGCCGGCCTGCCGGATCGTGCCGGACATGAAAAGGCCGGGGGAGCGATACTCCCCCGGCCTGTCATGGCAACCTCGCCGTTCAGCCAGCCAGCCAGCCTTTCACGCGCTGGCCATGCTCCTCGATGTACTGGGCAACGGCCGCGTCGGCATTCTCCTGCTGGGCCTTCAGCATCGCCTTCTCCAACTCGTTCAGCGGCATGTTGAGGCGCGAGAGGAAGCCGGCCACCTCCGGCCGCTCCTCCTTGAGGCCCGGCCGACCGAGCGCGATGACCTCCTCCTCGCCGCCCAGCGAGCCCTTCGGATCGGCCAGGTAGCGCAGCTCGTACTTGCCGAACATCCAGTGCGGGCTCCAGGCGGTGGCCACCACCCACTTCTCCCGCCGCATGGCGCGGTCCACCACGCTCAGCATCGCCGCCTCGCTGGCCTCCTGCAGCGTGTAGTCGTCGAGGCCATAGGCCTCCACCGTCTTCTGCGACAGGCGCGTCAGCCCGGCGCCCGGCTCGATGCCCTGGATGCGGCCGTTCAGCTTCTCGCGCACCTCCGGCTTCGCCAGGTCGGCGATCGAGGCGAGCTCGGATTCCGGCACGTATTTCGGCACCACCCAGCCCAGGCGCGCACCGATGTAGAGCGTGCCGAGCCGCTCCACCTTGCCCTCCACGCGCTTCCAGTAGTCGGCATGGGTCTGCGGCAGCCAGCACATCAGCATGGCGTCCACGTCGCCGCGGGTGATGCCCTGGTAGAGTGGCGCCACATCGGTCTGCACCAGCTCGACCGGCGTCTGCAGCCGGTCCTCGATCAGCTTGGCGGCGAGGCGGGTGATGAACTCGGCATCGGCCCAGGGGGCGAAGCCCAGCTTGATCGGCTTGTTGTCGGCGGCACGCGCTGCGCCGGTGGTCAGGCCCATCGCCAAGCCGGCGGTCAGGCCGAGGAATTCGCGCTTCTTCAGCAACATGGGGTTTCCTTTCCTTGGTTGCCTGGAATGGCCGGAAGGAAAAGGTCGGGGGAAAGAATTCCCCCGAACCCCCATCTTCTTTTTGTCAGTTTGATGCTGCGCTTCGAACGAGCGCAGGAGCTGACAGAAAAAAGAAGGGGGCCTGGGGGAATTCCTTCCCCCAGCCTTCCTGCCCGGCGTCAGTGAAAGATCAGGCCTTCGAGACGACTGCCGGCTGCTGCGCCGCGCCTTCGCTGCGCCGCGCGAACAGGGCCCGCAGCCCGGAAGGCGCGCGCTTCTGGCCGAAGCTCTGGGTGATGCGGTCCAGCAGCACCGCCAGCACCACCACGGCGAGGCCGCCCTCGAAGCCGGTGCCGACATCGAGCCGCTGGATGCCCGTCAGCACCGTATTGCCGAGGCCGCCGGCGCCGATCATCGAGGCGATCACCACCATCGAGAGCGAGAGCATGATGGTCTGGTTGATGCCCGCCATGATGGAGGGCAGCGCATTCGGCACCTGCACCTTCAGGAGAAGCTGCATCGGCGTGCAGCCGAAGGCGAGTCCTGCCTCGATGAACTCCGAATGCACCTGGCGGATGCCGAGATTGGTCAGGCGCACCACCGGCGGCATGGCGAAGATCACCGTGGCGATGGTGCCGGGCACCGCACCCAGGCCGAAGAACATGGCGGCCGGGATGAGATAGACGAAGGCCGGCATGGTCTGCATCAGGTCGAGCACCGGGCGCGCCACCATCTGCACGACATTGCTGCGCGCCATGGCGATGCCGAGCGGCACGCCGATCAGGATGGCGATGCCGGTCGCGGCGAGCACGAGGGAGAGCGTCTCCATCATCCGCTCCCACAGCCCCATGCCGCCGATCAGCAGCAGCGCGGCGACGGCGAAGACGGCGAACTTCCAGCCGACCCGCCACAGCGCCAGCAGCGCGATGGCGGCGATGACGGCCGGCGCCGGCACACCGGTCAGCGCCGCGCGGATGCCATCCGTGACGAAGCCGATGCCCGTGGCGATACCGTCCAGCGCGGGCGTGAAATGGTCGAGCACATAGTTGACGACGGCATCGGCGCCCTCGCCGATGCCCAGGTTCAGATCCTGCATGGGGCGTGTTCCTTCGGCGGGAGGGGCGGCACTCAGTTTCCCGAGCGGTCGAGCGTCCGCAGCAGGGCGGACTTGCTGATCGCACCCACGTAGCGGCGCTCCGCATCCACCACCGGCACCGGGTGTGGGCTCTCCGCCACCTTGCCCATCACGTCCGACAGCGTCTCATCGGCGGCGATCGGCTCCACCTCAGACAGCAGCGCCTTGCGGTAGGGGTCCTCGCCGCCACTGCGCGCGGCCTTCGCCAGCGAATCGGCGGTGACCATGCCATGGTAGGTCTTGTCGCGCCCGACGACGATGGCGACGTCACGATCGTGCTGCCGCATCCGCTCCAGCGCCGCGGGGATCGCGAGGCCGCGCCGCTCGATCAGCGTGACCTGCGATTCGCGCGCGATGTCGCCGGCGCGGAACACCTGGCTGACATCCACGTTGCGGAAGAAGGAGCGGACATAGTCGTTCGCCGGGCTGCTCACGATCTCGTCCGGCGTGCCGACCTGCACCACCTTGCCGTGCTGCATGATGGCGATGCGGTCGCCGATGCGCATGGCCTCGTCGAGGTCATGGCTGACGAAGATGATGGTGCGGCTGTGCTCGGACTGCAGGCGCAGCAGTTCGTCCTGCATCTCGGCGCGGATCAGCGGGTCGAGCGCCGAGAAAGCTTCGTCCATCAGCAGCACGGTGGGCTCGCTCGCCAGGGCACGGGCGAGGCCGACGCGCTGCTTCATGCCGCCCGAAAGCTGGTCCGGCCGGCTCTCGGCATAGGCCGCGAGGCCGACGGCCTGCAGTGCCGCGCGCGCCTTCTCGTGCCGCTCGCCTTCGCTCACGCCGGCGACCTCCAGCCCGAAGGCGGCGTTGTCCAGCACGCTGCGGTTGGGCAGCAGGGCGAAGGACTGGAACACCATGCTCATGTCGCGCCGGCGCAGCGCGATCAGCTCGCGGCGGGACATCTTCGTGATGTCCTGGCCATCCACCAGGATCTCGCCGGACGAGGGCTCGATGAGACGGTTGATCAGGCGCAGCAGCGTGGACTTGCCGGAGCCCGAAAGCCCCATGATGACGAAGATCTCGCCAGCGTGGATATCGAAGCTGGCATCATTGACGCCCACCGTGCAGCCGGTGGCGGCGTGGATCTCTTCTTTGCCGCGGCCCTCGCGGACCATGCGGATGGCCACATCAGGCCGGTCGCCAAAAACCTTGAAGACGTTGCGGAGCGCGATCTTCACCGGCGCGGGGGCGTCGCCGCCCGTCGTCTGGTTTGCTGTATCCATTCGTCCTCTGACTTGCCGCGCACCGAATGGGGCGGCCTCACCTCCGTGGGTTTTAGGGAACGGCGGACACGGGGCTGGACCGGAGGGGGCCCAGTGGGTTCTGCCCTGAAAGGGCCACAATTCTGTGCCGCCGCCACTTCGTTCCGGTTGGTCTAAACCAGTCGCATGGAATTGTCCACCCCCTTGAGACAAGTCGATCCGGATCGCTATGCGGATCGCCCAAATGAAGATTCTCGAAAGACAATGGTTTCACGCTGCCATGCTGTGATGTGACGAATTGGGAGCGGATATTTCCGACCTTGGAATGCGACCGATTCCCCACATTGCTGTCCGAAGCCGCAGGTTGAATTGTCCATCCCTCGCGGCCTGATTGGCAAATGCCTGAATTCCCCCGGCAATGCTGTTCCTCAGGCGGCTTTCAGCTTTCACCGCCTATCCCACGCTGCCCCACCACTCGCCCCGGAAGAGGTTTGACTCCCCACCCCGCCCCCGCCTACGAACAGCCGCGATGGTCCTTCCCGAGCGGAAGGTGAAAAGGGAATGCGGTGCCGGGCGCGGTGGTCTCCCACCGGGCCCCATGCCGCGGCTGCCCCCGCAACTGTAGGCGGAGAGCGACCCGTCGCCATGGCCACTGGAGCGCCCGCTCCGGGAAGGCCGGCGGGCCGCGCTGGATCCGCGAGCCAGGAGACCTGCCATCACCCATCGGATCGTGCCACCGGGCGGGGTGCCCCGGCGGGCGGCGATGTGCCCGGGCATCCCTCCCCGGCGCCTCGATCCCGCGCGGCGACGCACGGGCGGTCGGCATCCCGCATCCAGCCGCGCCACCGGGCGCAGGAGCGTGCATGGAACCGCCGCCGCCGACCGATGCCGCGCCGAAGCCGCGACTGGTGGTCTGCACCACCTGCCGCGCAGGCCGCGTGCTCGCCGAGGGCGAGGCCCCGCCCGGCCGCCTCTTGCACGATGCCCTGGCCGCCGCGCTTGCCGCCCATCCCGCGCCGCCGGTCGAACTGCACCCCGTCACCTGCCTCGCCGCCTGCGAGCGCGGCTGCACGGCGGCCATCACCGCACCTGGCAAGTGGACCTACCTCCTCGGCCACCTGACGCCGGACCTGGCCAAAGACCTCCTGGCTTATGGCGCCACCTATGCCGCGCACGCCTCTGGAGCCGTGCTGCCCTCGCGCCGCCCGGCCTCGCTGCGCAGCGTGGTGCTGGGCCGCCTCCCCGCGCTCGAACCGCCACCCAAGGACACCGCCGCATGAGCACACTCGACAAGGTGCCCGCCACCATCGTCACCGGCTTCCTCGGCGCCGGGAAGACGACGCTGGTGCGCCACCTAATGCAGCACGCCAATGGCCGCCGCATCGCCATCATCGTCAACGAGTTCGGCGCCCTCGGCGTGGATGGCGAGACGCTGAAGAATTGCGGCATTCCCGGCTGCGAAGCCGAGAACATCGTCGAACTCGCCAATGGCTGCCTCTGCTGCACCGTGGCGGACGACTTCATCCCCACCATGCAGGCGCTGCTCGACCGCCCGGCACCGCCCGAGCACATCCTGATCGAGACTTCCGGCCTCGCTTTGCCGAAGCCGCTGATCAAGGCCTTCAACTGGCCCGCCATCCGCTCCCGTGTCACGGTCGATGGTGTCGTCACGGTGGTGGATGCCCCCGCCGTCGCCGAGGGGCGCTTCGCCGATGACCCGGAGGCCGTCGCCGCCCAGCGCGCCGCCGATCCTTCGCTCGACCACGACAATCCCCTGGCCGAAGTCTATGAGGACCAGCTCAACGCCGCCGACCTGGTGGTGCTGAACAAGGCCGACCTGCTGGAGGAGGCCGCCCTCGCCGCGCTCCGCGCCGAGATCGCGGCCCGCCTGCCGCGCGCCGTGAAGGTGGTGCCGGCGCGCGAGGGCGCGCTGGAACCGGCGGTGCTGCTCGGCCTGGATGCCGCCGCCGAGGACGATCTCGCCGCCCGCCCCTCGCACCACGATGCCGAGGATGGCGCGCATGAGCACGACGACTTCGACAGCTTCGTCCTGCCCCTGCCGGACTACGACTCGCCCGAGGCCCTGCTGACGCGCCTGCCGGAGATCGCCGCGGCGCACGACGTACTGCGCATCAAGGGCTTCGTCCGCCTGAAGGGCAAGCCGATGCGCCTCGCCGTGCAGGGCGTCGGCCGCCGCTTCCGCCACCATTTCGACCGGCCCTGGAGCGATGACCGCCAGGGACATCTGGTGGTGATCGGCCAGAAGGGGATGGACCGCGAGGCCATCGCGCGCGCCATCCTGGGATAGTGCCGCCACCAGAGGGGGAGATCCAAGAACCTCAGGTTCTTGGCGGGGAGAGTTTGAGAGGGGCAGAGCCTCTCTCAATGCGGAGGGTTCACCTTGCATCTGCTGCGGCAGGAAACGCGAAGCCTGGAGGAGGATGCGGCGGCGGTCGATCTCGGCCATGCCCCGGCCGATCTCGTTCTACTCTCCTTCACCGACAGCGATCTCGGCGCGGCCGCCACCGCCTGGGAGGGCCTGCCCGCCCCGCGCCCCTCCCTGCGCCTCGCCAACCTGGCGCAGCTCCGCCATCCCATGTCGGTGGACCTCTATGCCGAGGATGTGCTGGCGCGCTCCCG
Source organism: Roseomonas sp. (assembly GCA_035565935.1). GTDB lineage: Bacteria > Pseudomonadota > Alphaproteobacteria > Acetobacterales > Acetobacteraceae > Pseudoroseomonas. The sequence goes on from DATMRU010000053.1 coordinate 34,217, forward strand.
TTGCATCCTGATCCGCCTGCTCGGCGGGCTGGAGTACTGGCGCTATGGCGCCGAGGAAGTCGCCGCCCTCTGCCGCCGCGCGGGCATCCCGCTCGCCCTCCTCCCCGGCGACGGCCGCGCCGACCCGCAGCTCGCCGCCCTCTCCACCGTGCCCCCCGAAGCCTATGCCCGGCTCGACGCCTGCCTGCGCGAGGGCGGCCCGGAGAACCTGGGCAGCGCCCTGCGCCTCGCCGCGCATCTCGCCGGCCTCGCACCGGATGATGCCCCGCCACCCCGCGCCCTGCCCTCCTGTGGCGAACACCCGCTCGGCACCGGGGAAGCCGACCCGCAGGCGGTGCTGGTCTTCTACCGCTCGCACCTCCTGGCCGGCGACATCGCTCCGATGCTCGCCCTAGCCGCAGCTTTGCGCGCGCGGGGCCTGCGCACACGCGGCCTTTTCGCCGCCAGCCTGAAGGACCCGACCTCTGCCCGCTTCGTGGCGGAGCGCCTCGCCGCCTGGCGCCCCGCCGTGGTGCTGAACGCCACAGCCTTCTCCGCCCGGCAGGAGGAGGCCTCGCCGCTCGATGCCGCCGGCGCGCCGGTGCTGCAACTCCTGCTCTCCGGTGCCCCGCGCGAGGCCTGGGCCGCTTCGACGCGCGGCCTGTCGCAGAGCGACCTCGCCATGCAGGTGGTGCTGCCCGAGCTGGACGGCCGCCTAATCACCACCACCATTGGCTTCAAACAGGAAGCGGCGCCGATCCCCGGCCTGGACTACGCCCGCACCCTGCTGGCGCCCCATGCCGAGGGCATCGCCCTTGCCGCCGACCGTGCCGCCGGCTGGGCGCGCCTCGCCGCCACGCCGACCTCCGGGCGCCGGATCGCGGTGCTGCTTTCCGACTATCCCGCCGCCGGTGGGCAGGCCGGTCATGCGGTCGGGCTCGACAGTTTTGCCAGCCTCGCCGCGCTGCTGGAGGATCTCGCCGGGGCCGGCTACAGCCTCGGCACGGCGCCGCCGGATGCCACGAGCTTGGCCCACGCCCTAACCGAAGGCCCGGCTGCCCCCTTCCTGACGCTGGCGGCGTACCAACCCCTTTTCGCCACCCTCCCCGCGCCGCTGCGCGCAGCCGTCACGGCCGCCTGGGGCGCGCCGGAACAGGACCCCACCTGCCGGGAGAGCGCCTTCACCCTGCGCCATCTCCGCCTCGGCAACCTCATCCTGGCGATACAGCCCGACCGCGGCAGCGCACTGGACCGCCGCACCGGCTATCACGATCCCGACACACCGCCGCGCCACGCCTATCTCGCCTTCTACCTCTGCCTGCGCGAGGGCTTCGGCCTGCATGCGCTGGTCCATCTCGGCACGCATGGCACGCTGGAATGGCTGCCCGGCAAGGCCGCCGCGCTTTCCGAAGCCTGCGCCCCGGCGGCACTGCTGCGCGGGGTACCCGTGGTCTATCCCTTCATCGCCAACAATCCCGGCGAGGCCGCAGTGGCCAAGCGGCGGCTCGGTGCCGTCACCATCGGCCATCTGACGCCGCCGCTGAAGCCCGCCGGCCAGCACGGCGCCGCGCTCGAACTGGAGCGCCTGATCGACGAATACGCCGCCGCCGACGGGCTGGACCGCCGCCGCACCGCCCTGCTGCGCCGCGCCATCCTCGACCGCGCCGAGGAGACCGGCCTGCTCGCCGAGGGCCATATCCCCCGCGACATCCCCGAGGAGGACGCCCTCGCCCGCCTGGACGCCTGGCTCTGCGACGTGAAGGAGATGCAGATCCGCGACGGGCTGCACGTCTTCGGCCGCGCGCCCGCGCCGGAGCGCCGCGCCGCCCTGCTCGCCGCCCTCACCCGCGCCGCGCCCGGCTTCGACCCCGCCCGGCTCGACGCCGCCGCCCCCGCCGAGCGAGCCGCCCTGCTCGCTGCACTGGATGGCCGCTTCATCCAGCCCGGCCCCTCCGGCGCCCCGACACGCGGCCGCGCCGACGTGCTGCCCACCGGCCGCAACCTCTACAGCATCGACCCGCGTGGCGTGCCCACCCGCTCTGCCCTCGTCCTGGCCGAGAAGGCCGCCACCGAACTCCTCCGCCGCCACCGTCAGGAACAGGGTGACTGGCCGCGCACCCTCGTGCTCGACCTCTGGGGCAGCGCCACCATGCGCACCGGCGGCGAGGACCTGGCCCTGGCCCTGCTCCTGCTCGGCGCCCGCCCGGTCTGGGACACGGCCTCCGCCCGCGTGACCGGCGTGGAGATCCTCCCCCTCGCCCTGCTCGACCGCCCGCGCGTGGACGTCACCCTGCGCATCTCCGGCCTGTTCCGCGACGCCTTCCCGGCGCAGATCGCACTCTTCGACGCCGCTGTACGCGCCATCGCCGCCCGTGCGGACGAGGCCCCCGACTGGAACCCGCTGGCCGCCGCCGCGCGCGGCCTCACCGGTGCCGCCCTGCGCCGCGCCACCGCCCGCATCTTCGGCGCCGCCCCCGGCAGCTACGGCACCGGGTTGGAGGAGCGCATCGCCCGCGGTGCCTGGGAGAGCCGCGACCAGCTTGGCGCCGCCTGGCTCGACGCCTCCGCCGCCACCTATGGCCAAGGCCTCGAAGGCGCCCCTGATCGGGACGCCCTTGCCGCCCGCGTGACCGCCGCCGAGCTCTTCCTGCACAGCCAGGACCACGCCGAGACCGACCTGCTCGACAGCCCCGACTACGCCGCGCATGAGGGCGGCTTCGCGGCCGCAGCGGCGGCACTCGGCGCCAGCCCCGCCCTCTACCATGCCGACACCGCCAATCCCGAGGCCCCCCGCCTGCGTGGCCTCGCCGAGGAGATCGCCCGCGTGGTGCGCGCCCGCGCCGCCAACCCGGCCTGGATCGCCGGCATGATGCGCCACGGCCATCGCGGCGGCGCCGAGATCGCCCGCGCCCTGGAGAGCCTGCACGCCTTCGCCGCCACCCTGCCCGAACGGCTCGACCCGCAGTTCGACCTGCTCTTCGACGCCACCCTCGGCGATCCCACCGTCCGCGCCTTCCTGGAGGCGAACAATCCCGCCGCCCTTGCCGCCATGCGCGCCCGCTTCGCCGAGGCGCGCGAGCGCGGGCTGTGGCGCCCCCGGCGGAACGATACGCCATGAAGGCCCGGCGCTGGACAGCGGGGAGAATGAATTCTCCCCGCCCCCCTCTTCTTTCTTTTCATCAGACAAAGAAAAGATGGGGGTCCGGGGGAATTCATTCCCCCGGCCTTTCCGCGCCATGAGCATTCGCGGCTGGTGCCCCACGCTCTTCGAGCCCATGGCCTCCGGCGACGGGTTGCTGTTGCGCGTGAAGCCCCGCGCCGCGCACCTTTCCGCCACGCAGGCTCGTGCCCTGGCCGAGGCGGCGGCGCGCTATGGCAATGGCTGGCTGGATCTGACCGGCCGCGCCAATATCCAGATCCGCGGCCTGCGCCCCGAGACACTCGAGCCCTTCACCCGCGCCATGCTGGAGGCCGGCCTGGCCGACCCCGACCCCGGCGTGGAGCGCCGCCGCAACCTGATCGTGCCACCGCTCCTCGGCGCCGACCCGGCCATTCCCGAATCCGCCGTCGCCTGGCTCGCCACGTTGGAGACCCTGCTGGCGGATGCGGCCCTGGCCGCCCTCCCCGCCAAATTTGGCCTGCTGCTCGATGCGGGCGGCGCCCTGCCGCTCACCGGCGTGGAAGCCGACCTGACGCTCCGCCTGACGCCGGGCGGCGCTGAAATCCACCTCCCCGGAACGCCTTTGCGGGCGCGCGGCGCCACGCCCGCCGCCGTCGCGGCTCTGCTGCACGCCTTCCTGGCCACGCCCGGCGCGCGGCGAATGCGCGATGCCGTGCAGTCGGCCGGCGCGGCCACCCTCTTCGCGGCGGCAGGGCTGCGGGCCGAGCCGACGCCCCCGCTCTCGTCACCACCCCAGCCCATCGGCTTCCATCCGCTCGGCGGCGCGGGCGCCCTCGGCCTGGGCATTCCCTTCGGCGCGCTCCCCGTCGCCACCCTGGCCCATCTGGGGGATCTCACCGAACGGTATGGCGACGGCACCCTTCGCCTCACCCCCTGGCGCGCCGTCCTGCTGCCCGGCCTGACCGACCCGGCGCCTGTCCGCATCGCCGCAACCGGCCTGATCACCGACCCCGCCGACCCGCGCCTGCGCCTGCGCGCCTGCCCCGGCGCCACCGGCTGCGCCAGCGGCCTAGCCGAGACCCGCGCCGATGCGGCCGCGCTGCTCGGCATGGGCGCCCTGCCGCGCGCGGGCTTGCTGCATCTCTCCGGTTGCGCCAAAGGCTGCGCGCATCCGGCGCCGGCGGCCGTCACCCTGGTGGCACAGACGGAGGGGCGCTACGCCCTCATCCGCCAGGGCCGCGCCAACGACCCGCCCGCGCGCGCCGGGCTCACCCTGGCCGAAGCAGCGGCGGAACTGGAAGGCAGATGAGCGGCCCCTACGACTACATCCGCGACGGCGCGGCGATTTACGAGAAATCCTTCGCCACCATCCGGGCGGAGGCCGATCTCGCGCGCTTCACCCCCACCGAGGCGCGCGTCGCCGTGCGCGTCATCCATGCCTGCGGGCTGGTCGAGGTGGCGCGCCACATCCGCTTCGCCCCCGCCTTCACCGCCGCCGCCGAAGCGGCACTGAAAGCCGGCGCCCCCATCCTCTGCGATTCCAAGATGGTCGCGCATGGCATCACCCGCGCCCGCCTGCCCGCGGACAACGAAGTCCTCTGCACCCTCGACGCTCCCGGCGTGCCCGAACGCGCCCGCGCCATCGGCAACACGCGCTCCGCCGCCGCGCTCGACCTCTGGGGCGAGAAGCTCGGCGGCGCCCTCGTCGCCATCGGCAACGCCCCCACCGCGCTCTTCCACCTGCTCGAACTGCTCAACGCCGGCGCCCCGCCCCCCGCCGCCATCATCGGCATGCCCGTGGGCTTCGTCGGTGCCGCCGAGTCCAAGGAAGCCCTCGCCGCCGACAACCGTGTGCCCTGGATGATCGTCGAAGGCCGCCAGGGCGGCAGCGCCATGGCCGTGGCGGCCGTCAACGCGCTCGCCACGGAGCGGGAGTGATGCGGGACGCGCAGGAAAAAGTCTGGGGGAAAGAATTCCCCCAGACCCCCATCTTTTTTCTGTCAGTTGGGAACGGCCCTGACCGGCAGCGCAGCAAACTCGAAGAGAAAAGAAGGGGGTTCGGGGGAATTCATTCCCCCGACCTTATTTTCCGATGACCGGCACGCTCCACATCCTGGGCGTCGGCCCAGGCGATCCCGAGCTGATCACCCTCCGCGCCGCCCGCATCCTGGCCACCGCCCTGGTCTTCGCCTGCTTCGCCAAGCGCGGCCGCCCCGGCAATGCCCGCAGCATCGCCACGCCGCACCTCAATCCGGCGGCGGAGGAGTTGCGCTTCGAATACCCCTTCACCACCGACCTCCCCGTGGAGGACTCGCGCTACCCCGCCGAGATGGCCTCCTTCTACGACGCCTGCGCCACCCGCATCGCCGGTCATCTCACCGCCGGGCAGGATGTCGCCCTGCTCTGCGAGGGCGATCCCTTCCTCTATGGCTCCGCCATGTATCTCTTCGACCGGCTGCGCGCGGCGCATCCCGTCGAGGTGACGCCCGGCATCACCGCCATGGCCGGCTGCTGGTCGCGCGCCGGGCTGCCGATGGTGCATGGCGACGACATCCTCGCCGTGCTCCCCGCCACCATGCCCGCCGCTGAACTCACTGAGGCCCTGCGCCGCTGCGACGCCGCCGTGGTGATGAAGCTCGGCCGCAACCTGCCCAAGCTGCGCGCCGTGCTGGCGGAACTCGGCCTCACGCAGCGCGCCGTCTATGCCGAGCGCGGCACCATGCCCGGAGAGGTCATCCTCCCCCTCGCCGAGCGCGACGACAGCCCCGCCCCCTATTTCTCCCTGGTGCTGATCCAGGGCCGGCAGGGTCAGCGATGACGGGCTGGCTCCGCGTCATCGGCCTTGGCCCGGGCGATGTCGCGCTCCGCACCCCGGAGGCCGAGGCGGCTCTCGCCGCCGCCACCGATCTCGTCGGCTACGGCCCCTACGTCGCGCGTGTCGCCGCCCGCCCGGAGCAGCACCGCCACGAGACGGACAACCGCCAGGAACTGGACCGCGCCCGTCACGCCCTGACGATGGCGCAGGAGGGCGCCCGTGTTGCTGTCGTCTCCTCTGGCGATGCCGGCGTCTTCGCCATGGCCAGCGCCGTCTTCGAGGCCATCGAGCACGGCCCGGCGGCGTGGCGCGCGCTGGACGTCGCAGTGCTGCCCGGCATTTCCGCCATGTTCGCCGCGGCCGCGCGCCTGGGCGCGCCGCTCGGCCACGACTTCTGCGCCATCTCGCTCTCCGACAACCTGAAGCCCTGGCCGCTGGTCGAGCAGCGCCTCGCCGCCGCCGCCGGGGCCGGCTTCGTCATCGCGCTCTACAATCCGATCTCGCGCGCGCGCCCGTGGCAACTCGGCCGCGCCTTCGAACTGCTGCGCGGCATTCTCCCCGGCGAGACCCCCGTGGCCTTCGCCACCGCCGTCACCCGGCCTGAGGAGCGCATCGAACTCCGCCCCCTCGCCGAGGCCGACCCGGCGCTCGCCGATATGCGCACCCTGGTCCTGATCGGCTCCGCCGCCACCCGCGCCATCGCGCGGGAGGGCGCACGCGCCTGGCTCTACACGCCCCGCTCGGCGAGCAGCCCATGAAGCCAGCCCAGCGCCCCCGCGACATCCGGCACGCGCGCCAGCCCCTCCGGCGCCGGCGGCCGCGCCAGCAGCCGAACCGGGATGCCTCGCTCCCGCGCCGCGACCAGCTTGGCCACCACCGCCGCGCCGCCCGAATTCTTCGTTACCAGCACCTCGATCCCGTGCCGGCGCAACAGCGCGCGCTCATCCTCCAGCGCGAAGGGGCCGGTGGCGGTCAGCACCTCGGCCTCCGGCGGCAGCGCCGCGGGATCGGGTGGGTCCACGCTGCGGATGACGTAATGGTGCCAGGCCGCGGCGCGGAAGGGCGCCAGTTCCTTCTGCCCGACCGTCAGCAGCACGCGGCGCGGCCTTTCACCCAGCCCCGCCGCCAGGGCCGGCATGTCGGGGAACTCGGCCCAATCGTCTCCCGCTTCTGGCATCCAGGCCGACCGGTCCACCCGCAACAGCGGCACCCCGCACCGTGCGGCGGCCTCGGCGGCGTTGCGCGTCATCTGCGCGGCGAAAGGATGGGTGGCGTCCACTACGGCGCCGATCCGCTCGGCCCGCAGATAGCCCATCAGCCCCGCCACCCCGCCGAACCCGCCGATGCGCGTCGGCAAAGGCTGCGGGCGCGGCGCGCGGGTGACGCCGGCGAGGGAGAGGGTCGCCTGAAAATGCGCATCCCCCGCCAGGGCGCGGGCCAGCGCCGTGCCCTCCGTCGTTCCTCCCAACAGCAGAACCCGCATAATCCCCCGCGATGAGCGCTCCCTGGCTCTCCATCCTGGGCATCGGCGAGGACGGCGTCGAGGGCCTCTCCCCCGCCGCCGCCACGCTGCTTTCGGCCGCCGGGGCGGTCTTCGGCGGGCAGCGGCACCTGGCGCTCGCCGCCCCGCTGATCCGCGGCACGGTGCATCCCTGGCCCAGCCCGATGCTGGATGGCCTCCCCGCCCTGCTCGCCCGGCGCGGCCAGCCGACGGCCGTGCTGGCCTCGGGCGATCCCTTCTGCTTCGGCATTGGTGCCACCCTGGCGCGGCACGTCCCGCCGGAGGAATTCCTCTGCCTGCCCGCGCCCTCCGCCTTCGCCCTGGCCTGCGCGCGGCTGGGCTGGGCGATGCAGGACTGCACCACGATCTCCTTCTGCGGCCGCCCCCTGGAGCCTCTGCTGCCTCTGCTGCAACCCGGCGCGCGCATCCTGGCCCTCTCCGCCGACGCCAGCACCCCCGCCGCCGTCGCCGCGCTGCTCACCCGGTACGGTTTCGGCCCCACGCGGCTGCACCTGCTGGAAGCCCTGGGCGGCCCGCGCGCCCGCCATCGCGCGGCCACCGCCGAAGCCTTCGACCTTACCCCCGGCCTGCTGAACCTGCTGGCGCTGGAGGTGGTCCCCGGCCCTGGGGCGCGCGTCCTGCCGCTCACCCCCGGCCTACCGGAAGATGCCTTCGAGCAGGACGGCCAGATCACCAAGCGCGAGGTGCGGGCGGTGACACTGGCAGCCCTCGCGCCGCGCCAGGGCGAGTTGCTCTGGGACATCGGCTGCGGCAGCGGCTCGGTGGCCATCGAGTGGTTGCTGCGCCACCCCGCCAACCGCGCCATCGGCCTGGAGCCGTGCCCCGAACGCGCCGCCCGCGCCGCCCGCAACGCCCTCGCGCTCGGCGTCCCGGGGCTGCGCGTGGTGCAGGCGGCCGCGCCCGAGGGCCTCACCGGCCTGCCGGTGCCAGACGCGGTCTTCCTTGGCGGCGGCGCCAGCGCACCTGGCGTCCTGGAGGCCGTCTGGGCAGCGCTGCGCCCGGGCGGACGCCTGGTGGCCAATGCCGTGACCCTGGAAACCGAGGCCGCCCTGATCGCCGCCCATGCCCGCTGGGGCGGCACGCTGACGCGGATCGGCGTTGAGCGCCTGGACCGTATCGGCGCCTTCCAAGGCTATCGCCCGGCGATGACCGTCACCCAATACGTGGCCGAAAAACCGATGGCGGGGTCCGGGGAGACCCTGTCTCCCCGGCGGGGGGTCCAGGAGAGCGGCGCCCCCCTGGCCACCGCTGGTCTTGGCCTGCGCCCCTCGACCTCGGCGGAGGCGATCATCACCCTGGTCCGCCGCGCCGAGGCGCTGTCCGGCCTGCGTGTTGGCCGCCTCGCCGCCCCCGCCTTCCGCCGCGGCCTCCCGGCTCTGACCGAGGCGGCGACAATCCTGGGCGTGGAACTCCTCTTCCTCGACCATGCCGCGTTGCGCGCCGTACAGGACCGCTGCCCCACTCGTTCCGAGGCTGCCCTGCGCGCTACCGGCATCGCCTCCGTGGCCGAAGGCTGCGCCCTGGCGGCGGGCGGCACGCTGGTGCTGCCGCGCATCGCCGCCGAGGGCGTCACCTGCGCCCTTTCGGCAGAGACCCCATCATGACCGTGCATTTCATCGGCGCCGGCCCCGGCGCACCCGACCTCATCACCCTGCGCGGGCGGAACCTGCTGGCCGCCTGTCCGGTCTGCCTCTATGCCGGCTCCATCGTCCCGCCCGCCCTGCTGGAGCACTGCCCGCCCGGCGCCCGGCTGGTGGACACCGCCCCGCTGGACCTCGACGCCATCGAGGCCGAATACCTGCGCGCTCATCAGGCCGGGCAGGACGTGGCGCGGCTGCATTCCGGCGATCTCTCTGTCTGGTCCGCCGTTGCCGAGCAGATCCGCCGCCTGGAGCGCCACGGCATCCCCTATACGCTGACGCCCGGCGTGCCGTCCTTCGCCGCCGCCGCCGCCGCGCTCGGGCGCGAGCTGACGGTGCCGGAGGTGGCGCAGAGCGTGGTGCTGACCCGCATCTCCGGCCGCGCCTCGGCCATGCCGCCGGGCGAGACGCTGGAAGCCTTCGGGGCCACCGGCGCGACGCTCGCCATTCATCTCGCGATCCACGCGCTGGGGCGGATCGTCGCAAGCCTCACCCCGCTCTACGGCGCCGATTGCCCCGTTGCGATCGTGGTGCGCGCCTCCTGGCCGGATGAGCGCATCCTGCGCGGCACGCTGGGGGATATCACCGCGAAGTTGGCCGCCGAACCGGCGGAGCGCACGGCGCTGATCCTAGTCGGGCCGGCCCTCACGGCGGGAGAGTTCCGCGACAGCGCGCTCTACAGCGCGGATTACCAGCGGCGGTTCCGGTCATGAGGAAAAAGATCGGGGGAATGAATTCCCCCGAACCCCCTTCTTTTTTCTGTCAGTTGGGAACCGTTTCAGGCGCGCGCCAGCAACGCGCCGTCACGGCCAAACAGTGCGACATCCACGGCAATGCCCGTCCCCTCCACCACGCCCCGCGCCACATCCCGGGCACGCCGCGCCACTGCCTCGGGGAGTGCCATGCCCTCGGCGGCAGCAAGGTTGAAGGCTTCCAGCGCCGTATTGGCCGCGGCGATGCGGACCGCCAGCCCCTCGCCCGCGCCCGCCTCGCGCGCCAGTTCGGCCAGCGCCGGCAAATCCACCCCGCCCCGGCGGGAATGCAGATCCATCCGTCCCTGGGCCAGCTTGGTCAGCTTGGCCAGCCCACCGGCGATGGTGACGCGCGGGACAGGGTGTGCCCGCAGGTATTTCAGCATCCCGCCGACGAAATCGCCCATGTCGATCAGCGCCTGCTCCGGCAGCCCGTCCAGCCGCGCGATGGCAGCCTCCGAGGTGCTGCCGGTCGCCCCGGCCACATGTTCGAGGCCCAGCGCCCGCGCCACGTCGATGCCGCGCTGGATGGAATGGATCCACGCCGCGCAGGAATAGGGCACCACCACCCCCGTCGTGCCGAGAATGGACAGCCCGCCCAGGATGCCGAGCCGCGGGTTCATGGTCCGCTGGGCGATGCGCTCGCCATCGGGGATGCTGACCTCCACCCGCGCATCCGCCTCGCCGCCGGCAATCTCGGCCAGGGCGGCGCGGATCATGGCGCGCGGCGCCGGGTTGATGGCCGGCTCGCCCGGCGGCAATGGCAGGCCAGGCAGGGTCACGGTGCCCACCCCCTCCCCGGCGGCGAAGACCACGCCGCTGCCAGGCGGCAGCCGCCGCACCGTCACGCGGACCAGTGCGCCATGCGTCACGTCGGGGTCGTCGCCCGCATCCTTGACGATAGCCGCCATGGCGGCGCCATCCGGCAGGAAGGCGTGCTCGGCCAGCGCGAAGGTGGGCTGTTCGCCGCGCGGCAGGGTGATACTGACCGGATCGGGGAAGGCACCGTCGCGCAGCGCGGCATAGGCGGCCTTCGCCGCCGCCGTGGCGCAGGCACCGGTGGTCCAACCCCGGCGAAGCGGTTCATCCTGTCGCGGCACGCCACCTTCACTAGCGCCAGGGGGGGCCCTTGTCATGCGGCGGCGCCGCGATGAACCGGCTGGCCATGCTGGAGGCCCTGCTCGGCCGCTCCGCTACGGTCTTGGGGGCGGGGCATGTCTGGCTGGTCGGCGCCGGGCCGGGCGATCCCGGCCAGCTCACGCTCGATGCCCTGGCCGGCCTCGCCCAGGCCGAGGTGCTGGTGCATGACGAGCTGGTGGATGCGCGCATCCTCGCCCTCGCCCCGGAGGGCGCCGAGCGCCTTTTCATGGGTAAGCGCGGCGGCCGCCCCTCGGCGCGACAGGCCGACATCACCGCCGCGCTGATCGAGCGCGCCCGCGCCGGGCGCCGCGTGGTGCGGCTGAAGGGTGGCGATCCTTATGTCTTCGGGCGTGGTGGCGAGGAGGCGCTAGCCCTGGCCGAGGCCGGCATTCCCTTCCGCGTGGTGCCGGGACTGACCGCCGGGCTGGCCGGCCTGGCGGCGGCCGGGATCCCGGCGACACAGCGCGGCGTGAACCAGGCCGTGGTGCTGGCCACCGGCCATGCCGCCGAGGGCGCCGACGAGGCGCTGGACTGGGCGGCGCTGGCCCGGCTCGGCCAGCCGCTGGTGCTCTACATGGCGATGCGCCGCCTGGGCGCGATCACCGCCGCCCTGCTGGCCGGCGGCCTTCCGGCGGAAACCCCCGTCGCGGTGGTGACGCAGGCGACGACGCCGCGCCAGCGGGTGCTGGTCTCGACAGTGGCGGAGGTGGCGGGGGCGGTGCGTCAGGCTGGCCTGGAAGCGCCCGCCGTGGTGGCGATCGGCGGCATCGTCCCGGCGCGCCGGCATTTGCTTCCCGACTGATGCCGGGGGTCCGGGGGGAGGCTCCTCCCCCCAGCGAGGATCCCAGGGAAAGTTCCAGGGGGGCGGCGCCCCCTGGCCTGGCGTTCAGCGCGCGCGGCGCGTCGTCGCCTTGCTGGCCGCCGGCTTGCTGGCGGGCTTGCTGCTGCTCGCCGGTGGCGCAGAGACGCGCGGCGTCACCACCGGGGCTGCGGCCGGCGTCGCCACCGGCTGCTGTCCCGCCTGCACCGTCGCATTGACGCGCAGCGTGGTCGAGCCTGGCAGCAGCCGCACGGCGAAGCTGTCGGTGCCGGCGAAGCCCGGGTCGGGGATGTAATCCACCCGCGTCCAGTCGCCGACGCTGTGCACCTGCACGCGGCCGTGGTCGGGGCGGGCCACCAGCAGGCCGGCATCGAAGGGCTCCGGCCCGGGGCGGGAGACCTTCACGCCGCACCAGCCGCCGTCATTGCCGACGGTCATCGCGACCTCGGTCTGCTCCGCGTCCACCAGCTTCGGGTTGTCGGGGACGTTGCAGAGCTTGGCGCCGCCCATCAGGTCGATGGCATAGACCGGGCGGGTGGACTGCAGCACCGGATTCTGCGGCTTGGCGCAGGCGGCGAGCATCGCGGGCAGGGCCAGCGTGGCCCAGAGCAAGGCGTGACGCATCAACGGGACGCCCGACGGCCAGAGGTGCGGGCCGCCTTGGTGGGAGCGGCGGCGGGGGTGGCGGAAGCCGTGCAGCTGCCGAGCGAAGCGGGCAGCAGGTCCTTGGCGGCCGCGTAAGGGGCCAGTTCGGCAGCGCTGGGCAGGGACATCACTTCCTTGAAGAGCTGCGCGTTGCGCGCGCAATAATCGGCGCCGACGCGGTTGGCCTCCTGCGCGCGGGCATTGGCCAGGTTGGTGATGAAAGTGTCGTTCGCCTTCTGGCCGGCACGGCGGTCACGCCCGGTGAAGTGCTGGATCACCGAGCGGTCGTTGTCGCTCAGCACCGGCCGATAGCGGGTGATGAAGGCGTTGTAGGCGTCCTCGGTGTCGCAGGTGGTGGCGACCACCATCAGCTCGGTCTTGAGCGCCGACAGCTCGAACATCTTCTGCTGCTCCTCGCTGGGGCAGCGGAAGGGGGCAGCCAGGGCGCCGGTGGACGCGCAGAGCGTGCTGAGCATCAGGAGCCCGGCGAGCCCGCGGCGGGCGCGCGGGGCAAGGCGGCTGGGTTGGGCGGAACGCGTCTCAGGAAGCAGGTGGCGCTGAACCATGCCCCTCTCTCCGATCGTGTACTGCGCGCGGTGGTGCCGCGGACTGGCTGCGGAATTGCGGGTTCTGCTGGAGGGCAGGGAGGCGTCTGCACCTTGGGCCGTGTGGCTTTCTGGTGACCGACGCGTTAATGCCCGCCGCTCCATACCGTGTCGCGATGCCGCAGAGCAAGGCGAGAATCGGCGTCGGCGCAATTCGCATTCGCAGCAAATCAACCTGTTATACGAGATTGCTGAACCGTCATCTGCAGCGGGCGGGAGCGACTTCGCTCCTCTCGACGGCACCTCGGCCGCCCGGCGGCAGCCGCACCCGGTGCACGCCTTCCGGCAGGCCGGAATCTGCTCTAACGCAAGTCGCGGGGCAGCGGCGCCCCAGGGACCCCGGAACAGCGAATCAGGCAGGAAAGCGTAGCGGAATGCAGGAATCAGAGGGCGGTCCCAGGGGCGCCGGGCTGGTGATCGGCGCGCCGCGCTCCGGTGCCGGCAAGAGCACCGTCACCCTGGCGCTGCTCGCGGCGCTGCGGCGGCGCGCCCTGGCGGTGGCCGCCGCCAAGTCCGGGCCGGACTACATCGACCCCGCCTTCCATCAGGCCGCCTGCGGACGGCCGAGCCCCAATCTCGACAGCTGGGCCATGCCTCCCGGCCTGCTCGACGTGCTGGCCGCCGGGGCTGCGGCCGGGCAGGACCTCCTGCTGGTCGAATCGGCCATGGGCCTGTTTGACGGTGCCGGTGCCACGCCCGGCCGCCAGGGCAGCGCTGCCGATCTGGCCGCCCGATTCGGCTGGCCCGTGCTGCTGGTGCTGGATGTCTCGGGCCAGTCGCAATCAGCGGCCGCGGTGGCGCGCGGCTTCGCCACACATCACCCGGCGGTGCGCCTGGCCGGGGTGGTGCTGAACCGGGTTGGCAGCGAGCGGCATCGCCGCGGCGCGGCGGAAGCCATTGCCGCCACCGGCCTCCCCGTGCTGGGCGCCCTGCCGCGCGACACCGGCATCACCCTTCCCGAGCGGCATCTGGGCCTGGTGCAGGCGCGCGAGCTGGGTACCCTCCCCGCACTGCTGGACCGCCTGGCCGACCTTGCCGAGGCGCATCTCGACCTGGAGGCCATCCTCGCCCGCGCCGCCGGCGCCCCCCCCGTCGCCGCGCCGGCGCACCTCCCCGCCCTGCCGCCACCGGGCCAGCGCATCGCCGTGGCGGAGGACGCCGCCTTCAGCTTCCTCTATCCGCATGTGGTGGCGGGTTGGCGACAGGCCGGCGCCACGCTGTACCCCTTTTCCCCGCTCGCCGACGAGCCGCCGCCGGCCGGTTGCGACGCCTGCTGGCTGCCCGGCGGCTATCCCGAATTGCATGCCGGCCACCTTGCCGCCGCCCGCCGCTTCCTCGACGGGCTGCGCCGCTTCGCCGCCCATTCGCCGGTGCATGGCGAGTGCGGCGGCTACATGGTGCTCGGCGCGGGGCTGGAGGATGCCGAGGGCAACCGCCACGCCATGGCGGGGCTGCTCGACCACGCCACCAGCTTCGCCAAGCGGAAGATGCATCTCGGCTATCGCGAGGCCCGGCTGCTCTCGGACGGCGTGCTCGGCCTGCGCGGCGCCGTGCTGCGCGGCCACGAGTTCCACTATGCCCGGCTGATCGAGCCCGGCACCGACGCGCCACTGGCCGAGCTCGCCGATGCCCATGGTCAGCCACTCGGCCCGGCCGGCGGGCAGCGCGGCCGGGTGAGCGGCAGCTTCTTCCACGCCATAGCCCGGCAGGACCCCTGATGCCCGATTTCTCCAGCCTCGCCGTGTGGCGCGCCGCCGCCCTCGCCCCGCCCCCGGGCGACGAGGCCGCCGCTGCCGCGGTCATGGCCCGCCAGGCGCAGCTTACCAAGCCACCGGGCAGCCTCGGCCGGCTGGAAGCGCTGGTCGCCTGGCTAGCCCGCTGGCAGCGTCGGCCAATGCCGCGGCTGGAGCGGGTGCAGGTGCTGGTCTTCGCCGGCAATCACGGCGTCGCGGCGCGCGGCGTCTCGCCCTACCCGCCCGCCGTCACCGCACAGATGGTGGCGAATTTCGTTGCCGGTGGCGCCGCCATCAACCAGATCGCCGCCCTCGCCGGGGCGGAGCTGCGCGTCGTCCCGCTCGATCTCGATCGCCCCACCGCCGACATTACCGAAGCCCCCGCCATGGCCGAGGCCGGATTCCTCGATGCCCTGGCCACCGGCGCCGCGGCGGTGCCGCCGGAGACGGATCTGCTTTGCCTCGGCGAGATGGGCATCGCCAATACCACCGCCGGCGCCGCCCTGGCCGCCGCGCTGTTCGGCGGCAGCGGCGCCGACTGGGCCGGGCGCGGCACCGGCGTGGACACCGCCGGGCTCTCCCGCAAGCAGGCGGTGGTGGATGCCGCCCTTGCCCGCCACCCCGAGGCACGACGCGACCCGCTGGAGGCTGCGCAGCGGCTCGGCGGGCGCGAGCTGGCGGCCATCCTCGGCGCCGCGCTGGAGGCCCGGCATCGCGGCATCCCCGTGCTGCTCGACGGCTTTGCCGGCACCGCCGCCGCCGCGCCCCTGGCGCTGCTGGCGCCAGGCGGGCTGGATCATGCCCAAGTCGGCCATGTCTCCGCCGAGGCCGGGCATCGTCGCCTGCTCGCCGCGCTGAAGCGGGAGGCGTTGCTCGATCTCGGCATGCGGCTGGGCGAGGCCTCAGGCGCGGCCCTCGCGGTACCGCTGCTGCGGGCGGCGCTGGCCTGCCACGCCGGCATGACCACCTTCGCCGAGGCCGGCGTCACGGACCGCGCCTGATGCTGCGCGCTCGGCTGGCCGAGCTGGCCGCCGCCTTCGGCCTGCTCACCCGGTTGCCCACCGGCCTCCTGCCGCAGCCCGCCAACCCGGCCGGATATGCCCGCGCCGCCTGGGCCTGGCCTCTGGCGGGCGCGGCGGTAGGCGCGATCAGCGGCGGCGTGCAGGCGCTGCTGACCGCTGCTGGCCTTCCTCCCGCCCTGGCCGCCCCCTGGGCGCTCGCCGCCCTGCTGCTGGCCAGCGGCGCCCTGCACGAGGACGGTCTGGCCGACACCGCCGACGGCTTCGGCGGCGGCCGCGACCGGGCCCGTAAGCTGGAGATCATGCGCGACAGCCGCATCGGCAGCTTCGGTGCCATGGCGCTGATCCTGGCTCTGGCGCTGCGCGGCGGCGCCCTGGCGCAGCTCGCGGCGCCGCTGCCCGCCCTGGCCGTCGCCGGCGCCCTCTCCCGCGCCGCCATGCTGCTTCCCCTGATGATCCTGCCCCCGGCGCGACCGGACGGGCTCTCCGCCGGGCTTGGCCGCCCACCGGGCAGCGCGGCCCTGGCCGGGCTGGCGGTCGCCCTCGCCCTCGCCGCGCTGCTTCTACCGGGCACGGCGATGCTTCCCGCGCTGCTCGCCATGATCTTCGCCGCCGCTGGCATCGCGGTGCTGGCGCGGGCGCAGATCGGCGGCCAGACCGGCGACGTGCTCGGCGCCTGCGCAGTGGTCGCGGAATGCGCGGTGCTGTCGGCGCTGGTTGCCGCGGGATGAAAAAGACCGGGGGAAAGAATTCCCCCGGACCCCCATCTTCTTCTTGTCGGTTTGGCGCTGCGCTTCCAACGAGTGCGGGAACGAGCAGAAAATAAAGATGGGGGCCTGGGGGAATTCATTCCCCCAGCCTTGTCGCCCTCACCACCCGCACCGACCCCATCGGCTGTGCCGGCGCCAGCAGATCCACTGCCCGCCCTTCGAGCAGCGCCGCCAGCACCTTCAATGGCCCGCCGTGCGCCACCACGATCGTGCCGCCCGTGAGCCCGTCGGCGAGGCCCCGCACCCGCGCCACCAGCGCCGCCCCGCTCTCCCCGTCCGGCGGCGCGAAGCTCCAGGGGTCGGCCGCCCAGGCATCGAGCGCCGTGCGCGGCACGGACTCCCAGGCCAGCCCTTCCCAGCCGCCGAAATCCAGTTCCAGCAGCCGCGCATCGAAGGAAAGCGGTAGGCAGAACGCCGCGCCCAGCGCTTCGGCCAGCGCGCGGCAGCGCCGTGCCGGGCTGCTGAGCAGCCGCACGCCCGGAAAGCCCGCCAGCGCCGCCACGACGGGTGCCGGATCGCCGGTCTGCCCCGGTGGAAGGTCGAGCCTGCCATAGCAATGGCCCGCCGGCATGTCGGTCGGCAGGTGGCGCACCAGAGCGATCGGCATCGCGGACAGGTGTTGGCCGGTGGGGATAACCATCAGCCGCAAGCCGCCTTCTTGTCACAGGACCCGTTGCGGGATAACCGCCAGGACGGAGGTATCAGACTATGCACGCCGCCCTTTCCCCCAAGCCCCGTTCCATCGAGGCCGGCCCAGTCTCCGCCCCGGCTCCGCGGCTGGGCATGGCGGAAGCGGCGCGCCGCGAGAAACTGCTGCGGGTGCCTCGCGAGCCCGGCGTGGCAGGCCCCGCCGGCCGGCGCCCACCGGCCGAGCCACGCCCGCTTCCGCCCGCCCACGCCTGAGCCGGAGGCCAGCCCTCACGCGGCCGGCACCGCGCCGGCCAGATCCATGCTGCGCTCCAGCCGGCGCACCAGCGCCGCGAGGCGCGGCCGCGCTTCCTGCAACAGGTATTCCGGGCTGACCAGGAAGGAGGGCGCGCCGCAATTGACCACCATCGGCGGCAACCCGCCGCCGGGGTCGAAGCCCAGGGCGATAGCGTTCACGTCCGGCTGCCAGTCGCCGAACGAGCAGCAGCAGCCATATTCCCGCTGCTCGGCGAGCGCCCGCTCCGCCACGGCGGCGGCGCGCTCCGCCTGCGGCCCCGCCCATTGCCGCAGCACCGCCGCGCGCGCCTCGGGCGCGCAGGCCGCCAGCCAGGCGCGCCCCATGGCGCTGTTGAGCAGCGAGATGCGCGAGCCCGCCTCCAGGTTCACCGCGATGGCGGCATCGCCGCGCGCCAGTTCCAGATAGACCATCCGCATCCGGTCCCGTGTCCCCAGCGCGACGACACTGTGCGTCTCCACCGCCAGCCGCTCCAGCAGCGGCCGCGCCACGCGGCGGATGTCGAGCCCGCCCAGCATGGCGCTGCCCAGCGAGAGCACCGCCATGCCGAGGCGGTAGCGCCCCAGCTCCGGTGCGTAATGCAGATAGCCCAGTTCCGTCAGCGTGTGGGTCAGGCGGGAGACGGTGGATTTCGGCAGGCCGGTGCGGGCGGCGATCTCCTGGTTGCCCAGCAGCGGCTCGCCCTGCCGGAAGCAGCCCAGCACCTGCAGCCCACGCGCCAGAGCGGTGACGAAATGGCGGTCGGGCCCGGCCTCGGCATCGGGTGGAGGCGGGGTGGCACGGCGGCGTGACATGGGCTCTCCCTGGCGACGCTTGACGTCAGGAACGGATTGGGCGACCAAGCTAGCATGAATTTTGCGGAATTAAATTCCGCAATGCAGAATTAATCATCCGCCGGGAGAGAAGCCGCCATGCCAGACGTCGTGTCTTACCGGATCCAGGACGGCATCGCCGTCGCCACGGTGGAGAACCCGCCGGTCAACGCTCTCTCCGCGCCGGTGCGCGCCGGCCTGCTCGCCGCCGCCGAGCGCGCGGCGAAGGACCCGGAGGCCGCCGGCCTGGTGCTCGCCGGCGCGGGCAGCGCCTTCATCGCGGGGGCCGATATCAGCGAATTCGGCAAGCCGCCCATCCCGCCGTCCCTGGCCGAGGTGGTCGCGGCGCTGGAGGCCTGCCCAAAGCCGGTGGTCGCCGCCATCCAGGGCGTCGCGCTCGGCGGCGGGCTGGAGGTGGCGCTGGGCTGCGACGCGCGCATCCTCGGCCCCAGGGCGCAACTCGGCCTGCCCGAGGTGAAGCTCGGCCTGCTGCCCGGCGCCGGCGGCACCCAGCGCACCCCGCGCCTGATCGGCCCGGCCGCCGCCCTGCCGATGATCGCCTCGGGCGACAAGATCCCCGCCGCGAAGGCCGTCGAGATGGGCCTCGCCGACGCGGTGGTAGAGGGCGACCTGCTGCAAGCCGCCTTCGCCAAGGTCCACGAGCTGACCGCCAGGCCCCTCCCCCCGCGACTCAACACCCGCACCGACCGCCTGACCGCCCCCGGCGCCCGCGAAGCCTTCGAGGAGGCCGCCAAGGCGCTCGCCAGGCGCGCCTCCGAGGAGCCGCAGGTCGCCGCCATCATCGAATCCGTGCGCAACAGCTTCGACATGTCGCTAGAGCAGGGCATGAAGCGCGAGCGCGAGCTCTTCGTCATGCTGCGTGACGACCCGCGTTCCAAGGCGCTGCGCCATGTCTTCTTCGCCGAGCGTCAGGCCGCGCATATCCCTGGCCTGCCGAAGGAGACGAAGCCCCGCACCGTGAACCGCGCCGCCGTGCTCGGCGCCGGCACCATGGGCACCGGCATCGCCATGAGCTTCGCCAATGCCGGCATCCCCGTGCGCATCATCGAGACCGACCAGGCAGCGCTGGAACGCGGCCAGAAGCGTATCGCCGACACCTATACGACCTCGGTCAAGCGCGGCAGCCTGACGCCCGAGGCGCGCGACGCCCGCCTCGCGCTGATCGAGGGCGCGGTGGGCCTGGAAGCCGCCGCCGGAGCCGATCTCGTGGTGGAAGCGGTCTTCGAGGAGCTGGGGCTGAAGAAGGAGATCTTCGCCAAGCTGGACAAGATCGCCCCCGGCGCGATCCTCGCCAGCAACACCTCCTATCTCGACATCAACGCCATGGCGGCGGCCACCTCCCGCCCGCAGGACGTGCTGGGCATGCACTTCTTCAGCCCGGCCAACGTCATGAAGCTGCTGGAGGTGGTGCGCGCCGAGAAGACTTCGCCCGAGGCCCTGGCCACCGCCGTCGCCATCGGCAAGCGGCTCGCCAAGGTGCCCGTGGTGGTCGGCGTCTGCCATGGCTTCGTCGGCAACCGCATGCTCTCCCGCCGCACCCAGCAGGCCGAGCGCCTGCTGCAGGAAGGCGCGACGCCCGAGCAGGTGGACAAGGCGCTGACCGATTTCGGCTTCCGCATGGGGCCCTTCGCCATGGCCGACCTCGCCGGGCTCGACATCGGCTGGCGTGTCCGCAAGGCCACCGGTCAGACCGCGCCCGTGGCCGACGCCCTCTGCGAGGCCGGCCGCATCGGCCAGAAGGCGGGCCGCGGCTACTACGCCTATCCCGAGGGCGCCCGTGCCGGCGTGCCGGACCCCGAGGTGGAAAAGCTCATCGCGGGCATCTCGGAAAAACTCGGCATCACCCGCCGCGCCATCAGCCAGGACGAGATCACCGAGCGGCTGATCTACCCGATGATCAACGAGGGCGCCCGCATCCTCGAGGAAGGCATCGCCGCCCGCCCCGGCGACATCGATGTGGTCTGGCTCTACGGCTACAACTGGCCGGCCTGGCGCGGCGGCCCGATGCACTACGCCGATGCGGTCGGCCTCAAGCGCATCGCCGAGCGCCTCACCGCCTATGCCGAGCAAACCGGCGACGAAAGCCTGCGCCCTGCCGCCCTGCTGCGGCAGCTCGCCGCCGAGGGCGCCGGCTTCGGCACGCTGAAGCCGCAAGCCAAGGCCGCCTAGCGCCATGCCCCGCCCCTACGCCTGGGAGGCCTCCTACCCTCCCGGGGGGCGCTGGGATGCGCCGCTCGGCACCGGCACCATCCCAGCGCTGCTGGACCGCGTATCGGCCGAGTGGGGCGAGCGCCCCGCTTTGGTCTATCGCGACCGCCCGGTCAGCTTCGCCGCGCTGCGCGAAACGGCCGACCGCGTCGCCGCCGGGCTGATGGAAGCCGGGCTGCGCCCAGGCGATGCGGTGGCGCTCTACCTGCCCAACACCCCCTGGCATCCCGCCTGCTTCTTCGGCGTGCTGCGGGCGGGCGGGCGCGTCGTCCATCTCTCGCCGCTGGATGCGCCGCGCGAGCTGCTGCACAAGGTCTCCGACAGCGGCGCGCGCTGGCTGATCACCACCGATTTCCCCACTTTGCTGCCCAATGCGCTGCGCCTGCTGCGCGAGGGCGGGGTGGAGGCCGCCTTCGTCGCCCCGGATGCCGCCTGGGGCGGTACGCCCTCTCCGGCGCAGCCCGACTTCCAGTCGCTGCCACTGGCCGATGCGCCACCCTCCGCCTGGCCTGCCCTGGACGAGGCGGACATCGCCCTGCTGCAATACACTGGCGGCACCACCGGCCGCCCCAAGGGCGCGATGCTGACGCACCGCAACCTGACCTCGGCCGTCTCGATCTACCAGGCCTGGAAGGACAGCGACACGCTGCCGCGCGGGGAGCAGCGCGTGCTCGGCGTGCTGCCGCTCTTCCACATCTATGCGCTGACCGCCGTGCTGCTGCGCCACATGGCCGACGGCAACTGCCTCTATCTCTACCCGCGCTTCGATGCGGAGACCGCGGTACGCGAGATCGAGCGCCACCGCATCACCGTCTTCCCCGGCGTGCCGACCATGTGGATCGGCCTGCTCAACCTTCCCGGCATCGAGGCGCGCGACCTCTCCTCGCTGCGGCAATGCTCCTCCGGCGGCGCGCCCATGCCCTTCGAGGTGCAGCAGAAGCTGGAGGCGCTGCTCGGCCAGCGCATCGGCGGCGGCTGGGGCATGACCGAGACGAGCCCCGCCGGCGCCCGCCTCACCGCCAACGGCCCGCGCCGCCCGGGCATGATCGGCCTGCCGCTCCCCGGCGTCGAGATGCGCGTCGTCTCGCTCGATGACCCGACGCGCGAGTTGCCGCCCGGCGAGCAGGGCGAGATCGCCATCCGCGGCCCGAATGTCTTCATCGGCTACTGGAACCAGCCGCAGGAAAGCGCAGCCTGTTTCGACGATGGCTGGTTCCGCACCGGCGATATCGGCTGGATGGACGAACAGGGCTATTTCACCCTGGTGGACCGGCGGAAGAACATGATCATCTCCTCCGGCTTCAACGTCTATCCGGCGGCCATCGAGCAGGCGATCTACGAGCACCCGGATGTCGAGGAATGTATCGTCATCGGCGTGCCCGACCCCTATCGCGGCCAGGCGGCCAAGGCCTTCGTCAAGCTGCGCGACGGCGCCCCGGTGCTGACGCTGGAAGGGCTGAAGCTGTTCCTGGCCGACCGCATCGGCCGCCACGAGATGCCGGCCGCGCTGGAGTTGCGCGCGGCACTGCCGCGCAGCCCGGCGGGCAAGCTGCTCGCCGCCAAGCTGCGCGAGGAAGAGGAAGCGACGGCGCGCGACGCCGGAACAGAGGGAGCGCCCACATGAGGGAAGCCGTCATCGTCTCCACCGCCCGCACGCCGATCGGCCGCGCGGCACGGGGCAGCCTGAACATCACCCACGGCGCCGACATGGCCGCCCATGTCATCCATCACGCCATGCAACGCGCCGGCGTCGAGCCGCAGGCGGTGGAGGAGGTCGTCATGGGCTGCGGCTATCCCGAGGGCGCCACGGGCGGCAATATCGCCCGCGCCGGGCTGCTGCGCGCCGGCCTGCCAGTAGAGACCGCCGGGCTGGTGGTCAGCCGCTTCTGTGCCTCGGGCCTCGATGCCATTGCCGCCGCCGCGCGCCGCGTCATCGTGGATGGCGTGGATGTCGCGGTGGCCGGCGGCGTGGAATCCATCAGCCTAACCGTGCCCAAGGTGGACCGCGCCGCCATCCGCAACCCCTGGCTGGTCGAGCACAAGCCGCATCTCTACGACAGCATGATCGAGACGGCCGACCTTGTCGCCGCGCGCTACGGCATCTCGCGCGAGGCGCAGGACGAGTTCGCCCTCCTCAGCCAGCAGCGCACCGCCGCCGCGCAGCGCGAGGGCCGCTTCGACGAGGAGATCGTGCCGATCGAGGTGACCTATGCCGTCACCGACAAGGCCACCGGCGAGACCCGCACCGAGAAGAAGCTGTTCAGCCGCGACGAGGGCAACCGCCCCGACACCACGCTGGAAGGGCTCGCGAAGCTGAAGCCCGTGCGCGAGGGCCAGTACATCACCGCCGGCAATGCCAGCCAGCTTTCCGACGGCGCCAGCGCCTGTGTGGTGATGTCCTCGGAAGAGGCGGCGCGGCGCGGTCTGAAGCCGCTCGGCGTCTTCCGCGGCTTCGCCAGCGCCGCCTGCGAGCCGGAGGAGATGGGCGTCGGCCCCGTCTTCGCCGTGCCGCGCCTGCTGAAGCGCCACGGCCTGACGGTGGACGACATCGACCTCTGGGAGCTGAACGAGGCCTTCGCCTCGCAGTCCATCTACTGCCGCGACAAGCTCGGCATCCCGCAGGAGAAGCTGAACATGGATGGCGGCGCCATCGCCATCGGCCATCCCTTCGGCATGAGCGGCGCGCGCCTGACCGGCCATGCCCTGCTGGAGGGCCGCCGCCGCGGCATCAAGCGCGCCGTCGTCACCATGTGCGTGGCCACCGGCCAGGGCGCCGCGGGCCTGTTCGAAATCGTCTGAAGGGAGGCAGCCCCATGGAACTCCGCTACACGCCCGAGGAAGTCGCCTTCCGCGACGAGCTGCGCCAGATCTTCCAGACCAAGATCCCGGCCGAGATCCGCCGCAAGGTGAGCGAGGGCCGCCATCTGGAGCGCGAGGACATCGCCACCGCCCACCGCATCCTGCACGCCGAAGGGCTCGCCACGCCGAACTGGCCGGTGCAATGGGGCGGCAAGGACTGGACCCCCGTGCAGCGCTACATCTACACGGAGGAGATCCAGCGCAACGCGGTGCCGATGCCGCTCTCCTTCAACGTGGCGATGGTCGGCCCCGTCATCGCCAACTTCGCCAGCGAGGAACAGAAGAAGCGCTTCCTCCCGCCCACCGCCAGCCTCGACATCTGGTGGGCGCAGGGATTCTCCGAGCCCGGTTCCGGCTCCGACCTCGCCAGCCTCAAGACCAGCGCGCGCCGCGAGGGCGACCACTACATCGTCAACGGCCAGAAGACCTGGACCACCCTCGGCCAGCATGCCGATTGGATCTTCCTCCTCGTCCGCACCGATCCCGCGGCGAAGAAGCAGCAGGGCATCTCCTTCCTGCTGGTGGACATGAAGACACCCGGCATCACCGTGCGCCCGATCATCACCATCGACGGCGCGCATGAGGTGAACGAAGTCTTCTTCGACGACGTGAAGGTGCCCGTCGAGAACCGCGTTGGCGAGGAGAACAAGGGCTGGGACTACGCCAAGTTCCTGCTTTCCAACGAGCGCACCAACATCGCCCGCATCGGCCTCTCCAAGGAGAAGCTGGCCCGCGTCAAGGAGCGTGCGAAGGAAACGCCCGCCGGGGACGGCACGCTGTGGGACGACCCCGACTTCCGCCGCCGCGTCGCCATCGCCGAGATCGAGCTGAAGGCGCTGGAGATCACCCAGATGCGCGTCGTCGCCGCCCAGCGCACCCGTGCCGCCGACAAGCCCGATCCGAATTCCTCGATCCTCAAGATCAAGGGCTCGGAACTGCAGCAGATGACCACCGAGCTGATGGTCACCGTCGCCGGGCCCTACGTCGCACCGATGCCGTCGCATTCGCACAACGAGCCACCCGTCGGGCCGGAATGGGCGGATGCCGTCGCGCCGCAGTTCTTCAACTTCCGCAAGGTCTCGATCTACGGCGGCTCGAACGAGATCCAGCGCAACATCATCGCCAAGGCCTTCCTCGGCCTCTGAGGGGACTCCTCCGCCCCCTCAAACTCCCCCGCCAGGAACCTGAGGTTCCTGGACCTCCCATCAGAAGGAGATGACAACGTGGACTTCGACCTGACCGAGGAACAGCGCCTGCTCAAGGAAAGCGTCGATCGCCTGATGGCCGACGCCTATGGCGATTTCGAGAAGCGTAAACAGCATCAGGGCCATCCGCAGGGCTACAGCCCGGAGCTTTGGGCCAAATACGCCGAGATGGGGCTCCTCGCCCTGCCCTTCTCCGAGGAACAGGGCGGCTTCGGTGGCGGCCCGGTGGAAACCATGCTCGTCATGGAAGCCATAGGCCGCGGCCTCGCCGTGGAACCCTACCTCGCCACCGTGGTGCTCGGCGGCGGCTTCCTCCGCCTCGCCGGCCGCGAAGACCTCATCCCCGCCGTCGCCGAGGGCAGTGCCACCCTCGCCTTCGCCCATACCGAGCGCCAGTCGCGTGACGACCTCTTCGACGTCGCCACCACCGCCCGCAGGACGGATGACGGCTGGGTACTCGACGGCGCCAAGAGCGTCGTGCTGCATGGCGATACCGCCAGTCACCTGATCGTCTCCGCCCGCACCGCCGGCAACCGGCGCGACCGCGAGGGCATTTCTCTGTTCCTTCTCCCCGCCGACACTGCCGGCGTCAGCCGCCGTGGCTATCCGACGCAGGATGGCCTGCGCGCCGCCGAAATCACCCTGGAACAGGTGAAGCTCCCCGCCGATGCCCTGCTCGGCGGGGAAGGTCAGGCTCTGCCGCTGATGGAGCGCGTGGTGGATGCCGCCATTGCCGCGCTCTGCGCCGAGGCGGTCGGCGCCATGGAGGCGCTGCACGAGTTGACAATCGACTACCTCAAGCAGCGCAAGCAGTTCGGCGTCACCATCGGCAGCTTCCAGGCGCTGCAACACCGCGCGGCAGACATGCTGGTGGCGCTGGAACAGGCGCGCTCCATGGCCATGTACGCCGCGATGATGGCGGAGAACCCGGACGCGGCGGTGCGCCGCCCGGCCATCGCCGCCGCCAAGGCGCTGGTCAACCGCTCCGCCGAGCTGATCGGCAAGGAGGCCATCCAGCTCCACGGCGGCATCGCCATGACCATGGAGTACAAGGCCGGCCACTACTTCAAGCGGCTCACCATGCTGATCAACCAGTTCGGCGACACCGACCGGCATCTCCGGGTGGTGGCCGAGGCCGGCGGGCTCGACAGCGCGGCCTGACCGCTATGGGGAGGGTGTCGCCCCTCCCCTATCGCCCGTTGCAGACCTGGCATCCCGCCCAATCGGCAGAGCAGCCCAGGGATGCAGCAAAAGCCCGGATGGAGCCATCACGGCGCCGTGACTTCCAGGATCGTCCTGTGCCAAACTATCCCCATGAGCAGCAGCTATCGAGCCCAGGCCATGGCGGGGCGTGTGGTCATCACCCATGACATGCCCGACGCCACCGTGATCTCCGAACTGGATGTTGAACAGGCGGACGTGCTCCTGCAGCAACTCCAGATCGCCGTCCGCACCGTTCTGCGCGAGCTTGCGACGCGGCCCTCCCCTTCCGGGCTGCCCCCGCTCGCCGCTGCGGAACTCAACTCCCAGGCCTGAGCCTGGCCGCAGCCGCCACCAGCACCTTTGGCAGGCCTCGCAAGCGGGGCGCGGCGTCCCGCAGCCCGTTCCGCCCCTGCGGGGCCTTCTTCAGGCCGCGCAGGCCGCGTTCCCGCGCCGCCAGAAGCGCGACGCCCAGCCCTCGCCCCGGCCGTAACCCGATCAGCAGATCCATCAGTTCGTGCCGCTCCGGCCACCGCTCCGCCTGGAAGCCGATATCGCGATGGTTGCAGGAATCCGTCACCGCCACAGCGGCATCGGTGAGCAGCGTGCGGGTGGTGTCCTCCAGCAGCAGCACGCCAGGCGAGGCGCGGCGATGGTTCTCGTCGAAGGCGGTCCGCCAGGTGAAGGCGCCGGCGCCGGAATAGAGGATGATCCCCATGGCCAGCGGCCGGCCATCCAGGCGCAGCGCATGCACCGCCAGGCGCCCCCGCCGCGCCATCCCCTCCGCCATGCGGCGGGTCAGCGCCGCCGTCGCCGGGTCGCAGGCCAGTGCGCTCTCGCACCGGGCCTTCCAGCCGGAGGCCTCCAGCGCCAGGAATTCCTCGATCGCCGCCTCGACCGCGGCCGGCTCCCGGGCCACCGAGAAGGCCAGCGCACCGGCCCGCGCGAGTTGCCGCCGTTGCCGCTCCAGCCCCTGCCGGCGGGACTTCGACATCGAGGCCGCCCAGAAGGCCTGGGGGTCCGGATGCGGCAGCAGCCGGGCGCGCCACCGCCGCTCCACGAAGGCGGCCCGCATTCCCAGCTCCCGGAGAACGGCCTGAAGCTCCGGCAACAGTTCGGCGCTGAAGTCGCCGATCTGCACGAGGTCGGGCAAATCGGGGTTCCGGCGCATCGCGACGAGCAGGCTGCGCAGCGCCGGGCGCAACGCCGCGCGGTCGAGCACCGGCGTGCCGAGATAGGCGACTGGGCTGACCGGGCTGATCAGGGCCGACCGGGGCCAGCTCAGGCGGGAGCGGCCGAGCAGCACCAGCCAGGCGCCGATCAGCCGCCGCCCTTCGAGGCCCGGCGCCGCCTGCCACGCCAGCAGCGCGTGCACCGGCCGCGCGGACTGCTCCGCCACGGCCCGCGCGAAATCCGGCTCCATGAAGGCGTTTGGCACCGCGGCACGGGCGCAGAGCCCGTGCCAAGCCGCGTCCAGCGCGACGAAGGCAGGTGCATCGACCAGTTCCGTCCACCAGCAGGATGCCTCGTTCGCCGTCGGTGCGCTGGCCCAGACGGTCCCGGCGGCAGCCTTGCCTTCAGCCGACAAGACCATCCGGTCCAGGATTACAGACCCTGCGTCCATTGCCACCACCCGTGAGAGCGCCGGCAGGGTAGGGGCAGAGCACCATCGGCCACACGGCGCATCGGGGCTACTTCCGTGGGGGGCTCTCAGCCCTCCACGCGATAGACCGTGACTTCCCGGCTGTCCCGGTCCTCCAGTTCCCGCGTCGTCGGCACGCTGAACCGCGCCACCGGCAGCAGCCCTGCCTTCGGCAAATAAGCCCGGCCCGGATCGGCCAGCAGCACCTCGGCCCCCTGTGCCGCCAGCCCGCGCAGCCAGGGCATGATGTGCCCTGTCATCGGCGCCTCGTAGCAGACATCG
>DATMRU010000054.1:0-28186 GCA_035565935.1 Roseomonas sp.
GACCACGGCAGCGCCGAGCAGGAAGTGCGCGGTAATGGCGCCCGATACCACGGACACCGACCAGCCGCGCGAGGCATGCAGGACCTGGAGGAAGATCGGCGGTCCGTAGAAGCTGATCCCCCAGGCGAACACGGCAAGGACGAAGGCCGCCCCCACCACGCGCCAGCCGAAGAAGGTGTGAGAGAGCGCCGTCACGCGCAGTCCTCCGCGAGGTAGGCGGCCAGGGCGGGCGGCGAGGTCCGCGCGCCATGGCGTTGCCATGCCCGGCACTCCCGGGCGGCAAGCTGGAGTTCGCCCAGGCCGAGCCCGTGGTCGGGGATGCGGTGCACGGGGGCGCCCGCGACGGGGATCAGCAGCGTGGAGCGCCGCAGCAGTTCCCCGTCCCATCGGCACGCTGTCAGTGCCAGGCTTCCGACAGGGAGGTGGTCATCCTGGATGATGGCCAGGATGGCGAAGCCCGAAACCGGCTCGGGGCAGGGTTCCGCAAGCACGGCCCGGAAGGCCCGTCGAGCGGCAGCCAGATCCTCGGGACGCAGCCCGGCGGCCGGGGCATAGAGCTTGAGCTGCCAGTCGCGTGCTTGCAGGGTTCCCAGGCGGATCAGGGCGGATGGGCACGCGCGCGCCTTGGGCCGGCATGCCGTGCCTCGAAAGGGCACGCCGCGCAGCACGTCCTCGCGCGTCGGCCCGACATCACGCAGCAGGCGGCTGTCCACCTCCCGCAGGTGCTGGCGGTCCGCGAGCCAGCGCAGGATCCGTGTCCAGCGCCCTTCCTGCAGGGGTTCGGCGCTGCGGACCGACAGCTTCGGCAGGCCTCCCCATGTCGTCAGGAAGCAGGGTAAGGTCGAAGCTGACATGCTCATGAAGCCAATCCGGTGGGGTGATCGGCCGCGTTGTGGCCCTGATTCGCCCGCAGAGGCTTCGGCCGTGGCCGAAGCATTCGCGCCTACTCCGCCCTATGATCGGCCTCGCCATGCTCACCACAGCCGCGCTCGCTGAGACTGCCGCCCTCATCGGCGATCCGACCCGCGCCAACATGCTCGCGGCGTTGATGGAGGGGCGGGCGCTGACGGCGAAGGAACTGGCGCAGCTCACGGGGGCAGGGTTGCTGGCGATGGAGCGCCGGGGGCGGCACCGCTACCACCGGCTCGCCTCGCCGGCGGTCGCCCAGATGCTGGAGAGCATCATGTCAGTGGCTGCCGCCGGCGCTTCAGGCGGGGTGCACCGGGTCAAGGTGGCTGCGGTGGGACCTCGGGACGCGGCGCTCCGCCGTGCCCGGACCTGCTACGACCATCTCGCCGGACAGCTCGCCGTGGCCATGGCCGACAGGATGACCGAGCGAGGGCAGATCGAGCTATCCCCGGACGGCGGTGTCATCACCGAGGATGGCACGAGCTTCCTGCGCGGGCTCGGGGTGGACCGCGACGTGGCTTCTGCGCGCGCGGCTCGGCGCGGGGGTGGGCGGGTGTTCTGCCGGCCCTGTCGGGACTGGAGCGAGCGGCGACCGCACATCGCAGGGGCACTGGGTGCGGCTCTCTGCACCGCGTGCTTTTCGCAAGGTTGGATACGGCGCCTCGATGGGCACCATATGGCCCGATCCTTCGATCAAGGTGAGGGACGAACCCGCGATGCCCTGCTCCAGCTCCTGCGCCTCAGCAAGGGATCTCAACGGATCCTGCGCCGCGGCAACGACCAGGGTGGGACAGTGGATTTCGCCAAGGCGATGCAAGTCGCTCTCCCGCTGCACTCCCGCTTGCCGGAGGAACACCTCGCGCCCCAGTCGCTCACCCATGTGCCGGATCCGCTCGATCAGGGATGCATCCATGGCGCGTGGCGGATGCAGTAAAGCGGCGATGGCCGTTCGGCTCAGACCGGTGAAGCGCGAGCGGCTCAGGTTTGCGATGGCGGCGGCCTTTCGGTGGGCCTGCTCCGGGGTGTCAGCCCGAGCCGAGGTGGCGACCAGCACGAGGGCCTGCACCCGTGCGACCTCCCGGGCGACATAGCCACCCATGGAGAAGACGATCAGAATGAAGCGGTCCGGTGCGTTCGCAGCGACGTGCCGCGCCATCGCAGGGATGGTCGCTTGCTGGCTGACGTCGCCATATGTGAGGGGTCCGAACTCGCCCGGGGCGACCTCATCCCAGAGGGACGCATTGGCCATGAAGCCGGGGATCAGGACGAGATTCATCAGTTCGGCCCCCTACCGACTGGCCGTCAGCCACCGAGATTTCCATCAGAGCAGGTGACGCAGACCTCCCAGGCTGACCGCCCTATCCGGCATCACCTGTATCTGAACACGCTTGTCCCGACCAGCGCAGCACGCGGCAACGTCCAGCCACAACCCTCTGTTCGGGGAGTGGGTAGAGGACATTATCCTCCGTAGGCGGCGTCACGGCCCGAGCCTACTCCAACTGGACTAAGTCTGGTTGACCTCCTACCTTGGAGGGCGGAGGTTCCCATGCAGACCGTCAACATCCACGCCGCCAAGACCCACCTCTCGCGCCTGGTCGATGCTGCGGCCGCCGGCGAGGAGATCCTGATCGCCCGCGCCGGCCGCCCCGTCGCCCGCCTGGTGCCGCTACAGGACGCCCCCGAGCGGCCGCGCCGCCGCCTCGGCCGGCTGGCCGGTCAGCTCACCGTGCCGGCCGACTTCGACGCGCCGCTGCCGGATGCCGTGCTCGATGCCTTTGAAGGCCGCTGATGCGCCTGCTGCTTGACACCCATCTGCTGCTCTGGGCGCTGGTCACGCCGGAGCGGTTGGGTGCGGCCACCCGCGCGGCGCTGGAGGATCCCGACAACGAGGTCCTGTTCAGCGCCGCCAGCATCTGGGAGATCGCCATCAAGGCCGGGCTCGGCCGGGCGGACTTCGCCTTCCAGCCGCTGCAGATCCTGCAGGCCGCGCAGGAGACGGGCTTCCGCGAACTGCCGGTGCGGGCACGGACGGCAGCATTGGTTGCGGACCTTCCCCTGCATCACCGCGATCCCTTCGATCGACTGCTGGTCGCCCACGCCATCTCGGAACCGGTGCGGCTCTACACCGCGGATCCGCTGCTGCTGCCCTATTCCGAGCTGGTGACATTGGTTCGATAGAAGGCTTCCCCGTCGGAAGCACCTTCTCAACGGAAATCCCGGCTGGCCGGCATGCGCGCCGTCGGTTCCGCCGAACCTGGATCTGGCCGCCGCACTTCATTCGTCCGCGCGAGCCCAGCGTCACCCCAGGCGGTGGCGTCCTCGACCTGCTCGGCCTGCCGCTCAATCCGCCCTTCGACCAGCATCAGCCGTGCGCCTACCGCCTTTCTCGTGCACGAAGAAGCGGAGCGCCCTTGAAGCGGCTGCTGCTCCCAACAAGCGTCTTCTGCACTTAGGGGCGGAAGATGTATGCATTACAATCTCTAGTTGTCTTGAACCATTATATGACAGGTTAATGGCGTAAAAGCGCATATACGGATAGACGTATACGGGTAAGGCGGCTAGGATGCGTCGCATGCCGCACCTGAGCGATCAGAGACGGGCTTGCCGCGCACCAAGAGGCGCGATTCCGCCTAGGCGCCTCCCCGGCCACACGGCTACGGTGTGCCTGTTTGGGACGCTGGCGGATCGAAATTGCCGAGAGACGGGAAGTTATCGGAAGCCGACTTCAGGTTGGCTGCGGAGCGTGGCGAGCGCGTACGTCGCATCCTCGTGGTTGAGCTCGCTGCGGGCGGCTTCGTCCTCTTCGTCAAACTGGCCGGCGGGCCGTGCTACCGGCAGATCTCGATGCGGAAATACGAAGCGCCGCGCGTCTTCCGCGATTACGCGCGCATGCGGGTCTGGCTTTCTGAGCCCTGGATCGATTGCAGCGATCGCCCGCTCTTCGTTTATCCGGAAGGCCATCCCTTCCTGGCGCGCCTGGGGATCGCGATCCGCCGATAAGGCTGACGGAGCGTCGTCCCATGGGAGGCGCGGATGAGTGCGGCGCTGACCTTGGCGGCGGTGCTGGCGATGGCCCCGGCCTGTGCGCCCAGCGTGGACCGCGGCACCTTGCTCGCCGTGATCGGCACGGAAAGCCGCTACGACCCATTTGTCGTCGCGACGAGCGCCAATGGCCGCATCACTTCGTCGCAGCGCTTCGGGTCGGCTGACGAGGCTGCCGCCGCGGTCAAGATTCTGCTGGAACGTGGCATCAACAACATCGATATGGGCCTAGCGCAGATCAACCACCGCGCCGGCCATCTGCAGCGCATGGGCCTGCCGGTCGCCGCCGCCTTCGAGCCGTGCTCGGCGCTGTCCGTCGCCGCCGACGTCCTCGTCCATTGCTGGTCCAGGACCGACGCCAGCCGGCCTGAGGGCGAGCGCCTGGACGCGATGCTCTCCTGCTACAACACCGGCACGCCGACGCGCGGTCTGGCCAATGGCTATGTCCGCAGGGTCCGAGCAGCCTATGACAACGAGATTGTGCCCGCGCTTCGCCATCGCGATGCCGATGGTCCCGCCGCGGCACGGCCGCCTCGCCCCGATGCTCCCCTGCCCATGCGCCGCGCCTGTGATGTGCCGGCGTGGGATGTCTGGGCGCGCTGCCCGCAGCCGGACGCTGCGGAACCTCCGCCGCCCAATCTTGAGCCGGCGGCGCCGGTCCGGTTGCGCGGCGTCACCATGGAAGCTCCGAATGACGCTCCTCCTCGCCTCTAAGGCGTTGGCCCGCAGGGCTGGCGCGCGGAACCGCATCCTCGGCATCCTCTCCCTGGCGCTGGTCGCGGCGGTCCTCCTGCCGGATCTGGCCCTAGCGCAGGGCGGCGATCCCTTCACCATGGGGGTGGAATGGGCGCGCAGCACCTGGATCCGCGGCTTGGCCATGGCCGCCGTGGGTCTGGTCGGCGTGATGCTGTTCCTCTGGCAGTTCCGCGGTGCCGCCATCCTCTGCGTGCTCGGCGGCGGCCTGGTGGTGGCCAACCTCGAAACCATCGTCGGCTGGATGGGGATCTGACATGACCCGGGCCGAGGAGGTCGACCGCAAGGAGGGGATGATCCCGCTGGGCGCCACCCGGCCGCCGCTGGTGCCCTGGATCGGTCTGCCGTTCTCGGCCTGCCTTGTGCTGGGCCTGGTCTGCGTCGAACTGGCGATGTTCTGGGGCGGGCTCTCGGGCACGATCAGCGCCGCCGGAATCTTTATCGCCATCTGGGCGCCGCTGCGCTGGTGGGTGGAGCGGGACTGGTACGCCCTCTCGGTCCTTGCGGTCTGGTTCCGCACCTCCAGCGCCGCCTTCGACGCACCACGCTGGGGCGGCGCGTCGATCGCGCATTTTCCGCTGGGCCTGCGACACCGCAGGCAGGAGGTGAGGGGGCTCTGGCATGTTTGACGGCCTGGCCTCCGCGTTCTTCGAACGAACCGCGACCCCCTATGCCACGCATCACGGGCACATCGCGCCCGATGTGGTGATGATGCGCGACGGATCGCTCTGCGCCGTCATCGAGGTCGAGGGCTATTCCTTCGAGCTCGCTGGCAACGCGGCGCTCAACAGCGCCCATGCTATCCGGGCCGAGCTGCTCCGCAACATCGCGGAGCCCGAACTGACGGTCTATGAGCACCTGATCCAGCACGACAGCGTGCGCCCCCTGCCGCCAACCGGGCATCGCACCTTCTATGGCGCGGCCCTGGCCCAGGATTACCAAGCCTGCCTGACCGGGCTGCGCGGCACCTCCTGGTTCCTGACCCTGATCGTCCGACCGCGCGCGCCGCTGGCCCTGCGCCGCCGGAAATCCGGGCGCGATCTCGGGCTCGATCGGCGCCTCTCCATGCTGCAGGACAAAGCCCGCTCCGCCATGAGCGCCTTGGCCGCTTGGCAGCCGCGCCGGCTCGGGGTGCGGGAGGAGGGCGGCGTGCTGTTCAGCGAGATCGCCGAGGCGCACCGCATGACCCTCTACGCGCGCTGGATGCCGGTGCCGCTGGTGGAGGGTGGCCAGATGGGGGCCGCGCTCTACAACGACCGCGTCACCTTTGCCGACAAGGCCTTCCGCGTTGAGGTGCCGGCCCGGGACTATGCCGAGTGCCCGCACGGGCTGATGCTGGGCTTCCGGATCTATCCGACCCGCTGGCGGGTCGGCATGTTCGACCCGCTCATCGGCCAGCCCTTCCGCTTTGTGCTGACCAACTCCTACCAGTTCTTTGGCCGCACCAGTGCCAGCGACAAGATGGCCTTGCGGGCCCGCCATATGAGCAATGCCGGCGACCGCGCCGTGTCGCTGCGCCTGGAACTGGACGAGGCGATGGACGCGGTCGACCGGGGCGAGCACGTCCTGGGCGAGCATCTCTGGTCGCTGGCCGTGCACGCGGACCGGCTGGCGGATCTGGAGGAGTGGGGGGCCCGGGCCCGCAACGCCGTGACCGATGCGGGCGCCGTGGTGGCCACCGAGGATGCCGGGGTCGAGGGCGCGTTCTGGGCGCAGCTGCCCGGCTCGCCGCACTATCTGCGCGCCCGGGCCGGCGGGCTGCCGAGCGTGGCCTTCGCGGCCATGTCGTCGATGCATGCGCACCCCAAAGGCGATACCCGCCATCATTGGGGCCAGCCGCTCTACCGCGTCCGCACGGTCGGCAACACGCCCTACGAGGTGCCGTGGCACCTGCGCGATGTGGGGCACCGGTTGCGCTTCGGGCCGACCGGCTCCGGCAAGACGCTGGACATGGCCTTCGATGCCGTGATGCTCGATCCGCTGGTCGGCGCCCAGGGCGGCAGCCAGATCATCTTCGACAAGGATGGCGCCAACGAGATCCTGGTGCGCGCCATGGGCGGCAAGCAGGCCCGCATCCTACGCGGCCAGGACAGTGGCGTGGCGCCGCTGCGCGGTCTCGAGAACACCGAGGCCAATCGGGCCTGGCTGCACGAGTTCATCAGCGGCCTGATCATGGCCGATGGACGCGGCGCGTTGCGGCCCGACAGCAACCGCCGCCTGGACAAGGGCATCGCCTGGGTCATGCGGATGCCGCCCGCGATGCGCAGCCTGGCCGGCATCCGCCAGTTCCTGGACCATGGCGATGCCCTGGGCGACGGGGCCCGGCTGGAGGTGTGGTGCCGCGGTAACGCCCGCGGCTGGGCCTTCGATGGAGAGGCGGATCGGCTCGACTTCGACGCCCCCTTCGCCAGCGTCGATCCATCCGAGGTTCTGGACGATGCGGCGGTGAT
This sequence comes from Roseomonas sp., assembly GCA_035565935.1. Taxonomy (GTDB): domain Bacteria; phylum Pseudomonadota; class Alphaproteobacteria; order Acetobacterales; family Acetobacteraceae; genus Pseudoroseomonas. Next base: position 7,155 of record DATMRU010000054.1, read on the forward strand.
GCCGCCACTCGCAGCCTATCTGCTCTACCGCACCGGGCTGATCGCCGATGGGCGACGCGTCGTCGTCCATGCCGACGAGGGGCGCGCCTATATGCCGCCCGTTGCTTTGGTGAATGGCGCCCGGGAGATGCGCTTCGCCCGCGGCTTTGAGGATCTGGTCCTCACCGGGCGCAAGAAGGAGGTCTCGCTCGACCTTGCCATCCAGCAGCCCGAGCACATTCTGGACCACCCGGTGGGAGCCTCGCTCATCGCGCAGGCCAAGACGCGGGTGCTCTACGCCAATCCCGATGCGCGCCGCGACAGCTATGTCGAGGGCTTGGGCTGCTCGCCGCGCATTCATGAAGCCGTTAGCCGGGACACGCTGGTCGGGCCGCGCTCCAAGATCCTGATGCGCGAGACTTACGCGGTGCGCTGTATCATGGATCTCGGGCCGCTGCGTGAGCACCTGGCGGTGCTGTCCAGCCGCACCAGCACGATCAAGCTGATGGCCGACACCATCGGCAACCATGGCTCGGACCCAGCGGTCTGGCTGCCGATTTTCTGGCAGCGGCTCAGGGAAGGGGGCCCTTCGCTGGCCAGCGTTTGACCGCGGCGTGTGAGCCACATGAGGGCCGGAGGCTGGTTCAGCAATCTCCGGCGACCGGACCCATGACACGGCGGCGATCACGATCGCCTTGCCGACAAGCCTGGAGGAGAACCCCGATGAAGCGCATCCTGCTTGCCTCCGCCGGTGCGATGGCTCTGTGTGCCGGCGCAGCCCTGCCGGCCAAGGCACAATGGGTGGTCTGGGATCCCGGCAATGCCTCCTACAACATCCTGCAGGCCGAGCGGCTGCTGACGCAGATCCGCGAGATGCAGAGGCAGTATCGGCAGCTCGTCGCCACCTACAACGCCATCAGCCATACCACCAGCATTGGCGGGCTGACCGGGGCCGTGGGCGGCCTGTCCCGTTCCAACCTGCCTCTGCCGGGTGAGATGATGAGCGGGATGCGGGGTGCTTCCACGCTGGGGCGGGCGGCCGGGCAGATCGATCTCGACCGCGTCTACGTCCCGCCCAGGATGGATCCGTGGACTCGCGAAATGACGCGCCGGGAAACCGTGACGGCCAATGCCAAGGCGATGAGCGAGCAGGCGCTCCTCGACGCGCAGGCGCAGATGGCGTCGCTGGATCGCATGCAGGCCGAGATCGAGGCGCAGCCGGACGGGACCGCCGTTGCGGCCCATCAGGCGGGCATCGCCCTGGTCGGCCAGAAGCTGGTGCTACAGCAGGTGCAACTGCAGCAGACGCAGATGCTGCTGGAGGCCGACAACCGGGTGACGCAGCAGCGCTACGAGCAGCAATGGCGGCAGGACGTGGATCGCCATGCCGAGGCGACCGCCGGTGCCATGGGAGGATGGTGATGCGCCGTCTTGCTCTCGCGACGCTTCTGCTCACCTCGACAGCCGCCGTAGCGGCGGAGCACGACATCCCCTGGTTCCAGGCGCATCCGGCGGAGCGCGGCGCCTGGCTGCGGAAATGTCGCGACGACATGCGGCTGGGTCAGGATCCTGTCTGCGGCAATGCGCAGAAGGCTGAGGATCGCGAGCGCGCCAAGAAGATCGCACCATCCTCTCCCATCCCAGACTTTGATCCGACGGAAAGCCCTCTCATGCAACGGGCCATCAAGTCTGCCTGCCAGAGACCGCCTACCGAGCGAGGAATGCTCGGGCAGTATTGCGGCAGGACCTGATCGTCGATGTACGAGCAGTGGGCCCTCTATTTTGATGATCTGACCATCCAGGCGATGGATAGCGTCATTGCCGGCGGGATCGCGTTCACGCTGTCCTATCTGCGCGGGGCCATGATGCTTCTCGTGCTGATTGCGGCGGTGTTGATGCTGCGCGGCGACATGACGGTCGGATGGGGTGTCCGCAAGATCATCCTGGGTCTCATCGTCCTCGCGCTGTTACAGGCCGGCAACTACAATGCCATCATTCGCGAGCCTTTCTGGACAACAATTCCGAACGCTATCGCCTCCGCGCTGAATGGCGGCACCGTCAGCATCACGGCTGCCCAGCGCTTTACCCGGATTGCGGAAGCGATCGAGCACGTCGTCGCTCTGGCGGATCAGCGCATCGGCAATCCATTCTGGAACATCCGTGCCAGCATGTCCGTCAGCATCGTGCAGCTGTTCCTGCACCTCTTCCTGGCATTCGTCTATGCCGTTTGGCAGGTGGCACGCGTCGCCACGGCGTTGATCATCTCTGTCGGTCCCTTTCTGATGATCGCGGCGCTGTTCGAGGCCAGCCGGCACTATGTCTTCGAGTGGTTCGGCAAGCTGATCTCGGTCTCCGCCCTGACACTCTATTCCTGGGTCATGACCGAGGTCGCCCTGGCTGGCGCAAGAACCTGGATCCAGCAGCGGTTCACCGTCGACAATGGGATGTCGGCGACCATTTCCGATCTCCTCAGCCTCTGCGCCTGGTTCTTCATCTGCTCCCTGATCATGGTCGGCCTGCCCATGCTGGCCTCGATCGGCGGCAGCGGCGGAGCGGGCGTCGCGACCAGCGTCGGTGCCGGCTTGGCGGGCGGCCAGGCCGCCAGCGGTGCTGCCCTAAGCGGCACCGCATCAGCCGCCCGCATGGGCGCTGCCATCGGCGCCTCCATCAAGCGGAGCATGGGCCGTGGTGGCAGCTGAGTCAGCAAAAGGACCGCTTCCGCCATGATGTCTCCGATCCGACTTCTGGTCCTGGCGCTGGCCAGCACCGTCCTGTCCGGTTGTGCGGGGCTTGATCCAGCCCAGAAGGCCCGCGCCTGCCAGGGCACGCCCTTCGTGCTGAATGCCGGGTTGTGGACGCCAACGCCGGAGGATCTGCGATGAGCGCGCCATCCGCACCGGCCGAAGCCATCGCCGCCTTCCGGGCCAGCTCAGAGACCGCCGTGGTCAGCCCGGAGGAGGCCGCGGCGCACTACCAGCGCATCCTCCAATCCCAGGCGGCCTCGCAACGCCGCGACAACCGGCGCTCCCGCATGGCGCTGGCGACCAGCATCAGCCAGATCGCCGTCTCCCTGGCGCTGGCCGGCGCGGTGGTCTTCCTCCTGGCACGGGAAAAGACCCAGATCGTCTATGTCGCCTTCAACAGCGACGGCACCTTTCGCACCTCGGCCTCGGAGCGGGACCTGACCACCTCGGACCGCCGCGCGGCCATGTCGGCCACGCTGTGGCGCTATGTCGCGGCCCGCGAGGGCTACACCTCGGCCGGCCATCCGGAGGCGCAGCAGTTCGTCTACATTCTCTCCGACAAGGCGGTGGGCGACGCCTACCAAGCCAGCGTCGATCCCAAGAACGATCAGAGCCCGTTCCGGGTCTATGGCACCCGCACCCAGGTGCGCATCGAGCGCCGCACCGAGAACCTGTTCTGCCTCCGTGACGCCGCCCTGGAAGGTTGCAGCGACCGGGATCCTGACAGCTACAAGGTCTGGTTCACCCGCACCCAGCGCACCGAGGGCCAGCGCGCGGTGAGCCGGAACTACTCAGCCACCATCCGCTTTCGCGCCGGGGTCAAGGTGCCTTCCTGGCAGCTGGTCACCAACAATCCGTTGGGCCTGCAAGTCACGGAATACTCCATCACCGAGGAAGGAGCGATGCCATGAGCCGCATCTCCGCCCTGGCCGCGATGCTGGCTGGCCTCGCAGCCACGCCGGTCTGGGCGGCGCAGGAACCATCGCCCTGCTCCGTCGGAGAAGACCCCCGCGTCCGCTGCATCACCGTGACCGAGGACCGGGTCATCCTGCTGCGCATCCAGCCCGGCACCACCGCACTGATCGAACTGCCGCCTGGCGAGCGGGTGGTCGGCACACCGGCCTCGGACAACAGCCTGATGCTCGGCGCTGAGGCTATGGCGCGCACCGGCAGCACCCAGGCCAACGCCACGACCGACGGCAATCTCTCGGTCGCGGTGCGCGGCAACACGGTGGCTCTCAAGCCGCACCACGACCTCGAGCCGCAGCCCTTCTTTGTGCTGACGGAGCGGGAGGGCCTGCCGCAGCAGCGCTATCGCTTCCAGCTGGAGACAGCCGAGGCGGGGCAGGCGTTCTACAGCGTCCGCCTGCGCAATCTGGCCGCCGAGCGAGCGCGGCGCAAAGCGCACTGGCGGGCGCAATCCGCTGCCCGGGAGAAGGCGGCGGCCGAGGCAGCGCTGCGCCAGGCCCAGGCCGCGCCTTGTGCCGCCACACCGGATGCGAATTTCCGCTGGATCGGCATTGGCGATGCACGGCTGGCGCCAGCCGAGATCTGCGACAACGGCCGGCAGACCTTTTTGCGCTTTCCCGGCGTCCAGCGGGTGCCCGCCATCGTCACCGTGCTGCCCGACGGCACCCGGGCGGTCGCCAACAACACGATGAACCCGCAGGGCTGGGTGGTGGTGCATGCCAACCCGCCGCAGCTCCTGCTGGCGGATGGCCAGTCGACCCTCTGCGTCATCAACAAGGGCTACGACCCGGTGGGCCGCAGCACCGGCACGGGCACCGTGTCACCCGATGTCGTTCTGGCGCCCAAGGACGCGCAGTCGTGAGCGGCACCGGGAACGCCCCGCCGGTCGGCCACGGCCGCCGGCCGATGGGATTCGCCGGCAAGATCGGGATCGTCACCCTGTGCATCGGGGCCGCCTTTGCGGTCTGGCTGGTCAATGGTGGCCCGCAGGAGCGCGAGCCACCGGAACGCGACGTCGGCGCCGCCTCTGGTGAGGCCGGTGCACCCCGGCCAGTGTTCCGAATGCCGCCACCCGAGCCGGTTCCGACCCCGGCCGTGCTGCCCCCGCCCGGCATGACAGCACAGCCGCCCCTGCAGGCCCCGCCGCCGGCGCCCGCCCGGCCCATCAAGGCCAGCCCGATCATGGCCTACGAGGCACGCAGCCTTGGCGGCACCGATGATCACGGTGCACCGCCCCTGCCGATAGGGCAGGGGATGCCGCCAGGGGAGGAGGACGCGCTGGCCGCCCGGCTGCACGCCACCAGGATGGACAGCGCGCGGGCCCGCCGCCTGCGCAACCCGCACCTGACCCTGACCCAGGGCAGCCTGATCGGCTGCATCCGGGAGACACCGGTGAACACCCAGCTGCCAGGCTTCGTGCGCTGCCAGGTGCCGGAGCCGGTGATGTCCACCACCGGGACAACCATGCTGCTGCCCGCCGGCACGCGGCTGGTCGGGCAGGCCAAGCAGGTGATGATGCAGGGGCAGAACCGCGCCTTCATTCTGTGGCAGCGGGCCGAGACGCCGGACGGCGTGGTGGTCGACCTGGCCAGCCCCGGGACCGATCCGATGGGCATGCCTGGCGTTCCGGTGGAGGTGCACACGAACTTCTGGGCGCGCTTTGGCGGCGCCATCATGCTGTCCTTCATTGATGCCGGGCTGCAGGCGGCCGCCCAGGTGGCCTCCAATGCGACGGAAGGCGACGGCACCCGCATCACCTTCAACACGGCGCGCAGCGGTGGCTCCAACGCCGCCAGCCGGGCGCTGGATGCGACGGTCAACATCCCGCCCTACGGCACCTCGCCGGCCGGCGCCCAGGAGGCGGTCTTCGTCGCCCGCGATCTCGACTTCTCGGATGTCTACGAGCTGAGGATGCGCTGATGCACCCGGCGATCCCCATGCTCGACTATGCCATGGCGCCCATTGCCGATCTGTTCCAGGACCCCACCACCCAGGATGTCGCGGTCAATGAGCCCGGACAGGTCTGGTGGCGGCAGGGCGGCGGCTGGTCCGTGCGACAGCAGCCTGAGCTGGATTTCCAGACCCTGGAAAGCATCGCCATGCTGGCGGGCTCCTTGCGCGGGCAGGATGTGGATGAGCGCTCGCCGCTGCTCTCCACCGAGATGCCCGCGCCGGCGGGCGAGGGCGGCCGGGCCCTGCTGCGCCTGCAGGCGGTGCTGCCACCCGCCGTTCCCGGGGCCAGTATCAGCCTGACCTGGCGCCGGCCCGGCAACATGGTGGCACCGCTCGACGCCATTCCCGAGCGCTACCAGACCGAAGGCTGGAACGCCTCGGGCCAGCGCGGGGCCGCCCGGCAGCGCCTCTCCGGCGAGTTGCTGGCGCTGTATGACCAGGGCGATGCGGTCGGCTTTCTGACCCTGGCGATGCGCCGCAAGCTCAACATCTGGATGTGCGCGGCCACCGGCGGCGGCAAGACCGACCTGTTCAAGAGCCTGATGGCAGCCGTGCCGGCCGAGGAGCGGATCGTCACCGTCGAGGACAGCCAGGAGCTGATCCTGTCCCAACCCAACACGGTGCGCCTGCTCTATAGCCAGACCGGCGGTGGGACAGGGGCGGCCGAGCTGATCGCTGCGGCCATGCGGATGCGGCCCGACCGCGTGCCGGTGCAGGAGATCCGCACCGGCGAGGCGGCCTGGGTCTATCTGGGCGGCATCCTCTCGGGTCATCCGGGCAGCCCGACCACCATCCACGGCCGCACGCCGCAGGAGGCCTTCCGGCGCATGTTCAACTTCTGCAAGGCCGCCGGCGGCACCAGCATGGCCGACCACAACCTGGCCGGCATGCTGGGCGATGCCGTGGACATCATCATCCCGTTGCGCAACGAGGCCGGCGTGTTCTCCATCAGGGAGGTCTGGTTCAAGGACGCCGTGCTGCGAGACGGCGGCAGCCCGGCGACGCTGCTGGCGGATCACGACCTGTGACGCAACTGGGGGCACGCTGGGCCGGGCTGGCGGTGGTCTTTGCCATTCTCTGGGCCATGGTGGCCTCACTGGCCCTCATTGCCCTGCTCGGGATGTGGCAGGCCCTCGAGATCCTGCCGCCCTATTACGTCCCACTGCAGTGGTTCCTGATCGGCTGGCACTACTTCGATTACTATCGGGTTCCGCAGAGCCTGCTGATCTCGGCCGGCGGCGCCTCCGCCCTGATCACGACCCTGGCCTGGCGCAGCCACCAGATCCTCAAGCCAAAGCTGCCGCTGCATGGCGAAACCCGCTGGCTGACCCGCCAGGAGGGAGAGGCGGACGGGCTGGTCTGGTCGAAGGCCCCGCCCGGCGACGCCATTGTGCTGGGCCGCGATGGAAAGCACATCGTCAGCCTGCCGGGCGAGGATCATGTCGCGCTCTATGCCCGGACCGGGGCCGGGAAGGGGGTCGGGTTTGTCGTGCCCAACTGCCAGAACTGGGGCGGCTCGCTGGTGTGCTTTTCGGTCAAGCGCGACGTGGCGCAGGCGGCCGCGGCGGAGCGGCAGCGTCTGGGCGACGAGGTCTATCTCTTTGACCTGATGAGCCACGATGGACGGACGCATCGCTGGAACCCGCTCGGGCAGGTGCGGCGCGGCACGCCGGAGGCCTTCAACGACATCCAGAAGGCCATGTTCCGCCTCGTGCCGGAGACCAAGGCGCAGAACCCGTTCTGGGACAATGCGGGACGGCGGCTGGCCGGCGCGGCGGCGCTCCTGCTGGCCGAGACGCCAGGTGCCCCGCTGACCGTCCAGGCGGTCCGACGGTTGCTGGCGCGGCCGGACTGGGCGGAGAACCTGCAGGCCATGCTGCAGCGGGCGCGGGAGGAGGGCCGGCCCTATCCGGCTTCGGCCGTGGACACCATCCGCGCCATCATCCGGCGCAAGGAGGACGAAAGCGCGGCCAGTGTCATCGAGACCACCACCACGGCGCTGTCGCTGTGGGAGATCCCGCGTGTTGCGGCCGGCACGGCGGAGAGCGATTTCGACCTCGGCGCTATCCGCAGCTGCAAGATGAGCATCTTTGTGGTGGCGAGCCCCGACGATATCCGCCGGCTGCGCACCATCTACCAGATGTTCTTCAGCCAGTTCGTCGCGGCCAACACGCAGCAGGAGTTCGGCGAGGATCCGGCGCACCGGTACCGCGTGCTGGTCATGTTGGACGAGTTCTGGGCGCTCGGTGAGGTCAGCGTGCTGGCTGACGCGGTGGCCTTTACCCGCAGCTACGGCTTTCGGCTGGCCTATGTCATCCAGTCCAAGAACCAGACCATCACCTCCTTCGGCAAGGAAGGTTCCAAGAACCTGTTCCTCAACACCGGGGCGGAGCTGCTCTATGGCGGCTGCGACATCGAGGTGGCCGAGGAAGTCTCCAAACGAATGGGGTTTGATACCGTCGAGGAGGTGACCCGCAACCGGCCGCGCTATCTCGCCTGGTTCCAGAGCAACAAGCAGACCGAAAGCGAGGCCATGCGGCGCAGAGCCTTGATGCTGCCGCAAGAGATCAGCCGGATGTCGCGGAATCAAGTCGTGGTGCTGCGACCAGGGATCATGCCGCTCAAGATGCAGCGGATCCGCTGGTTTGAGGATCGGTGGTTCCAAGATCGTGGTGGACCAATGCCACTGTGGCCGGGGTTGGATGTCGAAGTGGAGCGGGAAAGCGGTTGTCCAGGCAAAGCCGCAGCAGGACGGGGTTTCTGAGGTGACTCTCTCCTCCGGATCGTCAGGAGGTTCAATGCGAACTCACGGCCGTGGGTGGATGGCTCTACGTTGGCAAGTGGTTTCTGGTGCTCCAGCGCTCTGCTGGCTGGAGCGGCAATGTATTCGACCTTTGATCCAGCGCTGGTTCCTTGTAGCGCTCTCCACTGGCCATCAATGTCCAAACCATTCGGGCAGTCTTGTCCGCCGGCGCCACGGCAGCGACCTTGGTGGCGCGCTTGGCCAGCAGTTGTAGGAGCCACGCCCGCTTGATGCCGTGCCACCCAGCATGCCGGATGACTGCCATGGCACCGACGATCAGCATCTGCCGCAAGTAACGGTTTACTGCGCACGATATGCTTCCGAGTCACTCCTTGACGCCACTTAAGTTCCGCTCGGGCACCAAGCCGATCCACGCTGTAAGGTTACGGCCAGTTTTGAACACAGTTGGTTCGGCGACACTGGCGACGAACGCGCTAGCCTGCAGCGAGCCTACGCTGGTGATCTCCATCAACCTGCGTCCGAGTTCGGTTTCCGAGCACTTTCCCGGATGCGGCGATCGTTCTCGAGGATCTGCTCTTTCGCAACCTTGAACCGTGCCATGAGCATGTCCAAGCAGATCCGTGTGTCAGCGGGAATGCACGGGTCACCGCGATCATCAGCTACGACCGCCAGTGGGCGATCGAGTCCCATACGTCCCACTGACGCCACCACACCGAACTCGGACAGGTGCGCCCGTATGGCGTTGGAGAGCTGAGTGCGTTGACAGCTCAACACTAGCTGCACCCGATGCAGCAACATGACGCTTTGCTGCTCGGGTGATTTCATGGCGACGAAGCGCATGCTGAGTCGTGTCAATGCTTCGCAGATTGCCTCGGTGTCGGCCGCGTCGTTCCTTCCGCGCTTCACGTGTTGGGTTGGCAATGAGCCGCGCGTCGTGGCCGAGAGCGATCAACTCGCGTGTCCAGTAGTGCGGTGTGTTGCACGCCTCGATTCCAACGAGGCACCGTAGCAGCCTTTTGAAAAATATCAGCACATGTGCCTGGCTGAGGCGCCGCTGGAGCACTACCGCTCTACCCGCATCGATCCCGTGCACCTGAAACGCTGACTTGGTTAAACCCAACCCGATCGTTGCAACCTTCTCTATCGTGGCTCTCCATCAAGCTCACCTCCCCGCATCTACGCAGATCGGGTGGAGAGCCGTCCACGATATCAAAAGCGGACATTGGCTGGTCCCACTTCGCACGTTCGGCCTGCGCCAGGAACGAACCTCACCTTACGTCCGAGAAGAAGACGTTCGCCGACCGACAGCATTCCTCAATTCTACCACCACTGCGGCTCTCCAGTGAGTGGCCATAGCCTGCGTAACCACCCGGGGGCCTGACGACCCCAGCGACCCAGCTATCTGCGCGCAGGTCTTAACCTGGGAGAATAACCTGGGAGAAGCTCAAGGCTAAGCCAGGTGAGGGAGGCTGGCGGGGAGCCAGGCCGTGCTTGAGCCGCGCGGTGCCTATACGAAATAGCGGAACGAGGTTTCGGCGAGATCGTCATCGCCATACTCGTCCAGGATGCCGCCGACCCGGCGGGCGAAGGACAAGGATACCGGCCATTTCCCTCGGATGTCGGCGGTGTTCCAGTTCATCCGGGTGAGGTTAAGGACATCCTGCGCCGCGGCGACGGCGCTTTCGGCGCCGAGGCAGCGGATTTCGAACGGCTGGGGCACGTGAGGGCCCGGGTAGGTGCCGAGCTCCGGCATGAAGCCGGACGTGAAAAGGAAGGATCGGCCGCTGTTGACCGTGCAGACCGTCCCGACCTTCGGCGGATAAGCGCCGTACCGCAGCAGCCGGAAGAGGCTGGGCACCAAGGTGACCATCGATACGATGGGGGTGTCCTTGAGCGCCGCGGCGAAGCCCGCCTGTTCGGCGGGATCGAAATAGGAGGTTTTGTGCAGCACGACTCGGAGCGGCGCTCCACCTGTGCGCAGCTCGTATTCGGCGAGAACGTTCTGGGTGAGCTCGAACGCCTGCTGCTCGGAGAGGTGAACGTTCCGACCCTGTTCGGGTTCGACGGGAACACCCTCTCCGCGGATGGCGAACCCTTCACCGTCGCTCGAGAAGGCTTGAGCCAGGCTGGAACGGACGATGGCGCGCTGCGTCGTGCGGAAGTGATGGAAGCTGATGCCGACGAAGCACGTGTCCGGCCCCGTCGGCGGCAGCCGCCAGGGCACGCCGCCGGCCTTGTAGTAGAGGCCGACCGCGAAGTTCCAGGCACGGGTGGCTGGGTCCTGGTTCTTCGCAGTGTCGCTAAGCAGGGCGTCCGTGACCAGCTGGATCGGCAATCGGCTCCGTAGCGCGCGCGCCTTGAGCGCCAGCCTGAGGTCCCGCTTCAGGAAGTCCTCGGGCGTCTGCTCGACCTCATCAAGGGTGTCGAACAGGTCGAGCTGATTGCTCGGGCGAGCGCGTCGGATCTCCTTGGCGCGCTTGCGCTCTGTTTCGGTCGCCTTGCGCTCGACCGAGCTGACCTTACTGAAGACATCGTCGGGAATGCACATCAGCACGATGTCGGGACGGTTCAGGTCGCGCGACGCCAAGCGCGAATGCGCGTCGGCGTAGAGATCGACCACGCGCTGGAAGGCCTGGTAGGCGTCGCCTTGCAAGGCTCGAGCGAGTTCGTCGTGGTTCTCCGAGTTGAGCGCGATCGAGGACGCGTCGGGAGCAACCAGCTTCTTATGAAAAACCTCCTCGAAGCCGGGAAAAGGCTTCTTGAGCACGCTGGGTTCACCCAGGACGGGAACCTCCCGGCTGCAGCGCTCCAGCCAGCGCCGCGCCGCCGCCATCTGCTCGGTTGGGCCGATGATCCCAACATGGACATGGTCCTTCCGGGCCGACCCGAAGCGCAAATCGAAAGGCCCCGCCGAGAGGAGCCCGATCTTGGGATCGGTGTGCGTGCTCGCGCCGCCGAATTGAAGCCGCGGCGGAGACAGTTCAACGATGGCGAGTTCAATCGACATGGTCGGGCTCACCTTCGCCGGGATCATCCCCTTTCCGGCCCGAGCCCTCTCCATCCTCCTCGTCGGGCTCCAGCGCGAGCGCTTCCAGCTCTGCGTCGAGCCTTTTGAGGTCCTCGTCGATCTCCGTGTCGCGCTGGGCCAGCTCGTTGAAGGCCGACACGTTGAACGAGATCGTCGGCGTGCGATGCGAGAGGAGCACGGACGGGGCGAACCTCGCGAGGTCGTTCTTCGGGCGATGCTCGAGAGCGAACAGGCCCTCGGCCTCGCCCGACAGGATCGCAAGCCAAAATGAGACATCTTGGAGGACGCTCGGGTTGAAATCGCGTGCCGCACGCCGGGTGGAGAGCGCGTTAGTTCGTTCTCGGCTGATCGGGTTTCGTACGCCATCTCGGGTGAACGCGTAGCCGGGGGTCAAAACGACCGCCCAGTCGCTGTCAAAGCGCAGGACCGAGAAGCTGACCGCCTTGTGCTCATAGTAGGCGATGTCGTCGGACTCGCGCTTGGTGCGCGCCTTGACCACGGTCCGGGTCGCCTTGCGTAGGCGTCCCTGATAGCTGACCTTCAGCTCCGGCTCGTCGCCCCTCGCGAAGTAGGCGCGTCGCCGGTCGTACTCAATCTGCAGACCCTTGGTCTTCAGGTGCTCGAACAGCAGCTCATGAAGCAGCTTCAAGACGATGGATTCGCCCCCAGGCATCTCGATGAGCTCGTTGAAGTCCAACGCCTCGATCTCGCCGGGGCCGAAGGGCGTGACCATCGCCTCGGCGAGCTCCTCCAAGTCATAGAGAGAGTAGAAGCGGCCGTCGCTCACATGGCCCGGCGGAACCGCCAGCCCCTCCGCGGCGCGATAGAAGCTGCGGTTGGAACCGGCGCTAGTGGCGGCGTGCCAGACCTTCGCCGGCATGGTCTCGATCGGGATCAGGTTGGAGGAATAGCGGACGGTCTCCTCGGCGATCGGCAGCGCGGTATTGGTGATCTCGTCGACGGCTTCCGGCCGCGCCTCGAGGGTGACAGTGAATCGGGTGTTGTCGGCCGATGGCCCGAAGCTCACCGACCCGTTGTTGTTCAGGGTTGCGAGGACCATGTCGGAGAGGCCTGATCCCCGGCGGTCCATTTGGCCGCCGCCGTAGAAGAGGTCTGATATGGCGGGGTTTCGATAGCCCTTGATCGGGCTGGTCCGCTCCGCAATCGCGTCCTGGAAGGATTGCCCAGCGACCTGGACTGCGATCTCCTCTATGAGGCCGCCGGGACTGATGACGGTGATCGACTTGGGTTCGACGACGACCTGGACGGCCTCGTCTCGGTCGTAATCGCGGTGCACGATCGCGTTGACGAGCATCTCCTTGATGGCGATGGCGTTGTACGCGTTCACCATGCGCGACACCTCGGCCTTGAGCCGGAACTGGAAGTTCACCAGCGCCAGAAGGTCGATCAGATCGTCGAGTTGGCTCCAAAGGTTGCCGGTGATGGTCCTCCGGACGGTAAACTCGCCGTCGCGAGCCGCCGGCTCCAGCTCAACGTCCTCGCCGAAGCGGCCCTGCAGCCAATGGCCAGGGCCCGTCGCGCGGAACTCGACCCGGGCCTGAGGGAATTCGACGGAAGGGTTGCGCGAGAACAGCAGCCAACCCGCAAGCGTCGGAGCGACTCTCCCGCCGACCGGCCGCACCAAGTCGAGCCGGTCGGTCATTTCCTCCACCCAGGCGGCGTCGATGTCCCCCGGCCTCCAGAGATCAGTCCGGTCCGCATATTGCCGCAAGCGCGCCTGCAGCAGCGGCTGCTCGAACCCGGACACGTCCAGACCGTCGAGCGGGCGCATGTCCGCAGGCATGCCACCGACGCTGTGGCCGGAAGGCCGACGTGTCGGGCGGGCCCCGGCGGCAATCATGCTGGCGAGCAGATCCTTCTCAAACAAGTCGTCGAAACCCCGGATCGGCACGAGCTGAAAGTTGGAGCCGATCGCGTCCGCTAACTGCTCGACCCAAGGCGAGTGAGGGCCGGCCAGGTCGTTATCGAGGACGCACCAGTAGACGCCGTGGAGGAAGCCGCCTGCCTTGGCCTGCGCCAGAAACAGATCATTCATCACCGACGCCTCGGCGCCCCGATAGCCGACCGCGATGACAGGATGGTCGCGAAGCAGCGGCCGCAGGCGTTCGACCAGCAGCGGGTCCAGGGATTGAACCTCGTCAGTGAGGTTCTTGTCCGTGTAATGCTTCACCGACCCATGCAGAAACACGAGCTGCGGGTCATGTGGCGCCGAGTTAAACATCACGTAGTCAGCCGGCGTGCGGATGCTGACGAGCCGGTGCGGTCGGTTCTGTTGAATGGCCGCCCGCTCAAGGCATTGATCGAAGTTGGTGGTCAAAACAGTGGAGATCCATCCCTGGTGGAGGATCTGTGTCAGAGCGACGTATCCCCGGGAGGGCGGCACCTCCGGCGGGTTGATGAGCTTCTCGAAGAACTCACGGCGGTCACTCTTCACCCCTAACAGGTTATCGATGGCGTCAGGGTAGAGATCAGCTGAGGAGAGGTCAGGCTTGTACCAAGGCTGAGAAGTGAGCCACGGCCAATAATCAGATCGGCGGATAGTGAAGTCGTCCGGGTGACGGCCGTTTTCCTTGCACCAGGCCCAGCGCGCCACCTTCTCGACCGTTTTGCCCGCGGCCGGGATGCCGGAGGTGATCGAGGCGCCGGCGCCCAAGAGAAGCACCGGCTCGGAGCTGTCCATCAGGAGTGATCGCAGCCGGCCAGGTGAAGACGTCCGCATCGGAGTCGCTCTCGACATCGCAGTCCTGAGTACTCCATCTTGCCTCATTCACCGCCCCTAGGCGCCGCCGCCCTCTCCCCAACCCCCGAAAAGCCCAGAAGCTGCGGGATTCGTCCACATCGCTCCAATGTAGCAGAACGGAACGTGAATTCGAAGAGAGGCTCGGCCACTACCACTGGGCATCGATTGCGGCCCCTGAAAGCTACCTTGCGAGTTGCCCCCCCGCCGGCTCACTCCGGCTCGGGACAGTCGCCTGAAAGCGAGCATTCTGGATGTCGGCTCAGAATCAAAATCGGACGTTGAGCAGGTTGGGCATGAGCGGCTGCTTTGGGCGCACAGCTGACCTCCCCACTGCCAGCCGGCAGCTTGCGCTGTAAGCCTAACGGCGTCTCCGAGGCCCTCGAGTTTGAGTTGGTTCAGCCGAGGCTCCTGCGCCGTTCTCGTTATTCTTGCTCGGTGGGCGAGGCTGCGGGTCTTGGGACCAGGAACCTGCTCGGTCGCTTCGGTTTCGCTGAGCGTTCGCCGCCTTGGGCGCAGCCCCCGGAGTCCTCTGCTCGACCTGCCGCGCCCACAATGCCGCTGCTCCAGCTGCCTCATAGCTAGCGACGGCCTGATCCAACTTCCGCATGATGGTGTCCTGGCTGGGCTCGGCATGCACCGGCCCGCCCGCCTTCGGCAGGTGCATCTTGTGTGCCGGGTTCCAGGCATAGTCGCGCTGGATGCAGACCCGGCGGTCATCCACCGCGCTGAGCATCACCTCGTCCAGCGCCGCGCTATAAGACATGCGACCTTCCGCCACCTGGGGCGCCACCAGGCGCAGGGTCAGCGCCTCCAGGCTGATCACAGTACGCGGTCGCGGCGCAGCCCCGAGACGCTTGGCAGCGCGGTTCTGCAGTTCGAGGTTCAGGCTCATCTGCCGCACGGCCGGCGCGAGGGTTTGGGCTTGCCAGTTCTGCTGCGCCCGCCGCACCAGCCGGGTTTCCGGCAGTTCGGCGCGGCGCCGCGTCTGCCGCCGCCGCATGCCCTCCTGAAAGGTGTTGCGGGCTTTCTGGGAGAGGTCCTGGAACCGGCGCAGCAGGGCGAGCGCGCTGTCCTTGACCGGCGCGCGCCCGAAGTTCCGCTCCACATTGGCCCAAGCCGCGTCCAGCGCCGCTTGGCCGGTGAGCTTCGGGGCATTCACAGGCCGGCGATCCTCGGCCTCCCGCGCCTCAGCGCCGAGGCTGCCAACGATGTGGCTGGCCACACGATGCCGGCTGGCACCGACATGGGCGGCGTAGAGCGTGACGCCGCGGCTACCCGCCGGCATGGCCAGGATGTGCTCGTCGCTGGTCAGCCCCTGGGCGGTGTTGATCGTCAACACGTCGCCGTAGGTCAGCCGGAGCTGCCCGCTGCGCCGGTCGCGGAACCCCTTCCAGGGTACGAAGCCCTCCTTGCCCTCGCGCGTGGCGAGCCTGAGCCCGTCCTGCCGCACCTCGCGCACCGTCAGCACCGAGCCGTTCTCACCCATCATCGTGTCGCGCCCGGCGCCAGCGCGGCTGGTGCGCTGGAACAGCCGCACCCGGTCGCCCTCGGCCAGCGGCAAGGCATAGGTGGCGCCTGTGGCGTCGCTGGCCTCGATCGTCAGGCGGTCCGGACCGAGGCCGCCGGCGGCCCGGCGGACCTCGCGGATGGCGCGGCTGACCGCGAGGGCATCCTGGTTGGTCGGCGCCGACACCGTGACGCTGTAGCGGGGATCGCTGGCGTTGGCCGCCACGCGCTCCCCCCAGAGCGCCGCGGCGCGCTGCACCGCAGCCTCATAGCCTCCCTGCACCAGCTCTGCTTGCCCGTCAGCGCGCTTGGCCGCCAGCGCCTCACCGATGAGGCCTTCGCGGAACATCCCGACGATCTCGCGCTCGCGCTGCGTCGCCTGCCGCACGGTGGACAGCACCTCCGGGATCGCCTCGGAGCCC
This sequence comes from Roseomonas sp., assembly GCA_035565935.1. Classification (GTDB taxonomy): domain Bacteria; phylum Pseudomonadota; class Alphaproteobacteria; order Acetobacterales; family Acetobacteraceae; genus Pseudoroseomonas. The sequence continues at coordinate 23,281 of DATMRU010000054.1, forward strand.
AGCGCCTGCCGCAGCAGCTCGATGGTCGGTCCGGCCTCGATCGCCTGGCATTGCCGGTCATCGCCCACCGCCGCCAGCTTGAACCCGAGTTGCGCCTGCTGGCGCAGCAACTGCAGCATCTGCCGGGTGCCGATCTGCCCTAGCTCATCCAGCGCCACCACCGAACCGGGCCCGTAATCCTGCGGCCGCCGCTGCATCCGATCCAGCAATGGATCCAGCGCCAGGGTGCGCGCCCCGCTGATGCCGGCTTCTTGCAGGGCGTTGGCCTGCCGCCAGGCCAGGGCGGTGCCCCAGACCTCGCGCCCCTGGCTGCTCCAGCCCTCCACCAGTGGCGCCAGGATGGTGGTCTTGCCGACCCCGGCACCGCCAATCACCACAGCGAATTTGTTTTCGGCTCCCAGCGCCTCGGCGGCGCGTTGCTGCTCCTCGGTCAGCGGTGTGCCACGCGCGGCGGCGGCTTTCGCGAGACGGGCAGGGGACAGGGCCGCATCCGGCTGTGCCCGGGCGCTGCGGGCCAGGGCGATCAGCTCTGCTTCCTGGTCGCGGTGCAGGGCGGTGGTCACCCGCACCCGCTCCGGCCGACTGGAGGCACCCGGGCGGAACAGCAGAGAAGTCTGCTGCCCATCCTGCCGCACCCCGTCCCGCGCCATGGCGCGCGTCACCCGCGACAGATCATCCAGCGTCTCCATGCCGCCGGCAATCAGCCCGCGCGCTGCCGCCAGCCGCAGGTCGCTGCCGGTGACCACCGCCCGCTGCCCCAGCATCACCTCCAGCACCGGCACCGCCCCGGCGAGCGCGTCATCGATGCGCTGCTGTTGACTGCGCTCCGGCGCCGGAGGCCCCATCAGCACGGCGCTGCCCGAATACTGCCAGCCCAGTTCCGCGATCTGCGCCCGCCAGGCGGCGCGATCGGCCAAGTCATCGCCCTTGCCGAAGCGGCCTTCCTTGATCGCGGCCTTGAGCAGGGCGACCCGCTGCTCGGCGCGCATCGCGGCCCAGGCCTCGGCGCTGTAGCCATGGCGCAGGGCCCAGTCCTCGGCCGACTTCTCGCCATTCACCGTGCGCTTACTGAACGCGCGACAGATCTCATCCGGAATGGCGAGGAGGCGCAGCGCCTGGGTGCGCTCGTCGCGTTCCACCGCCATGCCGAGGCGGCGGAGGTTGCGGCCGAGCAGCGCCTGGTAGACCGCGCCGAACTCGTGCACCCGGCCGGCGATGCGGGTGGTGTCGATGCTCATCGCCCGGCCGCTCCGGGTGAGCGCCAGGTTCGGCACGATGGTGTGGGTGTGCAGCTGCGGATCGCCGGCCACCGGCACGCTGTAGATCTCGGTGGCCTGCACGCCGGTGGTGGGATCCGCCCGGCTGATCTCAACGGTGGGGCGGCTGGTGAAGTGGTCGATGGAGACGAAGCCGAGCCGGCCGCTCTCCTCGGCCTTGCCGCTGCGGCCATGCCCGAAGGTCGCGCGGGCGACCTCCTGCTCGACATAAGCCAGCGCCTCGCGCACCGCGTCCTTGTGCGCCTGGTAGATCGACTGGCGCTCGGCCTCCGTACCCGCTGCCATCCAGGCCACCGAAACGCTCTTGGGCGCCGAGAAGGTCAGGTCGATCCAGGCGATGCGGCTGCGCTCACCCGAGCTGTCGGCCTGGCTCGTGCGGTCGCGATAGGTCCGCAGCTCCCGCTGGTGACCCGGCATGGCCCGGCCATCGGCGCGTAGCCCACCCAGGATGTTGCCCAGCTCCCCGGCGGTCAGCGGCTGGCTCGGGTCGATTCCCAGCGCCCTGGCCACCTCCGGCGCCATGAGCGGCGAGGGGCGGGGCGTACTGCCCATGCCCTCGGCCAGGGCCGGATCCAGCGGGCTCTCCCGCCCGTAATAGTCGGCCAATGCCTGCTGCGCCGGATCGATCGTCCGCTCCAGCAGATGCGCGGTGTAGGCCGCCGCCTGGGCCACCCCGCCGGGCGCACCGGCCCGGAAGGTCATCACGCCGGCGGACCCGCACCCTCCTCAGCAAGCCGGGCCGGCAGCTGCCGCAGCAGCGCGGTGACCGCCGCGGTGTTCCCATCCACCGCCTCCGCCAGGCGGCGCAGCTTGGGTCCGAGATCGCTGGCCGGATCCTCGGCTGAGGCGGCCTGGGACAGCTGGCGTAACTCCTCGATCACCGTGCCGAGCAGCGGCGCCAGCTCGCCGATCGCCCGCACCAAGTCCTCCTGGCCGGCCTCCAGCGCCTGCACCGCGCCCCGCAGCGCCTGCAGCTCCCGCGTCACCGCCGTCTCGTCCATGTCCCGCCTGTGTCCCGCTCTTGTCCCGGCACCGCCAGCGGCGGTGCAATGGTCTGTAGGAATTTTGCCGCTCAGGTTGCTTCCCGCTTGGGTAGCGTCTGTGTACCGTCTGCACAACCTCGCCTATTGGTCCTGCTCGGCCAGCTCGGATTCACAACTGTTTTGCGTGTGCCATTGGCATGCTCTGCAACCAGAGGTAAGATTCAGCGATGCTTCAGAGCCACCGGCCGTGACCGATCCGATCCTGGCGCGGATCCAGGCCTCGCGTGCCGAGGGGCCTCGTCGCTCACCGCTGGCGAACTGGTTACTCCGCCATCATGAGGCATTTGCCCGCATCCTCCGCGAGGGCGGGGCGAACTGGGAGCGCTTCGCTGTGGTGTTCGTCGAGGAAGGCTTGCTGCCGCGTCCGGAGCATTTCGATGCGCCGGGACCGGAGGGGCATAAGGCCCGCCGCCGGGTGGCAGAGACCGCGCGCAAGGCCTGGGCACGGACCCAGGTCGAGCGCGGTGTGGGCAAGTCGATGCCGGCTCCAGAGCCGGTGACCAGCCCGGGGTTGCCGATGGCGGCACCGACCGGCTCGGCACCGGCGGAAACCCAGAGCAAGGCCCAGGACCGCTTGGCACGGCTCCGGCGGCAAACCCTCGACCGCAGTGGAAGGACAGTATGACATGGTGACTCGCAAGACCGCTCTGGTCGTCCCGACCGACGCTGTGGGCAGCGTCCCGGAGATGCAGCCCAAGCTGGTGGTGCGTCTGGGCCGCGGTCGCACCGGCGGTACCACCGGCCTCGACTGGATGGTGCAGCGGGCGCGTCGGGAGGGGCGCGACCCTATTGTGGCGGATGCGGCCCGCAACCCCACCCTGTCACGGCTCTATCCGGGCGAGGCGCTGGCACCACCCTCCACCGATGTGGTGGAGGTTAAGGACTGGCTCACCTCCGTGCTGGACTGCATGCTGACCGAGTGGCGCTCGGCGGTGCTCGATCTGGGCGGCGGGCAAGACAGCACGCTGGCCGAGTATGTGCGCGACCTGGATCTGCTGGCCTTCTGCCAGGATGTCGGCGTGCTGCCGGTCGCGGTGTATTTCCTCGGGCCGGAGGCGGATGACTTCGCCCACGCGCACGCGATCTGGCGGGAAGGCTACTTCAACACGCCGCAAACGCTGCTGGTGCTGAACGAGGGCGTGCTGAAGCGCGGCCAGAGCCCGGCTGGTGCATTTCAGGGCATCCAGGCCAATCCCGACTTCGTCGCCTGGGCCGAGGCGGGAGCCATCCCGGTCTATATGCGCTCATTGGCGCCGCTGGAGGCCATGCGCGAGCTGGACCTGAGCTTCGGCGCCGCCATGGCGGACCGGCCGGGAAAGGGGGAGCAGAAGCTGGGGCCCACGCGAGCTTGGCAGGTTAAGAGCTGGAACGCAGCGTTGGAGGCTGAGGTGAGGGAGGTCGGGGCTTGGCTGCCCTGACGGCCCGAGGCGCGGGCAGGATGGCCTCGCAGACTCAGCCAGCGGCCAGCCTCACCCCCGAGATCGAGCAGGCCTGTGCGCGAATGGGCATGGAGCCGGACGAGCCGCTGCGGCTGCTGCTGACCAGCTCGGCACGGGCCCATGACAGCCTACGGCGGGAGATGGATCGCATCGGCACCGCGGCAGCCCAGAGAGCAGCCGATGCAGCGGTGCGGGAGGTGCGGGATGGGATGCGGAGGGCGGCGCTCGAACTCAGCCTGACCCGCAAGGTACTTTACGCAGCCGTGCCGATGCTGGCGCTGCTGGCGGGCTTTGTCGTGGGCTGGCGCATGCCGGTGGAGACCGATCTGGGGCCGCTGTCGCGCGAGACCGTCGCAGTGCTACGGGCCAATGACTTGGAGGCGGCGTACGAGGCCTGCATCGACCAGCCACCGCAGCAAGGCCGGGCATGGTGCCAGATGCCGCTCTGGCGCTCCGGTCAGGTGCCGTTGGTGCGTTAGCCGCTCCGGAAGTCCGATTGCTTTCCAGGTCCTGCGCGACCGATAAAAAGTGCTTGTCCTGCGTATCGGGGTGGCAACGAACTCAGGGCCTGTTCCTGGTCTCCGAGAGCGACGCCGCCGCCATCCGCACGGCCTTTGGTGAGGACGTGAGTTGCTGGCGGTGCTTGAACCGGGCGTCAGTTCTCCGCCCCCGGCAGCAATGCGCAGGCGCGACGCTGTGCCCGACCATCGCGGATTGGTCGCGGCCCGGTGAGTGACCTGTGAAGCCGGGGGACCGGCGGCTGAGCAGGGCTATCAGTCAGAGCCGATCAACGCGGCTTAAGCACACTGGGTCAGCCAAGTGGTGTCATAAGAGAAAGCGATAGCTTTACATAAGATATCTTATGCGGCAAACACATGCGGAGCGGTATCAGGACAGCTTGCAGGGATTGCAGATCCCTGGCGTCGTGGCGACAGACCCGCCGACCGCGAAGCTGCCCTGCTCTTGGATGACGAGGGGCTGAGGCTTGACCGCTGTGAGCAGCAGGGGACTCCTCCGCCCATGCGCTCAGGCCGGTTGTGGCAAGCGCTCGATCAGCTTGTCCAGAGTGATCGGATAGTCCCTCACGCGCACGCCGGTGGCATTGTAGACCGCATTGGCAATAGCGGCACTGACACCACAGAGGCCG
>DATMRU010000055.1:0-85751 GCA_035565935.1 Roseomonas sp.
GATCGGCCGCATGCTGGTCTATGACGGCCTCGACCTCTCCTTCGACACCGTCAGCCTCGCCAAGAACCCCGCCTGCCCCTGCTGCAGCAAGCCCGCCAACGACATCGTCCTCCGCGCCGAACAAATGGTCTGCTCGGCGCCGGTGGTCGGGCAGGCGCTGACTCCAGAGGCTTTGCGGGCCCGTATCGATGCGGGTGAGGAAATGCTTCTACTCGACGTTCGCAACCCCGACGAATGGCTAGGCGGAACTCTCCCGGGGGCCCTCCGGATCGCCAAGCCGGAGATCGAGCGCGCGGTGCAGTCAGTGCTTGAGGGGGAGGCCGACCAGGCCGAGGCCGTCCTCGGCGCCATCCCGCGTAACCGTGATGTACTGGTCTATTGCCAATCTGGCATGCGCAGCAGCGCGGCGATCCGGGCATTGGTTTCAGCTGGGTATAATCCGGCGCGTCTCTTCAACCTGGAGCGTGGCTTCGCAGGTTGGCGACGTGAAGTTGACCAATAACCGTTCTGAAATTCACCCTGCTTCACAGGCATTTGGATTTTCTCCTTCCATCGGCAGGGCGATACTTCTCGCGAGACAGGAAACCATGCTGAGTGATTTCTGAGAATTTTTGCTAACTGCGTAGAATTTCTCCTCGGGAATTCCGCCCGTCACGCAACCTGCCCTCAGCAACGGACCTCGCATATGCCCCTTTCTGCAAGCGCCAGCCTCATCGAGGAGATCAGAGGCCTGGCTCCGCCCGGCCTTGCTGAACTGGACGCCAAAACTCTTTCCGCGCTCCGTGCGGCGACCCGCAAGCTGATCGCGGCGATGAAAGAGGAGGGGCGGCTTTCGGAAAGTCCTCTCGAACTGGCCATGACGCGCACTGTCGAGCTGCACCGCGAGGCGGCATCGCGCCGTCTCAAGGGCCGCCGCATCATGGTCATCGGCGGCGCGGGCTGCGTCGGCACGCGCTTGCGCAGCCTGCTTGCCTCCTTCGAGCCAGCGGGTCTCGTCAGCCTTGACCTCGTGCAGCCCCACGGTGAAGGCGAGTGGCTGCAGGCGGATATCCGCAATGCCGCGGCTCTTGACGCTGCCTTTGTGCAGGCGCGTCCCGAAGTGGTCTTTCATCTGGCCGCCATCCGCGAACCGGGCCGTGCCGAGGTGGTGGTCCGGGATGCCGTGGAGACCAACGTCTTCGGCACCACGAATGTCATCGCCGCCTGCCAGCGTCATCAGGTTGCCCAAGCTGTCTACTCATCGACCGGTAAATGTTTCGCTTACGTAACTGACCATGTCTACACGGCGACCAAAAAGCTGGCGGAAACCCAATGGATGCTGGCAGCCCGCCAGGGTGGCCCGACGCGCTTTGCCACCACCCGCTTCACCCATGTCCTGGAGAACGGCATTGTCGCGCGTGACATTACGCAGGGCATCGAGGCCGGGCTCGTTGGCCTGCACGGCCCGGACCGGCACTTCAATGTGCAGAATCTTGGGCAGGCGACGCATCTTCTGGTCAATGCCGTGGCGCTGGAGGGCGAGCAGGCTCCCGACAGCTTCTGGAGCGCCGTCGATCTTGGCTGGCCGGTGAACACGCTGGAGCTTGCCCTTTACGAGATCAACCGCAGCGGGGCTGACGTGGCCGTCCGCTTCCTGGGCGTCCCCTGCGGCTATGACGAGCAATTCTTCCGCGGCCAGTTCGACTGGAGCGGCGAGTCCGAGTACCACCCGCTCATCAACGCGCTCGAGGCGCCGAGCAGCTTCGGCGACAGCACGGGGACGATGATCGGCGCGCAGGTCCATGCCTGCCCCGGCGACGTCCTGGCGGCGGAGCTTCAGCGTCTGCACCAGGTGTTGGAGGACAACCCGCGCGAAACAGGTCTCGCGGCCGACGCGGTGGTGAAGCGCGCACTCCTGGATGCGGTGTCCGGCGTTACGGGCGCGATCTTCGCGGCGGCTGAAGCCGGTCGACTGGTGGACATCCTCTGGTGGGGTGCGGCACCCGCCTGGGCGGGCCCGGGCGCATCGACGGCACAGCGCTTCAGCGTCGTCCTGGTTTTGCTGACGGATGCGCTGCTGGCAAGGGCTGACGAGTACCGGCATGATTCCGGAGCCCGCGCCAAGCTGATGGAGGTCGCTGAGACACTGGCGCAGATCGCGCCCCTCGAGAGTCGGGCAGCTCAGCTCCGCAAGATCTTCGAGGCCGCGCCGGTTAACTAGCCGCAGGGGCGGCCACCGCCCCGGAGAACGGCTCTCCTATCCGGGTGCGCCTTGCTGCACCCGGACACCTGTCTTCTTTCCGGCCAGTCCTCCGACTTTTCGCGGGCTCAGGCACCAGTCCAGGTTTGACGGAAGGCCGCTATGCGGTTAGAAGCGGCTCCGCATACGCCGTGCAACTTCAACACTCCGCGGAGGGGTGGCCGAGTGGCCGAAGGCGGCGGTTTGCTAAACCGTTAGACGGGGATAACCCGTCTCGTGGGTTCGAATCCCATCCCCTCCGCCACCTGACTTTCTCTCAAGAAGCCGAAGCTGATCATTAGTCCCGTTGGGATGGCTGCCCGCCTCTACGCAGCGCCCTCGGCCAGTGGGCGTGTCCCCCGTGGATCTTCGGGCGGATTCGTGGCGGGCGCGCCCAGTGGGTGCCTTCGGGTTGCATGCCAATGCTGAAGCGCCCAGCGGACGGAGGGGAAGGCGATCTCCTCCCAGGGAATCTCCTCCCAGGCAAAGAGCCGCACCTCCAGACTTTCCGGCCCCGCAGACCAGCCCGGCTCCGCCAGTTCCGCGCGAAACAGAAGCTGGACCTGGCCGATACGGGCGATCGAATAGACTGCCAGGAGACCCTCTAGCCGCACTCGGGCGCGCGCCTCCTCCCAGACCTCCCGCGCGGCTCCTTCTGGTGCCGTCTCGCCGAGTTCCAGAAACCCCGCCGGCAGGGTCCAGTAGCCTGCCCGCGGCGGGATGGCGCGCCGGCAGAGTAGGATCTGGCCTGCCTCCACCACAACCGCGCCCACGACGATCTTGGGATTCTCGTAGGCGATGAAGCCGCAATCGGCGCAGACCAGCCTTTCCCGGTCTTCACCTTCGGGGATCGTGCGATGGAAGCGCTCCGACATGCGTCAAGGGTGCGGCGACGCGGCGGCAGCCGCAAGCCCTCAGCACCAGTCGAGCGGCTCCGGGTAGCGTGCGAACAGGAAGGTCAGCCCGGCGGCCGGTGCGGTCTGACCCGCCGCGCTGCGGTCACGCCCCTCTAGCAAGGCACGCGGCCAGGAGACAGGCCGCCGCCCGAGGCCGACCTCCACAAGCGTACCGACGAGATTCCGCACCTGATGGTGCAGGAAGGAGCGTGCCTCCGTTTCCACCACAACCTCATCCCCCTGCCGAGCGATGTCCAGGCGATCGAGCGTGCGCAAGGCGTCCTTGGCCTGGCAGGCGGCGGCGCGGAAGGCGGAGAAGTCATGTCGGCCAAGCAGCGTCTGCGCTGCCCTGTGCATGGCCTCCGCGTCCAACGGCAGGGTGAGGTGCCAGACGCGCCCCATATCCAGTGCCGGCCGTGCCCGGCGGTTCAGGATGCGGTAGCGGTACCCACGCTTAATGCAGCTGAACCGCGCCGACCAGTCCTCAGGCGCGCGCGCAACCCGCACGACGGAAACCGGATGCATGCGGCTGTGAAAGTTGAGCGCCTCCCGCAGGCGCTCCGGCGGCAAGTCCCGGGCGAGATCCAACTGGACCACCTGGCCAAGGGCATGGACCCCCGCATCGGTGCGGCCGGAGGCCATCATCCGGACCGGCTCGCCACCACTCAACGGCGCGGCCGCCTCCTCCAGCACCTGCTGGATGGAGAGGCCGCTGCTCTGCCGCTGCCAGCCGACGAAAGGCGCGCCGTCATACTCGACCAGCAAAGCGTAGCGCGGCATGGCCTTCAGCCCAGCACCATCCCGGGAGGCAAGGAATAGCCACGCAGGAACGCCGCCGCATCGACCGCACCGCGACCGGGGCGTTGCAGGCGCAGCAGACGCAGGGCGCCCTCGCCGCAGGCGATCCTCGGCTCGCTATCCAGAACCGTTCCGGGTTGGGCTGGCGTGGAGCATGCCTCCGGCTGCGCCTCCAGCACCCGGATCACCTCCCCCTGGTGCACGAAGAAAGTGCCGGGCCAGGGGTTCAGGGCCCGGACCCGACGGTCGAGGGCTTCGGCGCGCTCCGTCCAGCGCAGCCGGCCATCCTCCTTGGTGAGCTTGGGGGCGTAGGTCACGCCGTCCTGGGGCTGTGGCTTGGCCGGCGGATTCTCCGCCAACGCGCGCAGGATCAATCTCGCGCCCAACTCGGCCAGCGCATCGTGGATGGCAGGCGTGCCATCGCGTGGACCGATCGGAACCCGTCCGGCGAGCAGCATGGGGCCGGTGTCCAGCCCCTCTTCCATCTGCATGATGGTGACGCCCGTCTCGGCGTCGCCGGAAAGGATGGCGGCCTGGATCGGGGCAGCGCCCCGCCAGCGGGGCAACAGGGAGGCATGGATGTTCAGGCAGCCCTGCCGCGGGGCGCGCAGCATGGCGCCCGGCAGGATCAGGCCATAGGCTGCAACGACGGCCGCATCCAATGCCAGCGAGGCGAAATAGGCGTGCTCCGCCTCGTCACGGCGCAGGCGTGGCGGATGGCGCACGGGCAGGCCCAGTTCCAGCGCGGCGCGGTGCACGGCACAGGGTGCCTCCTTCTGGCCTCGGCCGGAGGGGCGCGGCGGCTGCGTATAGACCGCCACCACCTCGTGCCCGGCCCGGTGCAGCGCCCGCAGTGCCGGCACCGCGAAGTCGGGGCTGCCCATGAAGGCCAGGCGCAACGGCATCATTCGCCGTCCCGTGCCTTGGCCTTCAGCTCCTTGGCCAGACGGCGCAGCAGCATGTTGCGCTTCAGCGGGGAAAGATGATCGACGAAGAGCACCCCGTTCAGATGGTCAATCTCGTGCTGGATGCAGGCCGCCAGGAGGCCGTCTGCCGTCAGTTCCTGCCGGCTTCCCTCGAGATTCGTCCACCGGACCTTGACCTCTGCCGGGCGCGTCACATCCGCATACTGGTTCGGCAGGGAGAGACAGCCTTCCTCCCGCGTCGCCAGCTCGGCGCTCGTGGCGACGATCTCCGGGTTCACCATGATGAAGGGCGAAGGCTTGTCGTCTGGCTGGAGATCGATCACCACCAGCCGCAGAAGGCTGCCAATCTGCGGGGCCGCAAGGCCGATACCGGGCGCCTTGTACATGGTCGCGAGCATGCGGGGCGCCAGGGCGCGCACCGTCTCGGTATCGCCTGCGCCGACCGGGCGGGCCTTGGCGCGCAGATGGGCATCGGGCACCAGGAGAATGGGCAGCAATTCGGTTTCGGACATGGAAACGCTGCTGTAGCCGCCACGCCGCGCCGCATCAACTGCCTTGGCAGACGGCCTCTCCGGCCTCTTGCATCCGCTCCGCGGTTGCACAATCTATCAATCAAGACAGGGTGCTTCGGGTCCTGTCGCAGGCTCGCTCGTTCTTGAGGAGTTCCGCTCCGTCATGTCTCGTTCGTCACTCTTTGGGTCGCCCCTGTTCCTTGGCTTCGACCATCTGGAGCAGATGCTCGACCGCGTTGCCAAGAACGCCGACGGCTATCCCCCCTACAACATCGAGCAGACCGGGGAGAACCGCCTTCGGATCACCCTCGCCGTAGCCGGCTTCAGCATGGACGACCTGCAGATCACGCAGGAGGACAATCAGTTGGTGGTCCGCGGCAAGCAGCGCGAGGAGCCGGAGGGGCGGGTTTTCCTGCACCGTGGCATCGCCGCGCGGCAGTTCCAGCGCGCCTTCGTTCTGGCAGAGGGGATCGAGGTGGAAGGGGCCTGGCTGGATAACGGCCTGTTGCACATCGATCTCAAGCGCCCCCAGCCCGAAGTGCGGGTGAAATCCATTCACATCGGCACGCGTGGGGCGCAGGGGGGGCGACCGCTCGTGCAAAGTGGCGCCCTCGACGAGAGCGACACCTCGGTCCGGTAAACTTTCGACCCCGCCGGTCATTCTGGATCCAGAAACTTCGCGGAAAGCCTCGGGCTGCACCTTGCAAAGGGAGGGCCGCAGCAGGGCCGACGCGGAGGAGCCGGCTGGACTGGGAATGGCCGGGGGGCACAACCACGGCACGAGACTATGGCCGTAAGCTGGGCCCGCTGAGCGGGACAGCATGAGGAGAATCCGCATCATGAACAAGGAAGGCCCCACTCGTTCCTTCACCGCAGCCGATGCGCTGCGGCAGCTTGCGCCGGCCGAATGGGCGCGCTTCGGGGCGGAGCAGATCGCCTACATCCGCCCTATTCTGGTTGACGGCAACCATGCCGTTGCGATCCATGCCGCGGACGGTACGCAGATCGGCGCGGCTCCCGACGCCACGCTCGCAACCGCTGCGATCCTGCAGCACGAGATGGTACCGGTTCTGGTACATTAAGGCCGGATGAGGCCTCCGCCCGGGCGGAGGCCACGTCCTTCCCCCCCCCCGCAGATTTCTTGTGGCAGCGGCGCCGCAAGACGGTTGCCCTGCCTGTCCTTGAGCGCTAGATAGCGCCTGCGCGCCGACGTAGCTCAGCGGTAGAGCAACTGATTCGTAATCAGTAGGTCCCCGGTTCAATCCCGGGCGTCGGCACCATAAAAACAAGGGGTTAGCCGCTCAGTTGGGCCGGTGTTTCCCAGTTTTTCCCAAAGTATTTCCCAAAGCGTTCAGTGTTTAGGCTTGGAGCGGGTGCCAGCCTGCTCCAGCCGCCTCACTGCCGCTGCCGCCATCCGCCCGTTCCGGGGGATGTACGTCTCCAAAATTTTCCGGGTCTCCTCGATTGTGTGGCCGCTTACAGCGGCAATCTGGATGTCCGTCGCACCAGCCTCGGCCATGCGGACCATTGCGGTGCGGCGAAGGTCTCGGTTCTGCAGTCCGGTCAGGCCCGCCGCCACAGTCACCTTCCGCCACCCGTGCCGGAAAGTGTCCGCGTTCCAGGGCTTACCGTTGCGATCCGTCAGGATGTGCGTCGAGACGCGGGGCGCAGCCTCCAGAGCCTCACGAAGCACCTTATGGGCGGGCACCTCGACCAGCGCCCCGGTTTTGCTCTGCCGCACCCGGATGGCACCGCCCTGATACTGAGCCCAGGTCATCGCCAGGTTGTCGCCCTGCCGCTGGGCGAGGAAAGCATGCAGCAGGTAGGCAAGGCGCATCTCGGGCCCAGCGTGCTCCAGGAACAGCGCCTCGGCCTCCAGGCTCCACACGGCCTGCCGGGGCCTCACGGTAAGCTGCCGCGGCCGGGATGCCGGGTTGCTGGGCAGCTCGCCGCGGTCCACCGCCCACCCCAGCACCAGACGAAACACCCGCACCACGTAGTTGGACAAATGCGCCGTGGCAGCGAACTTGTCGCGAATGGCGTAGGTCACTTCCCGGTCGATGTCAGCGATGGGGAACGGCCCGATCATCGCCTCGACGCGAGCCAGCATCGCCGCATAGTCGCGCTGGGTCTTCTCCCGCAGCTCGGCGAACTCGGGCGACGCCTTGTAGCGCTTCACCAGATTGGCGAAGGTGCCCGTGATCGTCTCCGGCGGCCGGGCCTCGGCGCGGTCGTTGAACTGCCGGAGCGTGGCCATGAACTCGGCGTCGGTCGGGCATCCGGGAAGACGGCTGCCGTCATCGGGCGCGCCGGGGCGGCGGTAATACCAGTATTCCCGGCACCACAGACTCCCATCGGCGCGGCGCCGCTCCCTCACCTGCCGCTTCACGTACCGCAGATCAACGCGAACCACGGATCGCCTCCAGCATCGCAGACTTGGCGGGCGGCGCATCCACCTGCTGCAGCAGGCTGGAGCGGCGGTCAAAGGCGTGGTCGAGGGCCTGCCGATCCCAGATCACGCGCCGCATGTCCTGGAACCTCACGGGCTGCGGCATCTCGCCAGCCTTCACCAAGCGGTCGAACACGTCGGGGCAGACCCCGACATACGCGGCCGCCTGCTCGCGGTTCAGGCCACGGGGCGGAAGGCTCAGAGGAAGGGCATCGTGGCGCGGCACGGTCAGACAGCCACCCCCTGCCCTCGCGGATTCCAGCCCTCGATCTCCCGGATTTCGTCCGGGTCCAGGATGTTGGCTTCGACCGCAATCTTGTGCGACTGCCAGCGGGCTTCCGCGTCGGCCCGCATCAGCCCCGACATATCCAGCTCCAGCATGCAGTCCGCGCTGCTACTGCCGAAAACGCTGCGCTCAAACTCCGCTTCGATCTTCCGGGCCATCGGCGCCAGGCTGAACTGCGCGAACCACCGCCCCGCCTCGCGCGAGTTGGTGAACGTGCCGTGGCTCAAGTCCTGGATGATCGGCGGCGGAACTTGAAACAACCGGCACAATTCTTCGACCGAAAACCGCCGGCTCTGCAGCAGTTCCGCGTCCTCGGGGCTGATGGTGGTGCCCTCGTACTTCCAGTCACCTTCCAGCACCGGAAGGCGCCCTTCCTGCTGCGCCTGCCGGAACGCCTCCGCCACGACCCGCGCCTGCTCTCGCTGCGTACCGTTGAGGTAGTGCGGCGTGACGATGTGCCCGGAAGCCCGAAGGCCGGTGCCGTAGAGCTTGCTCACCGCATTGTTGGCCGCAATCGCGATGCCCAGAACTTCGGGGGCGCGGCTGATCCTACTGCGGCCAACGATGCCGTCATCCGAACGGTCGCGGACGTGCAGCACCTCGCCATCGAGAAGGCGCCGCCGCGTGCCGCGCTCGTCCGACACGTCATAGGCCAAGCGCCCGCTGGGGAGCACGACAACCTGCACCGAAGGCCAGGGCACCGGGATCAGCGCCGTAGGGCGGCCTGCGCCGTCATAGGCCACCTCAGCCAGCCCGTTGCCGTGCAGCAGCGTCTGGCCCACCAACCACTCGATGAAGTCGGGCCATGTCTGCCGGTCATTCGGGCGGCGCGTCAGACGGGCCACGGGATGGTCAACCAGTTCCACCCGCCCACGCGGCGCCCTCCGATAGACGAACACGGGTAGCGACGCCATGACGCTGCTCACCGCGCCAATACAGGCGGAGACGGTCGCCAAGTTCTCCGCCAGGCGGGGGCTGATGGACTGGCCGCCGGGCGGCGTGGCGATGCCGAAGAAGCGCCCGAAGCTCTCGGCATCCAGCGCGCGGGTTTCCGGCTTGCGGAACAGGCGGGAGAGGAGGCCGGCCATCAGATCGTCTCCAAATAGCGGCTGCGCAGCAGGGCGGCGGCTTCGGCCCGCCCCATTGCGCGGGCTCGCGCGCTGATGCTGGTCTGTGAGTAGGCCGGGAAGCTGTGGACTACGCTGATTTCAACCAGCTCCACCGCCCGCAGTTCTCGCTGATCCCGCGCGGGCCAGGCTTCGTCCTTGACCCGGAAACCGAAGCTCATCCCGCCCAGATCCCGGCGTTCCGCCAGCGCCAGCACATCGCGGCCAAGCTGCGTGTCGGGAACATCGATCTCGAACCGCAGCCCCCGCGCATCCTCCTCCAGCCGCAGCGTGCCGCTGCCGGTCCGGGCGAGAAGCCGGGTGGGGTCATGATCCAGCAGCGCCAGGATGTCGCTCCTGGCGGCCAGGGAAGCCCGGAAGGCGCCCGCCCGGATCGTCTCCCGGAAGCCGCCAATGGCGGCCTCGGTTCCGAACGTCGCGGCGTAGCCCTCCAGGCGCCGGCCGGCGGCACGCAGCTCGGTTGCTGCGCGCCTCTCCAGCCCGTCAGGGAAACGGGCCGGGGTCATCAGGCCACCAGATCCGTGATGGCCGCGAAGCTCTCCGGGTGACGCACCGCAATGTCTACGGTCATCATGGCCCGAATGCTGACATTGCCCTTCGAGTAGGCGGTGCTCTCGAACGGATTTACCAGAAGGTCCAACTCGCTCCACACCCCGATCAGGAGATCGGACCAGTTGCCGTAGATGGCGGCGGAGAGGTTGGTGCCGGTCCCCTTCGTCAGGTTGCTCGGCACGATGTTGGAGACAGCGACGCGCTGGCCCTGAAACATCACATCGAGGCCCAGCGGAATACCGGCGCTGTCCTTCACCTTGGCCGCAGCGCGGCGGACCTTCGTGTTGGTCAGGAAGCCCATGCTGGTGCCGTCAGCGTTGGCGTCCTCCACCAGCCCCACCAGGTCGGCCAGCTTGTCGAAGGTCGGCGCGCTGCCGTTGGTGCCCATCGCCACCGTGCCAATCCCGGCGGTGTTCAGGATGCCGGTCGGCTGGTTGTTCGCTCCCGTGCCGGAGATGGCCGCAGCGTCCAGCAGCTCGGAGAGCGTTGCCGCCATGTCGTTGCGGGCAAGCTGCTCCACGTCCGGGCTCGCCTGCAGGATCATATTTCGGCTCCATTCGCTGATGGCGCCTGCGTGCTTCGGCGAGAGGGTGATGGCCTCAAATTGCGGGTCGCTGTTGGGCAGTGCGGTATTCTCCGCCACCCACCCGGCGGTGATGCTCGCCTTCCGGCGCGGGATGGAGAGGTTGCCCGTCAGGCCGGTCAGCACCGTTGCGCCCAGGGAGCGCACGCGGGTCGTGTTCCGCAGCCGGTCAATGAACAGGTCGGGGCGGTGCTCGGTGGCAATCAGGTTGCTGCCCGGACCACCGGCCGGCGCGGCGGTCGTCAGCACGCGGCGCTCGATGGGCTGGCCCATGTGCCAGAACATCCCCTGCGCCTTTCGGCCGGAACGACGCTCCAGCTCGGCGCTGATCTCGCGGGCGCGGCCGGCGGCGTGATCGGTTCCGCCCATCGCGGCGCGCACCACGTCGAGCATGCCCACACGGGCAATCTCGCGGTCCAGGCTGACGTCACCCGTGCCACCCACGGGCTGGCCCTGCATCCGGCGCTCAGCGTCGTCCAAGGTGGCCTGCCGGGAGATGCGCTGTTCCAGCGTCTCCAACTCGCCCTTCAGCGTGTCCCAGCGCGAGCGCTGCTCGGGGGAGAGATCGCCGTCGTTCCCGGCAGGGGTTTCATTCAGCGCACGCAGGTCGGCAGCAATAGCCGCCCGTCGCTCCAGGAGATCACGCAGCATGGTTGGTGTCCTTCGAAGGATCGGCCGCCATCCCGGCGGTCAGAGGAAAAGTGCAGGCTCGGCGCCTAGTCCGGCGGGCTGCATCCCGCAGCAAGCCATCGGCGGCCGTTACGGTGTGGCCGGCCTGCGCGGCCTCTCTCCGCGCCATCCCGGCGCAGAAAGCGAATTGGAAGGGGCGGGCGGCCGAGGTTCCCGAGAGGCGCCGCTGGGCCTCGACCGCCTTATAATCCGGACGCCCCGCACCCGGCCCTTTCCCAGCGGCAAACTTGAGCACCGGGCTCCATTGAAGGATCGGACGCTTCGCAGCGTTCGCATGGCTGCCCGAGGCCATCATGGGGGCGGTGCTCAACTTTCGAGCGCCGCCCGAAGGCGATGAAAAATCGGGTCCACGTGGACCACAATGGCGTCCTCACTGCGCCCCTGATGCGAGCGTGTCAGCAAGGCGGTCGCCAGCGTCTGGGCGGGGCGCCAGCAAATGGCGTGTCCCTCGGTCGAACCCTCATAGGCGACCAGGAGCGTCTGGCCCTCTTTGAAAAGGTGACAGGGCAGACGCTCAACGGTCGGCTCCGGGCCATCCCACGCGTCGTTGCCCACATCGGTGAAGCCGGCGGCGATCAGGGCCGCGTGGCGCGTCTGCAGCCCCATACGGTTGAGCTTCACCGTCAGGGCGAACTGGAGGGCACGCTGAAAGCTCCAGAGGAAGGCACCACCCGGCTCCGCCGCTGCCCGCTCCGCCTCCGTCAACAGGATCACGGACGGCTTGCGGAACACCAAGTGCTTCATCTTGTCGAGGGGAACGCCCACGGCACTGCAAACCTTGGGGGACGGATAGCGGGGCGAGTACAGAGAATCTTCGAACGACATAGGACTGCCTTCCATCTTGAAAGGCAGTGTAGCCCCTACACTGTATCTGTGCAAGGGTTACACAGCCCTAGGCAGTAAGAATTTTCCGGCCGTTTAGCCCGCTGCTGCTGCACGGAGCAGCCACCGCTTACTGCGGGCAAGGCGCCACTGATTTACGACAATCCGCCCGCGCCAGAAGCCAATCAGCACGCGGAGCAGCAGGACCGTTGCCCCACGCTTGGGCAAGCCTAGGAGGCTCCGACTCATGCGCCGCCTCCTGCCCCAGCCAGCAGCTTCCGCGCCTGCTCCCCGAGGGCGCGCAGCAGATCGGCCTCGCCGTCCATGAGGTTCCACCCGGTGTCGCCGTCCAGACGTTCAGACAGCACCACCAGGCGGCGCAGCAGCGCGGCCAGGCCGCCGGGGTTCTGCTCGGTCAGGGCGTCGAGCGCCGCGATTTCCTCCTCACACCATGCCTCCACCAGGTGCCACTGCTCGTTCGGCAGGCCCTCAATGGCATCCTTCTGCGCCATGACGGCGCGGTAGGCGGCGAGCGCAGGGTCAGCGGGCGCGGGAGCGGCCGAGGCCAGTGCGGGGGCGGCAACAATCGGCAGGAACGCGGTCATGGTGGATCTTCTGCTGATGCGGCTGCTCATGGCTGGCGGCCCCCTTCGGGATTGCCACCGCAGGCCACCCAGATCCCGTCCAAGTTCGCCTCGGCCTTGCGGCGCAGATCGTCGAGCTGGCGGCTGAGGAAGAACCCCAGCGCCTGGGCCGTGCAGCACTGGTCTTCCATCACCTGCTCAAGAACCAGGTCGAGCAGGGTTACCACGTGGCCGATGTCAGAGAGCGCGGCATCGACCGCCTCGTAATGCTCGCGGATGTCTTCCGGGATGGGCGGCATCAGATCAGCCCTCCGGCGAGCATCAGGCCGAAGCCGAGGCCGCCGAGCGCGACGGCCGCGACATAGCCGGTCATGAGGGCGGAGACGGAAAGCCGTTCCCCCATTCGGGGGAGCGGCGGCAGATCGCCGTTGGCCAGGTAGGCCAGGGCGCGTTGCGGGCGGGTCGGGAAGTGGCCCAGGCCCGTGGCGCCCCCTCGTCTTCTCCGTGGCGCCGCCGGCAGAGCCGACAGTCTTCTTCTGGAAGCGGGCACGGTTGTGCTATCGGCGCGGGTAGCCATTGCCGGTTCTCCATAGGAACAGGTGGTGGTCAGGCCGGGCTTGGAGGTGCGAACTCCTTGCTCGGCCGCACACAAACTCATACAATGCGAGAGTCCCGTCAAGGGAAATGTGTGAGGATGTGTTAGATGGCTAAGACGGAGGCGCTTTCCTTCCGCATTCCACCGGACATGAAGGCGGCGCTGGAGCAAGCAGCCAAGGACGACGACCGCTCTGTATCCTCGCTGGTCGAGCGGATCCTGAAGGCTTGGCTGAGGGAGAAGGGGTATCTCGATGACCGTGCTGATTAATGCTGCCGCACTCACCGACGATGCATTGATCCGCTACGACATCATGATGGTTGAGGCCATCACCAAGATCAGAAATCTATCGGCTTTGGCAGACAGCATTTGGGTCGAAGTTCTCAAGGAACTCGATGTCAGAGGTAGGGTGCGCCTCGTTCATGGCTCGTATGACGATATTGGTAACGCGCTGATTCAGCGTCTCGACTACCCGTCGCCCCAGCACTAGGTGAAATCTCTCCCGCCTTTCGGGTCTAGACCGCGCCCCCAAACGGGAAAGCGCGTCCACAAAACGGAGGTTCGAGTTGGCCGCCCCGCCTGACCGTCTACCCCCAGCCTCCACGCCGCCCTGGAGGTGAAGCGAGGCCTGGAGGAGGGGCATCTCTCGGCCGGCCGAGGAGAAATGAAAATCTCTCAGCACTGGCTGACGTAGACCGCGCCCCCAGCCTCCCTGCGCTAAACGGCAACAATTTTTCCCCGGCCAAAAGTTTTATTCGCAGGCGGGAAAACTCTCCTGGGGGTGCGGTCTGGAATCGTCAGCCCTCAGCGATTTCATTCGGCGCGGGCGGGGCGAGACATTCCCTCCTCCAGGGCGGCGTGGAGGCTGGGGTAGAGGACGGGCAGCCGCCGGCCGGGCACGGCCAGGGCAGGGCGTGGTTGCCCCTCGGGATCGGCGGCATCGGGCAGCAGCAGCACCCGGATAGGTCCGGCGCTCATGCCCGTCCTGCCCGGCCCGGCTGGCACCCGGCAGCCACGAGCCTTGCCTTCTCCTCTCGTGCGCCCTCGTAGAAGGCATCGGACAGCAGGAGCACGTCGCGCAGGCTGTAGCCGGCATCGGCCGCCGCTTGCTGTACCTGATGACAGGTCGCCAGCAATGCATTGCGGGAAGCCGACGCCCCCAGCTCTGCCAGCATTTCCTGCGCGTAGGTCACGCCAGCGGCGCGGGCGTCCCGAAGATCATCGGAACCAATGGCGATGGGATAGCTCATGCCGCCCTCCAAGCCCGCGCGAGGCGGCGCAGAGCGTGCGCCAGCTCCGCCTTCTCCATGTGGAACTGCTCGGGGTCTCGGCGGTCGGGAGATAGCCGGACCACGCGCTGCGCCAGGTCTTCGAGGGAGTGTCGCAGTGACGCAGTGACGCACAGTGCCGCATTTTTCCTATGTGCCGGCGCTGCTCCCTCCTCCCCTACCCCTCCACCCCCTGTTCCGTTCTCCTCCGTACCTCGAAGAGAAAGTGCGTCACTGTGCGTCACTGGCCGCCTAAGTGACTGTTTTTGCCTGATGTCGAAGTGACGCACTTGAGGAAGTGCGGTACTCATGCCCGCGCCTCCTTCACCCACCAGCGCACCCCGTTGGACGCTTTCCGTTCCCACCCCAGACGCTCCAGGGCTGCGCCGATGCGGCGCTGGTCCGCCGTGCCGATCCGCGCCGTGTCGAAAGCAAGGGCGCCACGGGCCACCTCCAGCACCGTCACCTTGGACTTACCCACCAGCCACTCGGCAATGGCCTGCTCCCAGGCATCGGCCTCATACCGCTTGTCCTGCTCCGCCCTGATGTGCTCGGCCTCGAACTCCCGGCTGGGCCACCAGGCGGCACCGTTCCGGTAGAGCGCCACGGCCTCCGCAAAAAGCTGATCCCGGTCCCGCTTCAGCGCCTCCACGGCGAGCACCGCGCCCACCTTCACGGGCCAGAAGCGCCGGCCGCCGGTCTCGTCGCGCAGGTATGCCGCCTTGTTCGTCGTGCCGATGAACACGCACTGGCGGGGCTCGATCACGTCCTTTCGGCCATAGCTCGGCCGATATCGCTCCACCGGCCGGGTGATGAACGCCTTGAGGGCGGCGGCCTCCGCCTTGTCGAGGGCGCTCATCTCGGCCACCTCGATCAGCCACTTGCCGTTGAGGTGCTGGCTCACGTCCTTGCCGCCGCGAATGTCGGGGAGATTGTCGCTGAACCATGGGCCGCCCAGGATGGCGCAGGCGGTGGACTTCATGGCCCCCTGCGGGCCTTCCAGAACCAACATGTAATCGCACTTGGTTCCCGGCTCGAACACGCGGGCGACCATGGCCACCAGGAACATGGTGCCGATGCCGGCGGTGTAGTCGGTCTTCTCCGCGCCGAGGTAGGTGTGCAGCCAGGTTCCCAGCCGTTCAGTGCCGTCCCATCGCAGCCCGTTCAGGTACTCCTGCACCGGATGGAAGCCGCGCTCGCGGGCGCGCAGGGCCACGGCCTGATGCACGGTATCCTTCGACACCCGCTCAAGCCCCTGCCGCTGCAAGAACTCCTGAATGCCCGACACGTCCGCATCCTGGATGGGGCGGGCATCCTCGGCCGGGCACAGGCTGGAGGGCACCGGCTTGGCCAGGATCTCGGCGCGGAGCATCTGGTCGTAGGCCAGAATCTCCTTGAGCTGCGGATCGCGCCGCAGGGCCAGCATTGTGTTCGCGAGGTTGGAGCGGGCCTCGCCTTCCCGGTCGGTCTGGCAGTGCTCCAGCCAAGCCGGCGCGTCCTGCGGCTCCTGTGCGGCCTCGCCCAGCTTCGCGCGGGCTGACGACACCGCGCGGGGGATGTCCTCATACCGCTTCTGCCAGCGGTCGGGCTCGGTTGGCGTGTTCCGCGCGGCTTGGGGTATGCAGTGATACAGCCCCCGCAGCGTGAGCACCGCCTGAGCGTCCGCCATGCCGCCCTTGAGCCAGCGCATGGCCAAGGTGCGAGTGCAGCCGTGCATCTCAAGGCCAGACAGGAGGTTGGCGACCAGCTCGGCCATGTCCCGCGTCTCGCCGGCCGCCTGCTCTCCCGTGCTTCCCGCCGGGTTCGGCTCGCTCTGCGCCTTACCAGTCCAGCCGTTGTCCAGCTCGTCCGCCTCGTCAATGGGCTGGCCATCCACCAGCGCGACGAAGTGGGACGGATTGGAACGGACGGAGCCGTAATAATAGCTCTGGCTCAGTGTCCAACTCTCCGGCGCCAGGATGCCCCGGAACAGGCCGTTGAGGCGGCCCATCAGGTGGTCGCGCTGGTCAGGGCGCAGCTCTGCAGAGGCCGGGCACAGCACCCGCCAGCGCGGCGCGGCGGCCGTGTGGCTGGGGCTGGTGTAGATCATGCCGAGGATGCCGGCCTTCTCCAGCACCTCCACCGCCTCCTCCGGCGTGACCTTGCCGCCGTCGTAGTCGGCTTCGACGCCCGTGATGGCCAGCACATTGCCGTCATGGCGCAGGCTGTTCTTGTCGGTGCGGGCATCCCCGAACCGCGCCAGCTTGAGCCAAGGCAGCTTGTCCTTCTCCCGCTTGGTCTCCAGCCGGATCGTCTCGGCCAGGGTCCGCAGGGTGTAGGTGCGTTGCTGCTTGGTGCTAGCGCCGTAGTCGAAGAAGTGTGTTACCTCAAAGGGGAGGTCGAGCGCGGAGCTGGTAGCGCCCTCAGCGGTGCTGTAAGATGTTCCCAGCTCTACGTCTAAGCTATTGAAGTTGTTCATTGCTCCATCGATCTCTCGATGGGAAACAATGGCCTTTAAGTTGCTGTTCCTGCTCGCTTTTTGGTGCTAACGTACTGATTCGTAATCAGTAGGTCCCCGGTTCAATCCCGGGCGTCGGCACCAGCAGCACTCCTGCTGCCCCATATTCCCAACAATTTGGACGTTACCGCAGGCGGTTCCGCTCACCCTTCACCCCGCACACGGGTTGCCGGCCCCCTGTGCGAGGGCCGGCCTCTGCCTGCCGTCAGGCCAGTTCCACCTGCATCCCGCGCGCCACCGCCGGCCGCGCCATCATCCGCGCGTACCAGGCGGCCACCGCCGGGAACGGATCGAGACTGCCGAGATGGCGCTCATGCCGCCAGGCCCAACCGAGGATGGCGAAGTCGGCGATGCTGGGCTCCCCTTCCGTGGCCACGAAGTCGCGGCCGGTCAGGCGCTTGTCCAGCACACCGTAGAGCCGCTTGGTCTCGCTGCCGTAGCGCTCCAGTCCATAGTCGCGCGCCGGCCCCTCGGGGCGCGTGAGAAAGTGGTGATACTGACCGGGCATCGGGCCGAAGCCGCCCATCTGCCACATCAACCATTCCCACACCACGATGCGGCCGCGCAGGTCCTTCGGCATGAAGCGCCCGGTCTTCTCCGCGAGGTAGAGCAGGATGGCACCCGATTCGAAGACGCTGATCGGCTGCCCGCCGGGCCCCTCGTCATCGATGATTGCGGGGATGCGGTTGTTCGGCGAGATCTTGAGGAATGCCGGATCGAACTGCTCGCCCTTGGTGATGTCCACGACTTTCACCGCATAGGGCAGTCCCATCTCCTCAAGGGCCACACTGATCTTACGGCCGTTGGGGGTGTTGTAGGTGTAGAGGGTGATCATCAGGCGCGACTCTCCCGGTCCTGGGGCCAGAACCGGGAGGGAAGCACGGAGTGGTGCCGGGCGTCAGCCCGCCAGCCTCTTCTTCAGCAGATCGTTCACCAGGGCGGGGTTGCCCTTGCCCTGCATGGCCTTCATCGTCTGACCGACGAAGAAGCCGAACAGCTTCTCTTTGCCCGAGCGGAATTCGGCCACCTTGTCGGCGTTCTTGGCCAGTACCTCGTCGATGACGGCCTCGATCGCGCCGGTATCCGTCACCTGCTTAAGCCCCCGCTCCTCGACGATGGCGGCGGGCGGCTTGCCCGTCTCGAACATCGCCTCCAGCACCTCCTTGGCCAGCTTGCCGGAGAGCGTGCCGTCCTTGATGAGGTCGAGCAGCGCGCCGAGATTCCCGGCGCTGACCGGGGAATTGCCGATATTCGTGCCGGTCCGGTTGAGGCCGGCGAAGAAGTCGCCGGTCACCCAGTTCGCAGCCATCTTCGGATCCCGGCCCTGCGCCACCGTCTCGTAGAAGGCGGCCGTCTCCTTCTCCAGCGTCAGCACATGCGCGTCATAGGCCGAAAGGCCGAAGTCGTTCACGTAGCGGGCGCGGCGGGCGTCGGGCAGCTCCGGCAGGCCGGCCTTCAACTCCTCGACCCAGGCAGCCTCCAGCACCAGTGGCGGCAGGTCCGGGTCGGGGAAGTAGCGATAGTCGTGCGCGTCCTCCTTGGAGCGCATGGAGCGGGTCACGCCGCGCGTGGTGTCGAACAGGCGCGTCTCCTGCTCCACCTCGCCGCCGGATTCCCAGACCTCGATCTGCCGCCGCGCCTCGGCCTCCACCGCCTGCATGACGAAGCGGATGGAGTTGACGTTCTTCACCTCGCAGCGCGTGCGGAACCCCTCGCCCGCCTTGCGGACGGAGACGTTCACGTCGGCGCGCAGCGAGCCCTGCTCCATATTGCCGTCGCAGGTGCCGAGATAGCGCAGGATCTGCCGCAGCTTGGTGAGATAGGCCCCTGCCTCCTCCGGCGAACGCATGTCCGGCTCGGAGACGATCTCCATCAGCGCCACGCCCGACCGGTTGAGGTCGATGTAGCTCTTGGTCGGATGCTGGTCGTGCAGCGACTTGCCGGCATCCTGCTCCAGGTGCAGGCGGGTGATGCCGATCTGCTTGGTCGTCCCGTCCGCGAGCTCGATCTCGATCTCGCCCTTGCCGATCACCGGGTACTGGTACTGGCTGATCTGATAGCCCTGCGGCAGGTCGGCGTAGAAGTAGTTCTTCCGGTCGAAGCGGGACCAGAGATTGATCTGCGCGTTGAGTCCGAGCCCCGTGCGTACCGCCTGCGCCACGCATTCACGGTTGATCACCGGCAGCATGCCGGGGAAGCCGGCATCGATGAAGCTGACCTGCGTGTTCGGCTCGGCGCCGAACTCGGTCGCCGCGCCGCTGAATAGCTTGGCGTTCGAGGTGACCTGCGCGTGCACCTCGAGCCCGATGACAAGTTCCCAGGGGCCGGTCGCGCCCTCGATCGTGTAGCTCATGCCGCGGCCCTCAGCGCCGGAAGCGCGGTGAAGCCGGCGGCGCGCTCGATGGCGCCGCCGACGGCGAAGACGGTCTCCTCATCGAAGGGCTTGCCCAGCACCTGGAGCCCGAGCGGCAGCCCCTTTATGTCCTGTCCGGCCGGCACGGCGAGGCCAGGAATGCCGGCGAGGTTCGCCGTCACCGTGAAAACGTCGTTCAGATACATCGCGACCGGATCGTCCTGCTTCTCGTCGCGGCCGAAGGCGGCGGAGGGTGTGGCGGGCGTCAGGATGGCGTCCACCTTCTCCCAGGCTTGGTCGAAGTCGCGCTTGATCAGCGCCCGGACCTGTTGTGCCTTCAGGTAATAGGCGTCGTAGTAGCCGGCGCTCAGCACATAGGTGCCGATCAGGATGCGGCGCTTCACCTCGGCGCCGAAGCCGGCGGCGCGGGTGCGCTCGTAGAGATCCTTCAGGTCCTCGCCACTCTCGCGCAGGCCGAAGCGCACGCCGTCATAGCGCGCGAGGTTCGACGAAGCCTCGGCCGGTGCCACGATGTAGTAGGTCGGCAGGGCATATTTCGTGTGGGGCAGGCTGATGTCCACGAGCGTCGCGCCCTCGGCCTTCAGCCATTCCATGCCCTGGTCCCACAGCGCCGCGATCTCGGCGGGCAGGCCATCGAGGCGATACTCGCGCGGAATGCCGATGCGCAGCCCCTTCACGCCACGCGCGCAGGCGGCGGCGAAGTCCGGCACCGGCAGGTCGGCGCTGGTCGAATCCTTGGGATCGAAGCCGGCCATAGAGCCGAGCAGGATGGCACAGTCCTCGACGGTGCGCGCCACCGGACCCGCCTGATCCAGCGAGGAGGCGAAGGCGACAATGCCGAAGCGCGAGCAGCGCCCATAGGTCGGCTTGATGCCGGCGATGCCGCAGAAGGCCGCCGGCTGGCGGATCGAGCCACCGGTATCGGTCGCTGTGGCGCCGAGCGCGAGCCGCGCCGCCACCGCCGCCGCCGAGCCGCCGGAGGAACCGCCAGGCACCAGGAAGGTGTCCTCCTCCCCCTGGCGCTTCCAGGGGTTCTCTACCGGGCCGAAGGCCGAGGTGGTGTTGGAGGAGCCCATGGCGAACTCGTCGAGGTTCGCCTTGCCCAGGAACACCGCGCCATCCCGCAGCAGATTGCCGGAGACGGTGCTCTCATAGGGTGGCACGAAATTGCCGAGGATGCGGCTCGCCGCCGTGGTCCGGGTACCGGCGGTGCAGAAGAGGTCCTTGATCGCCAGCGGGATGCCGGTTAGCGCCCGGCCCTCGCCCTTGGCCAGCGCCGCGTCGGCGGCCTCGGCCTGGGCGAGCGCCAGCTCGGGCGCGACCGTGATATAGGCGTTGATCCGCGGGTTCAGCGCCTCGATAGCGCTCAAATGGGCGCGGGTCAGCTCGACGGCGCTGATCTCGCGCCTCGCCAGGGCGGCGCGGGCGCCAGCCAGGGTGAAGTCGGTCGGGGCGGTCATGCGGCTCACTCCACCACCTTGGGCACGGCGAAGAAGGCGCCGGCGCGGTCCGGGGCATTGGCCAGCACCTCGTCCTGGATGCCGCCATCGGTCACGCGGTCCTCGCGCATCCGCAGCGCCTGGTTGCCGCCACCGGCCATCGGCTCGACGCTCGACGTGTCCACGGCTTGCAACTGCTCGATCCAGCCCAGGATTCCGTTCAGCTCGGCCTGAAGGCGTGGCAGTTCGTCCTCCTCGACCCTCATGCGGGCCAGCGAGGCGACGCGCCGGACTGTGGCGGTGTCGAGCGACATTCTTTTTCTTCCGGAGAGTGAGAGGTCAGGTTTGCGCGCAAACGGGGCGGACCATAAACACCCCCATGCCCATCATCAACCTGACCGAACTTCGCGCCGCCCTGCCCCGCGGTCAAAGGCTGATTGGCCTGGATCCCGGCAAGCGGGTCGTGGGAGTCGCGCTTTCCGACGTGTCGCTGATGCTGGCCAGCCCCTATCGCGGCCTGCCGCGGGCGAAGCTCGCCGCCAATGCCGCAGAGATCGGCGCCATCGCGGCCCGGGAAGGCGTGGGCGGGCTGGTGGTGGGCCTGCCGCTCGGGCTGGATGGCAGCTTCGGGCCGGCCGCACAGGCCGCGAAGGACTGGGCCATCGCCCTTTCCGCCGCCACCGGCCTGCCGGCCGCGCTCTGGGACGAGCGGCTCTCCTCCTCGGCCGTGAACCGCATGATGATCCAGGAAGCCGATCTGACGCGGGCGAAGCGCGCCCGGGCCGTGGACGCTGCCGCCGCCGCCTACATGCTCCAGACCGCGCTGGACGCCACCGCGCCGCGGCCGGCGCAGCCCTGAGGCCGGTGCCGCTGGTCGCGGGCCTCTTCCGGCCGGGAGCGAGGGCCGGTATGGTCCCCCGCCTCTAGCCGGACTGGTCCTCGATGCTGCCCTTCCCTCACCGGCACCTCCTCGCCCTTCAGGGCCTGGAGCCGCCTTATATCGCCGATCTCCTGGATCTGGCCGAGTCCTATGCCCTCCTGAACCGCAGCGGCAAGACGCAGCGGGATCTGCTGAAGGGCCAGACGCTGATCAACCTCTTCTTCGAGGACAGCACCCGCACCCGGACCAGCTTCGAGCTGGCGGGCAAGCGGCTGGGCGCGGACGTGATCAACATGTCCGTCTCGACCAGCAGCGTGAACAAAGGCGAGACGCTGCTCGACACCGCTTCGACCCTGAACGCCATGCATTGCGATCTGCTGGTGGTGCGGCACAGCCAGTCCGGCGCCCCCGCCCTACTGAGCCAGAAGGTGGATGCGGCGGTGATCAATGCTGGCGACGGCACCCATGAGCACCCGACCCAGGCCCTGCTCGATGCGCTGACCATCCGCCGCCACAAAGGCCGGCTGGAGAACTTGACCGTGGCCATCTGCGGGGACGTGCTGCACAGCCGCGTCGCCCGCAGCAATATCCACCTCCTGACCACGATGAACTGCCGGGTCCGGATGGTGGGTCCGCCCGCCCTGATCCCGGCGGAAGTGGAGCGACTGGGCGTCCAGGTGTTTCACGACATGAAGGCCGGGCTCGCCGAGGCTGATGTGGTCATGATGCTGCGTCTCCAGAAGGAACGCATGGTTGGTGGCCTCGTGCCCTCCGCCCGCGAGTATTTCCGCTTCTACGGCCTGGATGCGGCCAAGCTCGCCCATGCCAGGCCGGATGCCATCGTCATGCATCCGGGCCCCATGAATCGCGGCATCGAAATCGACAGCGCCATCGCCGATGACCCGGCCCGGAGCGTGATCGGCGAGCAGGTGGAAATGGGGGTGGCCGTACGGATGGCGGTGCTCGACATCCTTTCCCGCAACATGCGGCGGAACGCTCGGCTGTGATCACGACCATGCGCGACACGATCTTCGTCAACGCCCGGCTGGTGGACCCAGCCTCGGGCCTGGACGCGCCGGGCAGCCTGCTGGTGAGCCAGGGCGTCATCGCCGATCATGGCGGGACGCTCGGTATTCCCGATGATGCCGAAGTGGTGGATTGCGGCGGCGCTGTGCTGGCGCCCGGCCTCATCGACCTGCGCGCGGCGCTGGGCGAGCCAGGGGCGGAGTATCGCGAGACCATCGAAAGCGCGGCAGAGGCCGCGGCCGCGGGGGGCATCACTACCCTCTGCGCCCTGCCGGACACCCAGCCGGCGCTCGACGATCCGGCCCTTCTGCAATTCGTGCTGCGTCGGGGCGAGGCCACCGGCAGCCTGAGCATCCTGCCCTATGGCGCCGCCACCAAGGGCTGCGCCGGCAAGGAGATCTCGGAATTCGGCCTGCTGCGGGAGGCCGGTGCGGTCGCCTTCAGCGATGGCGGCAAGGCCATCGCCGATGCGCGCACCATGCGGCTGGCACTCTCCTATGCGCGCGCCTTCGGCAGCTTCATCGTGCAGCACCCGGAGGAGCCCTCCCTCGCCCGTGGCGGCGTGGCGACCGAGGGCGAGCTGGCGACGCGCCTCGGCCTGCCCGGCATCCCGCCCGCCGCCGAAGCGATGATGGTGGCGCGGGACATCGCCCTGGCCCGCATCACCCGCGGCCATGTGCATTTCGCTCATGTCTCCACCGCCGCCGCGCTCGACCTGATCCGTGCCGCCAAGGCTGAGGGCCTGGCCGTCACCTGCGACACCGCCCCGCCCTATTTCGACCTCAACGAGACGGCGATCGGCGACTTCCGCACCTACGCCAAGCTTTCCCCTCCGTTGCGGCGCGAGGAGGATCGCCTGGCCGTGGTCGCGGCACTGGCGGACGGCACCATCGACGCCATCGCCTCCGATCACCAGCCCGCAGACCCCGACGACAAGCGCCTCCCCTTTGCCCAGGCCTCGGCGGGTGGGGCGGGTCTGGCCACCTTGCTCGGCATCACCCTCGCGCGGGTGCACGGCGGTGACCTCTCGCTCACCGCCGCCCTGGCGCTGCTGACCTGCCGCCCGGCCGAACTCCTCGGTCTGGAATCCGGCCGTCTGACGCGGGGCACCCCCGCCGATCTGGTGCTCTTCGACCTGGAACGCGCCTGGAAGGTCGAAGCGGGAAAGCTGCCCGGCAAGGCGCAGAACTCGCCCTTCGACGGGCGCGCGCTGGAGGGCCGGGTGCGAGGCACCTGGAAGAACGGGCGGCGCGTCTTCGGATGATGCCGTTATTTCTCGCCGGCCTGCTCGGCTACGCCTCCGGTTCTGTGCCCTACGGGCTGCTGCTCACCCGCTGGGCCGGACTCGGGGATATCCGCAAGGTCGGCAGCGGCAATATCGGCGCCACCAATGTCCTGCGCACCGGCAACAAGACGATCGCCGCCGCCACGCTGCTGCTCGATCTGCTGAAGGGCGTTGTGCCCGTCCTACTCTGTGCTGCGCTCTGGGGTCGTGAGGCCGGTCTGGTGGCCGGTATCGGTGCGCTGGTCGGGCACGTCTTCCCGGTCTGGCTCGGCTTCCAGGGTGGCAAGGGCGTGGCCACCGGGGCGGGCGCGCTGCTGGCTGCCGCCTGGTGGCTCGGCCTGGCCTGTGCCCTGCTGTGGCTGCTCATGGCGAAGGTCACGCGGATCTCCTCCGCCTCGGCCCTTGCCGCCTGCTGCGCTGCGCCCATCCTCGCGCTGCTGGCCGGCGATGGCCAGCTGGCCGCCTTCGCACTGGTGCTGGCGCTCCTCATCGTCTGGCGTCATCGTGACAATATCCGCCGGCTGCTCGCCGGCACCGAACCTCGGATTGGCCGCAAGACGTGACCCCGGCTGAAGCGCTGGCAAGGCTGCGGCTGGTGCGCACGGATGGCATCGGCCCGGTGACCTTCCGCCGGCTCTTGGAGCGTTACCGTACGGCGGAGGCGGCGCTGGAGGCTCTCCCGGCACTATCCGCGCGGCGCGCCCTGCCCTTCCGCCCCCCTGCGCCCGCCACTGTCGCTCATGAGATGGACGAGGTCATGGGCATGGGCGGCTGCTTCCTGTTCTGGGGCGAGCCGGGCTATCCGCCCCTGTTGGCCCTCTTGGAGGACCCACCGATGGCGCTCGCCGTCATCGGCGATCCCGCGCTCCTCGCGAGCCGTCAGGTCGCGGTGGTCGGAGCGCGCAATGCCTCCACCCTGGGGCGCCGGCTGGCGGCTGAGCTGTCGGAGTCGCTGGCGGTGACGGGTCTCGTGGTCACCTCCGGCCTGGCGCGCGGCATCGACGGGGCGGCGCATACGGGTGCCCTGCGCGCTGGCGCGACGGTTGCCGTGATTCCCGGCGGGCTGGACCGCGCCTATCCGCCCGAGCATACAGAGCTGCAATCGATCATCGCCGAGCGGGGTGCGGTGGTCGCGGAGGCGCCACTTGGCACGGCGCCGATCGCACGCCACTTCCCCCGCCGAAACCGCATCATCGCCGGACTCAGCCTTGGCGTGGTGGTGGTCGAAGCGGCCCTGGGCTCGGGTACGCTGATGACGGCGAATCTGGCGCTCGAGGCCGGGCGGGAGGTCTTCGCCGTACCGGGAAGCCCACTCGACCCACGCTGCGCCGGCTCCAATGATCTGCTCCGACAGGGTGCCCATCTGACCGAGCGCGCCTCCGATGTGCTGGAACACCTCCCTGAGGCGCCCCGCGCAGCCCCCATGCTCCGCAGCAATTCCACCGCTCCGGCCGCGCGGCCACCCGGCCCGCCGTCCGACCTTCCAGCCGATATGGCGCAACTGCTTGATCTTGTAGGAACTTCTCCAGTCGCGGTTGACGAGCTGATGCGGGGCTGCCACCTCTCGTCTGCTGCGGTACAGGCCGCCCTGCTGGAACTTGAGCTGGATGGGCGGATAGAAACCCTGCCGGGCAACCGCGTGATCCGCAGTGGATTACGATAGCCACCGCCGAAGCGGCACCACCGCGAGGCGGCCATGAGAGAGCGCACGACACCCGCCATGACCGACGTCGTCGTCGTCGAATCGCCGGCCAAGGCGAAGACCATCAACAAGTACCTGGGCAAGGATTTCACCGTCCTCGCCAGCTTCGGGCATGTGCGCGACCTGCCGGCCAAGGATGGCAGCGTACGGCCCGAAGAAGACTTCGCCATGGACTGGACCGCCGAGGACCGGGGCGAGAAGCAGGTGGCCGCCATCGCCAAGGCGGTGAAGGGCGCGCGCAACCTCTATCTGGCCACCGACCCGGATCGCGAGGGCGAGGCGATCTCCTGGCACGTCCAGCAGATGCTGCGGGAGAAGGGCGCGCTGAAGGGCGTGCAGGTCCATCGCATCACCTTCAACGAGATCACCAAGCGCGCCGTGCAGTACGCGCTGGAGCACCCGCGCGACCTCGATACGCCGCTGATCGAGGCCTACCTGGCCCGCCGCGCGCTGGACTACCTGGTCGGCTTCACGCTCTCCCCGGTTCTGTGGCGCAAGCTGCCAGGCAGCCGTTCGGCGGGGCGGGTCCAGTCGGTCGCCCTGCGCCTGATCTGCGAGCGGGAAGCTGAGATCGAGGCCTTCAGGGCCCGCGAATACTGGACGGTCGAGGGGCGTTTCCTGACGGCGCTCGGCGCCCCCTTCTCGGCGCGCCTGACCCATCTCGATGGCAAGCGGCTGGAGCAGTTTGACCTGCCGGACGAGGCCAGCGCCATGCGCGCCAAGGCGGCCGTCGAGGCGGGCAGCTTCTCCGTCGCCAGCGTCGAGAAGAAGCGCGTCCGGCGCAATCCTCCGCCGCCCTTCACCACCTCGACCCTGCAGCAGGAAAGCTCACGCAAGCTCGGCTTCGGCGCGCAGCAGACGATGCGCCTGGCCCAGCAGCTCTATGAGGGCGTGGACATCCAGGGCGAGACCGTCGGCCTCATCACCTACATGCGGACGGACGGCGTGCAGATGGCGCGCGAGGCGATGTTCGCCATTCGTGACCATGTGAAGGACGCCTTCGGCCCCGATTACATCCCCGCCGCGCCGCGCGAGTATTCCTCCAAGGCCAAAAATGCCCAGGAGGCGCATGAGGCGATCCGCCCTACCGAGGTGACGCGCACGCCGGAGCAGGTCGCCCGCTTCCTCTCGCCCGAGCAGCGCCGGCTCTACGAGCTGGTCTGGAAGCGCGCCGTCGCCAGCCAGATGCAATCCGCCGAGTTGGACCAGACGGCGGTGGATCTGGCCGACGCCAGTGGCAAGGTCCGGCTGCGCGCCACCGGCAGCGTCGTCGCCTTTGACGGCTTCCTGAAGCTCTACCGCGAGGATGTGGACGATGCGGCGGGCGCCGAGGACGAGGACAGCCGCATCCTGCCGCCGATGCGGGAAAAAGACCCGACGAAACTGACCGCCGCACAGGCGGACCAGCACTTCACCCAACCGCCGCCGCGCTATTCCGAGGCCTCCCTGGTAAAGAAGCTGGAGGAACTCGGCATCGGCCGCCCCTCCACCTATGCCTCCATCCTGCAGACCCTGCAGGACCGCGACTACGTGAAGCTGGAGAAGCGCCGCTTCCTGCCGGAGGATCGTGGCCGACTGGTCACCGCCTTCCTCGTGAACTTCTTCGAGCGCTATGTGAACACCGGCTTCACCGCCGCGCTGGAGGAGCAGCTCGACGACATCTCCGGCGGCCGGGCCGAATGGCGGGCGGTGATGCGCGAGTTCTGGCAGGATTTCAATGCCGCCGTCGCCGCCACCAAGGACCTCACCATCAGTGAGGTCATCGACGCGCTGGACGAGGAACTGGGTCCGCACTTCTTTCCGCAGCCGGCGGACGGCGGCGATCCGCGCGCCTGCCCGGCCTGCGGCACCGGCCGGCTCGGGCTTCGCCTGGGGCGCAACGGCGCCTTCATCGGCTGCTCCAATTATCCGGAATGCCGCCATACCCGGCCGCTCTCTGTCGCCGGCGAGGGTGAGGCCGACGCGGCGCTGGCCGGCGGCATCAAGGAACTGGGCACGGATCCGGTGACGGGCGCGCCCGTCACGCTGCGGCGTGGCCCCTACGGTCTTTACGTCCAGCTCGGCGAGGGAGAAACCGACGCCAAGGGCAAGGCGGTCAAGCCCAAGCGGGCCAGCCTGGCCCGTGGCATGGACCCAGACTCCATCACGCTGGAGCGGGCGCTGGCCCTGCTCGCCCTGCCGCGCATCGTCGGCGTGCACCCGGAGACGGGGGAGGAGATCAGCGCCGCCATCGGCCGCTTCGGGCCCTATGTGAAGATGGGCAGCATCTACAAGTCGCTCGACCGTGACGACGACGTGCTCTCCATCGGCATCAACCGTGCCGTGGCGCTGCTGGCGGATGCGAAGGCCAAGGTTCGCGCCCTGGGTCCGCACCCGAAGGACGGCGAGCCGGTCGAGATCAAGCGCGGGCGCTTCGGCCCTTATGCGCAGCATGCCGGCATGGTGGCCAGCCTGCCACGCGGAACGCAGATGGAGGATATCACCCTCGACCAAGCCGTGGCGCTCCTGGCCGAGAAGGGCAAGAAGCTGCCGCCGCTCGGGGCGAAGAAAGGCGCAAAAAAGGCTTCCCCCCGCAAGGCTTCGGCCGCGGAGCAGACTGCCAGCGAGGCCAAGCCGGCCAGGAAGGCGGCCGCCAAGCCGCCGGCGCGGAAGGCCACGGCGAAGCCGGCAACCGCCAGGGCAGGCGCGAAGGCGAAATCCGCTCGCAGCCCGACCAAGGCCAAGGCCTGACCCATGGCTGGCCAGCTTGGCGGAGGAGGTGCGGGTGCACCGCCCGACCGACCGGCGGCACCGGCTTCCCTGCCGACCCGGGAGGCGCTTCGGCAATTCTTGCGCGAGGCGCCGGGCCGGGTCGGGAAAAGCGAGATTTCCCGCCACTTCGGACTGACGGCCGAGCAGCGCCCCGCTTTGCGGGCGCTGCTGAAGGATCTCGAGCGCGAGGGCGCGCTTCAGCGCGCCGGCGGCCGGCAGGTGCGTGAAGCCGGCAAGCTGCCCGAGATGGCCGTGGTCGAGGTGTTCGGCACCGATCCGGATGGCGATCCTCTCGCCCGCCCCGTGTCCTGGGAGGGGGTGGGGCGCCCTCCCCTGGTCTATATGCGCCCCGAACGGCCCGGGCAGCCGGCACTGGCCTATGGCGAGCGTGTGCTGGCCCGGCTGCGCCCGATCGGCCCCGGAAGATATGAGGGCCGCACCTTCAAGCGGCTGGGCAGCGCCGGACCGATGCGCATTCTGGGAGTGTACCAGCCCGGGCGCCTGGCGCCGACGAGCAAGCGGGAGAAGGCGGACTGGGCCATTCCGCCGGGTGAGGAAAATGGCGCCGAGCCGGGTGAACTGGTTGTCGCCGAGCCCCTCCCCGGCCGGACCCTGGGCCTGCGCCCGGCCCGCGTCGTCGAGCGCCTGGGGCCGATAGATGCGCCGCGTGCCGTATCGCTCCTCTGCATTCATGCCTACGGCATTCCCGACCAATTCCCCGAGGAAGCCCTGCGGGAAGCGGAGGCAGCACAGCCCGTCAGCCTCCAGGGCCGCGAGGATCTGCGGGATCTCCCCCTCATCACCATCGATGGCGAGGATGCGCGCGACTTCGATGATGCGGTCTGGGCGGAGCCGATCGGCGAAGGCTGGCGCGTGCTGGTCGCCATCGCCGACGTGGCCCATTATGTCCCGCCGGGCAGCGCGCTCGACCGGGAGGCTTGGCGTCGGGGCAACAGCGTGTATTTCCCCGATCGTGTGGTGCCGATGCTGCCGGAGGCCCTCTCCAACGGCCTGTGCAGCCTGCGCCCCGGCGAGAACCGCGGCTGCCTTTTCGTCGAGATGCGGTTCGATGCGCAGGGGCAGAAGTCCTCCCATCGCTTCGGCCGTGGGCTGATGCGCTCGGCTGCGCGGCTCACCTACGAGCAGATCCAGGCTGCGCGGGACGGAGCCGCGGAGTCCGCCGTCCCGCAGCCCTGGATCGCGCCTCTCTATGGCGCCTTCCACAGCCTCCTCGCGGCCCGGGAGAGACGGGGAACGCTGGATCTGGATCTGCCCGAACGCCGCGTGCTCATGGATGAGGACGGCAGCGTGCGGGATATCATGCCCCGCCAGAAGCTCGAGGCCCACCGGCTGATCGAGGAGCTCATGGTGGCCGCCAATGTCTGCGCGGCGGAGGAGCTGGAGCGACGGCGGCAGCCCTTCCTCTACCGTGTGCACGACCGGCCATCCGACGAGAAGCTGGAGGCGCTCCGCCAGTTTCTCGATTCGATGGAACTCGACCTTCCGGCTGCGGGCGAACTCCGCTCCCGCGACTTCGCGCGGGTGCTGGAGCAGGCGCAGGGCCGCCCGGAGGAGCGCCTGGTGCACGAGACCGTGCTGCGCGCGCAGTCACAGGCTGCCTACAGCCGCGAGAATATCGGGCATTTCGGGCTCGCGCTGCCGCGCTATGCGCATTTCACCAGCCCGATACGCCGCTATGCCGATCTGGTTGTGCACCGCGCGCTGATCCGTGGGCTCGGCCTCGGAGCGGCGGATGCCCTCCAGGACGAAGAGGCGGAACGCCTCCCCGACACGGCCGAGCATATCACCCGCACCGAGCGGCGCGCTGCGGCTGCCGAGCGGGAGGCGGTGGAACGCTATCTGGCCCGTCACATGGCGTCCCGCGTCGGCAGCATGTTCGACGCGCGCATTTCGGGCGTGACACGCTTCGGTC
This sequence comes from Roseomonas sp., assembly GCA_035565935.1. Lineage (GTDB taxonomy): Bacteria > Pseudomonadota > Alphaproteobacteria > Acetobacterales > Acetobacteraceae > Pseudoroseomonas. The sequence goes on from DATMRU010000055.1 coordinate 30,194, forward strand.
TGTTCGTCACGGTTGAAGAGAACGGTGCGAGCGGACTCGTGCCCCTGGCCTCCCTGCCGGACGACCAATGGACTCACGAGGAAGCCGCTCACCGGCTGTCCGGCCGCTACACGCGCCTGTGCTTCGCGCTGGGTCAGGCTGTGGAGGTGCGGCTGGCCGAAGTCATGCCACTGACGGGGGGCATGGTGTTCCATCTTCTGCAGGGCAACCCACCCAGCGGCGGCGCCCGCCGGGCCCGCGCCCGGCGCCTGCCGGCAAATACCGCAGGACGAGGCGCGCGGAACGCTTCGCGCTAACGGACATGCTGCGGACCCAGCGTGCATTCCGGTCAATCAGGTGGCTCGCCGCGCTTCTTCTGCTGGCCCTCCTGCTTCCGGGCCCGCCTGCCGTCGCCCAGTCGGACGAGGCCTTCTCTCGCCCCCAGATACGCGCCGTGCTGCGTGAGGCCTTCGCCGCGATCCTGGAGCGCCATCTGGAGGCGGCGGCGCCTGCGGATCTTGCTCTCTGGTCCGTCCGTGGTCTCGGAGCCGTAGATACGGAATTCACCGGCCAGGTGCGGAATGGCGTGCTGTCCTTGAGCCAGGGGAGCCGGCCAATCGCCGAAGCGCCGGTACCGGGAACCGTTCAGGCTGCGCTATCGGCGCAACAGGGCATCCGGCCGCCGCCGCCTGCCGAAAGCCTCGCTGAAACTCTTTCCCAGCTTTACGCGGCAGCCTGGGCGGCCTCCCCTGCCCTGCGGCGTGCCGGGGTGGAGCGCCTGCTCCAGGCCGGCTTCGATGAAGTCTTCAACCATCTGGATCCCTACAGCCGTTACATCACCGCCGATGAGGCTCTGGAGGTCCGCCAGCGGCGGGTCGGGCAAACCGGGCTCGGCCTGCGGATCGCTGCCGGCCCGCGCAATACCGTGCTCGTCGTGGCGCTGGTGCCAGACAGCGCGGCGAGCCGGGCGGGGCTGCGCGAAGGCGATATCCTGCTGGCGATCGACGGCGTCCCCGTTACCGCGCGCCGGTTGGTCGAGGCAGCGGAACTCCTTGAGGGGCCGCCCGACACTAACGTCCAACTCGACATGCGCCGCGGGCGACAACGCTTTTCTGTGGTGTTGCAGCGCGCCAGCCAGGGCCTCCGGAGCCTCCGTGCCGAGGTGCAGGACAATGTGCTTTGGATCCGGCTGAACCTGTTCTCCGCGACCACGACGGACCAGCTGATCGAGCAGCTGAATGCCAGCCTCTCCACCGCCACGCCGGTCCGCGGCATTGTACTCGACCTGCGAGGCAATCGCGGGGGCGTGTTGATGCAGGCCATGAGCGTGGCCGACAGCTTCCTACGGGAGGGGGTGGTTGCGCAGAGCGCCGGCCGGCATCCCGATGCGCAGCGCATCTGGCGCGCGGCCGGCAGTGATCTGGCGCAGGGGCGGCCGGTTGTCATCCTTGTTGACGGCCGCACCGCCTCGGCCGCCGAGATCGTGGCCGCGGCCTTGTCGGACCGCGGGCGGGCCGTGGTCGTGGGCAGCGCCACGCTGGGCAAGGGCTTGATCCAGATCGTGATCCCCTTGCCCAATGGAGCGGAGATCCTGATTTCCTGGTCGCGCGTGCTGGCGCCGCGCGGCTGGCCGGTACAGGGGCTCGGCGTCATTCCGGCCATATGCACCAGCCTCGGGCTCGAGACGGCACAGGAGCAACTGCAGCAACTGAGCCGGGGAGTGGAGCCCATGGGGGCTGTGCTGGCGCGGGTCCATCAGGCGCGGGCGCCTGTTCCCGCCAGCGAGGTCGCTGCCCTGCGGGGCGCCTGTCCGCCGGCGGAGGGGCGGGAGCTGGATCACGAGGTCGCCCGGTTCCTGTTCGACAATCCCGCGGCCTATGCGGCAGCGATCGAGCCTTGAAAGCTTAGCCTGCGCCGCAGGTTGGACTTGACTGGGGCGGCTGGTTCACTAGGTTGCACCTCTCGCGCCGCACCGGGTGCGCGGCTCCGCGCAGCTCGATTCAAGGTGCCAGCTGGTGCCCACGGAAAAACATCATGGCCAAGTCAAACACCATCCTGATCAAGCTAGTCAGCACCGCTGACACGGGTTACTTCTATGTGACCAAGAAGAACACGCGCAACACCACGGGCAAGCTGGAGATGCGCAAGTACGATCCGGTCGCCCGGAAGCACGTCGCCTTCCGCGAATCCAAGATCAAGTAAGTCCCGAGCCGCATCCGGGCGCCGCCCCAGATCGTTGCGAAGGCTGCACCTTCCGGTGCGGCCTTTTTGCCGTTCCGCTAGGCAGGGAAGCCATACGGCTACCCACTGATCTTCGCGTTTTCCTCTCCCGATCGGGTTTGGCCGATAGGGAGGCGGGGATGGCGCGGTTATTTTGGCTGCCGGATGCGGCGCGGGGTCACTTGGCCACCTCGGAAGCCTTGTTGATGGTCGCTTGGGCGTTGTGTTCGGCCGTTTCGAGGCGTTCAGCGAACGCTTTCACGCGAGCCTGCAGGCCCTGATGCCGGGCCCGCAGCAAGGCCAAGGCGCCGCTCATATAAGGCACTTGCTCGCCACGTCCGGCACGGGCAGCCAGATCGTTGCTCATTCGGTTACTTTCGTCCGCGATAATGTTGCTGATGCAGGTGCTTGCCCGGGTAGCAGTGTCCGATGTGTTTACGGCATTGGCGCTTATCGCATCACTGGCCCTGACGGCGTTCCCGGCTACTCGGTTGGAGTCGCGCACGATCGCCATTGTCTCATCGAAAGCGCGCTTGGTCCTGACATGGACAAATGCTCCCCCTCCGGCCTTTGCGACGGATTGCAGGGCTTCGGCTTCTTTTGACGGTACGCCGAAGCCGATGATGTCCACGATGGCTCGGGTCGGGCCTGCATTAATCCGACGTGCGGTTCCTACAGGATCACCGCCGCAAGCCTCCTCTCCATCCGAAACCAGGTAGATGACCTGCTCGCCGGGAGTGGAGGATTTCTGGAGCACTGCTTCCGCTTGCGCCATTGCAGCAGCGAGCGGGGTCCATCCCACGGCCTTAGTTTCGCTCAGGGCCGCAATGAGAGCGGAGTGGTGAGGGTCATCGGGGCCAAGGTATCGACAGCGGCGCAGGATTGCGCTTTGCCGGAACGTGTATTGTTGCCCCGCTGGCCGAATACGATCAGGGAGGCCTCCACATTGGGAGGCATCGAGTCGATGAATGTCCGGGCGGCCTGTCGGGCCAAGTCGAGCTTGCTCTGCCCGTCCAGCCGACCGGCCATCGACCCCGATCCATCGATCAGCACAACCGCCCGGCGCAACGATGGCCCACCCTGGGGCCTATCCCGTTTCCCTTCTATCCGGGCACCGCTCAGCTCAGCCTCGCCGAAGCAGACGGCGGGATCATCCTTGGTGAATTGATCCACGTAAGCTTGTGGCGACGGCAGGTCATCGCCCCTGGCCGAAGTATCTCCGGCCAAACCCTAGGAAATGCCCAGGATGAGGGCAAATAGAGTCGGAGCGATTCCCGAACAGATGCGTAGCTTGATAGAGGCCATGGTGCATCCTCTTTGATGCAAACCTCGACCACTTTGGCCAATTGCACCGCAATTTTGCCAACAGCGCTTGAATAAACTCAATCTTCCCGCCAGAGAAGAAGCGCAACTTCCTTTACGAATGGCCCTGATGCGCTCTCTTGTTCGGATCCAGTGCCTGCTGCTTGGCTTGGTCGGCTGGGCAAATCACAACCCAGCGCAGCTGGGGGCCTGAATCGCCAGCTGGCAGACATGCCCATTGCCGGGGAGGCTTCGGATCGAGAGCGGTCGTCCTTGACGAGGTTTTCACCCTAGGCCGCGCCGATCGTGCGGGGCAGCCAGTCCTCCAGCCCGGCAATCTCCACCCGGTTGCGGCCATTGGCCTTTGCCCGGTAGAGCGCGGCGTCGGCGGCGCCAAGCAGGCCGGAGAGGCTTTCGCCGCTCTGTGCCAGAGCAACGCCGATGCTGGCCGTGATGTGCAGCAGATCGCCCTGGCCGGTCGCCACGGGCAGCTCGGCGATCGAGGCCCGAAGGCGCTCTGCCACCTGCAGGGCCTCCTCCTCGACGGCGCCTCCCATCGCCACGACGAATTCCTCACCGCCAAAGCGGGCGACGACATCCACCGCGCGGAGGTGCTCCTTGAGGCGGGTCGCGACCTCCTTCAGCACAAGATCACCCGCCACGTGGCCATAGGTGTCATTGACTGTCTTGAACCGGTCCACGTCCAGCAGGAGCAAGGCGGCCCGCCCCGCCCGCAGCAGCCCTTCCAGATGGCGCGTGACATAGCGGCGGTTCCGTAGGCCGGTGAGGCTATCGGTCACCGCCAGTTCAAGGGAGCGGTCGAGATCGGCCCGCAGGCGCTCCTGGTACCGCTTGCGGCGCACTTGGTTGCGCATGCGCGCCCGCACCTCGTTTGCGTCGATAGGCCGAAGCACATGGTCGCTGGCTCCCAGATCGAACCCGCGCAGCACCTGCGCCCGCTGGTCGCCATCGGCGATCAGCACGATCGGCAGGTCACGCGTGGCAGCCTGGGCCCGCAGCCGCGACGTGAGGCGCAGCCCTTCCCCTCCGTCCAGCGAAAGGCTGAGAAGGGCGACATCGTAGTGTCCGTGACCGAGTTCCTGCCACGCCTCGGTCACGGTGGAGGCGAGGTGCAGTTCCACCCCCTCCATGGCCAGAACGGCGGCGAGAAGCTCCTTTTCGTTGATGTCCTCCGTCGCGAGCAGCACGACGGCACCTGCCAGGGTCTCGGAGGGTGGTGCCTCGGGGGCGAAGCCAAGATCCTGTGCCGTCTCCGAGCGAAGGCGGAAAGCGTCAAGGACCTGCTTCATGCGCAGAAGGGCCCTGAGACGCGCGAACAAGGTCGGATGATCCACGGGCTTGGACAGGAAGTCGTCCGCTCCCGCCTCCAGGCCACGCACCCGTTCGGCCGGATCGACCAGCGCCGTCACCATCACGACAGGGATATAGGCTGTTTCCGGCTGGGCCTTCAGCCGCCGGCAGACCTCATAGCCGTCCATACCGGGCATCATGACATCCAGCAGAATGACGTCAGGGGACCACTCTTCGGCACGAGCCAGAGCCTCGGGGCCGGAGGAAGCAAGCGCCACCTCGTAGTACTCGGCATTCAGCCGAGCCTCCAGAAGCCTCAGATTGGCAGCGATGTCATCGACGACGAGGATTCGTGCGCTCATGCCCACTGCTTCTCTTCAGGCTCGGCCACAACCGTCGTCGGCTGAGCGGAAAGGGTGAGGCCACCAGCGCCGGAGGTAACCCATCCACGCCATGTCCCTCTGGAGCGGCCTGCCATGGCTCTCTTCCCATCGCGACACTGCCATCCTGGAGCAGCACCTCGCATGCCTTCATCCGAACCGGCGGCGGCTTGCCGGGATGCGCCGCAAAATGCGTAAGGCCAACTTAGCTACCCGGAATGATAGAATAACAGCATAACGGCTAAGCGGGCGAGTAGTCAGGAACTTAGATCTCCGGTCGGGTTAGACCCGCGACAGATCTGTGACGATGCCGGACAGGAGCATGCTGACCAGCAGGTCCAGCACCACGAAGCCCATCGCGAGCCAGCCGCCGATCTGCAAGGCTGCTCGTGCCGCGAACCACTGCAGCCACAGGGCATAGCCGATTCCGACCATGGTCACCGCCTCCTGCAACCAGGCGGGAAGCCCCGCGGCCGAGAGAAGCGTGATGGCAAGCATGATCAGGTACTGGAACAGGTTGGTCCAATTCCAGGCGACCAGGAAGCGCGGCCAGAGCGCCTCCCGGCCGAGCGCGCGGCTGAGCGCCAGAGCAGCCAGGGCATAGGCAGGCCAGCCAGTAATGTAGCCGGTCAGTTCGGCGACAGCAGACCTCGCGCCGGAGGTGAGGGCAGGGTCCAGCAACAGGAAGATCGGCAGGCAGAGGCCCGCCACCCAGAAGGAACGCAGCGCGGCCGCCCGGCTGGCCGGCAGCAAGCCTGCTCCTTCAGGGCGACCGCGGGCCAGCAACAGAACGCCCCTGAGCCCGATGACAAGCTCCGCCAGGATATAGGCGGGGCTCAGGCGCGTGCCTCCGGTACGAGCAGAGCCTGGATCACTCTCGCATAGAGGTCCGCCAAGGCCCTGAGCTCCGCCACCGGGGTGCATTCATCGGCCTTGTGCATAGTGGCGCCGACGGCGCCCAGTTCCGCCACCGGGCAGTACCGGGCGATGAAGCGTGCGTCAGAGGTCCCCCCGCCCGTGTCGAGGGTCGGCTCGATGCCGGTGGCCTGGCGGGTAGCCGTCTGCAGGGCCTCCACGAACGGCCCCGGCTGGGTCAGGAAAGACTCGCCGGAACACGAGAGGTCAAGGTCGTAGCGGGCCTCCTCCGCCTCGAGCGCCGAGCGTAGATGCGCCTCAAGCAAGCGGCTGGAGTGCAGGTCATTGAAGCGGATGTTCAGCTTGGCATGTGCCGCCGCAGGGATGACATTGGTGGCCGCATTTCCCACATCGACACTGGTCACCTGCAGGGTGGACGGCTCAAACCAGCGGCTGCCTGCGTCCAGCGGCTCGGCTGTGAGCCGGTGCAGCACCCGGACGAGGCGATGCATCGGATTGTCTGCGCGCTGGGGATAGGCGCTGTGGCCCTGGGTGCCACGCACCGTCAGCGCGGCATTCAGGCTGCCCCGGCGGCCGATCTTGATGGTATCGCCCAGCACGGCCTTGCTGGTCGGCTCGCCGACCAGGCACATGTCCGGCCTGTGCCCATGCGCCTCCATCCACTCCAGCACCTTCACCGTGCCGTTAATCGCAGGCCCTTCCTCGTCGCCCGTGATCAGGAGGGACAGACTGCCGGGACTGTCCTGCGGTATCCGGGCGACCGCGGCGATCCAGGCGGCGATGCCGCCCTTCATGTCCGTGGCACCTCGGCCGTAGACAAGGCCGCCCCGCAATTCGGCGCCGAACGGGTCGGCGCTCCAGCCCGCCGGATCGCCGGGAGGCACCACATCGGTATGTCCGGCGAAGCAAAAATGCGGCCCGCCTGTGCCGCGCCGGGCGAAAAGGTTCTCCACTTCGCCGAAGCGCAGGCGGGTGCAGGTGAAGCCGAGCGGAGCCAGCGCCGCCTCCAGCACCCCGAGTGCCCCCGCCTCCGCCGGAGTGACGCTCGGGCAGCGGATCAGGTCCTGGAGGAGCGGCAGCGGATCCATGGCCTCAGTCGCGCAGCAGTTCGTTGATGGAGGTCTTCTCGCGCGTCCGGGCATCGACCCGCTTGACGATCACGGCGCAGTAGAGGCTCGGGCCAGGGGTTCCGTCCGGCAGGGGCTTGCCCGGAAGGCTGCCCGGGACCACCACCGAATAGGGCGGCACCTGCCCGGTGAAGACCTCGCCCGTGCTGCGGTCGATGATCTTGGTCGAGGCGCCGAGGAAGACGCCCATGGAAAGCACACTGCCGTCGCCCACGATCACGCCTTCCGCCACTTCGGAACGGGCCCCGATGAAGCAGTTGTCGCCGATCACCACCGGATTGGCCTGCAACGGCTCCAGCACGCCGCCGATGCCGGCGCCGCCGGAGATATGGCAGTTCTTGCCGATCTGGGCGCAGGAACCGATGGTGGCCCAGGTGTCCACCATGGTGTTGCTGTCGACATAGGCGCCGAGATTGACGAAGGAGGGCATCAGCACCACCCCCGGCGCGATATAGGCCGAGCGGCGCACCACAGCCCCGGGGACCGCGCGGAAGCCAGCTTCCCGGAAGCGGTTCTCGCCCCAGTTGGCGAACTTCAGCGGCACCTTGTCATAGGCGCCGAAGCCGGTCGGGATGATGGCGGAATCCTCGAGGCGGAAGGACAGCAGCACCGCCTGCTTCAGCCACTGATTGACTTTCCAGCCGCCCTTCCCGTCCGGCTCGGCCACCCGCGCCTGCCCGGAATCCAGCAGTTCCAGCGCCGCCTCGATGGCATCCCGGTCGGCACCGCGGGTCGCGGGGGAAAGCTCGGCGCGGCGCGCCCAGAGCCCTTCGATGGTTGGGGCAAGATCCATGGCAAAGGTCCCGATCGGCAAAGGTGTTGCGCTGCCGGTATCGGAGGGGTGCGGGGCGGTGTCAACGGCAGCTGCTTGGCGCCCGGCTTACGGGCGGATCAGCGTGCCGGCCCCACCGTTGGTGAACAGCTCGATCAGGACGGCATGCGGCACGCGGCCATCCACGATCACGGCGCCCTTCACCCCCTGCTCGATGGCGTAGATGCAGGTCTCGACCTTCGGGATCATGCCGCCGGAGATCCAGCCCTCGGCGATGCCGGCCTTCGCCTCGCTCACCGTCATCTCGGGGATGAGGTTCTTCTCCTGATCCAGGACACCGGGCACGTCGGTCAGCATCAGGAGGCGCGAAGCGTGCAGCGCGCCGGCGACAGCCCCGGCGGCGGTGTCGGCATTGATGTTGTAGGTCTGCCCGTCCGCATCCACGCCCACGGGCGCGATCACCGGCACGATATCGGCGGCGATCAGCAGCTCGACCACCTGGGGGTCAACCCGCTCTGGCTCGCCGACGAAGCCGAGGTCCAGCACCTTTTCCACATTGCTCTCGGGATCCCGATAGGTGCGGGTCAGCTTGCGGGCCCGGATCAGCCCCCCATCCTTGCCCGAAATGCCCACGGCAATGGCGCCGGCGCGGGTGATGCAGTCGGCCACCTGCTTGTTGACGGTGCCCGAGAGCACCATCTCGACCACGTCCACCATCTGCGCATCCGTCACGCGGAGGCCGTTGACGAAGGTGGACTGGACATTCAGCCGCTTCAGCATGGCGTTGATCTGCGGTCCGCCGCCGTGCACGACCACCGGGTTCACGCCCATCTGCTCCAGTAGCGCGATGTCGCGGCCGAAGCGGAGGGCGCCCTCCTCGTCCCCCATCGCGTGGCCGCCGTACTTCACGACGACGATCTGCTCGTCGTAGCGCTTCAGGAAAGGAAGCGCGGCGGCGAGGATCTCCATCTGATTGCGCGCATCCTTGGTCATGGAGATCCCTTCCCGCTTCAAAGCTGCGTCGGCGCGTCTAGGGGTGGTCGCCGCAGGGGTCAAGGGGGCAGCGCAGATCGGGCAGCGGGCCGAGCTTTCAGGCCGGTTCGGCCAGTGCGGCCAGTTCGGCGCGCAGCTCGGAGATGCCCAGGCCCGTCTCGCTGCTGGTGGTGATCACCAGCGGATGCGCGGCGGTGTGCTTCTTCACCAGGGCAGCCGCCTCCTTCTCGCGCTGCTCCAGCCAATAGGGCTTGGCGTCATCCGCCTTCGTCAGAACGATCTGGAAGGCCACCGCCGCCTCCACCAGTAGGTCCATCGCGGCGCGGTCGCTCGCCTTGGTCTCGATGCGGGCATCCAGCAGCAGGATCACCCGGCGCAGGTTCGGGCGACCGCGGAGGAAGTTGAACATCAGCCCCTGCCAGTCATCCTTCACGCTGCGGGCAGCCTGGGCATAGCCATAGCCCGGCATGTCCACCAGCGTCAGGCGGCCACCGAGGTCGAAGAAGTTCAGCTGCTTGGTGCGGCCTGGTGTATTGGAAACCCGCGCCAGGCTGTTCTGGCCGGTCAGCGCATTCACCAGCGAGGACTTGCCGACATTAGAGCGGCCGCAAAAGGCAACCTCCGGCAGCCGCGGTTCGGGAAGTTGATCGAGCCGCTGCGCGGCGAAGACGAACTGGCAGGGGCGCGCGAACAGCAGGCGCCCCTGCTCGAGCAGTGCGGCGCGCTCTTCCTCATCGCGCGCCTCCAGAAGACCTGCTGTCACCCTTTGGCCTTTGCCGTTGTCTTCTTCAGCGCCCGCTCCTGGCGGCGCGCCGCCCGCTCATGCCGCATGATGTAGGACTGCTGCAGGATCGAGAGCAGGTTGTTCCACGACCAGTAGATCACCAGGCCCGCCGGGAAGCTCGCCAGCATGAAGGTGAAGATGATCGGCATGAAGGTGAAGAGCTTGGCCTGCACCGGGTCCGGCGGCGTCGGGTTGAGACGCTGCTGGAAGAACATGGTCATGCCCATGATGATCGCCCAGATCGGCATGTGCAGCAGGTGCGGCGGATCCCACGGGATCAGCCCGAAGAGGGTGAAGAGGTTGGTCGGGTCCGGCGCCGAGAGGTCATGGATCCAGCCGAAGAAGGGCGCGTGCCGCATCTCGATGGTGACGAAGAGCACCTTATAGAGGGCGAAGAAGACCGGCACCTGGATCAGCATCGGCAGGCAGCCCGAGGCCGGGTTCACCTTCTCCGTCCGGTACAGCGCCATCATCTCCGACTGCGCCTTGGCCGGGTCGTCCTTATACCGGTCGCGGATCTCCTGCATCTTCGGCGCCAGCGCCTTCATCCGCGCCATGGACTTGTAGGCCTTGTTGGCGAGCGGGAAGAACAGCGCCTTCAGCACCACCGTGGCCACCAGGATCGCCACGCCGAAATTGCCGAAGAGGCGGAACAGGAAGTCCAGCGCATAGAAGAACGGCTTGGTCAGAAAGTAGAACCAGCCGAAGTCGATTGCCTTGTCGAAATCGGTGATGCCGAGGTCCGACTGATAGGCATCCAGCAGATGCACTTCCTTGGCGCCCGCGAAGACGCGGGTGGCCAGGGTGCTGTTGGCGCCCGGCGCCACGGTCTGCGGCGCGGGGGTGGCGAAGTCCACCTGCCAGCGGTCCTGCCCGCCTTCCGTCGAATGGCGCCACATCGCCTTGAGGGGCTGCGCGGCATCGACCGGCGCGATGGCCGCCAGCCAGTACTTGTCGGTGAAGCCGGCCCAGCCGCCCGAGGTCTCCTGCTCGAGCGCCACGCCGCGGCGCCCCTCGCCTTCCGCCTCGCCCTTCGCGGCCTTGTAGGTCTGCTCGTGGAGGCGGCCATCAAGCACGCCGACGAAGCCCTCGTGCAGAATATAGTAGCCGGCGATCTGCGGAGTGGCCTCGCGCCGCACCCGGACCCAGGGCAGCACCTGCACCGCCTCGGTGCCGTTGTTGATGACGCGCTGCTCGGCCTGGAACATGTAGTTGCGGTCCAGGCTGAGCACGATCTGGAAGGTCTGGCCCTGGCCATTGTCCCAGGACAGCGTCACCGGACTCGCGGGGCTGAGCGGGCCGCCGCTGGCCGTCCAGTCGGTTTCGGCATCCGGCACGCGGGTGCGGTTGTCGGCGGCCGACCAGCCCCACTGCGCGAAATAGGGCTGCGCTTCGTCACGCGGCGCGAACATCCGCACCAGCGGCGAGTTGGGCGCGGTCGTCTCGTGATAGTCCTTCAGCACCAGGTCATCGAGGCGTGCGCCGCGCAGCAGCAGGCTGCCGGACAGGCGGGGGCTCTCGATCTTCAGGCGCTGCGCCGCCGGGCGGTTGGCCTCGGTCGCGGTGGCCGCGGCTGCCGAACCGGGGCTGGCCGGTGCCACGGGCGCAGCCGGGGTCGGCGCCTGCTGCGAAACCGCCGCAGGCGAGGGCTCGGCGGGGGGCGTGGTCTCGCGTTTCCACAGATCGAAGGCCAGCAGGATGCCGATCGAAATTGCAATCGCGGCGAGAAGTCGCTTCTGGTCCATCGGATCCGTGCCGTCAGGCCTTCTGGTGGGCCCGCGCGCGCGGCGGCGGGCAATGAGGCGGCGCCTCGGGCACCGCGGAGGAATTGTCTGCGCCTGCCGCCACAGGCACCGGGTCATAGCCGCCGGGATGCCAGGGATTGCAACGCAGAATGCGTTGTGCGGTCAGCCAGCTGCCGCGGGCTGCGCCATGGATCTCCAGGGCTTCGATCGCATAGGCGCTGCAATGCGGATAGAAGCGGCAATGGCTGCCGATCACCCCCCGCAATGTCAGCTGATAGGTGCGGACCGCTCCCTTCAGCACCCATGCGGCCGGGCTGACGGAGCTTCCGCCAGCCAGGCGCCTCATGGCTTCAGCACGCCAACCTGCCGGAGAGCCCCGCGCAGGTCGGCCATGAGCAGGTTGAAGGCGCGTGTGCCGGTCCCTTCCCGCCCGATCAGCACGAGATCCCACCCTTCCGGCGCGTCCGCACCGAGGGTCAGCCGGGCCGCTTCGCGCAGGCGCCGCTTCGCCCGGTTCCGCACAACCGCATTGCCGAGCTTCTTGGTCGCGGTGAAGCCGACACGCAGCGGCCCCGCCGTGTCCGGCAGGGCCTGCAAAACAAGGCTCGGCCGGGCAGCGCGGCTACCTTTGCCGGCAACGCGAAGAAACTCGCGCCGCCGCTTCAGGCGAGGCGGCGAGGCCACGGCATGCTCCTTCTTCGAAGCGGACCGTGGCGTCTCAGGCCGAGAGCTTCTTCCGGCCCTTGGCGCGGCGGTTGGCCAGCACCTTGCGGCCGCCCACCGTCTCCATGCGGGCGCGGAAACCGTGCCGGCGCTTCCGGACGAGCTTGGACGGCTGATAAGTACGCTTCACGACGCGCTACTCCGTATGATCGAGATCGATGCCGCGCCACGTTCCGCCGGAGCGCTGCGGCACAGGCCGGCCTCCCGCGGGATGGCCAGCGAAGGTGGGGACGTATAGGGAGCCGTATCGCGTCCCGTCAACCGCCGTTGCTTTCGGCAACCTTCCCTCGGTCGCGGCGGCGCTTATCTCTGCATGTGTGATGCGCTCCCTTCCTCGTCGCTTTTCTCCGTTCCCAGCTCGCGGGGCGTGGCGGCTCCTGGCCTTCGCGGCCCTTCTGGGAGCCATCGCGCTCGGCTGGGCATCGGGGCTGCGGGAGGCATTATCCTGGCAAGGGCTGGCGCGGCATTACGCGACCTTGGCCATGGCGGTGCAGGCGCAACCCGGCCTGAGCGGATTCGCCTACGTCACCGTCTATGTGGGCGCGGTGACCCTTTCCCTTCCCGCCTCCACCCTTCTGACCCTGGCAGGCGGCCTGCTCTTTGGGGCCTGGATCGGCGGCGGACTTGCCATCCTCGCCGCTACCGGCGGCGCGTGCTTGGTGTTTCTGCTGATGCGTGCCGCCCTGGCGCCCAGCCTCGCCCGCCGTGTCGGCAACCGTGCCGAGGCCCTGCGGCAGGCACTTGACCAGGAAGGATTCCTTTACCTCCTGTCGCTACGGCTCCTGCCGCTCGCCCCTTTCTGGCTCGTCAACCTGGCGGCCGGGCTGGCAGGAATGCGCCTCGCGCCGTATGCGGCGGCGACGCTGATCGGCATCATGCCCGGCGCATTGGTCTATGCCGGGGTCGGCGCGGGGCTCGAAGCGGTTCTGGCGCAGGGTGAACCGCCCGACTTTGCGGCCCTCTCCTCCATGCGCATCCTGCTGCCGCTGGGAGGTCTGGCGCTTCTGTCATTCGGCGCGGCGCTATGGCGGCGACGTGCCCGTATCCTTCAGGCCGGTTCGCCGGCGATCGAATAGAGGAATTACAGTGAATGCCTGACCACGACCTGGCGATCATCGGTGCCGGCGCTGCCGGCCTCTCGGTGGCTGCCATGGCCGCTTCACTCGGCCGCAAGGTGGTGTTGTTCGAGCGTGAAAGGATGGGCGGCGAGTGCCTCAACACGGGCTGCGTTCCGTCCAAGGCCCTGCTCGCTGCCGCGAAGCGCGCCGCAGCCGTGCGGGAGGCCGCCCGCTTCGGCATCACCGTCGAAGCTATGGCCGTGGACTGGCAAGGTGTACGCCGGCACGTCAGGGACGCCATCGCCCGCATCGCCCCGAACGACTCCGAGGAGCGCTTCGCGGGCATGGGGGTGGATGTCGTCCGCGCCAGCGCGCATTTCGTGGGGCCGGACCGGATCGAGGCCGCAGGACGCGTCTATCACTTCCGCCGGGCCGTGGTCGCCGCCGGCAGTGCCCCTGTGGTACCGGATCTTCCGGGGCTGGTGACTTGTCCCTGGCTCACCCATGAGACGGTGTTCGACCTCGAGGCGCCGCCTGAGCATCTGCTCATCCTCGGCGGCGGCAGCCAGGGAGCCGAGCTGGCTCAGGCCTTTGCGCGGCTCGGATGCCGCGTCAGCCTGATTGAGGCCCAGCCCAGCGTTCTGGCCTCCGAGGACGTGGAACTGCGTGTCTCACTGCGCGAGGCATTGCGGCGCGACGGTGTGGTCATCCACGAGAATACCCGCGTCATTGCTGTCGAGCGCGCGGCGGAAGGGGTAGCGCTGGTGATCGAGGGCGGCGCACGGATCGCCGGCTCGCATCTGCTCTTCGCCCTCGGGCGCAGGCCGCGCTTGGCACCGCTGGATCTCGCGGCCGCCAATATCGCCGCCACTTCCGAGGGCGTGGCCACCGGCCCTGACCTGCGGAGCACCACCAACCGCCGCATCTGGGCCGCCGGCGATGTCGCCGATCCGGTCGGGATCGGGCCGCGCCGATTCACGCACGCGGCGTCGATGCATGCCGCAGTGATCATCCGCTCCATGCTGTTCCGGCTCCCGGCCCGACTGGACTACGCCGCCCTGCCCCGCGTGACCTACACCGCGCCGGAGCTGGCACAGGTCGGGATGACCGAGGCCGAGGCGCGCGCCGCCGGGCGTGCGATCCGCGTCCTGCGGCAGCCCTTCACCGAGAACGACCGGGCCGTGGCCGAAGGGGAGACGGAGGGTCAGGTAAAGCTGGTCGTCAATCGCTTCGGTCATCTCCTCGGTGCCAGCGTCCTGGGGGAAGGTGCGGGCGAGATGGCCGGCCTGTTCGGGCTGACCATCGGGCGCAAGCTGCCGCTCTCCGCCCTGGCCGAGCTGGCCCTGCCCTATCCCACCCGCGCCGAGGCCGCCAAGCGGGCAGCCGGAAACTTCTACGCTTCGAAGCTGATTTCGCCGGCGGTCCGCGGCATCGCCGGCCTGCTGAACCGCCTCCCCTGACATTCCCCTGACGGCAAGGAGCACTGCTTATGGAACAGACTCTGGTGGGCCGCACCGCTCTGATCACCGGCTCGACAAGTGGCATCGGCCTTGGCATCGCCAAGCTGCTGGCCAGCGCCGGGGCCCGCGTCATGCTCAACGGCTTCGGCAAGCCGGAGGATATCGCGGCCGCCCGGCGTGAGGTGGCAAAGGCCGGCAACAGCGCTGAGCCGCCGCACTCGGCCGCCGATCTGTCGGACCCGACCCAGGTCCGGGCCATGTGCGCGGAAGCCGAGCGGGCGCTGGGTCAGGTCGATATCCTGGTGAACAATGCCGGCATCCAGTTCACCAGCCCGGTCGAGCAGTTCCCCGATGACAAGTGGGACGCCATCATTGCTATCAATCTCTCGGCCAATTTCCACAGCATCAAGGCCTTGCTGCCAGGAATGAAGAAGCGGGGTTGGGGGCGGATCGTCAATATCGCCTCGATCCACGGGCTGGTGGCCTCGTCGGAAAAGGTTGCCTACATCGCCGCCAAGCATGGCGTGGTCGGCATGACGAAGACCGTGGCGCTGGAAATCGCCCAGACAGGTGTCACCTGCAATGCCATCTGCCCGGGCTTCGTCCGTACGTCGCTGGCGGAAAAGCAAGTCACTGCCCTGGCGGAGAAGAACGGCGTGACGGAGGAAGTGGCCCTGAAGGATTTTCTCCTGGCAAAGCAGCCCAGCAAGCGCTGGGTGGAGGTCGAGGAGGTCGCTCGCATGGCGCTCTACCTGTGCGGCCCTGACAGCGGCAGCCTGAACGGTGCCGCACTCTCGATTGACGGGGGCTGGGCGGCAGCTTGAGCCCTGCGCTCAATATTTTTGCTGAAAAAACAGGAATACAGAGTGTGAATTTGAGAGATGCTTTGAGGCTGATTGCGGCCGGCTTCGCGGCCATTGCTGGACTGTTCATCGCCCGCAGCAATGCGCCACTGATCACCACCCAGCATATCGGCCTCGGCGTCTTCCTTCTGGCAGTCGGCTATGCCTTGCTGGTGGTCAAGCGGCACTTCGATCGGAGTCTGGAGCCATGACCACCAAGGCAAGCTGGAACCCGGAGCAGTATCTCCGGTTCGCGGACGAGCGGTTGCGCCCGGTCATCGACCTGATCGGACGCATCGCGCATCCGGCCCCGCGGCGGGTGGTCGATCTCGGCTGCGGCGCGGGGAATGCCCTTCCCCTGCTGGCCGCCCGCTTTCCCGGTGCCACGGTGGCCGGCGTGGACGGTTCCGCTGCCATGCTGAAGAAGGCCGCGGGAGCAGGTTTCCCCGTTCAGCAGGCCGATATCGCCCATTGGACGCCCGATGAACCCGTGGACGTCCTCTTCTCCAATGCGGCCCTGCATTGGCTGGAGGACCACGAGAATCTCTTCCCGCACCTTCTTGGCAGCCTAGCGCCGGGCGGCGTACTCGCGGTCCAGATGCCGGCCATGCACGCCGCGCCCTTGCGGGCCCAGCAGGACGCGATCGCGCACAGCGGTGCCTGGGCTGCCCGTCTGGAGGGCATTTCCTCGGCGCCTCCGATCCTCTCGGCAGGGGCTTACTACGATCTGCTGCGGCCGCGTGTGAACACGCTGGACCTCTGGTTCACGGAGTACCTGCATGTGCTCCATGGTGCCGATCCGGTCGTGCAATGGGCCATGGGCACCAGCCTCCGTCCTTATCTCGATGCATTGGATGAGGAGGAGCGCCCGCTCTTCCTGCGCGAGTATGAGGAAGCGATGCGGGTGGCCTATCCTCCCCGGGCGGATGGGGCCGTCCTTTTGCCCTTCCGCCGCTTTTTCCTCGTCGCCGCACTCTGAGGTATGGCCGCATTGCGAGCCGAAATTCCGAAGGAAATTTTTAAATTCAATAGGTTAATGGGCGGATTCAGAGTGAATCCTTAGAGATGTGCGGGGGATGATGGTTCCAGACTCCCCTCCGCACCTTATGCCTCCGCTGGGTCCGAGGGAGGCTCGGAGCTCCTGCTATGCGGCTGGAAAGTGAAGCAGCAAGCCTTTGAGATAGGCACTTTCTGGCAGAAGGGGATGCACGGGGTGATCGGGCCCTGCCCCCGTGGTCGCCAGGAGCCGCGCTGAGCGCCGGGTGCGGCTGACGCCGTGGGCCACCGCATCGGTGAAGTCACCAACCGGCACGTGATGCGAGCAGGAGGCGATGAACAGGAAGCCTCCTGGCCCGACCAGTCCAGCTGCCATCCGCGCCAGCTTTGCATAGCCTCGCATGGCGGTCGGATGGTCCTTGCGCGTCTTCGCGAAAGCAGGCGGGTCCGCCACCACCACATCGAAGCGCTGCCCTCGGGACAGCATCACTTCCAGGGTTTCCAAGGCCTCGCCACGCTGTGCTGAGACGATACCTCCATATCCATGTCGCCCTGCCGTGTCCATGGCGAGCGCCAGGGCTGGTTCGCTCCGGTCCAGCAAGGTCACGCTCCGGGCTCCCGCGGCGGCTGCCAGCAGGCCAAAGCCGCCGGTGTGGCAGAAGGCATCCAGGACAGAGCCGCCCCTGGCGAGAGCCGCCACTCGCGCCCGGTTCTCCCGCTGGTCGAAGAACCAGCCGGTCTTCTGCCCGGAGAGCAGGTCGATCGAGAATTCTAGGCCGCCCTCCCGTACCAGGGCCTTGGCGTCCTCCCCCAGCAAAAGGCGGCTCTCCTCCGCCAGGCCCTCTAGCCGTCGCACTCCGGCATCGTTGCGCGCCACGATGACCCGTGGCGCCAGCAACTCCTGCACTGCTTCCACTAGCAACGGGGTCGCGCGATCCATGGCGGCCGTATTGGCCTGCAGGGCGAGGGCATCGCCGTATCGGTCGATCACTAGACCCGGCAGTCCATCCGCCTCGGCATGCACCATCCGGTAGAAGGGCTGGCCCACCAGCCGATCCCGGAGCGCCAGGCACTCGGCCAGCCGGTTCCGGAAGAAGCGACGGTCGAGCGCCACCTCCGGATGCGGTGAAAGAAAGCGGGCGGCGATCAGGCTGTGCGGATTGAACAACCAGGTGCCATGCCGAACCCCGTCATCGCCCTCCAGCCGAACCGGGGTGCCCGGCGGCAGGGCACGGGCCTCCGGCGTCATGGCGATCTCGTTGGAGAAGGCCCAGGGATGCCCGCCCTTCACCCGGCGGTCGCGCCCGGGCAGCAGGCGCAGAATCGGGCGTTCGGCGGGGGTGTCGAGGGGAGCGGCGGGCGTGGTGGTCATGCCGCCGGACTTAGGGCAGCTATCCGCGCAGCGCCAGGACGACGCCGCAGAGAGTCAGGGCCAGTGCCACGATCTGTCGCCAGCCCAGCGGCTCTCCCAGGGTCGCCGCGCCGACCAGCATGCCGATCAGGGGGGTCGCCAGGGTGCCCATGGCGGCACTGCTCGCGGGCAGGCGGCGCAGCGCCCCGAACCAGGTCAGATAGCAGATCGAGAGCGGCAGCACCGCCATGAAGGCCAGGGCGCCCCAGGCCGCGGGCGAGACCCCTTCCCAATCCGGGCGCTCCAGCAGCAATGCCCCGGCCAGGATGGGGAGCGCGCCAAAGCTGACCTGCCAGATCACGGAGGCCATGGGGTGCAGCAGGAGCGGCCGCCGCTTCGTGAGGACGGCACCCAGGGCGAAGCAGAGCGCGGCCCCGAGCATCAGCAGGATGCCGGGCAGCTTGCCCTCGGTTCCCCCTGTCGGCTGGCCGCCCAGAAGCAGCGCCACCCCGCCGAGGCCGAGAACCAGCGCGAGAAGCCGCGCGGCCGTCGGCCGCTCACCCAACAACGGCCAGGCCAGGAGCGCGGCCCAGACAGGCATGGTATAGGCCACCAGCGCGCCCTCCCCGGCCGAAAGCCAGAGAAGGCCGAGGGTCGAGAACCCCATCCAGCCGCCGACGTTCAGCAGCCCCGCGATGGCGACTGCGCCACGCTCGGAGGCGGGCAGGCGCAGGGGCACCTGCCAGGCCAGGGCCACCAGCGTCAGCCCGAGCGCGGCCCAGACCGCCGCCACGCCGCGCGCGGTCAGGGGTGGCATTTGCAGCAGCACCATCTTCAGGGCGGGCCAGTTGAGGCCCCAGCCGATAGCGGTGACAGCCAGGAGCAGAAGACCGGCCCGCCGGCTGCGGGCCGCCGCCGGGTCAGTCGAGATAATCCGGCTCCTCGCGCGCCAGGATGCGCTTGATGCTCTCGAGATGCAGCGTCGCGCTTTCCCGGTCGCCCTGGCGCATCTG
Organism: Roseomonas sp.; assembly: GCA_035565935.1. GTDB lineage: Bacteria > Pseudomonadota > Alphaproteobacteria > Acetobacterales > Acetobacteraceae > Pseudoroseomonas. Next base: position 49,126 of record DATMRU010000055.1, read on the forward strand.
CTCGTAGGTCCGCGCCGCCAGCTCGGGCGCGACCGGCTTCAGCGGGCGGCCCGTGGCCAGCGCGAGGCGCTGCACCTCGCAGGCGCGCTCCAGGTAATAGAGGTCATCCCAGGCCTCCGCGATGGTGGGGCCGACCACCGTGACGCCGTGATTCTTCATGAAGACGATATCCGCCTCGCCCATCGTGGCCGCGATGCGGTCACCTTCCGCCTCGTCAAGGGCGAGCCCGTTGTAATCCTCGTCCACCGCAGTGCGGCCGTAGAACTTGAGGGCGGATTGTCCTGCCCAGACCAGCGGCGGCCCTTCCAGCATGGAAAGAGCCGTGGCGTTCGGCATATGGGTGTGGAAGGCGGCCCGCGCGCGCGGGTGCTTCATGTGCAGCCGGGCATGGATGTAGAAGGCCGTCGCCTCGGGCATGCCCTCGCCGGCCACGACATTGCCGTGGAAGTCGCAGACGAGCAGCCGGGAGGCCGTGATCTCGGCGAAAGCCCAGCCATAGGGATTGACCAGGAAAAGGTCGTCCCGCCCCGGCACCATGGCCGAGAGGTGGTTGCAGATGCCTTCATGCAGGCCCAGCCGCGCCGCCATGCGGAAGCAGGCGGCGAGATCGATACGCGCTTGGCGCACCGCCTCCGCATCAAGATCGGAATTGCGCAGGATGGCGGGAGCGCGGGGCGTGCCAAGGGCATGGGCCATGATGATCTCTCCGACAGGGCCGAGAGGGGCAGGCTTGCAGAGGCGTCTTCAGGCGGCAAGATGGCTACCGCTCTTGCATGGGGAATTTCCGATGTCCGGCACCAATCAGCAGATCGACGCCAAGCGCCTCTGGGACAGCCTGATGAGCATGGCGGAGATCGGCGCCACGCCCAAGGGCGGGGTGCGACGCCTGACGCTGACGGAGGTGGACAAGGCCGGACGCCAGCGCTTCACGGAGTGGTGCGAGACGCTGGGCCTCAAGGTGCGGGTGGACGCCATGGGCAACATGTTCGCCCGGCGCGAGGGACGCGACCCTGCCCGCCAGCCGGTGCTGATGGGCAGCCACCTCGACAGCCAGCCCTCCGGCGGCAAGTTCGATGGCGCACTGGGCGTGCTGGCCGGGCTGGAGGTGATGCGCACCCTGCACGACCTGGGCATCACCACCGAGGCGCCCGTCGAGCTGGTGAACTGGACCGATGAGGAAGGCAGCCGCTTCGGCCATTCGCTGATGGGCAGCGGCGTCTGGGCCGGCGTCTACGCGCAGGAGAAGGCCTATGGGCTCAAGGACGTAGAAGGCGTCACGGTCAGCGAAGCCCTGGACTCGATCGGCTACAAGGGCGAGCACCCAGCGGCCCCCTTCCCGGCCGATGCCTATTTCGAGCTCCACATCGAACAGGGGCCGATCCTGGAGCGCGAAGGCAAGCAGATCGGCATCGTCACCGGCGCGCAGGCGCAGGTCTGGTACGATGCCGTCATCCGCGGCCAGGATTCGCACGCCGGCACGACGCCACCCTCCATGCGCCGGGATGCGCTGGTCGCCGCCGCCCGTGTGATCGAGCGGGTCGATGCCCTGATGCGGGAGCGCGGCGAGGATGGACGCGGCACTGTGGGCTTCCTGCAGGTTGCTCCCAACAGTCGCAACGTGGTGCCCGGTGAGGTTCGCTTCTCGGTCGAGTTCCGCCATCCGGAGAATGCGGTCATCGAAGCCCTGGCTGCCAGCTTCCCTGCTGAAGCCGAGCAGCTTGTCAGCGCCAATGGCTGCGTACTGGAACTGACGGAGCTGTTCCAGATCCCGATGCAGCCCTTCGACCCCGACTGCGTCCGCCTCGTGCGGGAGGGTGCCGCCCGTCTGGGCTATTCGGCGCGGGAGATCGTCTCCGGCGCTGGGCATGATGCTGTGTATGTCGCGCGCCGCGTGCCCACCGCGATGATCTTCACGCCCTGCAAGGATGGCCTCTCCCACAATGAGGCCGAGAGCATCCTGCCGGAGGAAGCTGCCGCCGGCTGCCAGGTTCTCTTCGAGGCCGTGGTGGCGCGCGCCAACCGTTCGCTCTGAGGCATCGCCAGAGCGCCCCCGCCTGCACAGGGGCGCCGCTTCTGGCGAGCCTCAGGCGGCGTGGCGCTGCGTCTTGCCCAGCTCGGCCGCCAGGAAAGCGGCCAGCGCGCCGGGTCCGGAGCGCGGCGTGCCGGCGACGCCGGCAGCCTCTTCGGCGCCCGGGTTGTAGTTGGTGTTGGTGTTGACGTCATAGACCAGCACCCGCCCCTCCGTGTCGCGGATGAACTCGATGCCCGCCACGTCGATGCCGCTCTGCGCCAGGAAGCCTTCCAGGCGGGCCTTCAGCTCCGGCTCGATGCCGTCAGGCAGGATGGCGAAGCGGGGGGTGGCCTGGGCCGGCGCGGCACCAACCGGGCAGAAGGCATCGCCGGTCGCGCAGGCATCGGCGGGGCAGAGCTCGAAGCCGGCCGTCGTATCCACCTCGACCGCATAGACGAAGCGGCCCCCCACGAATTCGGCGCGGGTGATCACCGGGCGCGGCGCACGGACATAGTCCTGGAGCAGCCAGATCCCGTCCACCGGAGCTTCGTCTGCCGGGGCATCGACGAGATGCGCCGCCAGCGCCTCTACGGAGGCGAAGAGACGGACACCAAGACCCTTGCCGCCCCGGTTCGGCTTCAAGATCAGCGGGCCGGGCGCGAAGTGGCGGCGGGCCGCCTCGATCACAGCATCCGCATCGTCCTGCACCATGACCGTTCGCGGGATGCGAAGGCCGGCACCCTCCAGCGCCGCGTATTGCCGGGCCTTGCTGATCTCGAGGTCCAGGGCGGCGGGACCGTTCACCACCCGGCGACCGTGCCGCACCAGCCAAGCCAGTACGCCAGCCGTCAGCTCCGCCGCATAGCGATGGCCGCGAGTGTGCGAGGAGGCGCTCATCCGATTGTAGAATACGCCTTCTGGCGGCGGCTGCGACAGGTCGAAGGTCCCGCGCGACAGGTCGAGCTCCGCCCAAGGCAACCCGATCCGGTCGAAGGCCTCGGCCAGGGGCGGTAACCACTGCGGATTTTCGTGGATAACGTAAACCTTCGACATCGGAGTGTTCCTGCTCGGGCGTTTATACGGCGTTATCATGTGTTATTCCACAATCCACCCGCAAGATGTCGGATGAGAGAAATCGCCGCAGGCCGCAAGGCAGATCTCCCTTGCTCCCGGCAGACCAGCCGCGCCGGAAGGAGAGTCTGGCCTCAGCCAAACACAGGAGAGCCTTCTCCATTGGCGCCGGAAAGGAGCCAGGAAGGCTAGGACGTCGAGGATGGAAGATGGGGAGGTTGGTAGCGGCGGGCGGACTTGAACCGCCGACCCCGGCATTATGAGTGCCGTGCTCTAACCAGCTGAGCTACACCGCCAAAGGCGACCAACCGGGAGCCGCCGTTTAGGCGGCCCGGCCTTCACTGTCAACTCTCCCTTCGCTGCGGCGGATGAATCCGCCGCCGAGCACGCGGTCGCCATCATAGAGCACGCAGCCCTGGCCTGGCGCGGCGATCGCCGGAGTTTCTAGCACAACGCGCAGGCGCCGCTGCCCTTCGTCCCAGAAGGCCGTGGCGGGCTGCGGCAGTTCGCGAGCGCGCAGCTTCACCTGGCATGGACGGGGCGCGGTGGGCGGAGGGATGAGCCAGTTCACCTCCTCGACCACCACCTCGGGCGAGGCCAGATGCTGGCGCGGTGCCACGACAATCCGGCGACGTGACGCGTCCAGGGCGGAGACATAGAGCGGCTGCCCCTCGGCATCGCGTGACGCGCCGCCGAGACCCCGCCCCTGCCCCACCGTGAACCGTGCGATTCCCTGGTGCCGGCCGAGCACGCGGCCCTCGGTATCCTCAATCGTGCCGGGCTCGGCTGCTTCGGGGCGGAGCCGCGCCACCAGCGCGTGGTAGTTTCCCTGTGGGACGAAGCAGATATCCTGGCTATCGGGCTTTTCCGCCACGGTCAGGCCGAGCCGTGCCGCTTCCGCGCGAACCTCCGCCTTGGAGGCGTAGTCGCCCAGAGGGAAGCGGCTGAAGGCAAGCTGCTCCGGTGTGGTCGCGAACAGGAAATAGGACTGGTCGCGTGCCGGGTCCGCCGCCTGGTGCAACTCCGGCCCTGTGGGCCCCTCAGTGCGACGGACATAATGGCCGGTTGCCAGAGCCTCCGCGCCCAGATCCCGCGCCAGCCGCACCAGATCCTGGAACTTGACCGTCTGATTGCAGCGGACGCAGGGAATGGGCGTCTCGCCGCGGGCATAAGTGTCGGCGAAATCCTCGATCACGGCCTGACGGAAGCGGGTCTCGCGGTCGAGGACGTAATGGGGGATGCCCAGCCGGTCCGCGACATCCCGTGCGTCGTGGATGTCCTGACCGGCGCAACAGGCGCCCTTCTTCTGCACGGCGGCGCCATGGTCGTAGAGCTGAAGCGTGGCGCCGATCACCTCGTGCCCCTGCTCCTTTAGGAGCCCGGCGACCACGGAGGAATCGACCCCGCCCGACATGGCGACCAGAATTCTCATCGTGCCGCGTTGAGCCCCATCTGCCAGAAGGCGGCCTCCAGCCGGGCGGCTTCGGAGAAGGTCGCGGCCAGGGTCCGGAAGCGCGCCTCGCCGCCATGCGTGGTGCCGAGCCGGTCGATCCGTTCCGCCGAACCGCGGGCGAGCGCCTGATACTCCGGGCTGGAATAGGCGGCGATCCAGCTCTCGTAGGGATTTCCCTCCCGGCGCCGGCCGGGATGAGCCTGGATCCGCTGCGCCACCTCACCATAGCCGACGGTGCAGGGCGCCAGCGCCACCTCCAGATCCAGGATGTCACCGGCCATGCCGCGGTCCAGCACCCAGCGGGTATAGGCCACGGTTTCCGGCGCCTCGGTCTGGGCGAGGACATCCGCCTCGGTCATGCCCCACTCGGCGCAATAGGCGAGATGCACGTTCATCTCGGCCAGGAGCGCATTGAGGGCGGCGGCCTTGCCACGAAGGGCCTCCAGGCTCTCTGCCTTGAAGGCGGCCAGGGCCTTGGCGCGCGCGAAATGGATCAGGAACAGCCAATCCTGCACGAGATAGCGGCGGAAGGCCGCCAGCGGCAGCGTCCCCTCGGCCAATCCCTGGACGAAGGGGTGCCAGCAATAGGCATCCCACCGCGATTCCGCGGCATCGCGGAGCCGGTTGAACAAGCCATCCGGCGAGCCATAGGGCGCGGGAAACATGAGTGCGGTCAGTCCCCGCTCGCGTTGCGGGTACCTGCCGGCAGCTTCACCACCAGCCCGTCCAGTTCCTCGGTCATGATGATCTGGCAGCCGAGGCGGGAGGTCTCCTGCAGGTCGAACGCGAGGTCGAGCATGTCCTCCTCGTCTTCCGTGGGCTCGGCCAGCTTGCCGAACCAACCGGCATCGACGATCACGTGGCAGGTCGAGCAGGCGAGGCTGCCCTCGCAGGCGCCTTCGATATCGACGCCATGGCGATGCGCGATCTCCAGCACGGACAGGCCGAGCGGGGCCTCGACTTCGCGGCGCGTTCCATCGCGCTCGATGAAGGTCATCTTCGGCATCGCCGTTCGTCTACTCCGCCGCGTCTTGGGTTTCGGAAAGAGCGTGGCGCCAGGCGTCGGTCAGCAGGGAAGCGGCCCGGTCCACATCGGCCGGCGAAGTAAAGCGCCCGATGCCGATCCGCAAGGTCGCCGCGGCTTCGGCTTCCGGAAGGCCGATGGCGCGCAGCACGTAGGAAGGCTCCACCTCGGCCGAAGAGCAAGCCGAGCCCGTGGAGACGCAAAGATCCTGCAGCCGCGCCAGCATGGTCTGCGCCGAGACCCCGCCGGGAAAGGTGATGTTGAGGTTTCCGGCGACGCGGTGCTCCGCTGCGCCATTCACCCGCAGGCCGGGGACGGCGGCAGAGAGCGCGGCCAGCAAGCGATCCCGCTGCGCGGCGATGCGCCCGGCATCGAGCAGGCCCTCCGCGGCGGCGATCCTGGCAGCCTCCCCGAAACCCACCAACAATGGCGCAGGGAGCGTTCCGGAGCGCAGGCCCCGCTCCTGCCCGCCCCCCGAGAGCAGGGGCATCAGGCGGACACGCGGGCGGCGGCGCACATAGAGGGCGCCCACGCCCTTCGGCCCGTAGATCTTGTGTGCCGAGAGCGACATCAGGTCGATCGGCACCGCCCCGACATCCAGTGGCACGCGCCCCGCGGCCTGGGCCGCATCCGTGTGGAACAGCGCGCCGGCCTCCTTGGCGAGGGCGGCCAGCGCCGGCAGATCCTGCACCACGCCGATCTCATTGTTCACCGCCATGACGGAGACGAGCAGGGTCGGCGCCTCGGCAAGAGCTTGCCGCAGCGTCTCCGCTTCCAGCATCCCGTCCGGCTCCACAGGCAGGAACACCGGCTCGAAGCCCTCCGCCTGCAGGTCCCGCACGCTCTCCAGGACGCATTTATGCTCGGTGCAGACGGTGATGATGCGCCGGCGGGCATCGCCCTGGGCGGCGGCGAAGCGGGCCGCGCCCTTGATGGCGAGATTGTTCGCCTCCGTCGCGCCGGAGGTGAAGATGATCTCGCGCGCCTCCGCTCCGATCAGCGCGGCAACATGGCGGCGGGCGGTCTCGACGGCCTCCTCGGCGGCACGGCCGAGGGCATGCTCGACGCTATGAGGATTGGCGAAATTCTCTTCCCACCACGGACGCATGGCCGCCAGCACGCGCGGGTCCAGCGGCGTCGTTGCATGGTTGTCGAGGTATATGGGGCGATTCACAGCGGCCATGCGGTGAATATGGGCCGTAGGGCGGGCCAGCGGAAGGCGGCACGGCCCGAGCGCTTATTCTCCCTTCCCTCCGGGCACCTTCAGCATCCGAGGCGTCGCCGCATTTCGGCATAGGCCGTCAGAAAGCGCTGGGCGGCATCCGGGGGGGCATTCCATGGCAGCGAGACCCGGATGGCGCAGCCTGCATCGGCCCCGAGGCCCATGGCCTGAAGCACCGGGCTGGCAGTCACCTTGCCGGAGGAACAGGCAGCCCCCGCTGAAACCTGCACGCCCGCGAGGTCCAGCGCGATCACCTGGGTTTCCGCGGGAGCGCCGGGCAGCAGAAGACAACTGGTGTTGGGCAGCCGTGGCGCCCCGGCCCCAACCACGATGGCGCGCGCACCTTCCTCGATGGCATCGCGCAGCGCGGCCAGTTTCTGCCCTTCGGCCAAGTCGAGCTCCGCCACAGCAGCGGCGAAGCCGGCGATCGCCGGCAGAGCCTCGGTGCCGCCGCGACGGCCACGCTCCTGCCCACCGCCCGTGAAGAGCGCGGAAAGATCGAGGCCGCGCCGCAGCAGCAAAGCCCCGGCTCCCTTGGGGCCACCGAGCTTGTGCGCGGAAAGCGCCAGGGAGTCCGCGCCCAGGGCTGCCAGATCGAGCGGCAGTCGCCCCGCCACCTGGACCGCATCCACATGGAGCAGCGCGTCGTGCTTTCGGCAGAGCGGTGCAATCTCCTCCAGCGGATGCAGCACGCCGGTCTCGTTGTTGGCGGCCATCAGGCAGACCAGGGCCGGAGGTCCTTCCGCCAAGGCTGCCGCGAGGGCGGCGACATCCACCTGCCCGTCCGGAAGGACCGGCACCGTGACAATGCCTGGAACAGCCCGGAGGATTGCCGGATGCTCCGTTGCTCCCGCGAGGATCCGCCGGCCCCGGCCCAGGCTCCGGCCCCGGCCCAGGCTGTGGAGGGCGAGGGCATTCGCCTCCGTCGCCCCTGAGGTGAACACCACCTCCTGGGGCGAGGTGCCGAAGCGCTCGGCGATCCGCCGCCGCGCCTGTTCCAGCATCTGCCGCGCCGCCCGGCCCGCGGCATGCACCGAGGAGGGGTTGCCGAGCAGGTCCAGCGCCGCCAGCACCGCCTCGCGCGCCGCCGGGCGCAGCGGCTCCGTGGCATTGGCATCCAGATAGAGCGGGGTCACGACGGGGTTCGGGGCGGCATGGCGCGGCCGCAGACCCGCCCTTCCACCACATCGGCCAGGGAAATATGGCGCAGGAAAAGGCTGATCTGGGAGCCCAGTTCGTCCCAGAGGTCGTGTGTCAGACAGCGGTTCCCGGCCAGGCAGCCCGGCGTTCCCTCGCCACAGCGGGTGGCTGTGATCGGTTCATCTACCGCCTCGATGATGGCGCCGATGCTAATCGCCGCCGCTGGGCGCGCGAGCCGGTACCCACCTCCTGGCCCCCGTGCGGAAGCGACCAGCCCCGCACGCCTCAGCCGGGCGAAAAGCTGTTCCAAATAGGCCACCGAGAGAAGTTGCGCCTGCGCGATCTCCGCCAAGCTGACCGGCCGGTCGGTGGGAGCACCGGAGGAGGCCGAGGCCCCTGCGCAACACGCAAGGCTGCCATCCTCCGGACGCCGGCCTTGCGCGCGGGCCGCAAGCTCCACCAAAGCCATCACAGCATAGCGCCCGCGTGTAGATAAGCGCATGGCTCAGCTATTCCGCCGTCCTGCGCGACGACCCTGCACGCAGGAAATATGAGGACTAATCCGCACCCGAGACAGGGGCATGCCATGAATCCGTTATGAAAGCGCCGCCCTGTTGCCTATATTGACCGCGTCGCGGGGAGCGGAAGCCTGCCCCGGGACGACTAAGGTCACGATGGGAGCCATGCACTGCGACGGTCCGTCGCGCCAGTCAACGCTATTGTTCCTGACTGGATTGGTCAACCATTTGGCGGCGCTCAGCGTCGCATGCATGTCGGTTCCACAGCGCCCTCCGGGGCGCGCCTTGGCCGGCCCGGTTCGCGCCTTCGCGGGGCATCCGGGCCATCACGGTTTCCCAACCGGGCGCTGCCGCGCCCACCGTACTGGATGCAAGGGGACGATGCCTGAAGTCATGTTCGCCGGGCCGGATGGCCGGCTCGAGGGTCGTTACCACCACGCGAAGCAGCCCAATGCCCCAGTGGCCCTGGTGCTGCATCCTCACCCGCTGCATGGCGGGACGATGAACAACCGCGTGGTGCATGCGCTCTACACGCGCTTCCAGAACATGGGTTTCTCCACCCTGCGCTTCAATTTCCGGGGTGTCGGTCGCAGTCAGGGGCGCTACGACGGCGGCATCGGGGAAATCTCGGATGCCGCAGCGGCGCTGGACTTCCTGCAGGCGGTGAACCCGAACGCTTCGATGCTCTGGGTCGCCGGCTATTCCTTCGGCGCCTATGTCGGCATGCAATTGCTGATGCGACGACCGGAGATGGGAGGCTTCGTCTCCATTGCCCTGCCCGCCAGCCACTATGACTTCGGGTTCCTGGCACCCTGCCCCTGCTCCGGCTTGATCCTGCACGGCGCCAATGACGAACTGGTGCCGGAAAGCTCCGTCCGCAAGCTGGTCGAGAAGCTGAACACCCAGCGTGGCATCCAGATTGACTATCGCGTCCAGGAAGGCGCCGGCCATGTCTTCGCCGCCGAACAGACCGAGAAGGTTGCGGACGCGGCGGAAGATCACGTCCAGACCATGCTGAACCGCACCCGGATGGCCATGGCGGCCGACTGATCCGCCAGGCCGCGGCACGAAAAAGAGGCCGGGCAGGCTTCTGCCTCCCAGCCCCTTTTCCGTGCCGACGAGCTTCAGGACCCGGTCAGGCGCCCACCGGCCAGCGGCTCCGGCGCGCCGGTCGTGCCCGGAAAGGTGAGCGGCAGGCCCCGCGCCACACGCGCCGCCAGGATCCCGAAGGCCTGAGCCTCCAGCGCATCGCCATCCCAGCCCGCCACTTCGACCGCCCGCACCGGCTCGGGCAAGGCGCAAGCGAGGGCCCGCATGAGGGCCGGGTTGCGGCGTCCGCCGCCGCCCACCAGCCATTGCAAAGGCGGCTCGGGGAAGTGCCGAGCCGCTGCTGCCACGGCGCAGGCACAGAAGGCAACCAGCGTCGCTGCGCCATCGGCCGGTGACAGCTCGCCCGCGCCGGCTTCCCGCAGGGCGCGATCGAAATCCAGCCGGTCGAGCGACTTTGGCGGCGGGGCCTGAAGGTAGGTGTGCGCCAGCAGGCGTGCCATGACGGCCCCGTCCGGCAGGCCCGCGAGCGCGAGGCGGCCGTCCTTGTCGTAGTCGGCGCCCGTCGAGCGCCGCGCCCAGTCGTCGAGGGGCCCGTTCGCCGGCCCGGTATCGAAGGCGATCAGCCGATGGTCGCGCCCGATCCAGGTGACATTCCCGACTCCCCCGAGATTCAGGATGACCAGGGGCTTCGGCAGTTGCGCGGCCATTACCGCATGCGCGATGGGGACCAGCGGGGCGCCTTGGCCCCCGGCGGCCACGTCGGCGGTGCGGAAGTCATAGGCCACCCTCACCCCGGTCTGGCGGGCCAGCAGCGCCGCGTCGCCGATCTGCCAGGTACGGCCCAGGCCCGGGCGGCCGGCGGCGGGGCGATGCAGGATCGTCTGGCCATGGAAACCGATCAGGTCCGCTTCCAGGCCCAGCTTGATCACTGCCTCAACATGGCGCTCGGTGAGGCGGCGCTCGCAATCCAGCAGGAAAGGATCGTCGGCGGGCAGATCGGGGGCGAGATCCAGCAACTTGCGGAGATCCCGCCGCAGTTCAGGCTCGTAGGGCAAAGTCAGGCTGGGCCCGACACGCCCCACCTGATCACCGTCCGTCTCCAACCATGCGGCATCCACGCCATCCAGCGAGGTGCCACTCATCAGGCCAATGGTTCGCAGCATCGCCACACTGTGCTAGGGCCGCAGCCTCGGGGGAACCCCGGTCAGAAGCGGATACGGACGACAATGGACGATTTCCTGCATATCGCGCGCGAGCGCGGTTACATCCACCAGGTGACGGACGAGGCGGCGCTGGCCGCCCGGATGAAGCAGGGCGTCCTCCCGGCCTATATTGGCTTCGACTGCACGGCGGACAGCCTGCATGTCGGCAGCCTCATGCAGATCATGATCCTGCGCCTGCTGCAGCGGACGGGGCACAAGCCTGTGGTGCTGATGGGCGGCGGCACCAGCAAGGTGGGCGACCCCTCCTTCCGGGACGAGGCCCGGCCGCTGCTGACCGACGAGCAGATCAACCTGAACAAGGCCGGCATCCGGAAGGTCTTCGATGCCTTCGTCACCTTCGGCAACGGCCCGACCGACGCCATCATGGTGGACAATGCCGACTGGCTGGACAAGCTGCTCTACATCCCCTTCCTGCGTGAGGTCGGGCGTTACTTCAGCGTCAACCGCATGCTTTCGATGGAAAGCGTGAAGCAGCGGCTGGAGCGGGAGCAGTCCTTCTCCTTCCTCGAGTTCAACTACATGCTGCTCCAGGGCTACGACTTCCTGGAACTGTTCCGGCGGCACGGCGTGGCGCTGCAGATGGGCGGCTCCGACCAGTGGGGCAACATCATCATGGGCGCCGACTTAGTGCGCCGGATGGAGAGCAAGGAGGCTTTCGGCCTCACCACGCCGCTTCTGACCACCGCCTCCGGGGCCAAGATGGGCAAGACCGCCGCGGGCGCCGTCTGGCTCAATGCCGAGAAGCTGTCCCCCTATGATTACTGGCAGTTCTGGCGCAATGCCGAGGATGCCGATGTCGGGCGCTTCCTGGCCCTCTTCACGGAACTGCCGATGGACGAGGTCCGGCGGCTGGCCACGTTGTCCGGCGCCGAGGTGAACGAGGCGAAGAAGGTGCTCGCCACCGAGGCGACCGCGCTGCTGCATGGCCGTGCGGCTGCTGAGCAGGCCGCTGAAACGGCGCGCCGGGCCTTCGAGGAGGGCCAGGCCGCCGAGACGCTGCCCAGTATCACCGCGGCTCTCCCCGCCGCCCTGATCGACCTTGCCGTCCAAGCGGGCTTCGCCGCCAGCAAGGGCGAGGCGCGGCGCCTGGTGCGGCAGAACGGCCTGCGGCTGAACGATGAAGCCGTGACCGACGAGACGCACAGCGTGACCAAGGCGGATCTGCGCGAGGGCGCGGCCAAGCTGTCCGCCGGCCGCAAGCGCCATGTGCTGATCCGCGCGGCCGGCTGAGGCGCACTGCTCGGGGCGGCCTGCGGATTGTTGCGCGGCCGCCCGCCCCAGGGCCGGCTTCATCGCCCCGGCGGCTGTGCCTTCTCGGCACGGCCGCCGAAGAGGCCGCGCAGGAACCCGGGCGTCAGCGCCGCGAGAGGGTTCACGGAGACGGTCGGATCCTGCACGGAGCCGCGCATCTGCCAAGTGGCCGCGAAGAGGCCGCCGCCTCGCTCGGGGCTGAACAGGCGGCCGAGCAATGGGATTTGTCCCAGGAGCGAGTTCAGCACATAGGCCGGTACGATCGTTCCCTCCAGATCGAGTGTCCCTTCGCGGCGCAGGATGCTTCCCTTGGCCGTCACGCCCAGAGAAGAGGAAAAAGCGCGCACCTCCTTCAGGGAAAGCGCCTGAGGCGTCAGCGTGAAAGGCGCCACCAGTTGGGAGAAGCTCAGGCCCGGGCCGCGAACCGCATCGAGCACGCCATAGACCGTCAGGGCCTGCAAAAGCTTGCCGATGCCGGCGGCCTCCTGGACCGTGAAGTCCGACATCTCCGCCGTCCCGACGAGTGCCGTGCCCGGCGCATTGTTCGCCCAGTGGCCGTTCACCGTCAGCTTTCCGCCCTGCACCTGCCGCAGCACATCGAAGGCTTGCAGCAAGGCTCCAGCATCCGCCGCATTGAGGTTCAGGTCGCGCCCTTGGCCCTTGGGCACAATGGTGACGTCGAACCCGCCCGCAGGACCGGCGAGGCCGGAGAACCGCGCCTCCCTCAGGACCCCCCGCCGATCGACACCGGCGCGCCCCTGGACAGCGGAGAGGCTCCTGCCCTCGCCCAGCAAGACGCGATCGAAACGGGCCTCCAGCGTCACGGGCGCTCCGTCCTCGGCCGCCGCGCCGGATTGCGGCGGCGGGTCGGGCTCGGCGAGGAAGGGACCAAGATCCAGCGCAGGTCCTGTCAGCCGGAAGCGCCATGGCCCTCCTGACTGCACGGGCGGGCGCGCCTCCATGGCGAAGCGGCCGGCGAAGACGCGCGCCTCCGGTACATCGACGCGGTCCAGCCGGCTCTGGGGGCCGAAGCTGACACGGCCGCGGGCCAGCAGGCCCGGCGCTTCCACGCGGAAGCTATCGACGGCGCGCAGTGCATCTCCGGAGACGCGGAGATCCGCCTGGGCGGCGGCGACCGCGCCGGGCGCCTTCTGCCAGCCGAGGGGCGAGAGGGTCATGCGGCTGTCTTTCAGGTCGCCGGCGATGCGCACCTTCATCTCGCCGTCGCGCCGCTCCTCCATCATCACCTGAACGCCAACCGGCCCCTCCACGAAGCCATCAAGATCGAGGCCGAAATCGCCGATCCTGCTGGCGTCCGGCCGCGCCTCGGCGCGAACCCGCTGTACGACCTGAGCCGGCGGGCCGGGGCGGAAATCCATCTCGACGGCGAGCTGCGTCGGGATGCCCGCGAGCTGGGCGTCACCCGTCACGCGCAGGCGGCTGTTGTCCACCGTCAGGGTCGCCGTGCCGCGGTCCAGCGTCTTGCCCATCACCACATCGGCGAGGTGAAGCTGGGTGAGCTGCGCCTGCACATTGACCTGCAAGGCTTCGGACGGAATGTCCTCCAGGAGGGGAAAGGCCAAGTGGAGTCGCCCTTCCATCTGCCCCCTCGGGTCCTTCAGACCGAGCGGGCGCTTCTCGAACAGCTTGAGCCGCGGATGCTGGATCAGCGTCACCACCTGCGGCACCGGCCCGCGCAGCCGCGCATCGATCTCCGCCTGCTCGTCACGGGTATCGAGGGCGTGGAAGCGAATGGTCGCGCCGGGGCTGGTCAGGGTGGTGCCCGACTGTCGGGCCGAGGCAACCCGGATGACGATCTCCTTCAGGCCGAATTGCGCATCCGCCTCGGCCTCTTCCAAGGGAGCGATGGGCCGCAGCCAATGCACCACCCCATGCTCCAGGTGCAGCGCCCCTTTCAGCATGGTTACGCGCAGGCCCGACAGGTCTTCGGCGGACTCCGCCTCGAGCGAGAAGCGGCCGTCGCGGAAGGTGCCCGCGGTGACATTCTCCACCACCCATTTGCGGGCATTGCGGGAAGCGGCGGGCGGCCAATAGGCACCCAGGTCGGCGGCGGACAGTTGATCAAGGCCGATATCCAGAGCGGCGCGCCAGCGGTCGTCCCGCAGGGCCGCTCGCCCTGTCGCCTCCAGGACCGGTGCGGGCGGCGAGGTGCCGGAGGGGCGCTGTACTGGCGCCAGCGCAAGCCGCAGGCGGTCGAGCTGCAAAGCGTTCGGCGTTCCTCTCGCCTCAAGCGCCAGGCTGGCGAAGGGGAGCCGCTGACCGCCGGCCATGACGCTGCCGGCCCCGGATGTCACGCGAAGGCCAAGCTGGGGCACCGCATCCGGCGCATGACCATCGAAGCGGGCCGACAGATCGAGCGTCAGCGAACCGTCGAACAGGGCGAGCGGCGCCAGAGCCGGCAGGAGTGTCGCGAGCCGCGCCGGTTCGAGCGCCGGCAGCGAAAGAGCGCCCTCAAGCACAGGCCCCTTCGCATCCACGCTGCCGGAGAGGCGGACAGGAAGGGTGCCGCCCTGCCCCGGCAGCTGTAAGCCAGCCCTCCCTTCAGCCTGCACGCCGCCGCCCTTCGCCTTGCGCCGGAGCGCCAGCGAAACGCCTTCGAGCTGCCAGGTCAGCCCGAGCTGGCGGTCGAGTACGGTGAGGCGGCCGTCGGTGATGTCGATCTGCCGGAGAAGGCCCCAGGGACCTTGCTCCGCCTCGCGCCCCAGCAGGCGTTGCAGGACCTCGCCGCCGGACTCGTCGGGCGCGGCGGCTGAGGCGCGGCGGCCCATCGCGAGGGAAACAGCCCCATCGGGATCGCGCTCCAGGACGATGCTGGGCCGGTCCACCACCACGGTGATCGGCGCCACCTCGCCGCGCAGCAGCCACCCGGCCGAGAGCGTGACGACGGCATCCGGAAGCTCCTGCCGGATGGCCCCCCGGTCATCGCGCAGTTGCAGGCCACTGATGCGCAGTTCCAGCGGAGAGCGATGGCCCTCCCAGTAACCGGCCCAGGCCAGCGCCACATCGCCGATTTCCAGGCCAGGTGCCAGGGAACTGGCGATGCCGCTCCGCACCAGTGCGTCGGCCAGCATCGGCAGATGCAGCGGGCCCTGTCCGAGGCGCCACAGCAGACCGCCGGCCGCCAGCCCGACCAGCAGCGCCAGCGCTAGCGCCATGCGGGCCAGCAGGCGACCACAGCGGAGGGCTTGACGGCTTAGGCGGTGCATGGGTTCGCTGCCCGGACATGACCGACATCCCGCGCCGCCTGCCCACCCCCTTCGACGCCACCGCCGCGAGGCATCTGATCGACGCCTTCAGCCAGCGCGGCGCCGCCGAGCAAAGCTATGCCGCGACGGCAGAGGGCGAAGCACTCCTCGGCGCGCTGGGCGGGCACAGCCTTTATCTGGCCGAATTGGCCGAGCGGGAGAGCGCGACTCTGCTGCGCTTTGCCGCGCGCGGACCGGACTTCGCGCTGGACCTTGCACTCGATCCGCTGCACCGCGCCGACCCTGATGCGGCCCGCCCCGCCGTGGCCGCCCTGCTCCGGCAAGCCAAGCGGCAGGCGGCGCTGGTCATCGCAGCCGCCGACCTCTCGGGCGCCTGGTCGCTGGACCGGGTCACCGGCGCATTGTCTGCCCTGGCCGAGGCAGCAATCGATTACGCCTGCGCCCATCTGCTGCGCGAGGCGGCCAAGCGAGGTGAGTTGCGGTTGCCACGCGCCGGCGCGCGGGACCCGCGCGCCGTTGCCCGCGGTTCCGGGTTGGCCATTCTCGGCATGGGCAAGCTGGGCGGACGCGAACTCAACTACTCCTCCGATATCGACCTGATGGTGCTCTACGAACCGAGCGCAGCAGCCTACCACGCGGAGCGGGCTGGCGCGCTCTATGTCCGCATCGCACGCGACCTCGTGCGGCTCATGGAGGAACGGACGGCGGATGGCTATGCCTTCCGCACCGATTTGCGCCTGCGGCCCGACCCGGCCGCGACGCCGCTCGCGGTCAGCATTCCCACCGCCATCTCCTACTACGAGTCCCTGGGCCAGAACTGGGAAAGGGCGGCGATGATCAAGGCCCGCCCGGTTGGCGGCGACCGTGCCCTGGGCGAGCATTTCCTGACGGAGATCCGTCCCTTCGTCTGGCGTCGCCATCTGGATTTCGCGATGATCGCCGACATCCACGCCATCAGGCGGCAGATCCATGCCGCCCACGGCGCGCGCGGTGCGCATGCCCAGGTGCAGGTCGCGGGGCATGACGTCAAGCTCGGTCGCGGCGGGATTCGTGAAATCGAATTCACCACGCAAGTGCTGCAGCTCATCTGGGCAGGCCGCGACCCCGGCCTGCGCGACCCGACGACGCTCGGAGCCCTCGCAGCGCTGGCCGGTGCGGGCCGGCTTGACCGCCGAGCGGCCGCCGACCTCGCCGATGCCTACATTTTCCTGCGCAATGTCGAGCACAGGTTGCAGATGGTGGCCGACCGGCAGACCCAGCGACTGCCGGAGGACGAGGAGGGCCTGGCGCGGATCGCCAGCTTCATGGGTTTTCCGGATCTGGCGAGCTTCAGCGCCGCTCTCACCCATCACCTGAACCGGGTTGAGCAGCACTATGCCCAGATGTTCGAGCATGAGCCGGCCCTCAGCGCGCCTGCCACGGAAGGGCAGATCGGCGGCAGCCTCGTGTTCACCGGCACGCAGGATGATCCCGAGACCCTGCGCACCCTCAGCGCCATGGGCTTTGCCGACCCCAGCCGCATCGCCGCGCTGGTGCGCGGCTGGCATCACGGACGCACCCGCTCGACCCGCAGCGAGCGGGCGCGCGAGCTTCTCACGCTGCTGATGCCGGCGCTGCTGACCGCCTTCGCCGCGCAACGGGAGCCGGACACCGCCCTGGCCCGCTTCGATGAGGTGCTGTCGCGCCTGCCGGCGGGGGTCCATGTGCTTTCCCTGTTCCAGCGCAATCCTGCCCTCCTGCGGCGGGTCGCGGGTATCCTGGGTGCCGGCCCCGCCCTGGCGAATCATCTGGCCCATAATCCGGCCTCCCTCGACGGGCTGCTCGCAGGCAGCGGGCCGGGCAGCGCCGCCACCGTGCTTCCCGTGCTGCTGAAGTCGGCCCGGCATTTCGAGGAAGCCTTGGAGGGCGCCCGCCGGCTGGTCACGGAGGGCAAGTTCGAGATCAACGCGGCGGCGCTGGAAGGCGTCCTCGATGCCGATGCGGCCGGGCTCGCGCGCAGCGAGTTGGCCGATGCGGCCATCAGCGCCTTGCTGCCCCATGTCAGCAGCGACTTCGCCGAGCGATTCGGCAAGGTTAAAGGCGGTGCCTTCGCTGTCGTCGCGCTGGGCAAGCTTGGCGGACGGGAGATGCTGCCCAGCTCCGACCTGGACCTGATCCTGATCTATGACCACCCGGAGGAGGCCGAGGACAGCCGGGGCGGGCGCCGCTCCCTGCCGCCCAGCGTCTATTTCGGCCGCCTGGCACAGCAGTTCGTCTCGGCCGTTACCACGCCGGGGGCCGAGGGCAAGCTCTATGAGGTGGACATGCGGCTGCGCCCCTCGGGCAGCAAGGGTCCTGTCGCCACCTCGCTCTCCAGCTTCATGCGATACCACGCCGAGAGTGCCTGGACCTGGGAGCGCATGGCGCTGACCCGGGCCCGCTGCGTCGCCGGGCCGCCTGGCCTGCGCCGGCGGATCACTAGCGCGATACGCACCGTCATCCTGGACCATGCCGGCGACGCCGCGATCGCCGATGCGCATGCGATGCGCCTGCGGATGCTGCGCGACCTTCCGGCCGAGGGTCCATGGGACATCAAGGCCATGTCGGGAGGGCTGGTCGAGGTGGAGTTCATCGCCCAGGCGCTGCAGCTGGCCCATGCGCATCGTCATCCGGGCATCCTCGCACCGACGACTCGCGTGGCCCTCGCGAAGCTCGCCAAGGCGCATGTCCTGCCCGCCGATGAGGCCGAGGCGCTGATCGCCGCGGACCGGCTCTGGCGCACAACCCTCGGCCTGCTGCGGCTGACGGTCGGCCGCTGGCGGGAGGATCGGCTGCCCGCCCCCACGGCTGCCGCTCTGCTGCGTGCGACGGCGCCTCTGCTGGGCCAGGGCGCGCTTGACCTTTCCGCATTCCGCGAGCAGATGCGCGTTCATGCCGAGCAGGTGCGGAGCATCTTTGAACGCCGCCTTGGCCAGCTTGTTGGAGGGACCGAATGACCATCGAGGAAGGCAGTCCGGCGCCGGACTTCACCCTGCCGGCCAGCGGCGGGCGCACCGTGTCGCTGGCCACGATGAGGGGAAAGCCCTTCGTGCTGTACTTCTATCCCAAGGCCGATACCTCGGGCTGCACCAGGGAAGCCTGTGACTTCCAGGAGGCTCTCCCGGCGCTCCAGCAGATCGGCCTCGATGTCATCGGCGTCTCGCCGGACCCCATGGGCCCGATCGAGAAGTTCGCCGCGAAGTACAGCCTGAGCTTCCCCCTGGCCTCCGATGCGGAGAAGCAGGCGGCGGAGGCCTATGGCACCTGGGTGCAGAAGTCGATGTATGGCCGGACTTACATGGGGATGGACCGGGCGACCTTCCTGATTGACCGGGAAGGCCGGATCGCGCGCATCTGGCGCAAGGTGAAGGTGCCAGGTCATGCGAAGGCGGTCATGGAGGCGGCGCAGCAGCTCGGCTGAACGGAGCCAAGGGGCGCCGAAGCGCCCCGGCTCCTATCCTACATCAGGCGCAGAGCGGCGAATCCGAGCAGAATGGCGACGGCGGCGACGCTGGTCAGCAGGGTCAGGCGCCGCTCGATGAAGCTGCGCATCGGTGTGCCGAAGCGGCGCAGTAGCAGCGCCAGCAGAAAGAACCGGGCGCCGCGGGTGATCGCGCTCGTCAGCAGGAAGATCCAGGGGTCGAAGGCGGCGGCACCGGCGGCGATGGTGACGATCTTGAAGGGGATTGGTGTCAGCCCCTTGATCAGGATCACCGCGGCGCCCCAGCGATCGAACCAGCCGCGGAAATTCTCCAGCGCATGCTCGTAGCCGTAGGCGGCCAGGACAGGCTGAGCCAGCGCCTCGAACAGGAAAAAGCCGAGCGCATAACCGAGCACCCCGCCTAGTACCGAGGCGACGGTGCAGATCGCCGCATAGCGCCAGGCCCGTTCGGGCCGGGCGAGGCACATCGGCACCAGCATGGCGTCGGGCGGGATGGGAAAGAAGCTGCTCTCCGCGAAGGAGACCAGTGCCAGCCAGGTGCCGGCATGGCGATGGCCCGCAAGGAGAAGGACACGATCGTAAAGGGCGCGGAGCATGAGCAGGGCATCTCATGCCGGCGGGCCGGCGACAAGAGAGCATCCGCGCGAGCGGGGCGGGTCGCTCAGGCTTGTTGGCGCCGGCTGGGGCGGCCATGCTGGATGCGTTCCCAGGAGGAAGCGCGACCATGCTGATTGACCACCGCACCTACACCTGCCGCCCAGGCACGCTCAAGAAGCAGCTTGAGCTTTACCATACTTATGGCTGGGAGCCGCAGACGCGGCACCTCGGCATGCCGATCGCCTTCCTGACCACCGAGACGGGCGACGTGAACACCTATGTCCACATCTGGGCCTATGAGGATGCCGCCGACCGGGCCCGCCGCCGGGCGGCCATGCAGGCTGACCTCGAGTGGAGCAGCTATCTCGAGCGCAGCGCGGAGGCCGGCTATCTCCTGAAGCAGGAGAACAAGCTGATGATTCCGGCCGGCTTCGCACCGGCGCCGCGCCGCGCGAAGTGAGGCGGTCTGGCCGGGAGGGCGGACTACCTCCCGGCCAGCGACCCGGTCATTCCGGATCGCCGGTATCCGCAACCAAGCTAGCGGCGGCGATGCCGGCAACGGCGCAGACCTCATCCTTCTCCGAGGCATCGCCGGAAATCCCGACGGCGCCGAGCACCGTGCCAGAGCCGTCCCGTACCAGGACACCGCCAGGGACGGGGACGACCCTGCCCCCGCACAGGTCGGAAAGGGCGTTCATGAAGCCGGGCATCCTGGCAGCACGGCGTGCCAGCTCACGCCCGCCAAAGCCGAGCGCCATGGCGCCGAAGGCCTTGCCCATCGCAATCTCCGGGCGCAGCAGGCTGGCGCCATCCTCACGCACGACGAGCTTCGGCTGAGCGGCCTGGTCCAAGACGACCACGGTCAGAGGTGCCAGACCTAGTTCGCGCCCCTTCGCCAAAGCCGCGTCGGCAATCGTTCGTGCAGATGCAAGGGTGAGGCCGGGCACGAAGCCAGTAGGCGGATTGGGCATGGCGCCTCTCTTTTCCTGCTCGCGCACTCCAGGCGGGAGCCTGGGAAGGCGCCAAACTGGCCCTGGGACGGCTGACCTGTCGATAGGCCCCGGCTTTGCTTCCAGGGGGCGCGGATGGTGGCTCCTCCCATCCTGAGAACAACCGGGCGGACCTTGCCGATCCAAGTAGGGCCGATCCGAGTAGGTATGTCAGAACGAATTCATGCCACGCCGGCTTCTGTTCTCTCTCCGCAAACCGATCTTGAATAGTTCGAAAAAGCCAAAGAGGGCGCCTACAGGTCAGACACCCCCCAAAGCATAACGGAGCGAACTGTAACCGAACAGCACAGCCAAAGGTTGTAGATCTGTTGGCTGCGACGACGAGAGGTCAGCTGGCGCGGCGCGCGGCACTCTCGCTGTTGGCGGGCTGGACATGCGCGACGCCACGGTTCGCGCCATCCGCCTCCATCATCACGGAGCGGATCTCCTTCAGGAAGGAGGCGCCCTTCACTGTACGCTGCACGAGAACGCTGCGGCGGTCCTGCGGATCGGTCTTGCGACGCGCGAGATCAAGCTCACCGAGCCGGTCCAGCGCACGCGTAATCGCCGGCTTCGAGACATTGAGTGCAGCGGCAAGGCCGCGGACCGTGTGAGGCCCCTCGCCCATGTAGACGGTCAGGAACACGCCGAGCTGCCGGGCTGACAAGTCATGCCCGTCACGCCGAACCAAAGCCACCACCGTATCCCGGAAAATGCCAATCAGGTGATCCGGAGAGTTATGAACGGGCATCTCGGTTTGATCCTCAGCAAGGCAATTCCGCGGCGCATCCGGCGCGCGGAAGGTGAGAACAGATACCGGCCTCTCAGCCAGCAGGGGTGTCACGTCTTAATTCGACAACAGCGTCACGGTTTCGATATGACCTGCTCGTCTTTATAGCCAGCGATGAGTTCCGCGATGCCGGCATGCAGTGCCCGCATCGCTTGCGCTTCGCCGCCCTCAGGGCGGCCTGGCCTCGACGTGTCGTTCCAGGCATATAGGTCGAGATGGGCCCAACGAACATCGTCTGGAACAAATCTTTTCAGAAATAATGCAGCAACGATTGCCCCGGCCATGGGCTTCTGGCCGATGTTGTTAAGAGTGGCGACGGAACTGTCGAGCCACGAATCGTAACCGGCATGTATCGGAAGTTGCCAGAGCTGGTCCTCGACCCGTCGACCGGCCGCCAATAGTGTCGCTGCCAGGCTTTCGTCTGGCGTGAACAGGGCAGGCAGATCGGGGCCGAGCGCGACGCGCGCCGCACCGGTCAGGGTCGCGCAGTCGATCATCAGGAAGGGGCGCCGCTCGGCCGCATGGGTGAGCAGATCGGCCAGGACGAGGCGCCCCTCGGCATCGGTATTGCCGATTTCGACCGTCCGGCCACTGCGGGTCCGGATGACGTCGGAAGGGCGGAGAGCGCGCTCCGAGACGGCGTTCTCCACGCAGCCGACGCTCAGCATCAGCCGCACCGGCAGGCCGCTGCGCATGATCATTTCGGCAAGGCCGATCAGGATGGCGGCGCCGCCCATGTCCTTCTTCATGCGCCGCATGCCTTCGGGAGTCTTCAGGTCCAGGCCGCCGGTATCGAACACCACCCCCTTGCCGCAGAGCGCCAGCAACGGGTCCTCGGCGCGGCCCCAGTGCAGGATGGCCACTTCCGGCGGGCGATGGCTCCCCTGCCCCACGGCGGCCACGGCCGGAAACTGGCGGCTCAGTTCCGGGCCGCTGATCCGCTCTACCTTTGCGCCACGCCGGGCACCCAGCGCACCCACCGCTGCCGCGAGTTGCGAGGGGCTCAGCTCCGCCGCCGGTGTGTTGATCAGATCGCGGACCAGCCAGGCCGCCTCGGCCGCCGTGATGGCTTCGGCTTGCTCCGCCTGAAGCCGCAGCCGCGCCGGGCTTCGGCGGGCCGGCTTGTAGCGGGTGTAACGATAGGCGCCGAGGCACCAGCCCAATGTCGCCCTCTCCTCCTGGGCGGGGTCGGCGAGGTGCCAGACCGTTCCTTCCGGAAGCGCATGGGGAAGGCCGCCATAGGACCAGAGCGAGGCCGGCCCTTCCCCCAGGCCGAGTACGGCGCCGGCCAGTCCTTCCGCATCCGGCAACAGGCGCAGGTCACCCTTCGCCCCGACGAAGCCGCTGGCCGTCAGGAAGGCGCGCTGCCCGACCGTCCGGCTCTCCAGGAAGGCGGCAAGCTCGGCTCTGGTGACGGCGAACAGGGGAAGCGAAGCAGCCTCCGGCTGCCGCTCCAAAGGTAACATGCGAGATGACTCCTCTGGTAGGAGAGACGGAACTCAGGCCGCCAGGATGCGCTCGACCACCTGCTGCACCTCCAGCGCCTCACGCAGGGTCGCGAGGGTCTGGGGCTGGCCCCGGGTCAGGGCGGCGAGCTTGTCCATCTGCGCGCGCAGCACCTGCGGCCGCATGGCGGTATTGGCCAAGGCATCCGGCGCGGCCTGCCAGCCGGCCTGGGCGTCCAGCCGCTCGGCATAGGACCAGTCGCGCAGGCGGATGGCGCCTTCGGAGCCGGTCAGGGTCCAGGAATTGACTTCATCCGCCTCGATCCGGCCGACGCTGCCGGAAAGCAGAACCGGCACGCCGCCGGCCCGCAGCTCGGCGGTGATGCCGGTTTCAGCCCCTTCGCCCTCCGGGTATTCGACCTGCGCGGAGAGCAGTTCCAGCGGCCCCAGCTGACGGCGGGTGAGGAACAGGAAATGCGAGACCACCTCGCGGGTGAAGCCACCCTCTGCCCGACGCGCCAGCCACCCCGCCGCGTCCTGCTGCCAGCCGCGTGGCCAGCGGGCGAAGTCGGCGGTGATCCGCAGCTCGCGCGGGGTGCCGAGGCTGCCTGCCTCGCGCCAGGCGGAAAGCTGCGCTACCGCCGGTGAGGAGGCCATCGGGAAGTTCACCGCCGCACGCGCGCCCGCCTGCTCGGCCTCGGCGACGAATTTCGCGGCGTCCTCCAGGTCGGTCGCCAGGGGCTTTTCGAGCAGCACCGCCCGGCCGGCGCGCAGGGCCGCGCGCGCGATCGGAAGATGTGCCGCCGGCGGCGCGGCGATGTAGAGCGCATCGCAGGCCGCGATCACCGCCTCCGCGTCCGCCAGCATCGGCGCGCCGGAGCCCGTGGCGGCCAGCCGTGCCGCCGCCTCGGGCGAGGGATCCCACACCCCGGCGAGGCGGACCGCCGGATGCGGGAAGGCCGTGCGGACGAGGCGCTCCCCCATGATGCCGAAGCCGACAATCCCGAGTGCAACCTGATCCATCCACCTTTCTCCCGCCTGGAACGCGCGGACCCTAGGGTGCCGGCGGGAGCCATGCCAGCCCCGGCGGGCGCATTTCTTGACCGCCAATGCTCCACGCGCATTCCAGCAGCCCTTCCATGAGTCTTGGAGGGCAGGCAGGCGGCGCCATATGGTGCGTCGCTTCGCCACGCTGCCCCGGTGACTTCCATGCTGCGGGAGGTCGGCGTACTGAAGGTGAGCCACCGCATAAGCTTGCGCGGATCCGCCGGGCCGCCTTCAAGGCGTCGGGCGGCGCGCGATGATCAGGGACTTCATGCGAGACTACGCCGAGCCTGTGGATGTCCTCCGCCGCGTCTTTGGCCATCCCGGCTTCCGCGGCTTGCAGGAGGAAGTGGTTCGCCACGTCGTGGCCGGCGGCTCCGGGCTGGTGCTGATGCCGACCGGTGGCGGCAAGAGCCTGTGCTTCCAGGTGCCCGCCCTGTGCCGGCCGGGGCTCGGCGTGGTCGTCTCGCCGCTCATCGCGCTCATGGAGGACCAGGTCGCCGCCCTGCGCCAGCAGGACGTGCCAGCCGCCGCGCTCCATTCCGAGCTCGATCCGGAAGCTGCGCGCGCGGTCTGGCGCGACCTCGACAGCGGGCAGCTCAAGCTCCTCTACGTCTCGCCCGAGCGGCTCACCGCGGAATACACTCTCGCGCGCCTGGACGAGATGCGCATCGCGCTCTTCGCCATCGACGAGGCCCATTGCGTCAGTCAGTGGGGCCATCACTTCCGCCCCGAGTACCGCGCCCTCCCCGTCCTGGCGGAACGCTTTCCGCGCGTGCCGCGGCTGGCGCTGACCGCCACCGCCGACCCTCGCACCGTCGAGGACATCCAACGGCAGCTCGGGCTCGAAGAGTGCCCGCTGTTCCGCGCGAGTTTCGATCGGCCCAACATTCACATCGCGGCCCAGCCACGCGACGCCGAGCGCAGCCAGTTGCGGCAGTTCATCCGCGCGGCGGGCGACGGGGCTGGCGCCGGCCTGATCTATTGCGGCACCCGGCGCAAGGCGGAGCAGACGGCAGAGTGGCTGCGGCAGGAGGGGCAGGACTCGCTGGTCTTCCACGCGGGACTGGAACCTTCCGCCAAGCGTGAGGCGCATCGCCGCTTCGCCCGGGGCGACGCGGTGGTGATGGCAGCCACCATTGCCTTCGGCATGGGCATCGACCGGCCGGATGTGCGCTACGTCGCCCATACGGACCTGCCGCGCAGCCCGGAGAGCTGGTACCAGGAGATCGGCCGCGCAGGGCGGGACGGGCTGCCTGCGCGCGCCCTGCTGCTCTATGGCGCCGGCGACATCGCCCTGGCGCGCCACCGCATCGGCGAGAGCAGCGCGCCCGAGGAGCAGAAGCGCGTCGAGCGCCAGCGACTGGAGGCCATGGTCGCCATCGCCGAGGCGGCCTCCTGCCGCCGGCAAATCCTGCTGCGCTGCTTCGGCGAAGAGGCGCCGGAGCCCTGCGGCTGCTGCGACATCTGTCAGAGCCCGCCCAAGCTGTTCGACGGCACGGTGGCGGCGCAGAAGCTGCTCTCCGCCGTGCTTCGTACCGGTCGGCGCTTCGGGCTGGGCCATGTGGTGGACGTCCTGCGGGGCAAGACCACGGCCAAGGTGGCGCAGTTCGGCCACGACCAGCTCCCCACCTTCGGCGTTGGGCAGGATCTGTCGGATGCAGCCTGGCGGGGTGTCGCGCGGCAGCTTGTTGCTCAGGGCGCGCTGGATGTCGTGGTCGAGAACCACGGCGAGCTGGTTCCGACCGAGGCGGCACGGCCCATCCTGAAGGGCGAGGCGGCCGTGATGCTGCGGGAGGACATCGTTCTCGGCTCGGGTACCCGGGCAGCCCCCGCCTCCTCCGGCGCCAGCGCGAATACGGATCCCGTCTTCGCCGCCCTGCGCGACTGGCGCCGCCGCACGGCCATGGCGCAGGGCGTCCCCGCCTACGTCATCTTCCAGGACCGCACGCTGGCGGAAATCGCTGCTGCCCGCCCGGCGGACCTCAGGTCACTGGGCACCATTCCGGGGGTGGGCACGACCAAGCTCGAGCGTTATGGCAAGGCCGTGCTCGGGGTACTACGCGATTGCGAATGACTTGCAGACCAAGTTGAGAATTGCTATCAGCTTGGTGTCCTGAAGAGCGGTTCCAGCCCATGTATGTCTGCCTCTGCAACGGCCTGACCGACACGCAGATCCGCGGCGCCATCGATGCCGGTGCCCGGCGGCCGAAGGAGGTCTACGCGGCCTGCAACTGCGCGGCCCAGTGCGGCGGCTGCACCGGCACCATGCTGTCCATCATCCGGGAACAGCCTTCGTTCTCGTCAGCGGGTAACGGCCGAGGCTGAGATTGCTGTCCCAAAGCCATGTCTTGACGTGAGAGGGGCCGCCTTCCACTCTTGGCCCCGGGGCACCCGCACGGAGCATGGCCATGCTGCGCGACCAGAAGGTCATCGATTACCTGAACACGCAGCTCACCAATGAGCTGACCGCCGTCAATCAGTATTTCTTGCATGCACGCATGCTGGATAACTGGGGCGTCACCAAGCTCGGCAAGCACGAGTACGACGAATCCATCGAGGAAATGCGACATGCGGATGCGTTGATCAACCGCATCCTCTTCCTGGGTGGCCTGCCCAACGTCCAGCGCCTCAACCAGGTCCTCATCGGCGAGAATGTCGAGGAGGTGCTGCAATGCGACCAGCGCCTCGAAGACAAGGCGATGAACGACCTGCGCGAAGGCATCGCCCATTGCGAGAGCGTCCGTGACTTCGTCTCGCGCGACCTGTTGCTGCGCATACTGGCGGATGAGGAAAAGCACGCCGACTTCCTCGATACCCAGTTCGAGCTGATCAAGCAGATCGGCCTGCCGAAATACATCACCTTGAACAGCGACGCTGCGCCGGATCAGCACAAGGACTGATGCTGCCGCACCGGGGCAATCAGGCTTCGTAGATCAGGTTCACATCCTCGCCGAAGCGCTCGAAGGGTGCGCCATAGACGTGGATGGAGAGGGCTGTGTCGCTCCCCAGGTTGGCGAGGCGGTGGATCTGGTGTGGATCGGCCGGGCCATGGCAGACCGATCCTGGCGCTCGCAGGGCGCTGCTTGACTGCTGCGGCGGATCATTATCGGCGAACCGGTAGAAGCCTTCGGTCAGCACCCCGCGATGCACGCCGAAGGCACACCAGGTCCGGTGCGCATGGATCGGGCTCATTTGCCCGGGACGCCAGACCAGCGCCACTGCCGCATAGCTGCCCGCCGGGTCGGCATACAGCAGATGCCGGACATAGCGATCGGGGCAGCAGGCGCAATGTCGTCCGGCCAGAAGCTCCGGATTGAGAAGATGAGCGCCGATGGCTTTGGCCACCTTGCGAGGCCGGTCGTGCAAGGGCGAACGGGCAGCGATGGCGATATCCGTCAGGAGTGCGTTCAATGCGCCTTGCGCCGCGATGAGCATGCCTCGCTCCTGCTTCAGATGGCGGTGGAGGAGTCTGGGGCGGTCAGCGCCGCGAGCACCATGCTCTGCGACGCCGCGACCTGCTCCCGCATGAGGGTGGCGGACAGTTCCGTGCGGCCCAGAGCGAGCGCCTCGATCAGCGCATGGTGCTCGTGCGCCATTTCGCCGGTCCGGTCGCGGGAACGCAAGCCGAGCGCCAGCATGCGCGTGCTCTCATCGAGCAGCCGGTCGATCTGTCGCGCGAGCCGGCCGTTTCCGGAGAGTTCCGCCACGGCGACATGGAAGGCCTTATTGGCATCCAGGAAGGCATAGGTGCTTTCCTCGTCCTCCGGGCGATAGCCACAGGCGCAGACGGCATCGAGCCGCCGCAGGGCCTCGGCATCGACCCGCCCCGCCGCGCGCCGTGCCGCTTCCGGTTCCAGGAGCAGGCGAAGGCCGAACACCTCATGGATGTCCCGGATGGTGACCAGCGAAACGACCCAGCCGCGGCGGGGAACAGCCTGGACCAGCCCCTCTTCGGCCAGGCGCGCGAGCGCGGCGCGCACCGGCGCCTTGCCGAGCCCCAGCATCTGCGCGGCCATGGCCTCGCTCAGCGTCTCGCCGGGCATCAGCCGCGTGGTGATGATCTCCCGGCGCAGGGCGGCCACAGCCTGTTCCGTCAGGGATGAAGGTGGCTCGAAGGGAGCAAGCACCGACATGATAGGGCACCGCTATGTCTCTGACATGTCAGAGCATAAGGCAGAACCATCGTCGGAGCAAGGTGCATCCCCTGGCGCACATCCCAAAACGCGAAAGGGCGGCCGAAGCCGCCCCTCTCCCGATCCGCCGTAAGGCTGGAAGCCTTCGCCTAGCGGGCGCGGGCGATGCAGAACTCGACGATATCGGCCAGCGCCTTCTTTTCGGGGCTGTCCGGGAAGGGTTCCAGCCCCGCCAGGGCGAGGTCGCCATAGTGGCGCGCCCGGGCAATGGTATCGGCGATGGCGTTCTGCCGGCGCATCAACGTCAGGGCATGGGCGAGGTCGCCCTCCTCCTGCTGACGCTCCTCCAGCACACGCTGCCAGAAGGCCCGGTCGGCCTCGCTGCCCCGCGCAAAGGCCAGGATGACCGGCAGGGTGATCTTGCCCTCGCGGAAATCATCGCCAACCGTCTTTCCGAGGCGCTCCTGCTCGGCCGAATAGTCGAGCGCGTCATCCACCAACTGGAAGGCGATGCCGAGATTACGGCCGTAGCTTTCCAGCGCCTGCGCCTCGGCGGGGGAGCGGTCGGCCACTACGGCGCCGACACGGGTTGCGGCGGCAAAGAGGGCGGCCGTCTTTCCCTCGATCACCTCCAGATACTGCGCCTCGGTCGAGGCCGTGTCGTTCTGGATGACGAGCTGAAGGACCTCCCCTTCGGCGATTGTGGCAGAGGCGGAGCAGAGGATGTCCAGCACCTCCAGCGAGCCATCGGCCACCATGAGCTGGAAGGCGCGCGCGAAGAGAAAGTCGCCGACCAGAACACTGGCTTTGTTGCCGAAGATCGCATTGGCGCTCGCCTGGCCCCGCCGCAGGCTGCTCTCATCCACCACGTCGTCATGCAGCAGCGTTGCGGTGTGGATGAACTCGACGCAGGCTGCCAGCCCGATATGCCGCTCGCCGCGATAGCCGCAGAGGCGTGCGGCCGCCAGCGTCAGCAAGGGGCGGAGACGCTTTCCGCCGGCGGCGATCAGATGCGCGGCGAGTTGCGGGATCAACTGCACCGGACTCTGCATCCGGGCAATGATCAGGCGGTTGCAGGCGTCCAGATCCTCCCGCACCAGATTGACCAGTGCGGTCAGCGCGTCCTCCGCATCCGGCTGCGGAGCGCCGGCGGGGGCGGACTGAACCTGGGGCGCTGTGCGCATCGGCGCGGCGGGTGAGCTCACGCGGCCATTGACCTCTGTGCTGGGGCGCGCACCATAGCCACCGGGCCAGGGGGCAGCAAGGCGCCGCCCCCCTCTCCTTCCCTCCACTGGAGCGATCTCTCATGCGCGTGCTGGCCGAAAGTGCCGATCCGGTGCGCCTGACCTTCCTGGCGGCACTCCTGGCCGATGCCGGCATCGCCAGCCGGCAGCTCGACGCCCATGTCAGCGCCCTGCATGGCGGGATCAGCATCTTTCCGCGCCGGCTCGCCGTGCGCGCGGAGGATTACAGCCGGGCCTTGGCCGTGCTGCGGCAGGCCGGCGAAGCGGAGGCATAATCATCTCCGAAGCCGAACTTCTCACGGAGGACGGGCTCCTCGATGGCCGCGTGCGCCTGCTCCAGCCCCGCCAAGGGCTGCGCGCCGGGCTGGATGCCGTCCTGCTGGCCGCCAGCATTCCCGCGCGCCCGGGGGAGACGGTGCTGGAAGGCGGCTGTGGCACCGGGGCCGCCTTTCTGTGCCTGATGGCGCGGGTCCCGGGCCTGCATGTCTTTGCCGTGGAGCGGGACCCCCGCCTGGCCGCCCTGGCGCGGCGGAACGCGGCGCTCAACGGGGTGGCGGATCGTGTCGTGGTGATCCAGGGCGACATCGCCGATCCTGCGCTGAAGCAAAAGATCCCACGGCTGGATCATGCCCTCGCCAATCCACCCTACTGGCCTTCCGGCACCGAGCCTCCGGGAGCGCTGCGCGCCGGCGCGACCCATGCCGGCACCGGACCTTCATTGAGCGACTGGGCCGAGGCGCTTGCCGCGCCGCTCCGGCATCGGGGCAGCCTCACCTTCGTGCTTCCGGCGGCTCGTTTTGCCGAGGCGGTGGCGGGGCTGCGTGGCGCCGGTTGCGGGGAAACCACGCTCCTTCCGCTTTGGCCAAGAGCTGGCCAGCCGGCACGGCGCGTCCTGCTCCAGGGGCGGCGTGGCGGACGGGGTGCCGACCGGGTGGGCGCCGGCTTGGTGTTGCATGAAGGCGAAAGCTGGAGCGCGGCCGCGGAAGGCGTGATGCGAAGGGCCGAGGGATTGATGTGGAATTGAAGATGGTGAACAGGAAGTGTCGCTGTTAGTGCTAGGGTGTGAACTGCCTCACGAATTGCATTGTCATGAGCCACGATACCAGCGCCACAATCGACTCCCATGTGACCACGGCTGATCCCGCCGATGCGGAAGCCCTGCTCGCGGCCGCTGACCAGAAGCGCGCCGTACGTGCGTGGGACGAGGCGGCAAGGCTTTACGCAGCGGTCGTACGGTTACGGCCCGATGCATGGCCGCTGATGGTGCAGGAAGGTCATTGCCTGAAGGAATCAGGCAAGACCACGGAGGCACTGGCCCGCTATCTCGCGGCGGAAGCCCTGGCGCCGGAGGACGCCGATCTGCAACTCCAGATCGGTCATGCTCACAAGCTTCTAGGAGACTGGCCGCAGGCCGCCCTGGCCTATGCGCGTGCCGTTTCGCTGGATCCGGGAAACGCCGATGCCTGGCGCGAGGCATCCGCGACCTCCGAATGGCTGACCCGCAACGCTCCGCAGGCGGAAGCTGATGCCTGGGACGAGCTGGCGGCCGCGGAAATGCCCCCCGCGCCCCTCGAGAGCGAGGAAGAAGTACGCATTCTGACTATGCCGCCGCCGGTGCCGGAAAGCATCCCCGCGCCTGCGATCGACGAGCCGGCGGCAACCCGGCTCCAGCTCGTGCTCGACGTCACCGATCTGCTCGACTACTTCAACGGTGCGCGCACGCCCACCGGCATTCAGCGCGTACAGATGGGCATCGTCAGCCGCGCCATCGCCGAGCCGGCACATTCTTCCGTTGAGCTCTGCTTCGCGGCCTACGACGCGACAGACCTGGCCTGGCATGGCGTGGATCCGTCTGGCTTCACCAATCTGGTTGCGCTCTCCACGAGCGGCTCCGATCCTGAGGAGCCGGCCTGGGTGCAGGCCCGTGATGATCTCGCGCGCAAGGTCGCATCCGCAGCCGCCTTCCCCTTCGCAGCCGGCGCTGTTTTGGTGAACCTCGGAAACTCCTGGGGTTTCCCGGATTACTTCCGTGCCTTGCGGGCGATCCAGCACAGCCACGGGGTGCGCTACATCCCCTTCGTGCACGACTGCGTGCCGCTGGTGGTGCCAGAACACTGCCTGCTGACCCTTGTCCAGGACTACGCACGCTGGTTCAGCGCACTCGGGCTGCATGCCCATGGCCTGCTTTGCAATTCCGAGAACACCCTGCGCGATGCGCAACATCAGCTCAGGCAGATCCTGCCTGGGCTGAAGCTGCCCGGCCATGTCATCCGGCTGGATGCCGATCCCCGCAGTGTGGCAACGCCCACGGGTGATGCCAGCCTCAGTGCGCTCCGCCTGCTGCGCCCCGGTGAATCCTTCGCTCTGTTCGTCGCGACGATCGAAAGCCGCAAGGACCACCTTCTGGTCTTCAATGCCTGGCTGCAATTGCTGCGCCGGCATGGCGCCGCGAAGGTTCCGCGCCTGATCTGCGTCGGCAAGGCGGGATGGCATTCGGAAGCGGCGCTCAACCTGCTCCAAAATGCCCCGGAGCTGCAGCGTCATATCGTGCTGCTCCCACGCATCTCCGATCTGGAATTGCAGGCGCTTTATGAGCGCTGTGCCTTCACCGTCTACAACAGCTACTACGAAGGCTGGGGGCTGCCGATCACCGAGGCCATGGCTTATGGCAAGGTGGTGGTGACAGCTCGGCACTCGGCCCTGTGCGAGGCCGGAGGCGAGGCCGCGGTCTATTTCACGCCGCAAAGCCTGCCGGACCTGCAGGAGAAGCTGGAGCGGGTTATCTTCGATCACGACTTCCGCAGGGCGCAGGAGGCCCTGGTGCGGGAGAAGGGCCGTCCGCGCAGCTGGAGCGCGGTGAAGGACGAAACCCTGGGCGCCGTGATTGGCCTCGCGCGCCAGCCTGCGCTGCCTCTCGAGCAGCGAACCGCCCTGCGGCTTGGCGCGCGCTACATGACACGCCGCATGCTGCGGCTGCGCCCCGACCTCGGCGCCGCGCTGGCCGATGCAGTGCTTGATGGTCCGAATTGGTTCCCGGTGGAGGACTGGGGGGTCTGGTGCCGCCCTGGCATTTCGACGCTGCGCCTGCCCCTGCCGGCCGAGGCTACCGATGCCGCGCTGCGGCTCTATCTGGAGCTGCGCCCACCGCCAGTGGACTGCACCCTCAATGTCCGTTGCAGGGCGGCGGACGGCACTCTGTCGGTCTTCGAACTGATGCTGCAGACAGGCCGCGACAGCACCTTCATGATGGATCTTCCGCCTGCTGGTGCCGCCGGCCTGTTGGAGGTCGAACTGGACAGCCAGACTGGGATCGACCTGCCTGCGCTGGGCCTGCCCGACCGGCGGAGCATCGGCGCAGGGCTGCGCAGCTTCATGATCTGCCGCCTTGATGACCACGCGGCGCGTCTGAGTTTCCTGGAGCAGCAGAGCTTCGGCATGCCGGTCGGCTAAGCCCCGCGACGCACGGCACGGCGGCCAGCCTTCGGCAGGGCGCCGGTGCCGCTAGGCGCTTCCAGGCCGGTGGCGCGCCAGCACGGCCCGAACCGCTTCGAGATCGATTGCCTCGCCGCGCCGCTTGCGGCGGGTGAGCGGGTCACGGCTCTCGATGGTGGTGGCCATCAGCAGCGAATTCAGCACCGCCTCTTCCACCGCTTCGGCGGCGGCGACGAAGAGCGGCGACATCCGCTCGTTCGGCCAGTCCGCCACACTGGGCCGGCCACGACGGACCTCCGGATGCGTGGAGAAGGCGATCCCGTAATCGCCCGACCCATCGGAAAAGGCGGCCCCGGTTCGCGCCAGGCCGGCCATGGCGCGAAGGGCAAGGCGGGACAGGTTCCGGTCGGAGAGCGGTGCATCGGTGGCGATCACCACCATGACCGAGCCATCCGCATCGCCACGGTCCGCATGCTCCCGCAGGTAGAAGCGGTTGAGTTCGCGTCCCACGGGGATGCCGTCCATCAGCAAGGCACCGCCGTAATTGCTTTGCACCAGCGCCCCGAGAGTGAAGCCACCCAAGGGCGCGGGCAGGATGCGGGATGCCGTGCCGATGCCGCCTTTCCAGCCGAAGGCCATGGTGCCCGTACCCGCGCCGACGCTGCCCTCCGCGACCGGTCCGCCCGTCGCCCGGTCCAGAGCGGCGAGCACGTCCACAGCGGTGATGCCGCGGCTGCGGATGTCGTTCAGCCGACCATCATTGGTCTCGCCGATGACGGCATTGACCGAGCGGACATCCTCATTGCCCGGTTGCGCCAGGATCCAGTCCGCCACCGCCTCCATCGCGCGCCCGACGGCCAGCGTGTTGGTCAGGACGATCGGCGTTTCCAACTCGCCGAGTTCCTGGAGCTGCGTAGCGCCGGCCAGCTTGCCGAAGCCATTCATGACCGCCAACCCGGCCGGTACCCGCTCGCGAAACAGGTTGCCCCCGTGGGGACGTATGGCGGTGACTCCGGTCCGGATGGCATCACCTTCGATGCGGGTCACCTGCCCGACCAGCACCCCGGCGACATCCGTGATGGCGTTGAGCGGCCCGGGCGCGAATTGCCCGGGGCGCAGACCTAGATCCCGCGCGCGGCAGCGCGCAGCCGCCTCCCGCTCCTCCTCCATGAATGGCGCTCCCTTTCAGCCTGCCAGCGCGGCCCGGATGGCGGATAGCGCCTCCTCAGCCTTGTCGGCCTCGGGACCGCCGGCCTGCGCCATGTCCGGACGGCCACCGCCGCCCTTGCCGCCGACCGCCGCGCTGCCGGCCCGGACCAGCGCGACCGCATCGGCCTTGCCCTTTGCCGCCTCGGCGATGCCGACAACGATGCTGGCCTTGCCCTCGGCAGTGGAGACGAGCGCCACGACATCGGCGCTTCCCGCCTTCAGGATGGCGTCAGCCAAGCCCTTGAGATCGCGCGGCGGCACCTCGCCCAGGTTGCGGGCGGCGAAGCGAAGCCCGCCCACTTCCTCGGCGGCCGCGGCGCTGGCACCGGTCGCGAGCTGCTTGCGCAGCTCGGCCACGTCGCGCTCCAGCTTGCGGCGCTCCTCCAGCAGGGTGGCGATGCGGGCGGGAAGCTCCGGCGGCGCGACCTTCAGGGCCGCCGCGGATTCCCGCAGCGTCTTCTCCATGCCGTCCATCAGCGCCAGTGCGGAGGTGCCCGTCACCGCCTCCACGCGCCGGACGCCGGCGGAGACGGCACCTTCGGAGACGATCTTGAACAGGCCGATGTCGCCAGTCCGGCGGACATGCGTGCCGCCGCAGAGCTCCAGCGAGTAGATGCCATGGCGGCCATTGTCCGGGTCGTCCCGGCCCATGCCGACGACGCGCACCTCATCACCATACTTCTCGCCGAACAAAGCCATGGCACCAGCTTCGACCGCGGCCTCCGGCGTCATCAGGCGTGTGGTGACCTCGGCATTCTCGCGAATGCGGGCATTCACCTCGTCCTCGACCCAGGCGATGTCCTCCGGCGTCATCGGGGTCGGCTGGGAGACGTCGAAGCGCAGGCGATCCGGCGCGTTGAGGCTGCCCTTCTGCGCGACATGCGTTCCAAGCCGTCGGCGCAGCGCCTCGTGCAGCAGGTGAGTGGCGGAGTGATGCGCCCGGATCGCGCTGCGGCGGGTGTGGTCCACCTCGGCCAGCACGGCCTTTCCGGGCGCCGCCTCGCCGGCCTCGACCGTTCCCAGATGGACGAAGAGGCCGAGCTTCTTCTGGGTATCGCGCACCGCGACACGCAGCCCGTCGGCGCTGTTGATGACGCCGGTATCACCCACCTGGCCACCGCTCTCGGCGTAGAAGGGCGTCTGGTTCAGCACGATCGCGACTTCCGTGCCGGGGCCGGCCCGCTCGACGACCGCGCCATCGGAGACGACGGCCAGGATCTCGCCCTCGGCCGCCTCGGTCGTGTAGCCGAGGAACTCGGTGGCGCCGAGCTTCTCCTTCAGGTCGAACCACAGCGTCTCGGTGGCGGCCTCGCCGGAGCCGGCCCAGGCGGCACGGGCGCGCTTCCGCTGCTCCGCCATCGCCACCTCGAAGCCGGCGACATCGACCGACTTGCCCTCGCCGCGCAGGGCGTCCTGCGTCAGATCGAGCGGGAAACCATAGGTGTCGTAAAGCCGGAAGGCGACCTCGCCGGGGAGCGTGCCCCTGTCACCCAGCTTCGCCGCCTCTTCAGCCAGAAGGCCGAGGCCGCGCTCCAGCAGGCTGCGGAAGCGGTTCTCCTCGAGCTTCAGCGTCTCGGCAATCAGCGCCTCGGCGCGCACCAGTTCGGGATAGGCGGCGCCCATCTGCCGCACCAGCACCGGCACGAGGCGGTAGAGCAACGCGTCCTTCGCCCCCATCATCTGGGCATGGCGCATGGCACGGCGCAGGATGCGGCGCAGTACATAGCCGCGCCCTTCATTGGAGGGCAGCACGCCATCCGCGATGAGGAAGGCACCGGAGCGCAGATGGTCCGCCACGACGCGGTGGCTGACCTTGAACGGCCCGTCCGGGTCCTGCCCGGTCGCCTCGGCGCTGGCCAGGATCAGCGCGCGCAGCGTGTCCGTGTCGTAGTTGTCGTGCTTGCCCTGCAGGATGGCGGCGAAGCGCTCAAGACCCATGCCGGTGTCGATCGAGGGGCGCGGCAGCGGGTTCCGCGTGCCGGCCGGCTCCTCGAGGAACTGCATGAACACGAGGTTCCAGATCTCGATGAAGCGGTCGCCATCCTCGTCCGGGGAGCCGGGCGGGCCACCGGGAATGGAAGGGCCGTGGTCGTAGAAGATCTCTGAACAGGGGCCGCAGGGGCCGGTGTCGCCCATGCGCCAGAAGTTGTCGCTGGTGGCGATGCGGATGATCTTCTCGTCCGGCAGGCCGGCGATCTTGCGCCAGAGCGCGGCGGCGTCCTCGTCCTCGGAATAGACGGTGACGAGGAGCTTCTCCTTCGGCAGGGCGAAGTCGCGCGTCAGCAAGGTCCAGGCGTGGATGATAGCCTGTTCCTTGAAGTAATCGCCGAAGGAGAAGTTCCCCAGCATCTCGAAGAAGGTATGGTGCCGGGCGGTATAGCCGACATTATCCAGGTCGTTATGCTTGCCGCCGGCCCGCACGCATTTCTGCGCCGAAGTGGCCCGGGAATAAGGGCGCTTCTCCTGGCCGGTGAAGACGTTCTTGAACTGCACCATGCCGCTGTTGGTGAACATCAGCGTCGGGTCGTTGCGCGGCACCAGCGGCGAGGACTCCACCACCGTATGGCCATTGCGGGCGAAATAGTCGAGGAAGGTGGCCCGGATGTCGTTGCTGCTGGTCATATTCCGCTCTGTCGCCCTGGCGAGAATTCCTTGGGTGTGACGTAGCGCGGCGGCGCGGGAGTGGAAAGGGCCGCGGGGTGGCGGCCCTCGGGGCAACCGGCGCTATAAGGGAGGCCATGCCGCGCAAAGCCTCCAACCCACCCGCAACCGAGGATCTCTTCGCACCGCCGGCCGGCGCGCCGCTGCCGGAGATGGTCCCGCACGAGCCAGAGGCCGCTGCCGCTCGCCCCCTGGCCGACCGGCTACGCCCGCGCCGGCTGGAGGAGGTGGTGGGCCAGGACCACCTGCTCGGCCCGCAGGGCACCATCACCCGGATGCTGGAGCGTGACGCCCTGGCGTCGCTGATCCTCTGGGGGCCGCCGGGGGTCGGCAAGACCACCATCGCCCGCCTGCTGGCCGAGGCGGCCGGCCTGCGCTTCGCGGCGCTCTCGGCCGTGTTCTCGGGGGTCGCCGACCTCAAACGCGCCT
>DATMRU010000056.1:0-76890 GCA_035565935.1 Roseomonas sp.
CGGCCGCGGTGACCACCATGGCGCTGATGCGCCCGGCCACAGCGTCCAGCGTCGCCTGGCCGAAGCCCTTGTAGGGCACGTGCACCAGGTCGATGCCAGCGCGGGCCTTGATGTCCTCCATCGCCAGGTGGCCGCCCGAGCCGGCACCAACGGAGCCGAAGGTGAGCTTCCCCGGATTGGCCTTGGCATAGGCCACGAAGCCGGCGAAGTCCTTCACCGGCAGCGCGGGATGCACCACCAGCAGCTGCGCGCCGCGCACCAGCAGCGAGACCACCGTCAGGTCCTTGGTCGGGTCATAGGGCAGGCTCGGATAGAGCGCCTGGGCGGTGGAGAGGGGCCCGTTGATCGAGAGGCCGATGGTGTGCCCGTCGGTCGCCTTGGCCACGAGGTCAGTGCCGATATTGCCGCCGGCCCCGGCGCGGTTGTCCACCACGAAGGGCTGGCCGAAGACCTCGGCGAAATGCGAGGCGACGAACCGTGCCGTCAGGTCCGGGGTGGAGCCGCCGGGATAGGGAACAACGAAGCGCACCGGGCGATCGGGCCAGGCCGCCTGCGCCCGCGCGAGGCGGGGGGCGGCGAGCAAGGCGGGTCCAAGAGCGAGCAGCGAGCGGCGGGGCAGCATGGTGGCAGGTCCTCTCCAGACGGTTTTCCCGGCTTGCAGCATGGCGTCGCAACGCCGTCCAGGCCGATCAGCGCCCGGCCATGACCGAGCTGCCATGCACAAAGCCCTCGACCGGGTAGGCGGTGCTGCCATAGCCGCCGATCGGCGGGTACCAGACCCGCACCAGCGACCAGTCATTGGCCGGCGAGACGTCGCGCACCGGCTGGTCCCGCGCGATGCGTCCCTTCTGGCCGCCGCTGGCCCAGTTGGCGTGGTCCACCCGGATCTCGCGGGCGGAGACCACGCGCGTCACGACCGAAAGATGCCCCTGCCGCAGCCGCCCAGCGCGCGCGAAGACCAGCACGCTGCCCGGGCGCGGCGTGTGGCCGCGCTCGTAGAGCCCGGCGGCAGCGGGCCACCATTCCCAGGCATCGCCCCGCAGGTCCACGCCGGAGCGGGCGCGCGCATAGGGCACGCAGGTCACGGGCTCGCGTAGCGCGGCGGCGCCCAGCACCGGGCCGCGCGGGCTGCCACCACCACAGGCGGCCAGCAGCAGGAATAAGGGTAGCAGCGGCCAGCCGCGGGGCATCCGTCCCTCTCCGCGCCCGCGCCACCGGCCCCGGTGGCGCCCTCCGGCGCGGCACGAGCTTAGCAGGATGGCGCGACTTGGTCAGGCGGCGCGTGCGGCTGGCACCCCGCGCATCCGGCCGCCCGGCTGCCCGCCCGGCACGGCGGCGCAGAGATCGGCCGCCTCCAGCAGCTTCGGCCAGTCCAGCCCGGTGGCGACACCCATGCGATGGAACATCCAGGCCAGGTCCTCGGTCGCGGTATTGCCGGTGGCGCCGGGCGCGAAGGGGCAGCCGCCGAGCCCACCCGCCGCCGCATCGAAGACGCGGCACCCCGCCTCATAGGCGGCCAGCGCGTTCGCCACCCCCATCCCATAGGTGTCATGGCCGTGGTAGGCGAAGCGATGGCCCCAGGAGGCCAGGGCGTGCCGGAACACCGCCGCCACCTGATCGGGCGCCGCATTACCGGTGGTATCGGCGATGGCGATCTCCATCTCCGGATGGAGCGAGGAGGCGCGCTCGATCATGTCCAGCGCCTCCGGCACCGGCACCACGCCCTCGAAGGGGCAGTGGAAGGCGCAGGACAGGTTGAACCGCATGGCCACCCCGGCGGCCGCGCCCTCGCGCACCAGCCCGGAAAGCTCCGCCAGACTCTCGGCCCGGCTGCGGTTGAGATTGGCGCGGTTGTGCGCCTCCGTCACCGACATGAAGAAGCCGAGCCGGTCGGCGCCGGCTTCGAGCGCCAGCTCGAAGCCCTTGCGGTTCGGCACCAGCACCGTGCATTCCAGCCCGGGCAGCTGCTTCGCGGCCTTCAGCACCGCCGCCGTGTCGGCCATCTGCGGCACGTGGCGCGGACTGACGAAGCTGCCCACCTCCATCCGCCGCACGCCCGCCGCATACAGCGCCCGCACCAGGGTGATCTTGGTCTCCGTCAGCACGAAGGGGCCGATGGATTGCAGCCCGTCGCGCGGCGCGACCTCGCTGATGGTGACTGTCTCGGCCATCCGGCATCTCCTCTTTCTGGTCGCAAGCTTGGCGAGCTTGCCGCGCGCCGCAAGGGGGCGACGTCGGCGCGCTCTGACACGTCCGGCCGAGCCGGCGCCCGTTCTCCGTCAGCCGCTCAGGGGCTTGCCGATTTCTCCCGGCAGCCTTGCGGCCGCAGGGGTGGATCGGCCGCCGGCCCCAGGGAGACAATGGATGCCTCCCTCACGCCGAAAGCTTCCCCCATGGTGCCTCCCCCCTTCCCCGCCCTTCCGCGATGCCGCGCCGCGCGGAGCCTGCGGCCATGATCCCGGGCCTCAGTATCCTGCTCGTCTGCCAGCTTCTTGGCGAAGTGCTGGCGCGCGCCCTTCGCCTGCCGGTGCCGGGGCCGGTGATCGGCATGGCGTTGCTCTTCCTCGGCCTGCTGCTGCGCGACCAGGTCTTACCTGGCAGGGCGCGCCCCGAGCCCGGCGCACCGGGGATCGGGCGCGTCGCCGACACGCTGCTGAGCAATCTCGGTCTGCTTTTCGTTCCCGCCGGCGTCGGCGTGGTCGTCTATGGGCCACAGCTGGCGCGGAACTGGGCGCCGCTCTCGCTGGCCATCGTGGCGGGCACGCTGATCTGCATCGCCTTCACCGGCCGGGTGGCACAGATCCTGATGCGACGCTTCGGCTGATGGTCGATCTGGCGCAGATCTGGGTCTATCTCGCGCGCGACCCGCTGGCGGCGCTGACCGCCACCCTGCTCGCCTGGCTGGCCGGGCTGAAGCTCGCGGCGCTCTGCCGCTGGCACCCCGCGGCCAATCCGGTGGTCTTCGCCGTGGCCATCCTGGTTGCGCTGCTGCTGGTCTCGGGCGTGGATTACCGGGCCTATTTCGAAGGCGCGCAGTTCGTGCACTTCCTGCTCGGCCCGGCGACGGTGGCGCTGGCCGTGCCGCTCTACCGGCAATGGGGCTACGTGCGCGCCTCCGCCCCGGCGGCGCTGCTGGCGGTGGTCTCCGGGGGCGCGGTGGCGGCAGCGGTGGGCGTGGCCCTGGGCTGGGCCTTCGGCGCATCACCGGCCGTGATGGCGAGCCTCGCACCGCGCTCCGTCACCACGCCCGTCGCCATGGGCGTGGCGGAGCAGATCGGCGGCCTGCCCGGCCTGACGGCGACCGTCGTGCTGGCCTCCGGCGTGGTCGGCGCGACGCTGGGGCCACTGACACTGAATGCCGCGCGCGTCCGCGACTGGCGCGCGCGCGGGCTGGCTATGGGCACGGCCGCACATGGGCTGGGCACGGCGCGGGCGCTCTCGGTGAACGCCACCGCCGGCGCCTTCAGCGGCCTCGGCATGGGGCTGAACGCCCTGGCGACGGCGCTGCTGCTGCCGCTGCTCTGGCGTCTCTTCGCCGGGTGAAAAGGGCTGGGGGAAACAACTTCCCCCGGACCGCCCTCAGATGCCCAGCGTGCCGTCCTTCGCGGCGGCATAGCGCTTGGCGACGCTGTCCCAGTTCACCACGTTCCACCAGGCACTGAGATAGTCGGCGCGACGGTTGTTGTACTTCAGGTAATAGGCGTGCTCCCACACATCATTGCCCATCAGCACGCGCTGGCCATCCATCAGTGGCGTGTCCTGGTTGGGGCGGGTGGTCAGGGCCAGCTTGCCGTCGCGGTCCACCGTGACGAAAACCCAGCCGGAGCCGAAGACACGCCCGCCCGCCGCGTTGAAATCGGCCTTGAACTTGTCGAAGCCGCCCAGGTCGCGGTCGATCGCCTGGGCCAGCTCACCGGAGGGGTTGCCGCCCTTGCCGCCCATGATCTGCCAGAACATCGAATGATTGGCATGGCCACCACCATTGTTGCGGATGGTCGTCCGCACCGCCTCCGGCGCCTCCCCCAGCTTCGCCAGCAGATCCTCCAGCTTCATGCCGGCGAGTTGCCCCTGATCCTTCAGGGCACCGTTCAGATTGGTGACATAGGCGGCGTGGTGCTTGTCGTGGTGCAGCTCCATGGTGGCCGCGTCGATATGCGGCTCCAGCGCGTCCTTGGCATAGGGGAGCGGCGGCAAGGAAAAGGGGCCTGTCGCCGCCGGGGCCGGCCCCTGGGCGAGAACCCGGTGCGAGCCCAGCAGGCCTGCCACGAGGAGCGAGGCCCCGGCGGTGAATGCAGTGCGGCGCGCGAAGATCGGCGTGGTCATGGCGTCGGAACTCCCTTTTCTGTCCGTTCTGTAACTTCCCTTACCCGCATCGGATGCAGTCGGCAGATGATGCCGCGTTACACGATGGTCCGACCGCGGGACGTAATGCCTCTGCCGCGCCGAGGGCGCGGGGAAAGATCTGACCCACGACCGTTCTCAGCGGGACTCTCAGAACAGGAACCACATCTCCCGCATCTCGGCCTGGCTGTGGCCGGCCAGGAGGATCGTGCCCAGCGCACCGACACTGGAGCCGGCGAGGTCCAGGAGCAGGCCGTCTGTAGTGTCACTGCTTCGGAGCGTGGCGAAAGTCAGTCCCAGCGAGCGCAGGTCGATCACATCGCCCTCCGCCGCCGTGAAATCGCTTACCGCCTCCGCGAAATAGTACGGACCAGCCAGAGTGTAGTTGTAGGAGGCGTCGAAGCGGAAGGTGTCGGGGCCCGGGCCGCCTTCGAGGCGATCGGCGCCAGCGCCGCCGTCCAGGACATCCGCGCCCGGCCCGCCATACAGGAGGTCGTCGCCCGAGATGTTGGTGGCGCGCGTGTTGAAGTAGCGGCCGCCCAGCAGCAGGTCGTTCCCTTCCAGGCCGAAGAGACGGTTGTTGGCGGGCGAGAGCGTTCCTTCCAGCATATCGGCGCCCGCCGTACCGATGATGTCGTTGCGCGTGGGGTCCCGCCCCTCTTCTGCCCCGAAGAGGAAGTAATGCTGCAGGCCGCTTTCGAAGGCGCCGGCGGCGACCGCCGCCTGCACGTCGGGCTGGCACGCGAGATAGATCAGGTCGTTCACATAGCGCCCATCAGGGCTGCGCCCTTCCTGCCGCCCGAAAGCCAGGAAATGCGCATAGCCGTCCTCGAACTGGCCGGCAGCCACAGCGGCCACAACATCCTGGTAGCGGAGCAGGTAGGATGCCTCCGAGAAGCCGGCATTGGGATTGCGGCCCTCGTGGGTGCCGTAGCGCTGGTAGTGCTCCAGGGCTGTTAGCGGCCAGTTCTGCGCGACGTCAGGATTGGCGTGCAGGTAATAGTCCGGATCGAAATAGAGGACGTCCATAACCTGCACCTCCGGGGCTGCGCGAGGCCGGCGCTGATCCGTCAAGCCTAGCACCCGCCGACAGCCAGGCCATGGCTTTCACGGCAAAGTTCCGGGTGCCTCCTTCAGCCGCCACGATCCTGGCGCCGACGCAGCAGCGTCACCGCCAGCAGCAGCAGCATCGAGAGCAGCACCATCACCATGGCCGCTGCCATGATGGTGAGGCTGATCTGATCGTTCAGGCCGGAGAACATCTGGCGCGGCAGGGTGCGCTGCGCCGGGCCGGCGAGGAAGAGCGTGATCGTCACCTCGTCCAGGCTGGTGGCGAAGGCGAACAGGGCGCCCGCCGCCACGCCGGGCAGGATCTGCGGCAGACAGATCTGGCGGAAGGCCCGCGCGGGCGAAGCACCGCAGGCCGCCGCCGCGCGCAGCTGCACCGGGTCGAACTGCTCCAGCGCCGCCAGCACCGTGACCACCACAAAGGGCGCGCCCAGCGTGGCATGCGCCAGCACCAGCCCGGTGAAGGTGTTGCTCAGCCCGAGCGGCCCGAAGGCCAGCAGCAATGCCATGGCGATGACGATCGCCGGCACCACCATCGGCGCCAGCGTTACCGCTAGCACCAGCGTCCGGCCCGGGAAGCGGGCGCGCCAGAGGCCGAAGGCCGCCAGCGTGCCGAGGGTGCCGGCCAGCAGCGCCGCCGTCGCGCCGACGCGCAGCGAGTTCCACAGCGCCGGCAGCCAGAAGCTGGAGGTCCAGAAATCCGCATACCAGCGCAGCGAGAGGCCGGGCAGCGGGTAGGACAGGAAGGCGCCCGCGGAGAAGGACAGCGGCAGCACGGCGAGCACCGGCGCCAGCAGGAAGAGCAGCGCCAGCAGCCCGAAGGCCCAGAGCAGGATTCGTGCGGGCCTCATGCCGTGCGCATCCGCGAGAAGCCGACCAGCCGGCCGTAAAGCCCCACCACGACTACGACCGCCGCCAGAAGCAGCACCGAGAGCGCCGCCGCCATGCCCCAGTTCACCGTGCGGGTGGAATAGAACGCGACGAAATAGGGGATCATCTGGTCATTGGCGCCCCCCAGCAGCGCCGGCGTGACGTAGAAGCCCAGCGCCTGGATGAAGACCAGCAGGCTTCCCGCCCCCACCCCCGGCAGCGAGAGCGGCAGCGAGACACGCCAGAAGGCCCTCCAGGGCGAGGCGCCGAGCGAGAGCGCCGCGCGGGGCAGGCGCCAGTCCAGGGCGCGCAGGCTGGCATAGATCGGCAGCACCATGAAGGGCAGCAGAATATGCACCATGCCCAGCAGCACGGCGCCGCGGTTGAACAGCAGTGGCAGCGGCTCCGAGGTGAGTTGCAGCGCCTGCAGCGCGGCGTTGACCACGCCCTCCCGTTGCAGCAGCACCGTCCAGGCGGCGGTGCGAACGATCAGGCTGGTCCAGAAAGGCAGCAGCACGCCGGCCAGCAGCCAGGGCACCGCGCGCGGCGGCGCCGTGGCGATCAGCCAGGCCAGCGGATAGCCGATGGCCAGGCAGAGCAGCGTGGCCAATGCGCCGATCCAGAGCGTGCGCCAGAGAATGCTGCGGAAGATCGCCTGATCCGGCGGTGCCGCACCAATGGCGCCGGCGGCATCGCGCTTCAGGTCGAGCACGGCGAGCAGGTGGAAGTCGGAGATCGGGCCGGCGGCACGGCGGATCGCCGCCCAGGGCGCCGGCGAGCCCCATTCCTCGGCGACGCCCAGCACCTTCTCGCGCGCGCCGCCTTCAAAGGGCGCGGCGATGCGGCGGGCGGTCATCGGCAGCAGCGAGCGGAAACCGGGCCAGTCGTTGTTCAGACGGGCGGCGGCACGTGCCACCTCCCCCTCGCCCGCCGCGCGGTCCCGCTCGCGCGCGGCGCGGAGATCCTCGACCAGCGCGGCGAAGGCAGGCTCATCGGGCGCCGCGGCGCCATCCCAGCCTTCGAGCGCCGCGAGGGTGCGCGGCAGCACCGGCGGCACGTCCGGCTCCTCGACCGCGCGCAGCAGGAAAATGCCGATCGGCAGCACAAAGACCGCCAGCAGGAACAGAAGCAGCGGCGCCACCAGCGCCGCCGCGGCAAGTCGTCCT
Organism: Roseomonas sp.; assembly: GCA_035565935.1. Classification (GTDB taxonomy): domain Bacteria; phylum Pseudomonadota; class Alphaproteobacteria; order Acetobacterales; family Acetobacteraceae; genus Pseudoroseomonas. The sequence continues at coordinate 7,446 of DATMRU010000056.1, forward strand.
CGCAAGTTACTTCGCAACCCAGTTGTTGAAGCGCTGATTCAGCTTATCGAGATTGTCGAGCCAGAACTGGTCGTCGATGCGCAGGGCGCCCTCGTGGTTTTCCGGCGTGGTGGGCAGGTTCGCCAGCACTGTCGGCGGAATGCTGTCCATCGCGCCCTTGGCCGTCGGACCATAGGGAATGCGCTGGGCGAGCTTGGCCTGGCCTTCCGGCTGCGTGGCGAAGCGGATGAAGTCCAGCGCCTTCTTGCGGTTAGGGCTGTCCTTCATCACCACCCACGAATCCAGCGTGAAGAGGTTGTTGGTCCAGGTGATGCCGAAATTCTTGCTGTCGTTCTGGTTGGCGGCGGTGATGCGGCCGTTATAGGCGTCCGTCATCGCCACCTCGCCACTGGCGAGAAGCTGCGCCGGCTGGCTGCCACGCTCCCACCAGACGAGGTCCGACTTCAGTGTGTCGAGCTTGCGGAAGGCGCGGTCCACGCCGGCATTGGTGCCGAGCACCTTGTAGACATCGCCGGGCGTCACGCCGTCGGCCAGCAGGGCGATCTCCAGCGTGGTCTTCGGGCCACGCCGCAGCCCGCGCTTGCCCGGGAACTTCTTGGTGTCGAAGAAATCGGCCCAGCTCTTCGGCGCCTCCTTCGTGCGGTCCTTGTCGTAGGCGAGCACGAAGGAATACAGGATGGTGCCGACGCCGCACTCGTTGACCGCAGGAGGAATGAAACGGTCCTCCCCGCCGATCGCCGTGTAGTCGATCTTCTCGAAGAGCCCCTCCTCGCAGCCGAGCAGCAGCTCCTCGCTCTCGACCTGCACGACGTCCCAGTTGTTGGCGCCGGACTGCACCTTGGCGCGCAGCACGCCCACGCCGCCATCCCAGGTCTCCTCCAGCAGGCGTGTACTGGTCTGCTGCTGGAAGGGGCGGAAGAAGATGTCCCGCTGCGCGTCCTGATAGGCCCCGCCCCAGGACACGACCGTGAGGTCCCGGCCCTGGGCCATCGCTTGGCCGCCCAGCAGGACCGTCCCCAGCGCCAAAGCGGCGCAAAAGCCTCTCCGCAGCATCATGCTCTCCCCTTGCGCCTTGCCGTGGCGCTTGCCAGCGCGAGGGTAGTGCCGAGAGATGCGGGTTGCGAAGGGGGTTTTCCGAAATAGGTTTTCTCAACTCACTGGTTCTGCCACCCTGTGAACATGCGCCTCCCGATTGCCGCCCGTGCGGCCATGCTGGCCCTGCTGCTGGCTGCCGCCGCCTGCACCAAATCGCCCTGCTCGACACCCGCAGAGGACAACCTGACGCTCCTGACGCCCTTATCTCTGGGCAGGCCGCTGGTGCCGGTCACGGTCAACGGGCAGAGCATACCTCTCCTGATCGACACCGGCGCGGCGGTCACGGTGCTGTATCCCGAGACGGTCCGAGCGCTGGGACTGCGGCCGGACCCGCTCCGGACGAGAGATGTCACCGGCTTCGGCGGCGCGGCGACGGCGCAGGAGGTCTCTGTCGAACAGCTTCGTATCGGCAGTCGCAACTTTGACGGACTATCCTTGCTGGCCTTGGGGGAAAGGCCCGGGAAGGGCCGTGGAGGCGGATTCCTGGGCGCCGACCTGCTGCGCCAGACGGCACTGGAACTCAACCTGCCGGGTGACCGGATCGCGCTGCATGACGCCGCGGCCTGCAGCGCGCCGCCTGCATCCTGGGGCCGTGACTTCGAGCGCATTCCCATCGTGGTGGCCCCGAACGGCCTCGTCCTCCTACCGGTGCAGATTGGTGACGAGGTGCTGATCACACTCTTGGATACCGGAGCGACGCATACCTCGATCGACGTCGCTGCGGCACGTCGGGCCGGCATGCCAAACTCGGTCCTGAGCGCCACGCCCAGTGGCAGAAGTCTGGGTGTTGGGCCGAACCGTCTGCCCTTCCATCTCTGGTCCGTATCAGAGATGCGGATCGGCACAGAGCGCATGCGCAACGTGCCGGTTGCGGTCCATGGCATGCCCGCAAGCTCTCCGGTCGACATGGTCCTTGGGGCAGATTATCTCGCCCGCCGCCGGCTCTGGCTCTCCTACGCCACCCAGACGCTCTACGTGCAGACCATCGTTCCGGAGCAGGGCAATTTCGACCTCGCTTCAAGCCGCGAAGGCGAGCGCATGCGCCGCCTCCCAGGCGAGCGCGGCCGGGCCGCCGGCGCTCGGCAGCTGGCCGCCGCCGATTGGTCGCTTGACCAGCACCTCACCACCCTGGCCGAGCGACAGCCGCAGCCGCACATGATCGCCCTGGAAGATCGCCTCCTGCAGCGTCGCCGCTAGCGCCCCCTCACCCAGATCCTCCGGTGCCACCGGGGCGACGGCGACGCGCTCCGGCCGGATCGTGACGTAGCAGCGGCTGCCGGGCGGGCCGCAATCCACCGGGCGGGCAGAAACCTCCGGGCCGCAGTCCAGCGCGACACGCACCAGATCGTCCTCTGCCCTCAGCACCTTGCCGGGCAGCCGGTTGTTCTCGCCGACGAAGCCGGCGACGAAGGCATTGGCCGGGCGCTCATAGATCTCGCGCGGCGGCGCGAGCTGGCGGATCAGCCCGCCCTCGAAGACGGCGATCCGGTCGGAGAGCGTCAGCGCCTCCGCCTGATCATGCGTCACGTAGAGCATGGTCAGGCCGAGCCGCTGGTGCAGCGAGCGGATCTCGTACTGCATCTCCTCTCGCAGAGCTTTGTCGAGCGCGCCCAGCGGCTCGTCCAGCAGGACGATCGGCGGCTCGAAGACCATGGCGCGGGCCAGGGCGATGCGCTGCTGCTGCCCACCCGAAAGCTGTGCCGGGCGCCGGTCGCCGAAGCCCTCCAGCCGCACCATGGCCAGCGCCCGCGCCACCCGTCCGGCACGCTCGGCCTTCGGCACGCCGCGCACCTCCAGCGGGAAGCCGACATTCTCGGCCACGCTCATATGCGGGAAGAGCGCGTAGGACTGGAACACCACCCCGATGCCGCGCTTGTGCGGCGGCAGGCGGGCGATGTCCCGCCCCTCCAGCAGGATTCGCCCCTCGCTCGGTTGCTCGAAGCCGGCCAGCATCATCAGCGTCGTCGTCTTGCCCGAGCCGGAGGGGCCGAGCAGTGTCAGCAGCTCACCGCGCTCCACCGCCAGGTCGAGCTGCCGCACGGCATAGCCCGACGCCGCCGGCCCATAGGCCTTGCGCACTCCTTCGAACCGGACCAGCGGCTCCGCCATCGCCCCACTCCATCAGTACCGGGAAGCTGCATCGGGGCGGCCGGGCGGGGTTGTCAACCGGGCGCCTCGCCGCGAGGGTGCGGGAAGGAAACCGGAGGACGAAGATGGCCGAAGCGGATGCCACCCTGATCGCCAGGCGCGAGGGTGCGGTGGGGCGGCTGCTGATGAACCGCCCGCGCGCGCTGAACGCGCTGGACCTGTCGATGATCGACGCGATGGCGCAGGCCATCGCCGCCTGGCGCGAGGACCCGTCGCTGCGGCTGGTCTTGCTGGAAGGCGCCGGCGACCGCGCCTTCTGCGCCGGCGGCGATGTGCGGCGGGTGCGCGAGCAGGTGCTGGCGGGCGACCACGAATCCGTCGAGACCTTCTTCAGCCATGAATACGCGGTGAACGGCGCCATCGCCGCCTTCCCGCGGCCCTGGGTCAGCCTGATCGACGGCGTCTGCATGGGCGGCGGCATCGGCGTCTCGGTCCATGGCAGCCACCGCGTGGTGACGGAGCACGCCATGCTCGCCATGCCGGAGACCGCGATCGCCCTCTTCCCCGATGTCGGCACCAGCTATGTGCTGTCGCGCCTCGGCGGGGGACTCGGCCGCTGGCTGGCGCTGACCGGCGCGCGGCTGCAAGGCGCCGAGGCGGTCGAGGCCGGGCTCGCCACCCATTTCGTGCCGCGCGAGCGGCTGGGCGCGCTGCGCGAGGTCTTGCTGGCCAAGGGCGATGCCGGGGCGGTGGCACGCTTCGCCGAGGCGGTGCCGCCGGGGCGGATCGCCGCGCTGCGCCCGGCCATCGACCGTTGCTTCGCGCATGACGACCGCGCCGCCATCGAGTCGGCGCTGGAGGCGGAAGGCACCAACTGGGCGCGGGAGCAGCGCGCGATCCTGCAGCACGTCTCCCCCACCAGCGTGGCGGTGACGCTGGAACTGCTGAAGCGCGGCGCCATGCTCGATCTGCCGCAATGCCTGGAGATGGAACTGTCCCTCACCCGCGGCGTCACCCGCCACCCCGACTTCGCCGAGGGCGTGCGAGCCGTGCTGGTGGACAAGGACAACAAACCGCGCTGGCAGCCGGCGGCCGATCCGGTCAGCCTGTTCGGCTGACCGGCACGCGGCGCACGGCCGCCCTGGCGACCCATTCGTCCGCGAGGGCGGCCAGCAGCGCGCCTACCGAAAGGCCGAGGCCGACGCCGAACACGGCCGCGTGGCTGTCGCCGGTCGCATGGAACAGCGCCGCCAGGACGAAGCCGGTGCCGGCCTGGGCCAGGGCGTAGATGGCCGTGGCCCGCACCCAGAGCTGGCCGGCGGCGGCGCTGGCCCTTTCGCGTGCCGCCGCCAGCGCGACGGCGCTGATCCCCACGCCCGAGAAGCCGCAGACCGGCGCCGCCAGCAGCACCATGGCGGCGCCGGGGAGGAGCGTGGCGCTGAGCGCCACCACCTGCACCGCCGCCCAGGCGGTCAGGGTCCGCCGGCCGCCGAGCCGGCCGGCGATCCGCCCCCCGGCCAGCGTCCCGGCGATGCCGCCGAGACCGAACAGCACCCAGAGCAGCGCGACGGCGGCGGGGCCAAGGCCGCGCCCGCGCACCCCGAGATCGGCGAGATAGACCATCGGCGCCGTCATGCCCGCGGCGGAAAGCCCATAGGCCAGCAGCAGCAGCCAGGCGCGCGGCACCGCCAGGCCCCCCGGCCGATGGGTGATCTCGGCGGCGGGCGGGTTGGGCCAGAAGCGGCGCAGGGGGAGCCAGAGCAGCGCCCCCAACACGGCGAGGCCGAGCCAGCTTCCGGCCACTCCGACCGGATGCAGCGCCGGTACGGCGAGCGCACCCAGCACCACGCCGGCGCCGACGCCCGAGACGACGATGCCTCCCGCGGCGCCGCGTTGCGCCGGCGGCACCACTGCCTGGACCGCCGGCCCGGCCAGCCCCATCAGCACGCCGCCCGCCACGCCGGCCAGGCCCCGCCAGAGGCCGAGCCAAGCCAGGCCCCAGGGCAGCGCGCAGGCGAGGAAGGCCAGCACCACCAGCCCCATGCCGAGATCCAAAGCCGCGGGGACGCCAAGCCGGCGGCCGAGGCCGCGGCCGCCCAGCGCCCCCAGGAGATAGCCGGTGAAATTGCAGGCACCGAGCAACCCGGCCTGTGCGCCGTCCACCCAGCCCGCCGCCACCAGGGCCGGGAAAAGCGGCACATAGGCGAATCGGGCCAGCCCAAGCCCGGCGCAGAGCGCCCCCGCCCCCGCCAGGGGAACGGCCAGGTCGCGACGACTCATGAAAGTCTCTCAGGGCGCTGGGCGCGCCCGGCGCTGGGCGGTGCGCAAGGCGCGGCGCAGCTTGGCCACACCGAGGCGCACCTGGCCCTCCTGGCAGAGCCGGGCCCCCTCCTCGCCCAGGCTGCGCACCGGCTCCTGCCGGCCGCGCGGTAGTTGGGCCAGTCGCTGGGAGAGTTCCTCGCAATCCTCCAGGCTGGGGTCGAGCACGCGCAGCTCCGTCGCAGCCGCCGGAACGGTGACCAACAGGAGAAACAACAGGACGGCGGGGCACGACGGCATGGCGCGCACTCTGATCCGCCCGCCCCTGCCCGCCGATGAGCGCCGCGTGAAGCCTGGGTCATGCGGGCACCGCGGGAAGGCGGAACAGCACCGCGAGACCGGGTCGGTCGGGCGGGCCGCCGGCATCCTCGAACCACAACATGCCGCCATGCAGTTGCACCACGGCACGCACCAGCGAGAGGCCTAGTCCCGAGCCGGGCGTGGTGCGCGCCGCATCGGCCCGGAAGAACCGCTCGCCCACCCGGGCGCGGTCCTGCACCGAAAGCCCGGGCCCCTCATCGGTGACGCGCACCACCACAGCATCCGGCTCCTGCACGGCCGAGAGGCTGATAATGCTGCCGGACGGGCTGAACTTCACCGCATTGTCCAGCAGGTTGGCGAGCACCTGCAGCAGCAGGTCGCGGTCGCCGGTCAGCGGCAGGGGCTCCGGCCAGTCGGTGCGCAGCGTCTGGCCGCGCGCCTCGGCCGAAGCGCCGTAAAGCTCCGCCGCATCAGCCAGCACCAGCGCGAGGTCGAAAGGCGCGAAGGCGGCGCGGCGCGCCCCAGCCTCCATCTCAGCGATGCGCAGCACCGCCTGGAACACGCGGGTCACGTCGTCGAGATCGGCGATGCCGCGCTCGATCGCGCCGCGCAGCGCGGCCGGGTCGTCACTGTCGCTGAGGAGCGCTTCCTCCAGTCCGTTGCGGGCGCGGGCGATGGGCGTGCGCAGGTCATGCGCGATGGCGTCCGAGACGCCGCGCACGCCGTCCATCAGCTGGGCGATGCGGTCCAGCATGGTGTTCATGCTGGCGCCCAGCCGGTCGAACTCATCGTCATGCAGGGAAAGCGGCACGCGCGGCGAAAGGTCGCCCCCCGCGATCAGCACCGCCGTGGCGGAGGCCGGCGCCAGGCGCCGCTCCAGCGCCCGGCGCATCAGCCAGGCACCGACCAGGGCGAAGACCAGCGCCGCCCCGGCGGCCCAGTACAGCCCGTCCGTCAGCAGGGCGCGCAGGCGTTCCTTCTCACCTACCTCCCGCCCCACCGCGAGCTTGCTGCCATCGGCGAGATTGAGGACGAAGAGGCGACCCTCACCCGGCTGCCCGTCCTCGTGCTGCAGCGCCAGGTGGTACCAGCCGCTGTCCCCCTCGCGCGGCGGCGGCAGGGCCGCCAGATTGCCGACCACGCGATTGCCGTGCGGATCCTGCAGTAAATACAGGGTCTGGTTCTCGACATCGACCGCCAGCCGCTCCTCGATCGCCTCCACCAATCCGGTGGCGCCGGCATCGCGCCAGCGGTCGCCCAGCGCATGCGCGTCGGCGCGGATGGCGGCGTCGGTCTGCCGCTCCAGCGCGCCGGCGGTGCCCCACCAGAGCACGGCGGCGAAGGCGAGGCCGGCCGCCAAGAACATCGCCGCGAAGAGCACGGCGAAGCGGAAGCCAGCCGAGGAGAACAGGCGCCAGAGCGGGCCCGGGTGCTGCTGCCGCCGCCGCGTATAGGGCATCAGGCGTCGGTCACGGCTCGCCGCGGATCATGTATCCCGCATTGCGGACGGTATGGATCAGCGGCTTGTCGAAGCCTTTGTCGAGCTTCTGCCGCAGGCGCGAGACATGGACGTCGATGACGTTGGTCTGCGGATCGAAGTGGTAGTCCCAGACCTTCTCCAGCAGCATGGTGCGGGTGACGACCTGCCCGGCATGGCGCATCAGGTGCTCCAGCAGGCGGAACTCGCGCGGTTGGATGTCGATCTTCTTGCCGCCCCGGGTGACGGTGCGGGAGAGCAGGTCGAGCTCCAGATCGGCGACCTTCAGGCGCGTCGCCGGGGCGTCCACCGCCGGGCGGCGGCCCAGCGCCTCGACGCGCGCCAGCAGCTCGGCGAAGGCGAAGGGCTTCACCAGGTAGTCGTCGCCGCCGGCCTTCAGCCCCTTCACCCGCTCATCCACCCCGGCCAGGGCCGAGAGAAAGAGGACGGGCGTGTGGTTGCCCTGGCCGCGCAGCGTCTCGACCAAGCGGACGCCATCGACGCCGCCGGGCAGCATGCGGTCGAGCACCAGCAGGTCAAAACTCTCGCCGGCGGCCATGAACAGCCCGTCCCGCCCGCTTGTCGCGTGCTCCACGGTATGCCCGGCCTCCTGGAGGCCCTTCTTCACGAAGCGGCCGACCTCGGCGTCATCTTCCACCAGCAGGATTCGCATGGTGCTCAGGCTCCTTGTGCTGCGCGCCACCCTCCCACGGGCCGGCGGGCGGAGGGCGGCGAACGGCTGCCAAAATGCCTCGCCGCGCGCCGCCACGCCAGAGCGGCCCTCCCCTCGGCATGCCTGCCATCGGGCCAGGGCGCGCCAGAGGTGGGGGCGCGGGGTTGCGCATCGAGCGATCTCAGATATATCTAACATAGTTTCGTTATATCGGAGATAACTCGATGCGGGAATTCCACGACTTCGGCCATCATAGAGGTGGCGGGCGGCGCGGCCGGGGCTTCCGGCATGGCGGGCTCCGACTGGTGCTGTTGCAACTCGTGGCCGAGACGCCACGCCATGGTTACGAGCTGATCAAGGCCATCGAGGAGCGGCTGGGCGGCGCCTACAGCCCGAGTCCGGGCGTGGTCTATCCGACCCTCACGCTGCTGGAGGAGCTCGGCTATGCCACGGTCACCCCCACTGAGGACGGCCGGAAGCTCTATGCCGCCACGCCCGCCGGGCTGGCCTGGCTGGAGGAGAACCGCGCGGCGCTGGACGAGGCGATGGCGCGCCTGACGCCGGAAGGCCGTTCGGAGCGGCCGCCGCAGGTCGCCCGTGCCGTGGAGAACCTCCGCATGGCCCTGCGCCTGCGCCTGCAGCGCGGCCCGATCACCGCCGAGCAGGCCGAAGCCATCGCCGAACTGCTGGACAGCACGGCCCGCAACCTGGAGCGGATCTGACATGCCCCAACCCGATGACGCCCTGGTCGCCGCACCCGACCGCACGCCGCGCCGCCTGCGCCATCCGCTGCGCCTGCGCGCGCTGGAGGTGCTGAAGGTTGAGCAACTGACGCCCCGCATGCGGCGCGTCACCCTGGGCGGCGCGGCGCTGGAGGGCTTCACCAGCCTCGGCTTCGACGACCATGTGAAGCTGTTCTTCCCCGCGCCGGGCCAGGCCCTGCCGGTGGTCGGCCCCGAGGGCCTCGTCTTCCCCGAGGGCGCGCCGCGCCCGCCGGCGCGCGACTACACGCCGCGCCGGTATGACCCGCAGGCCGGCACGCTGCTGATCGACTTCGCGCTGCACGAGGCCGGCCCCGCCACCGCCTGGGCGGAGCAGGCCGAGCCGGGGCAGCCCCTGCTGATCGGCGGCCCGCGCGGCTCCTTCGTGATCCCGACCGAGTTCGACTGGCACCTGCTGGTCGGCGACGAGACCGCCCTTCCCGCCATTGGGCGGCGCCTGGAGGAACTGCCCGCCGGCAGCCGCGCACTGGTGATCGCCGAGGTCGAGGGGCCGGAGGAGGAACTGGCTTTCGACAGCGCCGCCGCGGTTTCCGTCACCTGGGTGCACCGGGGCGACGCGGCGCCGGGCCAGCCGGAGGGACTGGCCGCAGCCCTCGCCGCGGCAGAGTTCCCGGCGGGCGATTTCTACGCCTGGGTGGCCTGCGAGTCGCTGATCGCCAAGGCGCTGCGCAGGCAGCTCATCGCGGAGAAAGGCGCCCAGCCGCGCTGGGTAAAGGCCGCCGGCTATTGGAAGCGCGGCCAGGCCGCGGTGCACGAGCAGCACGTGGAGGACTGAAGGACTCGCGGGGTCCGGGCTTCCAAAGGGGGTGGCGCCCCCTTTGGCCTCAGGCCGGGAGCGGGTCGTCCGCCAAAACCTGGAGGTGCCCGAGCGAACAGCGTTCCACCCGCGCCGAGACGCCATAGACCTCGGCCAGCAGCGCCGGGGTCAGCGTCCCCTCCGGTGAGCCTTCCGCGCGCACCTCGCCCTGCGACAGCATCACCACCCGGTCAGCGAAGCGCGCCGCCAGACCGAGGTCATGCAGCACGACCACGGTGACCAGCGCCTTCTCGCGCGTCAACGTCCGCACGAGTTGCATCACCGCGAGCTGGAAGCGCAGGTCGAGCGCGCTGGTCGGCTCGTCGAGCAGCAGCACCTCGGGCTGGCGCACCAGGGCCTGGGCCAGCCCGGCCATCTGCCGCTGCCCGCCCGAAAGCCGGTCCAGCCCGACCAGGGCGAGATGCGCGATACCGAGCCGCTCCAGCAGCGCCAGGGCGCGGTCCGCCGCCGCGCGGGCGGAGAGACTGATCTCGCCGAAACCGCCGGGGCTGGCCTTCAGCGCGCCCACGAGCGTTTCCAGCACCGTCAGCGCCACCCCTTGCGGCAGGCTCTGCGGCATATAGGCGATATGCCGGGCCCGGCGCTCCAGCGAGAGGCCGATCATCTCCTGCCCGTCCAGCCGCACCGAGCCGCGCGCGGGCAGCAGGCCCGCCAGGCCGCGCAGCAGGGTGGACTTGCCGGCGCCGTTCGGCCCGACGAGGGCGGTGATCGCCCCCGCCTCCAGCGGTGCCAGGCTGGCCTCCCGCAGCACGGTGCGGCGGCCGTAGCCGAGCGTCAGGTCCTTGATCTCAAGCCGCTTCATGCGCGCCTCCCCCGGGTGAAGACCAGCGCGATGAAGACCGGCACGCCAACCAGCGCAGTGACGATACCGATCGGCACCAGCAGGCCGGGCACCAGCATTTTGCTCGCCACCGAGGAGAGCGAGAGCAGCAGCGCGCCGCAGAGCGCCGAGGCCGGCAGGAAGAAGCGATGATCCTCGCCCACCATGAGTCGCGCCGCATGCGGCCCCACCAGCCCGACGAAGCCGATGGTGCCGACGAAGGCCACCGAAACGGCGGAAAGCAGGGAGACGCGCAGCAGGGCACCGTCCCGCAGGCGGTTGGCGTTGACACCGAAGGAGAGCGCCCGCTCCTCGCCCAGCCGCAGCGCCGTCAGCTTCCAGGTGGCGCGGGCGCAGAAGGGGATGGTGACGGCCAGCGCGAGCGCCAGGATGCCGATCTTCGGCCAGGTGGCGCGCGCCAGGCTGCCCATGGACCAGAAGACGAGTTGCTGCAGCGCCTGCTCGGTGGCGACGAATTGCAGCAGCGCCACGGCGGCATTGAAGGCGAAGACCAGGGCGATGCCGAACAGTACCAGCGCCTCCACCCCCGCCCCGCGCAGCCGCGACAGGCTGCGCAGCAGCAGCACCGAGCCGAAGGCGAAGATGAAGGCATTGCCGGAGAGCAGCCAGGCCTGCGGGATCCAGGGCAGCCCTACCCCGAGTATGATGGCCAGCGCCGCGCCGAGCGAGGCGGCGGAGGAGACGCCGAGGGTGAAGGGGCTGGCGAGCGGGTTGTTCAGCACCGTCTGCATCTCGGCGCCGGCCAGGGCCAGGGCGGCACCGACCAGCACGGCCATGATGGCGTAAGGCAGCCGGACATCCCAGACGATGACGGAAACCGGGCCGCTGGCCTCGGCCGGATGCAGCAGCACGCCCAGCACATCCGTCAGGCCGAGCCGCGAGGGGCCGGTCGCCACGTCCAGCAGCAATGAGGCCATGAGCAGCAGCGCCAGCACGGCCAGCAGCGCCGCGCGGCGCCAGACCAGCGCGCGATAGCCCGCAGCAGCGGTGGGAAGGGAAGCCAGGAGGGCGGTCACTTCAGGCTGGCCCAGAAGGTGCCGTCCATCGGCACCGCGAGGAAGCGGCGATTCATCTCCTCCTGGGTCGCGGCCGGGTCGAGGTCAGCGAAGAGCGCGGGGTGCAGCCAGCGCGCCAGGGCCTCGGCCGCCAGCAGGTTGTAGGGGCTGTCGTAGAAGCTGTGCCACAGCGCGTGCGCGCGGCCCTCCTTCACCGCCGTCAGCCCGGCGATGCCCGGCCGCGCGACGGTGCCACGCAGCCCTGCCTGCGCCTCCTCCGGCGTGACGCCGGGGCCGACATGCGGGGCGGTGTCGTCGGTCGCATTGGTGCCGCCCGTGGCGATATAGACCGCCGGGTCCTGCGCGATGACGTATTCCAGATTTAAGGGGCCCAGCGGACCCGGGATCACCGCCGCGCCGATATTGGTGCCACCGGCGAAGGCGATGAACTCGCCGAGATTGCCGTTGCCGGGCGAGCCGCAGCATTCGCGGCCGCCACCGGCACGCAACTCCATCAGCACGGTAGGCGCCGCCGGCTTCGCCTGCGCCAGGGTCTGGGCGATGCGGTCCATGTGCTCCTGGCGCCAGGCGAGGAATTCCTCCGCCTGCTTCTCCCGGCCCAGGGCCTTGCCCAGCGCGCGCAGACTGGCGGGCGTGTTCTCCAGCGGATGGGCGCGGAAGTCGATGAACAGCACCGGCACGCCGGCGCGGCGGAACTGCGCCACCACCTCGCTCTCCTTGCCCGGCGAGTGGCCGCCGGCGGCGCTCAGCACCACGAGGTCCGGGTGCAGCGCCAGGGCGCGCTCCACCGAGAAGCTCTCGGCACTGCTGGCACCAACCACCGGGATCTTCTCGATCGCCGGGAAACGGGCGACAGCCTGGGCATAGCCCTTGGGGTCGAGCCGCTTGAACTCGCCCATCCAGCCGGCGACCAGCGGGATCGGGTCCTGCCGCTCCAGCAGGAACAAGGCCTGGATGAAGCGTCCCTCCCCCAGCAGCACCCGCTTGGCGGGGCCGGGCAACGTGACCTCCTGGCCGGCGAGGTCGTGCAGCGTGATCGGTTCGGCACGGGCGGCGGCCACTCCCTGCACAAGGAGGGGGAACAGCAGCGCCATGGCGCGGAGCAGGCGGGGGAACGTCACCAGGCAGCCCTTCCAGCGGAGGCGGTTGAGCGGCAACCAATAATCAGTCGCAACTACAACACCAACCCCCCTCTTTGCGGGGGAGGTATCCGCCGTGCGCAAAAAGCCCGGTGGGGCCTAATCGGGCGCGCGGCCACCGCCGGTCACGTGCCTTCCTTGGTCCGCGCCAGCTTACGCTCCCGGCTTCTGGCGCCCTCCTGTCGGCGGTTTCATGCAGCACGGACTGCCATGCCACGGAGAACAGGCAGCATCTCTTCAGGCTCGGGGCGGCGGGTATAATCCGGGTTGACCTCGGCGTAGCGGATCACCCCGTCCTGGCCAATCACAAACCGGCCGGGCATGGGAAGCGTCCAGCTCGGGTCGCCGTTGAAGGCCGGGAGATCGTTCTTCAGGCCCTTGTAGAGTTCCACCAGGTAATCGGGCAGGGCAAAGCGCAGGCCAAAGGCAGCGGCCGTCTGGTTACCGGGGTCAGACAGGATCGGGAATTCCAGCCCATTGGTGCGCATCGACTTGCGGCTGTTGGCGGCGGTCTGCGGCGAGATCGCCACTAGGTCGGCGCCCAGTTCCCGGAAGAAGGGCAGCGCCTGCTGGAGCGCCTGCAGTTCCATGTTGCAATAGGGGCACCAGACACCGCGGTAGAAGCTCACCACCAGTGGTCCCCGGCCAAGCAGTTCGGCGGAGGAGACCGGCCTCCCCTCCGCGTCGTTCAGCACGAAGGCCGGTCCCGTGTCGCCGGCCTTCAGCGCCCGTACCGCGGCGCCGGAGGCGATCAGTTCATCGGTGGCGCGGTGCATGGTCTCGATCACCGGGCGCGGCACGCTGTAGGGCGGCTTGCCGGCTTCGAAATCGGCCTTGAAGGCGTCGAGCTTGGCTTGCAGGGTCATGGAAGTTCTCCTGGTCCGATCTGGGGGGGGAGCGGCGGGGTGCCGCTGCGGAAAATTGGACCGCCCGGGGCTGGCGCGGCAGACGCGGCGTGGCGATAAGATCCATTCCTCCGGGGAATGAATGGCATGGACCGGCTGGCTGCGATGGAGACCTTCGCCCGCGTCGTGGAGAGTGGCTCCTTTTCAGCCGCGGCGCGCGGCCTGGGTGTTGGCCAGCCGGCCGTGTCCAAGACCGTGGCGCAGTTGGAGGAGCGGCTCGGCGTCCGCCTGCTAATGCGCACTACGCGCGGCCTCTCACCGACCGAGGCAGGGCTGCGGTTCTACGAGCGGGCCAAGCGGGCCATCGAGGAAGCGGAGGAGGCCGAGCTGGCCGCGCGGGGCGCCGGCGCGAGCCTGACTGGCCCCCTGCGGGTGTCGGCCGCAGTCACCTTTGCCCGGCTGCATGTGGTGCCGCGCCTGCCGAAATTCCTCGCGCAGCATCCCGGCCTGACGATGGACGTGGTGTTGGACGACCGCGTGATCGACCTGGTGGAGGCCGGCGTGGATGTTGCGCTGCGCATGGGCTCGCTCAGCGCTTCCTCCTTGACGGTCCGCCGGCTCGCCTCCGGGCAGCGGCATGTGGTGGGGACGCCGGCCTATTTCGCCCGTGCCGGCGTGCCGGCCGCCCCTGCGGACCTCACGGGACATGCGGCGGTGATCTACGCACAGGAGGATGCGGGCGAAGCCTGGAGCTTCCGCAAGGGCGCGACCGAGGTTTCGGTCAGCGTCTCCGGGCAGCTCCGCGTCAGTGCGGCCGAGGGTGTACGCGCCGGCGTCCTGGCGGATATGGGGCTGGCCATCGCCTCGGCCTGGATGTTCAGCCCGGAACTGGCCTCAGGCGCGGTGCGGGCGGTGCTGACCGACTGGTCCCTGCCACCGATCGATCTCTGGGCTGTTTATCCGGCCGGCCGGATGCCCAGCGCCAAGGCGCGTGCCTTCGCAGCTTTCGTGAAGGCAGAATTGCAACAGGCGCATTCCCCTCAGGAATGAGGCTCTCCCTCATCCCCGTACCGCGATGCCCCACGCCTTCCCGCTTGGCCTGCGTAATCCCAGCGCGGCGCAAGCGGAGCAGACCGCTCCGCTAACGGGCCCCTCCACCGGAACGGTCGTGGTGGAAGGATCCGCATAGTGAGCAGGGATCGTTCTAGCCGGCGGAACCTGGCCGGCGCCCGACCTGCACCGCCATCTCGCGCGGCCGCCCCTCGCGCGTCAGGGTGATGCGGATGGTCTGGCCCGGCGGGGTCCCGGCCACGCCGCGGATCAGCGCGCGCGAGGTCTCGATGCGCTCGCCGTTCAGCGCGGTGACAACATCGCCCGGGCGCAGCCCGGCCCGGGCCGCGGGGCTGCCGCGCTCGACGCTCTGCACCTGCACCCCGCGATTGCGCATCCCCGGCCCGGCCTCCTCGCCCATGTCCTGCACCGCGATGCCGAGCCAGCCGCGCTCCACGCGCCCGTCGCGCCGGAGTTGCTCGATCACGCCGCGCGCCAGGTCGGAGGGCGTGGCGAAGCCGATACCCGCCGAGGCGCCGGTCGGTGAGAAGATGGCGGTATTGATGCCGATCACCTCGCCCGCCGCGTTGAACAGCGGGCCGCCGGAATTGCCGGGGTTGATGGCGGCGTCGGTCTGGATGAAGTCGTCGAAGGGCCCGGCGCCGATCTCCCGGCCGCGCGCGGAGACGATGCCGGAGGTGACGGTGCCGCCCAGGCCGAAGGGGTTGCCCGCCGCCAGCACCCATTGCCCGACGCGCAGATCGGCCGAGGAACCCCAGGGGACGGAGGGCAGCGGGTTGGGCGCCTCCACCCGCAGCAGGGCGAGATCGGTCAGGTCATCCGTGCCGACGACATGGGCGGGCAGCTCGGTGCCATTCTGCAGCGAGACCACCACCCGCACCGCATCGCCCACCACATGGTTGTTGGTGACGATGAAGCCGGCCGGATCGATGATGAAGCCGGAGCCAGCGCCCTGCACCTGCTGCCGTCCGCGTCGCTCGCGGAAATAACGCTCGAAGGGGGTGCCGCGCAGCTCGGGCGGGATCTGCGTCGTGGTCTGCTCGGTCAGCACGGCGATATTGACCACCGCCGGCAGCACGGCCTCCGCCAGATCGGCGAAATCCGGTACCGCAGCACGCGCGCCGCGCTGTGCCAGGGCGGTCGGCGCCCGGCAGGCCGAGAGGGTCACCAGGCTGGCGACACCGGAGAGAACCATGCGGCGGGAGGCGGGAGACGGGGGGGTCATGGCATCATCCATCGGCCGGGTTGCAGGGCTGCCGGGGGCATAGCCCTTCCAGATTTGCAGGTGGAGCCGGAAAGGCAAGGCTTCACCCGCCGCGCCCCGGGTCCTCCGGCCAGTCGTGCTTGGGGTAGCGGCCGCGCATCTCCTTGCGCACATCGGCCCAGGCGCCGCGCCAGAAGCCCGGCAGGTCGGCGGTGACGGCGATCGGCCGCCCGGCCGGCGACAGCAACGCCACCTGCAGGGGGATGCGCCCTTCCGCCAGCGGCGGCAGGCTGGCGAGGCCGAAGAGCCACTGCGCCCGCGCCTCCAGCCGCGGCACCTCGCCGGTATAGTCGATGGCGGCGCTGCGGCCATTGGGCAGCGCGACGCGTGGCGGCAGCGCCGCGTCCAGCCGCTTCTGCAGGGCCTGCGGCAGCAGGCCGCGCAGGATCGCCGTGGCATCCAGCCCGCGCAGCTCGGAGAGTCTGGTCATCCCCGAGAGCCAGGGGGCGAGCCAGGCCCCCTCCTCCGCCGCCAGCGCCGCATCCGACACATCCGGCCATTCGCCGCCCTCGGTGCGGTGCATCCAGGCCATGCGGGCACGGGTCTGGCGGGCAGCCTCGGTCCAGTCGAGGTCGCGGAAGCCACGCGACGCTGCGGCAGAGGCCAGGGCGGAGGCGACGGCGGCCGGATCGGCATGCGGCAGCGTCGTCTCCTCCAGCACCAGCGGGCCGAGCCGCAGGCGGCGCCGCGCCACCACGGCATTGGCGCGCGGGTCGAAGGCGGCGCCCTCCTCGCGCACCAGCCGCTCGGGGAAGGCGGCTTCCAGCGCCTCGCGCGTCAGCGGCGCGGCCATGCGGATGCGCGCCTCGGTGCCGAGCAGTTCCAGGTCCGCCACCGCCAGCAGCGGCGCCTTGCCGAGCGGGTCGGTGGCCGGTAGCCGGGCGCCCTGGCCAGAAGCGATGCGGAAGGCGCCGTTCATCGTGCCGCGCCGGGCGGCGATGCGGTCGGGGAAGCCGGCGGCCAGCAGCAGCCCGGCATCGCCTTCCGCCACGACGCTGCCCGGCACGCCGAGCCGGCGTCGGTGCAGCGCCACCGCCCGCCGGATGCGGCCGAGCGCGGCGCGATCGGCGTTCGGATCGTCGGCGCCATGCAGCAGGTCGAGTCGGAGCTGGATGTCGGAGGGCGCCTCGCGGCCACGGATCGGGTCACGCTCCTCCAGCAGCGCAGCCAGTTCGGCGGCGAGGGCGGCGGCCTGGGGATCTTCGGCCGCCGCCATCATGCGGGCGAGGCGCGGATGGGTGCCGAGCCGCGCCATGCGGCGGCCCATCGGGGTGATGCGGCCTTCGGCATCCAGCGCGTCGAGGTCGCGCAGCAGGGCGCGGGCGGCGGCGAGCGCCCCGGCGGGCGGCGGGTCGAGGAAGGCCATCTCCGCGGGCTCGGCGCCCCAGGCGGCGCAATCCAGCACCAGGCCGGAGAGCTCGCTCTCCAGGATCTCCGGCCGGTCGGCGGGTGGCAGGCCGCGATGCAGCGCCTCCGTCCAGAGCCGGATGGCGACACCCGGCTCGGTCCGCCCGGCGCGGCCGGCGCGCTGCTCGGCGGCGGCGCGGGAGATGCGAAGGGTGACCAGCCGCGAAAGGCCGGTGGCCGGGTCCAGCCGGGGCGCGCGGCGGAAGCCGCCATCCACCACGATGCGCACCCCCGGCACGGTCAGAGAGGTCTCGGCGATGGAGGTGGCCAGCACCACCTTCCGCCGGGAGGACGGGTTCAGCGCCTTGTCCTGCTCAGCCGGCGGCAGCTCGCCATGCAGCGGCAGCACATCGGCCGCCACGCCGCCCAGCCGCTCGGCGGTGCGGCGGATCTCGCCCCAGCCCGGCAGGAAGGCCAGCACATCGCCCGGATGTTCCGCCAGCGCGGCGCGGATAACACTGGCCATGGCCTCGGGCAGGTCGCGCGGGTCCTGGATGTCGCGCGGGCGGTGATGGATGGCGACCGGATAAGCCCGCCCGAGGCTCTCGATCACCAGGGCATCGCCCAGCAGCCGGGCAAAGCCTTCCGTCTCCAGCGTGGCCGACATGGCCAGCAGCCGCAGTTCCGGCCGCAGCACGCGCTGCAGGTCGAGGCAGAGGGCCAGCGCCAGGTCGGTGTCGAGATTGCGCTCATGCGCCTCGTCGAACAGCACCGCCGCCACGCCTTCCAGACCGGGGTCGGATTGCAGGCGGCGCACCAGCAGCCCTTCGGTGACGACCTCGACGCGCGTGGCCTCCGACACCGCCCGGTCCAGCCGGGTGACAACGCCGACCGTCTGCCCCACCGCCTCGCCCAGCAACTCCGCCATGCGGCGGGCGGCGGCACGGGCGGCGACGCGGCGCGGCTCCAGCACCAGGATCTTTTGGCCTTCCGCCCAGGGCTCATCCTTCAGCAGCAGCGGCACCAGCGTGGTCTTGCCGGCGCCCGGCGGCGCCACCAGCACGGCATTGCTGCCGGCGCGCAGCGCCTCGGCCAGGCGCGGCAGGGCCTCGGTGACGGGGAGTTCGGGAAGCAGGGCCAGGGGCATGCCAAGGGACATACCGGGGGCATAGAGCAAGTCGGGCGGCGGCGGTACCGCCCGCAGCCGGCGCCGCCTCAGCCCGCGCGGGGCACCATGAAGGTCTCGGCCTCGGCGCCGCTCAGGGCCTCGGCGGCGAAACCGAAGTGGCCCTGCTCGCGGATCTCGCGCCCGGCCCGCAGCAGCGCGCCCAGCGCGGCGCGCGCCAGCGAGCCACCCAGGCTGATGCGCTTCACCCCTGCCTCGGCCAGCTCGGCGACGGTAAAGGGGCGGCCAATCAGCCCCATCACCACATTCACCGGCCGGTCCACCGCCGCGCAGAGGGTGCGGATCTGGCCAATCTCGGTCAGGCCGGGGGCGTAGAGAACCTCCGCGCCGACGGCGGCGAAAGCCTGCAGACGGCGGATGGTATCATCCAGGTCCGGGCGGCCGTGCAGGAAGTTCTCGGCCCGCGCGGTCAGGACAAAGGGCTGCCCGCGCACCGCCTCGGCGGCGGCGGCCACGCGCTCGACGGCCTGGTTGAAGTCATAGATCGGACGGGCGGATTCGCCGGTCGCGTCCTCGATCGACCCGCCGACCAGGCCCGTGGCGAGGGCGGCGCGCAGGGTCGCCGCGCAATCCTCCGGCGCATGGCCGAAGCCGTTCTCCAGATCGGCGGAGACGGGCAGGTCGGTGGCAGCCACGATGGCGGCGGCATTGGCCAGGGTCTCCTCCCGGCTCACCGCGCCCTGCCCGTCCCTCCGGCCCAGCGAGAAGGCCAAGCCGGCGCTGGTGGTGGCCAGCGCCTCGAAGCCCAGCGCTGCCAGAATGCGCGCGCTGCCGGCATCCCAGGGATTAGGCATGACGAAGGCGCCCTCGCCCTGGTGCAGAGCGCGGAACCGCGCCACCTTCTCTTGCTGGGTCATGTCCCAGGTCCTCCCGCTTCGGCCAAGAGAGAACAGGAAGGCCGGCCGGGCGCAACCTTTCGTCACCTCTGCGGGCTTTCCCCGAGCGCCGGAATAGGGTTTCAGTCGGTCCATGCTGCGTGCCTTCCTCCCCCTTCTGGCTGTGCTGAGTCTCGCCACCCCGGCGCTGGCGCTGGAAAGCGCGCCGGTCCGCTCCGAGCGCGCCACTCTCACCCTGGCGGCCGAGGTGGATGCCGTCGCGCCCGGCCAACCCTTCCGCCTCGGGCTGCGGCAGGTGCTTGCGCCGGGCTGGCACACCTACTGGCGCAACGCGGGCGATGCCGGTGCCCCGCCGGAGATCACCTTCACCGCGCCGGAGGGCACCCGCACCACCGGCTTCGACTGGCCGGCACCGCAGCGCATCCCCTTCGGGCCGCTGGTGAACTACGGCTACGAAGGCCATGTGCTGCTGCCGCTGACGGTGACGCCGCCGGCCAGCCTGAAGCCGGGCGAGGTCTTCACCCTGGAGGCCCAGGCGAACTGGCTCGTCTGCGAGCAGGTCTGCGTGCCCGAGGAGGGCAGTTTCCGCCTGGATTTCCCGGTGGAGGCCGCCGCCCGGCCCGACCCCGCCCTCGCGGGCCCCTTCCGCGAGGCTGAGGCCGCCCTGCCCCGCCCCTCCCCCTGGCCGGCCAGCATCGGTTTCGAGGGCGAGTCCGGTGGCCTGCACCTGGAGGGCACCGATCTCACCCCGGCTACGGTACGGGAGGCCTTCTTCTTCCCCGCCGAGCCCACGGTGCTCGACCATGCGGCGCCGCAGCCGCTGGCGGTGGCCGATGGCGCGTTGCGGCTGGGCCTCACGCGCAGCACGGCGCCGCTGCCGCCCGGGCCGGTGGCCGGGGTGGTGGTGCTGACCGACGCCGCCGGAACGCGCAGCGCCTACAGCATAGCCCCCGAGCCGGGGCCGGTGCCCGCCGCGCTGGGCGACGCCGGGACGGGCACGGCGATCAGCCTCTGGCAGGCGGCGCTGCTGGCGGCGCTTGGCGGGCTGATCCTGAACCTGATGCCTTGCGTCTTCCCGATCCTGGCAATGAAGGCCATGGCGCTGGCCCGGCTCTCGGGAGCGGCGCGGGGCGAGGTGCGCGGCCACGCCGCCAGCTACACCGCCGGGGTGGTGCTGTGCTTCCTGGCCCTGGCCGGGCTGCTGCTGACACTGCGCGCGGCCGGGGTGGTGGCGGGCTGGGGCTTCCAGTTCACTGCGCCCGCCTTCGTCGCCGGCATGGGCTGGCTGATGCTCGCGGTGGGACTGAACCTTTCCGGTGTGTTCCAGGTCGGTGGGCCGGTGGGGGCCGGCAATGGTCTGGCGGCACGCGGCGGGCATCTCGGCAGTTTCGCCACCGGCGCGCTGGCGGTGCTGGTGGCGACCCCCTGCACCGCGCCCTTCATGGCCGCCGCCATCGGCGCCGCCCTGGCCATGCCGCCGGCC
This sequence comes from Roseomonas sp., assembly GCA_035565935.1. Taxonomy (GTDB): domain Bacteria; phylum Pseudomonadota; class Alphaproteobacteria; order Acetobacterales; family Acetobacteraceae; genus Pseudoroseomonas. The sequence goes on from DATMRU010000056.1 coordinate 27,986, forward strand.
GCGACGCTCGCGGTCTTCGCCGCCATGGGGCTGGGCATGGCCGCGCCCTATGCGCTGCTGGCCCTGGCGCCCGGTCTGGCCGGCCTGCTGCCGCGCCCCGGCACCTGGATGGAGCGCCTGAAGGAGCTGCTGGCCTTCCCCATGTACGGTGCCGCGCTGTGGCTGCTCTGGGTCCTGGCGCAGCAGGTCGGGCCGGAAGGGCTGGCGGCGGCACTGGCCGGGGCGCTCGGCATCGGTTTCGCGGCCTGGGCGCTGGGCGTGGCGCAGCGGGCGCACACGCCGCGCGGGCGCTGGGTCGGCCGCGCCGGCGGCGCGCTGGCGCTGGTGGCGGCGCTGGCGCTGCTGCCGGGCCTCGCCGCGGCGCCGGCCCCGCGCAGTGCCGCCATGGCCGCGGAGGACGGCGCCGAGCCCTGGTCGGCCACGCGCCTCGCGGCCCTGCGCGCTGAGGGACGGCCCATCTTCGTCAACCTGACCGCCGCCTGGTGCATCACCTGCAAGGTGAACGAAAGGATGGCGCTGAACACCGAGGCGGTGCGCACCGCCTTCGCGCGCCAGGGCATCGCCTACCTGAAGGGGGACTGGACCGATGGCAACGCCACCCTTGCCGAAGTGCTGCGTGCGCATGGGCGGGAAGGCGTGCCGCTTTATCTCGTCTATCCCGCCGGTGGCGGGGCGCCGGCGGTGCTGCCGCAGATTTTAACGGAATCCATCGTGCTGCGGGCCATCGGCGCCGCGCCGGCCTGAAACCGCCGCAACGGTCGGGGCCGGCTGCCCGCCAGGGCGGCATGAGCCCTGCCGGCCGCGCCGCGCAATCCCGTGCCGGCGCGCTGCGGGCGCAAACCAGCGCTCCGCTGCCGCGTTTGTTGGCGAACGTGGAGCCCATCGGGTGGGCGGGCGGAATCCCGGCTGGGTCTATCAACCAAGCGTGTCTCGCATACATTCATGTCCGTATGTAGCAATGCCCGCCGCCGCGGCATGACCTGCGCGCGGAGTGACGAGGGTTCCAAGTGGCTGATCAAGAGCAGGGCACGCAGGCGGCCCCAGCCGTGGACAAGCGGCACGCCTTCGGACGCAACACGCATGCCGGGCGCCGCCCTTCCGCCATGAGGGACACGCCGGCGGAGGATTCGCTCTCCGCGCGCACCGACCCACGGGAGCGTGGAGACGAGGAGCGGCGCAGCGAGGCGGAACCGCAACGGCGCGATCGCCCCCGGCAGGAAGGCCCGCCACCGAAGGAAGCAAAGCAGGGCGACGGCGGCGAGGAGCACGACGGCGGCGAGCGCAAGCGGCCCGGCCGCTGGCCGCTGATCATCGGTGGCATCGTGCTGCTGATCGCGATCATCGCCGGCGGATGGTACTGGTGGAGCCACCGCAATCTCGAATCCACCGACGACGCCTATACCGAGGGCCGCGCCATCACCATCGCGCCGAAGATCTCGGGCTATGTCGCCGAGCTGGCGGTGCGGGACAATCAGCGCGTCCATGCCGGCGACCTGCTGCTGCGCATCGACGCCAGCGACCTGATCGCGCAGCGCAACCAGGCGCGGGCCAATCTCGAACTGGCGCAGGCGCAGCTCGACGCGGCGCAGACGCAGCTCGAAGTCGCGCGCGTGCGGGCGCCGGCACAGCTGGAACAGGCGCAGGCACAGCTCAATGCCGCCCAGGCCAGCCAGGCACAGGCCGAGGCGGAATATCGCCGCCTGCGGCGGGTGGACCCGCGCGCCACCACCCAGTCCAACATCGACACCGCCAATGCGCAGCTGCAGGCGCAGACGGCGAATGTGGCCGAGGCGCAGGCGCAGCTCCGCATCGCCAAGCTGACGGAGCAGGACATTCGGATCGCGGAGGCAGCGGTGGAGCAGCGCCGCGCGCAGGTGGCGCAGGCCGAGGCGCAGCTCGCCGAGGCGGAGACCACCCTCTCCTATGCCGAGCTGCGGGCGCCGCAGGATGGCTACATCACCCGCCGCAATGTCGAGCAGGGCGCCTTCGTGCAGGCCGGCGGCACCCTGATGAGCCTGGTGACGCCGGAGGTCTGGATCGCCGCCAACTTCAAGGAAACGCAGCTCACCGCGATGAAGCCAGGCCAGCCGGTGACGATCGAGGTGGATGCCTATCCCGGGCTTGAGCTGCATGGCCACGTGGACAGCATCCAGATGGGCAGCGGCGCCCGCTTCAGCGCCTTCCCCGCCGAGAATGCCACCGGCAACTTCGTCAAGATCGTGCGTCGCGTGCCGGTGAAGATCGTCATAGACAGCGGCCTGCCGAAGGATGAGCCGCTTCCGCTCGGGCTTTCCGTCACGCCGACGGTGAACGTGGAATGAGCGGGGCGGCCGCAAAGGGATGGCGGCCCTCCGCCAATCCCTGGGTGATCACCCTCGTGGTGACGCTGGCCGCCTTCATGGAGGTGCTCGACACCACCATCGTCAATGTCTCGCTGCCGCATATCGCCGGCAGCCTCTCGATCAGCAATGACGAGAGCACCTGGGCGCTGACCACCTATCTCGTCGCCAATGGCATCGTGCTGACCATTTCCGGTGCGCTCAGCCGGATGATCGGACGCAGGCGCTACTTCGTCATCTGCATCAGCGTCTTCACCGCCGCCTCGCTCGGCTGCGGCATGGCGACCGAGTTCTGGCACCTGCTACTGTTCCGCGCACTGCAGGGCTTCTTCGGCGGCGGGCTGCAGCCGACACAGCAGGCCATCATCCTCGACACCTTCCCACCGGAGCGGCGCAGCACCGCCTTTTCCGTCACCGCCATCGCCATTGTCGTCGCGCCGATTCTGGGGCCGGTGGTGGGCGGCTATCTGACCGACACCTATTCCTGGCACTGGATCTTCCTGATCAACGTGCCGATCGGCGTGCTGACGGTGTTCGGCGTGCTGCAGGTGGTGGAGGACCCGCCCTGGATCGAGGAGGAACAGGCCCGCCCGATCCGCTTCGACTATATCGGCGTGGGCTTTATCATCCTGGCGCTGGGCGGCATGGAAGTCGCACTGGACCGCGGCGAGAACTACGACTGGCTGTCCTCGGACTTCATCCGCTACGCCGCGCTGATTTCCGCCATCGGCTATGTCGGCGGCGTCTATTGGCTGATGTATTCCCGCAACCCCATTGTGGACCTGCGGGTCTTCAAGGATCGCAACTTCTCCGTCGGCTGCGCCGCCATCGGCCTGATGGGCTTCGTGCTCTATGCCTCGGCGGTGCTGATCCCACAGCTGGCGCAGCAACAGCTCGGCTATAACGCCACTTGGTCGGGGCTGGTTCTGGCGCCGGGCGCGGTGGTGCTGGTGCTCTTCATCCCGGTCACCGGCAAGCTGATGGGCTTCGTGCCGGCCAAGTATCTGGTGGCCTTCGGCGGGCTCTGCCTCAGCGCGGCGCTGTACTACTCGCACGGCCTGACGCCGGACATCGACTACATGGAGCTCGCCATCATGCGCGCGGCGCAGACCATCGGTCTCGCCTTCCTCTTCGTGCCGATCAGCACCATCGCCTATGCCACCTTGCCGCGCGAGCTGAATGGCGACGCCACCGCGCTGTTCACGATGATCCGCAACGTCCTCGGCTCGGTCGGCATTTCGGTCTCCACGGCGTTGGTCGCCAACCACCAGCAGATCCACACGGGTTACATGGTCGAGCACATGACGCCGCTCTACGAGCCCTTCAACACGACGCTGCAGCAGATCGAGCAGGCGCTGATCGACCACGGCTATTCCGCTGCCGCTGCCGGTCAGCTCGCCCTCGGCCAGATGTACCAGATGCTGCGGATGCAGGTGGCCATCCTCGCCTATGCCGACACCTTCCAGATCACCGCGGCGCTGGCGCTGCTGATCGTGCCACTGGCCATGCTGTTCACCGGCAAGAAGGTCCAGGGCGGTGCGGGAGGGCACTGAGTTGCGCATCCGGAGTTTCCGCGCCGCCCTGTCGCTCGCCCTGGCCACGGGCCTTGGCGCCTGCACCGTCGGCCCCGATTTTGAGCCGCCGCATGCCGATGTGCCGCCGAGCTGGAGCGATGCCGCCCGCAACCCGTCCGCGGCCGTCGCCCTGCAGGCCGACCCGGACCCGCGCTGGTGGACCAGCTTCAACGACCCGGTGCTGACCTCGCTCGTCGAGCGCACCGTCGCCGGCAACCCCGATCTCCAGCAGGCGGTGCTGCGCATCGTGCAGGCGCGCCAGGCCGAGGCCGCGGCACGCAGCGCCGGACTGCCGAGCCTGGGCGGCCAGGGCAGCTACACCCGCCAGCAGCTCGGCCTGCGGGGCATCCTGAAGTCGCGGGGGGCCTTCGACTCCGTCGAAGGGCTGCGGAATAACCCGCAGCTCAACGAGCAGGAGCCAGGGCTCGGCAACCGCGTGGCGGATGCGCTGGGCGGCGCGCTCAATGGCGTCACCGGGCCGACCAACCTGTTCCAGCTCGGCTTCGACTCAAGCTGGGAGCTCGATCTCTTCGGCCGCGTCCGCCGCTCGGTGGAGCAGGCCAATGCGCAGACCCAGGCGGCGGTGGAAGGCACCAATGACGCGCTGGTCACCCTCTTGGCCGAGGTGGCGCGGACCTATGCCGAACTGCGGGGCGCCCAGGCCCTCGCGCGCACCCAGCAGCAGAATGTGGAGGCCGCGCGGGAGCTTCTGCAGCTGACCGAACGCCGCCGCCGCCAGGGCCTGACCACCGAGCTGGACGTGGCCAACCAGCGCGCCCAGCTGGCGAGCTACGAGGCACAGTTGCAGCCCTTCCTGCGGCAGGCGCAGCAGGCGATGAACCGCCTCAGCGTGCTGACCGGCCAGCCACCCGGCGCGCTGGACCGGGAACTTTCCGCCGCCGCGCCGATCCCGCCGACGCCGCCCTCGGTGCCGGTCGGCCTGCCCTCCTCGCTGGCGCGGCGACGGCCCGACATTCGGCAGGCGGAGGCACGGCTGCACGCGGCCACCGCCGGCGTCGGCGTCGCCACCGCGCAGTTCTATCCGGACATCTCACTGACCGGCAGTATCGGCCTGCGCGCCGTCGATGCGGATTACCTGACCAACTGGGCGAGCCATTTCTATTCCTTCGGCCCGTCCGTCTCCCTGCCGATCTTCCAGGGCGGGCGGCTCACCGCCAATCTCCGCCTGGCGCGGGCGCAGCAGGCCGAGGCGGCGCTGGCCTATCGCAGCACCGTGTTGAGCGCGCTCCAGGAGGTGGAAGACAGCCTCGTCGCCTACCGCACCGACCGCACGCAGCAGCAGCTCCTGCAACGCACCGTCAAGGCGGCCGAGACCGCACTCGCCCTGGCCCGCGACCGCTACGACAACGGGCTTTCCAGCTTCCTCGACGTGCTGGATGCGCAACGCAGCCTGGTGGACGCCCGGCAGCAGCTCGTGCGCTCCACGCTCTCCCTCACCACCGACCTCGTCTCGCTCTACAAGGCGCTGGGCGGTGGCTGGCAGGAGGGGCTGGTGACCTCGGTGGTTTCCATCCCGCCTCTCGAAGGGGGACGGCCCGTCGAATCCTGGTCGCCGGACAGCCTCGCCGGGGTGGACCCGCCGGGCAGGCCGGTGCCGACCACGGCAGGCGTGGGGCCGTTGCAGCCCTCCTACCCGCGCCCCGAGCCGGCACGCCTCCCGCCGGCGGTACGGCCCTGAAGACGGGGAACCGTCGTGGAACGACCGCAAGGCCGCTTGGTCACAGAAGGGAAATGTGGAGGGAAGATGGAGCGGGCGATGGGAATCGAACCCACGACATTCAGCTTGGGAAGCTGACGTTCTACCTCTGAACTACGCCCGCGTCGCAGTTGGTTGTAGCCCGGCCTTGTGCGGGGGGCAAGCCGGGCGTAAGGTCCGGCGGCCTCGCGAGAGGCGCTCGCGATTTGTCCGGCCAGCTTGCGGCGAGCTTAAACAATCGCGCTAAACGGCCGCGGCGGGGCGCCGTGCCGCGTCCCCGCCCGACCGGGCCGGTTTGTGTGATGCAAGCCCGAGAGTCGCCCATCCCATGGCCAAGCCCGCTTCCGACCGCCCCTTGCGCCCCGCCACCCTGTTGGTCCGCGGCGGGCAGATGCGCAGCAATATCGACGAAACCTCCGAGTCACTCTGTCTGACCTCTGGCTTCGTCTACGACAGCGCCCTACAGGCCGAGCAGACCTTCACCGGCGAGGCGCAGCACTTCCAGTATTCCCGCATCAGCAATCCGACCGTGCAGATGCTGGAGAGCCGCCTGGCCGCGATGGAAGGCGCCGAGGCCTGCCGCGCCACCCCCACCGGCATGGCCGCGGTCAGCGCCGCCCTGCTGGCCCACCTGAAGACGGGCGACCGCGTGGTGGCCGCGCGCGCGCTGTTCGGCTCCTGCCACTGGATCGTCGCCAATCTGCTGCCGCGCTACGGCATCCAGGCCGAGTTCGTGGACGGTGCCGACCTTGCGCAATGGGAGGCCGCCTTCAAGCGCCCCTGCCAGATGGTGCTGCTGGAAACCCCCTCCAACCCGATGCTGGAACTGGTGGACCTGAAGGCCGTCTGTGATCTGGCGCATGCCGCCGGCGCGCTGGTGGTGGTGGACAATGTCTTCGCCACGCCGCTGCTGCAGAAGCCGATGAAGTTCGGCGCCGACGTGGTGGTCTATTCCGCCACCAAGCACTTCGACGGCCAGGGCCGGGTACTGGGCGGCGCCGTGCTGGGCAGTAAGAAATGGGTGGAGGAGGTGTTGCAGCCCTTCCTCCGCAACACCGGCTCCTCGCTCTCTCCTTTCAATGCCTGGGTGATCCTGAAGGGGCTGGAGACGCTGCACCTGCGCATGCCCGCCATGTGCCGCAGCGCCGCCGCCATTGCGCAGATGCTGGAGGAGCGGGCGGAAGTCGCGCGGGTCTGCTACCCCTATCTTGCCAGCCATCCGCAATACGCCCTAGCCAAGCAGCAGATGTCGAGCGGCGGCACCCTGGTCAGTTTCGAGCTGAAGGGCGGCAAGGAGGCGGCCTTCCGTTTCCTCGATGCGCTGCGGATCATCGACATCTCCAACAACCTGGGTGACGCCAAGAGCCTGATCACCCATCCCGCGACGACGACCCACAGCAAGGTCTCGGCCGAGGAGCGCGCACGGCTCGGCATCTCGGATGGCGCGGTACGGCTCTCCGTCGGGCTTGAGGATGTCGAGGACCTTGTCGAGGACATCGCCGCGGCGCTGGACGTGGTGGCCGGCAACCCCGCGCCGCGCAAGAAGCCGCTGGCGCAGATGGTGGTGGAGGAGAGCGTGGCCCCCACCCCCAAGCCCGCACGTCGCAGCAAGGCTAAGCCGGCTGCGGCTGAGCCAGCGCCTGCGAAGCCCACGAAGCCGACCGCGCGCAAGGCGGCCCCCAAGGTGGCCGAGCCTGCCGCCGCCGGAGCGCCCGAGCCCGACCTGTTCTCCGAGCCGGCACCCCGCCGCAAGCGCGGCTGACGCAAAAAATTCGGGGGGGGTCCGAGGCACTGCCTCGGACAGTCCCCCGAACCCCCATCTTTTCTCTGTCAGTTTTGGGACCGCGCTTTCCGCCGGCGCGGGAACTCGAAGAAAAAAGAAGGGGGCCTGGGGGAATTCTTTCCCCCAGCCTTTTCAACCCATTTCCACAGTTGTCAGGCGCCCGAAGCGGGCGCGGTAATCCGCCGGCGCGGTGCCAAGCCGGCGCAGGAAGGCGCGGCGCATCCGCTCATCATCGCCGAAGCCGCAACGACGGGCGATTTCCACCACCGCCAGCGCGCCGCTCTCCAGTAATTGCCGGGCCGCTTCCACCCGCAGGCTCTCCACGGCGCGGGCCGGCGTCTCGCCCGTTTGTGCGGCGAAGGCCCGGGCGAAGCTGCGGGGCGCCATGCCCACACGCTCGGCGAGCGCTTCCACACGCAGGTCGGCTGTGAGGTTGGCCGCCATCCAGGCGAGCAGCGCCGCGAAGTCCCCGTCTCGGCTGCCGGCCTGCGCCGCAAGCGCGGCACTGAACTGCGCCTGCCCGCCGGGCCGCTTCAGGAACACCACGAGGCGTCGCGCGACCTCCAGCGCGACGGCGTGGCCGAGATCCTCCTCCACCAGGGCCAGTGCCATGTCGATCCCCGCCGTCACGCCAGCGGAGGTCCAGAACCGGCCATCCCGCACGAAGATCGGGTCCGGCCGCACCGTGATGCCGGGATGGCGACGCTGCAGGGCCGCGCAATGGCGCCAATGCGTGGTGGCGGCGCGCCCCTCCAGCAATCCGGCACCCGCCAGGATGAAGGCTCCGAGGCAGACCGAGGCGACCCGCCGCGCCGCCATGGCCCTGGGGCGCAGCCAGTCGAGGAAGGCGGCATCCTCCGCCGCCGCCAGGGCGCCTTCGCCGCCCGGCACCAGCAACGTGTCGACGGGCTGATCCTCCAGCTTCGACCAGGCCGCGCTGTCCAGCCCCACGCCCAGTTCGGTCGGCACCGGCCCCCCGGCGGCCGAGACGAGGCGCAGGTCATAGGGCGGCGGAGAGCCGGGCGCGGCAGCGAGCCGGCTCGCCGTGGCGAAAACCTCTGCCGGCCCCGCGACGTCGAGCAGCATGACACCGGGATAGAGGGGCAGGACGACCCGGCGTGTCCTGGCTGGAAAGGAGGGCATGATGTCCTTCATGCCAGACCGGGACTGCGCCAAGCTAGGGGCGGATGATGCAAGGAGTGCCGCGCATGCCGCAGCCCATCAATGAAACCTGCCCCTGGTCGGGCAAGCCGGTGGCCCAGGACTCCCTCACCTGCTGGAACGGGCAGGTGGTGGGCTTCTGCAACCCCGGCTGCCGCGACAAGTTCGACGCCGCCACCGCGCATTTCACAGCCGCCGCGGCGGCCTCGCCCAGGCCGCCGACCCTGCTCGACATGGCCTCGGCCCGGCCCCAGCCCGCGGCGCTTTCGGAGACGGTGCTGGTGGTGATCGACGCGCAGGAGGAATACCGCAGCGGCCGCCTGCCGCTGGAGGGTATCGCGGCGGCGAGCGAGCGGCTTGCCGGGCTGCTCGAACGCGCCCGCGCAGCCGGGACACCGGTGATTCATGTCGCGCATCGCGGCTCGGCGGGCGGGCTGTTCGACCGCGGCGCGGCCGGCGGCGGCTTCCTGGAAGCGGCCATGCCGGCAACGGGCGAAGCGGTGGTGGAGAAGGCGCTGCCCAATGCCTTCGCCGGGACGGACCTGCAGGCCCGGATCGCCGCGACCGGGCGCCGCAAGCTGCTGCTCGCCGGCTTCATGACGCATCTCTGCGTCTCCTCCACGGCGCGGGCGGCGCTCGATCTCGGCCTGCCGGTGACGGTGGCCGGCGATGCCACGGCCACCCGCGCCCTGCCCGACCCGATGGGCGGCCCTCCCCTTCCCGCCGAATGGCTGCAGCGGACCGCACTGGCCGCTCTGGCCGACCGCTTCGCGGTGGTGGTGCCGGCGGAGGCGGTGCCGGCATGAGCGCGACCCTGGTCCACGGCGCCAGCCTGCCCGCGGGGCAGCCCTGGTCCGGCCCCGACCTCGCGCGCATGCCCGAGGCGGTCGTGAAGCTGCGCTGGACGGACCAGCCCTATCGCTGGCACGTCAACAGCGGACAGGAGGTTTTCGCGGTGCTGGCCGGGCGCGTTGATATGCATCTGCGCGAGGATGGTGCGGAGCGGGTGGTTCCGCTCGGCCCCGGCGACGTGCTCCACCTGCCGGCGGGCGCCGAGCATGTGGCGCATCCGCAAGGCCCTGCCTGCCTGCTGGTGGTCGAGCAGGCGGATAGCGAATAGAAGCCCTCCGCCCGGGCAATGACTTCAGTCCGAGCGGGAGGCGGCTTCGGGGGACGGCTTACCGCGGCGGGAAGAAGCTCTTGCCGTCGAGGTAGCCCTTGCGCCAGCGGTTGATCTGCACGCGCTCGAACAGCCCGGCCTTGCTGAAGGGGTCCTCGGCGATGAAGGCCTCGGCTTCGGCACGGGTCTCGACATCGACGATATAGAGGCCGCCGCCGGCGTCGCTGCCGTCGTCCTTCAGCTTGGCGCCGCAGGCCAGGAGCTTGGACATATGCGCGTCGAGGTAGTCGAGATGCGCGTTGCGCGTGGACTGGCGCAGCGCCTGGCTGCCCGGCTTGTCCCAGGTCTCGATGATGTAGGGCATGTGTGCCGCTCCTCCGGATTCTTCAGCGGTGGCCAGCCTAGCGCCTGAGGCGAGGCACGCCACCCCTGCCGGAAGGAAGGGGCGCGGACCGGGGTCTGCACGCCCTGCCCGCGTGCAAAGTCAGTCGCCGGCGGCATCCCCCCTTCGGGCGCCGCGCGGTTGATCGGACGGTTCGCTAGTCTGCGCCCGATCACCCCGGTCCGCTTCCGGTGCCGGCCTCCCCTGCAGGACGGCGCCGGATCCCGCGCTGCAGCCGAGGCTGACGGATCCGGAGGAGAATGCGGGATCCAGATCGCGGTGGGACGGTAGTGCCGCGTCGCGTCAGCCCTCGCTGCAATTGCGAGTTATTCTCATCTAAAGGGCGGAGCGCCCCGCCGTCAAGCAAACTTCGCGGCGGGGCGGAGAAAAGCCGGCGGGGCGCCCTCGCCCCGCCGCCGGTTTCAGATCACCAGCTCGATCAGGAAGGGCGCGGACTGCGCGCAGGACTGTGCCAGCAGATCGCCGCACTGCTCCAGCGTGGTGGTGCGCGCCGCCTCCACCCCCATGCCGGCGGCGAGCTTCAGCCAGTCCAGATCAGGGTTCCCGAGGTCGAGCATGCTCATTGCCGTGGGGCCGGGATTGGCGCCCACATTGCGGTACTCGCCGATCAGGATCTGGTACTTACGATTCGAGAGAATGATGGTGGTGACCGGCAGCTTCTCGCGCGCCTGGGTCCAGAGCGCCTGCAGCGTGTACATGCCGGAGCCATCGGCCTGCAGGTTGATCACCCGTCGCTTGCCGCCGGCGCCGACCGCCGCCCCGGTCGCCAGGGGCATGCCGCAACCGATGGCGCCGCCGGTGATCTGCAGCCAGTCATGCGGCGGCGCGGCATGCGTCTCCTTGAAGAAGCCGCGCCCGAAGGAGACGCTCTCATCGGCGATGATGGCGCCCTCCGGCATCAGCGCCGCGAGGGTGCGGGCCAGGCCTTCCGGCGTCGGGGCGCCGCGCGCCGGTTCGGGGCGCGGGCCGGGATCGGGCATGGCGGCCTCCGGCGCGCCGAGCTCCTCCACCAGCGCCCGCAGCGCGGCGATGCCGTCCTCCTCGTAGCGGGACAGGACATGCACCGAGGCCGTCTCGGGATAATGGCGGCTCGGCTTGCCGGGATAGGCGAAGAAGCCGACGGGCGCCTTGGCGTTCACCAGGATCAGGTGCTCGACCCACTTCAGCGACTCGACCGCCATATCGACCGGATAGGGGACGCGTTCCAGCTGCAGCCGCCCGCGGCCACGTTCGGTGCGGGCATTGGACATCTCGGCCAGCACGCGCTGCCCGGTCGCCTGGGCGGCGCGCCAGGCGAGCGCCTGCGCCTCGGCCCGCAGCCCGATGCCGCCGAGCAGGATCAGCACGTTCTTCTTCTCGCGCAGCACACGCGCGGCATTGCGAACCGCATGCGGGTCGGGCGCCGGCGTGGCGGGCACCGGCAGCGCCTGAGCGGGCTCGGCACCTTCGTTCCAGGCGGTATCGGCCGGCAGGATCAGCGTGGCGATCTGGCCTGGCGCGGTGCGCGCCGCCTGCACCGCCACCGCCGCATCGGCGGAGACGCGCGCGGCGTCGGTCGCGGTGCGCACCCAGCCGGAGACAGGGCGCGCCCAGCCCTCGGTGTCGGCGGTCAGCTGCGCATCGAGCGGACGATGATAGGTGGCCTGGTCGCCCACGACGTTGACGATGCCGCTGCGGGCACGGCGGGCGTTGTGCAGGTTGGCGAGACCGTTCGCCAGGCCGGGGCCACAGTGCAGCAGGGTCGCCGCCGGCTTCTCCGCCATGCGCCAGTAACCATCGGCCATGCCGGTGACGATGTTCTCCTGCAGGCCGAGCACGCAGCGCATGCCGGGAATCCGGTCCAGCGCGGCGACGAAATGCATCTCGCTGGTGCCCGGATTGGCGAAGCAGGTATCCACCCCGCAGTTCAGTAGCGTGTGGACCAGGCTCTCGGCGCCGTTCATCAACCGTCCTCCCTTGGCGAATCAGCCGCCAAGGGTGACGCCAAATGCAAGGGCGGCCAAGTGGGGCCCGGCGTGGTAGCGATGCCGCCAGCCCTTCAGGCGAGCCAGTGCGGCACCGGCAGCCCCTTGCCGCGCAGGAATTCCGGGTTGAACAGCTTGGATTGGTAGCGCGCGCCACCGTCGCACAGGATGGTCACGATGGTATGCCCCGGCCCCAGTGCCCTCGCCACGCGCACCGCGGCGGCGACATTCAGCCCCGCACTGCCACCCACCGAGAGCCCTTCCTCGATCAGCAGCGAGAAGACCCATTGCAGGGCCTCGGCATCCGGGATGATCTCGGCCGCGTCGATCGGCGCGCCTTCCAGATTGCCGGGCACGCGGGCCGCCTGGCCGATTCCCTCGGTGATCGAGTTGCCGGGGGTGGCCTTCACCGTGCCGGACTGCACCCAGGGGGCCAGGGCGCTGCCTTCCGGGTCAGCCAGCACAATGCGGACCTTCTCGTTGCGCGCCTTCAGCGCCAGGGCCACGCCGGCGAGGGTACCGCCGGTGCCGCAGGAGCAGGTGAAGGCATCGACCCGGCCCTCTGTCTGCTCCCAGATCTCGCGGCCGGTATACTGCTCGTGGGCGCGACGATTGGCCAGGTTGTCGAACTGGTTGGCCCAGATGGCATTGCCCTCGGCGGCTTTGATCTCTTCCGCCAGGCGACGCGAGACATGGACGTAGTTGCCGGGGTCGGCATAGGGCTTGGCGGGCACCAGGCGCAGGTCGGCACCGATCATGCGGAGGAAGTCGAGCTTCTCCCGGCTCTGCGTCTCCGGCACGACGATGACGCTGCGCCAGCCGCGCGCATTGGCGGCCAGCGCCAGCCCGATACCGGTATTGCCGGCGGTGCCCTCAACAACGGTGCCGGGCTGACCCGGCACCAGCAGCCCCCGCTCCACGGCGTCCTGCAGGATGCCCAGCGCGGCGCGGTCCTTTACCGAGCCGCCCGGGTTCATGAACTCCGCCTTGCCGAGGATTTCGCAGCCCGTTTCCTCAGAGGCGCGCCGCAGGCGGATGAGCGGCGTGTTGTGCACCGCTCCCCAGAAGCCGTCGGCGATCGGCGATGCCGGCATCAGGAATCCTTCAGATCAACCCAGCGAAGATAGGGCTTCTGCGCCTCCCAGCCCTGGGGGAAGCGCTCCTTCGCCTGCTCGTCGCTCACGCTGGGGACGATGATGGCGCGGTCGCCCGGTTGCCAGTTCACCGGCGTGGCCACCTTGTGTTTGTCGGTGAGCTGCAGGCTGTCGATAACCCGCAGCACCTCCTGGAAGTTGCGCCCGGTGGAAGGCGGATAGGTGAGCATCAGCCGCACCTTCTTCTGCGGATCGATGACGAAGACCGTCCGCACCGTGACCGTAGGATCGGCCTCCGGATGGATCATGCCGTAGAGCTTCGAGACCTTCTGCTCCGGGTCGGCAATCATCGGGAAGTTGACCGCGGCGCCCTGCGTCTCGGCGATGTCCGCCTCCCAGCCGGCATGGCGGTCCAGCGGGTCCACCGAAAGGCCAATGACCTTGGTGTTGCGCCGGTCGAATTCCGGCTTCAGCCGGGCGGTCTCGCCGAGTTCGGTGGTGCAGACGGGGGTGAAATCCTTGGGGTGACTGAACAGCACGACCCAGGAATCGCCCGCCCATTCATGGAAACGGATGGTGCCGGCGGTGGTCTCGGCCGTGAAATCCGGGGCAATCTGCCCAAGCTGGATGGTCATGCGGCGTCCTCCTTCTTTGGCGGTCAGGAAATCATGCCGCCAGAAGGGGGTCAATCGGTCTGCCCCTCTCCGGAGCGCCAAAATGCATTTTCCTCCCGTGAAATCGCGCCCATACAGGAGTTATTTCACGGCAGAAGACGTTATACGCTGCTCTCGGGATGCCGCAGAAGCCAGAGCCGCTCATGCGCGGCGACCAGGCTTTCCATGCTCTTGCGTCGGTTCTGATCCGGCACAGCGGGGCGGCGGGTCACCATCTTCTCCAGCACCAGGAGAAGCTCCTGGGCCACCTCCAGGTCACCTTGGTCACAGGCCTGGTGGAAGGCGATCAGGATCTTGTCGGAGAGACGGCGGGTATGGCGGGGCGTCGCAGGCGTGCCGCGGGTGATGTCCCGTCCTGCCGGTCCGTCTGACCATTCATCCGCCATTTCGCCCATCGCTCCTTGTCCTTGCCCGACAGACCTCACTGCCTGATCGTAATAAGCTCATACCATCTTAGGTTGAGACGGATCACGCAGAAGAGATCTAACCGGACGATGCCATGTGTGCCCAGAGGCGCAAACCCTCTGGAGGTTGGCATTTCTACTTCCGGAAGGTTACTGCCCTCTCGCCCACACCTTCACATTTTAGGAAGCTGTGCCCGAATTGCCGCAGCAATGGTTTCGGGCGAGCTCTGCGGCCGAAGAAGTGCCAGGACCTGCCCGCCATTGCCAATCAGGTAGATGAAGGAGGAATGGTCCATCAGGTACTCGCTCATCTCCGGCCGCTCGACCTTGGCGTAGAAGACGCGGAATCGCTTCGCCGCCTGCGCGACCTGCTCGGCCGAGCCGGTCAGCCCGATCATGCGGGGGTGGAAGTTGCTGACATAGGCCTTGAGCTGCTCCGGGGTATCCCGCTCCGGATCGATGGTGAACAGGGCCGGGGTAGCCCGCCCGGCCTCCTCCGGTGTCAGCAGATCCATGGCGCTGGCAATGCCGCCGAGTTCCGTGGGGCAGACATCGGGGCAGAAGGTATAACCGAAATAGGCAACCAGGAGCTGGCCCTTGAAATCCGCCTCCGTGACGGGGCGGCCGTCCTGGTTCACCAGGGTGAAGGGCCCGCCGAGCTGCATGCTCGCCGGCAGTTGCATGCCGCCCGGAGTCGGCGCCGTGGCCGGGGCAGCCTGGCCGGTGAGCCGCGCCACCTGCCGCGTGAAGGCGTCGGCCAGGGGCTCGCCGGGCTCCCGGCCGAACCAGGCGACGCCCCAGAGCGCGGCGAGGCCGGCGATCAGGACCAGGACCAGGATACGGATGGCGCGCTGCATGGCGCCCTGCTTAGCCGATTCGGACGGGCTTGGTCAGGGGGGGCGGCCCGCGGGAGTGACCCATCCCATGTTTCAGTGCGTAACGGCCGGGCTCACGCTCGGCCGGGCAGGATCGCACCTCCGGCTGCTGGTGGGCCGTCCCCTCCCCCGGCGACGATGCTTCGCGAAGCCACGGTTTCCTCCGCATCCTCGTCCTGGCGTCATCAATCCCAGGGGGCGTCGCCGAGGGCATCGAGTGGGATCTTGAGGTAGCGGCGGCCGTTGCCTTCCGGCTCGGGGAGCCTGCCGCCAGAGATGTTCACCTGCAAAGACGGCAGGATCAGCCTGGGCATGGGCAGTGTCCGGTCCCTCTCGGTGCGGAGCTTCACAAAGCTTGCCTCGTTCTGCCCCCGCACATGGGCGTTCTCCGCCTTCTGTTGGGCCACGGTGCTTTCCCAGGCGGCCGGACGCCCGCCCGGGCGGTAGTCGTGGCCCGTGAAGAGCCGCGTCTCATCCGGGAGCGCCAGGATGCGCTGGATACTGCGCCACAGGGTGTTGGCGTCGCCGCCCGGGAAATCCGCCCGGGCGCTGCCGCCATCCGGCATGAACAGGGTGTCGTGAACAAAGGCGGCATCGCCCACGACGTAGGTGATGGAGGCCATCGTGTGTCCCGGTGAGAACATCACGGAGGCTTCCAGTTCCCCGATCCGGAAGCGGTCGCCATCCGCGAAGAGCCGGTCCCACTGGGAGCCGTCGGTCCGGAAGCTGTCCGGCAGGTTGTAGAGGCCCTTCCAGAGCCGCTGGACTTTCACGATGTGCTCGCCAGTCGCGGTGGGCGCGCCCGTTACGTCCTTGAGGTAGCCCGCGGCTGAGAAGTGGTCCGCATGCGGGTGGGTGTCGAGGATCCACTCCAGGGTCAGGCCGCGCTCTCGGATAAAGGCGAGGATGGCGTCCGCGGAGCGCGTTGCGGTGGCGCCGGACTTTTCATCGAAATCCAGCACAGGGTCGATGATGGCGCAGGCACCCGTCGCCGGATCCGCGACGACGTATTGCAGGCTGCACGTTCGCTTGTCGAAGAACGCCGTCACGTCGGGGCGCCCGGAAATGGCTGCGGTCGCGCCTTGACCGGAGTGGGCATCTGGTCGGGGGGTGGTCTCCATGCTGGCCTCCTCCATCGCTGGTGCCGCCGCGACATTCGCCGGCACAGATAGTTAAGAGATCGACGCTTGATACATAGCTTAATCGACTTACTATCTGGCGGCACCCTACCCGCGGGGAGGGGGTGCATGGAGGAAGGCCGCGTCTGATGCGGGGCAGGTTGCCGGTTTCTCCCGGCCGCTTCCTCGGGACGCCTAGGATAGGACATGAGCGAGTCGATTTCACAGCATGCCGGGCCGCCGCTCCTCCACGATCCGGCACCGGATTTCCAGGCCCGCACGACAATGGGCGACCGCTCCCTCGCCGACTACCGCGGGCAGTGGCTGCTGCTCTTCTCCCATCCGGCCGATTTCACGCCGGTCTGCACCAGCGAGTTCATCGCCTTCTCGAAGGCGGCGGGCCATTTCGAGGAACTCGGCTGCGCGCTGCTGGCGCTGTCCGTCGACAGTCTGTTCTCGCATTTTGCCTGGATCCGCAGCATTCACGCCCAGTTCGGGGTCAAGGTACCCTTCCCGATCATCGAGGATCCCTCGATGGCGGTCGCGCGCGCCTACGGCATGATCGCCCCGAACGCCCCCGACGCCTCGATGGTGCGGGCGGCCTTCGTGATCGACCCCGAGGGGATCATCCGGGCCATCAGCTGGTATCCGATGACGACTGGTCGCAACGTCCAGGAGCTTCTTCGCCTCGTTGCGGCTTTGCAGACGGCGGACGCGCATGAGGTCTCGACGCCCGAGGGCTGGCAGCCGGGCGAGGACGTGATCCTCCCGCCGACCCTGACGACCGAGGCGGCCTTCGCGGACCAGGAGCACGGGGCCGACTGGTATTTCAGGACAGGCCCTCTGCCAAAGAAGCCGAAGGGGCGCGGCCGGTGATCCCCGATACCGTGGACATCGCTGAGAGCGTCACCTTCCTGCGTGTTCTCGCCAATCCGGCCCGCCTCCGCATCGCCCTGCACCTGCTGGACGGCGAGCGCTCGGTCGGCCAGATCGAGGAGGAACTTGCGCTTAAGCAGCCGAACCTCTCGCAGTACCTGGCTGAACTGCGGGATGCCGGCCTGCTGGTCTCACGCCGGGAGTCGCGCGCGGTCTTCTACCAGGTCTCACCCGGAAAGCCGCGGCATCTGCTCGCGAGCCTCCTCCATGGCCTGGGCGGCGCCGCTCCGGCGCCCTCTTCCGCGATACGGCAATCCCACCGCCGCACGGCCGCGGCTGCCACCTTCGCCGTGGTCCGGGCAGCGCGATGAGCACCAGGCACGAGCACGCCCACTTCCCGGTGGGCAAGCTTCCCGGCGCCACAGCGAGGGGTGCGGGCCCTTGGATGCACATCCGCGCCGCAGGAGCCGCGCCTCTCAGGGCCAGCGGAGTCTGACGATGTTGCTGCAATCCGCCCTCGCCGTGCTCTCCGGCGGCCTGGTGGGCTTTACCCTCGGCCTGATCGGCGGAGGCGGCTCCATCATGGCGACGCCGCTGCTGCTCTACGTCGTCGGGTTGCAGCCCCATGTCGCCATCGGCACCGGCGCCCTCGCGGTGTCGGTCAACGCCTTCACGAACTTTGCAGGCCACGCGCGCGCGGGCAACGTCCGGTGGCGCGACGCCATCCTCTTCGCCGCGGTCGGGATGGCCGGGGCCGCAGTCGGCTCGTGGTTCGGCAAGAGCTTCGATGGGCAGCGGCTGCTCTTCCTCTTCGCCGTGCTGATGATCGCCGTCGGCGTCCTGATGCTCCGCCGTGGACGCGCGAAACCCACGGCCTCCGGTCCGACCGAAGCGCGTGGAGCCGCAGGCCGCACCGCGCTTGTGGTGGCCAGTGCGCTCGGCGTCGGCCTGCTTTCCGGCTTCTTCGGCATTGGAGGCGGGTTCCTGATCGTGCCCGGGCTGCTGTTCTCCACCGGCATGCCGATGCTTTCGGCGGTCGGCTCCTCGCTGCTGGCGGTCGGCGGCTTCGGCCTGACCACCGCAATCAGCTACGCCTCCTCTGGCCTCATCGATTGGCGTGTCGCGATTGAATACATCGGCGGCGGGCTCGCGGGCGGCTATCTCGGCATGCAGCTCGCCTGCCATCTCGGCTCCCGGAAGGCCGCTCTGAACCGGATCTTCGCGGGGCTCGTCTTCGGCGTCGCCTTCTACATGCTCTACCGCAACGCATCCGCCTTCGGGCTCGCGCCCTGAGGCGCGGCGCGCCCTCGCCTGCACAATCCAGGACACTGAAGAAGCACCGATGCGCACGCCGTCCCTCATGACGATTTCCATCGGCGCCATCGTCGCCGGTGCGGCCGTGGTTTCCCTCCGGCCACCGACGTCAGGGCAGAGCATCCGGATGCCAGCCGCCGCCCATCAGGAGGCGCCCTCCCCCGCGGCATCGCCCGCCGCCACATTGCCGCGCAACCAAAGGGCCGCGCCCCGGCCCTCGTCACCCGCGGCCCCCGCCGCCGCGGCCGCCTGGGTGGTGCCCGACCCGGACACGCTGCCCGCCGACGACATCCTCGCCCAGACCATCCGCCGCGGCCGCGACCTGATCTCGAAGACCTCGTCTCTCATCGGGCCTGACACGCAGGACCCCGCGATGCGCTTCGCCGGAAATGGGCTGACCTGCCAGTCCTGCCACCTTCAGGCGGGGACGCAGCAATACGGACTTCCCCTTGCAGGCGTCTGGGGAGTCTTCCCGCAGTATATCGGGCGGGAGAACGAGGTTCGGACGCTGGAGGAACGCGTCAACGGCTGCATGGAGCGCAGCATGAACGGGCATGCGCTGCCGGTGGACGGCCCGGAAATGAAGGCGATCCTCACCTACATCCGCTACATCAGCGGGCCGCAACAGGTCGGGAAATCGCTCGAGGGACGCGGCGCGCCGTCCCTGCCATTGCCCGAGCGGGCCGCCGATCCGGAACGCGGCCGTCAGGTTTACGCCGAAACTTGCGCCGCCTGCCACGGCGCCGACGGGCAGGGCCAGCGCCTGGAGGCAGCCGACGCCGCCGAGCAGGGGAAGCGCTACCAGTTCCCACCACTCTGGGGCCCCGACAGCTACAACGACGGCGCAGGCATGGCGCGCACCATCACGGCCGCACGCTTCGTGCAGGCCAACATGCCCTTCGGCACCACCTGGGAGCAGCCCCAGATCCCGGTCGAAGACGCCTACGATGTCATGGCCTTCGTGAACGCGCAGCCCAGGCCGCACCGCGTGGGCCTTGAGGCGGATTATCCCGACCGGTCCAAAAAGCCGGTGGATGCGGGTTACCCGCCCTTCGTGGGCCCTTTCTCGCCCGACCAGCACCGGTACGGGCCATGGAAGCCGATCCAGGACTGGCTGCGCGCCAATGCGGCTGAGCTTCGTGCATCGGAACCGTGACGGTCGCCCGCCGCCGCAACGCAAAAAGGCGTCCCGGAGCGCAAGGCACTCCGGGACGCCCCCCTTTCAAGCGGCCCTTAATCCGTAGCGTAGCGGCAGGGCTTCCTGTTCAGTCGGAAACTGGCGAAATCTAAACGCCTAGACCTTCATGGGTCCGCCATTCACCTGATTTTCCTCGGAGTTCCAGTGTTCACCGATGGAAGGCGCCCAGGCTTCCTCCCAGGTGCCGGTGGTGCTGGCCTTGGAGTATTCGGTCGCCCGGCCCTCGAAGAAGTTCATGTGCTCGACAGCGTTCAGGATCTCGTCCAGCCAGGGCAGCGGGTTCTTCTCGATGCCGTAGTAAGGGTCGAGGCCGAGCTGCTGTAGCCGCCGGTCGGCGATGAAGCGGATGTACTTCTTGATGTCTTCCGGCGTCATGCCCTGCACCCCGCCCAGCTCGAAGGCGAGGTCGATGAAGGCGTCCTCGTGCTCAACGATGGTGGTGCAGATCTCGACCAGCTCCTTGCGGAACTGCTCCGTCCAGATCTCCGGGTTCTCCTGCACGAAGGTGCGGAACAGCCGGATGACGGAAAGGCAGTGCAGCGTCTCGTCGCGCACCGACCAGGTAACGATCTGCCCCATCCCCTTCATCTTGTTGAAGCGGGGGAAGTTCAGCAGGATGGCGAAGGAGGCGAAGAGCTGCAGGCCCTCGGTGAAGGCGCCGAAGGCGGCAAGCGTCTTGGCGATCTCGGTCTTGTTCTCGACCGAGAAGGTCTGCATGTAATCGTACTTGTCCTTCATCTCCTTGTATTTGAGGAAGGCTTGATACTCGATCTCCGGCATGCCGATGGTGTCGAGCAGGTGCGAATAGGCCGCGATGTGGATGGTCTCGATATTCGAGAAGGCCGAGAGCATCATCAGCACTTCAGTCGGCTTGAACACCTGGCTGTAGTGCTTCATGTAGGCCGAGTTCACCTCGACATCCGCCTGCGTGAAGAAGCGGAAGATCTGCGTGACGAGGTTGCGCTCGACCTCTGTCAGGTTCTTCTGCCAATCCTTCACGTCATCGGCCATCGGAACTTCTTCCGGCAGCCAATGGACGCGCTGCTGCGTCAGCCACGCGTCATAGGCCCAGGGATAGCGGAAGGGCTTGTAGACCGGGTTAGCGGTCAGCAGGTCGAACTTCTCAGGAGCCTCTGCAGAATTAGTGCCAGTAGACATGCTCACATCCTAGCTTTCCATAGCGGAAAAGGCGTTCTTCAAGTAGGCTGCCACAACGTCAGAGACTGCCGCCGACAGGGTGTTGCCACACCAATGAAGGGCGGCATCAAGCTTGCTGCGCCGCTCCGCTCCACCTTTCGCAGTCTTTAGATCATCCAGGAACCGAAGAAACTGCTGCTTTTCATCTCCTGCAGATTTAGCACTCAGGACTGCGAGCACGACGTCCAGCGGCGCCTCCTGATTTGAGAAGGCGATATTGTCGACAGCAATCACATTCTTAGAGGACGATACGTCGGCTAGGTGAGAAAATCCCCATGCCTTATTCCCAATAAGGGTAATATCCTTGCAGCCAGTGATTTTGATTGCTGAAGACATGCCGCTTCTCCCGATCAGTGGCCTTCCTGAACCATACTGGGGTATGCCTCACTGGCAGGCGAGGCACTCCTCGTAATTCGTGGCGTTCTCGCCGGCGACGGCGCGGGTCGGGCGGGCGGGCGTGGTCGGCAGCACGGCCTCGACGCTGATTCCGGCCGCACCGAGCGCCGGCTGGGCCGCCACCTTCTCGCTGATCGTGTCGGCGCGCTGGATCGAGAGGCTGCGGCAGTAGTAGAGCGACTTCACGCCCTTCTTCCAGGCCTGATAGTGGATCTGGTGCAGGTCGCGCTTGTGCACGTCGGCCGGCACGAAGAGATTCACCGACTGCGACTGGCAGATGAAGGGTGTACGGTCGGCGGCGTGCTCCACCACCCAGCGCTGGTCCAGCTCGAAGGCGGTCTTGAAGACAGCCTTCTCCTGCTCGTCCAGGAAGTCCAGATGCTGCACGCTACCCTTGTTGACCGTGATGTTGGTCCAGGTCTCGTCGTCGTCACGGCCGTGCTTCGCCAGCACCTTCTTCAGGTACGGGTTGCGCACGATGAAGCTGCCGGACAGCGTCTTGTGGTTATAGACATTCGCCGCGATCGGCTCGATGCCCGGGCTCGCGCCTCCGCAGATGATGGAGATGGAGGCGGTCGGCGCGATGGCCATCTTGTTCGAGAAGCGCTCCATGAAGCCGTACTCGGCGGCGTCCGGGCAAGGCCCGCGCTCCTCGGCGAGCTGGCGCGAGGCCACATCGGCCTGCTCGCGGATATGCTTGAACATCCGCTTGTTCCAGACCTTCGCGATGACGCTCTCGAAGGGGACGTTCTGCGCCTGCAGGAAGGAGTGGAAGCCCATCACGCCGAGGCCGACGGAGCGCTCGCGCATCGCGCTGTACTTCGCCCGCGCCATCGAGTCCGGCGCGTTGTCGATGAAGCTCTGCAGCACGTTGTCGAGGAAGCGCATCACGTCGGGGATGAAGCGCGGCTCGTCCTTCCACTCGAACCAGGTCTCCAGGTTCAGTGAGGAGAGGCAGCAGACGGCGGTACGCTCCTGCCCGTGCTGGTCGCGGCCGGTGGGCAGCGTGATCTCGGAGCAGAGGTTGGAGGTCTTCACCTCCAGACCTGCCAGCTTGTGGTGCTCCGGCCGCGCGCGGTTCACATGGTCGGAATAGATGATGTAGGGCTCGCCCTGCTCGATCCGCGCCATCAGGATGCGGATCCAGAGGCCGCGCGCCGGCACCTTGCGGATCACCGCGCCGTCCTTCGGCGAGGTCAGCGCCCACTCCTCGTCATTCTCTACCGCGCGCATGAAGGCGTCGGGGATGAGGATACCGTGGTGCAGGTTCAGCGCCTTGCGGTTCGGGTCGCCACCGGTCGGGCGGCGCATGTCGATGAATTCCTCGATCTCGGGATGCGAGACCGGGAGATACACCGCCGCCGAGCCGCGCCGCAGCGAGCCCTGGCTGATCGCCAGAGTCAGGCTGTCCATCACCCGGATGAAGGGGATGATGCCCGAGGTCTTGCCGTTCTGACCGACCTTCTCGCCGATCGAGCGCAGGTTGCCCCAGTAGGAGCCGATGCCGCCCCCCTTTGAGGCCAGCCAGACATTCTCGTTCCACAGCCCGACGATGCCGTCCAGGCTGTCATTCGCCTCGTTCAGGAAGCAGGAGATCGGCAGGCCGCGCGTGGTGCCGCCATTCGACAGCACCGGCGTCGCCGGCATGAACCAGAGGCGGCTGATATAGTCGTAGATGCGCTGTGCATGCGCCGCGTCGTCGCCAAAAGCGCTGGCCACGCGGGCGAAAAGGTCCTGATAGGACTCGCCCGGCATCAGGTAGCGATCGCTCAGCGTCGCCTTCCCGAAGTCGGTGAGCAGCGCATCCCGCGAGCGGTCCACATGCACCTGACCATGCCCGGCGAGCTGGACGTCATCGGCAAGCTGAACGGCATCGAACACGGCGAGAATCCCTGATTCGCTTAGGCGGTGTGGGGCGCACCTTTGCACCCAGTCGCCTCCCGCTTCAACCCAGATGTGGTGGGTGGGATGCAGGGTGGGACGCTACAAATTGGTCCTCCGGGCTATTGTCCACAGGCGCGGCAGGCGCGCGACTCTCGGGAAAATCTGGCGAAGCCAAGGTTATCCACCGCCCTCTTCAGCCGCTCTCGCAGCCGCCCGGCCGATTCAAAATTTTTTAACCCGTGTCGCCGGTGCCGCACCCGGCATCGGGAGGAATCGCGGAGCGCCACCGAAGCGGCGCTCCGGCCCGCACTCAGCCGGCATTCGCCCTGCCGGCACGCTGTTCCACCTTCTGCTGAAGCTCCTTCACGGTGGCCAGGATTCGCTGCGCCGCATCGTCGCTCTTGTCCAGGCTCAGCGGCTGGGAGAGGCTGGAGAGATCGTTGCTGACCTTCCGCTCGGCGTCCTCGTACAAGGCATCGTCGCGCAACTGGCGCGGGGCGCGGCGGATGGCATTGTGCACCTGCTGCGCCGCCGCCTTCACGTCCATCCGCGCCGGCGTCATCGCGTTCTGCTGGTTGCCGGCCGGCTCATCGCCGCTGCGCTGGATGGCGGTTTCCAGTTGCGACTGTGCCTCCTGCAGGATGCGGACGTAGTCCTGCAGGCCGCTCGCTGCGGGCTGCGGCGAGAAGGGTGGGCTCGCGTCGCTCTGCGGCCGGCTCGGCTGCGGCGGCGTGGCCGGAATCTGACGCGGATCGCCCTGCGCCGCCACGCCGCCCGCCAGGCCCAGGATCATGGTCAGCGCCAGGCCGGTCTTCCGGATGAGCATGCTCGTTCTCCCTAAGGGCTTCGGTGCTGATGGAACCGGAGGGGAGAGGCGAAGTTCAGCCGCGTCGCGCCGGACGGCCGCAGGGCTACCCATCCTCGGGGAACTCAGCACCGCTGGCGGGGTTAATCGGGCGGACCAGCGCCGGGCCCGCGGCCGCGGGCCGCCCTCTCCCGGCGCAGCGGACAGGGAACCACCCAGATGGCGGATCAGAACGGCAAATCCAGCAACGAGAAGGGCGCGGCGGATCGCCTGGCGGAGAAGAACGCCACGGCGCAGACATCCTCCGCGCCGGGTGGCCATGGCCCCTCCTCTACCCTCAACCCGGGCGGCACGGCGCCGGACAGCACGCCAGGCGCTGGCCTCGGCAGTCTCGGGACCGGCGGGGCCAGCACGGGCGGGGCGCCGAGCGGCGCGGTCAAGAAGAGAGGCGGGCAATGACCGGGTAGAGTTCCAGGACAGGGCCCCACGGAGGCCGGCGCCGGTGCGCGCAGGGCGGCGGGAGGAGGTCGGCCAACCTCCCGGCGGCAGGACGGGAAAGCGCCCTTGCCCCGGAGGCGGGAACCTCCCCGCCGCGCATGCTGTTGCTGAGGCATCGCAACGCGGCATTCTCGCAAGCGGCAAGGCACCATCATGCGCAGATCGCGGACTTCCTCACCGGCCCTCTGGATCTCCGGCCTCATCGTCATCTTGCTCGGCCTCGCCATCGGCGGCCCCGGTGCTTGGCTCATCACCCTCGGCGGCTCCTGGTACTACGCCATCACGGGCCTTGCCTTCGTCCTCACCGGCGTACTGCTCATCCTGCGACGGCCGGCGGCACTCTGGGTCTATGCGCTGGTCGTGCTCGGCAGCGTCATCTGGGCCTATTACGAGATCCGGCTGGATTGGTGGCAGCTCGCCCCGCGCGGCGATGTCATCTTCCTGATCGGCCTCTACCTGCTGATGCCCTGGATCACGCGCCCGCTGCGGCGCCGGGAGGGGCAGCCCCCCATGGCCTGGTCCGGCGCGGCGCTGCCGCTCGTGGGAGCGCTGGTGATCGGGGCCGCGATGGGCGTGCTGGCCATCTTCACGGACTCCCATGGCCAGCCGGGTTCCCTGCCCCGCGCCGAGGCCCCGCCGGCGGCGGATTACGCGGGCGTGCCGAGCGGCGACTGGCAGGCCTATGGGCGCTCCAGCTATGGCGACCGATATTCTCCCCTGGCCGAGATCACGCCGCAGAACGTCTCCAACCTGCAGGTGGCCTGGACCTATCGCACGGGCGACATGCCAAAGCCCGGCGATCCGAGCGAAACCACCTTCGAGCTGACCCCGCTGAAGGTGGGCGATAAGGTCTTCATCTGCACGCCGCATGACTATGCCATCGCGCTGGACGCCGAGACCGGGCGCGAGCTGTGGCGCTACGACCCGCAGATCAAGGTTTCGAAGGACCTGCAGCACCTCACCTGCCGCGGCGTCTCCTATCACGCCGCGTCGCCGGACCAGCAGGCCTCGGCCGGCGCGTGCCCCACCCGCATCTTCCTGCCCACCGCCGATGCGCGGCTGATCGCGCTGAATGCCGAGACCGGCCAGCCCTGCCCCGGCTTCGGCGAGGACGGCCATGTGGACCTCTGGCGCGGCATGCCGGACCTGCAGCCGGGCTTCTACTATTCGACCTCGCCGCCGGTGGTGGCGCACAACCTGGTCATCATCGCCGGCAATGTCAGCGACAACGTCTCCACCACCGAGCCCTCGGGCGTGATCCGCGCCTATGACGTCTTCACCGGCCGGCTGGTCTGGAACATGGACCCCGGCCAGCCCGACCGCACCGAGCCGATCGGCCCCAACGAGACCTATACCCACAACTCGCCCAACAGCTGGAGCATCTCCAGTGCCGACGAGGCGCTCGGCATGATCTACCTGCCGATGGGCAATGCCACGCCGGACCAGTGGGGCGGCCAACGCACGCCCAACATGGAGCGCTTCTCCAGCTCCATCCTGGCGCTCGACATCGACACCGGCCAGGTGCGCTGGGTCTACCAGACCGTGCACCACGACCTCTGGGACATGGACATCGGCGGCCAGCCCAGCCTGCTGGACCTCACCGTCAACGGCCAGACGGTGCCGGCGCTGGTGGCCTCCACCAAGCGCGGCGACCTGTTCGTGCTCGACCGCCGCACGGGGGAGCCGATCATCCCCGCGCCCGAGCGGCCCGTGCCGCAAGGCGCCGCGGAGGGCGACCGCACATCCCCGACCCAGCCCTTCTCGGCGCTGACCTTCACCCCGCAACGTCCGCTCGAAGGCCGCGACATGTGGGGTGCCACCATGTTCGACCAGCTCTATTGCCGCATCCGCTTCCATCGCCTGCGCTACGAGGGCATCTTCACGCCGCCCTCGGTGCAGGGCTCGCTGATCTATCCCGGCAATTTCGGCGTCTTCGACTGGGGCGGCATCGCCGTGGATCCGGCGCGGCAGATCGCCTTCGTGACCCCCAACTACTTCGCCTTCTATTCGCGCCTGATCCCGCGGGAGCAGATGCAACGCGAGAACCGGCCCGCCGACATCCAGAGCCCGGCCGGCGGCTCCGACCTCAAGGGCGGCGCCGATGAGCTCGGCGTCAACCCGAACTACGGCGCGCCCTTCGCGGTGGATATGGGGCCACTGGTCTCGCCGCTCGGCCTGCCCTGCCAGGCGCCGCCCTGGGGCTACGTCGCCGGCGTGGACCTGGGCAGCGGCAAGATCGTCTACATGCACAAGAACGGCACGGTGCGCGATCAGTCCCCGGTGCCCCTGCCCTTCAAGATGGGCGTGCCGAGCCTGGGGGGGCCGATCATGACCGCCGGCGGGGTCGCCTTCCTGACATCGACCCTCGACTACTATGTCCGCGCCTATGACGTCACCACCGGACGGCAGCTCTGGCAGGACCGCCTGCCCGCTGGCGGACAGGCCACGCCGATGACCTATCGCTCGCCGAGCGGCCGGCAGATCCTGCTGGTGGCGGCCGGCGGCCATGGCACGCTCGGCACCAAGCAGGGCGATTACCTGATTGCCTATGCGCTGCCGGGCAGCGGCCAGGCGAGCGGCCGCTGAGCGCCTCCGTCCCGCGCGGCCGCCACGTCATGGCCGCGCGGAACGGCTGAGGTCAGGCTTGCGCCGCGCGCGGGCAGGCGCATCTTCCGGGGATGCGCTGCCTTGCCCTCGCCACCCTCCTTGCTCTTATGGCCCCCATCGCCGCGCCGGCCCGCGCCGCCGTGTCAGACGGTGCCCTATGCCACAACGCCATCGCCGCCATCGCACCCGGCACCGGCGTGCCGCCGGGCCTGCTCAGTGCCATCGCCCTGGTCGAGAGTGGCCGGTCCGATCCAGGCACCGGCCGGCCCGTGCCCTGGCCCTGGACCTATAATGTCGGCGGCGAAGGCTATGCGGCGCCGAGCAAGGCGGCGGCCGTCGCCGCAGTCGAGGCGCTACGCGCGCGGGGCGTGCGGTCGATCGATGTCGGCTGCATGCAGGTGAACCTGATGTACCACCCGGAGGCCTTCTCCAGCCTCGAGGAAGCTTTCGATCCACAGGCTAACCTCCGCTACGCGGTGCGTTTCCTGCGCGCCCTCCGCGCCGAACATGGTGACTGGGGCGCCGCCGTCGCCCATTACCACTCGGGCGAACCCGAGCGCGGGTTGGCCTATAGCCGCCGCGTGGCGCTGGCCCGCCTGGGCGCAGCCTGGAATGGCGGCGGCGCGGCGCCGCTGCCGCCCAAGCTGGTGTCCGGCCTCTGCGCGGGTGGACGGGTGGCGGCGCTGCGCTTCACCGGGGCGGGCGGCAAGCGACGCCTCCCGACTCCTCGCATGGTGTGCATCCGGCCCGGCGGGCGCTGAGGCAACATTTACCTTTCGGCAAGGGCCTCTTCAGCAACTCACAAATAAAAAGCCCAGCCTCCGCTTCGTCTACTTCCCAAGCGAAAGTCAATACCCGAAACCGTGCCTCCCTCGACGCGTTGAGCTGACGTTCCCAACAACAGGAAGCGCCATGCTCAGCAATGAAATCCTGAAGAATCTGTTGGAACCCGCCGAGCACGTCGTTTCTGTCTACCTTCCGCTGGACCCTGAGCAACGCGATACCCGCCTGCAACAGGCTCGCCTGCGAACCGCCCTTCATGATGCCGATGCCGCGCTGGAGCGCCGGGGCCTGGAGCCGCAGCGACGCGCCGGATTGCTGGCCTCGCTGGAGGAGGCGACCGGCAAGCTCGACCTCGCGACACATCGCGATCCCGCGCTGGCGCTGTTCCTGAGCGAGCGCGGCCTGCAGACCATGCCTCTGCCGCAGTCCCTGCCCTATAGTGTAACGGCGGCGCGGCACGCCAACATCAAGCCCCTGCTGCCCATCCTGGCGCGGCAGCGGCGCTTTTGGCTGCTGGCCCTCAGCACAGGGCGGGCCCGGCTCTTCTCCGTCACGCCCTTCGACTGCCAGGAGATTCCGCTCGAGCTGGAGGAGCGTGACGCCCCCTCGATGGGAGCGGAAGGCCAGGCGGCGCGCGAGGAGGGCGAGACCACCACGGTCCTAACGGACGAGATCCTGCGCGTCGGCCAGGCCGTGAAGGCGCGCCTGGGCCAGGATCCAGCCCCCCTCCTGCTGGCCGCCGAGCCACGGGTCAGCGGGCATTTCCAGAAGCTCGCGCCCTTGCCGAACCTGCTGCCGGAAGGTCTGGCGCTGAATCCCTTCGCCTTCCCGCCGGCCGAGCTGCAGAAGCGGGCCCTCAAGGCCATGCAGCCGCTGCTGGAGAACGAAGTCCAGCAATTGCTGGAAAAGATCGAGGCGCGGCTCGGCACGGCGGAGCCGACGGTCGCAATCCGCCTGGAGGAGATCCTGCATGCGGCCGAAGAGGGCCGCATCGATGCGCTGGCCGTGGCGGCCGACGAAGCGGTCTGGGGGCAGTTTGGCCAGGGGACAGGCTTGCAGGCCCATGGCTCGCCCCGGGGCCCGGACGAGGATCTGCTGAACCAGGCCGCCGTGACGGCCCTGCGCAGCGGCGCCCGCGCCTTCGCCCTGCCCCGCGAGCGCATCCCGCGTCGCTGCGCCGCCGCCGCCCTGCTCCGCTACTGAAAGGAGGATCTTGATGGATCGCCCGCTGGAGATCGCCTTCCACAACATGCCGTCCTCCCCGTCCATCGAGGCCGAGATCCGGGAGCACGTGGAGAAGCTGGAGAAACGCTATACGCACCTGATCGGCTGCCGCGTCTCCGTTGAAGCCCTCCATCAGCAGCACCAGACCGGCAATGTGCATGAGGTGCACATCGTCCTCTCCGTGCCGGGCCGTGATCTCGCCGTCTCGCGCGAGCCGCAGAAGGCCAAGGAGCGCTATGCCAACCCCGATGTCCGCACCTCTCTCCGCGATGCCTTCAAGGCGGCGGAGCGGCAGCTCGAGGCCTTCAAGGGCAAGCTGCGGGAGGACACCACTAAACCCAGCGCCGAGGCCATGGCGGGCCAGGTGACGCAGATCGAGCCTGGCCAGGACCATGGCTTCATCCTGACCAACACAGGCACGCAGCTCTACTTCCACCGCGACAGCGTCACCGATGGCCGCTTCGAGGACCTGCGCGAGGGCGACCGCGTGCATTACGTCGAGGAGCAGGGCGATGCCGGCCCGACGGCGACGAAAATCCGCGTCGGCTCCGGCAAGCCCGCCGCCTGAGCGGCGCCGCGGCGCGAGCATCCTTCCGGCGGATCTCCGGCCGGCTCCCGCGCGGGGAGCCGGCGCCCTGTCATCCGTCATTCTTCCTTCAGCAAAGCGTCACATGACCGCAGCGCGGGCGCCTTACAGCCCGCGGGCCGCTCCGGGCCTCCGGGGCCGAGGACAGCACGAAGGACGACCATGACGACGACTCACCGCCAGCGCCCCCTGCTCGGGGCAGCCATGCCCCTCGCCGCGCTGCAGATGCACCGCCACTGGATCATCGAGCGTCAGCGCGATCTCGAACTGCAGGACTTCTACGAGCCGGAGGTGCTGGCTGGCGACTGGCGACCGCTGGCGGAGCAGATCCGGGGGCTGCTCGACGGCTATCGCGGGCGGCTTGGCCTCCACGGCCCCTTCCTCGGCTTCCGGATCGACCCGGAGGACGCGGAGATCCGCGCCGTGGTGGCGAAACGGATCGACCAGGCGCTCGATGTCTGCGCCGCCCTCGGCGCCACGCAGATGGTGCTCCATTCCCCCTACACCACCTGGAGCCACAACAATCTGGACAACAACCCGGGCGCCCGTGAGCGGCTGGTCGAGCGCGTGCACCTGACGCTGCGCCGCGCGGTGGCGCGCGCCGAAAGCATGGGCTGCGTGCTGGTCATCGAGAATATCGAGGACAAGGACCCGCACGAGCGCGTCGCGCTGGCCGCGTCCTTCAACAGCGAGGCCGTGCGCGTCTCGCTCGACACCGGTCACGCCCACTACGCGCATGGCAGCACGGGCGCCCCGCCGGTGGACTACTGCGTGCATGCCGCCGGCAATGCGCTGCAGCACGTGCATCTGCAGGACGCCGATGGCTTCGCCGACCGCCACTGGC
The DNA here is from genome assembly GCA_035565935.1 of Roseomonas sp. Classification (GTDB taxonomy): domain Bacteria; phylum Pseudomonadota; class Alphaproteobacteria; order Acetobacterales; family Acetobacteraceae; genus Pseudoroseomonas. The sequence continues at coordinate 58,424 of DATMRU010000056.1, forward strand.
ACCCCGGCGAGGGCACGGTGCGCTGGGAGGCGGTGTTCCGCGCGCTCTCGGCACTGACCTCCAATCCGCGGCTGATCCTGGAGGTGCGCGAACCCGCCGGTCTCCGCAAGGGCGCGGCCTATCTGGAGCAGCTCGGCCTGGCGGAATGACAAAGGCCGGGGAGGAAGGCCCTCCCCGGCCCGCCATGATGAGGGGCAGGGGATGACCCCCGCCCCCTTTCTGTCTCAGGCCACCCAGAAATCCGCCGCTGTCAGCGCGAGATGGGCGCCGACGAAGCCGATCCGCTCGGCGCCCGCGCCGCCGGCACCGTCCGCATCGTAGTAGAGATTGCCGCTGTCCTGGTCGTAGAGGATGCGGGTCGCGGCATCCGTCGCGCTGCGGCCGAGAGCGAAGGCGGATTCCGCCAGGGCGCCTGCCGGACTGAGACCGGCGAAGGCATCGCCGTCGAGCTGCAACCGGTCCTCGCCCAGGGTGAAGTCGTAGATGCGGATCAGGTCGCCGGCGCCATGGCTGTCGAAGACGAAGGTGTCGGCGCCCGCGCCACCCTGCACGCGGTCGTTCCCGGGACCGCCGATCAGCACGTCGTCACCCGCCCCGCCGATCAGCACGTCATCGCCCGCCCCGCCGCGCAGGATATTGTCCAGCGCATTGCCGTAGATCCGATTGGCCAGGGCATTGCCGGTGCCTTCCAGCGCGGCTCCGCCCAGTTCCAGGTTCTCGACATTCGCGACGAGGGTATAGTTTACAGTAGCGATCACGTAGTCGGTGCCCTCGCCCTCACGCTCGATGATGATGTCGCTGAGGTCGTCCACCGCATAGGCGTCATCGCCGGTGCCGCCGGCCATAATATCAGCGCCGGCATTGCCGAAGAGCCGGTCATCGCCCTCACCGCCGCGCAGCGTGTCGTCCCCGGCGCCGCCGATGAGCAAGTCGTCACCCGCGCCGCCGTCCAGCAGGTCGCGGCCCTCGCCGCCATAGAGGCGATCCGCGCCATCAGTGCCCTCCACCGGCGTGCCGAGCACGGTATCCTCGCGGGCCGCGAGGTTCTGGATGCGCTCATCCGTGGCCTGGCCGCCGTCGATCTGGTCATAGGCGGTCTCGGCCGTGCCGTGCCTGGCCTTCAGGTACTCGGCCAGCGCATCCTGTTCGCTGCCCTTCTCCGCAAAGTCGGCGGCGCCGTCGGAGAGCAGGTCATTGTTCAGCAGGTCTATGCGGCTGTCGGCGTAGAGGCCGATCGGGTAGCCGTCGCCGCCATCGGCCAGGTAGCTCAGCGTCACCATCTTGATGGCGCGGTCGGCATCGCCGACCAGCACGCCATCCTGCATGATCGTGTCGAGCACATGGTCGTTCTCGTCGAGAATGACGAGGTTCTGGATGCGCTGGCCCTCGACCGCCACGCTGCCATCCGCGTTCAGCTTCTGCGCCGTCGCGGTCGGGTCGTAGCTGAAGGAGACGCCGCCGATCTGGCCGAAGGAGCCCGGTGTCGCACCCGGCGCCACGCCGGAGACGGCGTGCTCGAAGATCCGCTCCAGCTCGGCCGCGGTGACGGAGACGATGGACAGCGCGTTGTTGAAGCGCAGTGAGTTCTCGATGTCGAGCTGGCTGACCGCGCCTTCCGGTTTGCCAGCCTCCGGATTGGCCTGGGGTGGCAGCTCCGGCGCATCGGCGCCAAGCCCGATCGTGCCGATCTCCGCTCGGATGCCGCCGCCGTTCTTGATCGAGACCAGGACATCGGCATCGACCTGCTGCGCGACATAGAGGTTGGCATCGGCGCTGAGATCGCCGAGATTGGTCTCCTCCGTGCGCACCTCGCCGCGGCGGCCTTCGAGATAGACCTCGGTATAGCCCAGGATGTTGCCGTCCTTGGTATCGATCACCGCGTCGATGGCGTCGGTCAGGTTCTTCACCTCGCCGCCGCGCGTGCCCTCGGCATAGGCGTCCTCATCGCCCCAGAGTTCGTCCACCGTCTCCTCGTTCACCGCATAGGCGCCGGAGACCTCCGGGTCCACGCTGTCCGGGATGACGTGGCCCTCCGCGTCGAAAGTGACGACGAGGCGGCCGACATAGCTGTACTCGTTACCCGTGTTCACCACGGCGACCGCATTGCCGTCGGCGCCGGTGACGAAAACCGGGTAGTCCTGCGCGGCGGTATCGCCCGGCTGCAGCGCGTCGGTGCCGTCGGCAAAGACGGCATGGCTGCCGCCGGCGACGATGACGTCCACGCCCTGCAGCTTGCCGGCGAGATCCAGCTCCAGCTGGTACTGCTGTAGGTGGCTGAGCAGGACGATCTTGTTGATGCCCTGTGCCGTCATCTCGTCCACCAGCGGCTGCAGGATGGCCGCCAGCTCATCGGTATTGTTCACCCCGCCGTCGCCTGCCGGGTCCTTCACCGCCACACCGCCAGGCGAGGAGATCGAGGCCAGCAGCTGCGTGGTCACACCGAGGGCGCCAATGGTCTCGCCGCCCTCGGTGATGGTAGTCCAGGGCGCCACCTGGGCATCCGAGGCCTCGGCGGCCAGCGCCTCCGGCGTGGCGAGATCCCCGGCCGTGGTGGCGTAGCTGGAGGCCTCGCGCAGCATCTCGGTGAACAGCGCGGCCATGGCCGGGTCGCCGCTGAAGTCGAGATCGGCGGAGAGGTAGGGGAACATGGCGCCGATCGAGGAGACGGCGCTGCTGCCCGTGCCCGAACCCTTGGCGAAGTCGATCGCCGTGGCGGTGGCGTTCGAGCCGAGATCCCAGTCATGGTTGCCGAAGACGCTCGCCTCGACGCCGATGGCGTTCAGGATGGCGATGTCGGCGGCGGCCGGGTTCAGGGAAAGGCCGCTGAGTTGCTCGACCGGCACGCCCAGCAGCCAGGCGTAGAGATCCTGCACCTCGTCCTGCACGCTGGCATCCGTGCCGGCGGCGATGAAGGGGCCGGGGATGAAGTTGTCGCCGGAGGAGAGGGTGATGCTGTTGGCGTAGCTATCCTCCAGCCGATCCACAATGGCGGCGAACTCGCTGGCGCGGGTGGTGGCCTGCAGCCCGGCCTCGAAATCGGAGGCATGAAGGATCTGCAGCGTGAAGGTGCTGTCGGAGGCCTCCCCGGCCGGGAGGGTATGCGCGACCGTGAGACCGGAATCCTCACCGGGCGAGATCAGCATCGGCGCATTGATGCCCTCGGGCGCATCCTCGGCGGAGACGAAGTGGATCACTTCCGGCGCGTCGCCGCTTTCGATCAGGCCGCTGAACTCGGCCTTGTCCGGGGCGGTGATGGCGAAGGCCATGACCGAGTCCGCGCGCTCCAGGGCAACGAAGGCATAGAGCTGGCTGTCGATGGTGCCGAGCGTGACACTCTCCGGCTCCGGCCCCTTGCTGTCGGAGCGGCCGTCATTGAGCAGCGCGGGGAACTGCTCGGCCAGGGTGCGCTCGATCAGATCGCCGGAGTCGTAGGTCTGCTTCAGGCCGGTTTCCGTCACTTCCCAGATCGAGAAGCTGCGGCCGCCGAAGGAATACAGCACATCGAAGTCGCCATCCCCGTCGGTGTCGCCATCGACTGAGGAGACCTCCAGCCGGCCGATGCCGTCATCTTCCTGCAGTGCGGCCACCGCCTCGGCTCCGCCGAAGGCCTCGGCGTCGAGCGTCAGGTCCTTCACGCGCGCGACGTCGCTATAGTCGCCCCATTCGCGGTTGTCGCCCTCGTTCGCGGTTACCAGATAGGTCTTGCCGTCGAGGCTGAAGGTGGCGATGCCATCGGGCATGTAGAGGCCCTGCACCGGCGCCGTGGTGATGTGGCTGGTCTCGTCCTTATCGTTGGTGTCGAGGCCATTGCCCTCCACCGAATGGTCCTTGGTACCGAGCGCATAGATGTTGGTGTAGCTCAGGCTCCCGAGGTCCAGCTCGGCGACGGCGTTGTTCTCCTGCAGCGTGACATAGGCCGTCGAGCCGTCGGCGGAGATGGCGATGTATTCCGGCTCCAGATCGGTGGCCGGCGTGGTGCCCGCCGCGATGCGCACGCCCGCGGCGCGCAGGGCCTCGCCATCGAAGCCCTCGAAGCCGACAGTCGTGCTCTCGCCGCTGGCAACATCGATCACCGCGACACCGCCGGCCGGGTCGCCCGAGGGGTCCACGCCGTAGCTGTCGTTCGGCTCGCCCTCGATGGCGACGAGCAGGCGGCTGCCATCCGGGGTGAAGGTCAGCATGTCGGGCACAACGCCGACCTCGACGACGCGCAGCAGGCTGGCTTCCGTGCCTTCGGCGTTGATCTGGTAGAAGACGACCGAACCATTGCTGCCGGGCGTGGCACCGTCATAGGCCACCGCCATCACATCGCCATGGACGGCGACACTGTTGCCCGTGCCGAAGCGGCCCACTGCGCTCCCCGGCAGGGCGAAGCGCGCGCTGCCGTCGGTCGCGTCCAGCGCCTCCACGCCCTCGGCGCCCAGAACCAGCACCAGCCCGCGCACGGCGTCATAGGCGACGACCTCGGCGCCGCCCGCGGGCCCGGATCCGTTATCCGCGGTCCAAAGCAGTTCGCCTTCGAGGCTTGGCATCATCGGTTCTCCGGCTCCAGGGACTGGTCCGGAGGGAGGTAGAAGATGTCACCCCGTCCTACATGCACGGTTCTGTTACAATTTGCTGCCCCTGCGGCAGGGCGTTTCAGAAGCTGGGGCGGCCTTCCGGTCCGGTGGGGCGCTCCCTCACCCCCTCGGTATGGGCGGGCTGGTCGATGGGCGCGCGCATGGCCTGGTCGGCGAAGACCACGGCGATCAGGAAGCTGGCCCAGAGCATCCAGGCGGCGCCCGAGAGGCGCATCAGCGGGTCGGGCCGGCGCAGGTGCATGAAGAAGACGCCGACCAGCAGGATCTTAGCCGCCGCGATGGCGAGGCTCACCGCCATGTTGAACCCGCCGAGCGGCACATAGGCCAGGGCGCAACTGGCCAGCGCCAGGGCGATCAAGGCCAGCCAGACCGGAACGCTGCGCCGCAGGATCGCGCCCGGTGTCCGGGGATCATCCTCACCCAGGGAATGCCGGCTCACGGGGAAACCCGCCCCTGGAGATAGAGGGCGGGGTAGAGGACGATCCAGACAACATCGATGAGGTGCCAGTACAGCCCTGCCGCCTCGAAAGCAGGGCTGCGCAGGGGGCGCTTGCCGCGCGCCGCCTGCCAGGTGAGCAGCCCGAGCGTGATGATGCCGCCGATCAGATGCAGGCCGTGCAGCGGCGTCAGGGTCCAGTAGAAGGCCCAGAACAGCGCGGTTCCCGGCGTCTCCAGCGGGAAGCCGGGGCCGGGGAGCAGCCCTTTCTCCAGGTCGGAGCGCCACTCCAGCCCTTTCAGGACCAGGAAGCAGAAGCCCAGCGCCATGGTCAGGCCGAGGCTCCAGAAGCTGAGGCGCCGCAGCTCCGCCCGGGTCGCGTGCGAGGCGACTGCCATGGTGAGACTGCTGGTCAGCAGGATCAGCGTGTTCACCGTGCCGTAGACGACCTCCGCTTCCCGGCCGGCCTCGGCGAAGGCCTGCGGATGGAAGAAGCGCGTGGCGAAGAAGGCGGTGATGAGCCCCCCGAAGAGCAATGCCTCGCTGTTGAGGAACAGCCACATGCCGAAGCCGGCGGCCTCGCGCTGCCGGCGCAGGCTTTCCCAGGGCTCGCGGAGTGCCTCGCCGCCTTCGCTCATTCCTGCCTCCCCTGGATGCCGTGCGGCTCGCGCTCCGTCTCGTGCGGGCCTTCGGCCTCGGGGTGGTAAAGATAGGGTCCCTCCTCGACCACCGGCATGCGCCTGAAGTTGTGCCGGGGTGGCGGCGAGCTGGTGCGCCATTCCAGCCCTGTCGCCTCCCAGGGATCGTCGGTGGCGCGCGCGCCGCGGAACAGCGAGAACGTCAGATAGCCCATCGGCAGGACATAGGCAGCCGCCAGCAGGACCGCGCCGCAGGAGGCCATGACATGCCAGATCTGGAACTCGGGCGGATAGGCACCGTAGCGGCGCGGCATGCCGGCATAGCCCATGATGAACATGGGAAAGAAGGTGAAGGCAAAACCGAAGAACATCAGGATGGCGGCGAAGCGGGCCCATGCCTCGGGATAGAGGCGGCCGGTGATCTTCGGCCACCAGAAGGACAGGCCGCCATAGAACGCCGTCACCGCGCCCCCCACCATGATGAAGTGGAAATGCGCGACGACGAAGTAGGTGTCGGTGACATGGACGTCGATCGGAATCGAGGCGAGGAACAGGCCCGTCAGCCCGCCAAGAGTGAACAACCCGATGAAGCCGAGCGCATAGAGCATCGGCGCCTCGAAGGTGATCTGCCCGCGATAGAGCGTGAAGGTCCAGTTGAACACCTTGATCGCCGAGGGCACGGCAATGATGAAGGACAGGAAGGAGAAGACCAGGCTGGCGAAGAGCGACTGGCCGGAGACGAACATATGGTGGCCCCAAACCAGGAAGCCGATCACCGCGATCCAGAGGATCGCGTAGATCATAAAGGTGTAGCCGAAGATGCGGCGCCGCGCGAAGCAGGTGACGATCTCGCTGATCACGCCGAAAGAAGGCAGGATCATGATGTAGACGGCGGGGTGGCTGTAGAACCAGAAGAGGTGCTGGAACAGCAGCGGGTCGCCACCTTGCGCGGGGTCGAAGACCGGAAGCCCGAAACCGCGCTCGGCCACGATCAGCAGCAGCGAGGCGGCGAGCACCGGCGTCGCCAGCACGATCACGAGGGAGGTGGCATAGATCGCCCAGACCAGCAGCGGCAGGCGGAACCAGTACATGCCCGGGGCGCGCAGCAGATGAACCGTGGCGATGAAGTTCAGCCCCGTCATGATGGAGGAGAAGCCCACCAGCACCACGGCAAGCGCCGCCAGCAGCACGTAACCGTTGGAGAACATGGTGGAGAAGGGCGTGTAGAAGGTCCAGCCCGTATCCACGCCGCCCAGCAGCAGCGAGAACAGCAACAGCAGCCCCGCGCCATTGAACAGGTACCAGCTCGCGAGGTTGATGCGCGGGAAGGCCAGGTCGCGCGCGCCGATCATCAGCGGCAGGAGGAAGTTGCCCAGGGTATTGGGGATCGACGGCACCAGGAAGAACCACACCATCACCGTGCCGTGCAGGGTGAACATGCGGTTGTACTCATCCGCCGTCATCACGTCCTGCGCCGGGGTGAACAGTTCCAGCCGCATCATCACCGCCGCGAAGCCGCCGATGATGAAGAACATCAGCAACGACGCCATGTAGAGCAGCGCGATGCGCTTGTGGTCCGTAGTGGTCAGCCAGGAGAGGATGCCCTGCTCGGCGGTCAGGTAGTTGTCGTGCCAGGGCTCGGCCGGTGCCTCGGCTGAGCGGACACGGCGTGCCGCGAGGTCGCTCATGAAGCGCCTCCCTGCCGCAGGGACATCAGGTAGGCCAGGATCTTCTGCAACTCATCCTCCCCCAGGATCCCCGCGAAGGTCGGCATGATCGGTGCATAGCCAGCGACGACATCGCGCCGCGGCTGCAGGATGGAATCCCGCAGATAGGCCTCGTCGGCGCGCACCACGCGCCCGTCGGCCAGGTTCACCATGCGGCCATAGAGGCCCGTCAGCTCCGGCGCGTGCACCGGCGAGGCCGGAGCGTGGCAGCCCGAGCAGCCGACCGTCCGGAACAGCGCGGCGCCTTCCTTCGACTGGTCGTCCTCCTGCGGCTGCGCTGCGCTCCAGCGCGCATAGGCTTCCGGTTTCATGACCACCACCTTGCCGCCCATGCGGGAGTGCAGCGTGCCGCAGTACTCCGCGCAATAGAGCGGGTACTCGCCTTCCTTGGTCGGCGTCAGGTAGAGCTGCGTGATGCGCCCCGGCACCACGTCCTGCTTCTCGCGGAAGGCCGGCACGAAGAAGCTGTGGATGACGTCCTGCGACTGCATCACCAGCCGCACCGGCTCGCCGAGCGGCAGGTGCAGCTCATTGATCTCGCGGGCGCCGTTGGGGTGCCGCGCCTTCCACATCCATTGCCGCGCCTCGACATGAATCTCGAGCGCACTGGCCTCCGGCCGGCTGGTCGCCAGGACCGTGATGCTGGCCCAGCCGAAGAGGAACAGCGCCAGAAAGAGCGTCCCGGCGGTCCAGCCGACCTCGACCTCCTTCTGCATGAACTCCGGCAGTTCCCCGCGCTGCGCGGAGGAGCCGCGGCGATAGCGGATGGAGAAGCCCAGGACCAGCCCGGCCACCAGCAACACGATGGCGCTGCTGATCACCAGCATGGCGATGACGATGACGTCCACCCGGCCGGCGACGGCGGAGGCTTCATCGGGCCAGAAGGGAATGCTGCTCATGCCCTCCGCTCCCGCCAGAAGGCCCAGAGCAGGAAGCTGCCGAGCGCCAGCACGGTCAGCGTCGTGCCGATGGTCAGCACACGTTCCACCCAGGCGTTCCAGATGCCGCGCGCCGCATCGAAGCCGTAGCAGAACAGGCGAAGCTGCTCGCCGAGGCTGCCGATCCGCCCCTGCCCCGCCTCCACCAGCGCCAGGCGGAGCGTGGGCGGGTCGATCTCCAATCCGCTGAGCACGCGGGAGACAGCGCCATCGGCGGTCAGCACCAGGAGGCCGAGCGGATGGGCGTAGCTGTCGGTCTCGGCGTCGTAGTGCGCGGTGTAGCCAAGCGCCGCCTCCGCACGCTGCACGCCGTCGGCATCGGCGACGAGGAAGCGGGCGCCGGCCGGCGGTGCGTCGGGGAAATGGGCAGCCTTCATCTCCGCCGCCTCCACCGGGCCGTCCTTGGGGTCGATGCCCAGCGCCAGGAAGGTGTAGTCGGCTCCCGCTCGCAGCTTCACCTGCCGCAGCGCCGCCGAGGCCAGCCCCAGTTCGGTGCCGCAGAGCACGGTGCAGGTGTAGTCGGCCAGGACGAGTACGGTGGGGCGACCGCCCTGCGCCACCGCCGGAGTGGTGGGCTGGCCCGCCGCATCCCGCACGGCAAGGTCGGGCGGCAGTCGCGCCCCGGGTGGCGGCGCGAGCTTCACCTCGGATAGTGTCGCCTGCGTCAGCGCCGCCCGGGCCGGCAGGGCGGGAAGCGCCGCCAGTAGCGCCAGGGGGAGCAAGATGCTTCGCCTCATCGGACTGCCTCCGGGCGAACCGGCAAGGGCGTCGGGGGCGGCGACTCCAGCGGTGCGTAGGCGGCCGCGCCACGCTGCGCGATGAGCGCCATCGCGCGCTCGATCGACAGGCGCTCGGTGCCGTCGGCCTCGCGTCCCGCCTTCAGCTCCGCGCGCTGTGCCTCCCGGAACTTCGCAAGCTCGGCCGCGGGATTCGTCTCCAGGCGCGGCGGCGGGAATTGCTGCGGCGGTGCATAATCCGTCGGCGCATCCGTCCAGCGATAGATCGCCAGGATACCGCCCATGGCCAAACCGAGAAAGGCCGCGGTGCCCAGGCCGATGCCCAGGATCAGCCAGGAGCGCAGGTTGATCCGCGCGCGGCGCTCGGTGGTCCCACCCGGCATCGCGCTAAGCCTCCGTCCCGGCAGGGCCGACGAGCCAGCCAGCAATCGGCCCATAGGCCAGACCGAACCACAACCCGCCGACCGCCAGCACCGCCAGGGCCGCAGCGGGCAGCGTCCAGAAGCCGGCACCGGGCGCCACCAGCCAGACCTGGTGCAGCAGCACGCCACCCAGCAGCCAGGGCGCGAGTTGCGCCAGCGCCGCCGGACTGCCGCGCAGGGCGCTCGGCAGCAGCATGATCAGCGGCAACAAGGTCGAGAGCAGCAGCGAAAGCAGTTCAACCGCAAGCCACATCCCGTGCTGCCGGACGACGTACCACGCCACCTTGTCCGGCAGGTTGCCGTACCAGATCACCAGATACTGGCTGAAGCCGAGATAGAGCGAGCCCAGCACCGCTGCGAGCAGCAGCGCGCCGATATCGGGCGCCGCCTGGGTGGATGTCGGCCGCAGCCCGGCGGCCCAGGCCAGGCAGGCCAGGACCTGGAGCACAACCGAGGCCATGCCGAAGGAGGTCGAATGGAAATGCGGCTCCAGCGACTGCACCCAATCGAAGCCCAGCAGCGTGACGGCGACCAGATGGAAGACGAGCCCGAGCGCCGCCACGACCTGTCGCAGCCCGCCCGCGCGCAGCCGCACCATCAGCAATCCCCAGACCGCCCAGATCACCAGGGCCGCGATGCCGCGCAGCGTGGCGCCGGGCAGGCTGAGGTAGAGCCGCGCCACTGCCGCCCGCTCGACCTGCTCCGGCTCGGCGGTCCAGGGATAGAGCGCGCCCAACGCCACCACCAGAGGCAGGATCAGCAGCAGGAAAAGCGGTAGGCTGGCGGCGGCGGGGGCCAGGGCGGGCCAGAGGGCGCGCCCCCACTGCCCACCGGTCAGCGCATGCGCCGCCACCAGCACCAGGGCGCCGAGCGCGATGCCGAGCCAGAACAGCAGGGCGATCAGCCACCCCGCTGCCAGCACCGCCCGCGCGGCCGGCAGGAGCAGCAGGGCGGCGAGCAGCAGCACCGTGGCACCGGCGCCGGCCAGCAGCGCCCATCGCACTCGCTCCGGCCGCTCCCGCACCGCTGTCGCACTCATGGCTGGCCCTCCTTCACCTGTGCCAGGGCCGGCGCGCGCGTGAGCTGCAAGGCGCGGATATAGGCGGTGATGGCCCAGCGGTCGCCGGGTGCGACACGATCGCCATAGCCGTACATCACGCCGTATCCATTGCTGATGACGTCGAAGAAATGCGCGGCCGGTGCGGCGCGCAGGCGCTGCGTGTGATAGCTCGGCGGCCGGGGGAAGCCGCGCTGCACGATCATGCCGTCTCCCAGCCCGGCGGTGCCATGGCAGGGCGTGCAATAGATGTCGTACTGCGCCTGACCACGCGCCAGCAGTTCCGGGCTGGCCGGCGGCGGGTTCGCGGCGGCGGCATCGCGCGCCAGGTCACCCTGCGCCACCACGCCCTCGGGCAAGGGGCGCGCCGCGGTGCCATCCGGCCAGAGGCTGCTCTTCTCGTAGGTGTTCAGCTTCCGCTGCTGCTTCATGTCCAGCTTGCAGCCCGCCAGGGCCAGCAGCGCCGCCGCGCAGGCCAGGGCGCGCCTCATTGCGGCACCTCCCGCACCGAGACGGGGGCAAGCCCATCCAGCAGCCGCGCCAGCCGTTCCGCATCCACCTTCGGGTCCTGCACGGCGAGGAAAAAGGCGTCCTGGCTTGCCCGGTCGAAGTCACGCGCGGCGAAGACGGGATGGTGCAGGCGTGGCAGGCCGCTGAAGACGAAGAAGGCGACGAAGCCGGCCAGGGCGGCGGCCAGCACGCCGGCCTCGAAGCAGAGGATCATGAAGGTCGGCCAGCTGTTCAGCGGGCGGCCACCCAGGACGAGGGGATAGTCGATCACCGCGCTGTACCAGCAGAGGGCGAAGGTCAGCACGGCCGCGGCCAGGCCGGCGCCCAGCATGACCGGACGGATGCGCGCCGGCGGCAGCCCGAGCGCCTCGACAAGTTCCGGCACGGCAAAGGGAGTATGCGCGTCCAGCCCGCGCCAGCCCGCCTCGCGGGCGCGTCGCGCGGCCGCCACCAGCGTGTCCGGGTCGCGGAACTCAGCCAGCAGCAGGGCCGTCATGGCTCCCGCCTCCGCTCGTGCAGCAGCTTGCCGAGGTCATGCATCGCTACAACCGGCAGCAGCCGCGCGAAGCAGAGAAACATCATTGCGAAGAAGCCGAGCGCGCCGGCCAGCACCAGCCAGTCCCAGAGGCTCGGCAGGAAAACCGACCACATCGAGGGCAGATGGCCGTAGGAGAGCGTATTCCAGATGAGCAGGATGCGCTCCAGCCACATGCCGATATTCAGCACCACCGCCACGCCGACCACGACCAGGATGCTGCGCCGCGCCCGCGGGATCCACATCAGCTGTGGTGCCAGCAGGTTGCAGGCCAGCATGGCGAAGTAGAGCGGCGCGTATTCCCCGGTGAACAGCTTGTGCAGATGCACCTGCTCCGCCCGCGCGCCGAGCACCCAGGCGAAGAACCACTCGGTCGCATAGGAGAGCCCCATGCCGAAGGAGCAGGCCAGGATGATCTTGCCCATGGCCTCGAAATGGCGCGGCGTGATCACCGCCTGCAGGCCGAGCCCAAGCCGCACCAGCGCCGTCAGCACGATCACCATGCCGAAGCCCGAGAACAGCGCCCCCACCACGAAATAGGGCGGATAGATCGTCTCCTGCCAGCCGGGCATCAGGCTGGCGGCGAAATCCGCCGCCGCGACGCTGTGCACGGAGACGACGAGCGGCAGCGCCATCACCGCCAGCGCGCGATAGACGGCGTCGTGCAGCTGCCAATGGCGGGCCGAGCCGCGCCAGCCCATGGCCAGCACGCCATAAGCCACCTGCCCCAGGCGCGTCTGCGCGCGGTCGCGCAGCGTCGCCATGTCGGGGATCAGGCCGAGATACCAGAACAGCAGCGAGAAGATCAGGTAGCTGGCGATCGCCGCGAAATCCCAGACCAGCGCGCTGCGCCATTGCGGCCAGAGGCCCATCACGTTCGGATAGGGCGCCAGCCAGTAGGCGTATTCCGGGCGGCCGAGATGCAGGATCGGGAAGAGCCCGGCGATGGAGACGGCGAAGATCGTCATCACCTCGGCGAAGCGGTTGATCGCCGCGCGCCAGGGCTGCCGCGTCAGCAGCAGCGCCGCGGAGATGAAGGTGCCGGCATTGCCGATGCCGATCCACCAGACATAGTTGGCGATCGGGAAACCCCAGACCACCGCGGTGTTGTTGCCGAAGATGCCGACGCCGCGCAGGAACAACCAAGTGATGCAGACGGCCAGCATCACCGTCATCGCCAGCGTCAGGCCGAAGGCGGCATACCAGCGCCAGCCGACGTTGCGCCGCAGCAGCGCATCCGCCACCAGCCCGACCAGCGCGCCGTAGCTCGTGTCGCGCGGCAGCAGCCCATCAATACCCCCTGCCCCACCGCTCATGCCTCGGGCTCCTCCAGCGCGGGGTTGGGGTTGCGTACCTGCGCCAGGTAGGTGGTGCGTGGCCGGGTGCCGAGATGGCCGAGCAGCGCATAGTGCTGCGGCTCCTGGCGCAGCCTGCTGACGGCGCTGTCCTCCTTGCGCAGATCGCCGAACTGGATGGCCCGCGAGGGGCAGGCGGACTGGCATGCGGTGCGCACCTCGCCCTCGGCGATCGGGCGATTCTCCTTCTCCGCCGCGCGCCGCGCGCCGCTGATGCGCTGCACGCAGTAGGTGCACTTCTCCATCACGCCGCGGCCGCGCACCGTCACGTCCGGGTTGTAATGCGCGGCGACAATGGGCGCGCCCTGATTGGCGTATTCCTGCCCGTCCGCATAGCCATGGAAATTGAAGCGTCGCACCTTGTAGGGGCAGTTGGCCTGGCAGAAGCGCGTGCCGATGCAGCGGTTATAGACCTGCGCATTCAGCCCCTCGGCATCATGCACCGAGGCGGCGACGGGGCAGACGGGCTCGCAGGGTGCGGCCTCGCAATGCATGCAGGGCACCGGCTGGAAGCCGGGCCGTGGCTGCGCCTCGGGACCGTGCCAATAGGTGTCGATGCGCAGCCAGTGCATGTCGCGGCCCTTCGACACGTCCTCCGGGCCGACCACCGGCACGTTGTTCTCCGCCTGACAGGCGACGACGCAGGCGTTGCAGCCGATGCAGAGCGTGCTGTCGATCACCATACCCCAGGCGACCTGCCCGTCAGGCTCGATCGGCTCGAAAATGCTCGTCGGCGGCGCCTTTGGCTCGGGTTCCAGCGGGTGCTCCAGGAGCCCGGCGAGGGCGCGCTCGGGCAGCAGTTCCCGCGCCTCCCCTTCCAGCCGGTGCGCCTCCTGTAGATGCAGCAGCTCCTCATGGCGGCCCGCTGGCTCCAGGCGCAGCCCCTCCAGCGTCCAGAGCGCATCCTGCCGGCGTAGCGCATAGGCATTGGCGCCGAGGTCGTTGCCGATCGCCCCGGCGCGCCACCTGCCATAGCCGAGGCTCAGTGCGACGACACCTGTCGCCATGCCGGGCGATGGCAGCACCGGCGCCTCCAGCACGCGATCGCCGACCTGCAGGCGCGCCACATCGCCTTCATGCAGCCCGCGCCGCTCGGCTTCCGCCGGCGCCAGCAGCGCCGCATTGCCCCAGACCTGCCGTGTCAGCGGCTTGGGGCATTCCTGCAGCCAGGGATTGTTGGCGAAGCGGCCGTCCCAGACCGTGGGGTCGGGGCGCAGCAGCAGCGTCAGCCCGGGCGCCGGCGCGGGGGGCGGTGCCGGCGGGCGCGGCATGGGGGTGGGCAGCGGCTGCGCGGCACTGTCGGCCACCACGCCGTCATGCAGCGCCTTGCGCCAGGCCGTCTCGAAGCCCTCTGCCGGCCAGCGTGCCGCCCAGGTTTCGCGGACCGCTTCGCGCGCACCAAGATCGAGCCGGCCACCCAGCAGGCCGAGCAGCCAGACGGCCGAGCGGCTGGCATAGAGCGGCCGGATCAGCGGCTGGGCGATGCTGACGGTGCCGTCCGACGCACGCAGGTCGGCCCAGTCCTCCAGCGGATGATGCTGCGGAAGCTGCCAGCGGCAGAGCGCCGCGGTTTCGTGGCGCCAGGAGCCGAGATGCACCGTGAAGGCTTTGGTGGAGCGCAGCGCCTCGGCGAAATCGAGATCCGCCGGCGCGTCATAAGCCGGGTTGGTGTCGAGGATCAGCAGTGTTTCCACCGCCCCGGCACGTAGGGCCTCCGCCAGGGCGGGAAGATCCTCGGCCTGGTCTGGTGGCGGCGCGAAGTGATCCACCGGCGCGTCCAGCTGGGTATTGATCCAATGCGCCAGGGCCTGCATCTCGGGCGCGACCCAGGGGCCCGCCAGAACCAGCGCCGCGCCATGCGCGCCTTCAAGGTCGGCGACCACCGCCTCCAGGAAGCGCGCCGTGGGCGGGGCGAGATCGGGTGCCGGCATGTCGGCGCCGAGCCGGGCGGCCAGGGCTACGGCGAAGTCCCGCAATTCGGCCGGGGCCAGCGCCAGCCGGTGGTCGGCCTTGGCGCCGGTGGTCGTCATCACCGGTTCCACCGCGTAGAGCCGCGCGAAGGGGCCGCTACCATTGCGGCGGGCGCTGCGGACGGCGGCGAAGGCGCGGCCATGCAGGATCTGCTCCGGGCCGGGCCCGAGCGGGTCCGCATCCAGCGCCAGCACCACACGGGCGCGCTCGATGCGTGGCAGCACGATCAGCGGCGCACCGAAGGCCAAAGCGGCGCCGGCGCGTACCTGCGTCTCGGCAATCGGTTCATGAGTGTGCCAGTGCATCGCCGGGAAGCGCTCGCGCAGCCCGCCGATCAGCCGCAGCAGCGTGGGCGAGGTCAGATGCCCGGTCAGCAGGCGCAGCCCCGCGCCGCCATTCGCCTCCGCCCGGCGAAGCTGCGGCAGCAGCGCGGCCTCGAAGCTCTCCCAACTGTCCACCCTCTCCCCTTGCCGCACGCTGCGCGAACGGTCGGGGTCGTAGAGCGACAGGACCGCCGCCTCGGTGAAGGCATCGGTGGCGCCCTGGCTGGCCGGGTGCAACGGATTGCCCTCCAGCTTCACCGGCCGGCCCTCGTAGCAGGTTGCCAGCACGCCGCGCGCATAGCCGTTCAACGGGAGGCTGGTGGCGAAACGCATCGACTGGCCGGGCGTCAGCCCCTCGGGCTTGTCCACATAGGGCAGGATCTCCTCCTCCGGCTCGCCGCAGGCGGTCAGCGTCAGGGCGGAGGCGAAGAGGCCGAGCGCGGCCTGGCGGCGCCCGAGCAATGGGCCATGCGGCTTCGGCGGAGGCGTCATCGGTGGCACCGCGAGCAATCCGTCAGGTTCTCGGTGTGGATGAGGTAGTGCTGGATCAGCCTGCGGCCGCGCTCCTCCTGATCGGCGGGCGGTGTCCAGGTCATGTCGTAGATCTTGTCCTCCGGCCGCAGGAACTTCGCCGGGTCACGATGGCAGTCGAGGCACCACTGCATGGTCAGCGGCTTGTCCTGCCAGACCTGTTGCATCGTGTGCACGGCGCCGTGGCAGGTGCTGCAGCCGACGCCGTTCCGGACATGTACGCTGTGGTCGAAATAGACGAAGTCCGGCACGTTGTTGACGCGCTGCCAGGGGATTGGCTTGCCCTCCGCCAAGCTGCGTCGCACCGGCGCCAGCATCTCCGCATTGGTCCAGAGCTGCGAATGGCAGGTCATGCAGGTGCGTGTGGGTGGAAGGCCGGCGAAGGCGGATTGCTCCACCGACTCATGGCAGTAGCGGCAGTCCAGTCCGAGACCACCGACATGATGCGCGTGGCTGAACTGGACCGGCTGCTCGACGACCCGCTGCTGTGAAGTTCCGTACTCGGTATAGGGCCATGCAACCATCACGATGAGGACCGTCACGACGAAGAGCATGGCTCCCGCGAGAGCGGCGCGCAGAATGGTGTCAGCACTGGGCGGGAAGTGTTGCGCCATCCCGGATCACGCTGCCTGCCATGGCGCCGGAGCGGAATAGCGGCGGCAGGTCGAGGCTGATGCCCTTGTGCTGGTTTCTCTCGCCAAGCCGTCCCCCTGCAGCACGGTCTCCGGGTGTTAGCGGGCTAATCGTGGCTTCCCGGGATGGTTGCCGCCTTGTTTATTGTTAATCTTGTGCCCTGGCTTGTCGGCCTGCTTCAGCGCCACCTTGATCCATCCTGGCTTGCGCGGGTTGAACGGCTTGCAAGCCTCGGTCGCGTCGGCCAATGGCTGCGATCAGCCGGCCATACTTTTTCCCATCCGCCGCGTTGAGGGGCGGAGGCGCCCGTCACGGAGGCGCGCCGCACACACCGGGATGACGGGATGGATCTGGAACCTGAGAGTCTGCTGGCCGCGCAATTGGTAGAAGAGGCGGTGCAGGCCGGGGCCGCGGGACTGATCCATCTCGCCCGCTCGGATGCGCGGGCGGCCCGGCTTCATCAAGCCGTGCGAACGCTGGCGCCGGACTTGGATGCCGTGTTGCTGCCGGGCTGGGACTGCCTGCCCTACGATCGCACCTCTCCCTCTCGCGCCGTGATGGGCGCCCGCATGGCGGCACTGGCGATCCTGGCGCAACCGGCGCAAGCCCCGCGCCTGGTGATCACCAGCCTGGCCGCCGCGATGCAGCGCCTGCCGTCCCCCGATGCGCTGGACGGCCTGGCACTCCGCAAGGGCGACAGGCTCGATCCGGAGGCTCTGGAGCGGCACCTGCTGCGGCTCGGCTATCTGCTGGACGAGCGGGTGGATGAGCCCGGCGAGGCAGCGCTGCACGGCACCGTGCTCGACATCTTTCCCGCGGGCGAGGACACCCTGCCCTGCCGCGTTGAGCTGGAGCAGGACCGCATTGCCGCCATCCGCCGCTATGACCCGCTGACCCAGCGCAGCGTCGCGGAGGTGGAGGCGGTGACGCTCGGCCCCGCCTCGGAGATCGTGAACCCCGAGGAGGAGGAATTACCGCTGCCGCCGGGCCTCGAACACGCGCTGGCCGAGTTCCACCCCCGTCTGGTGTCCCTGTTCGAGTTGCTGCCCAAGGCGGCGCTGGTCGAGGAACCGGAAGTGGAGGAAGGCCGCGCCCGACGCGAACAGGAAATCGCCGAAGCCTTCCGCACCCGGCTGGGTCTGGACAGCGGCGAGGAGGCAGCCCCTCGCCTGAGCGAACCGGCGGCGCTCTACCTCGACGAGGCAGCCTGGAAGGCCGCGCGTGCTGGCCGCGTGGTCACGCTGCTGGAGGAAGCCGAGGAGGAACCGGGCCGGCTGCCGCGCTTCACCGATGCGGCCGAGCCGGAGGAGGCCTTCCTCGACTTCCTCGAAGCGGAGCGGCAGGCCGGGCGAAGGGTGGCGCTGACCGGCCCGCCCCGCGCCGCGCGTGCGCTGCTGCGGCTCGCCGAGGAACGGCTGGGCGCGCCGGCGGAGTCGCTGGCCGGCTGGCTCGCCCTGCGCGACGCCCCGCCGGGCTGCTTCGGCCGGCTGGAGGGCGGGCTGACGGCCGGCTTCCGCACGCCGGAGGCTGCAGTGGTCGCGCCCGCCGATGTGCGGCCCGCCTATGCGCGCGAGCGTGGCCTGCCACCGCCGGAACTGGTCTTCGGTGCCGCGCAAATCCAGCCCGGCGACGCCGTGGTGCATCTGGAGCACGGGCTGGGCGCGCTGCGTGGCGTGGAGACCATCGATCTGGACGGCGTCGCACAGGACTGCCTGCGGCTGGAATATGCCGGCGGGGCCACCGAGCTGGTACCCGGCGAGGAGGTGGACCAGCTCTGGCGCTATGGCGCCGAGGCCGAAAGCGTGACCCTCGACCGGCTGGGTGGCGAGGCCTGGCCGAAGCGGCGCGCCGAGGTCGAGGCACAGATCGCCGAGACAGCGCGGGCCATGCTGGCGATGGCGCACGAGCGCGAGACGCGCAAGGCGCCGGTGCTGCGCCCGCCCCGCGCCGCCTATCAGCGCTTCGCCAATGGCTTTCCCTTCACCCCGACCGCCGACCAGGAAGCGGCGATCGAGGCCACCCTGCGCGATCTCGCGGCCGGCCGGCCGATGGACCGGCTGATCTGCGGCGATGT
>DATMRU010000057.1:0-48012 GCA_035565935.1 Roseomonas sp.
GCCATCTGCGCCACGACGGCGAGGTCGTGCGAGACATAGACGGCCGTGGCGCCCTCCTCGCGCACCACCTTGCGGAAGGCGCGCAGCACCTCGACCTGGGTGGTGACGTCAAGCGCCGTGGTCGGCTCGTCCAGCACCAGCAGCTCCGGCCCGGTGATCAGCGCCATGGCCGCCATCAGCCGCTGCAACTGCCCGCCCGAGACCTGGTGCGGGTAGCGCGCGCCGATATGTTCGGGGTCGGGCAGGGCGAGGGCGCGGAACAGCTTGCGCGCCTTGGCCTCGGCGGCGGCGCGCGGCATCAGCCGGCGCATCACCACGCCTTCCACCACCTGGTCCATCAGCCGTATCGCCGGGTTGAAGGCGGCGGCGGCGCTCTGGGCGATGTAGGAGATGCGGCGGCCGCGAAGATCGGCCAGCGCCTTCTCCGACATGGCCAGCACCTCCTCGCCGCCGATCCGTACGCTGCCGCCGGCGAAGCGGCAGCCCGGTTTGGCATAGCCGAGCAGGGCCAGCGCCGTGGTGGTCTTGCCCGAGCCGGATTCGCCGATCAGCGCCAATACCTCGCCGTGCCTCACGGTGAAGCTGACATCGCGGACGATGACCGACTCCTCGCCGCGATCATTGCGCGCGGTGACGCGCAGGTCGCGCACCTCGATCAGGTCGTTCATGCCTCGCCTCCCGGCCGGCGGCGCGGCAGGTTGTCGATCAGCAGGTTCACGCCGATGGTCAGGCTGGCGATGGCCAGAGCCGGGGCCAGCACGGCGGGCGCAGCCTCGTAGATGGCCTCGATATTCTCCCGCACCAGCGAGCCCCAGTCGGCATGCGGCGGCTGGATGCCGAGGCCGAGGAAGGAGAGGCCGCTCAGCAGCAGCACCGCGAAGACGAAGCGCAGGCCGAAATCGGTCAGCATCGGCAGCAGCATGTTGGGCAGGATCTCGCGGAACAGGATGTACGGTGTCCTCTCACCGCGCGCCCGTGCCACCTGCACGAAGTCCATGGCGTTGATGCCGAGCGCCAGCGAACGCGCGATGCGGAAGGCGCCGGGCGTGTAGGAGACGGCGAGCAGCCCGATCAGCACCGGCAGCGAGGTGCCGAGGGCAGCGACCACGACCAGGGCGAAGAGCAGGTGCGGGATGGCGATCAGCGCATCCGTGAGGCGGCTCATGATCATGTCCAGGACGCCGCCGCGGATCGCGGCGAGGACGCCGAGCGCGGTGCCCATCATCGAAGCCAGCACGGCGGCGAGCAGCGACACACCCAGCGTGTAGCGCGCCCCGTCCAGAATGCGGCTGAGCATGTCGCGCCCGAGATAGTCGGTGCCGAGCGGATGCGCGGCGCTGATGGGCGCGAACATGCTCCCGACCACGGCGCCGGAGTCATGGGGGGAGAGGAATGGCCCGAGCAGCGTCGCCAAGACCCAGACCGCCACCACCACGGCGCCGATCCAGCCGGCCCAGGGCGCCTGCAGCGGAAGGCGGAGGCGGCGGCGCAGCGGGGCCTCGGCCCGGCTCATCTCGATCGTGTCCATGGAAGCCTCACCGGTGCCGCAGGCGGGGGTTAGAAAGGATGGTCCAGAGGTCGGCGGCCAGCACCAGCAGCATGTAGCCGGCACAGGAGAGCATCACGCAGGCCTGGATCAGCGGCATGTCGCGCGTCGAGACCGCGTCCACCGTCAGCTTGGCGAGACCCGGATAGTTGAAGATCACCTCCACGATGATGGCGCCGCCGACCAGCGAGGACAGGCCGAGGGCGACGACGTTGACGATCGGCCCCAGCGCGTTGGGCAGTGCGTGGCGCAACACCAGCCGTGCCGGGCGCACGCCCTTAAGGCGCGCCATCTCGACATAGGCGCTGTCCAGCACGCCGAGCAGCGCCGCCCGTGTCATGCGCGTCATCTGCGCCATCATGCCGCAGCTCAGCGTCAGCACCGGCAGCGCGAAGGCGTCCAGCATGGCGCCGAAGGAGCTGAAGTCGGGCGAGGAGAGAGCGGAGAACCACTGCCAGTGCACCGCCAGCAGGATGACGGCGATGGTGGCGATCAGGAATTCCGGCACCGAGACCAGGGAGACGGCGGTGACATTGGCGGCGCGGTCGTAAAGCGAGCCGCGCCAGACCGCAGTGGTGACGCCGAGCAGCAGGGCCAGCGGCACGGTGACGGCAGCCGTCAGCCCCGCCAGCGCCAGCGAATTGGCCAGGCGCGAGCCGATCAGCTGCGTCACCGGCACATTGTTCACCAGCGAGACGCCGAAATCGCCGGTCAGCAGCCCGCCGAGCCAGTGCAGGTAGCGCAGCGGCGCCGGCACATCGAGGCCGAGCGAATGGCGCATCGCCGCCACCACCTCCGGCGTGGCCGACTGACCGAGGATGGCCTGGGTGACGTCCCCCGGCAACAGGCCGGTGGCGAAGAACACCAGGAGCGACACGATCAGCAGGGTCAGCAGGCCGGTGGCCAGACGGTTGGCGACCAGCCGCAGGACCACGCCGTTCATGCGCCCCTCCCTATGCCGGGGCGGGGCGGAGCCGCCGGAATGTCATGCTGCATGGAGGAAGCATGACGGAGCGGAGGTCGGCGGTGCTTGGACGATTTTGTCGGGCGAGGCCCCCGGGCGCCCGGGCAGGCCGCAAAATCGTCCAAGATTTTGTGCGCGTTCCGCTGACAGGCTCGGGGCGCTGTGCGGCCGGGGCAGTCTGCCCGCCCGGCGCTGCGGCTTCTGCGGTACCAGGACAAGGGATGAACCAAGCGATGAGCAAGACGCAGCCCGGGCCCGGCGTGGCGGAGATGGAACGGCTGCAGGCCGGGCTGCGCGGCGGGGCCAGCCGGCGCGAGCTGATGGGCTGGCTGATGGCGGCCGGCTTCGGCGCCACCACGGCCGGTGGCGTGCTGCTGCGGGCGGAAAGTGCTCTGGCGCAGACCCCGCGGCGCGGCGGCAGCCTCAAGGTCGCCAGCCAATCCGCCTCGACCGCCGATACGCTGGACCCTGCGCGCGGCGCACTGACCACCGACTATGCGCGCGCCTTCATGTTCTACAACGGCGTGACCTGGCTGGACGGCAGCCTCACGCCGCAGCTCGAGCTGGCCGAGGCGCTCGATACCGAGGATGCGCTCAACTGGACGCTCAAGCTGCGCAAGGGCATCCACTTCCACAATGGCGCCGAGCTGGTGGCGGATGACGTCGCCTATACGATCCTGCGGCAGAAGGACCCCGCGACCGGCTCCAAGGCGCGGGCGCTCGCCATGCAGGTCGAGGAAGCGACGGTCGTCGGCCCGCACGAGCTGAAGATCCGCCTCACCGCGCCCAATGCCGATCTGCCGGTGATCCTGGGCACGCCGCATTTCCTGGTCATCCGCAACGGCACCACGGACTTTTCCACCGCCAATGGCACCGGCCCCTTCCTGTGCAAGGAGTTCTCGCCAGGCGTGCGCTCCATCGCCGCGCGCAACCCGAACTACTGGAAGGAGGGCAAGCCCTATCTCGACCAGATCGAGTATTTCAGCATCCAGGACGAGACGGCGCGCATCAACGCGCTGCTGGCCGGCGATATCGACGTCGCCTCGCAGATCAGCCACCGCCTGAAGCGGCGGATTATGGCAACGCGCGGCTTCACTGTCATGGAGACGAAGTCGGGCAACTACGACAGCTACATCATGCGCCTCGACGCCGAGCCGACGAAGAACCCGGACCTTGTCCTGGCGATCAAGAATCTGTTCAACCGCAAGCAGATGCAGGCCGCGCTGGACGGCACCATCGGCAACGACCAGCCGATCGACCCCACCAACCGCTTCTTCTTCGCTGGCCTGCCGCAGCGCGAGATCGACCTCGACAAGGCGAAGCACCACTTCCAGCGCAGCGGCCTCGGCAGCACACCGCTGCCGGCCTATGCGATGAACGGCAGTGGCGGCGCCGACGGGCTGGTGCTGCTGCAGCAGGACGCGCGCAAGATCGGGCTCAACCTCGATATCCAGCGCATGCCGGGCGATGGCTATTGGTCGAATGTCTGGATGAAGCACCCGTTCACCGTGGGCAACATCAACCCGCGCCCCAGTGCCGACATCCTGCTGACGCTGTTCTACAAATCGGACTCGCCCTGGAACGAGAGCGCCTGGAAGAACGAGAAATTCGACCAGATGCTGATCGCCGCCCGCGGCCAGACGGACGAGGCGAAGCGCCGCCAGATGTATGCCGACATGCAGGTGATGATCCACGAGAGCAACGGCGTCGGCATTCCGCTCTTCCGCAGTTTCTACGATGCGCATACCACCAAGCTGAAGGGGCTGAAGCCGATCCCGACAGGCGGCATGATGGGCTTCGGCTTCGGCGAGCATGTCTGGCTGGAGGCCTGAGACAAGATTATGAGAGTCGCGATCGTTGGCGCCGGCATCGCCGGGCTGGCCACAGCCTGGTCGCTGGCGCGGCGCGGCCAGGCGGTGACGCTGTTCGAGCAGGGGCCGATCCCCAATCCGCTTTCCGCCTCCGGCGACCAGCACCGCCTGATGCGCCGCGCCTATGGCGAGCAGGACGGCTATGCCCGGCTGATCACCGAGGCCTTGGAAGCCTGGGACGAGCTCTGGGATGACCTCGGGGAGTCGCATTACGCCGCGCGCGGCGTACTGGCGGTCAACCAGTATCCCAATGACGGCGGTGCCTCCTTCGCCGCCAGCCTTAGCCGGGGCGGCTTCAGCTTCGAGACCTACACACCGGCCGAGGCCGCCGAGCGCTATCCCTTCCTGGACCCGCGCAGTTTCCGCCGTGCCCATTACAGTCGGGAAGGGGGTGCCCTGCTCTGCCAGAAGATCGGTGCCGGCATCGCCGCCTGGCTGCTGCGCCATGGCGCCACGCTGCGGCCGAATACCCAGGTCACGGCGGTGGACAGCGCCGCCGGGAGCCTGACCCTGGCCGGTGGCGAGGTTCTGGCCTTCGACCGCATTGTCGTCACCGTCGGCGCCTGGGTCCTGCGGCTCTTCCCTGAGCTGCGGGACCGGCTGACGATCTGCCGCACCGCTGTCGTCTATGTCGAGCCGCCCGCGGATCTCCGCGCGGCCTGGGATGCGGCGCCGGCGGTGCAGAATATCGGCGGCGGCAGTTCGGGCTATATCCTGCCCCCCGCGGGCGGGACGGAGCTGAAATTCGCCGCCGGCGTCAACAAGCGCCTGGCGCATGACCCGGATGCCGACCGCGTGGCCGCGCCGGGCGAGGGCGAGCGGCTGCGCGACCTCTTCGGGCCACCGATCGCGCGGGTGCGCGAGTATGCCGTGAAGCGTGTGGTGACCTGCGCCTATACCTTCACCGAGGATCACCGCTTCTTCAGCCTGCCGCGCGGCAAGGCGCTGGTGATCTCGCCCTGCTCCGGCCATGGCTACAAGTTCGGTGCCGCCGTTGGCCGCCGCATCGCCGATGCGGTGCTGGACGGGGATACTGACCGCCTCGCCCGCTGGCTACGGGCGGAGGAGTTCGGGCGCCGAGAGGCCGTACTGGCCTGAAGGTCGGGGGAAAGAATTTCCCCGAACCCCCATCTTCTTTTTGTCAGTTTGCGACTGCGCGTTCCGCCCGCGCGGGAAACTCGAAGAAAAAAGATGGGGGTCTGGGGGAATTCTTTCCCCCAGCCTTTGCTTCCCTCCGGAACGGAACCGCCACAGCGGCGTTGGCACGGATGCACCCGATGGAGGGACGCATGCCCGACCTGCGCTTGCCCGGCGAACTCCTTGAAGCCGCGACCGATGCCTTCGAACGAGGCACCGCTTCCGCCCCCGAGACCATGCCCCTGGAGCCCGGCTCGGTGGGTGCTGTCCGTGCCGCCCTGGCGCGGGCGGCGGAGGCGGGAACCCAGCGTGAGGTGGTGGTCGCGCTGGAGCCGCACGAGCTTGAAGCCTTCAAGGCCTGTTTCTTCGCGGGTGGCGAGAAGGCAAAGGCGCTGGACGATGCCCGCTGGCACGCCATCCTGGCCGCCATCGACGCGGCGGAGGGCGCCCCCCGGCCGGGGATCGCCTAAGGCGCGGCCAGCCCGCGTCGGAATGCGCGCTGCAACAACGAAGGACGGGACCGCGAGAGATGGAAGACTTCAGGCCCTTGCTGACAACGGATCTCGCCGGCTGGCGCATGGCCGGGCCCGGCGGCTTCCGCTGGGCCGAGCCTGGGGTGCTGGAAAGCTTCGGCGGCTCGGGCCTGTTCTGGTTCGCTGATGCCGCCTTCGAGGATTTCGTGCTGAAGGTGGAGTGGCGCATCACGCGCTCCGACGACAATTCGGGTGTCTTCATTCGCTGCCCGCCCTTGCAGGACAGCCCCGGCCCGGCGATCGAGCGCGGCTACGAGATCCAGATCGACGACCGCGGCTACGACCCGAAGGCGAAGCGGTTGGACAGTCCGCTGCACCTGACGGGCGCGATCTACCGGCTGGCGCCGGCCAGCGGGCACCTCTCCCGCCCCTGTGGCGAATGGAACGAGTTCGTCATCCGCGCCGAGGGGGACAGCCTGACGGTATGGCTGAATGGCACGCCGGCCTCACATCTGAGGCCGGCCCTGCGGGAGCCGCGCGGGCACATCGCCCTGCAGAACCATCACGAGGGCTCAGCGGTGCAGTTCCGCCGGCTGGATGTGATGCCGCTTGAGCGCCCCGCTCTCAGAACAGCGCCCGGGTGAGCCCCGTGGCCAGCGCCCCCTCGGCGCGGCGCAGGTCCACCGGCGTGGAGAGATGGAACCAAGCCCCGTCATGCACCAGGCCGAACAGCCGCTCGGCCTCGATGGCGCGGTTCCATAGCAGGTTGGTGCTGAAGGAGCCGGCCGGCGCGCCCTCGAACAGGCGCGGATGCACCACCTGCAACCCGGCGTAGAAGTAAGGTGCGATCTCGCGCTCCTTCGGGCGGCGCACATGGCCCAGAGGGTCAAGCAGGAAGTCGCCGCGGCCGACCTCGCCCTCGACAGCCGTGGCCCGCACCACCAGCAGCAGCGCGTCCATGCTCTCGGCATCGAAGCAGCGGGCCATGCGCTCGATGGTCGGGGTGGGGCCGTCCAGCCAATAGGCGTCGCCATTCACCACCAGGAAGGGATCGGGGCCGAGATGCGGCAGGGCATCGCGCACACCGCCGCCGGTCTCCTGCACCGGCTCCTCGCGCAGCACGGTGGGCGGGTTGGGACGGGCGGCACAGACCGCCTCCACCTGCTCGGGGAACCAGTGGGCATTGACCACGACCTTGCCGATCCCAGCGGCGTCGATGCGATCCAGCGCGTGGTCGAGCAGGCTGCGCCCGGCCAGCTTCAGCAGCGGCTTCGGCTTCGCCTCGGTCAGCGGGCGCATGCGGGTGCCAAGGCCGGCGGCCAGAACCATGGCGGAGTTCAGGGTGATCACGCGGCGTCGTCCTTGGTGGGGCCAGTGAGGGTGGGGCTGGCGGAAGTGAGGCTGGCAGGGTTGCGCCGCAGCCCGGCGGGCACATGGCGGTCGAGGAAAGCGGCGAGCGGCGCGGTGGCGGGGTGGCGCAGCGCCTCGGCCAGCAGCGCCCAGCAGCGCGGGCCGTGCCGAAGGTAGTGCGGCTTGCCGTCACGCCGGGCCAGCCGCACCCAGAGCGCGGCGACCCGCAGGTGCCGCTGCGCCGCCATGGCCGCCATGGCGGCGCGGAAACCGGCCGGATCCAGCTCCGGCCGGGCGGCGAGATAGCGGGCGAGGGCGGCCTCGCGCACCGCCGGCGCCACGTCGCGGCGGGCATCCTCGGTCAGGCTGACCATGTCATAGGCGGGGTGGCCGAGCGCGGCGTCCTGGAAGTCCAGGATGCCGACGCGGCGCGGGCCCGGGCGGTCGGGCAGGTGCATCAGGTTGGCGGGGAAGTAGTCGCGGTGCACCAGACAGCCGGCGCCGGCGAAGGGCTCCAGCATGGCGTGCAGGGCGGCCATGAACTGGGTCCGGATGGCTTCGGCGGGGGCGGCGCCGAAGGTGGTGGGCCACCACCAGTCCAGGAAGGTCTGCGCCGCCGTGGCGGCCATGCGCGGCGCCTCCCAGTGCGGCAGGCCGGGCGGGGGCGGGACGGCATGCAGCGCCGCCAGCGCCTCGGCCGCCGCCTCGTAGAGCGGCTGCGGTTCGGCGCCGGCATCCAGCAGCATGGCGTGGGTCTGGGCGCCCAGGTCCTCCACCAGCAGCAGGCCGTGCGGCGTGTCCTCGGCCAGGATGGCGGGGGCGGAAAGCCCGATTCCGGTGATGTGCCGGGCCAGCTTCAGGAAGGGGATCAGGTCCTCTTCCGGCGTCAGCCCGACCTTGGGTGCATCGGCGCAGTCCATCAGCAAAGCAGGGCGCGGCCCACCGCCGAGGCGCGTGTAGCGGCGATGGCCGGCATCCTGGGGCAGTGGCGTGCGCGTGGCATCCGCATAGCCATGGGCAGCCAGAAAGGAGTCCGTAGGGGTCATGTCGCGGCAAGGAGGTGCCGCAGCCGGCGACGCTTGCCAAGCGCCGAATGCGCGGGTGGCGTCAAAGCCCGGCCAGGGCGGTCAGACGCCGGTCCCAGCCGCGCAGGGTGGCGTGCCGGGCCTCGCCGGCCTCGTCGGGGCGGAGGGTCAGGTGCAGCGCATCGGGCGGGGTCAGCCAGCCCAGCCGGTCCGGCCACTCGACCAGCACGATGCCCTCGCGCGCCTCCTGCCAGCCCAGCTCCTCCAGCTCCTCCGGCCCGGAAAGGCGGTAGAGGTCGAAATGGTGCGCGGGGCCCCGCGGCAGGTCATACCCCTGTACCAGGGTGAAGCTGGGGGAGGGCACCTCCAGCGCCGGGTCGCCCGCCGCGGCCCGCAGGAAGGCGCGGCAGAAGGCCGATTTTCCGGCGCCGAGCGGACCTTCCAGCAGGATCGCATCGCCCGGCCGCGCCAGGGCGGCGGCGCGCGCGGCCAGCGCCTCGGTGGCGTCCAGGTCGGGCAGGAGGAGGTGCAGCGTCTCGGGCATGGGCCGGGGCAATCTGCCCCCGGGGCGCGGGGGCTTACAAGGGCGGCCCCTCTTTCGCGGTGCGAACTTCGCGGCGCTTCCGCCGTTCAGGCTGTGAACCCTCCAGCCACGGAGCACGCCATGACCGATGATCACGCCCCCTCCCGCCGCGACGTCTTTCGCGGCGTGGCCGCCGGCGGGCTCGCCTCCATGGTCGCCGGGCCGGCTGTCGCCCAGACGGCCCCGGCCGATACGAGCGCCGCGCCCGTCCTCTCGAACCCGCAAGACCGTTTTCCCAAGCCGCCCTTCAAGATGCAGTCGCAGCCCTGGCCGGCCCTGCAATCCAAGATGACGCCCGTGCCGGATTGCGGCGAGGCGAGCTACAAGGGCTCGGGCCGTCTCACCGGGCGCCGGGCGCTGATCACAGGGGGCGATTCGGGCATCGGCCGGGCCGCTGCCATCGCCTATGCGCGCGAGGGGGCCGACGTCGCCATCAACTATCTGCCCGCCGAACAGTCCGATGCCGAGGACGTGGCCCGCCACATCCGCGAGGCCGGCCGCAAGGCCGTGCTGATCCCCGGGGACATCCGCGATGAAGCCTTCTGCATCCGCCTGGTGAACGAGGCCCGCGAGCAGCTCGGCGGCCTCGACATCCTGGTCAGCAACGCCGCCTACCAGCATGCCCAGCACGCGCTGGCCGACATCTCGACCGAGCAGCTCGACCAGACCATGAAGACGAACGTCTATGCCATGTTCTGGATCACCAAGGCCGCCCTGCCGCACCTGCCGGCGGGCAGCGCCATCATCGTGACCTCCTCGGTCAATGCCGACCGACCCTCGCAGTACATCCTGGACTATGCCTGCACCAAGGCCGCCAACGAAGCCTTCGTGAAGGGCCTGGCCAAGCAGGTGATCGACAAGGGCATTCGCGTGAACGGCGTGGCCCCCGGACCCTTCTGGACCCCCCTCCAGGTCGGCGGCGGCCAGACCGAGGCAGGGCTGAAGCAGTTCGGCGCCAGCACACCCCTGAAGCGCCCGGGCCAGCCGGTGGAACTCGCCTCCGTCTATGTCGAACTCGCCGCCGCTTCGTCGAGCTACACCACCGGGCAGATCTACGGGCAGACCGGCGGCGTCGGCTGGCCGTAGGGCCAGCCTCCCCGGGAGGCGGCCGCCGTCCCCCTTTGCCGCGACTGGCCAAAGCCTCTATGCACGGCAGCCGGACGCGGAGGTACTGTTCCCCATGCTCGATCATCCCCCCGATCATTCCCCTGGGGCGGCGCATGTCGCGGTGGAGGCCGATGTCGCCATCATCGGCGCCG
Organism: Roseomonas sp.; assembly: GCA_035565935.1. Taxonomy (GTDB): domain Bacteria; phylum Pseudomonadota; class Alphaproteobacteria; order Acetobacterales; family Acetobacteraceae; genus Pseudoroseomonas. The sequence goes on from DATMRU010000057.1 coordinate 10,209, forward strand.
GTCCCACCGGCCTGTTCGCGGTGTTCGAATGCGGCATGCTGCGGATGAAATGCGTGGTGATCGACACGCTGGAGGCGATCGGCGGGCAATGCGCCGCGCTCTACCCGGAGAAGCCGATCTATGACATCCCCGCACACCCGGCGATCGCGGGCGGCGAGCTGATCGAGCGGCTGGAGGCGCAGGCGGCGCCCTTCGCCCCTGTCTACCTGCTCGGCCGCCGCGTTGAGGCGCTGAAGGAGCAGCCGGGAGGCGGCTTCGCGTTGCGCACCAGCAAGAACGAGATCGTGCGGGCCAAGGCGGTGATCCTGGCCGCCGGCGCTGGCGCCTTCGGCCCCAACCGCCCGCCGCTGAACGATCTCGCTGCCTACGAGGCCACGGGCGCAGTGCGCTACATGGTGGCGCGGCGCGAGGAGTTCCGGAACAAGCGGGTGGTCATCGCCGGGGGCGGGGACTCGGCGGTGGACTGGGCGCTCAGCCTGAAGGACATCGCCGCCAGGGTGACGGTGGTGCACCGCCGCCCCAAGTTCCGTGCCGCGCCGGAGAGCGTGGCGCAGATGGAGGCCGCCGCCGAGCGGGGCGAGATCGAGCTGGCCATTCCCTACCAGCTGCACGGCCTGCGCGGCGCCCGGGGCGAACTGGACCACATCGTGCTGGCAACCCTGAAGGGCGAGGAGAAGGTAGTAGCGGCCGACCATCTGCTGGCCTTCTTCGGCCTCTCCATGGAGCTTGGCCCGATCGCCGAGTGGGGCCTTGGGCTGGAGCGCAGCCATGTCACGGTCGAGCCCTCCACCTGCGCCACCAACATTCCCGGCGTCCATGCGATCGGTGACATCGCCACCTATCCTGGCAAGCTGAAGCTGATCCTGCAGGGTTTCTCGGAGGCGGCGATGGCGGCGCATGCCATCCATCCGCGCGTCTTCCCGGGCGAGGCGCTGCATTTCGAGTACAGCACGTCGAAGGGCGTGCCGCTGAGCTGAAGGGAATTCCAGGAACCTCAGGTTCCTGGTGGGGAAGTTCCAGAGGGGGCGGCGCCCCCTCTGGCCAGCGCGGAAGGAGAAGCGCCGATGGCCGAGGGCCGCCTTTTCATCGGAACAAAGATGTATTCCTCCTGGTCGCTGCGCGGCTGGCTGGCCGTGCGCCTGGCCGAGCTGGACGTGGAGGAGGTGGTGATTCCGCTCGCCGGGGGCTCCACGCCCGCCGTCAAGGACGCGACCCCTTCCGGCACGGTGCCCTATCTGGAGCATCGCGGCGCCCGCGTCTGGGAGAGCCTGTCCATCATCGAGTACTGCGCCGAGCTCGCCCCCTCCCTCTGGCCCGAGGACCCGGCGGCGCGTGCCCATGCCCGCAGCATCGCGGCCGAGATGCATGCCGGTTTCCGTGGCCTGCGCATGGCCATGCCGATGACCATTCTGAACCGCTTCCCCGGCCAGGGCCGCACTCCGGAGGCGCTGGCCGACATCGCCCGCATCGAGGCGATCTGGCGCGAGGCGCTGCTGGAATCCGGCGGTCCCTTCCTGTTCGGCACCGGCTTCGGCGCGGCGGATGCGATGTTCGCTCCCGTGGCCTGCCGCTTCCTCACCTGGGAACCGGAGATCTCCGAGACCAGCCGCGCCTATGTGGAGGCGGTGCGTGACCATCCGCTGCTGCGGCGCTGGTACGATGAGGCGGCGGCCGAGCCCGCGGCGTGGCGCCTGCCGAAATACGAGCCGAACCCGTGAGCGGCGGCGCCAGTGGGGTCGCCAGCGGGGCCGCCAGCCTGGACCATGTCGGCCTCGGCACGCGGGATGGGCCGGCGCTCTGGGCAGCCTATGAGCGGCTGGGCTTCCAGCTGACGCCGGTGGCCCGGCAATCCGGCCGGCGCGGCCCGGATGCGCCGGTGGAACTGCTGGCCACCGGCAATCGCTGCGCCATGCTGCGTGAGGGCTATCTGGAGCTGCTGGCGATCCTGGAGCCCCAGCGCTTCGACAACGGGCTGGGTGGCTTCCTCGACCGCTATGTGGGGGTGCATATCCTGGCCTTCGGCATGGCGGATGCGGAGGCCGAACTGGCCCGGCTGCGCCGCGCCGGGCTGGAGATCCCGGGTATCGCGCATCTGGAGCGACCGGTGGATGCGCCGGAGGGGCCGCGCGCCCGCTTCTCCCGCCTGCCGTTGCCGGACGCGCCGGAGGGCCGGCTGCAACTCATCCAGCACCACACGCCGGAACTGCTCTGGCAGGAGCGCTGGATGGAGCACCCGAACCGTGCCGTGGCGCTGGAAAGCGTGGTGCTCGCCGCGCCGGAGCCCGCCACCAGCGCTGTCGCGCTCTCCCGCCTGACCGGCCGGCCGCTGGAGCCGGATTCGGCGGGCGGCTATGCGCTGCCCCTGCCGCACGGGCGGGTGCGCATCCTGCCGGCGGAGGCGCTCGGCGCGGTCCTGCCCGGCGTCACCGCGCCCACGCTGCCCTTCCTGGCCGGATTCACGGTGCGGACGGAGGATGGCAATGCCGCCGTCCGCCGCCTGCTCGATGGCCTGCCGCTGCGGGAGGCGCCGGAGGGCCTCATGGTGCCGCCCGAGCTAGCCGGCGGCGCAGCCCTGGTGTTCCGTCCATGAGCCTTGCCCCGAATGCGCGCGCCATCGGCCGCTCGCTGCACACCTACTACGCCCCCGGCCGCGCCGAGGCGCTGGATGCCTTCCTCGGCCGCTTCGTGACAGCGGAAGATCTGGCCTTCGACATCGGCGCCCATGTCGGCGACCGCACGGCCAGCCTGCGCCGGATCGGCGCCCGCGTCGTCGCGGTGGAGCCGCAGCCGCGCCTGGCCCGGCTGCTGCGCCGGTTGTTCGGGCGGGACGAGGGCGTCACCCTCGTGCCGGCGCTGATCGGTAGCCAGCAGGGCCAGGGCCGGCTGCACCTGAACAGCGCCAACCCGACGGTCGCCACCGCCTCGGAGGCCTTCATGGCGGCGGCGGAAACGGCGCCGGGATGGGAGGGGCAGGTCTGGGACGGCGCCATCGCCGTGCCGGTGACGACGCTGGACGCGCTGGCCGGCGAGCATGGGATGCCGACCTTCATCAAGCTCGACATCGAGGGCTTCGAGGCCGCGGCGCTGGCCGGACTGTCGAAGCCGGTGCGCAGCCTGTCCTTCGAGTTCACCACCCTGCAACGGCAGGTCGCGCTGGACGCGCTCGGCGCGCTGGAGGATCTGGGCGACTACAGCTTCAATGCCTGCATCGGCGAGGAAATGCGCTTCGTGCTGGAAGGCCCCGTGCATGCCGGCACCATGGCGCGCTGGCTGGAAGTGCTGCCCGATTCCGCCAATTCCGGTGACATCTACGCCAGCCTGGAGGAGGCGCGGGTGACCTAGCGCGGCCAAAGGGGGGCGCCGCCCCCCTCTGGACACCCCCCGGCAGGAACCTGAGGTTCCTGCACCTCCCCCGAATGGAAGGTCCAGGAAACTCAGTTTCCTGGTGGGGGAGCTTGAGGGGGCAAAGCCCCCTCAATCCCTTTCCTCAGGCCTCTCTCATGACCTCCTATGCCTTCCTGCAACACCTGACCTTCGCGGCCGGGCTGGCGGTGCTCTCCGCGCTGCTGGTGCGGCTGATGATCGCCTTCCCGATCCTCGACCACCCCGACCACCGCAAGGCGCATAGCCGCCCCACCCCGAAGGGCGGGGGCGTCGGCATCGTCTGCGCCTTCATCCTGGGAATGCTGGTGCTCTATCATGTCGCCGATTTCGCCCGCATGGCGGAGCGGCGCTTCATCGGCGTCATCCTGGCCGCGGTGGCGATCGCCGCGGTGGCGCTGCTGGACGACATTCGCGACTTCCGCTTCGTGGTGAAGCTGGCGGCGCAGGGCCTGGCGGCGCTGGTCGCCGTGGGCAGCGGGCTGGTGGTGGATCACCTGGCGCTGCCCTGGGTCGGCGTCATCGAACTGGGCCCGCTGGGCGCGGTGCTGACGGTGTTCTGGATCGTCGCCTGCACCAATGCGATGAATTTCATGGACGGGCTGGATGGGCTGATCGGGGGCACCGTGCTGATCACCTGCCTTGGGCTCGGCTTCGTGGCGGAGACGCAGGGTGGCTGGTTCATCTACGCCGCCTGCCTGATTCTGGCCGGCGGCGTGCTCGGCTTCCTGCCCTTCAATTTGCACCCCGCCCGCATCTTCATGGGTGATGTCGGCAGCCAGTTCCTCGGCTTCATGCTGGCCGTGCTGGGCGTCGCGGCGGCGCGGCTGGACGCGGCGCAGCTCTCCTTCCTGCTGGTGCCGCTGCTGCTGTTCGCGCTGCTGTTCGACACCGGCTTCACCCTGCTGCGCCGGGCGGTCATGGGCGAGCCGCTCAGCGCCCCGCACCGCAGCCATCTTTACCAGATGGCGCAGCGCAGCGGTGTGCCGACCCGGGCGGTAGCGGCGGCGCATTGGGGTTTCGCCGCCTTTCATGTGGCGCTGGCGCTGCTCTTCCTGCGCCTCTCGCCTGGTGTGAAGCCGCTGATCATCCTGCCGCCGCTGGTGGTGCAGCTTCTCTGGCTGGCCTATGTGGCGGGGCGGATGCGGCGGGCCGGTCTCAGCTGGGAGGCGTGACCACTTCCAGCCGCATCATTCCGACATCGCCGACCCATTGCTCGGAGCGGTAGATACCGCCCGAGTCGGGATCGGCCCAGTAGCGGTTGGTGAAGCTCTCGCCGCCACGGCGGCGGCAATGCTCCAGCACCAGCACCGCGGCGCCCTCCAGGCTGGCGGTCAGGCGGCAGCTCAATGCCACGCCGAAGCGCATGCTGTCGGGCGAGCGGTCGCCGCGCATCAGGTCCAGCTCGCGCCGCAGGGTGGCGGCGGGCTGCCCGACCAGCACCAGCGGATCGTCCAAGGGGTCCGGCCCGTCCAGTCGCGTGCTGGCCAACCAGTCGCGCAGCCCGGCGGTGGCCACCACGCGGGCACCGTCGGTCGCCACCACCAGCCCGCCGCCGCTCCGCCAGAGGCGGTTCTCGCCATTCTGCTGGATCAGTAGGACCAGTGCTCGGCTGCTGCCCCAGGAAACTCGGAGGGCCGGCATGTCGCCCGGCGGATGCGCCGTCAGGCGCGGCGGATCCGGCTCGGCCTCCGGAAGCGGTGCCTCCCAGAGCGAGGAGAGGGCAGGGATCTCGGGCAGGCCAATACAGCCGGGCAGCAGCAGGAGAAGGCCAAGCAGGGCAGGACGCATCGGCGCAGCCTAGAACATCACGCCGCCGTGAGCATCTGGTTTGTCGCGCCACTCGGATGGCGGGGATGGTTGATCCGGATCAAGGCGGCGCGACCGGGATAGGCGTATTCTCTGTCCGCAGCGGAGAGGAGCCGGACCTATGCCCATCCCGACGGCCAAGGACATCATGACCCCCGATGTCGTAACCGTGCCTCCGGAAACCCCCTTCCTGGCGGTGGCTCACCTGCTGGCGGAGCGCGGCATCTCCGCCGTGCCGGTGGTGGGGCCGAACGGTGCCCTGCTGGGCATCGTCACCGAGGCCGACCTGATCCGCCGCCTGGGAGGGGCCGACAAGTCATCGATGGGCATATTGCGCCAGCTCTTCGCAAATATGGACCGGCTGGCCGACCGCTATGCCTGCAGCCACGGCACCACGGCCGCGGAGGTGATGACCACCGACGTCATCACCGTCACGCCGGACACCAAGGTCAGCACCATCGTCGAGACGATGGAGGCCCACAACATCCGCCGCGTGGTGGTGGTGCAGGACGGCAAGCTGCGCGGGCTGGTCAGCCGTGCCGACCTCCTGCGGGCCCTGGTGGCGCCGCAGGTGGAGGAGGGCAGCTATTCCGACGACCGGCTGCGCCGCGCCGTGCTGGCGGCGATGAAGCGGGAGCCCTGGGCGGACACCTTCTACACCATGGTGGATGTGCGTGACAGCGTGGTGGAACTGCATGGCTTCCGCCGCAGCCCCGCCGTGCAGCGCGCCCTCAAGGTGCTGGCCGAACAGGTGCCGGGCGTGAAGGGCGTGGTGGACAAGACCCAGCCCATGCCGCCCTATCTCTTCGGCTCCTGATCCTCGGCGGTGGGAGAGGGGGCTGGGCTCTCCTTCCGGTGGGCCGGGCGGGCGGCAACCCGTGGCGAGGCGGCGGGTTCATCCGGGCAGACAGCCACGGAGCCAAGCATGCCGACCGATCGCAACGAAGACGAGATGCGGATGAAGGTGCGGGAGATGATCTCCGGCATCGCCACCGCGACCTTTGTCACCATCGACGAGCGGGGGCGCCTGCGAGGCCGCCCGATGCGCACCCAGAAGCCGGACCCGGACGGCCACACCCTGTGGTTCTTCACCCGCAAGGACAGCCCGAAGATCACCGAACTGGCCCATGATTCGCGGGTGCTGCTCGGCTATGCCGATACCCGGAGCCAGGACTACGTCTCCCTCTTCGGCCGCGGCAAGGTGGTGACCGAGGTGGCGAAGAAGAAGGAGCTCTGGACTGAGGGGCTGCGCAGCTGGCTGCCGCAGGGGCCGGAGAGCGACGAGGTCGCGCTGATCGCCGTGACGGTTGAAGGCGCCGAGTACTGGGACGGCATCTCCTCCAACCTGCGCTACGCCTATGGCTATGCCCAGGCGGTGGTGAGCGGCAAGCCCGATAGCAGCGAGAATGCCAAGGTCAGCTTCGGGGGCTAACGCCACGCCCCTCATGGGCCTTGAAGAACCTATAGGTTGAAGTGATAGTGCTGAATATCGCCAGTAGGGCGTTATTCAGAACGGATGAGTGTTGTGGCTGCGTGGCTCTCCAGGATGTTCGACTCGCAGGGGAAGGCGCGGCCTTCCTCGTCGGCGCCCGAAGTCGGGGCGGCTGAACCGCCGGCCTCCCCGGCTTCGCCACCCGGTTTCGCCGAAGGGCCCCTGCGTGCTGGATTCGAGCCCCTCGCCGGCTCCTCTCTGCCCGATTCGGCGCCCATGGAGGATCTCGGCCCCGTCCGGCCGGAAGCGGTGCCGGCGCCTTTCGTTAGCACCGGCCCTCATGGCCATCGCGGCCGGATGCGCGAGAAGCTGCTGGAGCGCGGCCCCGACGCCCTGGCCGATTACGAGCTGCTGGAAATGCTGCTCTTCTTCGCCTTCAAGCAGGGCGACACCAAGCCGCTGGCGAAATCCCTCATTAACCAGTTCGGCAGCTTCGCCGGGGTGCTGGCCGCGCCGCAGAAGGTGCTGCTGGAGACGCGCGGCCTCGGGCCACACAGCGTCGCCGCCATCAAGCTCGTCCAGGCCGCCGCGCTGCGCCTCGCCAGGGCGGAGGTGATGGAAGCGCCGGTGCTGAACAACTGGGACCGGCTGATCACCTATCTGAACGCCGCGATCTCGCGCGAGAAGATCGAACAGTTCCGCATCCTCTTCCTCGACAGCAAGAACCGCCTGATCGCCGACGAACCCCAGGCCAAGGGCACCGTCAATCATACCCCGGTCTATCCGCGCGAGGTGATGAAGCGGGCGCTGGAACTGCACGCCACGGCGCTGATCCTGGTGCACAACCACCCCAGCGGCGACCCGACGCCGAGTCGGGCGGATGTCGAGATGACAAAGGAGATCAAGCAGGCGGCGACCTTCTTCGCCGTGGTGGTGCATGACCATCTGATCGTCGGGAACGGGCGCTACTTCAGCTTCCGGAGGGAAGGGCTGCTGTAAGCGGCCAGGGAGGGCACCGCCCTCCCTGGAGCCCTCCCGCCGGGGTGGTTGAACCACCCCGGACCCCGGCATCAGGCAGTCACGCGCGCCGGGTCTGTCTCCCGCGCCTTGCGCGCCGCCTCCCGGGCCGCGGCCAGGCCCTTCGGGAAGCCGGAGCGATCCCGGTAGTCACGCGACGGGCCGCGCGGGCGCGCATGCCGCGCGCTCAGTTCCTGGTAGCAGAGCACATCCAGCAGGGTGACGCCGGCCACGGCGAACAGCGCAAGCTCGGTGTTGCCCCGCCTCGGGCCGTCCTGGCGCAGCCCGGCGAGCAGCGTCAGGATGTCGAGACCATCCCCCGCGATCCGGCTCGTGATGCCGGGGAGCGGGTTCGCCGAAAGGCAGGCGACGCCGGAGGCGATCTCCCGCGCGCCATAGCCGCGGATCAGCCACTCATAGCCTTCCAGGCCAAGCCCGCGCGCGAGGCGCCGGGCGCCGAGCAGCTCGGCCGCGCCAAGCCCGATGCTGAACCAGCCCAGCGCACGGGCCATACGGTCGGCCGTGCCGAGCGAACTAGGCCCGGTGGACTGCACCCTCGGATCACCCGGCGAGCGGGTGATGTCTGCGGCTCTCGCCAGCATGTTCATGGGACCACCTCAGGGCTTGAGAACGACTTTGATGCAGCTGTCCTGCTTGTCGCGGAACACCTTGTACATTTCCGGCCCGTCCTCGAGGCTCACCGTATGGGTGATGACGAAGGACGGGTCGATCTCCCCTTCCTCGATCCGGCGCAGCAGATCGTCCGTCCAGCGGTTCACATGCGTCTGGCCCATGCGGAAGGTCAGGCCCTTGTTCATGGCCATCCCCATCGGAACCTTGTCGATCAGCCCGCTATAGACGCCGGGAATGGAAAGGGTGCCCGCCGGCCGGCACACATAGATCATCTCCCGCAGGACATGTGGGCGATCACTCTCCAGCAGCATCGCCTGTTTGGCGCGGTCCAGCAGCGTATCGGGCAGGCTGGGTGTGACATGCGATTCCATGCCGACGGCGTCGATGCACTTTTCCGGGCCCTTTCCGTCCGTCAGGTCATCGAGGCGCCCGATGACGCTCTCCCGCTCGAAGTTGATGGGGATGGCACCCCCCGCCTCGGCCATCGAGAGGCGCTCCGGGATGCAGTCGATGGCGACCACCTGCTTTGCCCCGAGCAGGATGGCGCTGCGGATCGCCATCTGCCCGACCGGCCCGCAGCCCCAGATCGCCACCGTATCCGTCGGCTCGATGTCGCACTGCGCCGCCGCCTGCCATCCGGTGGGAAAGATGTCGCTGAGGAAGAGCACCTGCTCGTCCGTCAGGCTGTCCGGGACCTTGATGTGGGTGGCATCCGCGAAGGGCACGCGAAGGTATTCGGCCTGTCCGCCGGGATAGCCGCCCGTCAGATGCGTGTAGCCGAAGAGCCCGGCCGTGGCGTGGCCGAAGACCTTCTCGGCGAGCTCCTTCTTGCGGTTCGTCCGCTCGCAGACGGAGAAGTTGCCGCGCCTGCACTGCTCGCATTCGCCGCAGATGATGGTGAAGGGCACGACGATGCGGTCGCCCTTCTTGAGCTTGCTTTTCGCCGCCGAGCCCACCTCGACGACCTCGCCCATGGCCTCGTGGCCCATGATGTCGCCGGGCAGCATGGCCGGGATGAAGTTGTGGAAGAGGTGGAGGTCCGAGCCGCAGATGGCGCAACTCGTCACCTTGATGATGGCGTCGCGCGGGTCCTCGATCTCAGGGTCCGACACCCTGTCGCACCGGATGTCCTGCTTGCCGTGCCAGACCAAGGCTCTCATCTCGCGCGCCCTCCGCTGTACAGAACGAAAGCGATCCGCTTCGCCCCAGGTCGACGGATGCCCTCGCAGTCGCCCGCGCAGGGGGATCACGAAACCTGCTGATGGCAGCAACACCTGCGCCGGCGGATGGTTCCCCGGCCCGCCGCCGCGTCACGGGCCTGGGCGCGCATGGCCGCCCAGGCCCCGAACCATGACCTTCCCGATTGTCTTTTTACGGATGCCGCCCTGATGGCGGGGTCTGGGGGGATAACGATCCCCCAGCGGGGTCCCAAGGGGCCGATGGGGGCAGCGCCCCTGGCCCTTGCCGTCAGCGTGTCGCTTTTGGCGGGTCCTGCGAATAGTCATAGAAGCCGCGCCCGGTCTTCCGCCCGAGCCAGCCGGCCTCGACATACTTCACCAGCAGGGGCGAGGGGCGATACTTGCTGTCGCCCATGCCCTCGTGCAGCACGCGCATGATGGCGAGGCAGGTATCGAGTCCGATGAAGTCCGCCAGTTCCAGCGGCCCCATCGGATGGTTAGCGCCGAGCTTCAGCGCCGTGTCGATAGAGCGGACATTGCCCACCCCTTCCTGCAGCGTTTGCACCGCCTCGTTGATCATCGGGATCAGGACGCGGTTGACGATGAAGGCCGGGTAGTCCTGCGACACCGCCGTGACCTTGCCGAGCTTGCCGGCCAGCGCCAGGACGGCATCGAAGGTCGGCTCATCGGTGGCGATGCCGCGGATGACCTCGACCAGCTTCATGACCGGCACCGGGTTCATGAAGTGCATGCCGATGACGCGCTCCGGCCGGTCGGTGGCGGCGGCGAGGCGGGTGATCGGGATCGAGGAGGTGTTGGAGGCGAGGATGGCCTCTTTCTTCAGCAGCGGGCAGACCGCCTTGAAGATGGAGAGCTTGAGCTCCTCGCGCTCGCTCGCGGCCTCGATGACGATGTCGCTCTCGCCGAGGATCGCCATCTCGGTGCCGGTGCGGATGCGCCCCAGCGCCGCGGCCTTGGCCTCGGCGGTGAGGGCGCCCTTGGCCACTTGGCGGTCCATGTTCTTCGCCATGGTCGCCAGCGCCTTCTCCAGCGCCTCGGCCTTCACGTCCACCAGCGCGACGGACAGCCCGGCCAGCGCAGCCACATGGGCGATACCATTGCCCATCTGGCCGGCGCCGATGACGCCGACGGAGGCGATCTCGGGGATGCCCATCGCCATGGCTCAGTCCAGTTCCTTTTCCAATTCCGGGATGATGGTGAAGAGGTCGCCCACCAGGCCGTAATCGGCCACCTGGAAGATCGGCGCCTCCTCGTCCTTGTTGATGGCGACGATCACCTTGCTGTCCTTCATGCCCGCGAGGTGCTGGATGGCGCCCGAGATGCCGACGGCGATGTACAGCTCCGGCGCGACGATCTTGCCGGTCTGGCCGACCTGATGGTCGTTCGGCGCATAGCCGGCATCCACGGCGGCGCGGGAGGCGCCGACAGCGGCGCCGAGCTTGTCGGCCACCTTGTCGAGGATGGCGAAGTTCTCCGCCGAGCCCATGGCGCGGCCGCCGGAGATGACGACGCGCGCGGCGGTCAGTTCCGGCCGCTCGCTCTGCGCGATCTGCGCGCCGACGAAGGAAGAGAGGCCCGGATCCTCGGCGGCGGGCGCCGGCTCGACTGTGGCACTGCCGCCCTCGGCCGGCACCGGGTCGAAGGAGGCGGCGCGGACGGTCAGCACCTTCTTGGCATCCGAGGTCTTCACCGTGGCCAGCGCGTTGCCCGCATAGATGAAGCGACGGAAGGTGTCGGGGCTCTCGACGCCGGAAATGTCGGAGATGATCTGCACGTCGAGCAGGGCGGCGACGCGGGGCATGATGTTCTTGCCCATAGCGCTGCCGGGGGCCAGCAGGTGCGTGTAGTCCGGCGCCAACGCCACCAGCAGGGCGGCCGCGGGCTCGGCCAGGCCATGCTCATAGGCGGGGCCGTCGGCCTGGATCACCTTGCTGACGCCGGGCAGCTTGGCCGCCGCCTGAGCGGCCGCGGCATCGCCCAGCACCAGGACATGGACGTCGCTGTCGATCTGCGAGGCCGCGGCAACGGCGCTGCGGGTCGGGTTGCTGACGGTGGTGCCGCTGCGGTCGGCGAGAACGAGAACGGCCATGGTCAGATCACCTTCGCTTCATTGCGCAGCTTGTCCACCAGCTCGGCCACCGAGCCGACCTTGACGCCGGCCTGGCGCTTCGGCGGATCCTCGACCTTGAGCGTGGTCAGGCGCGGGGTGACGTCCACGCCGAGATCGCCCGGCTTCAGCGTCTCGATCGGCTTCTTGCGCGCCTTCATGATGTTGGGCAGCGAGGCGTAGCGCGGCTCGTTGAGGCGCAGGTCGGTGGTGACGATGGCCGGCAGCTTCAGGTTGACCGTCTCCAGGCCGCCATCCACCTCGCGCGTCACCTTGGCCTGGCCGTCAGCCAGCTCGACCTTGCTGGCGAAGGTGCCCTGGCTCCAGCCGAGCAGCGCCGCCAGCATCTGGCCGGTGGCGTTCATGTCGTCGTCGATCGCCTGCTTGCCCATGATGACCAGCTCGGGGCTCTCGCGCTGGACCAGCGCCTTCAGCAGCTTGGCGACCGCCAGCGGCTCGGTGCCCTCGGCCTCGACCAGGATGCCGCGATCGGCGCCCATGGCCAGCGCGGTGCGGATCTGCTCCTGCGCCTGAGCCGGGCCGATGGAGACGGCAACGATCTCGGTCGCCACCCCTTTCTCCTTCAGCCGCACCGCTTCCTCGACGGCGATCTCGTCGAAGGGGTTCATCGACATCTTGACGTTCGCCGTCTCGACGCCCGTGCCGTCCGCCTTGACGCGGACCTTCACGTTGTAATCGACCACCCGCTTGATGGGTACGAGGAGCTTCATCGCCGGGCCGTGTCCTGCCTGTTCCAACCTGGGTTTCCGAAGGTCATGCCGGCCGGCGCCGCCCGGGGCGGGCGACGCGACGGGCATGCCGCCGCCCCTTGCGGGGCGGTCTTGGCGCTGTTGCAGTGCAAAGCCTATGCGCCAGGATCACCCGAGGCAAGGTGACCGCCGCAGGGAAGCCGCCCGGTTCAGCGCCCCATGCTGAGCATCAGCGCCAGGAACAGCAGGATCGAGAGGCCCTGCAGCCCAATGCGCCAGCGCATCAGCCTGTTGGAGCGGGCGCCGTTGGCCCCGCCCCGCACCGTGCCCACCACGCCCGCCATCATGACGCCGAAGGTGGCGAGCATGGCAATGCCGAGCAGGATCGAGAGGAAGGTCTGCATCCCGGCCACATAGCGTCGTTTCGCCGCCGTGCAAGCGTCGCCTCCGTGACAAGGCTTGACCTGACGCGCCGTATCGGCTTCGCCTCCGCCCCATGCGCCTCCTGCCCGCTCTGCTGCTGCTCTGCGGCCTCGCCCTGCCGGCATTCGCTCAGCCTCCCGCTGTCCCCTCCAACACCGCCGCCCCGCCCTCCGCGTCCCTGCGGCCGGCGGAGGCGCAACGCCTGCTCGGCCTGCTGCGCGACGAGGGCCGGCGGGCGGACCTCATGCGCACCCTGGAGGCGCTTTCCGCCGCCGAGGCCCAGATGCCGCCCTCCACGGCGGCCCCTGCGGCGGCCCCGGCCAGCCCGGCCAATGGTGCGGCGCCCGCCAGTCCACCCGCTGGCGCGCCGGCCAGCGCCGAAGGGGCGCCCGCCACGCCGGAGGCACCTCTGCTCGCGCCCAATACCCTGGGCGGGCAGATCCTGATCGGCGCCTCCCATCGCCTCGCTTGGCTTTCCGAGCAGACCGTCACGGCGGCGCAGGCCGTCACCGACCTGCCAGGGCTGCTGTCCTGGTTCTCCTCGCTGGCGCGCGACCCGGTGACCCAGGCGCGCGTGTTCGACGCCTCCTGGAAGCTGGCCCTGCTGTTCGGCCTCGGCGTCTGGGCCGAGTGGGTGGTGCAGCGCACCCTGGCCCGACAGCGCGAGCAGCTGGACCGGATGGCGCCGGGCGCGGGGCAGGGCTGGCGCTGGCTGCGGCGGGTGCCGCTGGTGCTGGGCCGGCTGGTGCTCGATCTGCTTCCGGTCGCCGCCTTCGGCATCGTCTCCTACGGGCTGATCGGCGCGGTGCGTCCGCTGCCGACCACCGAGCTGGTGTTGCTGACGGCCAACAATGCCTATCTCGCCTGCCGGTTGATCATGGCGGTGAGCCGCATGCTCCTCTCGCCGGCCTCGCGCGCCCTGCGGCTGGTGCCCTGGTCCGACCTGACGGCGGCCTATGTCACGCTCTGGCTCGGCCGGATGACAGTGGTGCTGGTCGGCGGCTATGCGGTGGCCGAGGCGGGGCTGCTGTTCGGCCTTCCCTGGGGCGCCTATGACGCCATCCTTCGGCTGGTGCTGCTGATCGTCTCCTTCTTCTGCGGCATCATCGTGCTGCAGAACAGGGTGGCGGTGGCGCAGCTGCTGCGCGCGCCGCCGTTGAAGTCCGGCGATGTACCGCACCGCGCCCGGGCCGCACTGCGCCGCTTCCGCGACTGGCTGGCCGAGGTCTGGCATATGCTGGCCATCCTCTACCTGCTGGCGCTCTGGGGCGTCTGGGCGCTGCAGATCGAGGAAGGCTTCACGCGGCTGCTGCGCGCCAGCCTACTCACCCTGGTGGTGCTGGCCGTGGCCAAGGCGCTGGACATGGGGCTGCGCCGCGTGCTGGCCGGCAGCTTCCGCATCGGTCCCGAGCTGGCCCACCGGTATCCCGGGCTGGAGATGCGCGCCAACCGTTACCTGCCCGTCCTGAAGGGCGCCGTCTCTGCCACGCTCACGGTACTGACGACGCTGGTGTTGCTGGAGGTCTGGGGGGTCCGCTCCTTCGCCTGGTTCGCACCCGGCGAACTGGGCAGCCAAGTGATCGGCACCGGCCTCTCCTTCGCCCTGACCGTGGTGGTCGCCGTGGTGGTATGGGAGGCCGCCAATGCCGCCCTGCAGCGGCATCTCGATCGCCTTTCGCGCGATGCGGAGGCGGCCCGCAGCGCCCGCGTCCGCACCCTGCTGCCGATGCTGCGCACCAGCCTGCTGGTGGTCATCCTGCTTTTCGTCGGCTTCAACCTGCTGACGCAGATCGGCGTCAATGTCGCGCCGCTGCTGGCCGGCGCCGGCGTGGTCGGCCTGGCGCTCGGTTTCGGCTCGCAGAAGCTGGTGCAGGACGTCATCACCGGCGTCTTCCTGCTGTTCGAGGACGCCATGGCGGTGGGCGACGTGGTCAACCTGGGCGGCAAGGCGGGCGTGGTGGAGCAGCTTTCCATCCGCTCGATCAAGCTGCGCGACCTGGATGGCAGCGTGCACATTATCCCCTTCAGCACCGTCACCAGCGTTACCAACATGACGCGCGACTTCTCCTTCGCGGTGCTCGACGTGCAGGTGAGCTACCGCGAGAGCACCGACCGCGTCGTCGAGGTGCTGCAGGGCCTCTGCCAGGAGATGCGCGGCGAGGCGCGCTGGAGCTCCGCCATCCGCGACGACCTGGAGGTGCTAGGGGTGGACAGTCTGCAGACCAACGGTCCGGTCGTGCGGGTGCGGGTCAAGACCGAGCCGATCAAGCGCTGGGACGTGAAGCGCGAGATGAACCGGCGCATCCGCCAGCGCTTCGACGAACTGGGCATCGAGATCCCGGCGCACCGGCAGCAGGTCCAGTATTTCAGCCTGCCGCAGCCGGCCGTTCCGGCCGAGCAGACGCAGGGGTGAGATATCAGGACGGCTTGTCTCATGTCGGCGAAGCGCCTATCCTTTCTGCCATGGACCGCATTCGGACCTTCCGGATCATTATTAGCGGCCCGGCCGCCTGAGCGCCTTGCGGGGGGCAGCGGCCGGGGTAACCCCGCGCAACCTGTTCCCACACCGCTCGATCCGGAACCTTTTCCGATGTCTGACTGTCCCGTTGCCCTGACGGCCGCCCGTTTCACCGTTGTCGCCGAAGCTTCCCCTGGTTTCCTCTCCCGCGTGCTGGAGCCCTTCGCCAAGCGCGACCTGACGCCCGACCGCGTCCGCGCCCAGCGCGAGGGCACGCTGTTGCGGGCCGAGATCGCGCTCGACGCCATGCCGGTGGAGATGCTGCACCTTGTTGCCGGCAATCTCGGCCAGATCATCGGCGTGCTGCGCGTGGAGGCCATGGAAGGCCGACACATCCGCCTGGTGGCCTAAAGAACTCGAAGGAAAAAGATGGGGGTCTGGGGGAGTTCCTTCCCCCGGCCTTTTTTCGCTTCAGCGGCTTGCCGCCCAGACCAGATGCGTGCCCAGCGCCAGCAGCGTCACGAAGAAAACCCGCCGGAACAGTGCGGGCGGCAGCCGGAGCCGCTGCCCCAGGCCCATTCCGAGCAGTGCCGGCACCAGAGTGAGGATCGAGGCGCCGAGCTCCGCCCCGCCCAGCGCCGCATGCCCTGAGAGCGTCCCCGCCAGGGCCAGGGTTGAGGTGGAGAAGGACAGACCCATGGCTTGCAGCAAGGCCTTCCGCTCCAGCCCCAGTGCCTGCAGATAGGGCACGGCCGGCAGCACGAAGACGCCCGTGGCGGCGGTGACGAGGCCCGTCGCCACGCCGGTGGCCGCTCCGACCCAGCCTGCCGCCTGCGCCGGCAGCGCCAGGCGCCGCTCGCTCAGCCCAAGGGCGCCGTAGAGCAGCAGGGCCACGCCCAGCCCCCACCGGGCCGTCTCCACCCCGCCGGCGCCGAGGCCCAGCCCCGTCATCGCGCCGAGCGCGGCACCGCCCAGGATGCCGAGGAGCAGGGGCGCCAGCCGCCGCAGCAGCGGCAGCAGCGACCCGCCCCAGGCGGCCTGCCAGAGATTCGTCAGCAGCGAAGGCACCACCAGCAGCGCCGCCGCCTGGGCAGGCGGCAGGAAAAGCCCGAGCAGGCCCATGGCGATGGTGGGCAGGCCGAGACCGACCACCCCCTTCACCAGCCCGGCCAGGAGAAACACGCCGGTCACCGTCAGCACCGTCATGAGATCGCTTTGCATGGCGCGCAGCTTGCCGGCGCCGGTGCCAGCGGCACAATGCGGCATTGGGCGAGGCTGGCTTCGCCCTGGACGAAGGCACCCGGCATGCACCTGGATCTGACGGACCTGCGGCTGTTCCTCGCCACGGTGGAGGCGGGCAGCATCACCGCGGGCGCGGCGCGGGTGCACCTGGCGCTGGCGGCGGCGAGCGCCCGCATCCGCGGCCTGGAAGCCAGCGCGGGGGTGACGCTGCTGGAGCGCGGTCGCCGCGGGGTACGGCCCACTCCGGCGGGGCTGGCGCTGCTGCACCACGCCCGCGCCATGCAGGCCCAGTTGGCGCGGCTGCAGGCCGAGATGGCAGACCATGCCGGTGGCGTGCGCGGGCTGGTGCGCCTGCCAGCCAATGGCGCCGCATGCGCCGAGTTCCTGCCGGAGGCGCTGCCGGGCTTCCTGGCCGCCCATCCGCTGATCGACGTGGAGCCGGAGGAGAAGCCGAGCCACGCCGTGCTCGAGGCCGTAGCCACGGGCACCGCCGAACTGGGCATCGCCGCCGCTTGGGCCCTGGAAGGGCGGACCGACCTGCACGGCACGCCCTTCCGCACCGACCGGCTGGTACTGGTGGCACCACGCGGGCATCCGCTCGCTGCCGGGCCCGCCCTGCGTCTGACGGAGGCCCTGGAAGCGGCGTTCGTCGGCCTCGGCACCGCGAGCGCATTGCAGGCCCACCTTCTGGCACAGGCGGCGCGGGCCGGTGGCCGGCTCAGGATGCGTGCCCATGCTCCCAGCTTCGACGCTGCCTGCCGCATGGTGGCCGCCGGGGTGGGAGTCGCCATCCTGCCGGAGAGTGCTGCGCGGCGGCACCGCCGCAGCCTTGTCATCCGACGATTGGCGGAACCCTGGGCAGTGCGCCGCCTGCTGCTCTGCACGCGGGTGGATGCCACGCTGGCGCCGCAGGCGCGCCGGCTGCTGGATCATCTCGCGGGGTGAAGGCCGGGGAGGGCACCGCCCTCCCCAGAATCCTCCCGCTGGGGGGAGGAGCATTAAAAAATCAGAAAGGCGGCACGGGCTGCGGTCGCAGTCGCCGGAGGGCATGGCCCGCCGGCGTGCCCAGGCGAAAGCGGCCGGGAATGGCGGGGTCTGGGGTGGCACGGCCACCCCAGCGGGGGTGTCCAGAGGGGGCGGAGCCCCCTTTGGCCAGCCTTCAGGCCTGTTTCCGCTCGATCAGCCCGTGGCGGATCTTGCGACCGCGGCGGATGCGGTCCTCGATGAACTCCGCCTCCCCCCAGCGCACGGCGCGGCCGAGGGCGTGGGCGTCCTCCGAGAATCGCGCCAGCATTTCCAGCAGTGCCTCGCGGTTGTTGAGGAAGACGTCGCGCCACATGTCCACGTCGCTGGCGGCGATTCGGGTGAAGTCGCGGAAGCCGGAGGCGGCGAATTTCAGCACCTGCTCGCGGGTTTCCTGCGCCAGGTCGTCGGCGGTCGAGCAGATGGTGAAGGCGATCAGGTGCGGCAGGTGGGAGACGATGGCCACCACCTTGTCATGGGTGGCCGCGTCCATCGTCTCGATCATCGCTCCGGCGCGGCGCCAGAGCTCGGCGATTTTCTCCACCGCCGCCGGGTCGGTGCCTTCCAGCGGGGTCAGGATGGTGTAGCGGCCCTGGAACAGCGTGGCGAAACCGGCATCGGGGCCGGAATACTCGGTGCCCGCCATGGGGTGGCCGGGCACCAGATGCACACCCTCGGGCAGCAGCGGCAGCAGGTCGCGCAGCACCGAGCCCTTGGTGGAGCCGACATCGCTCAGCACCGTGCCGGGGGCGAGGTTCGGCGCGATCTGCGCCATGACGCGCCCGAAGGTGCCGACCGGGGTGCAGAGGATGACGCCGTCGCAGCCTTCGACGGCGCGCGCGGCCTCCACCTCCACCACATCGGCGAGATCGAGTTCCTTCACGCGCGCCGCCACGCCCACGCCGGTGTCGCAGGCGACGAGGGTGCGGGCGATGTCGCCGCGCTCCCGTGCCAGGCGCGCGATGGAGGAGCCGATCAGCCCCAGGCCGATCAGGCAGAGCCGATTGAAGATTGGCTCAGCCATGGGCCGGAGGGGCGGTGAGCGCGTCGGTCACCATCTGGCATTCCTCGGCGGTGCCGATGGTGATGCGCAGGCAGGCCGGCAGGCCATAGCCGCCCATGGCGCGCACGATCAGGCCGCGCGACTTCAGCTTCGCATCGGCCGTCTTGGCGCCGCCAGGCGTGCCGAAGTCCACCAGCAGGAAGTTGGTGTGGCTCGGCCAGACCTTGAGGCCGGCCGCCTCGAGCGCGCCGGCCATGCGGGCGCGCCATTCGCTGTTGTGCGCGACGCACTTCTCCACCCAGCCCGGCTCGGAGAGGGCAGCGGTGGCGGCGGCCTGCGAGGCGGCGGCGACGTTGAAGGGCCCGCGCACACGGTTCAGCGTGTCGATGATCTCGGGCGCCGCGTAGCCCCAGCCGATGCGCATGCCCCCCAGGCCGAAGATCTTGCTGAAGGTGCGCAGCATGATGGTGCTGGGCGCGGCATCCACCAGCTTGGCGCCGGCGTCGTAGTCGGGCTCGGTGACGTATTCGGCATAGGCGCTGTCCAGCACCAGCAGGATGTCGTCCCGCAGGCCGGCGCGCAGGCGGGCGACCTCGGTGGTGGGCAGCAGCGCGCCGGTCGGGTTGTTCGGATTGGCCAGGAAGACGATGCGGGTGCGCGGGCCGACGGCGGCGAGCATGCCGTCGATATCGGCCAGCATGTTCTTCTCGGGCACCTTGATGACGCGGCTGCCGGCATAGCGGCCGGCGATGTCGTACATCAGGAAGCCATAGGCGGACATGATGATCTCTGTCCCCTCGCCGCCATAGGCCAGGCAGAGATGGGAGATCAGCTCGTCCGAGCCGTTGCCGCAGACGATGCGCTCCGGATCCAGGCCCCAGCGCTTGCCAAGCGCGTTGCGCAGCGCCGTGGCGCCGCCATCGGGGTAGCGGTGCGCTTCCTGCGCCGCCTCGGTGATCGCCGCGATCGCCGCTGGAGGCGGGCCGAAGGCGCCTTCGTTGGAGGAGAGCTTGATGATCCGGTTCACCCCGGGGATCTTCGACTCGCCGCCGACATAGGGTTCGATCGACAGGATGGAGGGGCGCGGCTGCACGGTCATCGGCTTATTCTTCCGGCTCGGGTTCGGCATAGGCGCCGAGGATCTGCATGCGGGGGAAGGGCAGGGCCGCGAGGCGCGGGTCGTCTTCCGTGAGGAAGCCCTCCACCTCGGCCAAGGCCATGGGGGTGGAGACGTCGCGGCGCAACAGCCAACGCGGCGCCAGACCGGCGGCGGTCAGCGCGGCGAGGATGCGGGCACGGGAATGCTCCGGCTCCAGCTCCAGGCGCAGCAGGCTGCAGTCGCGCCCCGTGGGCTCCGGTGGCAGCGGCGCCACGGCATAGGCCTCCGCGCCGCCACTGCCGCGCGGCGCCAGGAAGGGCAGGGCAAGTACGACGCGCAGGCGCGAAGGCTCCATCTGCGTCCACCAGGCCGCTTCGGCCCGCTCGTCCTCCCGGGGCGCCGGCAGCACGGCGACGGCCGCCTCGCCCGCGGCGACGCTGGCCAGCACCCGGGACGGCGTGGCGTGCAGCTTCAGCGGGGTTGGCAGGCCGAAATGCGCGCGGGCCAGCCGGGCGAGGGGCGAGTCGGTGCCCGCCTCTCCTGCAACGGCAACGCTGAAGGCACTCTGCTGCGCCAGCGAGGCGGCGATGATTTCCCGCCACAGCCGTACTACCGTGCCGCGCGCCATGGCGCCCTGGTTGCGGGCCAGCAGGCGGCGCAGGATCTGCGCCTCCCGGCCCGGGCGGAAGCTGGGCGCGCCGGCCTTCACCCGGCTGGCCGCCATATGCCCAACGATGTCGGACCGGCGCATCAACAGGTCGTGCAGAGCGTCGTCGATCCGGTCGATCTCGGCGCGCAGGGAGGCCAGGTCGGGTGGGGTCTGATCGGGCATGGCGGCAGGTCAGCAATAGAGCGGCGCAGCCATGCCGCCAAGCCATCAGCGGATGGTGGACCTGCGGCCCGGCCGCTCCTATTGATCGGCGGGCGATGAACGAGGCCCCGCCCCCCCCGACCGTGCCGGCCCTCCAGCCAGAGGTCGAGCACCAGCATGTCCGCTTCCCTGAGGGGCTGGCGCTAGATTGCGGTGCCGTGGTCGCCCCGCTCGACGTGGCCTACCGCACCTATGGCCGGCTCAACGCCGCGCGTAGCAATGCCGTGCTGGTCTGCCACGCGCTCACCGGTGACCAGTATCTCGCCGAACGCCATCCCCTCACCGGTAAGCCCGGCTGGTGGGAGGCCATCGTCGGCCCCGGCAAGCCGATCGACACCGACCGCTTCTTCGTCATCTGCGCCAATGTGCTGGGCGGCTGCATGGGCTCGACCGGCCCGCGCTCGCTGATGACCGACAGCACCGGCGAGACCCGCCCCTGGGGCACTGATTTCCCCAGCATCACCATCCGCGACATGGTCCGGGCACAGTGCAAGCTGGTGGAGCATTTCGGCATCGCGCGGCTGCTGGCGGTGGTGGGCGGCTCGATGGGCGGCATGCAGGTGCTGGAATGGGCCGCGACCTACCCGGACATGGTGCATGCGGCCGCGCCCATCGCCACGGCCAGCTATCACAGCGCGCAGAACATCGCCTTCCATGAGGTCGGCCGCGCGGCGATCCATGCCGACCCGGACTGGCGCGGCGGCCGCTATTGGGAAGTACCGGAGCTGATCCCGGCCAAGGGCCTCTCGGTGGCGCGCATGGTGGCGCATATCACCTACCTCTCCGAGCAGGCGCTGAACCGCAAGTTCGGCCGCCGCCTGCGCGGCGCCTCGGCGCTGACCTTCCTGGAGGACGTCTTCGAGGTGGAGAGCTATCTCCGCCACCAGGGCAGCACCTTCGTCCGCCGCTTCGATGCCAACTCCTATCTCACCATCACCCGCGCCATGGATTATTTCGACCTGGCCGAGGAGCATGGCGGCGACCTCGCGGCGGCCTTCCGGGGCACGCGGACGCGCTTCTTCGTGGCCAGCTTCAGCTCCGACTGGCTCTTCCCCACCAGCGAGAGCCGTGCCCTGGTGCGGGCGCTGAACGCCGCCGCGGCCAATGTCTCCTTCGTCGAGATCGCCTCGGACAAGGGGCACGATGCCTTCCTGCTGGACGAGCCGGAGTTCCACGCGGCGCTCGGCGGCTTCCTGCGCGGGGCGGCCGAGCGCGTCGGAGTCTGAGACGGTGGGCGACTCCGCCCCCGGCCCGAGGCGCCGCTGCGCTCACGCCCGCACCCGGGCGCTGTCGCGGCCTGGAATCACCTGAGCATCCCCGCCAGCGGACGACCGCCGGAAGGGAAGGCCCCGGGCAAGGTCCGCACGCGTCAGCCCGATATCGCATAGCAGGCGCTCATCCATCTCCCCGAGGCGGCGCCGATCGGCCATCCAGCGCAGTGCACATCCCCAGGCGCTTTCACCGGCCGGGCCAAGCGGCGGTGCGGCGGGTGGCTGCCGCGTAAGGCAACCGAGGGCGAGTGGTAGGATGATCATGGCGCTCTCCGCGAAGGCTCGGCGGTAAGCTGGCTCGTCCGGGGTGCCCGATGCTTCGGCCATGCCCGAAGCATCCTGACGCTGAGGCGGCTAGGATGCGGGCTCACCCGGAAAGGCCATGCCATGCTCAGCACCGCCGCCTTCGCCGAAACGGCCGCTCTCATGGGCGACCCCGCCCGCGCCAACATGCTCGCGGCGCTGATGGATGGCCGGGCCCTGACGGCAACCGAACTCGCCCGGACGGCGGGCATTGCGCCGCAGACGGCCAGCGGGCATCTGGCGCGGCTGACGGAGGCCGGGCTGCTCGCGGTGGAGCGCCAGGGGCGCCACCGCTACCACCGGCTGGCCACGCCGGCGGTGGCGCAGATGCTGGAAGGCATCATGGCCGTGGCGGCGGGAGGGACAGGCCGGCCGCGCCGGGCGCCGGCGGTGGTTGGCCCGCGCGACCAGGCGCTGCGCCAGGCCCGCACCTGCTACGACCATCTCGCCGGCCGGATCGCCGTCGCCATGGCCGACCGCATGGTGGCGCGCGGCCAGATCGAGTTTGCGCCCGATGGCGGGGCCCTCACCGAGGCCGGCGCTGACTTCCTGCGCGGTCTGGGCCTGGATCTGGCGCCGGTCGTGGTGCGCCCCGGCCGCCGCGTCTTCTGCCGCCCCTGCCTGGATTGGAGCGAACGGCGCCCGCACATCGGAGGGACGCTCGGTGCGGCGCTATGCGGGCATTGCTTCGCCCGCGGTTGGATGCGCCGCATCGAGGGTACGCGCGCCGTCAGCGTGACGCCCTCTGGGCGGCTGGCGCTTGGCAAGGCTTTCGAATGGAGCGCGGAAGGAGAATGAGGAAAAAGATCGGGGGAAAGAATTCCCCCGAACCCCCATCTTCTTTTTGTCAGTTGGGACGGCGCTGGCTGCAAGCGCCGGAAACTCGAAGAAAAGAAGGGGGCCTGGGGGAATTCATTCCCCCAGCCTTGTTTCACCCCCGCCCGCGTTTCCGCTGTGTCTTCCGCGCGTCTTTCTTCCCCGCCGGCCTGCTCACCCGCAGCCGCGGCAGCCCGGCGAGGGCGCGCGGCGCTGCTGCCAGGGCCGCCAGGTCTTCCGCCGTATCCACGTCGCGCAGCGTGCGCAGCAGGGCGATGCGCCGGCCGACGAAATTGGCCAGAGTGTCGGCCAGCGCGTGCTCGGTGGACCAGCGCACCTGCGCGAAGGGCCGTGCCGGGCGGCGCGGGGAAAGGCCGACCAGCCAATAGCCACCATCCTCCGCCGGCCCGAAGACGGCGTCCGCCCGGCCCAGCGCGCGGAAGGCGGCGCCGATGTCCTCGGCGGTGATGCCGGGGATGTCGCTGCCGATCACCACCACCCGGCCGCGATGCGCGCGCGTGGTGCGGTCGAGCCGCGCGCCGAGGTCGCCAAGGCCCTGCGGAAGCCAGGGCAAGCCGAGCGGCCAGCGGGCGCGGGCGCTGGGCGGCGTGATGGCCAGCCGGACGTCCCAGCGGGCGCCCCGCACCACCGCACGCGCCACCGCCGCGAGCTGCGCCCGGTAGAAGCGCAGCGCCGCCATGGCGCCAATGCCGCGTGCCAGACGGCGCTTCACCGCACCGAGCCGAGGCGCGCGGGCGAAGATGAGAACCGTGTCCCTATGCATAGAGCCTCGCGATCAGGCGTGGTGGAAGGCCAGCGAAATACAGGCCAAGGCAGAGAAGGTTGCGTGCCGAGCGGAACAGCCAGCCATCGCGCCGCCAGCGCGCGGCCGAGGTGATGGCATCGGCAGGGAGAGCGGCCAGCCGGCGCCGGCCCAGGGCGCGCACCAATGCCACATCCTCGAAAAGGGGCCAGGGCGGGTGGCCGCCTAGCGCGGCGTAGAGATCGCGATGGATCAGCAGGCCCTGGTCGCCATAGGGCAGGCCGAGGGCGCGACAGCGCCAGGCGACGGCGCGCGTCAGACGGCGGGCCGGGGGGCTGGCTTCATCCAGCGCGAAGCGGAAATGCGCGGCGCGGCGCTCTGCGTCCGGAGAGGCCAGGAAGGCGGACACGGCCTCGTGCCAGCCCTCGCCGAGTCGCGTATCGGCGTGCAGGAACAGCAGCCAGGACGCGTCTGCCGCGGCGGCGCCGGCAGCGAGTTGCGGACCTCGCCCACGCGGCGCCGTCGTCACCGCCGCGCCGAGTCGCGTCGCCAGTTCGGGTGTCCCGTCGGTGCTGCCGCCATCCGCCACCACCACCGACACCCCGCCGAGCGCCGTCAGCGTGCCGGGCAGGCTGCGTGCTGCGTTCAGCGTGGGGATGACGATGGCGATGTCGCGCAGCGGCACCGAGGGTTCCGTTCTGGAGATGTTCTTGACTTTGCCGCGCCGCCGCGACCAGAGTCCAGCCGAACGGAAGGGGAACCGAGCATGCCGGAGGGCAGCATCCGCGCCGCTGCCTCCACGCTGCTGGAGGGCGTGCGCAAGGGACGTGGCGCCACCACCAACCCGGCGGTGCGCTTCGACCGGCTGGCCACCGAGGCCTTCGACGACGGTTGGCAGACGCTGGAGGAAAGCTTCGCCGAACTGCCGCCGCTGGCCACTACGCTGACGAAGGACAGCGCCCGCTCCGCCATTGCCTGGAACAACTCGCCCGATGTCGGCTTTGACCGCGCGGTGAATCCCTATCGTGGTTGCGAGCACGGCTGCGTCTACTGCTATGCGCGGCCGAGTCACGCTTATCTCGGCCTCTCGCCCGGTCTCGACTTCGAGACGAAGCTGCTCTTCAAGCCGGATGTCGCGGCGCTGCTGGAGAAGGAGTTGCGCAAGCCCGGCTATGTGGTGCGCCCGCTCGCCCTGGGCTCCAATACCGATCCCTATCAGCCGGTGGAACGGCAGTTGAAGCTGACCCGCGCCGTGTTGGAAGTGCTGGAGCGCTTCGGCCATCCCGTCACCATCGTGACCAAATCGGCCGGCGTGCTGCGCGATCTCGACATCCTCGGCCGGCTGGCGGTGCGCAACCTGGTGCGGGTTTGCCTCTCGATCACCACGCTGGACGCGCCGCTGGCGCGCATCCTGGAGCCGCGCGCGGCGTCGCCCGAGCGGCGGCTGCACGCGTTGCGGATGCTGACCGAGGCCGGCATCCCCACTGCAGTGCTGGCGGCGCCGATGATCCCCGCGGTGAACGACATGGAACTGGAGCGCATCCTGGAGCGCGCCGCCAGCGCCGGCGCCAGTCGTGGCGCCTATATCCTGCTGCGCCTGCCGCTGGAGATCGCCGACATCTTCGAGGCCTGGCTGCGCGAGCACATGCCCGATCGCGCCGAGCGCGTGCTCTCCCTGGTGCGGCAGACCCGTGGTGGCCGCATCTACGACAGCGCCTTCGCGCAGCGCATGGGCGGCAGCGGCCCCTATGCCGAGATGCTGGCGCGCCGCTTCCAGGTGGCGGCGCGGCGGCTCGGCATGGAGCGGCGGGACAATGGCGCGCTGGACTGCAGTCAGTTCGTCGTGCCCGAAGGCGACAAGGCAGCGCGGCAGCTTTCGCTGTTCTGATGCGCGGGGGCGCCGCCCCCGCACCCCCCCTGGGGAGGCCTCCGCTGGGGAGGCAACAGCCTCCCCAGACCCCGCGATCAGTTTGGGAGGTCCAGGAATCTCAGGTTCCTGGCGGTGGGTCCGGGAGGCGGAGCCTCCCGGGATTTCCGGCGGCCAGGGCGCGCAGCTCGGCGCGGCAGGCGGCGGCCGAGGCGGTGCAGCCCCCCTCCCACCACCAGCGACGGATGGCTGCCAGGGCCCGCCCCACCGCCGGGCCGGGCGGGATACCCAGTTCCAGCGCATCGCGCCCCTGCAGCGGAAAGACCGGCTGGGGCGTGGCGGCGATGCGGGCGCGGAGCGCGGCGCGATCCCGACCGTCGCGCGCCTCGGCGGCCCAGGCAGCGTCGATGGCGGCGGCGGGTGGGGTATCGGCCAGCCAACGGCGCAACGCGTCCCCTTCCAGGCGAGGATCGGGCGGCGGGCCGGCCAGCAGGGCGCGCAGACGCTTCGCCTCGTCGCCGGAGAAGCGCAGCCGTCGGGCCAGGGCCTCTGCGACGCCTTCCTGGGCGCCCTGGCCGGCACCAAGCAGCACCGCCAACCGCAGCACCGGGTCGGGGGGTGTCGCGAGGCGGGTCAGGGGAGCAAGGTCGCCGGCCTCGGGCAGCACAGCATCGAGCACACCGCAGTCGCGCATCAGCGCCAGGGCGGCAGACACGTCAGGTGCTTCGAGCAGCCGCTTCAGTTCCATCCACACCCGCTCGGCGGAAAGCCGCGCCATGCCGGGCACGGCAGCGCGGATCGCCGCCAGCGCCGCCGGGTCCGGCGCGCCATGGCCATAACGGGCCTGGAAGCGGAAGAAGCGCAGCACGCGCAGATAGTCCTCGGCCAGCCGTGTCGCCGGGTCGCCAACGAAGCGCACCCGCCCGGCGGCCAGATCCTCGCGTCCGCCGAAATAATCCCAGAGCCGCCCCTCGGCATCTAGGGAGAGCGCATTGATGGTGAAGTCGCGCCGGGCCGCGTCCTCCCGCCAGTCTTCCGTCCAGGCGACGGTGGCGTGGCGGCCGTCGGTGGCGAGATCGCGGCGCAGGCTGGTCACCTCGACCGGCTCATGCTCCAGCACGGCGGTGACGGTGCCATGCTGCAACCCGGTCTCGAAGACCTTGAGCCCCGCCGCGCGCAGCCGCTCGGCGATCGCTTCCGGCGGCAGCGCGGCGGCCACGTCCACATCATGCACGGGCCGGCCCGCCAGGGTGTCGCGCACCGCACCACCGACGGCGCGAGCACCAGGCAAGGCAGCCAGCACCGCGGCGGGCGTGCCGGCGCGCAGCCAGGCGGGCGGGGCGATCTGGGCGGCGGGTGGGTCGTCGGAGCGGTCGGTCATGGCGGCGCAGGCCAACATGTGGCGCGGCCGGGCGCAACCGCGCATCCAATCTCGGCCTGCGGCGTTTGCGGGACATGCCGCCGCGCCTGAAGGCGGCGGAGCAAAAGGAGAGACCGCGATGGACGAAAACCGCGTGACGGGCGCCGCCCGCGAGGGCCTGGGAAAGGTGCAGGATGCCGTGGGTGGCCTGACCGGCGACCGCGACACCCAGGCGCGCGGCATGTACAACCAGCAGATGGGGCAGGCGGAGAATTTCGTCGGCCAGCTCTGTGACAATGTCCGCGAGCAGCCACTGACCTCGCTCGCGATCGCCGCGGGCATCGGCTACATCCTGGGCCGCCTGCGCATCCTCTGAACCTCGCGCGCGGGGCTCCTCGGGGCGGGCCGGAAACGGCCTTCCCCGCTGCCGCGCGAAACCGCCCGGCGCCGCCCGGTGTTGCCCTCCTGCCAGCCACGCCAGCAGGGATGCATGCCGAATGCCGGATTCCGACAGCTTCGATCTCATCGTCCTCGGCTCCGGGGTGGCCGGCGGCGCGGTGGCCCAGCGCTGCGCCGCGGCTGGCTGGCGCGTCGCGCTGGCCGAGGCGCGCGAGGTCGGCGGCACCTGCGCGCTGCGGGGCTGCGAGCCCAAGAAGGTGTTCTGGACCTTGGCCGAGACCGCCGAGCGCGCGCGCCGGCTGGCGTCGCAGGGTGTCGCCGGGGGCGAGGCGGTGCGGCTCGACTGGGGCGCGGCGCAGCGCTTCAAGCACAGCTTCACCGACCCCGTACCGGAGCGCAGCGAGGAAAGTCTGAAGGAGGCCGGCGTGGCGGTGCTGCATGGCCCGGCCCGCTTCGTGGCGCCGGACGCGCTGGAGGTGGAGGGGCGCCGCCTCGGCTTCCGGCATGCCGTCATCGCCACCGGCGCCGCCCCGGCCAGCCCGCCGATCGAAGGGGCGGCGCTGCTCGCCACCAGCGACAATTTCCTGGCGCTGGAGCGCCTGCCGCCGCGCATGCTGATGGTGGGCGGCGGCTATATCTCCTTCGAATGCGCGCATCTCGCCGCGCGCGGCGGCGCCGAGGTGACGCTGCTGCACGCCAATGACCATCCCCTGGCGCAGTTCGACCAGGATTTGGTGCAGCGCCTGGTGGCCCGCACGCGCGAACTGGGCATCAAGGTGATACTGGGCTGCAAGGTCTCCGCCATCCGGCGGCTGGAGGATGGCACGCTGCAGGTGGAATGCGAGAAGGGCGAGCGCTTCACCGCCGAGATGGCAGTGCATGGGCTTGGCCGCCGCCCGGCCCTGCAGGGGCTGGAGCTGGAAGCGGCCGGCGTGGCTGTCGAGAAGGGACGCCTCAAGCTGGACCGGTATCTGCGCAGCACCGGCAATCCGCGCATCTTCGCGGCCGGCGACGCGGCACAGCAGGGTCCCGCCCTGACCCCGGTGGCGGGCCACGACGCCCATGTGGTGGCGCGCAACCTGCTGGAAGGCTGCCACAGCGAGCCGGATTACCACGTAGTGCCGAGCGTCGTCTTCACCATCCCGCCTCTGGCCTCGGTCGGGCTGACGGAGGCGCGGGCGCGCGAGCAGGGGCAGGCCTTCGAGCTGCGCCAGGGCGACATGGCGGAGTTCCAGTCGGTTCGCCGCACCGGCGAGCCAGCGGCGGCCTACAAGCTGCTACTGGAGCCGGAGAGCGGCAGGCTACTAGGCGCGCATCTGCTCGGGCCGGAGGCACCGGAGGTGATGAATCTCTTCGCCTTCGCCATGCGCTTCGACGTGCCGGCCGGCAAGCTGCGGGCGATGATGACGGCCTATCCCTCCTTCGGCTCCAATCTCAGCGCGATGCTGGGATAGGCCATGCGGCGCGATTGGGATGCCATCATCGTTGGCGGCGGTCCGGCAGGGCTGAGCGCGGCGCTGCTGCTCGGCCGCGCGCGACGGCGGGTGCTGCTCTGCGATTCCGGCGAGCACCGCAACGACCGCGCTGTGGCCATGCACGGCTTCCTGACCCGCGACGGCATCCCGCCGGCGGAGCTGCGCCGGCTGGCGCGGGAGGAGTTGCGCGCCTATCCCGGCGTGACGGTCGCTGACCGCCGGGTGGTGGAGGCGGAGCGGGCCGATCCGGGCTTCGCCGTCACGCTGGAAGGCGAGGCCGCGCCGCTGCGCAGCCGCCGCCTGCTGCTGGCCACCGGCATGGTGGACGAATTGCCCGACCTGCCGGGGCTCGACGCGCTCTGGGGCCGGGATGCCTGGCACTGCCCCTATTGCGACGGCTATGAGCGGCGAGACCAGCCCTTGGCCGTCTATGGCGAGGGCCGGCTCGGCGTGAAGATGGCCCTGGAGGTGCGCAGCTGGAGCCATGACCTCGTGCTCTGCACCGGCGGCAGCCGGATCGATGGCCGGGACCGCAAGCGCTTGGCCGGACTCGGCGTCGGGCTGCGCGAGAATCGCCTCGTCGCACTGGAGCAGGAGGGTGGGCGGCTGCGGGCGCTGCGCTTCGCCGATGGCAGCGAATTGCCGC
Organism: Roseomonas sp.; assembly: GCA_035565935.1. Classification (GTDB taxonomy): domain Bacteria; phylum Pseudomonadota; class Alphaproteobacteria; order Acetobacterales; family Acetobacteraceae; genus Pseudoroseomonas. Next base: position 39,516 of record DATMRU010000057.1, read on the forward strand.
GGCGTGGCCTGTTCCTGGCGGTGCCGCAGCGGCAGCGCTGCGAACTGGCCGAGCGGTTGGGCTGCGGCCGGACCCGGCAGGGCATGATCCGCGCCGGGCACGACGGCAGCACGGGGGTGCCGGGCCTCTACGTCGCCGGGGATGCCTCGCCGCATGTGCAGCTGGCCATTGTCGCGGCAGCGCAGGGCAGCATGGCGGCCTTCGCCCTGAATGCCGAGCTGCTGCGGGAGGACCTGCAGGCCGAAGGGGGTGGGTCACCGGGCCTGGACGCGGCGGCAAGGGATATTACATCGGATTCATCCTGAGCCCTGCGGGAGAGGCCCATGCGCATTCCTGTCCTTCGTCGCGCCCTCGCCGGCGGCCTGCTGGCGGCGATGCTGAGCAGCGCAGTGGCGATGGCGCATCATGGATGGTCCTGGGCCGAGGAGGAGCAGGTCACGCTCACCGGTACGGTGCGCGAGGTCTATATCGGCCAGCCGCACCCGACCCTGCGCGTGGAAACCGCTGAGGACGGTGTCTGGCTGGTCGAGCTCGGCAATCCGCGCCAGACCCAGCGGGCCGGCTTCGTGGAAGGCTCGGCCAAGCCGGGCGACCGGGTCACCGCCCTGGGCAACCGCTCCCGCCAGGCGGGCGAGCGGCGGATGAAGGCCGTCCGGATCACCGTGGGCGAGCGCCGCTACGACATCTATCCGGAGCGTATCCAGGGCGGCTGAGCGGACCTGCCCCGTGGAGGATTGGCTGCGCCTCCTCTCCGACTGGCCGGTGGCGGCGGCCATCCGGCAGTCCGCGACGCTCTATCCACTGGTCAATGCGGCCCATATCCTCTCGTTCGGAACGGTGCTGGGGGCCATCCTCACGCTGGACCTGCGGCTGCTCGGCCTGTTCCGGCGCTATCCCCTCGCGGCGCTGGGGCCGCCCCTCTCGCGCGTGGCAGGGGCGGGTCTGGCGCTGGCGGTGCTGACGGGCTTTCTGCTCTTCAGCACCCGCCCGGCGGCTTATGTCGAGAATCCCGCCTTCCTGGCCAAGCTGGTGCTGGTCGGCCTGGGCGTGCTGAATGCCCTGGCGCTGCGGGCCGGCCGGTCCTGGCGGGCCGCGCTCGATGGCGGTCCGGTCTCTGGCCGGCTGCGGCTGGCGGCACTGGCTTCGCTGCTGATCTGGATCGGCGCGGTGGTAGCAGGGCGCTGGATCGGCTTTCTGCAATGACAGGCGCCGCCACCCGAGTGCGTGTCGCTTGACGTATTTCGGATCCGGAACATACCCTTCGCCCATGGCCCGCTTCGCCCCGTCCCTGCCGCGACAGCAAGGCCGCCCGATCCTGGCGGTGGCTTCCGCGCGCCCTGGGGGCGGGCAGGCGAGCGGCCGGAGGCGCTGAGCGCCCCAGCCGTCTGACCTTCGCTCCCGTCGGTAGTGCGACGCCCCGCCTGCTTCCGGCGGGGCTTTTCCTTTCAGCGCCTCGGGGCCCGCTCCGCCGCATCCTTCCCCTCGGAGGACCCGATGCCGGACCCGCAGCTTTTCCTCGCCTTCCTCGCCGCGGTTACGCTGATGATGCTGATGCCCGGCCCGAATGTGGCACTGATCGTCGCCAACAGCGTCGCGCATGGGCTTCGACAGGGGCTGGTCACCGTCGCGGGCACGGCCTCTGCCATGGTGCTGCAACTCACGGTAACGGCCATCGGCATGGGCGGGCTGCTGGGCCGGCTGGGCGCCGGGTTCGAACTGCTCCGCTGGGTCGGCGTTGCCTATTTGCTTTACCTGGGCTGGCGGCAGTGGCACGCGCCACCGGCCGAACTCGCCGGGGTACCGGCGGGGCCACGCTCGGCGCGGCGGATCTGGACGCGGGCCTTTCTCGTCTCGCTGACCAACCCGAAGACGCTGCTCTTTTACGGCGCCTTCTTCCCGCAGTTCGTGGCGCCCGAGCGGGGGCTGCCGCTGCAACTCGCGGTTCTTTCGGCCAGCTTCCTGGCCGCCGCCGTGCTGGTGGACAGCGGTTGGGCGATGGCGGCGGCGCGGGCGCGCCATCTGCTCGCCCGCCATGCCCGGCTGCGCAACCGGCTGAGCGGCGGCCTGCTGATGGGCGCCGGGCTGGCTCTAGCCGCGGTGCGCACGCGGTGAGGGATGGACGGTGCCTTCGGGGCAGGAACATAGTCCGGCATGGACGTCACCATTCTCGCCACCGAGACCGCCGCCCCCGAGGACCGCGCAGCCCTGATCGCGGCCCTCACGCAGTACAATGACGCCCAGGTCGGCCCCTCCAACTTCCGGCCTCTGGTGCTGCTGCTGCGGGATGCCGAGGGCGCCACGGTCGGCGGGCTCTGGGGCCGGTCCGTCTATGACTGGCTGTTCATCGAGCTGCTGGCCGTGCCGGAGGCGCTGCGGGGACGGGGGCTCGGTGCGGAGCTGATGCGGCGGGCCGAGGCGGTGGCGCGGGAGCGTGGTTGCCTGGGCATCTGGCTCGACACCTACAGCTTCCAGGCGCGCCCCTTCTACGAGAAGCTCGGTTACACCCTCTTCGCCGAACTGCCCGATCACCCGCGCGGCGGTGCCCGGTACTTTCTCCAGAAGCGCTTCGCCGCGGTGTAAGGGCGTCAGCTCTCCTCACACTTCCTGACTCAATGGCTAGAAAAAAGATGGGGGATTCGGGGGAATTTCTTCCCCCGACCTTCTTCTTGTCCACTGCCCCACCGCGCCAGCCCTGCCCATGACGCAACGCAGCATCGACCAGACTGGTCTGGAAACGAGACTGTTTGGAAGCAAAATTGCCCGCTGCTGGCCTTCCACGCAAGGAATGGCACGCCCCTTTCCCCGGCACGAGCAATGGCAGAGAGCATGACCGAGCGAAGCAGCACACCTCCCCCGCGCGCCCTGAGCGGACGGGATCTGCGCACGCTCGTCCTCGCCTCGCTCGGGGGTGCGCTGGAGTTCTACGACTTCATCATCTTCGTCTTCTTCGCGACGGTCATCGGCCACCTGTTCTTCCCGGCCGACATGCCGGAATGGCTGCAGCAGCTCCAGACACTGGGCATCTTCGCCGCCGGCTACCTGGCGCGGCCGCTGGGCGGTCTGGTGATGGCGCATTTCGGCGACCGCTTCGGCCGCAAGCGAATGTTCACCTTCTCCGTCTTCCTGATGGCCATCCCGACCCTGCTGATCGGCCTCATGCCCACCTATGCCACCCTGGGCTACGCGGCGCCGATCCTGCTGCTGCTGTTCCGGGTGATGCAGGGCGCGGCGATCGGCGGCGAGGCGCCGGGCGCCTGGGTCTTCGTCGCCGAGCACGTGCCGGCGCGCCGCGTCGGGCTGGCCTGCGGCATGCTGACCGGTGGCCTGACCGGCGGCATCATGCTGGGCTCGCTGATGGCTACCGCCGTCACCAGTGCCTTCCCGCAGGAGGCGGTGGCGTCCTGGGCCTGGCGCATCCCCTTCCTGGTGGGCGGGCTGTTCGGCCTCGGTGCGATGTACCTGCGCCGCTTCCTGCACGAGACGCCCGTCTTCGAGGAGATGCGCCGGCGCGCCGCGCTCAGCCGCGACCTGCCGATCAAGGCGGTGCTGCAGGGGCATGGCCGGGCGGTGCTGGTCTCCATGCTGGTCACCTGGATGCTGACGGCGGCGATCGTGGTCGTCATCCTGATCACGCCCTCCCTGTTCCAGCGCCTGCACCACTTCAGCGCGGCCGAGACCCTGCAGGCCAATCTGGCCGCCACCTTCGCCCTGACCGTCTGCGCCGTACTGGTCGGCGCCCTGCTGGACCGCTTCGGCATGCTGCGCGTGACCCTGCTGGGCGGGCTGGCACTGATCATTACCTCGCTGGCGCTCTACACCCTGGCGCCCTCCCGGCCGGAGTTGCTGCTGCCGCTCTACGCCCTGGCGGGCGCGGCGGTGGGCATCATCGGCGTGGTGCCCTATGTGATGGTCAATGCCTTTCCGCCGGCCATCCGCTTCACCGGCCTCTCCTTCTCCTACAACATGGCCTATGCGGTGTTTGGCGGCGTCACGCCCCTGCTGGTGCAGGCCCTGGTGGCCTGGGATCGCGCCGGGCCGGCCTGGTATGTCGCCGCGGTCACGCTGATCGGCATGGCGACGGTGGCCTGGCATGCCCGCGCCGCGCTGCGGGTGGCGGCCCCGCTTCCGGCGGAGTGACCGGCCGGCTCAGCGTGGGTCCCCGGCCTCGTCGGGGAAGCGCCGGGCCAGCAGCTCCAACTCGACCTCCGCGGTGCCGTGGTTGTTGCGGTGCATGTCGATCAGCCCCAGCAGCAGCACCGCATCGTTGACGAAGAGATAGAGCGGGCCGGACCGTCGCGCGGTGAGCTTGGCCTCGTGCAGGTCTCCCTCCGCCGAACGGGCGAGCAGGCGCCATTCCGGCGCGTAGAGATCCGCGCCACGCCGCCCGACCCGCGCCAGCAGCCGGAACCAGGGCTGCCGCAGGGCGGCGCGGAAGGGGATGAAGGCCGCCATCGTCCAGGGCTGGTCGGCGGCGCGGATGCCGTTCGGCCAGGCGGGCAGCGATCCGTCGCGCCAGGGCAGCGCCCCGGGCGCCTGCGGGTCCGGCGGGACGTGCAGGCGGATGCGGTAGGTGGCGCCTTCCTCCAGCCAGAGGCCGGTGGCCGCGCAGGTCGCGCGGGTGTCGAAATGGACCAGGCGAGGAACTCCCGCCTCGACCGGGCGGCTGCCGTTGCTAGCCGGGCAGAGGCCGCCGAGCGAGGCATAGGCCGCCAGGCTCGCCGCGTTCAGCAGGCCCAGGGCGAGCCAGCCGGCCAGCAGGGCGGCGGCGGCCGGCAGGCCGAAGCGCCTCGCCGCGCGGGTCAGGGCGAGATAGCCCGCCGCGTGCCGCAGCCGCTGCACGGCCCGGTTGAGCCGGCCGGGGGGCATGGCGGCCGGGCCGCCGCCGGCCGACACGGGCGCGCCGGGAACCAGGGCGTACCAGCCCTGTCGCATGGTGTCGTCGATCCGCGTGTCGAGCCAGCTGCCAGCGCCGAGGCCCAGCAGGATGGCCAGCACCAGCGTCGCGAAGCTGGCGGGGTTGGCGGCATAGGTCTCGATCCAGGGCGCGGCGAAGGCGGGCAGGGCGAGTCCGGCCGCCTCGATCAGCGGGGCGATGAAGCAGGCCCAGGAGGAGCAGCTGCGGTTGGTCAGCGCGAAGGGCGCGCCGAGCAGGGCCAGCGTCGCCAACAGGGTCCAGAAATAAGCCAGCCGCCGCCACCATACCCAGTTCCAGGCCCATTCCCGGCGCTCCGCCAGGGCCTGCATCCCCGCCGCGCCGACCCCGAGGCAGGCGCTGCCCTCCTCCCGCCCGCCGCCCCTCCGAACCACTTCGAAGCGGTCCGGCAGGTTGATGGGCACATAGCCTTGCGTGCCGTCGGCGCTGCGCCGGAACACGCTCTCATGGACCCGGTGGCGGTGGATGACGATTTCCGTTCCGCCGCTGGTGAAGCGGTCCTGCCGGGCCAGGGCGTTGAGGTTGCGGGGCCTGTAGCGGTAGTAGCTGCCGAGGCCACGGCGGGAGTCGTGCATCGGGCCGTTCTCGTCAGCGCGGCTGCGCTGCCGCTCCAGCACCGGCTCCTTGAAGCGCAGCCCGGTCCGTGCCGCCTGCTGCACCATCCAGCCGAGCGCGACATGCGCCAGCGCGTCGTCCGGATAGCCGCCGCCGACATCGGCATGCATGCCGGCGAACCAGACCTGGGTGATCCGCTCTCCCGGCGTGCCGGCCTTCGCCTCGCCGGCCTCGTTCCACAGACGGGGGAAGAAGGTCTCGCGCCGGTCATCCAGGCTCAGCGCCTGGCAGGCGCGCAGCACCCGCGGGTGCAGGTTGGCGTCCGGCAGGGTCAGCGGAAAGACCAGCGCGTCCCAGGCGCGGGTCAGCTCGTCGAAGGGGAGGCCATAGGCGTCCACTGTGTCGAAGCAGCCGAGGAAGGTAATGCGCGGCTTCTCCGGCTCCGGCGCGCCGGGGCCGCCGATATTCTCCGCCGCGTGGTAATGCTGCCCCTCGGCACCGGTCAGCCGGCTCCGCAGCCGATCCCACGCTGTCTTCAGGGCGCGGAGCAGCATGGCGAGAGGGCGGCCGCGATAGCGTGCCTTGCGGTAGGCCCGAAAGGCAGCCCGCACCTTCCGTTGCAGGGTCGCCTCGTCGCCGTCGTAGCGGACGACGCCCTCGTGCAGGATCAGCCCGGCCAGGAGGCGCACGGTGAAGGCGCCGCGGCTGAAGCCGAAAGCGTGGATCTCGTCGCCTGGCCGGTAGGTGCGGCAGAGGAAGGCATAGAGTTCGCGAACATTGCGCGCCAAGCCGTAGCCGAAGGCGGCGCCGAGCAGAGCAAGCGGCCGGAAGCCCGAGGTGCCGACGCCGTCGTCATAGAAGGCGAACTGCCGGGGCTGGCGCGGCTGCGGCGGGTCGGCGAGGTCCAGCGCCTCGTAGATCCGGCGGATATTCGTCGGAAAGAAGCTGGCCGCGCTGTTCCCGGTGCCGTCGGAGAGCAGGATGATGCGGCGGGGCGGCCCGCCGCTGCCTGCCGCCGGCTCCGCCATGGCCGCTCTCCTCCTCGCCGTCCCTGGAGGCAGCATCCTTCGCCGCCGGCCGCCGGGCAAAGCGCCCCTGGGGGTACCTCCCATGGAGGAGGGCGATGGCACCACGGCGAAGGTGGGCCGTTCATTCCAGCGGGCTTCATGCTACCAGCCCTCGCATGGCTTCCCTCCCGCCTCCCGATACCACCAAGGCCCTGAGTGGCCGCCTGTGGCGCGACTATGTGCGGCACCATCGCCTCGGCATCCTGCTGGCGCTGGTCTGCACCGCCGCGCTGGCGGGCCTGACGGCGCTCTACCCGCTGGTCATCCAGCAGGCCTTCGACCTCTTCACCGCCGGCGACATGCGCATCGTCTGGCTGGTGCCGCCGGTCATCATCGTCATCACCGCGGCCAAGGCGCTGGCGCAGTACGGCCAGGCCGTCTCGGTCCAGGCGGTGGTGCTGCGGGTGATCGAGTCGGTCCAGAACGACCTGTTCCGCGCGCTCACCCGCACCGACCTTGCCCTGGTGGTGCAGGAGGCGCCGGCTCGGCACGCGGCCCGCTTCACCGCCGACGCCCAGGCCATCCGCGACGCACTGGCCAAGGCGATCAACGCGCTGGCCGATGGGCTGACGGTGATCGGCCTCGCCGCCTCAATGGTCTGGCTGGACTGGCACATGAGCCTGATCCTGGCGGTGCTCTATCCGGTGGCAGTGGTGCCGGTGACGCGGCTCGGCAAGCGCATCCGCCGCGCCTCGGGCGGCATGCAGGAGCGGGTGGGGGAGACAGCCGCCATTCTCGCCGAAAGCTTCGCCGCCGCCCGCGTGGTGCGCAGCTACGGGCTGGAGGCGCAGGAGGAACGCCGCGCCGCCGGCGCCTTCGCCGCGCTGCGCCACGCGCTGCTGCACATCGTCCGCATCCGCGCCATGCTGGACCCGATCCTGGAGGCGCTGGGCGGCATCGCCGTCGCGGGCGTGCTGGCCTTCGTCGGCTGGAAGGTGGGGACCGGGCGCGGCACGGTGGGCGAGTTCACCGGCTTCATCACCGCGCTCCTGCTCGCAACCCGGCCGATGCGCTCGCTGGGCTCGCTGAACGCCTCGTTGCAGGAGGGCTTCGGCGGGCTCACCCGGGTTTTCGCCGTTATGGACCGCCCCTCCACCATCACCGTGCCGCCCGGCGCGCCGCCGCTGCCGGAGGGGCGGGGGCGGCTCGAATTCGAGAAGGTCGGCTTCCATTACGGCGGCCTGGGCGATGCGGCGCTTTCCGGCCTCAGCTTCAGCGCCGCGCCGGGGGAGACGGTGGCGCTGGTTGGCCCCTCGGGCGCCGGCAAATCCACCGCGCTCGCCCTGCTGCCGCGGCTCTATGACGCCACCGAGGGCCGCATCCTGCTGGACGGCGCCGACATTCAGACGGTGACGCTGGAATCGCTGCGCGCCGCCATCGCCTATGTCGGGCAGGAGCCGGTGATCTTCGATGACACGGTCTTCGCCAACATCGTCTGCGGCCGCCCTGGCGCCAGCCGGGCCGAGGTGGAGGAGGCCGCCCGCGCCGCCGCCGCGCATGGCTTCATCACCGCCCTGCCGCAGGGCTACGACACGGTGCTGGGGCCGGGGGGCTCGCGGCTCTCGGGCGGGCAGCGGCAGCGCATCGCCCTGGCCCGAGCCCTGCTGCGCAACCCCCGTGTGCTGCTGCTGGACGAGGCGACCAGCGCGCTCGACGCTGAGAACGAGGCGGCCATCGGCCGGGCGCTGGAAACCCTCCGCGAAGGCCGCACCACCCTTGTCGTCGCACACCGCCTGGCGACCGTGCAGCAGGCCGACCGCATCGTGGTGATGCAGGAGGGGCGCGCCATCGAGCAGGGGCGCCACGCCGAGCTGATGGCGCGGGACGGGCTCTATGCCCGCATGGTGCGGACCCAGGCCTTCGCGCTGGCCTGAGGCAGCAGGGAAAGCTTGGGGGAGAATGAATTCTCCCCCAAACCCCCTCCTTCTTTTGTCATTTTTCG
>DATMRU010000058.1:0-117023 GCA_035565935.1 Roseomonas sp.
AGGCCACCTGCGGCGCGCCGATATTGGCGTCCACGCCGTACTCGCGGCGGAGGCGGTCGATGATGATCTCGAGGTGCAGCTCGCCCATGCCGGACAGGATGGTCTGGCCGGTCTCCTGGTCGGTCTTCAGGCGGAGCGAAGGATCCTCGCCGGCCAGCTTCTGCAGACCGAGGGTCATCTTCTCGACGCCCTCCTTGGTCTTCGGCTCGACGGAGATGTCGATGACCGGCACCGGGAAGGCCATGCGCTCCAGCACGACGGGGTCGGCGGGGTCGGCCAGGGTGTCACCCGTGCCGGTGTCCTTCAGGCCCACCACCGCGACGATATCGCCGGCAGCGACCTCCTTCACCTCCTCGCGCTTATCGGCGTGCATCTGGAACATGCGGCCGATGCGCTCCTTGTGACCCTTGGTCGTGTTCAGCATGGTGTCGCCCTGCCGAATGACGCCCGAGTACACGCGGATAAAGGTCAGGTTACCGTACTTGTCGTTGATGATCTTGAAGGCCAGCGCCGAGAACGGAGCGGTCTCGCTGACCTCGATGACGCGGCGGTCGGCGCTCAGATCATCCTCCTCGCCCTCTTCCGGCGCCACCTTGATGCCCTCGACGTCCACCGGGCTCGGCAGGTAGTCGACGACGGCGTCCAGCAGCGGCTGCACGCCCTTGTTCTTGAAGGAGGAGCCGCAGAGCACCGGGCGGAAGGAGCCGGAGATGGTGCCCTTCTTGATGCACTTCTTCAGGGTCTCGACCGAGACGTCGCCCTTCTCGAAATATTCTTCCATCGCCGCGTCATCCATCGACAGCGCGGTGTCGAGCAGAATCTGGCGGTACTCGGCGGCCTTGTCGGCGAGGTCGGCCGGAATCTCGGTCTCGTGGTACTTGGCGCCCAGCTCGTCGCCTTCCCAGACCAGCGCCTTCATCGTGACCAGGTCGACGATGCCCTTCAGGCTCTCCTCGATGCCGATCGGCAGCTGCAGCGCCACCCAATTGATGCCGAGCTTCTCGGTCAGGGTAGCGGCGGCGCGATAGAAGTCGGCGCCGGTGCGGTCCAGCTTATTGATGTAGATGAGACGCGGCACATGGTAGCGATCGGCCAGGCGCCAGTTCGTCTCGGACTGCGGCTGCACGCCGGCCACGCCCTCGATGATGAACACCGCGCCGTCGAGGACGCGCAGCGAGCGGTTCACCTCGATGTTGAAGTCGATGTGGCCCGGGGTGTCGATGATGTTGATGCGGTGGCCGTTCCACTCCGCCGTCACGGCAGCCGAGGTGATCGTGATGCCACGCTCACGCTCCTGCTCCATGTAGTCGGTGGTGGTGTTGCCCTCGTGGACCTCACCAATCCTGTGGGACTTGCCGGTGTAATACAGAATCCGCTCGGTCGTCGTCGTCTTGCCGGCGTCGATATGCGCCGTGATGCCGATGTTGCGGATCTTCTCGAGCGGGGTGCGCGCCACGGGGGCCTCCATACGCGTCGCGGCGGCAGCCGCGCTGATAATAAGGACGCGGCGCCAGCCGCGCTGACAAACGCGGCAAGAGCCGCGCGGGGACAGGACGATGCGAGCCGGATACGGCTTCCCGTCCCCTGCGCTCGCCGCGACCTTACTGGGAGCGCCCCGGGAAAACCACCGAAGCCACTGCGACCGGGTCCGATGCCCGGCAGGGAGCGATCCTCCCTTCCGCATCGGGGCCGGCGCGTGGCCCAAGAGTCTCCCGGAACGGAGCGGGTCAGCGGCATTCGCCGAGGCGATTCACCGCACCCGCCGTTGCGGCGGCAGATGCACCGGATGTCTCCGAATTGCAAGCGCTAAGACGAAATTCTCCCCTCTCCGGGGGTGGAAGGGTCACTCTTTGTTGCGGGGGCGAAGCCGGGGTGCCGATATAGTCGCACCATGACAGCCCGCAGCATCCAAGCCGCGATCCGCTTCGGCCTGGGCGGCCGGCCCGATCAGCTCGTCCCGGAGGATGCCGCAGCCTGGCTGAAGGGGCAGTTGCGTCAAACCGAGGCCAAGCTGCCGCTCCCCGAAGGCTGGGACCACCAGCCCACGGTGGCGGGCGGCATCCGGGCCTGGACCGAGGACCGCGACAGTCCGGCACGCCGCGGGCGCATCAGCGGCTGATCCTGGCCGAGATGCGGGCGCTGGCCGGCCATTGCATCACCACCACGGAGCCGTTCCGTGAACGCCTCGTCCTGTTCTGGGCCAACCACTTCTCGGTTAGCCTGCGCCGCTCGTTGGTCGCCGTCTTCGCGGGCGACTACCTCCGGCAGGCGATCCGCCCCCATCTGGGCGGCCGCTTCGCCGACATGCTGCTGGCGGCCCTGCGGCACCCGGCCATGCTGGCCTACCTGGACCAAACCTCCTCGATCGGCCCGAACAGCCGGGATGGCCTGCAGCGCCGGCGCGGCCTGAACGAGAATCTGGCGCGCGAGGCGCTGGAGCTGCACACCGTCTCCCCCGCCGCCGGCTATACCCAGGCGGACGTGACGGAGTTCGCCAGGCTGCTGACCGGCCTCGGAATCTCGATGCAGCGGGAGCCGCTCGGCACCACCTTCTCCGAGCGAAACCACGAGCCGGGGGACAGGATCATCCTCGGCCAGCGCTTCGCGGCGGGCGAGGACCAGATCGAGGAAGTGAAGACCGGGACCTTCAGCCGAGCCTCGATCTGAGGGAAGTGGCGAAGGGATTGTTGCGAGACCACCTGCGGCTTTCCCTGCAGGCGCTGGCCGCCGCCTTCCCCGACAGCGCGCGCGCCGCTCCGCGGACAGGGTTGCTGCGGAGCTGAGGCCCCGGCGCAACCGAGCCCGCCCAGCCCGGCGGACTGGGGCAATGGCTCCTTGCTGCGGACGGTTTAGCGCCGCTCAGAGCGGCTTCCGTTCGCTCTGGCTCACGCCCGACGCTCTAAGATTTTGGTCTAACGAGCATCTTCACCCGATCAGGTGATTCCACCTGATCGGGATCTGCTCTAGTCGTCGCGGTGCACGCGCTCCATACGCTCGTGGCGCTCCTGCGCCTCGATCGAGAGCGTGGCGATTGGCCGCGCCTCGAGCCTCCGCAAGCCGATCGGCTCGCCGGTTTCCTCGCAGTAGCCGTAGGTGCCGTTCTCGAGCCGCTCCAGCGCCTGGTCGATTTTGGAGATCAGCTTGCGGGCGCGGTCGCGGGTCCGCAGTTCCAGGGCTCGATCCGTCTCGACGCTTGCCCGGTCGGTCAGATCCGCCTCGGCAATCCCGCCCTCACTGAGGCTGGCCAAAGTATCGCCGGCCTCGCGCAGCAAGTCATGACGCCAGCGCAACAACTTCTGGCGGAAGTACTCCTGCTGGAGGGGGTTCATAAACTCTTCACTCTCGGACGGCCGATAGTCGGGCGGCAATGTTACCAGCATTGGTTCGATCCCCCAGCCGAGGTGGGGCATCCGGTCGATGCCCCCCCCAAGCGCGGCCGGACCATACAGGCGCGGCCCATCTCACGCCAAGAGGCGCAGACCATGCGACTTCCATGAATTTTCAAAACGACCCGCCCCTCTTGCCGCAAACTCCGGCAGCCCTGGCGAATGATGCAGCAGGGAACCATGCGGGCGGTCAGTTGCTCAGCAGGAAGGCCAGCAGCGCGATCGGAAACAGGATCAGGCAGGCCGCCTTGAACAGGCTCACCCAGTCCGAGCGGTCGCCGCCTCCTTCCTCGGGATGGTAGGCGGGGCGCTGCGGTTTGCGCCAAGTCTCCGAAGCCGAACTGGCCGGCTCGGCGGGCGGTGTGGAGAGAGGATGGGCTTTCGCGTTCAAGGCCGTATTCCTTCGCGCTGCCGGAGGAGACGGCGGTTTCCATCCCTCTCCGCCTTCTACGCTGTCGGCGGCCAAAGGTTAAAGCAATCTAAAAATCGGTAAACAGGCTCACAATCGGTTAATATTCGCGGCAATGCGCCTCGCCGGAGCTTCGTCAGAAGCGGGCGAGCGCCGCCCCCCAGGTCAGGCCACCGCCGATCGCCTCCATCAGCACCAGATCGCCGCGGCGAATGCGGCCGTCGCGAGTCGCCTCGGCCAGGGCCAGCGGGATCGAGGCGGCCGAGGTGTTGGCATGGCGGTCCACCGTCACCACCACGCGCTCCTGCGGCAGACCGAGCTTGCGGCCCATCGCCTCGATGATCCGCAGATTCGCCTGATGCGGCACCAGCCAGGAGACGGCCGACTTGTCGAGGCCGTTGCGCTCCAGCGCCTCATCCACCACGGAAGCGAGCTTGCTGACGGCGTGCCGGAACACCTCCCGCCCGCTCATGCGCACCAGGCCGGGGGCGCCCTCGACCTGCAGGATGTCGCCATGCTGGCCGTCGGCATGCAGGTGGCAGGACAGGATACCCTGTTCCGCATCGGCGCCATCGCTGCTGGCGCGCAGCAGCACCGCCCCGGCGCCATCACCGAACAGCACGCAGGTTCCGCGGTCCGTCCAGTCCAGGATGCGCGAGAAGACCTCGGCGCCGATCACCAGGATGCAGCGGGCCTGACCGGTGCGGATCATCGCGTCGGCGACGGAGAGGGCATAGACGAAGCCGCTGCAGGCCGCCGCCATGTCGAAAGCGAAGCCGGTGGTGATGCCGAGCTGGGCCTGCAGCCGGGCCGCCGTGGAGGGAAAGACCGCATCGGGCGTTGCGGTGGCGACGATGATGCCATCCACCGCCTCGGCGGGCACCCCGGCCTGTTCCAGCGCCGCACGCGCCGCGACGGCGCCCATGTCGCTCGCCTGCTGGCCGGGGGCCGCGATGTGCCGCTGGCGGATGCCGGTGCGCTCGCGGATCCAGGTGTCGGAGGTGTCGAGCCCGTGGCGCGCGGCCAGCGCATCGTTGTCCAGCACCAGGTCCGGAAGGTAGCCGCCGGTGCCGGCAATCAGGGCGCGAGGGGTCATTCGGCAGATGTCCAGAGACGGTCCGTCAGCGGGCGCTGAGGCCGGGTTCGGCAGCAACCGCGCGGCCACGCGGCGGCAGCGCCGCCGCGCCCTCGCGGATCCGCTCGTTGAAGCGATGCGTCACCATGTCCATGGCGACATCGACGGCATGCGCGAAGCCCAGCGCATCGGTGCCGCCGTGGCTCTTCACCACCACGCCATTCAGTCCGACCAGCACGGCGCCGTTGTAGCGGCGGGGGTCCATGAACTCGCGCAGGCGGTCCAGCGCCGAGCGGGCCAGCAGATAGCCAAGCCTGGCCCTCCAGGACGAGGTGAAGACCTGTTTCAACAGGCCGCCCACCAGCTTGAAGGCGCCCTCACCGGTCTTCAGCGCGACATTGCCGGTGAAGCCGTCGGTGACGATCACGTCCACCGTGCCGGCGGTGATGTCGTGCCCCTCGACGAAGCCGCGGAAATTGGCGCCCAGCGCTGACTCGCGCAGCATCTCGGCGGCCTGACGCACCCGGTCGTCGCCCTTCAGCTCCTCGCTGCCGACGTTCAGCAGGCCGATGCTGGGGTTGGTGAGGCCGAGCACAGCGCGCCCGAAGGCGTCACCCATGACGGCGAATTCAACCAGGTTGCGCGCGTCGCAGGCGACATTCGCGCCGAGATCGAGCAGCACCACGTCCCCCCGCGCCGAAGGGCCGATGGCTGCCAGGGCCGGCCGGTCGATCTCCGGCAGGGTCTTCAGCACGATCTTGCTGAGTGCCATCAGCGCGCCGGTATTGCCGGCGGAGACAACGCCCGCCGCCTCGCCCGCCGCCACCGCGTCGATGGCGACGCGCATGGAGGAATGGCGGACGCGCAGCGCCGCGGTCGGCTTCATGTCACCGGGGATGGCCTCGGGAGCATGTCGGATTGCGCAGATACGCGCCGCCCGGGGCCGCCGGGACAGCAACGCCCCGAGGCGGGCCTCGTCGCCCACCAGAAGAAGCCGCGCCTGAGGGTGACGCTCCGCCGCGATCTCGAGTCCATCCAGGATGGACTCGGGGGCGTGGTCCCCGCCCATCGCGTCAATGGCAAGGGCAAAACCCCCGGCCGGCGATGGCTCTGGGGCACTCCCCTGCGACAATGTCGCCTGCGGCAAGGTGTCCGTTCCCTCGGGGGCGGATCCTGGACGGCTCAGACGCGGATGGCCGACTTCAGGGTCTTGCCCGCCGCCACGACCTCACGGCCGTCGTAATGGCCGCAGGAGGCGCAGACATGATGCGGGCGCTTCAGCTCGCCGCAGTTCGGGCACTCGTGGTGCGCCTGCGCGGACAGAGCCTCGTGGCTGCGGCGCATCCCGCGGCGGGAGGGCGAAACCTTCTTCTTCGGAACGGCCATGGCGCCGGGCCTCTCTCTTCGTCGTGCTGTATAGAGTCAGCGGTCAATCAGGAAGGCGCGGGCATTACCACCCCCCCCTTCTGCATGCAAGCACCGCGCGGCCTGCAGCCGGCTGCGGCGCCGCCGTTTCAGTCCAGCCGGACGGCGTAGCGGTGCCGCTCCGTGTCGATCATCGACAGCCGCACCTCAACCGGCCGGTCGGCCACATCATAGGCGATTCGCTGCACCCTCAGGAGCGGCGTGCTGGCCGGCTTGCCCAACGCCGCGGCGGTATCGGCATCGGCGGCGCCGGCGGAAAGCTCCTCCTCCGCCCGCTCGATGGTCACACCGTGTGCCTGCTGCAGGTGGACATAGAGTTCCTGCGGCAGCTCCCCCAGCGGCAGGTTGAAGCCCGGCAGCAGCGCGGCCGAGAGGGTGCAGCGCTCGAAGATCCGCGGGCTGCCGTCGAGCAGTCGGATCCGCCGCATGTGGTGCACCGACGCGCCTTCGGGCAGCCTGAGTGCTGCCGCCTCCCAGGCCTCGGCGGGCCTCGTCACGCAGGAGATCACCATGATGCGGGACACCACCGCCCGGCCACTGAGGTCGCGCACGCGGAAGAAGTGCCACCGCGCCGTCTCGCTGTTGTGCTGCGTGACCGTGGTGCCGCGCCCCTGGCGACGCGCAATCAGGTGGCGCCGCTCCAGGGCGGTCAGAGCCTTGCGCACCGTGCCCTGTGAAACTCCGAGTTCGGCGGCAAGTTCCGCTTCCGAGGGAAGCGCATGGCCCGGCGGCCAGTCTCCGCCCACAATTCGCCCGAGCAGGATCTCCTCCACCTGCCGGTACAACGGGCGGGCGTCGAGCCGGGCAGGTGACGGCGAAGGCGAGCTGGGCATGGCGGGTGGGACGGCTCCAGGGCGGGGGGCGGACAACACGCAGGCGTGTTCCCCTATCCTGAGGGCGGGATCAAGATCCCGCAAAGGAAGACTTGTGTCTTATACAAGACATGGTAAGCTCCGGATCTCGGGATTGCTCTGCAGGCCGAGTTTGGGGAGGAACAGTTCCGAAAAGGAACCGAGCGTCTTGACGGCGCCTGGCTATGCCGGGCGCCGTCCGCTGTTTTACGGCGCCCTACGCCACCTTTCTTTCCAGATCCTTGCCGCTCCTGTCTAAGCCGCCCAGCAACCGCGGCAGCTTGGCAAGAGGCCCGCTTCCTGTCACGACTTCTCTGCGCTGGGCACCACACGGGCGCGCCCGGCGGCGGATTTCGCCGCCTGCATGCTGAGGGCCTGACTATTTCGCACTTGCCCCCGCGAGCGGCGGGGGTCTAAAGGCGGCATCTTCATATTGCGTCGCAGCACCAATGGCCGCGCCGGCGCTCTCGGGAAGCTGATCGGTCCAATGTAGGTTCGCGCCAGACCTGACGATTCACAGCGTTGCAGCCGTGCCGGCTTCCGGCGCGCTCACGCCGTGCGTGGCTGGCGCTTCCTCATTCTCCCATCGAAAGCGAAACCCCCGAACATGTCTCCACCATCGCGGCTGCGTGCCGAATGGTTCGGCAACATGCGTGCCGACCTCCTCTCCGGCCTCGTCGTCGCCTTGGCGCTGATCCCGGAGGCGATCGCCTTCTCGATCATCGCCGGGGTCGATCCCAAGGTCGGCCTCTACGCCTCCTTCTCCATGGCGGTGATCACCGCCATAGCCGGCGGCCGTCCTGCCATGATCTCGGCCGCCACCGGCGCCATGGCGGTGGTGCTGGTGGACCTGGTGAAGGACCATGGCCTGCAATACATGCTCGCCGCCACCATCCTGACCGGCGTGCTGCAGATGCTGGCGGGCCTCGTCAAGCTCGGGCGGGTGATGCGCTTCGTGTCGCGCTCGGTGCTGACCGGCTTCGTCAATGCGCTGGCCATCCTGATCTTCTCCGCGCAGCTCCCGGAGCTGATCGGCGTGCCGATGCTGACCTATCCGATGGTCGCGCTGGGCCTGGCCATCATCTACCTCCTGCCGCGCTTCACCAGGGCGGTGCCCTCGCCGCTAGTCTGCATCATCGTCCTAACGGCGATCTCGGTCGGCTTCGGGTTCGACCAGCTGCACACGGTGGGCGACATGGGCGCGCTGCCGGATGCCCTGCCCAGCTTCTTCGTGCCGGACGTGCCGCTGAACTGGGAGACGCTGCGGATCATCCTGCCCTATTCCGTGACGCTCGCGGCGGTCGGCCTGCTGGAGTCGCTGATGACGGCGGCGGTGGTGGACCGGATGACGGACACGCCAAGCCACCGCTCGCGCGAATGCATCGGCCAGGGCCTGGGCAATTTCGTCACCGGCTTCCTGGGCGGCATGGCGGGCTGCGCCATGATCGGCCAATCGGTGATCAATGTCCGCTCCGGCGGACGCGGGCGGCTCTCCACCTTCGTCGCCGGCACGGTGCTGCTGTTCCTGATCCTGGTGCTGGGCGACTTCGTGCGCCGCATCCCGATGGCGGCCCTGGTCGCGGTGATGATCATGGTCTCGATCGGCACCTTCAACTGGGCCTCGCTGCGGACGCTGCTGACGCATCCGCGCTCCTCCTCGGTGGTGATGCTGGCCACCGTCGCCGTGGTGCTGGCGACGCATGACCTCGCGAAGGGCGTGCTGGTGGGCGTGCTGCTGAGCGGCATCTTCTTCGCCGGCAAGGTGCGCCGCATGTTCAGCGTGGAGTCCGGCCTCTCGGAGGATGGCCGCCAGCGCACCTACACCGTGCGCGGGCAGGTCTTCTTCGCCTCCGCCGAGGATTTCCTGGCCGCCTTCGACCTGAAGGAGGATCTGGACCGGGTGGTGATCGACGTCTCTGCCGCGCATCTCTGGGATATCAGCGGCATCGGCGCGCTGGACCGCATCGTGCTGGGCTTCCGGGGGCGCGGCGTCTCGGCCGAGGTGGTCGGGATGAATGCGGCCAGCGCCACGCTCGTCGAGCGGCTCGGCGTGCATGACAAGCCGGGTGCGGCGCTCGCCGCGGGCCACTGAGCGGAGCGCCGGGGGCGGGCACCACCCCTCCCCCGGCGCCGCACGGCTCAGGCAGCGCGCGCCTTCAGCCGGTCGGCGAAGCGCTGACGAAACTTCGTCACCTTCGGCGCGATCACCGCGCGGCAATAGCCGGACCACGGGTTGCGGGTGAAATAGTCCTGATGCTCCGGCTCGGCGGGCCAGAAGGTCCCGGCGGGCTCCACCAGCGTCACCAGCGGCGCCGGCCAGATCCCCGCCGATTCGATCTCCGCCATCACCGCCCGCGCCGTCTCCGCCTGCGCCTCGGAGGTGGTCAGGATGATGCTGCGGTATTGCGGGCCGACATCGGCGCCCTGCCGGTCTTTCGTGGTCGGGTCGTGCAGGGTGAAGAAGATCCGCAGCAGGTCGGCATAGGAGATCACCGCCGGGTCGAAGACCGCCTTCACCACCTCGGCGTGGCCGGTCTTCTTGCCACAGACCTGCTCGTAAGTGGGGTTCTCGACATGGCCACCGGCATAGCCGGAGACCACCTCCTCCACGCCCTTCAGGTCGCGGAGCGCCGCATCGATGCACCAGAAGCAGCCGCCGCCCAGGATGGCGGTCTCACGAGTCACGGGTTCGGGCATGCCAGCCTCCTTTCGTCACGGCAGAGATGGGGTGCGGCGCCCGGTTCCGCATCCCTTCCCGGCGCTCCGCGTTCCGGTGGCTTGTCAGGCCGCGGCGGCAAGTCCACCGTTCGCCATATGGAACCCGCGCAATTTTCCCCGCCCGCCGACCCGGCCGGACTCGGCTTTGACCCGGCCCGGCTCGCCGAGGCCGTGGCCTTCGCCGAGACGCATGACAGCCCCTTCCCGCGCGACCTGCTGGCGCATCTGGAAAGCGGCTTCTTCGAGCCGCCGCCGGACAATGAGGTGCTCGGCAACACCGCCCCGCGCGGCGCACCGAACGGGCTGATCCTGCGGCACGGCCGCCTGGCGGCCCGCTGGGGCGACACCCGTCGGGTGGACATGACCTTCAGTGTGGCCAAGAGCTACCTTGCCCTGCTGGCCGGACTTGCGCTGGGCGACGGGCTGATCGCCGACCTTGATGCCCGCGTTTCGGCCAGCGTGGACGACCCGGCCTTTCGCGGCCCGCACAACGGCGCCATCACCTGGCGGATGCTGCTGCAGCAGACCAGCGAATGGGAAGGCACATTGTTCGGCAAGGCCGACCGCATCGACCGCGGCCGCGACCTGAAGCGCGAGGGCACCGGCCCCAAGGGGATCGACCGCCCGCTGCAAACGCCCGGCACCTACTGGGAATATAACGATGTCCGGGTGAACGCGCTTGCCCTGGCACTGCTGCACCGCTTCCGCCGGCCGCTGCCTGAGGTTTTCGCGGAGCGCATCATGCGCCCGATCGGCGCCAGCGGGGACTGGCGCTGGGAGGGCTACCGCACCAGCTTCGTCGAGATCGACGGCCGGCGCATCCAGTCCGTCTCCGGTGGTGGCCACTGGGGCGGCGGCGTCTTCACCCATGCCGAGGACCAGGCGCGCATCGGCCAGCTCATGCTGCAGGACGGCACCTGGGACGGCCGGCGCGTCCTCCCCGAGGGCTGGGTGACGGCCTGCACCACGCCCTGCGTCCTGAACCCGGATTATGGCCTGCTCTGGTGGCTGAACGGCCAGGGGCGACACCCCGCCGCCAGCCGGGAAAGCTTCTTCGCCCAGGGTGCGGGCGGCAACGTGATCTGGGTGGACCCGCGCAGCGGCATCGTCGGCGTGTTCCGTTGGCTTGATCCGGCGGCCCTGCCGCAGATGCTGGCGAAGGTCATGGCCGCCACGGCGGCCGGCGCGAGGGCATGACGCCTCGCGCCCTCCTTCCTTCTCCCTTGACCCTCTCCCTTGGCTTTCGCCGCGCGACGGAGTCTCTCGCGGCGAACCGCCCCAGGGAATTCCCCTCTCCTGCGAGCCACCGGTTGACGCGCTGCACAATGGGGCGGACCCTGGCCACTCCATCGCATCCGGGTATGAGATGAACGACAGTCCGCCCTCCGCCGCCGTCCACACCGCCACCCTCACCCTCGACACCCATGTGGACATTCCCTGGCCCGAGACGCCGGACCCGCGCGGCACCACGGACCGCTGCGTGGACTTCCCCAAGATGGAAGCGGGTGGGCTGCGCGCGGTGGTCTTCGCCGCCTACCTGCCGCAGGGCCCCCGCACGGCGGAGGCGCATGTCGAGGCCGGGCGGCGCGCCGAGGCCATGCTGCGTGTCATCCGGCGCAGCGCGGGCGGCGGCAACCGTCGTATCGTTACCCGCGCCGCCGAGCTGGAAGCGCTGCGCGGCAGCGATGCGCTCGGCGTGCTGCTGGCGGTGGAGAACGGCTACGGGATGGGGGAGGACCTTTCCCGCCTGGCGCTGTGGCGCGGGCTCGGCGCCTGCTATGTCACCATCACGCATAATGGCCATAACCTGCTGGCCGATGCCGCCATCCCGCGCCCTGATCTCGGGGATGGGCCGGGACTGCATGGCGGCCTTTCCGCACTGGGCCACGCCGCCATTGCCGAGATGAACAGCCTCGGCCTGCTGGTGGATGTTTCCCACGCCGCCAAGAGCAGCATGATGCAGGCGGTGGAGCTGTCGCGCGCGCCGGTTGTCGCCACCCATACCTGCTGCCGCACCTTGCGCGACCACCCGCGCAACCTCGATGACGAGCAGATGGACGCGCTGCGCGTCACCGGCGGGCTGATGCAGATCACCGCCGTGCCGGGCTTCCTGCGGGCACCAGGTCCGGACGGCAAGGCCCGCGCCACCGTGGCCGACCTCGCCGACCATGTGGACTATGCCGTGCAGCGCATCGGCATCGCCCATGTCGGCCTCTCCTCCGACTTCGACGGCGGCGGCGGCGTGCAGGGCTGGATGAACGCGGCCGAGAGCACCAACCTGACCGCCGAGCTGCAGCGCCGCGGCTATGACGCCGAGGCGATCGGGCTGCTGTGGTCCGGCAACTTCCTGCGGGTGATGCGGGCGGCGGAGGCCGTGGCGGCAGGCTGAGGCCGGCGCGGCTCAGCCCAGTTCGAAGCTGGCGACGCCGAAAATCCGCTCCCGCCGCAGCGCCGGGGTCGGGCCGGCATACATCCGCGCCGTCTCGAAGGCGGGCGTCATCCCGGCCTCCCGGGCCAGGGTGACCGCCGCGGGATTGCTCTCCGGCAGGTCGAGCGAAACCGGCCCGGGCGCCTCCGCAACGAGTGCGTTGAACAGGGCGCGGGCGGCAGGGGGATCGGCGGCGGTCAGCGGCCCGATCTTGGCGCCGCTCCGGCAGGGGCGCAGTACGCCGAAGCCACGCAGCACATCGCCCTCCCGCACCGCCAGCGCGCGATGGCCGGGTGCCGAGAGCCAGGCACGCAGGAAGGCCTCGCGCTCGGCCGGGAATACAGTGGCATCCAGCGCGGCGATCGCGGCGAAGGGTATGCTGCCGGCAGGCACCACCTCGCCTGCGCCACCCGGTACCGGTACCGGCGCCGCGGCGGTGAAGCGGATGTTGCGCCAGGCCAGGGCGAAGCCCGAGCGGGCGTAGTTCGCCTGCTGCGCCACCACGCCATCCAACCCGACCACCCGCCCCGCCAGCCGCGCCATCCCGGCCCGCCACAGCGCGATGCCGATGCCTTTCCCACGCCAATCCGGCCGCATGATGTAGAAGCCGATGAAGCCATGCCCCCTTCCCTGCCGCACGGCGGAGATGCAGCCCACCGGCTCGCCAGCCACCTCGGCCAGCAGGAAGCCCTCGGGGTCGGCGGCGAAGAACGTATCCGCATCGGTCAGGCCGGGATTCCAGCCCTCGGCGGCGGCCCAGTCGAGCAGCAGGCCCATTTCCGGATGACGGGCCGGGCGAATGGTCGGTGTCATGCGGCGAGCCTCCTCATCGCGGCTCGGAAGCCGGCGGCGATCGCCTCGGCCTGCACATGCCGCCCCTCCCGCACCACGATACGCCCGCCAGCGACCACCTGCTGCACCGGATTGCCCTGCCCGCTGAAGACCCAGGCATCGAGCAGCTCATCCCCGCTCCGCCCGCAGAGCGCGGGATGCTCGGGGTCGAGCGTCACGAGGTCGCAGCGCTGCCCGGCGGCAAGACCGGCGATGGGCCGGCCGCTGGCCTGGGCACCGCCCGTGACCGCCGCCTCCAGCAGGTTGCGCGCGGGGTGCGGGTGCGCCTCGTCCGTCGCCACCGAGCGCTGCTGCTGCGACAGCCGCTGGCTGATCTCCAGTTGCCGCATCTCGTCGCGCGGCGAGGTGCCGACATGGCTGTCCGTGCCGAACCCCAGCCGCCCGCCAGCCGCGCGATAGGCCGGCAGGCCGAAGATGCCGTCGCCCAGTGAGGCCTCGGTGCTCGGGCAGAGCCCCGCCACCGCGCCGCTGCGGGCGAGGTCCGCCGCCTCGGCCTCGGTCATGTGGGTGCAGTGGATCAGGCACCAGCGTGCATCGACAGGCGCGTTCTCCAACAGCCATTGCACCGGCCGGGCGCCCGTGGCAGCCAGGCATTCCTCCACCTCGCGCCGCTGCTCGGCGGCGTGGATATGGATCGGGCCATCGAAGCGCGCGACCTCGGCCAGCATGGCCGGCGTCACCGCGCGCAGCGAATGCGGCGCCAGGCCCAACCCGGCCTGCGGATCGTCGGCAATGGCGCCACGGATGCTCTCGACAATGCGCCAGAAGCCGTCCAGGTCGTTCAGGAAGCGCCGCTGTCCCGGCGCCGGTTCCTTCCCGAAGATGCCGCCATATCGGTAGAGGCTCGGCAGCAGCGTGATGCCGATGCCCGCGCGCCGGGCCGCGGCGAGGTGCCGCAGCGCCATTTCCGCCGGTTCGGCATAGGGCGTGCCGTCGGGCTGGCGATGCAGGTAGTGGAACTCGGCGATGCTCGTGAAGCCCCATTCCAGGCATTCGCCATAGAGCTGGGCGGCGACGGCCTCGGCATCCTCCGGCGTGAAGCGGTGCACGAAGCGGTACATCGTGTTGCGCCAGGTCCAGAAGGAATCCGCGCCGCCCTCGGCATCGCGCGCCTCGGGCGGGGAGCGGCGCTCGGCATGGCCGGCCATGGCACGCTGGAAGGCGTGCGAATGCAGGTTCGGCACGCCGGGGATGGTGACGCCGGGCAACCGTTCGGCGCCGCCGGGTGCGGCATCCGGCGCCACCGCCCGGATGGCACCGCTCGCATCGGCCTCGATCAGCACGTCCCGCGCCCAGCCATCGGGCAGCAGGGCAGCAGGAGCGAAGAATTGGGTCATGGGCCGGGCCATCCTTCCGGTCGGGGTGATGGATCGTGATTCCAGTTGACGAGACTTGTCAAGACAACCACCATCAGCCCCATGTCCGCCACCACTTCCAGCCTGCTGCCCTCCCCCAGCCCGGCCACGCCGCGCTATCAGCAGATCAAGGCCTTCATCCTCAGCCGCGTCGCCAGTGGCGAGTGGTCGCCGGAGGACCGCGTGCCCTCGGAGAACGAGCTGGTGCGGATGACCGGCGTCTCCCGCGTCACCGTCAACCGCGCCCTGCGCGAACTGGCGGATGCCGGGCTGCTGGTTCGGGTGCAGGGTGTCGGCACCTTCGTCGCGGGCGCCAAGCCGCAATCCAGCATGCTGGAGCTGCGCGACATCGCCGAGGAGATGCAGGAGCGCGGCAGCACGCATGAGGCCCGCGTGCTGGCGCTGGGCCGCTGCCGCGCCGATGCGCCGCTGGCCAGCGCCTTCGGCCTGCCGGAAGGGGCGGAACTGTTCCGCTGCCGGCTGGTGCACCGGGAGAATGGCGAGCCCGTCCAGTTCGAGGACCGCTACGTCAATCCGGTGATCGCGCCGCGCTTCCTGGAGCAGGACTTCACCCGCATCACGCCCTATCGCTACCTGACCTCCTGTGCCCCGCCCGAGCGGGTAGAGCATGTGGTGGAGGCCGTCCGCGCCGAGCCTGAGGTGGCGGCGGCGCTGGAGATCCCGCCGGACGAGCCCTGTCTGCTGATCCATCGCCGGACCTGGTCCTGGCAGGTGGTGGCGACGCGCGCCTGGCTGACCCATCCCGGCACGCGCTACCGGCTCGGCGGCGCGCTGGACTGAACCGCTATCGGAAGAGACCGCACCATGTCGCAGACCCGCTTCCGCAACGCCCCCGCCATCCGCGCGCCCCGGGGCAGCACCCTGCACGCCAAGCACTGGACCACCGAGGCGGCGATGCGGATGCTGATGAACAATCTCGATGACGAGGTCGCCGAGCGCCCGGGCGAGTTGGTCGTCTATGGCGGCATCGGCCGCGCCGCGCGCGACTGGCAATGCTACGAGACCATCGTCTCCGTGCTGAAGCGGCTGGAAGAAAACCAGACCCTGCTGGTGCAATCGGGCAAGCCGGTCGGCGTCTTCGAGACGCATGCCGATGCGCCGCGGGTGCTGATCGCCAATTCCAACCTCGTCCCCGCCTGGGCCAACTGGGAACACTTCACCCAGTTGGATCGCGCCGGACTGATGATGTACGGCCAGATGACCGCGGGCTCCTGGATCTACATCGGCAGCCAGGGCATCGTGCAGGGCACCTACGAGACCTTCGCCGAGGCCGGGCGGCAGCATTTCGGCGATGATCTCGCTGGGCGCTGGATTCTCACCGCCGGGCTTGGCGGCATGGGCGGGGCGCAGCCGCTGGCGGGCGTCTTCGCCGGGGCCTGCGTGCTGGCGGTGGAATGCCAGCCCTCGCGCATCGAGAAACGGCTGGAGACCGGCTATCTCGATCATCGCGCTGAAACGCTCGACGAAGCGCTGACGATGATCCGCGCCGCCTGCGCCGAGAAGAAGGCCATCAGCGTCGGCCTGCTCGGCAATGCGGCGGAGGTCTTTCCCGAGCTGGTGCGGCGCGGCGTGAAGCCCGACATCGTCACCGACCAGACCAGCGCGCATGACCCGGCCAATGGCTATCTTCCTGCCGGCTGGACGCTCGCGGAATGGGAGGCGAAGCGCGAGAGCGATCCCAAGGCCGTCGCGGCGGCGGCGAAGCACAGCATGGTCGCGCATGTGCAGGCCATGCTGGACTTCCAGCGCATGGGTTCCGCCGTGCTCGACTACGGCAACAACATCCGCCAGATGGCCAAAGATGAAGGGCTGGAAGGCGCTTTCGGCTTCCCCGGCTTCGTGCCCGCCTATATCCGTCCGCTCTTCTGCCGCGGCATCGGGCCCTTCCGCTGGGCCGCGCTCTCCGGCGACCCGGAGGACATCCGCAGGACCGACGCCAAGGTGCGCGAGCTGATCCCGGACGATCCGCACCTGCACCGCTGGCTCGACATGGCGCAGCAGCGCATCCACTTCCAGGGCCTGCCGGCGCGCATCTGCTGGGTCGGGCTTGGGCAGCGGCACCGGCTCGGCCTCGCCTTCAACGAGATGGTGGCGAAGGGCGAGCTTTCGGCGCCCATCGTGATCGGCCGTGACCACCTGGATTCCGGCTCCGTCGCCTCGCCAAACCGCGAGACGGAAGCGATGCGCGACGGATCGGATGCTGTGAGCGACTGGCCTTTGCTCAACGCGCTGCTGAACACTGCCTCCGGCGCCACCTGGGTTTCGCTGCACCACGGCGGCGGCGTCGGCATGGGCTATTCGCAGCATGCCGGCATGGTGATCGTCGCCGATGGCACGCCGCAGGCGGCACGGCGCCTGAAGCGCGTGTTGTGGAACGACCCCGCCACCGGCGTCATGCGGCATGCCGATGCGGGCTACGAAATCGCCATCGACTGCGCCCGCGAGCAGGGTCTCGACCTGCCGATGCTGGGCCTGGGAAAGGAGGCCGGCCGATGATCGTCGCTCCCGGCAGCGCCACGCTGCACGACCTGCGCGCCATCATGGAAGGCGAGCCGCTGGAGCTCCCTGAGGGGTGGGAGGCGACGGTCGAAACTTCCGTCACCGCCCTCGCCGCCCGCATCGCAGAGGGCGAGGCGCTCTATGGCGTCAATACCGGCTTCGGCAAGCTGGCCAGCCAGCGCATCGGCGCGGCGGATCTGGCAAAGCTGCAACGCAACCTGCTGCGCAGCCATGCCGCCGGCACGGGGGCCTTCCTGCCCGCGCCGGTGGTGCGCCTCATCCTGGCGATGAAGACGCTCTCCCTGGCACGCGGCGCCTCGGCCGTGCGGCCGGCGGTGATCTCGCATCTGCTGGCGCTGCTCAATTCCGGCATTCTCCCCGCCATCCCCGCGAAGGGGTCCGTGGGCGCCTCGGGCGATCTGGCGCCGCTGGCGCATATGGCGCTGGTGCTGATCGGCGAGGGCGAGGCCTTCGTCGGCGAGGAAGTGATGCCCGGCGCCGAGGCCCTGCGCCGCGCCGGCCTGGCGCCGCTGGAGCTTGGCCCGAAGGAAGGGCTGGCGCTGCTGAACGGCACGCAGGTTTCCACCGCCCTGGCGCTCGCCGGCCTCTTCACCGCCCAGGCGCTGTGGCACACCGGCCTGGCCTCGGGGGCGCTCTCGGTGGACGCGGCGCGCGGTTCCGACACGCCCTTCGACCCGCGCATTCACGCCTTGCGTGGCCAGCCCGGGCAGATCCGCGCCGCTGCCACCTTGCGCGGGCTGCTGGAGGGCAGCGCCATCCGCGAAAGCCACCGCACCGGCGACCCGCGCGTGCAGGACCCCTATTGCCTGCGCTGCCAGCCACAGGTGATGGGCGCCTGCCTCGACCTGCTGGACCACGCCGCTGCCGTGCTGGCGCGCGAGGCGAATGCCGTCACCGACAACCCGCTCGTCACCGCGGAGGGCGAGGTGCTCTCGGGCGGCAATTTCCATGCCGAGCCCGTGGCCTTCGCGGCGGACACCCTCGCTCTCGCCCTGGCCGAGATCGGCGCCCTCGCCGAGCGTCGCATCGCCCTGCTGACCGATCCGGCGCTCTCCGGCCTGCCGGCCTTCCTGGTGCGCGAGGGCGGGCTGAACTCGGGCTTCATGATCGCCCAGGTGACGGCGGCCGCCCTGGCCAGCGAGAACAAGGCGCTCGCCACCCCCCGCAGCGTGGACAGCCTGCCGACCAGCGCCAACCAGGAGGACCATGTCAGCATGGCGACCGGCGCGGCGCTGCGCCTCGCCGAGATGGCCGACAACACCGCCACCATCCTCGCCATCGAGTTGCTGGCGGCGGCGCAGGGCGTGGAGTTCCATCGTCCCCTCGCCTCTTCGGCGCCACTGGAAGCCGCGATGGCCCGGGTGCGGGAGGTGGCGGCGCGCTGGGACGAAGACCGGCACATGGCGCCCGACATCGCGGCGGTGAAGCAACTGGTCGAGCGCGGCGCCTTCGCCGGTTTCGCCGAAGGGGCCTGAGCCGTGTTCGATCATGTCTGGCTCAATGCCCATCTCGCCACCATGGACGGGCCGCCGGAAGCGCCGCTCGGAATCATCGAGGATGGCGCCGTGGCGGCGCGCGATGGTCGCATCGCCTGGCTGGGCCGGCGCGCCGAGCTGCCCGGCACCGCCACCGGGACCACCGATTGCGGCGGCGCCTGGATCCTTCCCGGGCTGATCGACTGCCACACGCATCTCGTCTTCGGTGGCAACCGCGCCGCCGAGTTCGAGCAGCGGCTGGCGGGCGCGAGCTATGAGGAGATCGCCCGCGCAGGCGGCGGCATCTTTTCCAGCGTGCGCGCCACTCGGGCCGCCAGCGAGGCGGAGCTTCTTCATGCTGCTGCCCCGCGCCTTCAGGGCCTGATGGCGGAAGGCGTGACCACGGTAGAGATCAAGTCCGGCTATGGGCTCGATCTCGCGAGCGAGTTGAAGATGTTGCGCGTGGCGCGCCGCCTCGCCGCCGAGCATCCGGTGGAAATCGCCACCAGCCTCCTCGCTGCTCACGCGGTGCCGCCGGATTTTCCTGGTGGCGCCGAGGCCTATACCGATCTCGTGGTGCGCGAGATCATCCCGGCCGCCGCTGCTTCCGGCCTGGCCGATGCGGTGGATGCCTTCTGCGAGCGGATCGCCTTCTCGCCCGGGCAGACGGCGCGCGTGTTCGACGCCGCGAAGGCCGCTGGCCTGCCGGTGAAGCTGCACGCCGACCAGCTTTCCGATCTCGGCGGCGCCGCGCTGGCCGCGCGTTACGGCGCTCTCTCGGCCGATCATCTCGAACACGCCAGCGCCGAAGGGTTGCGGGCCATGGCGGCGGCGGGAAGCGTGGCGGTGCTGCTGCCCGGCGCCACCTATTTCCTGCGCGAGGCGAAGCACCCGGACATCGCCGCGATGCGCGCCGCCGGACTGCGCATGGCGCTGTCGACGGACCAGAACCCTGGCTCCTCCCCCGCACGCTCGCTGCTGCTGATGCTGAACCTGGGCTGCACCCTGCTTCGCTTGACGGTCGCCGAGGCGCTGCTCGGCGTCACCCGCCATGCCGCCGCGGCGCTGGGGCTGGCGGACCGGGGCATGTTGCGGCCCGGGCTGCGGGCGGATCTGGCGCTCTATCGTATCGGCCGTCCCGCCGAGCTCTGCTACTGGCTCGGCGGCAATCCCTGCATCGGGCGGGTGGTCGGCGGCCGGCCCTGAGTCTCAGGCCGCCACGGGCATTGTCCGCAGGCGGCCGAGCGGCGAGGCCAGCACCACCAGCAGCGACAGGCCGAAGCCGAGCGCCACGAGCCACAGCACCGCCGCGAAGCCCTGCTGCGCCGCCACCGCGCCCCCGGCCAGCGCGCCGAGCGGCCGCACTCCGAACACCGCCACCTGCATGGTGGCGCCGACCCGCCCGAGCAGGGCCGCCGGCGTCACCACCTGCCGAAGGCTGGTCTGCACCACCTGCCAGAGCATCGGGCCGAAGCCGAGCAGGAATTGCGCGAGGGCCACCAGCACCGCCCGCGCAACGGGCTCCGGAAGCTGCATGGCCAGAGCCCAGGCCAGCATGGCCAGCAGCGAAAGGGCCGGCCCCGCCAACAGCATCCGCCCCGGTGCCTGCCGCGCCGCCAGCCGTCCGGCCAGGAGGGCGCCCAGCACCAGCCCGGCACCATAGGCGCCCAGCGCGAGGCCAGCACCCTGGGGCGGCAGATGCAGCACCTCGATCGCCAATGGCATGGCCACGGCCGCCAGCGCGAAGAAGGCAAAGTTCCAGGCCACGGCCGCCAGCGCCACGGACCGCAACAGGGCATGCGCGAGGACGAAGCGCGTACCCTCCCCCAACGCCTGCCGCAGGCGCCGGCTCCCGGCTTGCCCCGGGCCGGGGGCGCGCACGGAACCAGGTTCCGGCAGGCCCCGCGCCGCCAGTGCCGCCACCACCGCGAGTACGGCTGCCAGCGGCAGCGCGGTGGCCGGCTGGCCGAGTCCGGCCAGGGTACCGGCCACCGGCGATGCGAGCAGCGTCGCCGCCGCGCGTGCCAGTTCCAGCCGGGCATTGGCGGCCGGCAGCGCGGCGCGCTCCGCCAGTTCCGGAAGCAGGGCGAAGCCCGCCAGCACCGTGACCACCGTGCCGGAGGCCGCCAGCATCACCCAGGGCACGAGCCATTGCGGGGCGGCGGGGAAAAGGCTGGCCGCCCCGAGCGCCAGGGCAGCGCCGAGGGAGGCCAGCACCATCAGCCGCCGTCGCGGAAAGCGATCCACCCAGGCGCCGGCCGGCAGGGAGAGCAGCAGCCAGGCGGCGCCCTGCGCGGCCACCAGCACCCCGGCCAAGGCAGCGCCGCCGGGCATCAGGAGTGTGGCGAGCAGGGGCAGAGCGGCCAAAGTGAATTGATCTGCGGCATGGATGCCGAAGGTTGCGAGCATCAGACGGTGCATTTGGTTTCGCCTCGTGCTGGAATGGCGCAAGCTTCGGTCGAGGCGCAGGCGCCGGGCCATCCGTCTGTTGCGCCCGCATAGGCGCGCCAAGGCGTTTAACCGTATCTCGGTTAATTGGCATTTTGCAGTGCAGCATCAGAGGCTTAGCCCTTCCGCACGCCTTGCAGAGCGCGCGGGAGCCACGTATCTCCGGCTTTGCGGCGCCGCCAATCTCTGCGCGGCCGCAGGCAAAATGGAGCAGCGGGATGGTTCAAGGCGCCGAAGCGGGCACCACCAAGCGTCGCGGCAGGGCAAGGACGCCACCGGCCAATCCTTCGGGGTTTTCGCAGGAGCAGCTCCGCCAAGCTTATCGGGACATGCTCCTGATCCGCCGCTTCGAGGAGAAGGCCGGCCAGCTCTACGGTATGGGCCTGATCGGCGGCTTCTGCCATCTCTATATCGGCCAGGAGGCCGTCGTCGTCGGCATGCAGATGTGCCTGCAACCGGGCGACCAGGTGATCACCTCCTACCGCGACCATGGCCACATGCTGGCCACCGGCATGGAGGCACGCGGCGTGATGGCCGAGCTGACCGGACGCTCCGGAGGCTACTCCAAGGGCAAGGGCGGCTCGATGCACATGTTCAGCCGTGAGAAGGGCTTCTATGGCGGCCATGGCATCGTCGGCGCGCAGGTCTCGCTCGGCACCGGGCTGGCCTTTGCCAATATGTACCGAGACAATGGCAATATCTGCCTGACCTATTACGGCGAGGGCGCGGCCAACCAGGGGCAGGTCTTCGAGAGCTACAATCTCGCCTCCCTGTTTAAGCTGCCGGTTGTCTACATCATTGAGAACAACCGCTACGGCATGGGTACCTCCATGGAGCGCGCCTCCGCCTCCAAGGACCGCTCGAAGGACGGCACCCCCTGGAACATCCCTGGCGAGCAGGTGGACGGTATGGATGTCGAGGCGGTGCGAGCCGCCGGCGAGCGTGCCGTGGCGCATTGCCGCGAAGGCAAGGGGCCGTACATCCTGGAGATGCTGACCTACCGCTACCGCGGCCATTCCATGTCCGACCCGGCGAAGTACCGCACGCGCGAGGAAGTGCAGAAGATGCGCGAGCAGCACGACCCGATCGAGACCGCGCGCAAGCGCCTGCTGGAGCGTGGCCAGGATGAGGCCGCGCTGAAGGCGGTGGACGATGAGGTGAAGCGCATCGTGGCCGAGGCGGCGGAATTCGCGCAGAGCTCGCCGGAGCCGGACGAGAGCGAGCTGTGGACCGACATCCTGGTGGAGGCGCGCTGAGCGATGGGTGCGACGATCCTGATGCCCGCCCTCTCCCCCACCATGACCGAGGGGAAGCTGGCGCGCTGGCTGAAGAAGGAAGGCGACACGGTCGCCTCCGGCGACGTGATCGCCGAGATCGAGACCGACAAGGCGACCATGGAGGTCGAGGCGGTCGATGAGGGCACGCTGACCAAGCTGCTCGTGCCCGAGGGCACCGAGGGCGTGGCGGTGAATTCGCCGATCGCCGAGATCGATGGCGGCGACGGCAGCAACGCCGCCGCCGGCCCGCAGCAGCCGGTGTCCAACGCCACTATGCAGGGCGGCGAGACCGGCGCGGTGGCCGAGAAGGCCGAGGACCACGGCGCCGTGGCCGCCCGCGGCGCGCAGGAGCGCCCCGAGGCCAAGGCCGAGCCCAAGGCGCCCGCGGTCGAGCCGGAGAAGGACTGGGGTCCGACCAAGAGCATCACGGTGCGCGAGGCGCTGCGCGACGCCATGGCCGCCGAGATGCGCGCCGACCCCAATGTCTTCCTGATGGGCGAGGAAGTCGCGCAGTACCAGGGCGCCTATAAGGTCTCACAGGGCCTGCTCGACGAATTCGGCCCGAAGCGCGTGGTGGATACCCCGATCACCGAGCACGGCTTCACGGGCATGGCGGTGGGCGCGGCCTTCACCGGGCTGAAGCCGATCGTCGAATTCATGACCTTCAACTTCTCGATGCAGGCGATCGACCAGATCGTGAACAGCGCCGCCAAGACGCTGTACATGTCCGGCGGCCAGCTCGGCTGCCCGATCGTCTTCCGCGGCCCGAACGGCGCGGCGGCCCGCGTGGCGGCCCAGCACAGCCAGGATTACGCCTCCTGGTATGCGCATGTGCCCGGGCTGAAGGTGGTCGCGCCCTGGTCCTCGGCCGATGCCAAGGGCCTGCTGCGCGCCGCCATCCGCGACCCGAACCCGGTCATCTTCCTGGAGAACGAGATCCTCTACGGGCAGAGCTTCGAATGCCCGACCGCCGAGGACTTCATCTTGCCGATCGGCAAGGCAAAGGTGGAGCGCCAGGGCAAGGACGTCACCATCGTCGCCTACAGCATCGAGGTGGGTCTGGCGATGCAGGCGGCCGAGAAGCTGGCCGAGGAAGGCATCGAGGCTGAGGTCATTAACCTCCGCAGCATCCGCCCGCTGGACACCGAGACGATCGTCAATTCGGTGAAGAAGACCAACCGCCTCGTCACCGTCGAGGAAGGCTGGGCCTTCTCGGGCATCGGCTGCGAGGTTGCGATGCAAGTGATCGAGCACGCCTTCGACCACCTGGACGCCCCGCCGGTGCGCGTCGCCGGCAAGGATGTGCCGATGCCTTATGCCGCCAATCTTGAGAAGCTGGCGCTGCCGACCATCGCGGACGTCATCGACGCCGCCAAGCAAGCCACCTACCGGAAGTAAGGGGAACGCGGGACGATGGCCACCAACATCCTGATGCCCGCGCTTTCCCCCACCATGACGGAGGGAACGCTGGCGCGCTGGCTGAAGAAAGAGGGCGAACCGGTCAAGGCCGGCGACATCATCGCCGAGATCGAGACCGACAAGGCGACGATGGAGTTCGAAGCCGTGGATGAAGGCGTCCTCGGCAAGATCCTGGTGCCGGACGGGACCGAGGGGGTGAAGGTCAACGCCCCCATCGGCGTGCTGGTCGAGGAAGGCGAGGCCGTCCCCGCCGATGCCGGCGCAGCGAAGGCAGCGCCGAAGCCCGAGGCCACGCCGAAGCAGGAGGCGGCCCCGGCCAGTAAGCCCGCCGCCGGCGCCAGCGAGCCGCAGCCCAAGGCGGCCGCCACGCCCGAGAGCAAGCCGGCGCCAAAGCCGGCCGAGGCGCAGGGCGATCGCATCTTCGCCTCGCCGCTGGCCCGCCGCATGGCGAAGCAGGCCGGGCTCGATCTCGCCGGCATCCAGGGCTCCGGCCCGAACGGGCGGATCGTGAAGGCCGACATCGAAGCCGCCGCGGCGCAGCCCAAGACCGCGCCCGCCGCCAGGGCGGCCGAGCCGGCCGCGGCCCCTGCCCCGGCTGCCGCCAAGGCCCCGGCCGCGCCGATCACCGCGCCGCATACCGCCGTGCCGAACTCCTCCATGCGCAAGGTCATCGCCAAGCGCCTGTCGGAGAGCAAGGCGACGGTGCCTCACTTCTATGTCTCGATGGATATCGAGCTGGATGCGCTCCTGAAGCTGCGGGCGGATCTCAACAGCCGCGCGCCGAAGGAAGGCCCTGGCGCCTTCAAGCTCTCGGTGAACGACCTGATCATCAAGGCCGCTGCCCGGGTGCTGCGCCAATTCCCGAACGTCAACGCCTCCTGGACCGACGACGCCATCATCCAGTACCACGACGTCGATATCTCGGTGGCGGTGTCGATCCCCGACGGCCTGATCACGCCGATCGTCCGCAAGGCCGACCAGAAGGGCCTAGCCGCCATCAGCAATGAGATGAAGGACCTGGCCGCCCGCGCCCGCTCCGGCAAGCTCAAGCTGGAGGAGTTCCAGGGCGGCGGCTTCAGCATCTCCAACATGGGGATGTACGGGGTGACGGACTTCGCGGCCATCATCAACCCGCCGCAGGCCGGCATCCTGGCGGTCAGCGCGGGGCAGCAGCGGCCGGTAGTGAAGGACGGGGCGCTGGCCATCGCTACGGTGATGACCTGCACCCTCTCGGTCGATCACCGCGTCGTCGATGGCGCGCTGGCCGCCGAGTGGATCGCCGCCTTCAAGAAGGTGGTCGAGGATCCGCTGAGCCTGATGCTGTGAGCGAAGCGCCCGGCTTCAGCCTGCGCGAGCTCCGCCCGCGCGACGCGGAGGAGGTCCTCCGCCTCGTGCAGGCGCTCGCGGATTACGAGAAGCTCGGGCACGAGGTGGTGGCCACCGCGCAGGACTATTACGGCGCGCTGGCCACCCGCCGTATCCAGGGGCTGCTGGCCGAGGTGGAGGGCGAGGCTGTCGGCCTCTGCCTCTGGTACGAGACCTTCAGCACCTTCGCCGGCCGCTCCGGCCTCTGGATCGAGGACGTCTTCGTCGCGCCGGAGCATCGCCGGCGCGGCATTGGCCTCGCCTTCTTCCGCGCCGCAGCGCGCAAGGCCCTGGAAAGTGGCCATGCCTGGGTGGAATGGAACGTGCTCGACTGGAACGAGCCGGCAATCGCCTTCTATCGGCGGATCGGCGCGGTCGGGCGCGAGGAATGGACCGATCAACGCCTCTCCGGCGAAGCGCTGCGCGCGCTGGCCGGCTGAGACACCGCCTCAAGGGAGCCGGAGAGCATGGCCGAGCAGTTCGATCTGGTGGTGGTGGGCGGCGGGCCCGGCGGCTATGTCGCCGCCATTCGCGCCGCGCAGCTCAAGATGAAGACCGCCGTCGTGGAGCGCGAGCACCTGGGCGGCATTTGCCTCAACTGGGGCTGCATCCCCACCAAGGCGCTGCTGCGCGCCTCCGAGATCAACCACCTCCTGCACAATCTCGGCCCCTATGGCTTCGCGGCCGACAATGTGCGCTTCGACTTCAACGCGGTGGTGAAGCGCTCCCGCCAGGTTTCCGGGCAGCTCTCTTCGGGCGTGCGCGGCCTGATGAAGAAGCACAAGATCACGGTCTTCGACGGTAGCGGCAAGCTGGCCGGCCCCGGCAAGCTCACCGTGAGCAAGGACGGGCAGCCCACCACCGAGTTGCAGGCCAAGAACATCATCCTGGCCACCGGCGCCCGCGCCCGCGTCATTCCCGGCATGGAGCCGGACGGCAAGCTCATCTGGAGCTACCGTGAGGCGCTGGTGCCCGACATCATGCCGAAGAAGCTGATCGTGGTCGGCTCCGGCGCCATCGGCAGTGAATTCGCCTCCTTCTTCCTCAACATGGGCGCCGAGGTCACGCTGATCGAGGTGATGGACCGCATCCTGCCGGTGGAGGACGCCGAGGTCTCCGCCTTCGTGCAGAAGTCCTTCACCAAGCAGGGCATGAAGGTGCTGACCGGCGCCCGCGTGCAGGGCGTGCGCAAGTCGGGCGATGGCCTGACTGCCGTGGTCGAGGCCAATGGCAAGGTGCAGGAGATCCAGGCCGACCGGCTGATCTCGGCGGTCGGCATCGTCGGCAATGTCGAGAATATCGGCCTCGAGGGTACCAAGATTAAGGTCGAGAAGACGCATGTCGTCACCGACCCGCTCGGCCGCACCGGTGAGGAGGGCGTCTGGGCCATCGGCGACCTGACCGGGCCGCCCTGGCTGGCCCACAAGGCGATGCATGAGGGCGTCGTCACGGTGGAGGCCATCGCGGGGATGCACCCGCACCCCACGGATACCGGCAACATCCCGGGCTGCACCTATTGCCGGCCACAGGTCGCCTCGGTCGGGCTGACGGAGGCCAGGGCCAAGGAGCTGGGCCACGAGGTGCGGGTCGGCCGCTTCCCCTTCATCGGCAATGGCAAGGCCATCGCGCTGGGCGAGCCGGAGGGCTTCGCCAAGACGGTGTTCGACGCCAAGACGGGTGCCCTGCTCGGCGCCCATATGGTCGGGCCCGAGGTCACCGAGATGATCCAGGGCTACACCATTGCCCGGACGCTCGAGACCACCGAGGCGGAGCTGATGCACACCGTCTTCCCCCACCCCACCGTCTCCGAAACCATGCACGAGGCGGTGCTTGATGCCTATGGCCAGGTGCTCCACATCTGACCGAGGGGTGGCACGGGGGCGTCCTCTCGCCTCCGCGCCCGGATTGCCTCTATAGAGCACGGCCAGCGGCCCGCTCCGGAACCGACCGGCGCGGGTCTCCGGCAAGGAGCCAGGATTCCCGAATGGCCACCCGTATCCTGATCGATCACCGGGCCGGCGGCGCCGTCGCCAGCGCAGAGGGCACCGCCCCCAAGCCGCTGCGCCACCCCGAGAAGGCGCACCGCCCGGACAACCCGATCAAACGCAAGCCGGAATGGATCCGGGTCAAGGCGCCGACCCACCCGATCTACCACGAGACGCGCAACCTGATGCGCGACAACAAGCTGGTGACGGTCTGCGAGGAAGCGGCCTGCCCGAATATCGGGGAGTGCTGGTCGCAGCGCCACGCCACCATGATGATCATGGGCGAGATCTGCACCCGCGCCTGCTCCTTCTGCAACATCACCACCGGCCAGCCCAGGGCACTGGACACCGACGAGCCCCGCCGCGTGGCCGATGCCGTGGCCAAGCTCGGGCTACGCCATGTCGTCATCACCAGCGTGGACCGGGACGACCTGCCCGATGGTGGCGCCGCCCACTTCGCCGCCGTGATCGCTGCCATCCGCGTCGCCGCGCCGGAGACCACCGTCGAGATCCTGACGCCCGACTTCCTGCGCAAGGATGGCGCGCTGGAGGTGGTGGTCGCCGCCCGGCCGGATGTCTTCAACCACAATCTGGAGACGGTGCCGAAGCTCTACCCGACCATCCGCCCCGGCGCGCGCTACTTCCACTCGCTGCGCCTGCTGGACCGGGTGAAGGAGCTCGACCCCTCGATCTTCACCAAGTCGGGCCTGATGGTCGGCCTGGGCGAGACGCGGATGGAAGTGCTCCAGGTGATGGACGACATGCGCAGCGCGAATGTCGATTTCCTGACCATCGGCCAGTATCTGCAGCCGACGGTGAAGCACGCCGCGGTGGACCGCTTCGTGGAGCCGACGGAGTTCGAGGACTATGCCCGGATGGCGCGCAGCAAGGGCTTCCTGCTGGTTTCCGCCACGCCGCTGACCCGCTCCTCCTATCACGCGGACCGCGACTTCGCCGCCCTACGGGAGGCCCGCAACGCCCAGCTCCGCGCCGGCGTTGCTGCCTGATGCCGACCCATGCCGAGAAGCGCGTCCTGCGCTACACGCCCGAGCAGATGTTCAACCTGGTCGCGGATGTCCGCCGCTACCCGGAGTTCCTGCCCTGGTGTGTGGGCGCGCGGATCGTGTCGCATACCGAAAACGAACTGCTGGCCGACCTGACCATCGGCTTCAAAATGTTCCGGGAGACCTTCCGCTCCCGGGTGCAGCTCGATCGGCCGCACACCATCCGCGTGCGCTATGAGAATGGCCCCTTCCGCTATCTCAACAACAACTGGACCTTCATCCCGGTCGAGGGTGGCACCGAGGTCGATTTCTTCGTCGACTTCGAGTTCCGTTCCCGCCTGCTGCAGGCGGTCATCGGCACAGTATTCAATGAGGCGGTGCGGCTGATGGTACGGGCCTTCGAGCGGCGCGCCATGATCCTCTACGGGCGTGACGGGCGCGCCCGTGCTCCCGAGAGCTCCGCCGTGCCCGGAAACTCGCCCGCCGCGCAATAATTCCTCGGCCGCACAGGGCGGGAGGGGCTGACGGCGCCGCCTCCGCCTGCCATGCTCGCCGGAGCAATGCTGCTCACGTTGATCCTGTTTGCGGCCCTGGTGTCGCTCACCTTCTGGCAAACCTCCGGTCCGCTCTGGCTCCGGGCGGTGCCTGAATGGGTGCTGCCGCTGCTCGCCGTCCTGGCGGGGCTGGCCCTGCTCTACCGCCTGTACCGGCACATCCGCGCTTCGATCAAAGACCTCTCCGACTGATTCCGCCTCACAGCAAAGGTCCGTTCCGATGGTGCATGCCCCTTCCCGCCCCCCCGTGGGCGCCCCGCCGGTCCGCATCAATCTCTACTCGGACACGCAGACGCGCCCGACGCCGGCGATGAAGGAGGCCATGATGGCCGCCGAGGTGGGCGACGAGCAGTTCGGCGATGACCCGACGGTCAATGCGCTCTGCGACCGCATGGCGGCGCTGATGGGCAAGGAAGCGGCGGTCTTCCTGCCCTCCGGCACCATGTGCAACGTCATCGCCATCCGCACCCATTGCCGCGCC
Organism: Roseomonas sp.; assembly: GCA_035565935.1. Lineage (GTDB taxonomy): Bacteria > Pseudomonadota > Alphaproteobacteria > Acetobacterales > Acetobacteraceae > Pseudoroseomonas. The sequence continues at coordinate 29,049 of DATMRU010000058.1, forward strand.
GGCGACGAGGTGCTGGCGCATGAGACGGCGCATATCCTCTCCAGCGAGGGCGGCACCCATGCCGCCACGACCGGCGTGCAGATCCACCCGCTGAAGGGGCCGCGCGGCATGTTCGACGCGGAGACGCTGCGCGCCGCGATCCGCCCGGGCGGCCGCTACAGCCCGCCACAGCGGCTGCTGGAGGTGGAGCAGACCGCCAATATCGGCGGCGGCGCCATCTGGCCGCAGGCGCAGCTCGACTCCGTGGTTGCCGTTGCGCGCGAGCAGGGCTGGTCCACCCACATGGACGGCGCGCGGCTGATGAACGCCGTGGTCGGCGCCGGCATTCCCGCCGCCGAAATGGTGGCCGGCTTCGATTCCGTCTGGCTGGACTTCACCAAGGGCCTGGGCGCCCCGCTTGGCGCGGTGCTGTGCGGCTCCAGCGAGTTCATCGGGCAGGCCTGGCGCTGGAAGCAGCGGCTCGGTGGCTCCATGCGGCAGGCCGGCATCTGCGCCGCGGCCTGCCTCTATGCGCTGGACCACAATATCGACCGCCTGGCGGAGGATCACGCCAATGCCAAGGCCCTGGCGCGCGGACTGCGGCAGATTTCTGGCATGAAGGTGGAGGAGCCGGACACCAACCTGGTGTTCTTCGACCCCTCGGGGGCCGGCATGGCCGTGGCCGATCTGGTGAGGGCCCTGCGGCTGCAAGGCATCCATCTTTCGATGCTGGGCGGCCGCATCCGCGCCTGCACCCATCTCGACGTGACGGCCGGGATGATCGAGGAGACCCTCGGCGCCATCCGCGCCGCGATTGCTAAGGGCTAAAAGGCTGGGGGAATGAATTCCCCCAGACCCCCTTCTTTTTTCTTCGAGTTTTCCGCGCGGACGGGAAGCGCAGCCCCAAACTGATAAAAAGAGGATGGGGGTTCGGGGGAATTCCTTCCCCCGACCTTCTTTTCTACTTCTCTAACCGCCCGAGCAGCCGGACATGGCTGCGCGCCCCGGCGTGCAGACAGCTCAGTTCGAACTTCTCGTTCGGGCTGTGCACCTGGTCGTCATCCAGGCCGAAGCCCATCAACAGGCTGTCCAGGCCCAGGATGCCCCTGAGGCTGGAGGCCACCGGGATCGAGCCGCCACCGCCCGCGCGCACCGCGGGCCGGCCGAACTCCTCCAGCAGCACCGCCTCGGCCGCCTTGAGCCAGGGCGAATCCGGCGGCACGGAAACCGCCGGTGCCATGCCGAAGACCTGCAACTCGAACTTCGCATCCGCAGGCAGGCGCGCCTGAACGAAGGCACGAATGCCCTCGACGATCTTCTGCGGGTCCTGCCCCGGCACCAGCCGGCAGGAGAGCTTGGCATGCCCCTCGCAGGCGATCACGGTCTTGGACCCCTCGCCTATGTAACCACCCCAGATGCCGTTGATGTCGGCGGTCGGGCGGGCCCAGAGCCGCTCCGGCGCGCTGCGGCCCTTCTCGCCGCCGGGCACCGAAAGGCCTTGCGCGCCGAGGAAAGCCGCCTCGTCGAAGCCCAGCGCCTCCCAGGCGGCCCGTTGCTCTGCGGTGGGCTCGGCCACGCCGTCGTAGAAGCCGGGGATCTGGATGCGGCCATCGGCGTCCTTCAACTCGCCCAGGATGCGGGTGAGCAGGTTCAGCACATTGCCCGCCGAGCCGCCGAACAGGCCGGAATGCAGGTCCCGGTCCCCGAGCTTCAGGTCGATCTGCACATAGACCATGCCGCGCAGGCTGACGGTCAGGGCCGGCGTCCGCGGATCCCACATGTTGGTGTCGCTGATCAGCGCGACATCGGCGGAAAGCGTGGCCTTCTCCGCTTCCAGCACGGCATCGAGGTTCGGGCTGCCGATCTCCTCCTCGCCTTCCACGAGCACGGTGACGCGCACCGGCGGGTGGCCGGCGACCTTGTTCCAGGCGCGCAGCGCGGCCAGCCAGGTCATCACCTGGCCTTTGTCATCCACCGCGCCACGGGCGACGATTCGCGGCCCGCGCGGCCCCTCCGTCACCACCGGCGCGAAGGGCGGGCTGTCCCACAGGGCAAGGGGCTCTGGCGGCTGCACGTCGTAGTGGCCGTAGATCAGCACATGCGGCGCGTCCGGGCCGGGACCGGGATGCGTGGCGATCACCACCGGATGGCCGGGTGTATCGCGCAGCCGCGCCTGGAAGCCGAGCGCGCCCAGTTCCCGTGCCAGCCATTCGGCGGCGGCGCGGCAGTCGGGCGCATGGGCGGGCTGCGCGCTGACGCTCGGGATGCGCAGCCATTCGAGCAGGCTGGCCTCGGTTTCGCTGCGGGCGGATTCGAGCGCGGCAAGAGCCTGCGCGGTCTGGTCGTTCGGCATGGCCGGGAAGTCTCGCGCCATGTCGCGGGCAAGGAAAGACCCTGGAGACTTCCACCCATGGCTGCCGGAGGATGGCGGCCCTCGTTTTCGCGACCGCAGCAAGCATCCGTTAGGCGGCAGGCCTCACCATGCGCGCGAAAGCGGCGACCGCCGCAAGGGAACGAAGGTGAGACCTGTGCATCTGCTTCATCGGCTGCGAATCCGATCCAAGTTCGCGATCCTGCTGGGCCTGTCGGTGCTGACCGTGCTGCTGCTCTTCGGCGCCTCGGCGGAAGTAATCCGGAGCCGCATGCGGGAGGACCGCGTGGACAAGCTCCGCGCCGCAGTTGAGATCGCCCGCAGTGCCGCCGAGACGCTGGAGAAGCAGGTAGCCGCCGGCAGCCTGACGCGGGAGGAGGCGATCGAGCGCTTCCGCCAGCAGGTCCGCCCCTTCCGCTTCGATGGCGGCACCGGCTACGTGCTGGCCTATGGGATGGACGGCTTCACCTTCCTCTCGCCTGCCACCCCGGCCTCCGAGGGCAAGATCAGCACCACGCGCGATCATTTCGGCAACGTGGTCCCGACGGTGCTGCGCAACGCCGCGCTACAGGCTGCGGAGGGCGGCACCGGCTCCTACTGGTATCCGAAGCCCGGCCAGAAGGAGGCCATCGAGAAGCTGATCTTCGCCCGGCAGTTCACCCCCTGGAACATGATCTTCGCCTCGGGCGCCTATGTGGACGACCTGGATGCCGAGTATGACGCCCTGCTGCTGCACTTCGGCCTGATCGCCGCCGGGCTGCTGGCGCTGACCGGCCTGGGCGCCTGGGTGGTCTCACGCGACATCGCCGGCTCCCTGCACCGGCTGGCGAAGGGTATGGCGCAGGTCTCCGGCGGCGAGCTCGACCACGAGGTGCCGGAAACCGGCCGTGCCGACGAGGTCGGCGAGATGGCCCGCGCCCTCGCCGTGCTGCGCGAGAATGCCCTCGCCAAGCGCCGCCTGGAGGCGGAGAACGCGCGGCGGGAGGAAGAGGCGGCGGCGGAGAAGCGCGCTTCCCTCGACGCCCTCGCCGCCCGGCTCGACAGCTCGGTGGGCCAGATCGTCGGCCACCTCTCGGAGGCCGGCGAAGGGCTGCGCGGCGTCGCCGCCACCATGGTGCAGGCGGCCGAGAGCGCCCGTACCGGCACCGGCGGCGCCCAGCGCAGCGCCGAGAGCGCGGCGAGCAACGTCAACGGTGTCGCCGCCGCGGTGGAGGAGATGACCAGCACCAGTGCCGAGATCGGCCGCCAGGTGACCGAGGCCTCGGGCGTGATCCGCGCAGCGGTGGAGGATGCGCGCCGCACGGACGCCTCGGTCCAGGGCCTCGCCGAGGCCGCCCGCCAGGTCGGGGATGTGGTACAGCTGATCGAGCAAATCGCCGGCCAGACCAACCTGCTCGCCCTGAATGCCACCATCGAGGCGGCGCGCGCCGGTGAGTCCGGCAAGGGCTTCGCGGTGGTCGCCTCGGAGGTGAAGAGCCTGGCCGCGCAAACCGCCAGGGCGACGGAGGAGATCCGCAACCAGATCGCCACCATCCAGGAGGAGACGGCACAGGCGGTGGAGCGGGTGCGCGGCATCGCCGGCACGGTCTCCTCGGTCGATAGCATCGCCAGCGCCATCGCCGCGGCGGTCGAGGAGCAGACGGCGGCGATGCGCGAGATCGCGCAGAACGTCACTGAGGCCGCGACCCGCACCGGCGAGGTCTCGCGCGAGCTGGAACGGGTCGCGGAGGCTGCCGGCACCACCGGCAGCGCCGCGCATCAGGTGCAGGAGGCGGCGACCGGCGTTACCGGCCAGCTCACCACGCTGCGCCAGGAGGTGAGCGGCTTCCTCGGCAGCCTGCGCGCCGCCTGAGCCGGCCGGCCGCCGTCAGGCGACGGCGGCGGCGATCGCCAGGAAGTCGGCCGCGACCAGGCTGGCGCCACCCACCAGGGCGCCATCCACATGCGGCAGCGCCAGGATCGCCTTGGCGTTGCTGGGCTTGACCGAGCCGCCATAAAGAATGCGCAGCCCCTCCCCCGCCGAACCAAAGGCGCGCACCAGCTCCGCCCGGATGCGCGCGTGCATGGCGGCGATATCGGCCTCGGTGGGCGTGCGGCCCGTGCCGATGGCCCAGACCGGCTCATAGGCCACCACGCCGCCGGCCGTGGCGAAGCTCGCCGGCAGGCTGCCGGCGAGCTGCCCCGCCACCACCGCCTCGGCCTCCCCGGCCAAGCGCTGCGCCTCGCTCTCGCCGACGCAGACGATCGGCGTCAGCCCCTCGGCCAGCGCCGCCTCCGCCTTGGCCTTCACCAGCGCATCGCTCTCGCCATGATCGGCCCGGCGCTCGGAATGACCGAGGATGACGAAGCGGGCCCCCACATCCTTCAGCATGGCGGCCGAGACATCGCCGGTATGGGCGCCCTTCGGCTTGGCGTGGCAGTCCTGTGCGCCGAGCGCCACGTCGCTGCCCACCATCGACATCTTCACGGCCGCCAGATGGGGGAAAGGCGGGCAGACCAGCAGTTCCGCCACGCCTCCCGCCCCGGCGGCAACACCCTGAGCCAGCACCGTGGCCTCCGCGAGGGTGCCGTGCATCTTCCAGTTCCCGGCGATCAGCGGGCGCACACCAGGGGTCATGCTCGGCTCCTTGTCCGTGATTCCGACGAAAATTCCCTCCTGCCGCGCTACAGGCGGCGGCCCAGTTTGGCAACCGGCCGCGTTTTCCCTATGGTCCCGCCGCCTCTATCCAGACGGATCACGATGCTCACTGCGCTGCGCCGCCTCGCCGGCACCTGGTTTGCCAAGCTCCTGTTCCTCCTGCTGGTTCTCTCCTTCGGCATCTGGGGGATCGAGGACATCGTCCGCCGCATCGGCACCGACACCGCCCTCGTCCGCGTCGGCGGCGAGCGGATCGAGCTGCCCGAGGCGCAGCAGGCGGCGCGCCGGGAGACGCTGCGGGTGCAGCGCCAGCTCGGCAGCGCCGTCGAGATGAACCCGCAGATGACCCAGGCCATCGCCCGTCAGGCGGTGGAGCAGCTCATCATGGACCGCGTGCAGCGGCAGGAGGCGGCGCGGCTCGACATCGCCGTGCCCGAGGCGGCGATGCGCGACTATGTCTTCGCCATCCCCGCCTTCCAGGGGGCCGACGGCCGCTTCAGCCGCGCGCTCTTCGACGGTTTCCTGCGCAACAACGGGCTGACCGAGCCCGCTTTCTTGGATCTGCTGCGCGCCGACCTACAGCGCCAGCAGCTCGTCGGCGCCGTGCGCGCCGGCGCCGCCGGGCCCGACGCCCTGACCAAGCCGCTGCTCGCCTGGGAGCACGAGCAGCGCGTGGCCGATCTGGTGCGCCTGCCCTTCGCCTCGGCTCCCGAGCCTCCGGCGCCGGACGCGGCGCAGCTGCACCGCTTCCACGAGAACAACCCGGACCGCTTCTCCTCGCCCGAATACCGGCGCTACACCCTCGCCGTGCTCTCGCCCGAGGCGGTGGCTGCCGAGATCCAGCCAACCGAGGAGGAGCTGCGCGCCGCCTACGAGGCGCATCGCGACGAGTTCGAGACGCCGGAGCGCCGCACCATCGAGCAGGCGCTGCTGCCCTCCAGGGAGCAGGCGCAAGCGGTGGCCGAGCAATGGCGCGGGGGCGCCGACTTCGCCGCTATCGAGCAGGAGGCGCAGGCCGCAGGCGGGCAGGCGCTTTCCCTCGGCACGACGGACCGCGCCTCGCTGCCGGTCCCGGCCCTGGCCGAGGCCGCCTTCGCCCTGCCGGAGAATGGCGTCAGCGACCCCGTGCAGACCGATTTCGGCTGGCACGTGCTGAAGGTGACGGAGATCGCCCCCGGGCAGATCCGCGGCTTCGACGCGGTGCGCGAGCAGGTGACCGCCCTGGTGCGCCAGCAGCGCGCCGCCGACCTCGCCTATGAGCGCGCCAACCAGGTGGAGGATGCGCTGGCCGGCGGCGCCACCCTCGCCGAGGTGGCCAAGCGCTTCGGGCTGACGGTGACGGAGGCGACGACGGATGCCTCCGGCCAGAAGCCGGACGGCACCCGGGCCGAGCTGCCGCTGAGCGGAGCACCGGAGGACATCGCGCTGCGCGCCATCTTCGCGGCCTCACAGGGCGAGGCGCCGCGTCTCGCCGAGGCCGGGCAGACCGCCCTCTTCGCCTTCGACCTGCAGGAGGTGATCCCGGCCGCGCTGCGGCCCTTCGAGCAGGTCGAGGCGCAGGTGCGCGAGGCCTGGATCGCCGATGCCCGCCGCCACGCGCAGGAGGAGCGCTCCGCTGCATTGTTGGCAGCCGTCAAGGGCGGCAAGCCGCTGGCCGAGGCGGCGCGGGAGGCGGGGCTTTCCGTCCAGCGCATCGGTCCCATCGGTCGTCAGCCGCAGCCGAACACGCCGCTGCCGCCGGAACTTTTGCAGCCGCTTTTCGCCACACCGACCAACGAGGCCACCATGGCCGAGACGGCCGATGGCTTCGTGGTGGCGCAGCCGGTGCAGGTGGTGCCCTTCAATCCGGATTCCGATCCCCTGGCTCTGGGCCGGGTGCGTGACGCGGTCGAGCAGGCGATGCTGAATGATCTGGAGGCGCAGTATCTCGATGCGCTGCGGGCCAATGCCGAGGTCAGCTACAACGAGGCGCTGCTCGGGCAGGTCGTCCCGCGATGAGGCGCAGTGCCTCACCTGCCGCTGGAGGAATCCAGCGCAAACCCTTGTTCGTACGGTACTTATGCCGGGATGGGGAAATGACGCCGGCTTCGACCCCTTCCTCAACCCTTGTTGTCCGATGAGCACACAGGCTAGCCTCCCGCCGCGGCGGAGCGTGCCGGCCCTGGCGCGTCGCGCCCCGAGGAGGATCGCAGCATCATGATCCTGCAGAACGACCCTGCGGACCGGTCGGTCCGTGATTTCAACCTCTTGCCGGCACATCCTGCCATCTTGGCGCGGCCGCTCGCCGCCCTGGGGGCCGCATGATGTCGCTGAGGCCTGTGCTCGCCCGCCTCGCGCTGGGCGAGACGCTGGACGAGGCGGAGGCCGAGCGCGCCTTCGGCATGATCATGGAAGGCGAGGCCACCCCGGCGCAGATCGCCGGCATGCTGATGGCCATGCGCGTGCGAGGCGAGACGGTGGCGGAGATGACTGGTGCCGTGCGCGCCATGGTCGCCCGCATGTCCGCCGTCGAGGCGCCGCCCGGCACGATCGACATCGTCGGCACCGGCGGCGATGGCGCCGGAACGCTGAACATTTCCACGGCCGCCGCCATGGTGGTGGCCGGCGCTGGGGTGAAGGTCGCCAAGCACGGCAACCGGGCGCTTTCCTCCAAGTCGGGCGCCTCCGACGCGCTGGCAGCCCTCGGCATCAACCTCGATGTCCCGCTGCCGCTGCTGCCGGAGGTGCTGCGGCAGGCGGGCATGGTCTTCCTGATGGCGCCCCGCCACCACGCCGCGCTGCGCCACGCCGCCGGGCCGCGTGTCGAACTGGGCACCCGCACCATCTTCAACCTGCTGGGACCGCTGACCAGCCCGGCGCGGGTGAAGCGGCAGATGACCGGTGCCTTCGCCCCCCAGTGGCTTCGCCCGATGGCCGAGACCCTGGCCCGCACCGGCAGCGAGCGTGCCTGGCTGGTGCATGGCCAGGGGCTGGATGAGCTGACCTTGGCGGGCCCGAGCCAGGTGGTGGAACTGCATCACGGCACGATCCGGGAATTCACCATCTGCCCCGCGGATGCAGACCTGCCCGAGGCGCCAGTGGAGGCACTGAAGGGTGGCGATCCCGCCGAGAATGCCGCCGCGCTGGAAGCGCTGTTGCGCGGCATGCATGGCCCCTATCGGGATTGCGTCGTGCTGAACGCGGCGGCGGCTCTTGTCGTCGCGGGTGAAACGAACGATCTACGGGCCGCTGCCGCGCGTGCCGCCCGCTCCCTGGACGAGGGCGCGGCTCTGGCCGTGCTGGAGCAGCTGCGCCGCGCCACGCATCCGCCCGCCGAAACCGCCCCGGGCTGAAACCCGGCCGCCTTTCCCCCCTTTGTTGCCTTCGCGCGCCTGCGCCGAGAGATGGTCATGAACGCCGATACCCTGCCCGACATCCTGCTGCGCATCCTGGCCGAGAAGGAAGGGGAAGTGCGCGAGCGGGCCGCCGCCACGCCCCTGGCGGAAATGGAGCGCCGCGCCCGGGACCTGGAGCCGCCCCGCGACTTCACCGGCGCGCTCTGCTCCGCCGTAGCGGAAGGGCGCATCGGGCTGATCGCCGAGATCAAGAAGGCCTCGCCCTCTGGCGGCCTGATCCGCGAGCCCTTCGACCCGGCCGCGCTGGCGCAGGCCTATGAGGAGGCCGGGGTGGCCTGCCTCTCCGTCCTGACCGACGGCCCGCACTTCCAGGGCAGCCTGGCCGATCTCGTGGTGGCGCGCGGCGCCTGCTCCCTCCCCGTCCTGCGCAAGGACTTCATGATCGACCCCTACCAGGTCTTCGAATCCCGGGCGATGGGCGCGGATTGCATCCTGCTGATCATGGCGGCGCTGTCCGACGCCCAGGCGCGCGAGCTGGAGGAGGCCGCGCGCAGCCTGGACATGTCCGTGCTGGCCGAGGTGCACGACCGCCAGGAACTGGACCGCGCGCTCGGCCTGCACACGCGGCTGATCGGCATCAACAACCGCAACCTCCGCACCCTGCACACCGATCTGGCGACCGCCGAGGAGCTGGCGCCACTGGTGCCCGCCGACCGTATCCCCGTGGCCGAGAGCGGGCTGCGCAATCCGGAGGACGTGCGCCGCATGGCCGCCGTGGGCGCCCGCTGCATCCTGGTGGGCGAACACCTGCTGCGCCAGCCGGACGTCACGGCTGCCGCGCGCGCCATGGTGAAGGCCGGATGAGCGAGGGGGGCGAGGGCTTCGACCCACCGCGCGCGGCGCCCGGCCCGGCCGGCCGCCTCACGCATTTCGACGCCGAGGGAAAGGCGGTGATGGTCGATGTCTCGGCCAAGCCGGCCACGGAGCGCATCGCCATCGCGCAGGGCCGCGTGCTGATGGCGCCGGAGACGCTCGCCGCCATCCGCGCCGGGGGCCTCGGCAAGGGTGACGTGCTCGGCGTGGCGCGCATTGCCGGCATCATGGGTGCCAAGCGCACCGCCGACCTGATTCCGCTCTGCCATCCCCTCGCCCTCACCTCGGTGAAGCTGGATCTCACGCCGGAGGGCAGTGACGCGGTGGCGATCGAGGCGCGGGTGAAGACCACCGGCCCGACGGGCGTCGAGATGGAGGCGCTGACCGCCGTCACCGTCGCCGCGCTGACGGTCTATGACATGTGCAAGGCGATCGACCGTGGAATGCGCATCGCCGAGGTTCGCCTGATCCGCAAGGAAGGTGGAAAATCAGGTCTCTGGGAGGCACCGTGATGATTCCGGTGGAAGAAGCCCGCGGCCGCATCCTGGCCGCGCTCTCACCCGCCGGTACCGAGACGGTGGCCCTGGCCGAAGCCTGGAACCGGGTGCTGGCCGCGCCCATCACCGCCCGCCTGACCCAGCCGCCCGCCGATGTCTCGGCCATGGACGGCTATGCTGTGCGGGCCGCCGAGGCGGTCGAGGGCGCACGGCTGCGGGTCATCGGCGCGGCCCCCGCCGGGCATCCCTTCAGCGGCGCGGTCGGGCCGGGCCAGGCGGTGCGGATCTTCACCGGCGCCGTGGTGCCGGAGGGCGCCGACGGCGTCCTGCTGCAGGAGGATGCGGAGGCCGGCGAGGGCCGCGTGCAGGTGCGCGAGACGGTGCAGCCCGGCCGCTGGATCCGCCGCGCCGGGCTGGACTTCGCGGCGGGCGAGACGCTGGTCGCCCCCGGGCGTCGCCTGACGGCGCGCGACATCGGCCTCGCGGCCGCCGCCAACCATCCCTGGCTCACAGTGCATCGCCGGCCGCGCATCGGCATCCTGGCCACGGGTGACGAGATCGTGCTGCCGGGCGAGCCGCTGCCGCCGGGTGGCATCGTCTCTTCCAACGCGCATGCCCTGGCGGCGCTGGTGCGGGCTGCCGGTGCCGAGCCGCTGGTGCTGCCCATCGCGCGTGACGACACGGCCGCCATTGGCGCTGCCGCCGAGGCCGCGCGCTTCTGCGACCTGATGGTGACCACAGGCGGCGCCAGCGTCGGCGAGCACGATCTGGTGCAGCAGGCGCTCGGCCCGCGCGGCTTCACGCTGGACTTCTGGAAGATCGCCATGCGGCCGGGCAAGCCGCTGATCTGGGGCCACCTCGGCGAGACGCCCCTGCTCGGCCTGCCCGGCAACCCCGTCTCGGCCCTCGTCTGCGGCGTGGTGTTCCTCTGGCCCGCCCTGGCGGTGCTCGCCGGCCTGCCGCCGGCCGCGCCGCCGCTGCGACAGGCCGTCGCGGGCGCCGACCTGCCGGAGAACGACCGGCGGGAGGATTACCTGCGTGCCAGCCTGCGTCGCGACGCCGAAGGGCGCTGGGTCGCGACCGCTGCCAGCCGGCAGGACAGCTCCATGCTGCGCGTCCTGGCGGAAAGCGACGCCCTGTTGCGGCGCCTGCCGCATGCGCCGCCGCTATCGGCCGGTGCGCCGGTCGAGGTGATCCTCCTCTCCGAACTCGGCCTCTGACGGCGTTTCAGCGGCCAAGTCTCGGAAATTCCGGCGAATCCCTGTTGACCGGCGTTATGGAACTTTCGTAGAACATCAGAACGGTTGCCGCTTTGTTCGCGGCCGCCCGGCCGCAGGCAGGGAGCCCCGCATGCTCACGCGAAAGCAGCACGAGTTGCTGATGTTCATTGACCGGCACCTGCGGGACACCGGCTTCTCGCCCTCCTTCGAGGAAATGAAGGAGGCGCTGAAGCTCCGCTCGAAATCCGGCATCCACCGACTGATCACCGCCCTGGAAGAGCGTGGCTTTCTTCGCCGCCGCGCCCATCGCGCCCGTGCGCTGGAGGTGATCCGCCTGCCGGAGAACAGCGCCCCGGCGGTGCTGGCCAGGGCCGAGGCCGCCCCGCCCCGCCCCGCCTTCGCCCCCAATGTCATCCGTGGCACCTTCGCCTCCAATCTGGCCGGCGTGGCGCGCAGCGCCAACGAGGCGGCGGCGGTGCATCTGCCCCTCTATGGCCGCATCGCCGCCGGCCAGCCGATCGAGGCTCTCCGCGACCAGGGCACCAGCGTCGAGGTGCCGGCCGCCCTGCTCGGCGGCGGCGAGCATTATGCGCTGGAGGTCGCCGGTGATTCGATGGAAGGCGCTGGCATCCTCGATGGCGACACCGTCATCATCCGCCGCGACGACACGGCCGACAGCGGCGCCATCGTGGTAGCGCTGGTGGACGAGGCCGAGGTCACGCTGAAGCGGCTGCGCCGGAAGGGCAATTCCATCGCGCTGGAGGCTGCCAACCCGCGCTATGAGACGCGTATCTTCGGCCCTGACCGGGTGAAGGTGCAGGGCCGGCTGGTCGGGCTGCTGCGCCGCTACTGATCCTCCGCCCGGGCCCAGGCGGGGCGCGGCGGCGGCGGAACCCAGGGCCGCACGCCGCGCCAGTCGCGGTCCGAGACCACCCGCACGCCGTCACGGCTCAGCCAGATGGCATGCGGCCCATCCCGCCAGACGCTGAAGCGGTCCACCATCGGCGTACCCGGGCAGCGGCCGCGGATCGGCTCTGCTGAGACCAGCACTGCCGCCTGCCCGCAGGCCGGCGCCGCCAGGACGGGCACTGCCTTCTCCCCGCGCCCTGGCTTCGGTACGCGCAACAGCATGGCGGCCGGCCCATCCGGATGCGGCTGGAAGCGGCATTCCAGCCCGGGGCAGTTCAGCCCTTCCGCCGCATGGTCGCTGCCGGCGGGCAGAAGCTCGGCCTCGTCCTCGCCCCAGCCCCGCAGCCAGTTGTCACGCACGAAGTTCGAGGCGCCGCTGGCGCGTTGCAGTACCACGCCCTGTTCCGTGCGCAGGGCGATCAGCCGCGCATCGGCGGAGACGAGCATGTCGGGCGGCGTCACGGTCACGGCGCTGCACAGGCCAGCCAGGATCATCGGCAGGCCCAGCAGGCGCCAGCGGGCCTGCCACAGGCAGAGCCAGAGCAGCCCGAAGCTGGTCAGCGCCAGGCCCCAGGGCGGGATCGGCATGGCGGTGAGCGCGGCGCCCGGCCAGGCGCCCACCGTATGCGCCACGGCCAGCACGCCATCGACACCCCAGCCCATGACCGTCAGTGGCCAGGCTTCCAGCCCGAAGGGCATCAGCGCCACGGCCACCATGCCCGCCGGCATCACGAGGAAAGAGGTGAGCGGCACCGCCACCATGTTCGCGGCCAGGCCGTAGAGCTGCAGCCGGCCGAAATGGTGCAGGCCATAGGGCATGGTGGCCAGGCCCGCGAGCAGCGAGGTCAGCACCATGCCCGCCAGCACCGCCGCCGGCCGGCGCCACCACGCCTCGCCCTGGCGCCAGCGCGCTATGAAGGGGCCAGAGGCCTCAGCGCCGGCAATCAGCACCAGCACGGCAGCGAAGCTCATTTGGAAGGAGGGGCCGAGCAGCGCCGCCGGCTGCACCAGCATCACCGCGGCCGCCGCCAGGGCCAGGGCGCGCAGCGAGAGTGCCCGCCGGCCGATCAGGATGCCGAAGGTGACCAACGCCGCCATGGCGAAGGAGCGCTGCATCGGCACCTGCGCGCCGGTCAGCAGCATATAGGCGCCTCCGAGCAGCAGGGCGCCGGGCGCGGCGATCCGCTTGCTGTCGCAGCGCAAAGCGAGGGCCGGCACCAGCGCCACCCCGAAGCGGAACACGCCGAAGCCGAGCCCCATGACGATGGCGATATGCAGGCCGGAGACGGAAAGCAGATGCGCCAGGCCGGAATCGCGCATGGCCTGGATGTCCGGCGGCGGGATGGCGGTCTGCTCGCCGGTCAGCAGCGCCGCCGCCACCGCGCCCGTGCCGCCGGGCAGCACCGCCAGCACCCGCTGCTCCAGGCCGAGGCGCGCGACCGCGAAGAGGGGCGCCCGCGCTGCCTCGCCCAGCCGCTCCGCCGACCCGAGGGCGAAGCCGGAGCCGCCCAGGCCACTGAAATAGGCATCCCTCTGGAAATCCCAGCCGCCCGGCGCGGGCGGCGCGGAGGGCGCGCGCACCAGGGCCCGCACCCGCAGCCGCTCCCCAGGCGCCGGGCGCAGCGGGTCATTGGCCCGCAGGCGGATGCGCAGCACGCGGGGCAGCGCCCGGCCAGCAGGGTCGAGCCTTGCTTCCTCGAGGGTGACGCGCAGGCCCTTGGGCATGGTCTCCACCTCCGCCACCGTGCCTTCCACGATGACGGCGCGCCTGGGCAGGTCGAGGGGCGGTGGCAGGCGTGCAGCGTGCCAGCCGGCGGCACCGAAGCCGAGCGCCGCCACACCGGCCAGCGCTAAGAGCCAAGCCATCAAGGGCCGATGGCGCAGCAGGACGGCGCAGAGCAGCAGGAGGAGCGCCGGGAGGCCCCAGAGCGGCGAGGGCTCGGTGCGCAACGCGAAGTAGCCGATAATGCCGGAGCCCAGCGCCACCGGGAGCCAGAGCGGCAGGCGGTTCCATTCGGCTTCCAGAAGCGCCTGCAGGCGCTGCAGCATAACCGGGGAGCGCCAGGGAGTGGCGAAGGCGGGAAGCCCGAGGGGTGGCGAAGTCGCGTCAGTGTCGTGCATGGCTTCTCAACCTATGCGCGCACTCTACAGGGGCGGCCGGGAGTGTTAAAAGTCTCCGCTCGAAGGAATTGGCCGAGCAATGACCGTACGCACCCGTTTCGCCCCCTCCCCGACCGGGTATCTGCACATCGGGGGTGCACGCACCGCCCTCTTCAACTTCCTCTTCGCGCGGCACCATGGCGGCAAGTATCTGCTGCGCATCGAGGATACCGACCGTGCCCGCTCCACCCCCGAGGCGGTGCGGCAGATCATCGAGAGCCTGGAATGGCTGGGCCTCTCGCCGGACGAGCCGCCGGTGATGCAGACGGCGCGCGAGGCGCGGCATGCCGAGGTGGCGCGCGAACTGCTCGCCCAGGGCAAGGCCTATTACTGCTACTGCACGCCGGAAGAGCTGGCGGAAATGCGTGAGACCGCCATGAAGGAGGGTCGCCCGCCGCGCTATGACGGTCGCTGGCGCGACCGCGACCCCGCCGAGGCGCCGCCTGACGTGAAGCCCGTCATCCGCATCAAGGCCCCGCGCGAGGGGGAGACGGTGATCCACGACCTCGTGCAGGGCGAGGTCCGCGTGCAAAACAGCGAGCTGGACGACATGGTCATCCTGCGCTCCGACGGCACGCCGACCTATCTGCACGCCGTGGTGGTGGACGATCATGACATGGAGATCACCCATGTCATCCGCGGTGACGACCACCTGACCAACACCTTCCGCCAGGCCATGATCTATGACGCCATGGGCTGGACGCGGCCGCATTTCGCGCACATCCCGCTGATCCACGGCGCGGACGGCGCCAAGCTCTCCAAGCGGCACGGCGCGGTGGGCGCGCTGGAGTTCCGCGACCAGGGCTTCCTGCCGGAGGCCGTCTGCAACTACCTGCTGCGGCTCGGCTGGGGCCATGGCGACGAGGAGTTCGTTCCCCGCGAGCGGGCCATCGAGCTGTTCGACCTGAAGGATGTCGGCCGCGCCGCCAGCCGTATGGACTATGCCAAGCTGACGCATCTGAACGCCCAGTACATGCGCCAGATGGACCCGGACGTGCTGACGCACCGCGTGCTGGAGATCCTGGCGAAGCGCCCCTCGATCGGCTTCGGTACCGAGGGCGCCGAGCGCGTGCGGCTGCTGATGCCCGACATCATGCCGCGCGCCCGCACCCTGGTGGAGGCTGCCGACATGGCCGCCTTCGCCGTCGCCAATATCCCCCTGCCCTTCGAACCCAAGGCCGAGGCGCTGCTGACGCCCGAAGCGAAGGAGCGGCTGAAGGACCTTGCCATCTTCCTGACCGACGCGCCCTGGGAGCGCGCCGATCTCGACAAATGGCTGCGCGATTATGCGGATGTGAAGGGCGTGAAGCTCGGCGCCATCGCCCAGCCGCTGCGCGCGGCGCTGACCGGCAGCACCCAGTCGCCGCCGATCGACGCCGTGCTCTTCGCGCTCGGGCGCGGCGAGGCGGTGTCGCGGATGCTGGCCGCCGCGGGCGAGTGAAGCTGGAGCAGCGGCGGGCCTCCACCCGCCGCCTGCTTCATCCGCCGAACTTCGCGAATACCATCCGGTCGCGGTTGTCCTGCATCAGCTTGGTGATGCTCGGCACCTTCTCGAAGCTGAGGCCGCGCGGCAGCCCGCCCTCCTCATCCGCCTCGATCCTGGCATAGCTCTCACCGCCGACCTTCTCCCACTTCCCGGCCGGCTTCTTCACCTCCAGATTTGCCACCGTGGCCTTGAGCACCAGCCGCACGATCGCCTCCTTCGGCGCGCTCGGCTTGGTCAGGCTGGGGTGGCCGCCGAGCATCTGCCAGCCGTTCGCCAGCGCCCAGGCGGTCAATTCATCCTTGTCCATCCGCTTTGCTCCTGATCAAGGCCTTTCCATATGGCCACGCGGGCGGCATGTAACCCCCTTGCAGGCGCGGACGGCTCCGCCCGCCGCGCGCCGGGCAACCGGGAGATCACCACGTGAACGATACGCTTCTCGCCGAGCTGCGCGCCATGCAGCCGGAACTGGCCACCATTCGCCAGGACATCCACGCCCACCCCGAGATCGGCATGGAGGAGGCCCGCACCGCTGGCCTGGTCGCGGCCAAGCTGAAGGAATGGGGGCTGGAGGTCACCGAGGGCGTCGGCCGCTATGGCGTGGTCGGCACGCTGAGAGGGAAGCTGGCAGGGCAGCGCGCCATCGGCCTTCGCGCCGACATGGACGCGCTGCTGATCAACGAGGCGACCGGCCTCCCCTATGCCTCCACCAATCCCGGCACCATGCATGCCTGTGGGCATGACGGCCACACCACCATGCTGCTCGGTGCCGCCAAGTACCTCTCCGCGCACCGCGATTTCGGTGGCACCGTGCAGTTCATCTTCCAGCCGGCCGAGGAAGGCCGCGGCGGCGCCAAGGCCATGCTGGCCGACGGGCTGTTCGAGCGCTTCCCGGTGGATGCCGTCTATGGCCTGCACAACGAGCCAGGCATTCCGCTCGGCCAGTTCGCCATCCGCCCCGGTCCCTACATGGCGGCGCCGGACCGCTGGCTGGTCACCTTCAAGGGCACCGGCGGGCATGGCGGCGCAACGCCGCATCTCTCGACCGACGTGACGGTGCTGCAGGCGCAGTTCATTCTGGCCTTGCAGACGGTGGTCAGCCGCAACATCGCCGCCGTGGACGCGGCCGTGATCAGCGTCGGCGCCATCGCCGGCGGCTCCTTCGGCTCCACCAACGTGATGCCGGCCGAGATCCGCCTCGGCGGCACCGCGCGCTCCTACCTGCCGGCCGTGCGCGACACCATGGAGCGCCGCATGCGCGAGCTGGCCGAGGGCCTGGCCGCCAGCTTCGGCTGCACGGCCGAGGTGCAGTACAGCCGCAACGGCACGCCGCTGGTGAACCATGCGGAGCAGACCGCCATCGCCGCCAAAGCGGCCGAGGCGCTGGTCGGCACCGGGAAGGTGGACGACAACGCGCAGCCGGTGACCGGCGGCGAGGACTTCGCCTTCATGCTGGAGAAGAAGGCCGGCGCCTTCATGTTCCTCGGCCAGGGCGCGGGCGGCGCCACCTCCGAGGGCCTGCACACACCGACCTACAACTTCAACGACGACGCCATCCCCTATGGCGTCGGCTACTGGGTCAGCCTGGTGCGGGAGGAGCTGAAGCTCGCCTGAACGAAAAAGGCCGGGCGGATCACTCCGCCCGGCCCCAGCTTAAGTTGCGTCTTCGCTGGATTACTGCTTCGGCCGGATATCCAGCGCGCGCGTCATCTCATCGGCGCGCGGCGTGTGCTCCAGCGTGTCACGCATCGCCCACAGATTCACCTGATGGTGCAGCGGGATATAGGCGAAGTCCTTGGCCAGGATGGCGGCAAGATCCTGGAACATCGCGTCACGCTTCTCATCGTCCACGGTCTGCAGCGCCTGGGTGAGCAGCGCGTCGTACTCCTTGTTGGAGTACAATGTGTGGTTCACCGCGCCCCAGCCCTTGGTGCGGTCGCGCGTGCCGAACTCGCTCTTCAAGCCCGGCGAGGGCTCACCCACCGAATTCGCCCAGCCGCTGAGCGAGATGGAAGAATCCTGCTGCGCCGTCTTCTGGAAGAACACAGTGGAGGGCATGGCATCCACCTTGGCCTTCACGCCGATGCGGGCCCACATCTGACCGATCGCCTGGGCGATCAGTGAATCATTGACGTAGCGGTTGTTCGGCGCCATCAGCGTGACGGTCAGGCCCTGGGGAAAACCCGCCTCCGCCAGCAGCTTCTTCGCGCGCGCCGGGTCATAGGCCGGCGGCGGCACGTTCGGATTATAGCCGAAGGTACCCTCCGGCATCATCTGGCCGGCCGGCGTCGCGGCGCCCGACATGATACGTTCCACGATGGCCTTGCGGTTGATGGCGATGGAGAGCGCCTCGCGCACGCGGCGGTCGAGCAGCGGATTCTTGTCCAGCTTCTCGCCGTTCGGGCCGGAGACATACGGCGTCTGCTCGCGGAAGTCGGTGCGGATCAGGATGCTGCGCAGGCTGTCGGCGCGGGAGATGTGGATCCCCTTTTCCTTCTCCAGGCCGGCCAGATCCTGTGTCGGCACATTGTCGATGAAGTTGACATCGCCCGCCTTCAGCGCGGCGACGCGCGCGCCGTCATTCGGGATCATGCGATAGTCCACACGCGCCCAGTCAGGCTTGTCGCCCCAGTAGGAATCATTGCGGACGAAGATGGCGCGGTTGCCGTGGTCGTACCGCTCCAGCCGATAGGGGCCGGTGCCGATCGCCGCCTTGCCGCTGTTGAAGTCGCTGGTGGGCACCTCGTCCCCGAGCCCGCGCCAGATGACCGCGATCTGCGTCATGTCGGTCGGCAGTAGCGGATAGACTGTCTTGGTGTGGAAGCGGATAGTGTGCGGGTCCACCACCTCAATGCGGTCGATGGCACGGACATAGAGGGCGTAGGAGCCGGGGCTGTTCAGCACCTTGGGCACGCGGTTGATGGTGTTCACCACGTCCTCGGCGGTGAAGTCTTCGCCGTTCTGCCACTTCACGCCTTCACGCAGCTTGAATTCCCAGGTCTGGTCGTCCAGCGTCTTCCAGCTGACCGCCAGGCCGGGGACCGGGCGGCCATCGGCCGTGCGCTTCACCAATGTCTCGAAGACCTGCTGGGCGAGCGCCGCATTCGGTGTCAACGTGTGATAGTGCGGATCGAAAGACGTGGCAGGCGCGGCGACCGCGAGCGTGAGATCCTGCGCCTGCGCAGACATGGCCACGCCGATGCCCAACGTGACAAGGAGAGCGGCAGCCGCCCGTTCGGTTCGTCGCATCCCAAATAGCTCCCTGTAGCGGCGCGGCCAGATTCGCGCCGGCTTACGGCGACCGCCTAAGCCGTTCGTGTTGTTCCCGGGCCAACACACCAGGGCAGCCTGGGGGCTGTCAACGGCACCCGGGCTGTCCCCCCGTTCTTTCGGCCGCCGGGCAGCCCCGGCGCGCGTCGCGGGGCGGCATTCACGTACACAGCCGGGCGCAGCACACGGCGCGGCAGGAAACAGCATGTAACTGACGGCGCCCTCGCCCGTTGCGGGCTTATGCTGAACGTTATCAGGCCAGTGCAGAGCCTGCTGACCTCGATCTTCATCCTGATGGCCGGCGGCGGCTTCGTACCGACGCTGGTCAGCGTGCGGCTGGAAGCCGCCGATGCCGGTGCTCCGCTGATCGGCCTTGTCGGCTCCGCCTATTTCGCCGGCCTGACCATCGGCTCCCTGGAGGCGGCGCGCGTGATCCGCCGCGTCGGGCATATCCGCGCCTTCGCCTTCTTCGTCTCCCTGCTCTCGGCCAGCACCCTCGCCTATGCGCTCTACCAGGCCGCGGGGCTCTGGGCCGCCCTGCGGCTGATCGACGGCTTCTGCGTTGCGGGCGTCTATGTCTGCCTGGAAAGCTGGCTGAACGATCGCGCCGAGCCGACCCAGCGCGGCTCCGTGCTCGCCGCCTACATGGTCGCGCTCTATGCCGGCCAGGGCCTCGGGCAGTTCCTGCTGAACCTCAGCGAGGACAGCCCGGCACGGCCCTTCCTGCTGGCCTCCATCCTCGTCTCCCTGGCGGCGGTGCCGGTGACGCTGACCCGCGCCTCGAGCCCGGTGCTGGGCGACTATCAGGCTCTTCCTATGCGCAGCCTCTACCGGGCCTCGCCGCTCGGCATGGTCGGAGCCGTGGCCGCCGGAGTGATCCTGGGCGGTTTCTATGGCCTCGGCGCGGTGCACGCGCAGCGCATCGGTCTCGATCTGCCGGCCACGGCGGCCTTCATGAGCGCGGTGATCCTGGGCGGCGTCATGCTGCAATGGCCGCTCGGATGGCTCTCCGATCGCTTCGACCGCCGCGCGGTGATCCTGGGAGCCTTCGCGGGAACGGCGGCCGTTGCCCTTGCCATGGCGCTGCTCGGCGCGCCGGGCACGCCGCTGCTGCTTCTCGGAGGCCTGTTCGGCGGCCTGAGCTTCGCCCTTTATCCGCTCTGCGTGGCGCATACCAATGATCGCTTGACCGCGGCGGAGCGGGTCGGTGCCAGCGCCGGGCTGGTGCTGGTCTATTCTGCGGGTGCCGCGGCCGGGCCGCTGGTCGGCGCGGCCAGCATGTCGGCGCTGGGCTCCACCGGCCTTTTCCTGTTCCTCGCCGCCTGCGCAGCCGTCACGGTCGGCTTCGGCCTGTGGCGCGTCGCCGTCCGCCCCTCGCCGCCCTGCGAGCAGCAGCAGGCCTACCAGGCCCTGCCGCGCACCACGCCCATGTCGGCCGGTCTCGACCCGCTGTCAGGGGAGAACTCATGAGCCTGTGCACTCCCCTGCGCCGCTGGCGCACCGAACAACGTCACAGGAGGACAACCGATGAACGGTGACACAAGGCTCGCGCGCACGGACGCGCCCCCACCGCCGGGCACGCTGAGAAGGGCCATCGCCGCCTCGGCCATCGGCAATGCCACCGAGTGGTTCGACTACGGCATCTACGCCTATGGCGTTACCTATATCTCTGCGGCCCTCTTCCCAGGCGAGGCGGCGGAGGCAACGCTCTTCGCGCTCGCCACCTTCGCCATCTCCTTCCTGGTGCGGCCCCTTGGCGGGTTCTTCTGGGGGCCGCTGGGTGACCGGTTGGGCCGCAAGTCGGTGCTGGCGCTCACCATCCTGATGATGGCCGGCGCCACCGTCTGCGTGGGCCTGATCCCCTCCTATGACAGCATTGGCATCTGGGCGACGGTCATCCTGGTCGTGCTTCGCATGATCCAGGGCTTCTCCACCGGCGGCGAGTATGGCGGCGCCGCCACCTTCATGGCCGAATACGCCCCCGATGACCGTCGCGGCTTCTGCGGAAGCTTCCTGGAGGTCGGCACCCTGGCCGGCTTCTCCTTCGGTGCCCTGCTGATGCTGGGCTTCTCCCTGCTGCTCGGCGAGGAGGCCATGCAGGACTGGGGCTGGCGTCTGCCCTTCCTGGTCGCCGGGCCGATGGGACTGGTCGGCATGTATCTGCGCTCGAAGATGGAGGATACGCCGGTCTTCCAGGAGATGGAGTCGGCCAGCGCCAAGGAGGCCGGCGCGGGCACCGAGCTCAGGCACCTGATCGGCCGCTACTGGAAGCCGCTGCTGGTGATGAGCGGCCTGGTCGTCGCGCTGAACGTGGTGAACTACACCTTGCTCAGCTACATGCCGACCTATCTGGAGCGCCGCCTCGGCCTCACCACCCAGCAGGCGCTCTTCGTGCCGATCGTCGGCATGCTGTTCATGATGATCCTCCTGCCCTTCGCGGGCGCCCTGTCGGACCGGGTGGGCCGCAAGCCGCTGTGGTGGTTCTCGCTGGTCGGACTGTTCGTGCTGGTCATCCCGCTCTACCACCTGATGGAAGCCAGCTTCCTGGGCGCGATCCTCGGCTTCGCCGCGCTGGGCTTCCTCTACGCGCCCCAGCTCGCCACCATTTCCGCGACCTTCCCGGCGATGTTCCCCACCCCGGTCCGCTTCGCGGGCTTCGCCATCGCCTACAATGTCTCGACCTCGCTGTTCGGCGGCACGGCCCCGGCGGTGAACTCTTGGCTGGTCGGCCTGACAGGCGACCCGCTCACCCCGGCCTATTCGATGATGGCGGCCTGCCTGGTCGGCATGGTGGCGCTGGTCTTCATGATCGAGACGGCGGGGGAGTCGCTTCGCGGCGTGCATATCCCCGGCAGCGAGGCCGCCCGCCATGCGCTAGCGGCGCGGGCCCAGGCGCGGCCGGCGCCGGGCTGAACCTCGGACGGGTGGCGCGGCGGCCTCTCCTGCAGGGCCGCCCGCGCCCTCGGCCGGGGCACCATCTGGTCAGGGCGGTGCCGGCAGTGCCAAGCTGCGTTCCATCGAGAGGAGACGCCCACATGACGCCGCTTTCCCTGGCCACCCCGAAGCGCAGATACCGCTGACGCGATGCGCATCGCCCTGATCCACGCGCTGCGGCACTCGCCGCCACCGATCGAGGCGGCATTGGCCCGGCTCTGGCCGGAAGCGCGGCCGATGAACCTGCTGGACGACAGCCTCTCCGCCGATCTGGCGCGGGAAGGCCGGCTGACCCCGGCCATGACCGAGCGCTTCCTGACCCTCGCTCGCTATGCCGTGGGCACCGGGGCGCGCGGCATCCTGTTCACCTGCTCCGCCTTCGGCCCCTGCATCGAGGCCGTGGCGCGCGAGCTGGCGCCGATGCCGGTGCTGAAGCCGAACGAGGCAATGATCGAGGACGCCGCCGCGGCGGGGAAGCGTATCGGCCTGCTCGCGAGCTTCGCCCCCACGCTCGATTCCATGCCGCCCGAGTTCCCGCCCGGCATCACGCTGGTGCCCTGCCTGGCGGAAGGCGCCCTCGCCGCGCTGGATGCGGGCGATGGCGCGGCGCATGACCGGCTGGCAGCCGAGGCGGCCCGGCGCACCTTCGCCGGCTGCGACGCCGTGGCTCTGGCGCAGTTCAGCCTGGCGCGCGCGGCGGAGGCCGTGGCGGCGGCCACCGGCCTGCCGGTGCTGACCACACCGGACAGCGCCGTGCGCAAGCTGCGCCGGCTGCTGGAGGGCTGAAAACTCTTTGCTAACCCGCCCTGCCCTATCCTGCGGCACCACCGCGAGGAGATGGGCATGGCGGAGAAGCCGCAGCCCCGGCTGATCGCCTATACGCTGGACCAGCCCCTGCCACCGATCCGCCCCGCCGGCGTGCGGCGGAGTTGGATGGACGCCACGCCCGGCGGCTTCGCCTATCGCTGCCTGCCACTGACCATCGCCAATGGCCATGGCTGGGAGGTGCAGGGCGAGACCGCCTTCGAGGCATGGTGGAATGGCGGCGACCGGCCGGAGGACGTGACCATCCGCGTGCTGAAGCCGGGCGGCGTGGCGCCGGCCAGCCATTTCGGTGCCGGCATCCTGACCTTCCCCATCGCCACGCTGCTGCGCACCGATCCCGGCATCGGCCTCTGGGTCTCGGGCCCGCCGAACGCGGTGAAGGATGGCATCGCGCCACTCTCCGGGCTGGTGGAAAGCGACTGGTCGCCGATGACCTTCACCATGAACTGGCGCTTCACCCGGCCGAACCATGTGGTCCGCTTCCTACCGGACGAGCCGGTCTGCTTCTTCTTTCCTCTCCAGCGGAACCTCGTCAGGGAGATCCGCCCCGAGGTGCGGCCGCTGGCCGAGGACCCGACGCTGGAAGCCGCCCATCGCGCATGGCGTGCCGCGCGCAGCCGCTTCAACGCCGAACTGCGCGAGCCCGGCAGTGACGCCCGCGCCCAGGGCTGGCAGCGCCACTACCATCGCGGACTGAACCCGGATGGGACCCGCGCCGCGGCGGATCACCTGACCCGGGTGCAGGTCCGGCCCTTCCCAGGGCCGCCGCGCGGCGCATCGGGCTGACAGGCAGCCGCCCCCGGCTCAGGCTCAGATCGGCAGCGTCACCACCGCCGTCAGCCCGCCGCCCGGGCGGTTCCGCAGCACCACGTCGCCGCCATGCGCGCGCAGGATGTTGCGGGCGATGGGCAGGCCCAGGCCGGTGCCGCCCGTCTCGCGGTTGCGGCTGGTCTCCAGACGGCGGAAGGGCTGGAACACGGCCTCCAGCGAATCCTCGGGAATGCCGGGGCCCTCATCCTCGACGCGCAGCCGCACCAGCGAGGCCTCGGCGCCACGCCCCGGCCCGTCGAGCAGGATGCGGGCGGAGCCGCCATAATTCAGGGCATTGCCCACCAGATTGGCCAGCGCCCGCTTCAGCGCGATCGGCCGGCCCCGGATGCGCAGCCGCTCCGGCCCTGTATAGCCAAGGGTTTCCGGCTCCACCTCCGGCCGCGCATCGGCGGCCTCGTCCAGCACCGTGCGGCAGAGCGCAGCAAGGTCGAGCGGAACGGAAGGCTCGGTGGCAGAATCGTCGCGGGCGAAGGCCAGGGTGGCGTTGACCATGGCCTCCATTTCGTCGAGGTCGGCGAGCATCTTGCGGCGCTGCTCGTCGTCCTCCAGGAACTCGGCGCGCAGGCGCAGGCGGGTGATCGGCGTGCGCAGGTCATGGCCGATCGCGGCCAGCATCTGCGTGCGGTCACTGACGAAGCGACGAATGCGCTCGGCCATGGTGTTGAAGGCACGCGCGGCGGTGGCGACCTCGGAAGGCCCGCGCTCCGGCAGCGGCGGGGCATTGACGTCGCGGCCCAGCCGCTCGGCAGCCCGCGCCAGGGCCGAGACGGGGCGCGTCAGCCGCCGTGTCGCCCAGAGGATCAGCGCCAGCGCCGCGCCGGTCATCAGGAAGAAGGCGATCAGAAAGGTCTCGGAATGCCAGGGGCGCGGCGGTGGGAGCGCCATCTGCAGGTTCAGCCAGGGCCCGTCGGCGAGTTGCATGGAGAGCACCAGCACACCGGGGCGCGGTCCATTGGCCACCAGCGCCTGGCGCGGGCGGAAGCGGGGCGGGCCGGCGCCGACGAGATCGACCTGGAACAGCCGGATCAGCGCCGGCGAGGCATGCGGCATGCCCGGCCGTACCCCCGGCAGGTCGCTCAGTTCGGCATAGAGGCCGGGCGGGAGGTCGATATCCTCCAGCATGGCCAGCCGCCGGTCGGGCGGCGCCAGCACGGCGGTGCGCCAGAGACCGAAGGCGCGCGCGGTGATCTCGCGCGAGAGGGCGAAACGCTGCAGATCCACGCGGTCGAGGGCGTGGATGGTCAGCCCCGCCGCCTGCACCAGCATCAGGGCGAGGGTCAGGAAGAGCGCCGTGCGCCCGGCGAGGCTGCGCGGCAGCAGGCGGCGGATCATGGCTGGCTCAGGCCGAGGCCCCCGCCGGCCGCTCGCCGTTCTGCGCCGCGGCGGGCGGGCGGTCGCTCACCTTCTCCACCGTCGCGGCCAGCACATAGCCGCCGCCGCGCACCGTCTTGATCAGGGTGGGATTGCGCCCGTCATCCTCCAGTTTGCGCCGCAGCCGCGAGACGGCGACGTCGATCGCCCGGTCGAAGGGCCCCGCCTGGCGGCCGCGCAGCAAGTCCATCAGCATGTCCCGCGTCAGCACGCGGTTGGAGCGGTCCACCAGCACCATCAGCAGCTCGTATTCGCCGCCGGTCAGCGGCACCTCGACGCCATCCGGATTCAGCAGGCGGCGACGGGCCGGCTCCAGGGTCCAGCCGGCGAAGCGGATCGCCTTGGCCGGCGGCTGCTGGGCCGCGCTGCCCTCCCCGCTGGAGCGGCGCAGCACGGCGCGGATGCGGGCGAGCAGCTCGCGCGGGTTGAAGGGCTTGGCCACATAGTCGTCGGCGCCCAGCTCCAGCCCGACGATGCGGTCGGTCTCCTCGCTCATCGCGGTGAGCATGACGATCGGCACGTCGGACTGGCTGCGGAGCCAGCGCGCGAAGTCGAGCCCCGACTCCCCGGGCAACATCAGGTCCAGCACCACCAGGTGGTAGCGGCCCAGCGGCCAGAGGCGCCGCGCCTCGCGCGCGTCCCGCGCGGCGGTGACGCGGCAGGACTGGCGCTCGAGGAACTTCGACAACAAATCGCGGATCTCCCGGTCGTCATCGACGACCAGGATGTGTGGAGGGGGTTCCATGCTCTCGACCATAAAGATGATATGGCGACGACGCCCGCCAGCCATGTTACAGGCTTTTGCCGGCTCGCGCCCTGTTGCAATTCGTTGCGTGCGGAGCGCGAGGGACATGTCCTCCCGCCGGCGAATCCATGCAAGACGCTGCGCCGATGCACATTGCCGATAGTGCTACCCCCGAATGGGCCCGCGAGGGTATCGCCCTGCTCTGCGCCCAGGACCCCGACTTCGCGCGGATCGAACCGGCGGCAGGGCCGCTGGTCTGGCGCACCCGGCCGCGCGGCTTCGGCGGGCTGGCGCGCACCATAGTGGGCCAGCAGATCAGCGCCATCGCGGCGGACGCCATCTGGCGCCGCTTCGCCGCCCTGCCCGGCGCGCTGGAACCAGCCGGAATGCTGGCGCTGACCGACGAGCAGCTCCGCACCGCCGGCCTGTCGCGCCCCAAGGTGGCGCATCTGCGCGGGCTGGCCGAGGCCTGCCTCGCCGGCACGCTGCGCCTCGACCGGCTGAGCGAAATGACCGATGAGGTGGCCCTCGCCCATCTGGCGGCGCCACGCGGCCTCGGCCCCTGGACGGCGCAGGTGCACCTGCTCTTCGCCGAGCAGCGGACGGACATCTTTCCCGTCGGCGACGTGGCGCTGGCCGCCAGCGCCCAGGCGCTGAAGAGCCTGCCCGAACGGCCGAAGCCGAAGCAGCTCCTCGCCCTCTCCGAGGCCTGGAGCCCCTGGCGCTCGCTGGCGGCGCGGCTGCTCTGGCACCATTGGCGACACATCACCGGCCGGCCGGTGGGCGAGAGCGGCTGATTCGCGCCGAAGGCGGGTAGGCGGCGCGGTGGAGGCGTGACACTCTCCGCCGCCATGCCGAGCTTCCGCCTTTCGCCCCGCGCCCATGCCACCGCCGCACCGCCGATCCCCGCCGCCCGCAGCTGGGCCGCGCGCTACGATGGCGGCGCCGGACCGATGCTCGACCTGACCCAGGCGGTGCCGGGCTATCCGCCGCATCCGGTGCTGCTGGAGAAGCTGGCCGAGGCTGCCGGCAGCCGCGCCGCTGCGAGCTATGGCGCGATCGACGGCGACCCGGCGCTGCGCGAGGCACTGGCCGCCGACCTCGCCAATTTCTATCGCGCGCCGATCCCGCCCGCCGACGTCACCATCACCGCCGGCTGCAATCTGGCCTTCACCATGGCCATGACGGTGCTGGCCGGCACGGGCGACGCGGTGCTGCTGCCGACGCCCTGGTACTTCAACCACCGCATGGCGCTGGAGCTGCTCGGCATCGCCGCCCTGCCCTTCGAGACCCGCGCCGAGGACGGCTTCGTACCGGACCCGGAGCGCCTCGCCGCGGCACTGACGCCGGAGGTGCGCGCCGTGGTGCTGGTCTCGCCCAACAACCCGACCGGCGCGATCTATCCGCCCGCTGTCATTGCCGAGATCGCGGCGCTCTGCCGCGCGCGCGGGGTCTGGCTGGTGCTTGACGAGACCTATCGTGATTTCCTGCCGGAGAACGACACCCCGCCGCACGACCTGTTCCAGGACCCGGACTGGCGGGACGGCGTGGTGCAGCTCTATTCCTTCGCCAAGTCCTACTGCATCCCCGGCCATCGTGTCGGCGCCATCCTCGGCGGGGGCGCCTTCCGTACCGAGCTGATGAAGCTGGTGGACACCATGCAGATTTGTCCGCCCCGCCCGGCCCAGGCGGCGCTGGCCTGGGCGGTGCCCGCGCTGGCCGAGTGGCGCGCCGGCAACCGCGCCATCATGGCCGGGCGCGCCGCCGCCTTCCGCGCCGCGATGGCGGCGGCCCCCGAATGGCGGATCGACGCGCTGGGCACCTACTTCGCCTATCTCCGCCTGCCGGAGGGGCAGCCCGAGGCGCTCGCCACGGCCGAGGCGCTGGCCGCACATCATGGGCTGCTCACCCTGCCCGGCCCCTTCTTCGGGCCGGGGCAGTCGCGCCATTTGCGCCTCGCCTTCGCCAATGCCGAGGAAGCGGCGCTGGCGCAGATGCCGGAGCGCCTGCGCGCCCACGCCATCTGAAGTCGTTACGTTTTCCCGTTGCAGCGCTGGCCCGGGCCGTTACACCGGGCCAGGGCTCTCGCCGGTCCGGGCCGGCCCGCCAGGAAGGAATGCCGATGATGGATCCCCGCTCCACTTTCCCGCATGTCCGCCGCCGCGACCTGCTGGCGGGTATCGCCATCGGAACCCTCGCCGCCCCGGCTGTGCTGCGTGCCCAGGCCAACCCGATCCGCATCGGTGAGGTCAATTCCTACACGGCGCAGCCCGCCTTCCTCGGCCCCTACCGCAATGGCTGGCTGCTGGCGCAGGAGCAGATCAACGCCGCCGGCGGCATCGACGGGCGGCCGCTGGAGACCGTCTTCCGCGATGATGCGGGCAAGCCAGAGGATGCCGTACGCCTCGCGGGCGAGCTGGTCAGCGCCGAGAAGGTGGCGTTGCTCGCCGGCGGCTATCTCTCGAATGTCGGGCTGGCGCTGGGCGACTTCGCCGCGCAGAACAAGGTTCTCTACGCCGCCAGCGAACCGCTGACGGACACGCTCGTCTGGTCGAAGGGCAACCGCTACACCTTCCGCCTGCGCCCCAGCACCTACATGCAGGCCGCCATGCTGGTGGAGGAAGCGGCCAAGCTGCCGGCCAAGCGCTGGGCCACCGTCGCGCCGAACTACGAGTACGGCCAGTCCGCCGTGAGGTGGTTCCGCGAGCTGCTGAAGGCGAAGCGCCCGGATGTCGAGTTCGTCGGCGAGCAGTTCCCGGCGCTCGGCCGCATCGATGCCGGCGCTACCGTGCAAGCGCTGGAGCGGATGCGGCCCGAGGCCATCTTCAACGTCACCTTCGCCACCGACCTGCTGAACTTCGTCCGCCAGGGCAATACGCGCGGGCTGTTCGACGGGCGCAACGTGGCCTCCATGCTGAGCGGCGAGCCGGAATACCTTGAGCCGCTCGGCGAGGAATGCCCGGAAGGCTGGATCGTCACCGGCTATCCGCGCGATGATCTCAACAACCCCGTCCACACCGCCTTCCGCGACGCCTATCGCAAGCGCTTCGACGCGCTGCCGCGCTGCGGCTCGGTGGTCGGGCATGACAATGTGCTGGCCATCGCGGCGATGCTGCGCAAGGCCCGCAGCACCGAGACGGAGGCCATGGTCGCCG
This sequence comes from Roseomonas sp., assembly GCA_035565935.1. Classification (GTDB taxonomy): domain Bacteria; phylum Pseudomonadota; class Alphaproteobacteria; order Acetobacterales; family Acetobacteraceae; genus Pseudoroseomonas. The sequence goes on from DATMRU010000058.1 coordinate 57,645, forward strand.
CCTTCGAGGGTATCCGCTACCCGACCGCCTATGGCACCGGGGAGGTGGAGTTCCGCGCCATCGATCACCAGTCCACGCTCGGGGCCTTTGTCGGCCGCACGAAGCTGGAGGGCCGCACCGGCAAGATGGTGGAGTGGCACTATGCCGACGGCGCCAACTACCTGCCCTCGGACGCGCAGGTGAAGGAGTGGCGGCCACAGGGCTAGCAGCACCTTGCAGGATCTGGCGATCCAGGCGCTGAACGGCCTGGCCAGTGCCTCCTCGCTGTTCCTGGTGGCCTCCGGGCTGACGGTGATCTTCGGCGTCAGCCGGATCGTCAACTTCGCCCATGGCAGCCTGTTCATGCTCGGCGCCTATCTGGCCTGGACGCTGACCAGCTTCGGGCCATTGGCGGAGCTTGGCGGCTTTTGGGGATTCTGGGGCGCGATCCTGCTGGCGGCGCTGGCGGTGGGCGCGCTCGGCGCGCTGGTGGAGATGACGGTGCTGCGCCGGATCTATGGCGCGCCCGAACTGTTCCAGTTGCTTGCCACCTTCGCCTTGGTGCTGATCGTGCAGGATGTGGCGCTCTTCCTCTGGGGCGCCGACGACAAGTTCGGCCCGCGCGCGCCGCTGCTGCGCGGCGCGGTGGAGATCCTCGGCCTGCGCTTCCCGCGCTACGAACTGTTCCTGATCGCCGTGGGGCCTGTGGTGCTGGGGCTGCTCTGGCTGCTGTTCCACCGCACGCGCTTCGGCATCCTGCTGCGCGCCGCCACGCAGGACCGCGAGATGGTCGCCGCGCTCGGCGTGGATCAGCGGCTGCTCTTCACCGGCGTGTTCTTCCTCGGCGCGGCGCTGGCGGGGCTCGGCGGCGCGCTGCAATTGCCGCGCGAGGCGGTGACGCTGCACATGGACATGGCCGTCATCGTCGAGGCTTTCGTCGTCGTGGTGGTGGGCGGCCTCGGCAGCCTGCCCGGCGCCTTCCTCGCCGCGCTGCTGATCGGCGAGTTGCACGCCTTCGGGATTCTCATCTTCCCACGCATCACCCTGGTGCTGGTCTTCCTGGTGATGGCGGTGGTGCTGGTGCTGCGTCCTTACGGGCTGCTCGGCCACAAACCCTCCGGTGCGCCGCCGGCGAGCGAGGTCGCCCTTCCCCTCCCCGCCGCCACGCCGCGCGGGCTGCGGCTCGCCGCGGCGGTGGCCCTGGCGCTGCTGCTCGTGCTGCCGCCTTTCCTCGGCGACTATCCGCTGATCCTGCTGGCCGACTTCGCCAGCTTCGTGCTCTTCGCCGCCAGCCTGCACTTCATCATGGGGCCGGGCGGCATGGCGAGCTTCGGCCACGCTGCCTATTTCGGCGCCGGCGCCTATGCCGCGGCGCTGCTGTTCCGCCATCTCGCCGCACCCATGGAACTCGGCCTGCTCGTCGCGCCCTTCGCCGCCGGGATGGTGGGGCTGCTCTTCGGCTGGTTCTGCGTGCGGCTCTCCGGCGTCTATTCCGCCATGCTGACCCTCGCCTTCGCGCAGATCGCCTGGAGCGTTGCCTTCCAGTGGGTCGAGGTGACGGGCGGCGACAACGGCATTCTTGGTCTCTGGCCAAGCGAATGGGCGCGCGGACGGCTGGCCTTTTACTACCTGTCGCTGGTGCTCTGCGGCGCGGCGGTGTGGCTGCTGCGGCGCGCGATCCACGCGCCCTTCGGCATGGCGCTGCGGGCGCAGCGGGATTCCGCCCTGCGCGCCGAGGCCATCGGCATCGACGCCTTCCGCATCCGCTGGCTGGCTTTCGCTTTCGCCGCCGCCATGGCCGGCATCGCCGGCGCGCTCTTCGCCTATGGCAAGGGCAGCGTCTTTCCCTCCGTGCTCGACATCCCGCGCAGCGTGGACGCGCTGCTGATGGTGCTGCTCGGCGGCGTGCAGACACTGAGCGGGCCGATCATCGGCGCCATCGCCTATGCCGGGCTGCAGGAACAGCTCGCCCGCGTGACGGATTACTGGCGGCTGCTGCTCGGCCTCGTCATCCTGGCACTGGTGCTTTTCTTCCCGCGCGGTCTGGCCGGCGCCTTCCGCCGCGAGGAGGCCGCATGACGCCGGCACTAGAGGCGGAGGGGCTGGTGAAATCCTGGGGCGGGGTGCGCGCGGTGGATGGCGTCTCCTTCGCCCTGGCCCCGGGCGAGATGCTGGCACTGATCGGCCCCAATGGCGCCGGCAAGAGCACCTGCTTCAACATGCTGAACGGGCAGATCCAGCCTGATACCGGGCGGGTACGGCTGGCGGGGCGCGACGTCACCGGCCTGCCGCCGCGCGCGGTGTGGCGCCTTGGCGTCGGCCGCACCTTCCAGATCACCGCCACCTTCGCCTCCATGACGGTGCTGGACAATGTGCGGATGGCGCTGCTCTCCCATGCCCGCAGGCTGTTCGGCCTCTGGCGCCCGGCGGCGCATCTGTTCACGGCGGAAGCCGAGGCGCTGCTGGCGCGCGTCGGCATGGCTGGGCAGGCGGCGCGGCCCTGCGGCGTGCTCGCCTATGGCGACCTGAAGCGGCTGGAACTGGCCATGGCTCTGGCCAACCGCCCCCGACTTCTGCTGATGGACGAGCCCACCGCCGGCATGGCTCCCGCCGAGCGCGTGGCGCTGATGGCGGAGACGGCGGCCATCGCGCGCGAGGGCGGAATCGCCGTGCTGTTCACCGAGCACGACATGGACGTGGTCTTCACCCATGCCGACCGCGTGCTGGTACTGGATCGCGGGCGCCTGATCGCCGGCGGCACGCCGGAGACGGTGCGCACCGACCCGCGCGTGCGGCAGGTCTACCTCGGCGGTGGGACGGACTGATGCTGGCGGTGGAAGGGCTGCATGCGCATTACGGACGCGCGCATATCCTGCACGGGGTTTCCCTGACGGTCGGCCAGGGCGAGGTGGTCTGCCTCCTCGGCCGCAATGGCGCGGGCAAGAGCACGGTGATGAAGGCCATCATGGGCTTGGTGCCGCCGAGCGCCGGGCACGTGACCTTCGAGGGCAGGCCGCTGGCCGGCCAGCCGCCGCACGCCATCGCCCGCGCCGGGATCGGCTATGTGCCGGAGGAGCGGCGCATCTTCGCTGATCTCACCGTGCTGGAGAATCTGGAGGTGGGCCGCCGCCCGGCCCGGCCCGGCCTGCGCCGCTGGACGCCGGAGCGGCTTTTCGCCCTTTTCCCGAGCCTCGACGCGCTGCGCCACCGCCCCGGCGGACAGATGAGCGGCGGCGAGCAGCAGATGCTGACCATCGCCCGCACGCTGATGGGCAACCCGCGCCTGCTGCTGCTCGATGAACCCTCTGAGGGCTTGGCGCCGGTGGTGGTGGAGCGCATGGCGGCCGCCATCGCGGAACTGAAGACGGAGGGGCTTTCAATCCTGCTCTCCGAGCAGAACCTGGCTTTCGCGGGGGCGGTGGCGGATCGGGCGACCATCCTGGAGGTCGGAGAGCTGCGCCATGACGGCCCGATGGCGGAGCTGCTGCGGGACGCGCCGCTGCGCGCCCGCTATCTTTCGGTCTGATCCTCGCCGAAGCGAGGCTTCAGAGGAACAGCCAGCTCGCGATCCAGCCGGCCAGCCAACCGCCGAGGATGCCGATGACGGCACCGAGCATGACCTCCCGCAGCAGGCGGAGCAGCGCGGACGGGGCAGCCCGCCCCGCCCGCGCTCTGCCGCGCCGTTGCGCCCCGCCAGAGGCGGCGCGCCAGGAGGGGGGATCCGCCGGGGAAAGCGGAGAGGTCCAGGCGGCCGGGGCGAAGGGGGCGGGGGACGGCATCGGCATGGGGCGATGCGAACATAAAAAGAACATCGCCGCAAGGGGCCGTTCCACCCGGGTACCGAAAAAAGAACAAAAAGTGAAGTCCGGCATCCCGGTTGCCCCGCGTGGCCGCCTCCGGAAGAAGAAGCCCGTGGCTGGCATGCTCTGGCCTCTACCCATGCTCTCCGTGCGAAACGACCAGGCTCCCTTTCCGTTGAGCGGTGGGTAGGTTATCATGAACAAAATTTAACAACTACTCACCTGCTGGTCTGTGCGGGGGTGTGCCTCCGCTGCTTTTCCCCCTCAAAGGAGTGAACATGGACGGCATGACGAGTCATGCGCGGAAGGCCCGCATCCGCTCGGTGTTTCGGAACTTCCTGGACAGCGAGGCCTCCGGAGGGCTGGTGCTGATGGCGGTGGCGGCACTCGCCATCCTGGTGGCGAACTCGCCCCTGGCGCCGGCCTATTTCGGTGCGCTGTCCAGCTATATCGGCCCGCTGAACCTTCAGCACTGGATCAACGACGCGCTGATGGCCGCCTTCTTCCTGATGGTGGGCCTGGAAATCAAGCGCGAGATGCTCGACGGCCAGCTTTCGAGCTGGAGCCGGCGGGCCTTGCCGGGCGTGGCGGCGGCGGGCGGCATGGCGGTGCCGGCGCTGATCTACATCGCCTTCAACAGCGGCGACGCGCAGGCGCTGCGGGGCTGGGCCATCCCTTCCGCCACGGATATCGCTTTCGCGCTTGGCGTGCTGTCGCTGCTCGGCCCGCGCGTCCCAGCCTCGCTGAAGGTGTTCCTGGCGGCGCTCGCCATCATCGACGACCTCGGGGCCGTGGTGATCATCGCGCTGTTCTACACCGGCGAGCTTTCACTGATGGACCTTGGCGGGGCGGCACTGGTGCTGGCGGTGCTCTATGGCCTGAACCGCGGCGGAGTGCGGTCGCTGGTGCCTTACCTGCTGCTCGGGGCCGTGCTCTGGCTGCTGGTGCTGCGCTCCGGCGTGCATGCCACCCTGGCGGGCGTGCTGCTGGCGCTTACCATTCCCATCCACCTGACGCCCGGCGCGCCGGAGGCGAGCGGAGCGGACTCTCCACTGCATCGGCTGGAGCACGCGCTGCACATGCCGGTGGCATTCATCATCGTGCCGGTCTTCGGCTTCGCCAATGCCGGCGTCTCCTTCGCCGGCATCAGCCCGGCGGTGCTGCTGGAGCCGCTGACTCTCGGCGTCGCCGGCGGTCTGGTGCTCGGCAAGGTGATCGGTGTCTTCGGTGCCTCGGTGGCGATGATCCGCCTCGGCGCCGCCGACCTCCCGGCCGGGGCAAGCTGGGGGCAGTTGCTCGGCGTATCCCTGCTCTGCGGCATCGGTTTCACCATGAGCCTGTTCATCGGCCTGCTCGCCTTCGCCGCGGATCCCGCCCTGCAGGACCGGGTGAAGTTCGGCATCCTGGCCGGCTCGCTACTGGCGGGGGTGCTGGGCTACGTGACGCTGCGCATCGCGCGGCGGGAGAGGCAATCCGACCTGCGGGCGGGCTGAGGGACGGCGGCTCCCCTTCCCTGTCACACCCGGCCGGCCCGAAACCGGCGGTTCGGCCGAGGTGTTGGGAAGCGGGATAGCCAGGCAGGGAGCCGATCATGCTGCCATCCACCACGGAGCGCGTTTCCGCCCATACCGCCACCGCCGTCAATCAGCAGATCCGCCGGCAGGCGGAGGCCCGCCTGGCCTATTTCGCCGCGCGCCCCGCCGAGATCCCCGCCCGCCTCGCCGAACTGGACCGCGAATGGGACATCGAGCGGGCACTGGAAGCCAATGCCTCCAGCCTCGCCCTCGTCGGCGTCGTGCTGGGAGCGACGCAGGACCGGCGCTGGCTGGCCCTGCCGGCGCTGATCGCCACCTTCCTGTTCCAGCATGCGCTGCAGGGCTGGTGCCCGCCTGTGCCGATCCTGCGGCGGCTCGGTTTCCGCACCGCCACCGAGATCGAGCATGAGCGGCAGGCGCTGAAGGCGCTGCGGGGCGACTTCGCTCATGTCCAGCAGGCGGAGAACCGGGCGGCGGCCGCCTTCCAGGCGGCCCGGGTCTAGCGCCTTCCCGCGAAGTTCGCTGTATTTGCAGCGGACGAAGCGGATCAGCAGGCCACTGAAAAAGCGAGTGCCCGGATGGCGAAGTCCGTGGGACTTCGAAATCAGGACAGTCGGCAGATCCCGATCAGGTGGAATCACCTGATCGGGTGAAGATGCTCGTCAGAATAAAAGACGAGAGCGGTTGCCGTGAGCCAGAGCAAACGGAAACCGCTCTCAGGGCGGCCGGCTCACCCGCCAATTGGCACGCCGCTCGCGCTGCTGAAGGCCACCAGCGTCGTGCGCGGCGGCAGGTTGGGATCGAAGGCGGGCCAGCGCGTGCCGGGGCGGGCATAGCTGGCGCCAGGCTCGGCCCCGGGCGTGCGCGCGACGGAGAAGAGGGTCAGCCCGTCCGGGCTCATCGCCGCCGCCCCGATCCCGGCGCCGCGTGGCGCGCCATAGAGCGGCAGCGCCAGCCCGCGACCGGGCCCCGACGTGTCGCAGCCGAAGAGCATGTCCGGCTCCGGACCGATGCGGCCGGCATGATCGGTGCCGATCCAGAGCCGGCCCGCGCCATCGACGGTGAGGGTGGCGGGCGCGTCCGGCCAGCTCCCCGCCAGCCCCCCGAAGCGCTGCGGCGGCGCGCCGCCCAGCAGCAGCACATTGGCCGCGGCCTCGTCCGCGCCGTGGTCACCGCCGGCGGGAATGATCTCCACCACATGCCCGGAGCGACTGCCCGCGCGCGGGTTCAGCGGGTCCACCTGGTCGCGCCGCCGCGCCGCATTGCCGTTGCAGGCCAGATAGAGCATGCCGGAATGCGGATCGACCGCGAGGCCGCTCGGCACGTCGAAGCCGATCGCCCCCACCCGGCCCGCATAGGCGATCGGGTTCAGCAGCATGTCCACCGTTCGTGGCAGCGGCTCCCAGCGCAGCCGGCCGCCGGCGTAGCGGGCGACGGACAGCGTGCCCAGGTCGAGCGCATCCGGCGCCCCGGCCGGCCCGTCGGAGACGAAGCGGAACAGGTGGCCGAAGACGCGACGGTCGGAAAGATAGACCACCGCGCGGCCATCCCGCGTCAGGGCGGCAGCCGCGTCGCCGCGCGGGAAGCGGGCGAGTGCGGTACGCTTGGAGGGCACCGCGGCTGGGTCCATGGGGTCGAGTTCGGCGACCCAGCCGAAGCGGAGGCCCTGGGTGAAGCGCGGATCCAGCGCGCCGAGCCGCGCCATCCAGGGCGCCGGGTCGCCTTCGGCCAGGAGCTGCGTGCCCCAGGGCGTGGCGCAGCCGCCGGAGACGGCCAGCAGGCCCTGCACCAGGCCGCCTGCCACCCCCGCAGCGGGGCCGCTGATGCGGCACAGCGTCTCGGCGGTCAGGCGGCGGGACTGGTAGCCGCCATCCACGACGATCCAGCGGCCACCCTGCTTCTCGATGTTCAGCAGCGAGGCGCCCTGCATCATCGCCGCCACCGCCGGGCGATCCTGCCCGCCCGGGAAGGCCATGGCCGGGTCCACCGTGGGATGCGCGACGGCCAGCACGGCGCGGGCGATGCCGTCGGCACCCACTGGCGGCACCACCATGCCGCAGATCCGCGCATCCCAGCCGAACTGCGTGGCCGCAGCGACGGGGGTCGGCTGCAAGGGGTTCCAGGGCAGGGCGTCGTAGGTGACGCGGTCGCCCCAGCGCACCAGCACGCTGCGGCGATAACCCGGCGCCACCGTGTCGTCGAGCTTCAGTGAGATGCGCAGCGGCGGCATGTCCAGCGTGGAAAGCCGCGCCGCCCGGGCCGGCCGCGCCGCAAGCGGCAGCGCCGCGCCGGCGGCGAGGAGCGCGCGGCGGCCGAGCGGCATCACGACACCGCCTCAAGCGGGCGCGGCGCGGCATGCACGGTCACCGGCGGCAGGGGACCCGCGAAGCCCACCACCTCCACTAGGCAGGACTGCGCCGCACTGCCCTGGCCCAGGCGCGAGGTGCCGACATCCTGGGTCAGCACGTTCGGGTTGCCGTGGACGTCGAGCACCCCCTCCTCCGGCGCCCTCTCCTCCCGTGCGGGATCCCACCAGGCGCCGGTGGCCATGGCGACGACGCCGCGGCGCAGTCCGTCGCTCAGCCGCAGCCCGGCGAGGCAGGCGCCGCGCTCGTTGAAGACGCGGACGATCCCGCCCTCGGTCAGGCCACGCGCGGCGGCGTCCTCCGGGTGCATCAGAAGCGGCTCGCGGCCCTGGATCTTGTTCTCCGCCGCGACGCGGCCGGGATCGAGCTGGCCGTGCAGGCGCGTCGCCGGCTGATAGGAGAGCAGGTGCAGCGGGAAGCGCTTGGCAAGCGGCGCGCCGAGATACTCGGTCGGCTCCTGCCAGCGGGGATGGCCGCCGATCTCCTCATAGCCGAAGCCGGCGATGGTTTCCGAATATAGCTCCACCTTGCCGGACGGCGTGTTCAGCGGGTGCGCCGCCGGATCGGCGGCGAAGTCGGAGAAGAGCACGAAATCCTCCTCCGGCGGCGGCATCTCGACATAACCCTCGGCCCAGAAGCGGTCGTAGTCCGGCGCCTCGAAACCCATGCGGGCGGCGGCCTGGCGCCAGCGCTCGTAGAGGTGGCGCAGCCAGGCGCCCTCGTCGCGCTGTTCGGTGAAGCGATCGCGGAAGCCGAGATGCTCGGCCATGTCGGCCAGCATGTCATGGTCGTTGCGCGCCTGCCCCTGCGGCGGGATGGCCTGGTGCATGGCGCGCAGGAAGCGGTCGCTCGACGAGGAGGCGATGTCGTTGCGCTCCAGCGTCGTGGTGGCCGGCAGCACGATGTCGGCGTGGCGCGCGGCCGCCGTCCACCAGGGCTCCTGCACGATGATGGTCTCCGCGCGGTTCCAGGCGCGCAGCAGGCGGTTGAGATCCTGGTGGTGGTGGAAGGGATTGCCGCCGGCCCACCAGATCATCCGGATCTCGGGCAGCAGGATGTCGCGCCCGTTGTACTGCAGCACCTCGCCCGGCCGCTCCAGCAACTCGGTGATGCGGGCAACGGGAATGGCGAGCCCGGCCGGGTTGCGGGTGGCCGGCAGGGAGACGGACGGCAGATGGCGGCGCGGCGTGCCCATGCCGTTCATCGAGCCATAGCCGAAGGTCACCCCCTGCCCCGGCTTGCCGATGCCGCCCAGCATGGCGGCCAGCGCCACCAGCGCCCACCACGGCTGCTCGCCATGCTCGGCGCGCTGGATGGACCAAGTGGCGGTCAGCATGGTGGGCAGGCGCGCCGCCTCCCAGGCCAGGGCGCGGATCGTCTCGGCCGGCACATCGGTGATGGCGGCGGCCCATTCCGGCGTCTTGGGCGTGCCGTCGCTCTCGCCCAGCACATAGGGCCGCAGCCTGTCCCAGCCCGTGCAGTGGGTGGTGAGGAAGCCGCGATCCTCTAGCCCCTGCGTGACCAGCGCATGCATCATGCCGAGGAGCAGCGCAGTGTCGGTATTGGGCCGGATCGGCACCCATTCGGCGTTCAGGAAGTCCGGCGCATCGCCGCGGAAGGGCGAGATGTTGACGAAGCGCACGCCAGCCGCCGCGACACGCCGCAGCCAGGGCACATATTCATGCGCGCCGGCGCCACCCGAGGTGACCAGCGCGTTCTTCAGCGGCAGGCCGCCGAGGCAGAGCATCAGCCGCGTGTGCTTCTCGATGCTCGACCACTCCGTCACGGGGCCGTGGATGACCTCGTTGGTGCCGAGGATATGCGGCATTAGCGTCATGCCGGCGCCGTAGGAATAATTCGTCACCTGCGTGGTGAAGCCGCCGCCGAGGCCGAGGAAACGCTGCAACTGGCTGCGCGCATGATGGAAGCGCCCGGCCGAGGACCAGCCATAGGAGCCGCCGAAGATGGCGCGATGGCCATGCTCGGTCCGCACCCTGGCGCTTTCCTCGGCCACCAGGCGGATGGCTTGGTCCCAGGGGATCGGCACGAAGTCGCGGTCGCCCCGCTCGGCGCCGCGCCGCTCGCCGCGCAGCCAGCCGGCGCGCACATAGGGCCGGTCGATGCGGCTCGGCGCGTGCACGACGTCCGGCATCGCCTCGATCAGCCGCCCCGGATTGGGGTCGCGCGCGAAAGGACGAACACCCACGACGCGGCCCTGCTCCACCACCGCGTCAAAACTTCCCCAATGCGCGGCGTGCGGCTTGGTCACGGCCATCGGCATACTCCATCAGCTCGGCAGCCGCGGAGAATGCGCCGGGCGCGCGGGGCGCGCAAATGGCGCACCGCGGGCAGCCATCAAACGGGCCGAGCCCTGCCGGCGCGGGCGCGCGGCGGGCTTCGGCCGGCAATGCGCCGCGCCGCCACAGGGCGGCGGCGGCAATCAGGCGCTCAGCGGGCGGCGTCGATGTTCAGGCCGCGGACCGCCTCGGCCATATGCTCCGCGTGCGGGCCGGCCTGTGCCGGCGCCTCGGCGACCTCCTCGAAGGCCTCACCGGTGGAGGCCATGCGAATGCTACCCGGTGGCCGGTTGAAGATGAAGCCGTTGGTCGGATAGACGCGGCCATAGGCCTCGTCGCTACGGCCAACCTGCACCCGCACCTCGGTCCAGTCATTCTCCGGCGAGACGTCGATGACGGAGACGCCGCGCATCACGGTTCCCTTGCGGATGCCGGGGCCTTCCCAATTGGCATGGTCGATCAGGATCTCGCGCGGGCCAACGACGCGGGACACGACGGCGACATGGCCGAGCCGCATCCCGCCCGAGGACTTGAAGCTCAGCACGGCGCCGCGTTCCGGGCGGTGCCCCCGGGCATAGACGCCCGCGGCGCTGGCCCACCAGGTATGGGCATTGCCGATGATCTCCATGCCCGTGACGGCACGGGCATAGGGCACGCAGGAGATCGGGGTGGTAAAGGAGGCCGTCTCCGCCGCGGCGGCGCGCTGGCCCAGGCCATGACTCACCGGCGACTTCAGCGTCGGCGACTTGACGCTACGGATGCTGGCCTGCTGCAGGGTCACGCGGGGCTGCTTGGTCATCTCCCGCGCCTTCCGACCTGTGTTCGCGTCCGCTCCCGTAGAAACGGCGCAAAATGTCCCGATCAGAAGCGCGAACGCCACCGCTGTGCTGCTGCCCCGCATGCGATCCCCACCGCTTTGTTCCCCCACCACGCTGTCACGCGGCTCTCAGGCGGTAGCAAGCGGTTGTAGGAAGCAGCAATCCCACGCGGCTGTTACACGGCGCAACGCGATGTGATTCGCATTTTTCGACGCCGTGAGTTGGCCGTTAATATGAAGTTAATCCTAGAAAATCGTGAACGGCCAATCCAAGACACAGTGTTGCGGCAGAACTGCAACAGCAGAACGCAAGTCTCTGGAATGTATAAAAATTTGGCACCGCGAGATGATCCCGCGGTGCCGTTCATTTGGACCCAAGAATGTTCCGGAGCCCGGCCACAACCGCTCAGCGGCAGGCCGTCACCATGATTTCGACCAGATGGCGAGGATCGGCCATATTGGCCTGGACGCAGGCGCGGACCGGCGCGCCGCCCTCCGGCAGCCAAGCCGACCAGACCTCGTTCATCGCCCCGCGGTCGCGGATATCCTTCAGCCAGATCTGCGCCTGCAGCAGGCGGGTCTTGTCCGTGCCGTGCCCTTCCAGGGCGGCGTCGATCTTCGCCAGCACCTGCTTGGTCTGGCCGACCACGTCCTGCGACAGGTCGTCGGCGGTCATGCCGGCAAGGAAGACGAAGTTGTGGTACTCGATGGCGCCGGAGAGGATCTTATTGCTGTCGTGGCGGGTAATCTTGGCCATGGGTTCAACACGCTCCCTGCGGTGAGTCCGGCGCCCGGACCTGCCCCGGCGCCGGAATGAGGCTTGCCGCTTCTAGCCCGGCTTCGGCCCGGGTGGGAACCACCCCCACCCGGAATCGCCGGGCCCGCCCCTCAGGGGACGGCGCGGTTGCCGCCCTCGGAGGCGGCGGAGGCGATCATCGTCTCGAAGACCGACACGCCATGAATCGCCTGCTCGACCGGCAGCGGATAGGCCGGGCCGCCGGTGGCCGCGGCGGCGAAGGCGGCCAGTTCGGCACGCTCGATGTCGGTCTTCGGATAGTCGCGCACGAAGCCCTCCCCCTCGCGCGGGCGATAGACCATGTGCTCGTGGTCGGTCAGCTCCACCCAGCCTTCCGAGCCGTAGAGCGCAATGCGCCAGCAGCGCGGCGCATAGGCCAGGGTCGCGAAGGTGCCCGTGGCGCCGCTCCGGAAGCGGCAGAGCATGGCGGTGGTGTCGTCGAGGCCGTTCTCCAACACGCGGGCGGTGCTGTGCACGGCGACCTCGGCGATCGGCCCGGCCAGGTTGATCATCATGTCGATCATGTGAATGCCCATGCCGCCCATACCGCCGAGCGGGCTCTCCGAGCGGTCGGCGCGCCACATGCCCGGCTTGTAGGCCAGGGCGCCGGGGCCGCTGAACTGGCCCTCGACATGCAGCAACGTGCCGATGCGGCCATCCGACAGCATCGCCTTGATCTCCGCCACCGCCGGCAGGAAGCGGCGGTTGTGGCCGAGCGCCAGCACTACGCCGGCCTCGCGGCAGGCCGCCACCGCCGCCTCGGCGCTGGCCTTGGTCAGGGTGAAGGGCTTCTCGACGAAGACATGCTTGCCGGCACGGGCCGCGGCGATCACCTGCTCGGCGTGCAGCTTGTGCGGCGTGGCCAGCACCACCGCCTGCACCGCCGGGTCAGCCAGAATGGCGTCGTAGCTGTCGAGCAGGCGAATCTTCTTCTCCGCCGCCCAGTCCCGCACCTTCTCCGGGCTGCGCGTCTGCCCCGCCACGAAGCGGATCCCCGCCTCGCTGCTGTCCTGGACACTCTCCACCAGGGTGCGTCCCCAGCGGCCCATGCCGATGATCGCGGCCTGCAGCATCTCTGCTCTCTCCTTGCTCCGGCGCGATTTCCAGCGCCGCCTCGATGGTTCGGTAGCGCGCCCAGCCCCAGGCGAAGACGCCGATGGCCAGGATGGCCACCACCAGCGTCGGCAGGCGCAGGCCGAAGACCTCGCCGGAAGCGCCCAGCAACAGGGCGCCCAGCGCCGGGCAGGCGCGGGTGATCTGCCCCCAGAGCGACAGCACCCGGCCGCGCATCTCCGGTGCGGCGGCGATCTGCGCCAGTTGCTGCACGGAAATGCCGTGCAGCGACGCGGTGGCGCCGATCAGCGCCGCGCAAGCCAGTCCGAAGGGGAACCAGCCGGTGGCGACGAAGCCGATGATCGCCAAGGCCTGCCAGAGTCCCGCGAGGATGGCGATGCGGGTGGCCCCGGCGACCCGCCCCCGCGCCGCCAGCCAGAGCCCCGCGACCAGTGCGCCGATACCGAAGCAGGCCGTCAGCATGGCGAGGGATTCGGCGCCGCGGCCGAAATTGCGCTCGACGAAGGGCGGCAGCAGCTCCTGCACGCTACGCAGCAAGACGCCGATCATCGCCGCATAGCCGAGCAGCGGCCCGAGGCCGGGATGGCGCGCGACATAGGCGAAGCCCTCCCGCACCTCACCGAGCAGGCCGGTGGTGCCCGGGTGGCCGCGGCGATGCGCCGGATCGACCTTCAGCATCGGCATGGTCAGCACCGCGCTGCCGTAGGCTACCGCATTGCAGGCGATGGCCGGCGCCACCCCGAAGGCGGCGATTACCGGCCCCGCCAGCGCCGGACCGACGAAGCGCGCCACGTTGAACACGAGCGAATTGCAGGCGACGGCCGCCGGCAGGTCGGCGGCGCCGACGATGCCCGGCATCAGCGTCTGCCGCGCCGGCTGGGCGAAGCTGGCGGCGGTGCCGGCACAGAACTCCAGCGCCAGCAGGAATTCGATCTGCATCATGTCGGTGGCGACCAGCGTGGCCACCGTGGCCGCCTCCAGCCCGATCACCGCCTGGGAGATCGTGGCGAGGTGCAACCGGTCCGCCCGATCCGCGATGGCGCCCGCGAAAGGGCTGATCACCGAGGCCGGCGCCAGGTCGCAGAAGGCGACGAGGCCGACCCAGAGCGCGCTGTGGGTCAGCTCCCAGGTCAGCCAGGCGACGGCGATGCGGTGCATCCAGAGCCCCGTCCAGGCGGCGAGGCTGGCACCGAAGAAGATGCGGGCGTTGCGGGTCGCCAGGGCGCGGGTCAGCGCACCGAAGGGCGACCGGAGGGGCGGCAGCTCAGGAGCCCCGCCCCGCTCCCCCCGCCGGCGGCGCGGCGCCCGGCACGGCCGCACCATTCTCGCGGCCACGCAGGCAGTCCTGGACGAGCTGGTCCTGCTCGTAGCGGGCGGCCAGCCGCTCGGTGTTCATCGAGCCGGCGACGGTGCCGGTATAGGGGCCCGCGCCCAGGCGGGACTCGGCCTCATCCATGCGCATGGTCTGTCCGCGCTCGCGGACGCGCATCACGCGCTCGGCGTCCTGGCGGCAGGCGGCCCGCGCGGCGTCCTGCTGGCGATCCTCCGCGGTGCGGGGCGCCATGTCGGCACAGGCGGCCGTCAACAGCAGCAGGGGAAGGACAAGGCGTTTCATGATGCGCTCCGGCAGCTCGGGGTGCGGGCGCCGCGCAGATGGCATGCCGGGACGCGGGGCTTTGGTCGCCCCTTATTCCTCCGCCGCGCCGCCGGCGCCGGCGATGCGTTGTGACAATAGACGCTTCATGCCGCGTTCGTCGAACCGGGCCGCCGCATCGAGCGGCAGATTGGCGGCGGCGGCGAGCAGCGCCGGGTGCAGCTCGATCCCGTCGGCGTCGATCGCGTAGAGCCCGGCCAGCCAGCGGGCGCGCCCCAGAAGCTCGACCAGCGCCAGCAGGCGTAGGCAGAGCGCCAGGCCGGAAAGGTGCGTCAGGCCGACCGTGCGGTCCACCGCCTCGGCCCAGCAGGCAGCATCGGCATCGGCCAGGGCCAGCACCGGGCCGCCCTCGAATCGGAGACTCCGGCGCGGCCCCCAGGCCTCGGCCGTGGCGGCGGCGCGCGCCGCCTCCCAGGCCAGGCTCAGCGCATGGGGCGGCACGGCGGGTAGCGATTCTGGGCGGCAAGGGACGGCATAGAGCAGCACGCCATCGGCCGACACCGCGACCGGAATTTCGTCGCGCGCGTCCACATGAGAGGTCCTGGGCATTGCTGCGAGATGGGGAGGCGCCGTACGCGCTGCCAGAGGCAGCTCAGTCCGGCACCGGGTGAAGCCGGTCAGGATGGCGCAGCAGGGCCGTGACCAGAGCCGAGGCCAGCCCGTGCTGCGGGCCGGGCCCGATCACCACGAACTCGATCTGGCCGAGCTCCGGCAGGTGGCGCGAGGGCGGCAGCGGCGCCAGTCCGGGCGGCAGCAGCCGGGTGGAATGCGGCGCCACCCCGAGCCCCGCCATGGCGGCAGCCCGCAACCCACTGAGGCTCGGGCTGGTGCAGGCTACCCGCCAGGATCGCCCCGCCCGCTCCAGCGCCTGCAAGGCCAGGGCGCGGGTGATGCTGGGCGGCGGGAAGAGCACCAGCGGCAGCGGCTGCGCCGGGTCGGGCCGCAAGCCAGGGCGGCCGACCCAGGCCAGCGCCTCCCGCCAGGCGAAGGCGCCGCGCGGGTCGCCGGCCCGGCGCTTGACCACGATGACGTCCAGCTCGCCGGCGTCGTAGCGCTCGTAGAGCGTGCCGCTGAGGCCCACCGTCAGCTCCAGGTCCACCCCGCTGTGCGCCTGGGTGAACTCGGCGAGGACCTGAGCCAGCCGGGCGGAGACGAAATCCTCCGAGGCGCCGAGCCGGATGCGCCCGCGCAGGTGTGAGCCGGCCAGGAAACGCTCTAACCGCTCATGGGCCTCCAGCACGCCGCGCGCGAACTCCACCAGCGCGTCGCCATCGGGCGTCAGGGCGACGGCATGGGTATCGCGGGCGAAGAGGCTGCGGCCGGTCGCTGTCTCCAGCTTGCCGACATGCTGGCTGACCGTGGATTGCCGCAGCCCGAGCCGCTGCGCCGCCCGGGTGAAGGAGCGCGTCTCGGCCACAGCTAGGAAGGAGCGAAGCAGCGGCGGTGACAGCATTTCCGCTTGTTATCACGATCTGCGCTGGCTGTTATCCCCTGCTATTCTCTGGCGGAATACTGCACCGGGGCTTACCTCGGGGGCGTCCGAACGAGCCCGAGAGATCGCCATGGCCTTCCGCCTGCCCCGCCTGCCGCTCGATCCTTTCCTGATGCTGCTGGCGGCGACGGTGGCGCTGGCGGCGATGCTGCCGGCGCAGGGCATGGGGGCTGTGGCGGTCGGGCACGCGGCCTCGATCGCGGTGGCGGCGTTGTTCTTCCTCTACGGAACCCGGTTGGCGCCGAGGAACCTGCTGGAGGGGCTGCTGCATTGGCGGCTTCAGGTGCTGATCTTCGCCGCGACCTACCTCCTCTTCCCCCTGCTCGGCCTGGCGATGACGCGGGCACTGGGCGGCTGGCTGCCCGCTGCCCTGGTATCGGGGCTGATGTTCATCTGCGTGCTGCCCTCTACCGTGCAGTCCTCCATCGCCTTCACCTCGATCGCGCGTGGCAATGTGCCGGCGGCGCTCTGCGCGGCGACGCTCTCCAACCTCGCCGGCATGGTGCTGACGCCGCTGCTCACCGCACTGCTGCTGCGCGTGGGAGGCGGCGGTGGCATCAGCACCGAGGCGCTGTCCGACATCGCGCTGCACCTGCTGCTGCCCTTCGCGCTGGGCCAGGCGGTGCGGCCCTTCGCCGGGCGCTGGCTGCAGCGGCACAAGGCGGTGACCAGTCTGGTGGACCGTGGCTCCATCCTGCTGGTGATCTATGGCGCCTTCAGCGAGGGCGTCGTCGCCGGCATCTGGGGGCAGATCACGCCTGCCATGCTGGCCGTGATCCTGGTGCTGGACGCGGTGCTGCTGGCGGTAGTGCTGGGCGCCACGCTACTGGCCAGCCGCGCCCTTGGCCTGCATCGCGCCGACGAGGTGGTGGCGGTCTTCTGCGGCTCGAAGAAGAGCATCGCCAGCGGCATCCCGATGGCCAACATCCTCTTCCCCGGCGACATCGTCAGCATGATCGTGCTGCCGGTGATGCTGTTCCACCAGATCCAGCTCTTCGTCTGCGCCACCCTCGCCCGCCGCTACGCGCAGCGGGCCGAGCCGGAGCGGGCGCCGGTGCTGGCTCCGGCGGAGTAGCGCCACCAGCTCAGGGCGCGAAGAGGGCGCGCAAGGCGGCGAGGTCGCGCGTGACCCAGGCGGCATCCTCCGCGAACTTTTCGTCCGACATGCCGGGCTGGCGGAACAGCGTCAGCATCACCTCCGCGCCGCGCTGGTTGGGGATGACCCGCATCGGCACATCGACCTCCACGCCGGCGCCGAGATCCACATGGTGGTCCATCACACCGAAGGCATTGTGCGGCGTGAAGCGGATGCGCACCGGCCCTTCCGGCCCCTGCGCCACCCAGGCCTCGCCCTCCCGCCGCAACGGCGACTGGCTGAGGCCGGAAGCCCATTTGGGAAAGTCCTCCGGCCGCCAGATCGCCTCATAGACCTCGCGCCAGTCGCGTTCGATGCCGATGCTGATCGTCCGCGCCTCCAGCATGATCCGGCCCCTCCTGTCGCCATCCGCCTTCGCCTGGAAGCGCATCATCTCCGCGGGCGGCGGGGAGGCGCAACTGCCCTGCCGCTCCCTCTGGACCGGTGGCAGCGGAACAACGCATCCTTTCGGAATGACGCACCCCGCCGATCTCTCCGCCGCCGAGGCCGCCCGCCGCATCGCCGCTGGCCGCCTCTCCCCCGCCGAGCTGGTGGAAGCCTGCCTCGACCGCATCGCCGCGCGCGAGCCGGTGGTGCGCGCCTTCAGCAGCCTCGACCCCGCCCTGCCCCGCCGTGCCGCCGCCCGGCCGATCGCCGGCCCGCTGGCCGGGCTGCCGGTGGGCGTGAAGGACGTGCTGGACACCGCCGACCTGCCCTCCGAATACGGCTCGCCGATCTGGGCCGGGCACCGGCCGCGTGCCGATGCCGCGGCCGTGGCGCTGACCCGCGCCGCCGGCGGCATCATCCTGGGCAAGACGGTGACAACCGAATTCGCCACCCGCCACCCCGGGCCGACCAGCAATCCACATGACCCCGCCCGCACGCCGGGTGGCTCCAGCCAGGGTTCGGCGGCGGGCGTCGCGGCAGGCTTCTTCCCGCTCGCTTTCGGGACCCAGACGGCGGGCTCGGTGTTGCGCCCGGCGGCCTATTGCGGCGTCACCGGCTTCAAGCCCTCCCACGGCCTGATCCACCGCGCCGGTATGAAGGTGATGAGCGAGAGCCTCGACACCATCGGCGTCTTCGGCCGCAAGGTGGAGGATTGCGCACTTTTCGCCGGCGCCCTGACGCGGCTGGACCTCGGTGGCCGCGCCGAGAGTGCGCCGCGTATCGCCCTCTGCTTCGACCCGGGCGAAGCGCAGCTCAGCCCGGATACAGCGGCGCGCATCGAACAGGTGGCGGAGCGCTGCGCCCGCGCCGGAGCGAAGGTGACGCGCATCACCCTGCCGCCGGCCCTGCAGGCGGTGGCCAAGGTGCATCCCGTCGTGATGAATGGCGAGACGGCGCAGGCCCTCGCCTGGGAGCGCACCCAGGCCCGCGCCCTGATCTCCTCCGTGCTGAACGAGCGGCTGGACTGGGCCGCCTCCCTGCCCGTCTCGGAGCTGACCGCCGCGCGCGCCACCTTCGCCCGGGGGCGCGCCGCCTTCCGCGACCTGATGGGCGGGTTCGACGTGTTGTTGACCGCCGCCGCGCCCTCCGAGGCGCCGCTCGGCCTGGAAGCCACGGGTGATCCGGTCTGCAACGCGCTCTGGACCGCCCTGCACGGGCCCTGCATCAGCCTGCCTGCCGGCACGGGAGCGGCGGGAATGCCGCTCGGCGTGCAGCTCGTCGCGCCCTTCGGGCAGGATTCGGCACTGCTGGGTTGGGCGGGCTGGATGGAGAACGTCCTAGCCGGCTGAATATTGGAGGCGGGCTCGTCTCCCGGCAAACCGGCCCCGCTTCGCCGATCCGCAAGGAAGCGGGGTGCCGGAAGGCTCCTTGCGGAGCCACCCACGCCGGCCGGCCTGCCTTATCCCTCCTGGCCAGCTTGTGAAGGGCGCCTGCTTACGGCACCGCTCTAGGCGCTCGGGCGCCATGATACCTTTGTGACATGGGCCCGCCAGGCGGCCGTTCGGCGGCACTTCTAGGGCCCGTGGTTGAGGAGCACGTCCTTGGAACTCAATATCCTGGTCCGCGGGCAGTCGAACGCGCTGGTCATGATGTCCGCCGATGACTTCGCGGGGGCCAACGCATTGGTGAGCGAAGTGCAGCGCCTGCTGGGCTTCGACGGCGTGAATGACCGGGTGAACCTGATCTACGGCCAGGAGGGCACCAGCGCCGCGACGGTTCACTGGGGCGTGTCACTCATGGAGGACTGGTTGCAGCCGGTGGGCGGCGACTGGACCAAGGGCTGGCAGGTGAGCTGGATGGAGCAGGCCATGCTGAACCTCGTCGGCAGCCTGCCCGCAACCCAGCGGGACGATCCGACCGCGGTGCTCTGGCTGCACAGCGAACACGACAGCATGCGGCCCGACCTGACCGCCGAGATGTGGATGAGTGCTGTCCGCTACGACGCCGGGCTGCTCCGAGACGCGCTGGGGCAATCCGCAGACACGGTGCCATACCATTTCGTCAGCGCGCATCCCTTTCCTCTGGCCAGCGACACCGGCCACCAGATCATCCGGGCAGCCATGGAAACCCTGGCAGCCGACCCAGGCTTCAATGGCCAGATCGCCGCGCGTGCGCTGGACATCAATGCCGACTGGGATGACGCGGACGGCAATTCCTCGACCCGTGACTATGGCGGCCGGCACATCTCGGATTCGGATGCGCTTCTGATCGCCCATCGTGCCGCGCAGTCGATTGCGGAAAGCTGGGCTGCTTATGCGAAGGCCGGCTCTCCAGTCGCATCGGCAGGGGGCAATATCGATGACCTGGGGCCGCTGGTCGTCGCAGTGCATCGCATAGGCCCTGCCTCTTTGCAGATCGACGTCCGGCATGACAGCGCGGCGGGCTTCCTTCCGTTGGACGCAGATGCTGCGTCCGGGCTGGGCTGGTCCGTTCAGATGGCGGATGGCTCCTCCGCGCCGGTCACGCAGCTCCGCATCCTCGATGGTGATTCGCTGCGCCTGGACTTCGGCACGGCGCTCAGCGAGGCCGGCGGTACCCTCCATTATGGCTGGGGCTATGGTCGCCTCGCAGCGCCCGGCACGCCCGGCCAAGGCAACGCGATCTATGATGACCAGGGCCTGCCGATCTGGACGCCCGCACAGGGGGTGGCCTTCGAGGGCAGCAGCCCGGTTCCGCCACTGACCGAAGGCGAGGCGCTTGCGTATATCGCGTCCTACAGTGATCTGGCGAATTTCTTCGGGACGGATACCGGCTCCGCCAAGCTGCACTACACGACCTTCGGCAAGGCTGAGGGGCGCCATATCTCCTTCAACGGATTGGACTACGTCGGATCCCATGCCGATCTCTTTGCTGCCTTCGGCGCCGATCCGACCGCCGGAGCAAGGCACTGGATCGAAATGGGAAGGTTCGAAGGGCGGACCATGACCTTCGACTGCCTCGACTATGTGGCCTCCTATGAGGACCTCATTCAGGCGTTCGGCACCGACCAGAGCGCTGCGCTGAACCATTGGATGACGCAAGGCAGGATCGAGGGGCGCAGCACGAGCTTCAATGCGCTCGAATACATCGCATCCTACGACGATCTCACGCTGGCCTTCGGCGTGAACGCCGATGCCGGGGCGATCCACTGGATCCTGAACGGTCGCCCGGAAGAAAGGAGCATCAGCTTCGATGCCTTGGAGTACATCGCGTCCCACCCGGACCTGATTCCCTGGGCCGGCCTGGACAGCCGTTCCGGCGTACGCCACTGGCTTGAATATGGCCGCTTTGAAGGCCGAGTTCGCGATGGCTTCGATGCTACCCAATACCTTGCGAATTATGCGGATCTGCAGCAGGCCTTCGGCCAGGACCACCACGCGGCCCGGGTCCATTACATCGAGTACGGTTTCCGTGAAGGCCGGACGGACGACCCTACCTGGGGTTGAGCCGAGGCCGGCCCGCGCATTCCGCCGCCAGAGGTCCGGTCATCGGTTCCGCTCTGCGCGGCACCTTGGAGGGCTGTCCGGAACACTGCCCCGGACAGCCCGACCTTCGGTTCAGGCTGCCGTCAGCACCACGCGGCCGCGCACCTTTCCGTCCTTCAGGCGGTTCAGCACATTATTCACCTCGCTGGCCGGCTCGGTGGTCACCGGCAGCGGGGAGAGCTTGCCCTCCTGCGCCAGGGCCACCACCTCGCGCAGCTCCTGCGGATTGCCGACATAGCTGCCCTGGATGGTCAGCGCCTTGGTCGGCATGATCGGCAGCGGGATGTTCAGCTCGCCGCCGAACAGCCCGACCTGGATCAGCTTGCCGCCCTTGATCAGCGCGTCGAAGGAGAAGCGCGCCGTGGAGGTGCCATTGACGAGGTCGATGATCGCCTCGACCGGGCCGCCGCAGGCCGCGACGATGCGCACGGCGGTTTCCTCGCCATCCGCCAGCACCGTGTCGGTGGCGCCGGCCTGCTTGGCAAGGTCCAGCTTCTCCGCCGCGACGTCCACCACGCAGATGCGCTTGTGGCCCAGCGCCTTCAGGATCTCGATGGCGTTCAGCCCGAGTCCGCCGGCGCCGACGATGACGATCGGCCGCTCGGGCGGCATCGGCATCACCTTGCGGATGGCGGAATAGACGGTGATGCCGGAGCAGGCATAGGTCGCGGCCACCTCGGGCCGGAGGCCGTCGAATGCCACCAGGTGCCGGGGGCTGCGCGCGATGACATGTGTCGCATAGCCGCCATTCTGGAAGACGCCGATGCTGCGTGCACTGACGGCGCAGAGATTGTCGTTCCCCGCTTGGCAGCGGTCGCACTTGCCGCAGCCGAGCCAGGGGAACACGATGCGCATGTCGCCGGGCGAGACACCCTTCGCCTCGGGGCCGAGCTTCACCACACGGCCGACGACCTCATGGCCCATGGCGAGCGGCAGTTTGACGCCCCGGTCCGCCAGGGACATCTTGCCGCGGCTGCCCAAGTCATAGCTGCCCTCCCAGATATGCAGGTCCGAGTGGCAGACGCCGCAATGCGTCACCTCGACCAGCACTTCCTCGCCGGTCAGTTCAGGCAGCGGCAGCTCGATATTCTGCAGCGGCGCCCCGGCTTCCACGACAGCCCAGCCACGCATGGACTTCCTCCTTCGATTGATGATGGAAGGGGAACCCCTGCGGCGGTTCCGGTCAAGACCGCCAGCGCTAAAACCAAGATCAGCGCCGCACGGGCTGGGGTGAAGGGCGCGCGGCGGTCAGGGCTCGGCGGATCTCGGCCTCGGCCTTGGCCAGCTCCTTGGTGGCCTGCAGACGGGCGGCGCGGCCTTCCTCGGCGATGCGCAGGCTGTCCTCCAGGGTCGCCACCAGGGCGGCATTCGCCTGCTGCACGGCGGCCAGGTCGAAGACTCCGCGCTCCAGCTCCACCCGCGCCTCGGCATTGCCCTGGCGCAGCGTCTCGGCATTGGCGGTGAGCAGCTGGTTGGTCAGGTCGGTCGCGGCGCGCACCGCCGCGCCGGCCTCGCGCATGTTCTGAATGGCCAGCGCCTGGGCCAGCTGCGTGCGCCAGAGTGGCACGGTGTTGGCCAGCACTGAGAGGATCTTCGCCGCCAGTGCCTTGTCGTTTTCCTGGACCAGCCGGAGGCCGGGCAGCGTCTGCATCGCGACCTGCCGCGTCAGCCGCAGATCGTGTACGCGGCGGTCCAGCTCGTCCCGCGCCGCGCGCAGGTCGCGCAGCTTCTGCGGCGCCAGCGTATCCTTCGGGTCGGCGGCGGCGCGCTCGGCGGCGGGGATCACCTCGGAATCGGTGCGGGCCAGCACCATCTCGCCGGCGGCGATGTGCTCGGCGAGGGCGTGGAACCAGTCGAGCGTCGCCACATAGAGCCGCTCCAGACGTTCGACATCCTCCAGCAGCCGGGTTCGGTGACTGTCGAGCCTGTCGCCCACCGTCTCGATCTGCCCGCGCACGCCCTCGTAGCGCTGGATGATGGCCATGGCCTCCGCCTTGCCGCGCCCGAGCAGGCGGGAGAGGAGGCCGCGCTTCTCGCTGAGTTGCGTCACGTCGAAGCCGCGCAGCGTGGCCAGCAGGCTGGAGAGCGCCTCCCCCGCCTCGCCGGTCGCCTGGTTCCGCGCGGCCCCGAGCATGGCATCGGCCGCCGTGGCGGCGCGGTTCTGCGCATCGGCGCCGAAGCGCAGGATGGTCGCCGGATCCGACAGGTCGATGGAAGCCGCCAGCGATTCCACCTTCTCGGCGGGAAGGGCGTGATCGAGTGCGGAATCGGCTAGTTGGTCGGAACTCATGCGTAACCCTCCTCGCGCAGCCGGTCGGCCAGCACTTTCACCTGGATCTCCAGCGCCGCATTCTCCTCGGCGCGGATGCGGTCGCGCAGCGTCGCGCTGCCGCGCGCCATGTCCTCCACCAGCTGCGGCAGGCTTTCCGGCGGTTCGGCGCCCTGGCGCAGCCGCGCGTCGATCCGTTCCAGCCCATCGAGCTGCAGATTCAGGAAGCGTCGCGCCTCACCAGTCGCCTCCGGCCGCCGCTCCAGCTCCGCCACCAGCTCGTGCAGCGCCGCCAGGGCGGGGCGTAGCCGGGCATCGGCGCCGTCCAGCGCGGCGAGGCGGGCGCGTGGCGTGGCCAGCGGATCAGGACGTGGGTCGGGCATCGGCGGCTGCGGTGGTGGAGGCTCGACCTCGGCGGCGGGTGCATTGGCGTAAAGCAGCCGCGTGCCGAAGCAGGCCATGACGCCGAACACCACGGCGGCGACCGGCGCGACCTGCCCGGCCATTCCCGCAGCAATGCCGGTGGCCGCGCCGACCAGCAGGGCGGCGCCGCGCAGCCGCCCGCGCCGCAGCTTGCGGATGCCGAGCGCCAGCAGGCCCAGGCCCAGCAGTGTGCCGAGGATGCGTTCCTCCTCGCCGCCGATCAGGTTGAACAGCAACGCCGGCACCAGAGGTAGCGCGGCCAGCACCAGCAGGGCGCCGCGCAGCTGGCGGAATTGCAGCCGGAACTGCTCCAGGAGATCGGTGCCCATCAGGAGAACATCCCGATGATCGAGCGGAAGAAGACGAGAATGGCCACCAGCCAGAGCGAGCAGCCGAGCAGCACGAAGCCGCCCGCGCGGCGCAGCGTGTCGCCGCTGCCGGGCCACCATCCTCCCGCTGGCCCCTGCCCCGGCGCGCCCCCGCCCGCCGGGCGGCGGCCCCATCCGCGCGGTGGCATCCGGCCGCTCTCGTGCGAACTCCCCTGGCGCGAACTCCAGGGACCGGGCTGTGCGGACCAGGGCCCGGGCTGCCGCCCCCAAGGGTCTGGCCGGGGCGGCGCGGAGGCGCGCGGCGCCTCGCTTCTGTCGGGCGGCCGCGTCTCCGGACCAGCCGGCTGGCCCAGCGGCGGGGAAGAGGCGTTTTCCATGCCCTCCAGATTGCCCCTGCGCCGCCCGCAATCAAGCAGCGCCGGCAAGGGCCATGAGGCCCGCCGGCGCCGTGGGGTCAGGCGCCGACCTTACCGCCGCCCCGCCGGACGATCGCGATCACCGAGGGGCGCGGCGGCATGGCGGGGTCGAAGTCCGGCCAGCGGGTCGATGGATTGGCGAAGCTGCTGCCCTTGTCGTCGCCGGGATGCTGGATGGCAAGGAAGACCGTCTCGTCATCCGGCGTAAAGCAGGGGCCGCAGACTTCGGCACCGGTGGGAGCCTGGTAGAAAAGTCGGGTCAGGGCGCGGCCCTGGCCGTCCGTGTCGGCGGCATAGAGACCGTCCGCCACCTTGGAGGTGCCCGGCGCACCATCGGTCGCGATCCAGATGCGGCCCTTGCTGTCGAAGGTGCAGTTGTCCGGGCAGGACAGCCAGCCCTCGCCGCTGGTGCCCTGGTGGTAGCTGGCGCCGGGGTCGGTGCCGGGACGGCCGGCCACCAGGAAGATCTCCCAGCGCCCTTCCGTCGCCGCGTGGTCCACCCTGTCGGTGCCAGCGCCGGGCGGGACCATCTCGATAACATGGCCATGCGCGTTGGCGGCGCGCGGATTGGCCTTGTCCACCTGCTCGGCCTTGCGACGGGTGTTGTTGGTCAGCATCGCATAGACGCGGCCGTTCACCGGGTTGGCCTGCACGTCCTCCGGCCGGTCCATCGGCGTCGCCTTCAGGAGGTCGGCGGCGCGGCGGGTCTCGATCAGCACCTCGGCCTGGCTGCCGAAGCCATTCTCGGCGGTCAGCGGGCCCTGGCCATGCACCAGCGGCAGCCACTCCATCCGGCCGTCCTCATGGAAGCGCGCGACATAGAGCGTGCCCTCGTCCAGCAGGTCGCGGTTGGCGGCGGGGTCGTCCGGGTTCCAGGCGCGCGCGGTGACGAACTTGTAGACGTAGTCGAAGCGCTCGTCGTCGCCCATGTAGAAGACCACGCGGCCATCGGCGGAGACGGCATGAGTGCAGCCCTCATGCTTGAAGCGGCCGAGCGCGGTGCGCTTCACCGGTCGGCTGTTCGGGTCATAGGGGTCGAACTCGACCACCCAGCCAAAGCGGTTCGGCTCGTTCGGCTCCTTGTCGAGGTTGAAGCGGTCCTCGTGGTTCGGCCAGGAATAGCTGGCCTGCTCGACAATGCCGTAGCGCTTGTACATCGCGGCCTGCGCGCCGGTCTTGGCGGCGGCGCCGCCGAAATACTGGTTGAAGTTCTCCTCGCAAGTGATGACCGTGCCCCAGGGCGTGTTGCCGCCGGCGCAGTTGTTCAGCGTGCCAAGCGCCAGGCGACCGGTCGGGTCGGCGCTGGTCCGCAGGCGCGGATGGCCGGCGGCGGGGCCGCTGATGCGGATCGGCGTCGCAGCGGTGATGCGGCGGTTGAGGCTGCCGGACCGCACCGGCGCCCAGCGGCCGTTCTCCTTGCGGATCTCGACGATCGACATGCCATGCGCCGCCATCTCGACCAGCGCCTGCTCGCGGCTGGACTTCAGGCGGGAGGATTCGTCGTTGCCCATGTCGGGGAACATGAGCTGCGTGTCGGCATATTCGTGGTTCACCGCCAGCAGGCCGTGATCCGAGGTCCGGCTGCCGCGCGGCAGCGGGAAGAAATCCACGTAGTCGTTGTTGTAGCCGAACTGGGTTCCCTGTGCCTCGGCGGTCTGGTGGTGCGGGTCGAAGGCGGGGGCATCCGGCAGCACCGGGTCGCCCCAGCGGATCACCGTCTGGATCTCATAGCCCTCCGGCACGGCATCGCGCTCAGTGAGCTGGTGGGCGACCTCCTTGAAGCCGAGGCTGGAAGGGCCGGTCTCCGTCGCCAGCGCACGGCTGCCGGAGGCCAGGAGCTGGTCGGCCAGGGTGGCGGTGGCGGCCGCGCCGAGAAGGCCGCGCAGCGCCGCGCGGCGGGAGAGACGGCGCTCGATCAGCTCGCCGATCGGCCTCTCCGGCCGCGGGTTGCTGCCGATGTCCTCGAGTTCCAGCGGCTTGTGCCCGCCCTCGGGCAGGTGGGTGTCTGGCATGGTGTCACGTTCCAGTCAGCAGGCGACGGCCGGGAGAGGGCCATCGGGCGAGGTACCAGACAGTACCGAGGCGTCATCGGAATGACGATTAGATGAAGCTTTTCTTTCGACCCGCGATCTCAACGGGTGGAGGCGGAGCGTGCGGCGAAGAAGCGCGCGATGGCGTCCGCGGCGTGGTCGAGATGCCCTTCCAGTATCGTCACCGCCGCATCGGCATCGCCGCGGGCGGCGGCGGCCAGCATGGCGCGGTGGTCCTGCTGCGCCATCCGCTCCCGTCCCTGCGCCGCGAGGTGGAAACGCAGGTAGCGGTCGAAGGCAGCGAGATGCTGCTCGGCCAGGGCCAGCAGCCGTGGGTGCCCGGCGGCGGCATAGAGGGCCATGTGAAATTGCCGGTTCAGCAGCCCCATGCGGCCGGGGTCCGGCTCGGTGTCCATCGCCTCGATCAGCGCGGCGGCGTGCGCGCGCTGCTCCTGCGTCAGCCGGGGGGTCGAGAGGCGCAGCGCCGCCGGCTCCAGCGCGCGGCGGATGGCAAAGAGGTCAGCCGCATCGGCAGCGGAGATTTCCGCCACCACGGCCCCGCGATGCGGCAGCACCTCCACCAGCGCCTGCGCCTCCAGTTGCCGCAGAGCCTCACGCACCGGCATGCGGCTGACGCCGAGCCGCTCGGCCAGTTCCTCCTGGCGCAGTGGTGTCCCGCCAGGAAGCCGCCCTTCCAGGATCGCCGCCTTCAGCGCCGCCTCCACGAATTCCGTGGCGGTGCGCCACCGGGGACCGGCTGCGGCGGCGAGGCTATCGAGCGGCGAGACGGGGTCGGGTGCTGGCTTCATCCAAAATCCGGCCGTTGATTGGATCCAACATTACGCTACCCTCCTGCCGCCATCCAGACGGAGGAGAGGACGCGCATGGTGGAGCAGAAGGAGGGCTTGGTGCAGCCCATCATGGCGGGAGTGCTGGCCGCGGTGGTCGGCTTCGCCTCTTCCTTCGCCGTCGTCCTTCAGGGCTTGGCGGCGATGGGCGCCAGCCCGGCCGAGGCCGCCTCCGGGCTGCTGGCCCTCTGCATGGCGCAAGGGGCGCTCGGCCTCTGGCTCAGCCTGCGGCGGCGGATGCCCATCGTGCTCGCCTGGTCCACACCGGGCGCGGCGCTCCTGGTGGCGACCGGCGCCCCGGAGGGTGGCTTCCCGGTGGCGGTGGGTGCCTTCGTCGTGACGGGGTTGCTGATCCTACTTGCCGGGCTGTGGCGGCCCTTCGGCCGGGCCGTCTCCGCCATTCCGCCCAGCCTCGCCAATGCCATGCTCGCCGGCGTGCTGCTGGAGATCTGCCTGGCGCCGATGCGCGCCGTGGGCGCCATGCCCGGCCTGGCGCTGCCGGTGGTGCTGACCTGGGCCCTGGCCTGGCGCTTCGCCCGGCTCTACGCGGTGCCGGCGGCGGTGGTGGTCGCGGCGGCGCTGATCCTGCTCGCCACGCCGCTTCCGGCGGGCGCCCTGGCCGGCATGGCGCCGCAGCTCACCTGGGTGACGCCACACCCCACGCCGGGCGCCATCATCGGCATCGCCTTGCCGCTGTTCCTCGTCACCATGGCATCGCAGAACGTGCCGGGCCTCGCGGTGCTGCACAGCCAGGGCTATCGGCCGGCACCCGGGCCGATCTTCGCCATCACCGGCATCGCCAGCGCGCTGATCGCCCCCCTCGGCGCCCATTCCATCAATCTCGCCGCCATCACCGCCGCGCTCTGCGCCGGACCGGATGCGCACCCGGACCGTGGTCGGCGCTGGGTGGCAGCCGTGGCCGCGGGTGCCAGCTACATGGCGCTGGGGCTGGGCGCCGCCTTCGCGGCCGCCTTCATTGCCGCCTCGCCCCCACTGCTGATCGAGGCTGTCGCGGGACTGGCGCTGTTTGGTAGCCTGGGTGGCGCGCTCACCGCCGCCATGGCGCATGAGAGGGACCGGTTGCCGGCCACCCTTACCTTTGTCACCACGGCCTCGGGCCTGGCCCTGTTCGGCATCGGCGCCGCCTTCTGGGGTCTGGTGGCGGGCGGCATCCTCCTGACGCTGGAGCGGCTGCGCGCCTAGAGCGTTTCTACGAGCATCTTCACCCGATCAGGCGATTCCGCCTGATCGGGATCTGCTCTAAAGCAGCGACCGGTCAGAACAGGCTCTCCCGCAGGCCGTCCAGGGCGATCTGCGCCGCCAGCCCGGCCAGGATCACCCCCAGAACGCGCCCGACCACCTGCCCGCCCGTCCTCCCGAGGAGACGGCTGACCTGCCCGGCCGCCAGTAGCGTCACCAGGGTCAGGCCCAGCGCCACCAGCAGGGCGATCAGCACGCCGGCGAGGCGCCAGGGATCATGGCCGGCCTGCTCGCGCATCAGCACCACGGTGGTCATGGCGCCGGGGCCGGCCAGCAGCGGAATCGCCAGCGGGAAGACGCTGATGTCGGAGGTGGCGGCGGCGGCGCGGCGCTCCTCCGGCGAGGCGCGCGGGGTGGTGTTGCCCACCACCATATTGGCCGCCAGGAAGAAGAGCAGCAGGCCGCCGGCCACCTTCATGGCCGGGGTTCCGATGCCCATGGAGCGCAGCACGAAATCGCCGGCCAAGGTGAAGGCGAGCAGCACGACGGTGGCGATGCCGACGGCGCGCCGCGCCTGACGGCGACGCTCCTGGGGGGTGTCATGCGGCGTCATGCCCAGGAACAGGACCGCGAGCCCCGGCGGGTCGAGGATCACCAGCAGGGCGACAAGGGCATGGAGCGCGGCTTGCAGCGCTTCGGGCATCAGCAGCACGTCCTCGGCACGGGGTGCAGAGGAAGGTATCTCGGGGTGCTGAAGGGAAGAAGGAGACTGGGGCGACCTACGGGACTCGAACCCGTGACATCCAAGACCACAACCTGGCGCTCTACCAACTGAGCTAAGGCCGCCACACCAGTTTTCCCCGGCGTCGCGTGGCGCCGAGGGGGCCGGGAATAATCCGCGCGTGCCCCGCCGTCAACAGGGCACGCGCGCGCCGCTCAGGCGATCGCCGCGCCGCCCAGCAAGGCCAGGACCAGGAAGATGATGAACAGGATCAGGAAGATGGCGAAGAGGATCTTGGCGATCTTCCCGGTTGCGGCCGAGACGCCGGTAAAGCCCAGCGCGCCGGCGATCAGCGAGATGACCAGGAATATCAGGGCCCATTTCAGCATCTGCGGCATCCTCCTGCGATTTCCGCCCGCGGCGGTTCGTGGAGGCAACGCGGCAGAAGCGGCTCAGTTCCCGCTCAGGCCGCGCTATTCTCGCTGCCTTCCACCATGCCCATCAGCGTCTCCAGCCGGTCGGCCTCGGCGGCGGGCTTGTCGGGGCGCAGGCGGGAAATGCGGGGGAAGCGCATGGCGACGCCGGATTTATGCCGGGTGGAGCGCTGCGCGGCGTCGAACACCACCTCCAGCACCAGCGCCTTCTCCACCTCCCGCACCGGGCCGAAGCGCGCGACGGTGTGATTGCGGATCCAGCGGTCGAGCCAGACCAGTTCCTGGTCGGTATAGCCGGAATAGGCCTTACCCACCGGCACCAGCTCCTCGCCCCCCTGCCCGTCCGGGCGCCAGAGGCCAAAGGTGTAATCGCTGTAGGTGCTGCTGCGCTTGCCGTGGCCGCGCTGGGCGTACATCAGCACGGCATCCACGGCGAGCGGCGCCCGCTTCCACTTCCACCACAGCCCCTTGGGGCGGCCGGCGACATAGGGAGCGTCGCCGCGCTTCAGCATCAGCCCCTCGATGCCGGCGGCGCGGGCGCCCTCCCGCAGGGCGGCGAGCTGCTCGACCGAAGCGAAGGCAACCTGCGGCGAGAGATCCATCCGCGCCGGACGGGTGCGGGCGAACCAAGCCTCCAGGCGGTCCCGCCGGGCGTCGAAGGGCAAGGGGCGCAGATCCTCGCCGGCCTCGAAGAGCAGGTCGTAAAGGCGCAGGCCCACGGGGTAGTCGCGCAGCATCTTCGGGCCGACCACCTTGCGGTTCAGGCGCTGCTGCAGGTCGGCGAAGGGGGCGACGACGCCATCGCGGATCACCAGCAGCTCGCCATCCACCACCGCCTCGAAATCCAGCGCCTCGATGATCTCGGGGAAGGCGCCGGACATGTCCTCGCCGGTGCGCGACCAGAGGCGGCGCCCACCGGGGCCGGCGGCGGCCTGCACGCGCACGCCATCCCATTTCCACTCGGCGCGGAAGGCGGTGTGGTCGAGGGCGGCGAGATCGGCGGCCTCCAACGGCTGCGCCAGCATGGGCGAGCGGAAGACCGGCGCGTCCTCCGGATCGGGGCGCGGCCCCCGCCCCTCCAGCCAGGCGAAGAGCGGCAGGTAGGGCGGCGGTACGCCATGCCAGACCTCCTCGATCTCCTCCACCGGCTGGCCGGACCACTCGGCGAGCGCCTGCCGCGCTAGCCGGGCCGAGGCGCCGACGCGCAGACCACCCGTAACCAGCTTGATCAGCGCCAGTCGGCCACCGGGATCGAGCACGTCCAGCCATTCGGCGAGCTGGGCCGGAATCTGGCCCTTCGGGAGCAGTTCCAGCGCCTCCACCACCTCGGCGAGATCGGGTGGCGGGCGGTTAGGGCGGGCGGGCGGCTCGGGCCAGATCAGCGCCACCGTCTCGGCGAAGTCGCCGACATAATCATGGCTCCAGGCCAGCAGCACCGGGTCCACCCGCGTCGCCACCAGGTCCCGCACCAGGGCAGGCTTGGCGGTGGTGAAGGCCAGTTCCCCCGCGATGGCGGCAAGGCCGACACCGCGGTCGGGGTCCGGCTGGGTGGCGAACCAGCGGCGCAGCAGGGCGAGCTTGGCGTTGCGCCCGGGGGTGAAGAGCAGCCGCTCCAGCAGCTCGGCGAAGGCGGGCAGGCTCATGCCGTGGCCTCGGCCTCCTCGGCCGGGAGGGCGACGTCATCGGCCGTCTCGTCCTCGTCGCGGCCCAGGAGGTGCAGCGCGCGGCCGCGCACGCCACGGCTGGCGAGCGCATGGATCAGCGCCTCCTCCCGGCCATGCGTCACCCAGACCTCGGGCGCGCCGACCTCGGCGATGGTGGCGAGCAGGTCATCCCAATCGGCATGGTCGCTGACGATCAGCGGCAATTCCACGCCGCGCGCCTTGGCCCGCTGCCGCACCCGCATCCAGCCGGAGGCCAGCGCCGTCACCGGGTCGGCCAGGCGGCGCGCCCAGGGGCTGGCCTCGGCCGAGGGAGGCGCCAGCACGATCTCGCCGGCCAGCACGCTCTCGCCACGTTTCTGCGGGCGCGGCACGGGGCACAATTCCCCCAGCGCCACGCCGAAGCGCTGGTAGAGCGCGCAGATGCTGGCCTGGGCGCCGTGCAGGTAGAGTGGCCGCTCCCAGCCCGCCTGCCGCAGCAGCGCGATCAGGCGCTGGCATTTGCCGAGGGCATAACAGCCGACCAGATGCGCCCGCTCTGGAAAGAGCGCGACGCTTTCCAGCAGCCGCCGGATCTCCTGCGCTGCCGGCGGGTGGCGGAAGACCGGCAGGGCGAAGGTCGCCTCGGTGACGAAGACGTCACAGGGCACCGGCTCGAAGGCCGCGCAGGTCGGGTCGGGCTGCCGCTTGTAGTCGCCGGAGACGACGATGCGGCTGCCCTCCCATTCCAGCACCACCTGCGCCGAGCCCAGCACATGCCCCGCCGGGACGAGGGTGATCCGCACGCCCTTCTGCACCAGCGGCTCGCGATAGCGCAGCGGAAGCTGGCTCTCGCCCGCCCTGCCCTCGCCCAGCCGCGCCGTCATGATGGCGAGCGTCTCCGGCGTGGCCAGCACGGCAGCATGGCCGGGGCGGGCGTGGTCGGAATGGCCATGGCTGATGACGGCGCGGGCGACCGGCAGGGCCGGGTCAATGTGAAAATCCCCGGGCTCGCAGTAGAGCCCCTCGGGGGTGACGCGGATCCAGCTTTCCGGGTGCGGGGCGGCCATGTTGCTGAAAGAGGTGGGCGGGGCAAAAGGCTGCACAAGCCCCGCCGGATTTTCGCGCCCTCCGTGGGTTCAGGGGCCGTGGGTTCAGGGGCCGCGCGTCACGCCCGCGGGCTGGCCGGGCACCGGGCAGAAGGCTTCCCGGAAGGCTGCCTCGCTGGCCGGCCAGCGGCTGCTGGAGAGCAGCCCGGCATAGTCGGCGTCGTGGTTCCAGTAATTGGTGTAGAGCACGTTGTGCTGGCTGATCCAGTCGCGCAGCATGCGGAGGAAGGGAGCGGCGTTGTCGCCCTGGATACCCCATTCCGAATAGGCGGTGGGCTTGCCGCGCTTGGCCGCGAAATCCTCGATGAAGCGCAGCCCATAGCGGTTGTCGCGGATCGCCTCGAAGGCCTTCACCGGGTCACTCGGCAGATATTCGTGCTTCCAGTAGAAGTCCATGCCGATGATGTCGACGTAGTCGTCGCCCGGATAGGCCTTCAGCGGATCCATCGACTCCCCGTAATTGATGTTCCACTCGAAGCGAAACTTGTCCGAGACGGAGCGGAAGGAATTGACGATGTGGCGGAAGGTGGCGACGAATTCCTTCTCCTTGCCGCGCGCCGCCCAGGGAAACCAGTTGCCGTTCAGCTCCCAGCCGAGGCGGACACGGATCGTCCCGTCGGGCCAGGGCTTCGTTTTGGCCAATGCCTGAGCGGCACTGACGTAGTAGCGGTTGTAGGCGCCGGTTGCGGAGTCCTTGAGGCTGGCGTGCTTCGGGATCATCGCCACCGACCACAGCACCGGCCTGTCCAACGCGCGGAACTGGTCGATGAACCATTGCGGCCAGCCGATGCCCTCCCAGCTCGCCTGGTCGGTGAAGACCATCAGGTGCGGCACCGGGCAGCCGAGCCACTTCTCGAACTGCTGGATCAGCTTCGGGTCATTGGCGGAATAGGCGCTGAGCGGCGTGGCCAGCTCGCCGGCGGTGGCCGGTGGCGCGGAGGCGAGCCACGCGGCCAGCGGGACGGCCAATGGCGCAGTCAGCAGGGAGAGAAGGCGCGCCCGGCGCCGCAGCCCGGGCCGGGCCACGGGGTGACGGGGGGTGGCAGAGGCCATCCGGGAGTTCCGCGCGTCGTTCTGCATATTGGCTCAGTTTCTCCTGGCTCCAGGATGCCCCTCCGGCCGGCGGGGCCAGGACCGGAGTAGCGGGTCTTGCCGCCGGATGTGAGATTCGGCCGTTCTTTTCGTACAGGACAGCACGCGGACGTGACGAGCGGCAACGCCTTTTACGCGACCCGCGCGCCGGTGCCACCCCCATCGGTTGCGCTCCCTTCGGAGCCAGCCCGGCACGGCCTCTAGCGGGCCGCCTCCGCATCGCCGGGTCGTTCCCCGGCGCGCGCAAGGGTGCGCCAGCCTGCCTGGGGCCGGGCGGTTTCGACATGCCGCTTGACCCTGGCGGGCCGCGCACCGGAGGCTGGCCCGCCCACAGCCGGGAGCGCCCGCATGCGCCGACGCCCTCTCCTCGCCTGGCCCCTCCTCGTCGCTCCGGCCGCGCTCGCCCCCAGGCGGAGCCGCGCCGCTGGACTGCCGGTGGATGTTGCGCTGGTGCTGGCGGTGGACGCATCCGGCAGTATCAGCCCCGAGGAATTCCGCCTCCAGCGCGAGGGCTGCGCGGAGGCGGTGACACATCCGGCGGTACTTGCCGCCATCGCCGGCGGGCTGGTCGGCGCCATCGGCGTGGCGCTGGTGGAATGGGGCACGCCGGGCGGCGCCGAGACGGTGGTACCCTGGCACCGGGTGACGGATGCCGCCAGCGCCGGGGCACTGGCTTCGGCCTTGCGCGAGGCGCCCCGGTCACGCCAGAGCTGGAATGCCATCGGCGACGCCATCGACCATGCCGCGGCGCTGCTCGGCGCTGCGCCTTATGAGGCGATGCGCCGG
Organism: Roseomonas sp.; assembly: GCA_035565935.1. Lineage (GTDB taxonomy): Bacteria > Pseudomonadota > Alphaproteobacteria > Acetobacterales > Acetobacteraceae > Pseudoroseomonas. The sequence continues at coordinate 91,798 of DATMRU010000058.1, forward strand.
GTCATCGACGTCTCGGGCGACGCACCGGACATGCGCAGCCGACGCCCGGCCCCGGCGGCGCGCGATGCGGCGGTGGCGGCGGGAGTCACCGTCAACGCCCTGGCCATCGCGCGGGAGGGATCGAATCTGGCGGCGCGCTATGGGGACGAGGTGATCGGCGGCCCTGGCGCCTTTGTCATGGAGGCGGCCGGGCGGCCGGATTTCGCCCGCGCCCTGCGGGCCAAGCTGGTGCGGGAGATCGCCTGAGCCCTCCCCCTCCGGGTGAGCCGGAGCGGTTTTTCTTCCCCCTGGCGCTGCGCCTGTGCTAGCCGGGCGGCATGACGTCCGCGATCCGCAGGGCGGCGCACCCGCGTCGCCCACGCCCCGCGGCGTTCCACTGCCATGAGGCAAGGAGCGCCTTCCCGCCTCGCCCGAGAGGCCACACACCGAGCCCCTGCAAGCAGACGCCGTCAAAAGGGCGGCTGGGGCTTACCATTGGCGCCTTCCTGCTAGGAGCGCCGCTTCTGATGAGCAGCCCCGCCATGGCCGGGCCGCGTTCCGCATGTCTCGACGCCGTCCGGGCGGCCGAGGCGAAATACGACCTGCCCGATGGGCTCCTGGTGGCGGTCGCCCTGGCCGAGTCCGGGCTGCACGCCCATGCGCTGAACATCGACGGCCGTGCTTATTACCCCGATTCCCGCGCCGAAGCGCGACGGCTGCTGGCCGGCGCCTCGGCGCGCCAATCGGTGATGGCGGGCTGCGTGCAGGTGAATGCGCAGGTGCATGCCGCGGATGGTGGCGACTGGCCGCTCGACCCGCGGAAGGCCGCCGAATGGGCGGCCCGTTATCTGCGGCGGAATTACGAGGCGGCCGGCAATTGGGCCGATGCGCTGCGCCGCTGGAACGGCGCCGGGCCGGGCGACAACCGGCTGGTCTGCCGTGTGGAGGCCAAGCTACAGGCGGTGAATCCGGACAGCACCGTACTCGGCGAGCCCTCATGCAGGGGCAGCCAGATGGCGCGTGCCCGGCGCGACGCCCGCGCCCTGCTGGAGCTGGCGGAAGCGCCCGACTGACCTGGCCGGGGCCGCTGGATCGCGGGCCGGGGGAACCACTTCCCCCGGCCTTTTTCTCAGCCCTGCAGGTAGAACTTCACCGCCGAGGCGGCGGCGATCAGCCAGACCGCGCCGCCGACCTCGCCGGGCCGGCCGGCCATCACCTTCACCAACGCATAGGCGATGAAGCCCACCCCGATCCCCGTGGCGATCGAGAAAGTGAAGGGCGTGGCCAGTGCGGTGATGAGGGCGGGCAGGTACTCGGTCGGCTCCTCCCAGGCGATGTCGCGCAGGCCCTGCGCCATCAGGCAGGCCACCAGCACCAGCGCCGGCGCCGTCGCGAAAGCGGGGATGGAGGTCGCCAGGGGCGCCAGGAACAGCGTCAGCAGGAACAGCACGGCGACGATGAGCGCCGTCAGCCCGGTGCGGCCGCCGGCCTGCACACCCGCAGCGCTCTCGACATAGGAGACGGTGGTCGAGGTTCCGAGCACGGCGCCGATCATCGCACCGCCCGAATCCGCCATCAGCGCGCGGCCGAGATTCGGCACGGAGCCGTCCTTCCGCATCAGCCCGGCGCGGTGCGTCGTGGCGATCAGCGTGCCGGCGTTGTCCAGCAGATCCACGATGAAGAAGGTGAAGACAATACCGACCAGGCCGACGCCGAGGGCGCCCGCGAGGTCCATCTGCAGGAAGGTCGGCGCCAGCGAGGGTGGCAGAGAGAAGATGCCATGGAACTGCGTCAGGCCGACAGGAATGCCGAGCAGCGCGGTGACGATGATGCCGATGACGATGCCACCGGTGATGCCACGCGCCACCAGCCCGGCGGTCAGAACAAAGCCGAAACAGGAGAGCATCGTCGCGGGCTCACGCAGGGAGCCCATCCCCACCAGCGTCGCGGGATTGTCCACCACCAGCCCCATGCCGCGCAGGCCGATCAGCCCGAGGAAGAAGCCGATGCCGGCGGCGATGCCGAGCTTCAGGGAGAGCGGGATCGAGTTGATCAGCCATTCGCGGAAGCCGGCGATGGAGACGGCGAAGAAGATCAGCCCCGAGATGAACACCGCCCCCAGCCCCACCTGCCAGGGCACCCCCATGCCGCCGACCACGGCGAAGGCGAAATAGGCATTCAGCCCCATGCCGGGCGCCAGCGCGACGGGGTAGTTGGCGAGCAGGCCCATCAGCGTCGAGCCGATCGCCGCGGCCAGGCAGGTGGCGACGAAGGCCGCGCCGTGATCGATGCCGGCGGCCGCCATCATCCCCGGATTCACGACGACGATGTAGGCCATGGTGAGGAAGGTGGCGAGGCCGGCCAGGACTTCCCGGCGCGGCGTCGTCCCGCGCTCGGCGAGGCCAAAGAAACGATCCAAAATGGCTGCTCCCGCGATTGCTGTGGCGCGAAGATTACCGGTGGCAATCCGCGTTTAACAGCCGGCGGGCCATGGCCCTACTCTCCCCGGAGCGCCCAACTCGGTCTATGAGGAACCAAAGGCCGCGCAGGCGGCTCCGCCAGGACAACAGGGACGCCCACGACCCGGCCGCGACGCCTCGGCACAGTGCCGGCGGCACGCGCCGCAACAGGAGACAGGAACCATGGTGTCACGCCGCATGATGGGAGCCGCCGCGGGCTTCGCCCTCGCTGCCGCGGCCGCCAGCGCTACCCCCGCCACGGCGCAGGGGGCGGCCGGCGAATCCACCTTCGACCGCATCCGTCGCACCAAGAAGCTGCGCACCGCCGCGGTCGCCGGCGCCGCCCCCTATTACCACAAGGATCTCGCCAGCGGGAAATGGAGCGGCTTCTACATCGACCTCGTCACCGCCCTTGCGGAGGAACTCGAGGCGGAGCTGGAGCTGACGGAGACCACCTGGGGCAACGCCGTTCTCGATCTGCAGTCCAACAAGATCGACATCTTCTTCGGCCTGAACCCGACGCCGAAGCGCGCGCTGGTCGTGGATTTCTCCGTTCCCTGCTTCAGCAATGCCTTCAGCTTCGTTGCCAAGAAGGGCTTCGATCCGAAGACCTGGGACGAGCTGAACAAGCCGGAAGTGAAGCTCGCCGTCGATACTGGTTCCTCGCAGGATCAGGTCGTCACGCGGCTTTGCCCGAAGGCCAGCATTCTCCGCTTCAAGTCCGCCGATGAAGCCACCATGGCGGTCCAGTCGGGGCGCGCCGATGCGCAGTGCCTGGTGATGATGCTGGCCCTGCCGGCGGTAAAGAAGAACCCGAATATCGGCCATGTCGTGGTGCCGCAACCGGTCTTCGCCACCACCTCCAATGCCGGCTTCCGCCGCGAGCAGGACAAGACCTGGCGCGATTACGTCAACACCTGGATCGAGTTCAACAAGGGCCTCGGCTTCGTCCGCTCCGTGATCCTGAAGAACATGGAGTTGGTCGGGATCTCGGAGTCCGATTTCCCGCCGGGCATCACGCTCTGACCAGAGCCAGGAGGGGCGCCGCCCTTCCTGGACCTTCCGGCCGGGGAGGCTCAGCCTCCCCGGACCTCTGCATTCGCTGGCGGGGCCCTGGCTCCGGCCGCTGCATTCAGACCGACGGACGCCTCGCCCGATGTATCAATGGGACTTCTCGATCCTCTGGAGCTATCGCTGGCTCTTCTGGAACGGCCTTATCGTCACCCTCGCCTTCACCGCCGCCATCGTCGTGCTTGGGCTGATCGTCGGGCTGGCCGCGGGACTGCTGCGCCTCGCGCGCTTCGCGCCGCTACGCTGGCTGGCGCAGGCCTATGTCGAGGTGTTCCGCTGCACGCCGCTCCTGGTGCAGCTCGTCTGGTTCTATTACGCGCTGCCAATCCTGGCCGGCATCGAGATGACGGCGACCACCGCCGCAGTGCTCGCCCTTTCCCTCTACGGCGGCGCCTTCTACGCAGAGATCATCCGTGGCGGCATCGCCTCCATTGAAGCGGGACAGACCGAGGCGGCCCTGGCGCTCGGCATGACGCCCGGCCAGGCCATGCGCCGCATCGTCCTGCCGCAGGCGCTGAAGCGCATGGTACCGCCGCTCATGAACCAGTCCATCATCCAGCTCAAGAACACCTCGCTGGTGTCGGTGCTGGCGGTGCCCGACCTGCTCTACCAGGGCCAGGCGGCGGCGCATGACAGCTACCGGCCGCTGGAGATCTACTCGCTGGTCGCCGTCCTCTATCTGGCCGTGCTGTTCCCGCTGACGCTGCTGGTCGGCCGCCTGGAGCGCCGCCTGGCGCGGGCTGATTGAAAGGAGCCGTCGGAATGAGCACCGCTCCGATGATCGAGGTCGCCGCGCTGCGCAAGAGCTTCGGCGACCACACCGTGCTGCGCAGCGTGGACCTGAAGGTGGCGCCTGGGGAGGTGGTCGCGCTGATCGGCCCGTCCGGCTCCGGCAAGTCCACCCTGCTGCGCTGCCTGAACCTGCTGGTGGTGCCGGATGGCGGGGCCGTGCGCGTCGGTGAGCGCAGCTTCCGATTCGGCGCCGGCAGCGCCCTGCCCGGCATCGGCGAGATGGCGAAGTTCCGCGCCGCGACCGGCATGGTCTTCCAGCAGTTCAACCTTTTCCCGCACATGTCGGCGCTCGCGAATGTCATGGAAGGCCCGGTCACGGTGCGGCGCATGGCGAAGGCGCAGGCGGAGACGCTGGCGCGCGGCCTGCTCGCCAAGGTCGGGCTGGCCGACAAGGCCGAGCAGTATCCGAGCCGGCTCTCGGGCGGGCAGAAGCAACGTGTGGCCATCGCCCGCGCGCTCGCCATGGAGCCGGCGGTGATGCTCTTCGACGAGGCGACCAGCGCGCTCGACCCCGAGTTGGTCGGCGAGGTGCTGAGCGTCATGCAGTCCCTCGCCGCCGAGGGCATGACGATGGTGATCGTGACGCATGAGATCGCCTTCGCGCGTGAAGTCGCGGATCGCGTCGTCTTCCTGCGCGATGGCGTCATCCTCGAGGACGGACCGGCGCGGCAGGTGATCGATGCGCCGCGCGAGGAGGCGACGCGCGCCTTCCTGTCCCACTTCCACCGCCAGCGGGAGAGCTGAGATGAGCCAGGCCCCAGTCATCGAACGCATGCGGGTCTTCCTGGTGGAAAGCCCGATCAAGATGGCCCGCGCCCAGGGCGTGGGCGCCGTGAAGGGCAGCGTGAAGCGCGTGCTGCTGGAGCTGACGACGCGGGACGGCATCGTCGGCTGGGGCGAGGCGGCCCCCTGGGAGGTCTTCACCGGCACGCCCGAGGGCGCTTTCGCCGCGCTCGACACCTATCTCCGCCCGCTGGTCACGGGCGCCGATGCGCGCCGCCTGCGCACGCTGATGGCGGCGATGGATCGTGCCTTGATCGGCCATCCCGAGAGCAAGGTGGCGGTGGAAATGGCGCTGCTCGACATCCTCGGCAAGTCCACGGGGATGAGCGTGGCCGACCTGCTCGGCGGCCGCGTGCGCGACACCATCCCCCTCTCCTTCTCCATCGCCGATCCGGATTTCGCCGCCGACCTGGAGCGGATGCACGCCATGGTCGCGGGCGGGCACCGCCTCTTCAAGGTGAAGACCGGCGTGAAGCCGCATGCGGAGGATATGGCGCATCTGGAGGCGATCCGAGACGCCTTCGGCGACAAGGTGGATCTGCGCCTCGACTACAACCAGGCGCTGGAGCCCTTTGGCGCTATGACCATCCTGCGCGACGTGGACCGCTTCCGCCCCACCTTCATCGAGCAGCCGGTGCCGCGCCGGCATCTCGACGCCATGGCGGGCTTCGCCCATGCGCTCGACACGCCGATCCTGGCGGACGAAAGCTGCTTCGACGCCACTGACCTGCTGGAAGTGGTTCGGCGGCAGGCGGCAGATGCCATCTCCGTCAAGCTGATGAAGTGCGGCGGTCTGCTGAAGGCGCAGGCGATGATGGCCATCGCCGACACCGCCGGCCTGCCGGGCTATGGCGGCACGTTGTGGGAGGGCGGCATCGCGCTCGCCGCCGGCACGCAGCTCATCGCGGCGACGCCGGGCATCTCGCTCGGCTGCGAGTTCTACATGCCGCACCACGTGCTGACCGAGGATGTGCTGGAGGAGCGCATCGCCAATCGTGACGGCGCTGTGGTGGTGCCCGATGCGCCGGGGCTCGGCATCCGCATCAGCGAGGCTTCGCTACGGGATGGGGCGAAGCATCTCGCCGAGGCCTGAACGGCCCTGTCGGACCCGTGCCCGGATGCTAGTGATGCGGCCGGGGTGCTCCGGGCGGGACGAAGTTGATGGGCACACTCAGCGAAGGCGGCCCGTCCTGCTCGATCAGAAACCGCGGCGGCGGCGGAAAGGGCGCCGCGCTGAGCACGATGGTCAGGGCCGCCGTGTCGAAGAGCGGTTCGTGGGAGGTTCGCGTGATCTGGGGCGTATAGATCGCCCCGGACTCCGAGACGGTGAAGCGCACCGTCACCGATCCGGCGGCGACCGGCGAAGCCACGGCCGGATCGCGGGGGTAATAGCTCTTGCTCCGGATCTTCTGACTGACCTCGGACGTCCAACTGGCGAATTGCGCGCGCTGCTCGGCGGTCCAGGGCCTTTTCGTGGCGCAAGCGGAGAGGGCGAGAAGGCAGGCCAGCAGAACAAATCTGCGCATGGGCGGCTCCATCGGAGAGGTCGTCCGGGACAACAGAAAAGCCCGGGAGCGTCAGCTCGCCGGGCTTCCGTTCGTCCGATGCCGGCGGCAGCGCCGCCGGCCCCTGGCCGGTCTTAGACCGAGTAGTACATCTCGAACTCGACGGGGTGCGGGGTGTGCTCGAAGCGATACACCTCGGCCCACTTCAGCTCGATGTAGCTCTCGATCTGGTCCTGGGTGAAGACGTCCCCGGCGAGCAGGAACTCATGATCAGCGGCCAGGGACTCCAGCGCCTCGCGCAGTGAGCCGCAGACCGTCGGGATGCCCTTCAGCTCCTCCGGCGGCAGGTCGTAGAGATCCTTGTCCATCGCCTCGCCCGGATGGATCTTGTTCTTGATGCCATCGAGGCCGGCCATCAGCATCGCGGCAAAGGCCAGGTAGGGGTTGGCGGTCGGGTCGGGGAAGCGGACCTCGACGCGCTTCGCCTTCGGGTTCGTCGCATAGGGGATGCGGCAGGAGGCCGAGCGGTTGCGGGCGGAGTAGGCCAGCAGCACCGGCGCCTCGAAGCCCGGGATCAGGCGCTTATAGGAGTTAGTGGACGGATTGGTGAAGGCGTTCAGCGCCTTGGCATGCTTGATGATGCCGCCGATGTACCACAGCGCCTGGTCGGACAGGTCGGCGTAGCCATTGCCGGCGAAGACCGGCTTGCCCGCCTTCCAGATCGACTGGTGCACATGCATGCCCGAGCCGTTGTCGCCATAGATCGGCTTCGGCATGAAGGTCGCCGTCTTGCCGTAGCTGTGCGCGACGTTGTGGATGACGTACTTGTAGATCTGCATGTGGTCGGCCTGCTGCAGCAGCGGGCCGAACTTCGTGCCGAGCTCATGCTGCGACTGCGCCACCTCATGGTGGTGCTTCTCGCCGACGACCCCCATCTCGATCATGGTCGAGAGCATCTCGGCGCGCAGGTCGGACTCGCTGTCCACCGGCGGGACCGGGAAGTAGCCGCCCTTGACCACGGGCCGGTGGCCCATGTTGCCCTCAGGGAAGTCCTTCAGGCTGGCGCCCGGACCTTCCACGCTGTCAAGCTGGTAGATGCCGTAGTTGCCGCCGACGCCGAACTTCACGTTGTCGAAGATGAAGAACTCGGCCTCGGCGCCGAAGAAGGCGGCGTCACCGATGCCGGTGGAGGCGAGATAGGCCTCGGCCTTCTTGGCGATCGAGCGCGGGTCACGGCTATAGGCCTGGCCGGTGGAGGGCTCGATGATGTCGCAGAACAGGATCAGCTGCGGCTTGGCGGCGAAGGGATCCATGCAGGCGGTGGCGGCGTCCGGCATCAGGATCATGTCGGACTCGTTGATCGCCTTCCAGCCGGCGATCGAGGAGCCGTCGAACATGATGCCATCGGTGAACATCTCCTCCTCGATGGTGGAGACGTGCTGGGCAGTGTGGTGCCACTTGCCGCGCGGGTCGGTGAACCGGAAGTCCACGTACTCGACGCTGTTCTCCCTGATCATCTCCATGACCTTGGAGACGGCATTGTTGGACACTGCTGCTGTAGCCTTCTTCGCCATCGTGAGCGATCCTGTTCCCCTGAGACACTTCAATTGAGTCGGCGCGACCAGGGTTCTCCCCTGCCGCCGTCTTGGCCGGCCTCCCCAGGCAGCGGCCGGAAAAACCTGCGGTCAGACCGCGTCCTCGCCCCGTTCGCCGGTGCGGATGCGGATCACCTCCTGCACATCGGAGATGAAGATCTTGCCGTCGCCGATCCGCCCGGTGCGCGCCGCGGCCTGGATGGCCTCGATGGCGCGCTCGGCCACGTCGTCGGAGCAAACCACCTCGATCTTCACCTTCGGCAGGAAATCGACGACGTATTCGGCGCCGCGATAAAGCTCGGTGTGGCCCTTCTGCCGGCCGAACCCCTTCGCCTCCAGCACCGTCAGGCCCTGCAGCCCGATCTCGTGCAGCGCGTCCTTCACCTCGTCGAGCTTGAAGGGCTTGATGATCGCCTCGATCTTCTTCATCGGCTCCGTTCCGGACCGCGCCCCTCCGGCCTCAAGGGCCCGTTCCGGGGTGCGCTCCGTCCTTTCCTCCTCCCGAGTTGCCGCCCCTTCCTTGACCGTCACGGGCGCCGGGGCGGTTCGAGATGCTGTGTTGCATGAGGCAGGCCGGCCCGGCAATGGGATGGGAAGGGTTTTTGCGGGAGCTGGAGCAGGGCTTCGCCTCCCATTGAGGCAGGCTGCCTGCGGAAGTGGCAGCCATGCGCCGGGAATGGTTGCATGGCGGGGGCATGGCTCCCATTATCGCCCCTTCGCCCGAGGCCGGGGCGCGGGGAGGTCCAACCCCGAAGCGTCGGGCCGCGCCAGCCCCGCGCATCCGTGGCGCGGGCCTTCCTGGGGTAGCGCATCCTTCGATGAAGTCGCAGAACGACCTGCTCTCCGCCACCGGCACCACCGTGTTCACCGTGATGTCGGCCCTCGCCGTGCAGCATGGCGCCATCAACCTCGGCCAGGGCTTCCCCGACTATGACGGGCCAGAGGATGTGGTGCGCGCCGCCGCCGATGCCCTGCTCGACAACCGCAACCAGTACCCGCCGCTGACCGGCCTGCCGGAGCTGCGGCAAGCCGTGGCGGCCGCGAATCGGCGCTTCTACGGCCTGGAGATCGACCCGAACGCTGAGGTGGTGGTCACCTCCGGTGCCACCGAGGCGCTGGCCGCCTGCCTGACGGCCCTGGTGAACCCCGGCGACGAGGTGGTCCTGCTGGAACCCCTCTATGACACCTACCTGCCGGTGGTGAAGCTGCTCGGCGCCGTGCCGAAGCTGGTGCGCCTCTCGCCGCCGAAATGGGAGCTGCCGCGCGCCGAGCTGGCCGCCGCCTTCGGGCCGAAGACCAAGGCTATCCTGCTCAACACGCCGATGAACCCGGCCAGCAAGGTCTTCACCGCCGCCGAGCTGGCCTTCATCGCCGAGCTGTGCCAGCGCCACGACACTTATGCCGTCTGCGACGAGGTCTATGAGCACCTGACCTTCGACGGTTGGAAGCACATCCCCCTGATGACCCTGCCGGGCATGCGGGAGCGGTGCCTGCGCATCGGCTCGGCCGGCAAGACCTTCAACCTCACGGGCTGGAAGGTCGGCTACATCACCTGCGACCGCAGCCTGGCACCGAACGTCGCCAAGGCGCACCAGAACCTGACCTTCACCACCGCGCCGAACCTGCAGCGCGCCGTGGCCGTCGGGCTCGCCAAGGATGATCGCTACTTCGCCGAACTCGCCGCCGACCTGCAGGCGAAGCGCGACCGGCTGGCCGCCGGGCTGGCGGCGCTTGGCTTCGGCGTGCTGACCAGCCAGGGCAGCTACTTCGTCACCGCCGATTTCACGCCCCTCGGCTTCGCGGGCGATGATGTGGCCTTCTGCCGCCATATCACCGAGACCGCCAAGGTGACGGCCATTCCGGTCTCCGCCTTCTATGCCGGCGCCGATGCGCCGCGCCACTTCGTCCGCTTCGCCTTCTGCAAGCGTATGGAGGTGCTGGACGAAGCCCTGGAGCGTCTCGCGGTCTGGAAGGCGGCGCGGGGCAGCACCGGACTGGCCGCCGCGGGGTGAGCCGGTGGCGGGGGCGGCGGCGCCCCCGCCCATCGGGCCGAACCGGCCCGTTTCCCTCCGTTGCTGACATGTACAGCAATGTTTGAGGAGGCATGGCACGGGAGTGCTGGCCAGCGGCTTCAAGACTTGCTAAGCAGCGCCGCCGTCGATTCCGACGCACAAGAAAAACGCCGCCCTCTACAAGAGAAAGTCACGCAGACCATGTCGAAGGCCTTCATTTCCCAGGTGCTCCAGGATTCCATCGGCTGCACCGGCGTGGCCGCCAATCGCGCCGCAGGCGATCTGATCACTGCCATCATCAAGGAAATGAAGAAGAACGGCGGTTTCACCCTGCCGAGCTTCGGCACCTTCGCCGTTCGCAAGACCAAGGCCCGCAAGGGTGTGAACCCGCGCACCGGCGAGCCGGTGAAGGTGAAGGCTGGCAAGACTGTGCGCTTCAAGGCCTCGCCGAACCTCAAGAAGGCCGTCTGAAGCGAAGCTCGTGGCCGCCCGCCGGCGGCCACGGCATGAGCGGCCCTATTGGTCGCGCCAGGGCTTGCGCGCCCACATCTCCCGCAACTTGCCATCAAGGCCCAGCACCGCCTGGCGGTAGTCGGCGCCCACGACACCATGCACCGGCAGTTGCGTGCGCTTCGCATCCGCGAGGAACTGCGGGTCTGTCAGCGCGGCGCTGAAGGCGGCGGCCAGTTTCTGCTGCACCTCCTCCGGCAGCCTCGGCGGGCCCACGATGCCACGCTGCGCGCCGCCCACCACGGGCACTCCCAGCTCAGTCAGCGTCGGCACCTCCGGCAAGGCCGGATCGCGCTGCGCGCCTGTCTGCGCCAGGCAACGGAAGCGCCCATCCCGGAAGCCGGGATTACCCTCGCTGACATTGAAGCAGCCGAGATCGAGATGCCCACCCAGCACCGCGGTCTGCAGCGGCGCCGCGCCGTTGAAAGGCACATGGCTGAAGCGGACGCCGGGCACGGCTTCCTCGATCAGCAGCATCAGCAGATGGTCGTCAGAGCCGATGCCGGTGGTGCCAAGGCTCACGGCACCCGGATCCTTCTTCGCCCGCGCCAGCAGGTCGGCGAGATCCTTGATGGAGGAATCCTTGTTCACCCAGAGCCCGCCGGGATCATCCACGACATTCGCGATATAGGTGAATTCATCCACCTTGTAGCGGACGGGCCGCTCGAAGGGGATTGTCATCATCGCCGGTGAGGTGACGGCGCCCAGCATGTAGCCATCGGGGCGTGCATTGAAGACGGCCTCCATGCCGATCTGGCTGCCGGCGCCAGGGCGGTTTTCGACGATGAAGGTGGCGCCGGGCAGGTGGCGTTGCACGGCGGGCAGGATCAGCCGCGCCATCTGGTCCACTCCGCCGCCCGGCGGAAAGGGCACGATCACCACGATCGGCCGGTCGCCCGGCCAGGCGGCGGCGGCAAGCGCCGGGCGGGCCAGCAGGGCGCCGGCCCCGAGCAGCCCCAGGCTGCGACGCGTCAGGTTCATCTTTCTCGTTCCTTCCTCCAGACCCCATGCGGCGCCCGCCCCCTCCTTAACCGGGGGGCGTGGCGCCCGGGGCCGGTCAGCTCCGCTTACGGCTCGCCTCGTAGCGCGCCTTGTTCTCGGCATTCGGCGGATAGAGGCCGGGCAGCGCCGCGCCGCCCTCCACCTCGCTCATGATCCAGCTCTCTTGGGCCTCCTGCTCGTCGGCGAGGGCGGTCACCTCATCGAGCAGCGCCTGCGGGATCAGCACGGCGCCATCGTCATCCACGACCACGACGTCGTTCGGGAAGACGGCGACGCCGCCGCAGCCGATCGGCTCCTGCCAGTTGATGAAGGTAAGCCCGGCCACGGAGGGCGGCGCCGCATTGCCCTGGCACCACACCGGCAGGCCAGTGCCGATGACGCCGGCGCCGTCGCGCACCACGCCGTCGGTGATCAGCGCCGCCACCTTCCGCTTCGCCATGCGCGCGCAGAGGATGTCGCCGAAGATGCCGGCATCGGTCACGCCCATCGCATCCGCGATGGCGATGACCCCCTCCGGCATTGCCTCGATCGCCGAGCGGGTGGAGATCGGGTTGGACCAGGAGGCCGGCGTCGCCAGGTCCTCGCGGGCGGGCACGAAGCGCAGCGTGAAGGCGCGGCCGACGAGGCGCGGCTGGCCCGGCTTCAGCGGCTTGGTGCCGCGCATCCACACGTTGCGCAGGCCCTTCTTCAGCAGCACCGTCGTCAGCGTCGCGGTGGAGATGCCGGAAAGGGTCTCGATGATCTTCGGGTCGAGCGGAAGAACGTCCACGGCCATTGTCAGAAGTTCCTGTTGCGGTCTCAGATGCTGGGGATCAGCCCGCCATCCACGCGGATGATCGAGCCGTTCACATAGGATGCGCGCGTCGAGGCGAGGAAGGCCACCACGTCGCCATATTCCTCCGGCTTGCCGTAGCGGCCGGCGGGGATGGAGCCGGTGCTCTCGGCGGAAACCTCCTCCACGGAGCGGCCCTCGCGCTTCGCCTTCTGCTCGTCGAGGAACTTGATGCGGTCGGTCGCGACGCGGCCGGGCAGCACGATGTTCACCGTGATGCCGTCCCGCGCCACCTCGCGCGAGAGCGTCTTGGACCAGCCCACCAGCGTCGAGCGCAGCGCGTTGGAGATGCCGAGATTGGGGATCGGCGCCACCACGCCCGAGGAGGTGCTGGTGATCACACGGCCCCACTTCGCCGCCTTCATGCCCGGCAGCACGCGGTCGGTCAGCGCGATGACGGAGAGCACCATGGCGTTGAAGTGCTTGGCCCAGAGCGCGGGGTCCTGCCCGCTGGCCGGCGTCGGTGGCGGGCCGCCGGTGTTGTTCACCAGCACCTGCACCGGGCCGAGCTTCTCCTCGATCCGCTTCACATGCCCGTCGATGGCGGCGAGGTCGGCGAGGTCCCATTCGATGGCCATGGCCTCGGCGCCGAGCGCCTTCACCTCGCCCTCGATGCGCTTCAGCCCCTCGGCGCTGATATCGGCCAGCGCCAGCTTGGCGCCCTCCGCCGCCAGCGCCTTGGCGATGGCGCCGCCCAGACCGCCGCCGGCACCCAGCACCAGCGCGGTCCGGCCCTTCAGGCCCAGATCCATGGCCTCTCTCCCAAGTCGGTTCAGCGACCAGTCTGGACAGGCCGGAGGCAAAGAAAAACCCTTCCTTTCCCGCTTTCGGAAGATAGTTTTCCTTTCCGATGGATACCCGCTTCCTGGAGAGCTTCGTGGCTGTGGTCGAGGAAGGCTCGATCGCCGCCGCGGCCCGCCGCCTGCACCTGACGCCCGCCGCCCTCGCCCAGCGCATCCGCGCGCTGGAGGCCGAGCTGGAGGCACCGCTGCTGCTGCGCGCCGGCCGCAGCGTCGCCGCCTCCGAGGCGGGGCTGGCGATCCTGGAGCGTGCCCGCACCCTGCTGCGCGAGGTTCGTGACCTGCGCGACAGCGCCACCGGCGGTGGGCTGGCCGGCGAGTTGCGCCTGGGCGCCATCGCCACCGCCCTGACGGGAATGCTGCCGGCCATGCTGACCCGCATGGCCGCGCGTTACCCCCAGCTTGAGATGCACATCTCCCCCGGCATCTCCACGGAGCTCTATCGCCGCGTCCTGTTGGGCGAGCTGGATGCGGCGCTGATCGTGCAGCCGGAATTCGCCCTGCCGAAAAGCTGCGAGTGGCGCCTGTTGCGCGAGGAGCCGCTGGTGGTGCTGGCCTCTGCCGCCCTGCCGCAGACTGATCCGCACGCCCTGCTGAGCAGCGAGCCCTTCATCCGCTACGACCGCAACCAGTGGGGCGGCCGCCTCGCCGATCGCTATCTGCGCGAGGCGCGCATCCGCCCGCGCGACCGCTTCGAGTTGGACGCGCTGGACGCCATCGCTGTCATGGTGGACCGCGGCCTGGGCGTATCCCTGGTGCCGGACTGGGCGCCGCCCTGGCCCGCCGGGCTGGCGCTGGCGAAGCATGCCCTGCCCCGCCCCTTCCCGCCCCGGCGCCTCGGGCTGCTCTGGGCACGCAACGCCGCCCGCGCACGGCTGGTGCGCGCGTTTCTGGAACAGGGCAGTTTGGGGGAATGAATTCCCCCAAGCCCCCTTCTTTTTTCTGCGAGTTTTACGCCGCCACTTGCTGCGGTGTCGCCTCAACGCTAGCAGGCACTTCCCGCAGGCGCAGCAGCAAGGCCTGCACCGGGTGCTTCAGCGCCACACCCTCGAAGCGCTTCACCTGGCTGCGGCAGGAATAGCCGGTGACGAGCAGGCGCTCGCCCTCCGCCGCCACATGCTGCTGCCAGCCCATCTCATAGAGCCGGCGCGAGACGTCCAGATGCTCCGCCTCGTGCCCATAGGTGCCAGACATGCCGCAGCATCCGGAGGCCAGCACCTTCAGCGGCGCGCCGAGCCGCGCGAACACCGCCTGCCACTCCTTGATCGAGGCGGCGGCATTGGTGCGCTCCGTGCAGTGCGGTAGCAGCGCGAAACCTTCTCCCGCGGGGAACTGCGGCAGCAGGTCCAGGTGCTTCGCCAGGAACTCCTGCGGCAACAGCACGCGCGGCACGTTCCGCACCATGCCCGGATATTCGCCGCGATAGGTCAGCGTCATCGAGGGATCGACACCGATCAGCGCCACGCCGCTCCGCGCCAGCTCCCGGAGCATGTCGGTATTGGCCTGCGCCTGCCGGCGGAAGGCTCCGAGGAAGCCATGCACGTGCAGCGGCTTGCCATTCGGGCGGAAGGGCGCCAGCCAGGGCGTGAAGCCCATGCGCTGCAACGCCTCGATCAGGTCCAGCACCAGCCCGGTCTCGAAATGCGTGGTGAAGGCATCCTGCACGATGACGACGTGCTTCTCCCGCTCACCCTCTGGCACCTTGGCGAGCGCCTCCCGCGTCGCCAGGGCAACGCCGCGCGCGGCGGCCTCCCGCGGCAGATCGACGCCGCTGAGCAGCGGCGCATCGACCACCCCGACCTTTGCCGTGAGCCAGCGCCCCGCCGCGCTGCCGAGCAGCGCATTGGCAAGGCTTGGCATCCGCGCGCCGAGCGGCAGCATCCATTCCAGGCTGCCCACCGCATGGTCCTTCAGTGGGCGCAGGTAGCGCCCGTAGTAGAGCTCCAGGAACTTCGCGCGGAAGCTCGGCACATCCACCTTGATCGGACACTGGCCGGAGCAGGACTTGCAGGCGAGGCAGCCATCCATGGCCTCCTTCACCTCGTTGGAGAAGTCCACCTCGCCCTTGTCCCGCGCCAGCGTGTTGCGCAGGCGGGACCAGAAGCCGCTCAGGCCCCCTGCCGCGCGAAGCCGTTCGGCCTCGGCGGTCGGGTCCACGCCGGCGTCAGAGAGCTGCCGCAGCCATTCGCGGAACAGGCTGGCGCGGCCCTTCGGCGAGTGGCGGCGGTCGCCGGTTGCCTTGAAGGAGGGGCACATCGCGTCCAGCGGGTCCCAGTTGAAGCAGGCGCCATTGCCGTTGCAGTGCAGCGCCTCGTCATAGGCGGCGCGCACCGGAGCCGGGATGGTGCGGTCGAGTTGCCCGCGCATCGGCACCGTGTCGATGGCGAGCAGCGCCTCGCCATCCGGCGCCGCGATCTTGCCGGGGTTGAGCTGGTTGCGCGGGTCGAAGGCAGCCTTCAGCGCCTGCAGGCTCGGATAGAGCGGGCCGAAGACCTCCGGCACGTATTCGGAGCGCACACCCTTGCCGTGCTCGCCCCAAAGCAGGCCGCCATACTTGCGGGTCAACGCGAAGACCTCGTCGGAGACCTCGCGGATCATCTGCTCGGCGCCTTCGGCCTTCATGTCGATGGCCGGGCGCACATGCAGCACGCCGGCATCCACATGGCCGAACATGCCATATTCCAGCCCGCGCCGGTCCAGTGCCGCGCGGAACTCGGCGATATAGTCCGCCAGGTTCTCCGGCGGCACGGCCGTGTCCTCCACGAAGGGGATCGGCCGCTTCTCGCCCTGCATGTTGCCGAGCAGCCCAACGCCGCGCTTGCGCATGCCCTGGATGCGCTCGCCCGCCGCATCCCAGGCGACGGTGTAGCCGCGCCGGCCAGCGGCGCGGCCCTCGGCCTTCAGCCGGTCCTCGACGGGGGCCAGCTTCGCCCGCACCTCGGCCTCGGAATCGCCGACGAACTCGATGAGGTTGATACCGGCGGCAGCCCCTTCCGGGTCATCCGGGAAGAATTCCTTGATTCCCTCCCAGACGATGTCACCGCGCGCCAGGCCGAGCACCTTGCTGTCCACCGTCTCGATCGAGGCGGCGCCGAGCGCCATCAGCGTGCGCGCGTCGCGCAGGGCGGCATCGAAGCTGTCGTAGCGCAGGTTGATGAGCACGCTGCGCTTCGGGATCGGCAGCACACGGATCTTCGCCTCGGCGATCATCGCCAGCGTACCCTCGGAGCCGCAGAGCACCGAGTTCAGGTTGAAGCGTCCCTGCTCGTCCCGCAGATGCGCGAGGTCGTAGCCAGTGAGGCAGCGGTTCAGCGGCGGAAAGCGCTCGGCGATGAGCTGCGCCTGCTCGCGCGCGATGCCGTCGGCGACGCGATGGATGGCGCCCACCATGTCCTGCCGGCGCGTGACGGCGGCGAGCGCCGCCTCGTCCAGCGGCGCGGAATCCCAGACCGTGCCGTCCAGCAGCACGACCTTGAGTTCCAGGACATGGTCGCGCGTCTTGCCGTAGAGGCAGGAGCCCTGGCCGCAGGCATCGGTGCTGATCATGCCGCCCAGCGTCGCCCGGTTGCTGGTGGAGCATTCCGGCGCGAAGAACAGGCCGAGCGGCTTCAGCGCCGCGTTCAGCGCGTCCTTCACGACGCCGGGCTCGACGCGCACCCATCCCTCCTCCTGGTTGATCTCCAGGATGCGGTTCATGTGGCGGGAGACATCCACCACGATGCCATCCGTCAGGGACTGGCCGTTGGTGCCGGTGCCGCCGCCGCGCGGCGCGAAATGCACGCCCGCGAAGCGCGGATCGGCCGAGACCCTGGCGATCCGCACCAGATCCTCTACCCCGCGCGGGAAGACCACGGCCTGCGGCTGGCGCTGGTAGATGGAGTTGTCCGTCGCCATGACGAGCCGGTCGTCGAAGCGGGCGGAGATGTCGCCGGCGAAGCCGCGCAGCCGCAGCTCGTCCAGGAAGCCCAAAGCGGGCGTGGCCGGGGCGGGCATGGCGGCAAGGCGGGGGATCATGGGGGCGGGCAGCCTTTCCTGAGAAAGCCGGCCAAGGCGGGCCGGCTTCCGGTACTTAAATGGGCAGCAGGGAGCCGGGGAAGAACCCTTCCCCGGCGCGCCTCACTCGCCCTTCCAGACGGGGGTGCGCTTGTTCAGGAAGGCGTCCATCCCCTCGCGGAAGTCCTGGCTCATGTAGCACATCAGCACAAGGTCGCGGCCTTCCTCGGAGCTGATCTGCGGCCGCAGCCGGGCAAGCGCCTCCTTGGTGGCGCGCAGCGTCAGCGGGGCATTGGCGGCGATGGTGCGGGCCAGCTCCAGGGCGCGGGCCTGCAGGTCGCCGCCCTCCGGCACCACCTCATGCAGCAGGCCCATCGACTTGGCCTCCTCGGCGTCATAGAGGCGGGCGGTGAAGATCATCTCCTTGACGCGGGAGGGGCCGACCAGGGCCACCAGCCGGGAGAAGGCACCCATGGAGAGGATGTTGCCGAGCGTCCGGGCGATCGGGAAGCCGAAACGGGCATTCGCCGCGCCGACGCGGATGTCGCTGGAGGCAGCGATAGCCCCGCCGCCGCCGGTGCAGGCGCCGTTGATGGCGGCGATGATCGGCTTCGGGCAGGACTCCAGCTTGGTGACGATGCGGCCGATCCGCTCCTCGTACTGGATCGCGTCCTCCGGCGTTTTGAAGGCGCGGAACTGGTTGATGTCCGTGCCGGCGGCGAAGGCCTTGTCGCCTGCCCCGGTCAGGATGATGGCGCGAACCGACTTGTCCTCCGCCACCTCCTCGCAGAAGGCGCCCAGCCGCTCGTACATGGCGAAGGTGAAGGCGTTGCGCGCCTGCGGCCGGTTGAAGGTGACGCGGGCGATGCCACCCTCCAGGGTCTCGAAGAGGATGTCGTCGGTGTCGCTCATAGCGCGGCTTCCCTCGGTTCCGTTTCCCTCGGGCGTGCCGACCGGCGCCTTGGGCAGGCGAGGCCGCGCCCTCCTCTTCGCTCTTACGGGCGCCCCCGGCCCCTGTAAACCGGGCAGCGAGGGCGCCGGTTCATCGAAACTTCATCAGCCCCCCTGCCCGAACCGGTCCTCTGCGGCTAGGTGGGACGCGGCCTTCCCGGGTAAGGACACGACATGATGCGGCGCGCGAACTTCCTGCTGCTTGGCCTTTCGGCCCTGGCGGCCCCCCTTCTTCCCCTGGGCGCATCCCCGGCCCGGGCGGAGCCTTCCGGTTCCCTGGTGCTCTACACCAGCCAGCTCGAGCCCGATGCGGCGCGGACGGTGGAGCTGTTCCAGAAGCGCCACCCGCAGGTGAAGGTCGAGTGGATCCGCGGCGGCACCAACCAGATCATGCCGCGGCTGCGGGCCGAGATCGCGGCCGGCGCGCCGCGCGCCGACGTGCTGCTGCTGGCCGACAGCCTGACCTTCGAGGGGCTGAAGCAGGAGGGGCTGCTGCGACCGAGCCCCGAGGTGCAGACCGGCAATACCCCTGCCGCCGTGCATGACCCGGACCGCACCTATTTCGGCACCAAGCTGCTGACCACTGGCATCGTCATGAATACCCGCGCCCCCTTCACGCCGAAGGGCTGGGCCGACCTGCTGCGCCCCGAGGCGCGGAACATGACCGCCATGCCAGCGCCCGCCGTCTCCGGCGCGGCGGCGATCCATGTGCAGGCCGTGGCGCAGGCCCCCTCGCTCGGCTGGGGCTACTGGGAGAAGCTGGCCGAAGCCGGGCTGCAGCCGCGCGGCGGCAATGGCGCGGTGATGCAGGCCGTGGCCGGCGGCGAGCGCGCCTTCGGCATGGTGGTGGACTACATGCCGATCCGCGAGGCCACGAAGGGCGCCCCAGTGCGCTTCATCTTCCCCGAGGAGGGCGTCAGCGCCATCACCGAGCCGGCGGCGATCCTGAAATCGAGCAAGAACCCCGAGGCGGCGGCCGCCTTCATCTCCTTCCTGCTCTCGAAGGAGGGGCAAGAGCTGGCCTCCAGCCAGGGCTTCCTGCCAGCCGACCCGAACGTGGTTCCGCCGGAAGGTTTTCCTGACCCCAAGAGCATCAAGCTGCTGCCCTTCGACGCCGGCCGCGCCGCGGCGGAGCGGGAGCAGGACCTGCGCCGTTTCAACCAGATTGTCGGTCAGTAGCTCTCCCGCGCCGCCCGGCCGGACGGCAAGGCGCCCCTTGCCACCCGCTGGCGCGATGCCGCGCCGGCGATGGCCGCTGCCCGCCTTCGCGACGCTGGCGCTCCTCTGGCTCGCCGTGGTCGGGTTGGCGCCGGCGCTGCGCCTGCTGGCCGAGGCTGCCGGCCCTGCCCTGCCCCGCCTGATGCAGGATGCGGCCGTCTGGCGCGCCGCCGGACGCAGCCTGCTGGTGGCCGGCGGCGCGGCGGCGCTCGCGACGCTGCTGGGCGCCGCCCAGGCCGGGCTGCTGCTGCTGCGCGAGGTGCCCTGGCGGCGCGGCCTGATCTTCCTCTGCATCCTGCCGCTGCTGGTACCAGCGCAGATCCTGGCGCTGGCCTTCATCCAGATGGGCGGCCCCTCCTCGCCGCTGCTGCTGGCGCTCGGCCTGGCGCCGCCGCTGGGCACCACCAATCCCTTCTACGGTGCGGGCGGCATGATCCTGCTGCTCGGCATCCAGGGTGCGCCGCTGGTGCTGCTGGCAATCGCCGCACTGGTGCGGCGCGTGCCGGGCGAGCTGCTGCCTGCTGCGCGTGGCATGGGCGCCAGCCCGAGCACGGCGTTGCGGCAGGTGGTCTGGCCGCTGCTGCTGCCCGGCCTGCTGGCCGGTGCCGGCCTCGCCTTTGTGGCGGCGCTCGGGAATTTCGGCATCGCCGCGCTGCTCGGCATCCCCGGCCGCTACGTCTTGCTGCCGGTGCTGATCTGGCAGCGTCTCTCCGCCACCGGCCCCGCGGCCCTGACTCAGGTGGCAGCCCTCTCCCTACTGCTGGCGGTGCTCGCCCTGCCGGGGCTGCTGGCGCAGTTTCTGGCGGCGCGCCGGGCCGGATGGGCGGCCGGCAAGCCGTTCCAGCCGCTGCCGGCGACGCCGCTCGCCCGCGCCGCCCTGCTGCCGCTCAGCCTCTATCTGCTGCTGGTGCTGGGACTGCCACTTGTGGCGCTGGTCGCCTCGGCGCTGGTACCGGCCATGGGGGTGCCGGTCTCGCCCGCCACCGTGACGCTGCGGCACTTCGCCGCCACCCTGGCGCCCGGCGCGCATACGCTGGCCGCCCTGGGCAATTCGCTGCTGCTCTCCGGCGGCGCGGCGCTGCTGCTGGCGGCCGCTGCCCTGCCGGTGGCACTGGCATTGCGGCACCGCGCCATTCGTTGGGCGACGGCGGGCGCCGACCTCCCCTATGCCCTGCCGGGCGCCTGCACCGCCGTCTCGGTGATCCTGCTGGTCCTGGGCCTGCCCGGCGGCAGCCTCGTTTATGGCACGCTCGGTCTGATCCTCTTCGCCTATCTCGCCCGCTTCCAGGCCTTGGCCCTGCGTCCGGTCGCCGCCGCGGCGGCGCGGCTGGACCCGGCGCTGGAGGACGCGGCGCGCGGCATGGGCGCCGGGCCGCTGCTGCGGCTCGCGGCGGTCCATCTCCCGCCTCTCGCGCCGGCCCTGACGGCGGGCGCCATCCTGGTGATGCTGCTGGCGGTGAACGAGGTGACGGTCAGCAGCCTGCTGCTCGGCCCGGGCACCGTGACGCTGGGCGTGCTGGTGTTCAACCTTCAGGATGGCGGGCAAAGCCCGCAGGCGGCTGCGGTGTCCTGCCTTTCCCTGCTGCTGGTTGCGGGCCTGATGGCAGCGGCCACGCTGCTGGGCCGGCGCCTTCCCGCCGGCACTCTGCCCTGGCGCCCGTGATCGCGCCACAGGTCCGTGTTGCAATGCAGCGACCGGAAGCCATCTAGCAGCCTGGGCGGAGCCGTTTCCGCCAACCGAAGGAGAACCGAAGTGGCGACATCCTCCGCCTTGCAGCGCCTGGCGCCCTATGCGCTGGCGGTGCTGCGCATCGTGGCCGCGCTGCTGTTCATCGAGCATGGCACGCAGAAGCTGCTGGGCTTCCCGCCGCTCGCGGGCGGCAACCTGCCCGCCGCCTTCACCCTCCCCTGGACCGCCGGCGTCCTGGAACTCTTCGGCGGCGCGCTGCTACTGCTGGGGCTGTTCACGCGGCCGGTGGCCTTCGTGCTCTCCGGCCAGATGGCCTTCGGCTATTTCCTGGCGCATGCGCCGCGCAACTTCTTCCCGGCGCTGAATGGCGGGGACGCCGCCATCCTGTTCTGCTTCCTCTTCCTGTATCTGGTCTTCGCCGGGCCGGGCGCCTTCAGCCTGGACGGGCGCCGGCGCTGAGCCGCCGGCCGGGCGGGGCTTAGCGGCCCCGCCCGGCCTCAGCCACGATCAGCATAATAAATGCTGGCCGGTATGATCCTTGTGTTTGGCGTGCAGCCGCCACGTCAACCCTACGCGCGATGCCAGCCGGCAGAAGTCAAAACTTCTGCCGGCTGGCATCAATCACGATCAGCGATCCTCCAGGTCGAGCGCATAGCCGGCGCTGCGGACGGTGCGGATGATGTCCCCTTCGCCCTCGCCATTCACCGCCTTGCGCAGCCGGCGGATATGCACATCCACCGTGCGCGGCTCGACATGGATGTCGCGGCCCCAGACGGCGTCCAGCAGCTGCTCGCGCGAGAAGACGCGCCCCGGATGCTGCAGGAAGAACTCCAGCAGCCGGTATTCGGTCGGGCCAAGATGCAGCGGCCGGCCGGCGCGGGAGACGCGGTGCGCGTCCTGGTCCATGGTGACATCGTGCCAGTTCAGCGTGCCCTTCACGCCGATGCTGCCCGAGCGGCGCAACAGGGCGCGGATGCGCGCCAGCAGCGCCTCCATGGCGAAGGGCTTGGCGATATAGTCGTCGGCGCCGGTGTCGAGCGCCCGCACCGCGTCCTGGTCCTCGGTGCGCGCGGTGACCATGATGATCGGCATGTCGCGCGTGTCGGGGCGGCGGCGGAGCTGGCGGCAGACCTCCAGGCCCGAGAGCGCCGGCAGCATCCAGTCCAGCAGCACCAGGTCCGGTGGCGCCTCGGCGACGCGCATCAGGGCTTCCTGCCCATCCGCGGCCTCGTCCACCTGGAAGCCCTGCTTCTCCAGGTTGTAGCGCAGCAAGGTCAGCAGCGGCGCCTCGTCCTCCACCACCAGGATGGTCGGTCGCGACAGGCCGGTGTTCGGCTCAGCCATCGGGGCGATCTCTCTCCTCGGTCGCTCAGGCCGGCGGCCGGACGACGGTGTAGGCGGAGGCGTCGGACTTCGGCCGGTCCTCCGGCAGGTTCTGCCCGAGCAGGGCATAGTGGACCGTCTCGGCGATGTTGGTCGCGTGGTCGCCGATCCGCTCCAGGTTCTTGGCGATGAACAGCAGATGGGTGGCCGCGGTGATGTTGCGCGGGTCCTCCATCATATGCGTCAGCATCTCGCGGAAGATGCCGTTGTAGATGTCATCCACCGGTGCATCGGCACCCCAGACGCGCTCGGCGGTGGCGGGGTCCTCCTTCACCAGCGCGTCCATCGCGTCCTTTAGGTTTTCCTGCACCAGCCGGGCCATCCACTGGAAGCCGTTCAGGCTGCCGAGCTGCGGCTGCTGGGAGACGACGATGGCACGCTTCGCCGCGTTGCGGGCATAGTCGCCGATGCGCTCGATATCGGTCGAGATCTTCATCGCCGCGACGATCAGCCGCAGGTCGGACGCCATCGGCTGCCGCAACGCCAGCAGGCGGACGCAGAAATTCTCGATCTCCATCTCCAGCGCGTCGATCTCGCCGTCGCGGCCGATCACCTCGCTGGCCAGCTCGACGTCGCGGCGGATCAGCGCGTTGACGGCATCCGCCACCTGGCGCTCGGCAAGGCCGCCCATGCGCGCTACCAGCTCGCGCAGGCGCTTCAGCTGCTCTTCGTAGGATCGCACGATGTGCTCGCTCTGCGGGTTTTCCATGGTGCTCCTCCGCTCAGCCGAACCGGCCCGTGATGTATTCCTGGGTCCGCTTCTGCGTGGGCGCGGTGAACATCTGCTCGGCCGGCGCGACTTCCACCAGCTCGCCGAGGTAGAAGAAGGCCACCTGGTCGGCGCAGCGCGCCGCCTGCTGCATGTTGTGCGTGACGATGGCGATGGTGAAGTCGCGCTTCAGCTCGTCGATCAGCTCCTCGATCTTCAGCGTCGAGATCGGGTCGAGCGCCGAGGTGGGCTCATCGAGCAGGATCACCTCGGGCCGCACGGCGATGGTGCGGGCGATGCAGAGGCGCTGCTGCTGGCCGCCCGAGAGGCCCATGGCATTGCTGTTCAGCCGGTCCTTCACCTCGCCCCAGATGGCGGCGCGGGTGAGCGCCCATTCCACTCGCTCGTCCATCTGCGCCTTGGAGAGCCGCTCGTGCAGCCGGATGCCGAAGGCGATGTTCTCGTAGATCGTCATCGGGAAGGGCGTCGGCTTCTGGAACACCATGCCGACGCGCGCGCGCAGCGCGTTCAGGTCCACGCCGACATCCAGAAGGTTCTGGCCGTCCAGCAGCACCTGCCCGGTGGCGCGCTGGCCGGGATAGAGGCTGTACATGCGGTTCAGCACCCGCAGCAGGGTGGACTTGCCGCAGCCCGAGGGGCCGATCATGCCGGTCACCTGCCGGTCCGGCAGGTCGAGGTTGATGTTCTTCAGGGCCTTGTGGGCGCCGTAGTAGAAGTCGAGCTCGCGCACGGCGATACGCGCCTCATTCAGCGCCGCCCCCGAGCGGGCGCGCAGCCCGCCCGGGCCGGCGGCGTCGGTGCGGGTGGTCTGGGTCATGGAATCACCCATGGTGTCCTCACTTCCTGCCGCGCAGCGCAAGGCGCGCGATGATGTTGAGCCCAAGTACGCCGAGCGTGATGATCAGGGCCCCCGCCCAGGCCAGCGCGATCCAGTCCTCATAGGGGGAGCCGGCATAGGCGAAGATGGTGATCGGCAGGCTCGACATCGGCGCGCTCAGATTGAGCGACCAGTTCAGGTTGCCCAGCGAGGTGAACAGCAGCGGCGCCGTCTCCCCCGCGACGCGGGCGATGGCCAGCAGCACGCCGGTCATGATGCCGCTCGCCGCCGCCCGCCAGCAGACCAGGGTGATCATCTTCCACTTCGGCGCGCCGAGGCCGATCACCGCCTCGCGCAGCGTATCCGGCAGGAGGCGCAGCATATCCTCCGTGGTGCGGACCACGATGGGGATGACGATCACCGCCAGCGCCACCGAGCCGGCCCAGCCGGAGAAGCCGCCGAAGGGCACCACCAGGATCTGGTAGACAAAGAGGCCGATCAGGATCGAAGGCGCCGAGAGCAGGATGTCCGAGACGAAGCGCACCGTATTGGCGAGTGGCGAGTTCTTGGCGTATTCGGCGAGATAGGTGCCGACCAGCAGGCCGATCGGCGTGCCGATCACCGTGCCGATGGCGGTCTGGATCAGGCTGCCGATGATCGGGTTCAGCAGCCCGCCATTCGAGCCGGGCGGCTTGGTGACGGTGGTGAAAACGTTTAGCGAGATCGCCGAGAAGCCGTTCCAGAACAGCGTCCCCAGGATCGAGAGCAGCAGCAGCAGGCCGATGGCGGTGGCGGCGTAGCAGGCTGCCTTCACCCCCATCGCCACCGCGCGGCGGCGCCGGCCGAGCGCGGCCGCCACCTTCGGGTCCTTCGCGGGCGCGCCCGCGGCATGGCTCATGGTCGTGGCGCTCATCGGCTTACCCCTGCAGCCGCTGGCGCAGCAGGAAGCGCGAGGCGGCCAGCACGATGAAGGAAATGACGAAGAGGATGAAGCCCAGGGCCAGCAGCGCCGAAAGCTTCATGCTGCCGAGCTGCGCCTCGCCGAATTCCAGCGCGACCACCGAGGCGATGGTGTTGCCGGGGCCGAAGAGGCTGGTGGAGATG
>DATMRU010000059.1:0-15617 GCA_035565935.1 Roseomonas sp.
GTCACCGGCGAGAAGCAGGGCGCCAAGACGCTTCTCCAGTTCCTCCTCGGTTTTGCCCTGCGCAATGACGCCCGCCTCGCGTCCGGTGGTGATGACACTCGCCAGATCGACCAGCATCGATTTGCCCGATCCAGCAGTCGGCGCCGTGAAGGCGTGCAGCGGCGCGGTGGGGAGCGACCGCCGGATCGCCGAGGTCAGCATGGCGGAGAGCGCGACGGCCCGATCCGTGTCGCTCACGAAGGGGAATGTCTCGATCAGGCGCATCAGCACGGAGAGCGCCTCACGTCCCTCCTCCCAGTCCGGCTCGTCGGGCACGGCCGGAAAGTTCACACCGTCCGTCCCGAGCAGAAGGGCGGTAGCCGGGTCGTAGCCCGGCTTGGAGAGGATCGAACCGTCGGGCCGGAGGGTGGGAGCGTTGATGAGGCCCGCCAGCACCGGGAGGCGCCACTTGCCCCTGCGTTGGAGGTAGGTGGCCGCCACCGTAAGCGGCGCGTCGATCGACACCCATTCGTCGCTCCGCTTGTCGTACTTCTCCCACGCGGCAGCCTTGGTCATCTCCTCCACCAGGGTGCGGTCGCCGACCTCGATCATCCGCTGTGCCGTGATCTCCCGCACCTGAGCGACGGAGACGCGCACCGTGCCGGGCCGGACGATGAAGGTGCCGCGTTGGTAAAGGCCAAGCTCGGCATCGATCAGCGCCTGCTCCGCCTGGTCCACGATCTTGGCGACCTGGCCCGGAACGAACCGGATCACCGGCCGCGCCGGCTGGCCGTCCACCAGGAAGGCCGGATCGGTCAGGTCGGCGACCGTGAGCCACCGCTGGTCCAGCATCTGCCGGAGGAAGCGGAGGCGGTCCTGGCCATCGCAGTGCGCGTGCCGGCAGTGGTAGACGAAGGAGTTGTGCGTCCCCTGGCTGGCATTCACGACAAAGGTCGCCGCATCGGCGCCGGCCTGCGTGTGCTCGCCCTCATTGACGCAGCGAAGGTGGCGCTTGGCGCCCTCGTCGGGGCGGGGCACGAAGACCTCGGGACGGCGCGCCTGGAGCGCCGAGGCCAGCTCAAAGCGCGGCGCGTAGTGGCGGGCCCAGGCCTGCAGGTCGAGCACCTCGCCGGTGTCGGGGTCGGTGAACTCGATCTTCTCCGGCGAACGGCGCCTGCGCGCCCCGCCCGAGCGCCCCCGAGGCCCATCAGCCGCCTTGTGCCGCTCGGCCGCCGGCAAGGCAAAGATGTCGCAGGGCTGACCTTGCAGCACGGCCGTCTCGGCGGGCGGCCCGTCGGCAGGGCGCCGGGGCAGGTAGAACACCCGCGAGGTGTCGGTGCAGGCCTGGTCGTGCTGCAGGTGCAAGGCCGCGGCAAGCGCGGCCACACGCTCCTTCCAGGCGGCGTTGGCGCTGCGCTGGCTGTCGTAGCGGGAGGCCCGCCAGGGGCGCTCCAATGGCAGCGCGATGCGGAATTTGGGGCATGGCTGGTGCTCGAAGACGACGAACTCCTCGGTCTCCTCGGCGATCCGGGCCCCCTCCGCCACGCGCTCCAGGTAGCCCTTGCCCCGCAGGAAGGCGGCCGGCGCCAAAGCCGGATCGGACACCGTGACCCGGAACTTGTCCCAGTTGCCCCGCTTGGCGCGGGTTCGGGTCGTCCGGTGCGAGTGGGTCGAGGCGACCGCGGCGGCCCAGCCCTGCGCGGCGATGGCGTCGCAGATTTCACTCAAGGTGTGGCCGGCGTCGCTGTCGAGCAGCACCACCGCAATCTGACAAGCGTCCTTCTCGTGCCGGCGCGCCCCGGTGAAGGTCGCCGGCACGATGCAGGTGCCCTCCTTGGGGGCGACCTCATGCTGCGTCAGCAGGGTGGCGAGGTCATCCCAAGACAGGGCTCGGACATCGGTCCAGTCCGTCTGCTTGTAGTGGCCGAAGGTGCAGCGGTAGGTCAGCGATGTCGTCGCGGCCAGCTCGGGCAGCATGCCGGATACCGCGTTCATCAGCGGACCTCTCCCGCGGCGACCGCACGGTTCGGGCGCTCCAGCTGCAGCCGCTCAGCTTCAAAGACCTCGACATCTTCAAGTCGGTAGGCAACGCGGCCGCCGATCTTGAGGTAGGGCGGCCCTTGCCGCAGCCACCGCCAGCGCTCCAGAGTGCGGGGGCTGATCGCCCAGCGGCGAGCGAGATCAATCTGACTCAAGTGCCGGACAGAACGTTCGGAGAGCGACGCAGGCATGCAATGCACCTCGCAGGCAATCGAGATGCAGCGATGATAGTAAGTCCAACTGAGCAGAAATCACCTGCGCGGAATTCAGTTGGACAATCTATTTTTGCGCAGGTTTATCGCTCAACAGCTGTCGATAAATCTTGGGCAGATGCTTACGGATGGTCTGCTCATGAGGCACCTTACTTCCGTTCCGTCGCGAATGTTGCCTGACGAGACGCTTGTATACGATCCGGGCCAGCTCCGACCAAAGCGGCTCGCCGGTAGAGGCGCGGTTCGTCCTTGCCTGTGTTTCGTCCCAATGAGCTCTGAGGTCAGCTTCGATGAGAGGCGCAAAGCTCTCGCGGCCGCGGCGTCGAGGAACCGCTTCTGTCTCGGCTGCACAACTTTGGGAAGGCAGCGAACTCAAGGACTGTCGCGATACCTTTGCAGTGTGGCGCCGGACCGTGACCCCGACGAACTCAGCGCGGCGGATGAAAACAGCATTCCGCTCCCATTCGAACTGGAGGAGAGGCTCCCATGCGGTTGGAAACTGCGACCGCGTGTTCACCAGGACAGGGCGGACCTGAAATCCTTCCAACACGATTTCGCCCGAGGCGATACGCCGGCGGAAGTCGGCAATCAGCAGTTTCCACGCTTCGTCTCGGGGCGCTGTGAGTTCCTGCCTCCGCTCAAAATCCGCTTGGGTCCGGGGGATCGAGGTCGGCACAGGTATCCGGCAAGCATCCATCCATTCGCTGAGCAGAGTCGCATCGCAGAAGGTGTGGACTGCCTTCCTCAACTCCACAGGCTCTTCGTCAGACGCCACAATGGACCTCCTGACCTCCCGGCCAGCCCGGGGCAACTTGGCCAGGAGGCATGGGCATGAGTGCGCCAATTGCCCCAGATTCGCACTTTGTTCTACGCGCTAGCGACTGGGCGGTCGAGTCTCGGCGCGAACCTCTGCTTCAGCCCCAAGCTGGGAGGCAGGCGCCCAGCCAGGCTAACCCCCACCTTCCGCCCCACCTCCGTGAGGTTTGCGCTCTGCTCGCCACCGGCCTGCTGCGGCTGCGCAGCCACATGGTCGAGGATCTGGCGCACGATGCCGCAACAGCCCGGGACGTGGGAGAGGTTTCGCTACACTTCTCCGCCCACCAGAGCGGTCCTGTGGCTTCCCCGACTCGGAGCCCCGCATGACCCGACGCGCCACCGCCAGCAGGCCGGAGATCCCTGCTCCAGCCCCCCTCCCCGCCATCCCGCCCGCCGACGTCCTGGGCCGCCTGGCCGCCCTTCCTGGGGCCGACATCCAGGACCTGAAGCAGCAATGGTGCGAGCTCTTCGGCAGCGCGCCGCCGCCCTACAACAGGAAGTTCCTGGAGAGCCGGCTCGCCTACCGCATCCAGGAGCTCGCCTATGGCGGCCTGAAGCCGGAGACGGTGGCGCGCCTCGAAGCCCTCGGCGAGCAGCTCGACGGCGGCAACGTCGTGCTGCGCCGTATCCGCGCCGGCGATGGACCGGTCGCCGGCACCCGCCTGGTCCGCGCCTACCAGGGCGTTGAGCACACCGTCACCGTGCTGGCGGATGGCTTCGAATACGAGGGCCGGCCCTACCGCTCCCTCTCCGCCATCGCCCGGCACATCACCGGCACCCGCTGGAACGGCTGGGCTTTCTTCGGCCTGAAGACCCAACGAGGGGCGGCATGAAGCGCAAGGCAACCGCCGCGGTCGCAGCCGCCCTCCCCGCCACGGTGAAGAAGCGCCGCTGCGCCGTCTACACCCGCAAGAGCACCGAGGAAGGGCTGGACCAGGCGTTCAACTCGCTCGACGCCCAGCGCGACGCCTGCGAGGCCTTCATCACCAGCCAGCGCGCCGAGGGCTGGGTCTTGGTCCCCGACCACTACGACGATGGCGGCGTGTCCGGTGGCACCCTGGAGCGCCCCGCCCTGCAGCGGCTCTTACGCGACATCCAGGCCGGGCTGGTGGATATCGTTGTGACCTATAAAATCGACCGGCTGTCTCGATCCCTCCTGCACTTCGCCCGGCTGGTCGAGGTGTTCGACGCCCATGAGGTCACCTTCGTCTCGGTGACCCAGTCGTTCAACACCACCACCTCGATGGGCCGGCTGACGCTGAACATCCTGCTCTCCTTCGCGCAGTTCGAGCGCGAGGTGATCGGCGAGCGGGTGCGCGACAAGTTCGCCGCCTCCCGGGCGCGCGGGCTGTGGATGGGCGGGCCGGTGCCGCTCGGCTACACGGTGCGCGACCGCAAGCTAGTGGTGGAGGACGAGGAAGCCGCGCGGGTGCGGCGGGTGTTCGAGGGCTTTGCCGCCACTGGGTCCGCCACCCGGCTGGCCCTCGCGCTCCGCCAGGAGGGCGTGCGGACCAAGACCGGCCGGCCGTTCGACAAGGGCACGGTCTATCGGCTGCTGCACAACCGCGTCTATGTCGGCGAGGTCACGCACAAGGGGCAGGTCTTCCCGGGCGAGCACGAACCCATCGTGTCGCAGGCGCTGTGGGACCGGGTGCATGCCCTCCTGCAGGAGAGCCCGCGGGCGCGGGCCAACCAGAACCGGCGGCAGAGCCCGGCGCTGCTGCGGGGACTGATCTTTGGGCCGGACGGGCGGGCGATGTCGCCTACCCACACCCGTCGCCGCGGGCGGCTCTACCGCTACTACGCCAGCCAGGCGGTGCTGAAAGGAACCGCCGACGACGGCCCGGTGCGCCGCCTGCCGGCCGGGGAGATCGAGACGGCGGTGCTCGACCAAGTCCGGGCCTTGCTGCGGCAGCCGGAGGTGGTGGTCGGCACCTGGCAGGCGGCGCGGGCCGAGGCGCCGGAGCTGACCGAGGCTGAGACCCGAGAGGCGCTGGAGCGACTGGACCCGCTGTGGGAGGAACTGTTCCCGGCCGAGCAGGCGCGCATCGTCCGGCTGCTGGTGGAGCGGGTCGAGATCGGGCCCACTGGCGCCGACGTCCGGCTGCGGATGGCGGGGCTCGCCAGCCTGGTCCGCGACCTGGGCGGGGTCCGCGGCGAGGCGCAGAGGGCCGCATGATGACCACCAGCAGCATCACCGTCCGCGTGCCGCTGACCATCCGCCGCCGCGGTGGGCGGAAGCGGGTGGTCACGCCCGACGGCAGCGCGCTTGGAACCGCACCGGTCCGCACGCGGGCCGACCCGGCCCTGGTCAAGGCCCTGGCGCGGGCGCATCGCTGGAAGCGGCTCTTGGAAGAGGGGCGCAACTCGTCCCTCAGCGAACTGGCCGCCGCGGAGAAGATCGACCGCTCCTATCTCGGCAAGATGCTGCGGCTCACGCTGCTGGCGCCGGACATCGTGGAGGCAATTCTGCATGGGCAGCAGCCGTCGGAACTGGAGCTAGCGGCATTACTCGAGCCCATGCCACTCATCTGGAACGAGCAGCGCTCCATTACCGATAAAGCGGCGGCTGCACCCTATTGACCGCCCGACTTTCGGTTTGGGCACCCTGGCAAGGCGCCCGCCTTCCTACGCCCGAATAGCGGTAAGTGGCTGTTGGGGGCCTTCCCGAAGTCCGCTCTGCGCCCACGGCAGCCGTAGATCCAGCGCGAACGACTTCCTGAAACCGGACATGATTCACCGGTCACAAAGTGGTGTGAGTAAGGGTTCAACGAGGCCAGCGAGCCATCTTGATACCTCGCCCACCAAGGTATAGCGTGCCCACATGTCGAAGGAACCTGCCCTCCGCGCTGTCGCCCGTCCCTCTCCGGACTTCACGGACAGGAGCTACTGGGCTGGGACCATCAAGATGGCCCTCAGCCGCTTCTTCGTCCTTCAAGTCCTGCACGACGGTCCGGCGCACGGCTACGACATCGCCCGCGCCGTCGAGCGGACCACCAAGGGTTGCTGCTCACCGTCCGAAGGTGCCCTGTATCCAACGCTGCGGGAGTTCGAGCAGGGTGGCTACGTAACCTCGGAAGCCGAGGTCGTCTCCGGCCGCGAGCGCAAGGTCTACACCCTGACCAACAAGGGTCGGGAAGCCTTCAAGGTCGGCCTGGAGGCATGGATGGATGCCACCACCACCCTGACCGAGACCGGCCGCGCCGCCAAGGCCCGCGGCAAGGCCCAGGGCGCCTGCCAATGCTGACCTTCGGTTTATCCATATACATCGCCCAACGAGGCATCATGAAGGGGACCGTCCAATGAGCTCTTGCTGCTCCGCCAAGCCTGCCCCTCAGAACAGGGGCTCTGAGGGCGTCATGCGCCTTGAAACGTTGCCCGTCGCCATCATCGGCGGCGGCCCAGTCGGCCTGGCCGCCGCCGCGCACCTGCTGGAGCGCGGCCTGGAGCCGGTGGTGTTCGAAGCCGGTCCGTCGGTTGGCACGGCGCCTCTGGACTGGGGGCACGTCCATACCTTCTCCCCATGGCTGTACAACGTGGACCGAGCCAGCCGTGCGCTCCTGGAGCGGCATGGGTGGACGGCGCCGGATGCCGAGGCATTCCCAACTGGCCGCGAGCTCGTCGAGGACTATCTGGCACCTCTGGCCGCTCTGCCGGAGATCGCCACCTGCCTGCGTCTGAACACTCGGGTGACCGGCATTGCGCGGTCGCGGGCGGGCAAGGTTCGCGATGCCGGTCGTGAGCAGCAGCCCTTTGAGGTCAGGTTCCAGGCCGGATCCCAAGAGGGCCGCCTGCTCGCACGGGCGGTCATTGTGGCAACCGGCACCTGGGGTCATCCCAATCCGGCGGGCGCCTCCGGCCTGCCCGCCATGGGTGAGCAAACAGCCGCCGACCGGACCCGCTACGGCATGCCAGACGTCCTGGGCGCCGAACAAGGCCGCTACGCAGGCAAGCGCGTGCTGGTCATCGGCTCCGGCCACTCGGCCATCGGCAGCCTCATCGACCTCGTCGCCCTGGCCGACCAAGCGCCGGGCACCACTGTCATCTGGGCGGCGCGCAGCCCTGATCTAACGCGGGCCTATGGGGGTGGCGCGGCCGACCAGTTGCCGGAACGTGGCGCCCTCGGGCAGCGGCTAAAGGCCTATGTTGAGGGTGGCCGGGTGCAGTTGATGGCGCCCTTCGCTGTGGAGGAGGTCCGCCGCCAAGGCGATGGGTCACTGGAGGTCGTCGACGCCAACGGCAGATCAGTACAGGCGGACGAGATGGTGGTGGCCACCGGCCTACGGCCCCACCTCGGCATCCTGCGGGAGGTCCGTCTCGACCTGGACCCGGCGCTGGAATGCCCGCGCGTCCTGGCACCCCTCATCGACCCCAACCTGCATTCCTGCGGC
Organism: Roseomonas sp.; assembly: GCA_035565935.1. Lineage (GTDB taxonomy): Bacteria > Pseudomonadota > Alphaproteobacteria > Acetobacterales > Acetobacteraceae > Pseudoroseomonas. The sequence continues at coordinate 7,439 of DATMRU010000059.1, forward strand.
ACTGTCCCGCCGCATGGCGCCCTGGAACTCCAGCAGCCGGACAGCGGGCTCTTCCTGGCGGGGATGACCAGCTACGGCCGCGCGCCGACTTTCCTGCTGGCCACCGGCTACGAGCAGGTGCGCTCCATCGCCGCCTTCCTGGCGGGTGACATCGAGGCCGCGCGCCGGGTGGAGCTCGACCTGCCGCAGACCGGCGTATGCAGCAGCCGCCGCGTGCTGCCTGCGGACGCTGACGTGGCATCCTCCTGCTGCACGCCCACAACGCCCCAGGGCGCCTGCTGCGCGCCCAAACCTGAATTGGCGGAGGGCGCACCGTGCTGCGGGACCGCTGATCAGAAGGTGCCCGTCCCGGCCGAGCCTGCCGAATGAGCCAGGCCGCCATCCCGGCCGGGGCTGGCTCCGCAGGTCCGGCGGCCAGCCGATCCCGATTAGTCGTCGTGTCGACCATCGGTGTCGGCCAAATCCTTGCCTGGGGCAGCAGTTACTACCTGCTGGCCGTGCTCGCCGGACCGATCACCTCCGATACGGGATGGCCGCTGACCTGGATCATGGGCGCCCTGTCCATCGGCATGCTGGTCTCTGGCCTGGCCTCCCCGCGCATCGGCTACCTGATTGACCAGCATGGCGGCCGACCCGTCCTGGCAGCCAGCGCCGTCTTGCTGTCCGCTGGCCTGCTGCTGCTCGGGCTGGCGCCCAGCCTGCCCGTGTTCGTGCTGGCCTGGATCGTCCTCGGGCTGGCCATGGGCGCCGGGCTGTACGACCCGGCCTTCTCGACGCTGGGGCGGCTCTACGGCGAGCAGGCACGCCCGGCCATCACCTACGTCACCCTGTTCGGTGGCTTCGCCAGCACGGTCTGCTGGCCGCTCAGCGCCTTCCTGGCCGACCACCTGGGCTGGCGCGGCGCCTGCCTGACCTACGCCGCCATCCACCTGGCCGTTGTGCTGCCGCTCTACCTGTTCGGTGTGCCGCGCGAAGCCGCCAAGCCCGCCGTAGCACCCGATGCCGCCAAAATTGCTGCGGCGCCCGGCCATGTGCGGGCGGGCCAGCGCTATGCCTTCGTCATGCTGGCCACAGGGTTCACCCTGGCGGCGATCATCATGACGGTCATCGCCGTCCACCTGCTGACCCTGCTCCAGTCGCAGGGGCTCGCACCGGCAACGGCCGTCGCCCTTGGTACGCTGATCGGGCCCGCCCAGGTCGGTGCCCGCATTCTCGAGATGCTCTTCGGCAAGAAGGCACATCCCATCTGGAGCCTGGTGGCCTCGGCGGTGTTGGTAGCGGTTGGCCTGGGCATGCTGGTGGGCGCGCCGGGTGTCGTGGCAGCAGGCATCGTCATGTACGGCATGGGCAGCGGCATCCGCTCCATCGCGCGCGGCACGGTGCCCTTGGCCCTCTTCAGCAAGGAAGGTTACGCCGTGCTGATGGGCCGCATTGCCATGCCGACCCTCATCGCGCAGGCGGCGTCCCCCTTTCTTGGCGCCTGGCTGCTGGACCGCTTTGGTGCCTCGACCACGCTGACTGTGCTTCTTGCTGCCGCCGTGCTGAACATCCTGATGGTGTTGGCATTAGTGCCGGTGGCTTTGAAGCGGGCCACTGCGCCCGCCGCATCCTGACCGATCACTTTCATGCTCACCAGACACGGGACCGGACGATGACGAGTACAGCCCTTGGCGAGACCTCCAGAGAGCATACCAAGGCTGAGGTGACGATCCGGCCTGCCACGGAGGCCGACATGGACGCCATCGCCGCCATCTACCGGCACCACGTACTCCATGGCACCGCTACCTTCGAGACAGAGCCGCCGACTGCTGAGGAGATGCGGCAGCGCCGTGCTGGCATCGTCGAGCGCGGGCTGCCCTACTTGGTGGCCGAGGACACCGATGGCCACGTGCTCGGCTACGCCTACGCGGGCGCTTACCGCCCCCGGCCTGCCTACCGGAACACGCTGGAGAACTCGGTCTACATCAGCGAGGAAGCACGTGGTCGCGGCATCGGCCACCGCTTGCTGGACGCCCTTATCCAGAAGTGCGCCGCGCTCGGCTGCCGCCAGATGGTGGCCGTCATCGGCGATAGTGCCAACGAGGCGTCCATCCGTCTGCACAAGGCGATCGGATTTCAGCCGATCGGCACCTTGCGGTCTGTCGGTCGGAAGCATGGGCGCTGGCTGGACACTGTGTTGATGCAATTGGAGTTGGGGGACGGCGACCGCACCGATCCGCTGGTCGAGTAGGCGCTCCTCAGCCGATGGCGCCGGACAGTTTGGCCAAGTCAGCCTTAGCCTTCTTCTCGGCCCGTTCCTTACGCTCGCTGTAGCGGTCGGTGAGGTAATCAGACACATCGCGCGTCAGCAGAGTAATCTTCATCAGCTCCTCCATGACATCCACAACACGGTCATAGAGCGGCCCCGGCAACATCCGGCCCGCCTCGTCGAACTGCTCGTACGCCTTGGGCACCGAGGACTGGTTGGGGATGGTCACCATCCGCATCCAGCGGCCCAGCAGGCGCAGCGTGTTGACCGCGTTGAAGCTCTGGCTGCCGCCGGAGACTTGCATCACCGCCAGCGTGCGTCCTTGGGTCGGCCGGATGCCTTTGCTCTCCAGCGGCAGCCAGTCGATCTGGTTCTTGAGGATGCCCGTGACGGCGCCGTGCCGCTCCGGACTGCACCAGACCTGGCCCTCGGACCACAGCGACAGTTCCCGCAGTTCCACCCCCTTGGGATGGTCGACGGGCACGCTGTCGACCACTGGCAGATCACGGGGATCGAAGACCCTTGTCTCGGCACCCAGGCGGCGGAGGATCCGCTCGGCCTCGAGCGTCAGGAAGCGGCTGTAGGAGCGCTCTCGCAGCGAGCCGTAGAGCAGCAGGATGCGTGGCGGGTGCTGGCTGGCGCCAGGGATGCCGAGCTTGGTGAGATCCGGCATCTGGAGGTGGCCTTCGGCAATGTTGGGCAGTGAGAGGTCGAGGTCGGAGCTCATTAGGATCTCCCTGTAGTCAGGAATGAATGGATGGCGTGAACGATGTCACGGGCCGACCGCGTGATGCCTGCCAGCGTCGCGGAGGCAACGCCGGTCCAGTCGCCATAGCCGAGCAGCCAGAGGCGTGGCTCCCGCGTGGAGTGGCCGTTCTCGACGGCAACACGGCCATCCGCCTCACCACGCCGAGCGGCGCCAGATGGCTGAGGTCTGTCCGAAAGCCCGTGCACCAGATGACGGCGTCCACGGCCGTGTGCGTGCCATCTGGCCAGACCACGCCGTCTGCCAGAAAGCGGGAGAACGGCCGGACGGTGTAAAGTACGTTCAGGTCCCGGGCCTCCCGCACGGACGCCACCATGCGATGCCGCCCAGGCCGCCCTTCGGCAGGTCTGGCTCCCGGCCTTCCATCTGCGCCCGCACCCGCTCCGTCGCGCGCTCGAACAAGACGCGGCCGTCCACGTCATCCGGCAGGAAACGGGGCGGCTCTGGCGTAATCCAGGTCGTCTCTGCAACCTTGGATACTTCTGCCAGGATCTGCGCGCCCGAATTGCCGCCGCCCACCACCAGCACGCGCTGGCCCGCGAACTCGTCGGGAGAGCGGTAGGCGGAGGAATGGATCTGCCTGCCGCGGAACAGCGCCCGGCAGGAATAGGGCGGGATGAAGGGCTGGCTGGCGCCGCCGGTTGCGCTGATGACAGCCTGGGCTATCCATGTGCCGCGGTCGGTTCTTACTGCCAAGCCCTCAGCCGAGCGCAGGATTCCCTTGACCCGCACCGGGCGCTGGATGGGCAAGTTGTATCGCTGCTCGTACTGCGTCAGGTAGTCGACGACGTGGTCCCGGGTTGGATAGCCACCCGCCGAGGGCGGCATGGGCCACCCGGGCAGCGAACTCATCTGGGCGGGCGAGAACAACCGCAGGGAGTCCCAGGCGTCCGGCCAGGCGCCGCCGGGGCGGTCATGGGCATCCAGGATCTCGAAGTCGATGTCGCCGCGGCGCAGGAAGTACCCGGCGGCAAGGCCCGACTGCCCGCCACCAATGACCACCACATCGCGAAAGACCTGGCCGCCGCTCATGACGCGCTCACTACCGGCAGCCACAGCGCCAGGGCGGTTAGCACCGCTAGCAGCACCGGCGGTGTGATGACGAGGCCTACCCGCATGTACTGTCCCCAGGTGATCGTGGTGCCCTTGCGGGCCAGCACGTGTAGCCAAAGCAGCGTCGCCAGGCTGCCGATAGGGGTGAACTTCGGCCCCAGGTCGCAGCCGATGACGTTGGCGTAGACCATGGCTTCACGGATGGCGGGCGGGATGCCCTGGGCCTGCTCGATGGCCAGGGCGCCGACCAGCACGCTGGGCATGTTGTTCATCACCGACGAGATGAGCGCGGCGCCGACGCCGGTGCCAATGGTCGCCGCCCACAAGCCATGCCCAGCCAGCCACTCCAGCGCGTCCGCCAGATGGTCGGTCAGTCCGGCATTCCGCAGGCCATAGACCACCAGATACATGCCTAGGGAGAAGACGACGATCTGCCAGGGCGCCTCGGCCAGCACCTTGCGGATGGAAACGACGGCGCCGCTGCCGCCCCGGTGCCAGCGTCCAGCCAGCACCAGCAGAACCAGGGCCGCGGCGCCGGTCACCGCCGCCACAGGCACGCCGAGGGGCGCCAGGACGAAGTAGGCCAGCAGCAGCACGGCGAGCAGTGGGAAGGCCACCCGGAAGACGAGGTGGTCGCGGATGGCGGTCCGCGGCTCCTCAAGCTGCTGGAGCGGGTAGCTCACAGGTACCTGGCGGCCGTAGTAGGCCCAAAGCACGGCGAGCGTTGCTGCCAGCGCCACCAGGTTCACCGGCACCATGACCGCTGCATAGCGGTCGAAGCCGATGTTGAAGTAGTTGGCCGAGACAATGTTGACGAGGTTCGAGATCACCAGCGGCAGACTGGTGGTGTCGGCCACGAAGCCGCAGGCCACGATGAAGGCCAGCGTGGCGCCCGCCGAGAAGTTCAGCCTGAGCAGGATGGCCATGACAATGGGTGTCAGCAGCAGCGCGGCGCCATCGTTGGCGAAGAAGGCAGCGATGAGCGCGCCTAGCACCACGACAAGCGGGAAGAGCCGCCGTCCGTTACCGCCGCCCCAGCGAGCCACGTGCAGCGCGGCCCATTGGAAGAACCCGGCCTCGTCAAGCAGCAGCGAGATGATGATGAGCGCCACGAAGGTGAAGGTGGCATCCCAGACGATGTCCCAGACCACTGGCACGTCGGCCCAGCCGATGACACCAGTGAGCAGAGCCAGCGCGGCGCCGCCCATGGCTGACCAACCGATCCCGAGGTCGCGTGGCTGCCAGATGACCAGGACGAGGGTGAGGATGAAAATGGCCAAGGCCAGCATGCAGAGGGTGCTCTCAGAATTCAGGGCGCGCCGAGACACCCGCTGACCAGAGACGGTCAGCGGTGCGATACGTTGTCATCAGGGGGAAGAGGTACGGGCGCTTGGCTCAGACCAGGCGGCGACCTTGCTTGTCGACGACCTTCTCGCCGTCCTCCTTGGTGTAGGCGCCGCGCTGTGGGTTCGGCAGGATGTCGAGCACTGTTTCGGACGGCCTGCACAGCTTCACGCCGAGCGGCGTCACCACAATGGGGCGGTTGATGAGGATGGGATGTGCCGTCATGGCGTCGAGCAACTGGTCGTCTGTAATCGACGAGTCGCCGAGGCCGAGTTCTTCGTAGGGCGTGCCCTTCTGACGCAAGGCATCACGCACGGTGATGCCCATGCGTTGGATGAGGCTCTTGAGCTCGTCCCGCATCGGCGGCGTCTTCAGGTATTCGATGACCTCCGGCTCCTCCCCGCTGTTGCGGATCAGGGCCAGGGTGTTGCGCGACGTACCGCAGGCAGGGTTGTGGTAGATGGTCACGTCGCTCATGGGACAGCCTTCTCGTGCAGGCAGCAGGGAAGCAGGTCGGCGATCAGTGGCTGGCACAGATCGGCGCGGCCGCCGCAGCAATCCTTGACCAGAAACAGCATCATCTCGCGCAGACGCTCGACATCGGCCCGGTAGACGATGGACCGGCTGAGGCGCTCGGAGCGGAGCAGTCCGGCTCGTGTCAGCACCGCCAAGTGCGTCGACATGGTGTTCTGAGGAACGTCGAGATGCCGGGCCACCTCACCAGCAGGCAGGCCCTCAGGCTCATGCCGCACCAGTAGCCGGAAGGTTTCCAGCCGGGTGGACTGTGACAGGGCACCTAGGCAGGCCAAGGCGTCTTCTGATTCCATATATCGGGTATTGTCGATATATAATTTAGCAGTCAAGTCGATACGGTGTGTTGAACGGCAGAGGGCCTCGAAGGTTGTGGTGTCGCCTCATCGGTGAGGCAGATGCCTCGCCGCAGTTCGGGCACCGGGGTCAATCGTCTGACGTCCGCTTCCGCGCACTCCCTCCACAGAAGCGGACAGACCGCTTCCGGCCATAACTTGCCGGCGACCTTGCCCTCTCCTCCGGCAGCGCATGGCATCTCGGAGGCAAAGCGGCGGTCATCAGCACCGGATGCTTTGGCGACCCGGACGAAGTTTCGAACTCGAAGCCCGGCGCGGTCTTGTCAAACCGTTGTTTTCCTTAGGTACCGAACCTCGGGACTAAATCGACCAAGTCCCAAGCTCCGGAGAGAATCCGCCGTTTAGAGAGACAATTCCGGCCTTCTCCGGCCTCGGCACTCCCTAGGTCCTCGCGCCAACCCAGGCGGAACCTGGGCTTCCGGGCGCCCTCGCCCCAACCGGAGAGCGAATTTTCATCCGATATCCACGATGATGATCGCGCGCTGACTTGATCCGCAGTACCTCACCACCAGAGAGAGCGCCTGCGAGCATCGGCGCTCTCACTGCAGGTCCGGTCCGATCTCTGAATGCACTGCTGCCTTCATCAAAAGCCTGATCACATGGCGCTGCGGGCGCTGCCAAGTTCAGGGGAGCATCAACGCGGCCGCGACGAAGCGGTCTCAGGACAGTGGCTCACCATCCTTAGCCCCGCAGGCGTAGAGATCGCGCTGGCCCCATGGGAACCGGCCCCAGCATCGTCGCACTCGACCACGGGCCGCTGCTGTCGGGCCGGTCCGGCATTAAGGCCATGACCCCGGCCAGGCCACACCAGATGGACCTGCCAAACGGCCACCACTCTGCAATGTTGTCCCTGTAACCAAAGCGGAGCGGGGTATGCGGGGCGATTTTCCCTTCTACACAGTGGGCCACTCGACCCGGTCGGTGGAGGAACTGGCCGACCTACTCCGGCAGGCCGGAGCCGACCTCGTCGTCGATGTCCGGACTATCCCGCGCTCGCGTACCAATCCGCAGTTCAATGCCGACACGCTTCCGGGCGCTCTGGCCACCTGGCAAATCGGCTACCGGCACCTCCGGAAGCTGGGCGGCCTGCGCGGGCGGCGGAAGGACCAGCCGCCCTCGCGCAACACCTTCTGGGAGAACCCGAGCTTCCGGAACTATGCCGACTACACGGCCATGCCGGACTTCCAGGAGGGCATGGCGGAACTCCGCGAGCTCGGCCGCGACCATATCTGCGCCATGATGTGCGCCGAGGCGGTCTGGTGGCGCTGCCACCGGCGTATCATCGCCGACTACCTGCTCGCGGGTGGCGACGAGGTGTTCCACATCCTGGGACCAGGCAAGGTCGAGCGGGCAATCCTGAACCCCGCGGCGGTGCGAGGGCCTGATGGAACGCTGGTCTACCCTGGAGATGGCCCCTGAGGAATCCACAGGAGACTCGTCGCGCTGGCGCGGATCTCTCGGCCAAGGGCATGCAGATCAGGCCGCCCGCCCGAGCATCCTTCACCTCAGAAGCCATACTTCCGGGCGCGCAGATTAAAGGCCCCCTCGCCACCCCCCATGGCCCGTTTGATGGCGTCCTTAATGGCCGGGACATCGATGGCACCTTCGCCCGCGCCGCCCGCCGCCCCGATTAGGGTATCTAGAGCTGAAGGCCCGAAGCGTCCCTTGGGTCACGGGTTGGTAAGCCTATCGTGGCTCGCTTCATGGCTCGCAAGCTCGTCGAAAGGTATCGTGCCACCAACCCAAACAAAACTTCGAACTCGAAGCCCGGCTCAGGCGTGCCAGACCATTGTTTTTCCTGGATCTCGAACCTTGGGACTAAACCGGCCAAGTCCCCAGGTTCGGAGAGATTCCGCCATTCGGAGAGAGAATTCCGCCCCT
>DATMRU010000060.1:0-66061 GCA_035565935.1 Roseomonas sp.
GATGCTGCCGCCACTCTCGGCGGCCGCCCGCAGGACGGCAAGGGTGCATTCGCCCGGAGCACGGGGCGGCAGGCCGTGAGCCATCTCCGCCGCGCCGAAGCGCGGCAGCGCTTCCCGGTCGGGTATTTGCCCCACATCACCTGCGGCGCTTTTGCCGGCGGCAGTCCCAGGGCGGCCTCCCTTCTGCCTCCAGGAGTGTCCGCAGCCTCTCACGTGGTCGGCTTCCAACCGCTCATCTTCGCCCGTGCCACCCGTTTCTGCTTACGTGCTCCTCGCTGAGGCCAAGAGGAGGGTTGCACTTTCACCGGACCTCCCGTTCCATGCTGTAATAAAATTGGGAGAAGCTTCATGATCCAAAGACGTTCCCTGCTCGCTGGGGCGAGTGCCGTTGCCGGCCTCGCCATGGCAGGGCCATCCCGCTTCGCCATCGCCCAGCCAGCCCGCCAGCGTGTCCTGAAGATGGTGCCGCAGGCCAATCTGACCAGCCTGGACCCGGTGTGGACCACGGCGAACATCACCCGCAACCACGCCTACATGATCCACGACGCGCTGTACGGCATGGATGCGAATTTCATACCGCGGCCGCAGTTGGCGGAAGGCGCGGTGGAGGAGGATGACGGCCGCACCGTCACCGTCACCCTGCGCGATGGTCCACGCTTCCACGATGGTGAGAAGGTGCGCGCCCAGGATGCGGTCGCCAGTCTGAACCGCTGGATGAAGCGCAGCCCGATGGGCCAGAAGCTGGCAATGTTCGTGGATGAGCTGACGGCGGTGGACGATCGTCGCCTGCGCTTCCGGCTGAAGCGCCGCTTCCCGCTGCTGCTGAATGCCCTGGCGCAGGTGAGCAACAGCCCGCCCTTCATCATCCCGGAGCGGCTGGCCAAGACCGATGCCTTCACCCAGATCCGCGATACCACCGGCTGTGGCCCCTTCCGCTTCAAGGAAGACGAATTCAACTCCGGCAGCATGGTGGTGTATGAGCGCAACGACGCCTACAGCCCCACACCGAACGGCACACCCAGCCTGACAGCCGGCCCGAAGCTGCCGAAGTTCGATCGTGTCGAGTGGCACATCATCACCGATGCCTCCACCGCCGCCGGCGCTCTGCAGACGGGTGAGATTGACTGGTTCGAGCAGCCGCCGCCGGAGATCCAGCTGCTGCTGAAGCGCAACCCGCAGATTTCTATCGAGGAGATCGACCCGCTGCCGCTGGTGGGCATACTGCGCTTCAACCACCTGCACCCGCCGTTCAACAACAAGAAGATCCGCCAGGCGCTGCTGCCTGCCATCAGCCAGACGGACTTCATGAGCGCCGTCGTGGGGCCGGAGCCCGACATCTACATGGACAATGTCGGTGTCTTCACCCCCGGCACGCCGCTGGCGACGCAGGTGGCGCTGGAGCCGCTGAAGGGCCCGCGCAGCGTGGATAAGGCCAAGGCGCTGCTGAAGGAAGCCGGCTACAACAACGAGCTGATGCGCCTGATCGGCCCGACGGACATCCTGGCCCCCTCCGCCATGACACAGGTAGCAGCCGATCTGGTCCGCCGGCTGGAGTTCAATGCGGATATCGCGCTCAGCGACTGGGGCACGGTGGTGCAGCGCCGCACCTCGCGCGAGCCCGTGGACAAAGGCGGCTGGAGCATGTTGCTCACCTCCTTCTCGTCCTTCGACTTCGTCGATCCCTCCGCCCATTTCCCCCTGCGCGGCAATGGCGCAGGCGCCTGGGTCGGTTGGCCGAACGTGCCGCAGCTGGAAACGCTGCGCGACGAATGGTTCGTGGCCCCGGACCTCGCCGCACAGAAAAAGATCGCCGAGCAGATGCAGCGCATCGTCATGGACGAGCTGCCCTACATCCCCGTCGGCGCCTACAAGTCCATGACGGCCATCAACAAGAACCTGAAGGGTCGTGTGGCAGGTTTCGCCATCATGTGGAACCTGGAGCGGGCCTGATCCTTTTGGGAAAGGAGGGAGAAGGTATTCTCCCTCCAAATATCAGTTCCAGGGATCATCGTGGCAGTCGGGAGTGCCCGGAAAAGTTGCGCTCCACCCGCACCAGCTTGGCGGGGCAAGATCAACCGAATCTTGTTATCCTGACCACCTCCGTCTGAAACCTCGGCGTATCCACGAAATCAGATCAACTCCAGATCCGAGGCTGGGCGAGCAGCGGCATTGGCCGGCGCGCGCCAACCCGTGCCGTAGTGACTATTGCTAGGCCTCTACACCATAGTCGGCCAGGTCCGGGGTCATTGCCTCGATGACGAAGTCTACGAAAGCGATAGGCGCATCCAGGAAGAATTCCTTATCCGAGTAGCTGCCGACCGACGCCTCTATCCCGCGCGCGCGCAGCCAGGCCGCCAAGTCTTCCAAAGCGGCTTTCGGGGTCTCGCTCAGGAATGACACCTGCGAGCGTAGCTTATCGGCGTCGCGATGATTCGTATCACTGCGGCTGAACTGCAGGTCGACGTTGGTCCCGGGCTGCCGCAACCAAATAGCTCGTTCGGTCTGGCGCAGTTCCGTAAAACCGAGCTTCATTTTCAGCATCTCGACCACGGTCCCGAAATGCCGAAGGTCAAGGCGATTGGCGACATGGTTGAACTTCATTCTGCTGCGTCTCCGGTCCGCCCTGCTCGATCGCACTGAAATCGTGGCTGGGCATGGGGGAATCCGTATTGGTGCACTTGCCGATGCTTCTGCCGCCGCCACTCCCAAGGCGGCACTCGCTTTGCCTCCGGTCGCGCCCAGAGGCTTCGCCTTTGCTCCTTCGCCTCCTGTTCTATCGCCAGGAGCGCCGGGCCGCGGGAGTACCGCCGGTGGACCCAGGCCGTGCCTTGCCGCACCAGCGTGGCGTTGACGTTCGTGTTGTCAACCCAGGCCCAGCCCACGGCGCGGCCGCAGCGGTCGGCGTCCTGGACCACCACGCGCGCCTCTTTCCGGAAGGCGAGGTCCGGCAGTGCCTGGACGGTCCCGGTACCCTAGGGCTTCCGGCGCTCCCGCGTATGATCCTAACGAGTTGAACCGTGCCCCATCGCGTGTTCAACAACGCTAACCTGCCGCGCACCGATAAGCCGCCATGCCGCAATAGCCGAGGCTCGGGAGAGGTTTTGTACATTTCTCCGCCCACCAGGGCGGTTCTGTGGCTCCACCGGACTCGGAGCCTCGCATGCTCCGACGCGCCCTGGCTGCTCCACTGAAACCGCCCCTCTGGAGCGGGCCCCCACGCCTGCAATCCCCCTCCCCGCCATCCCGCCCGCCGGTGTCCTGGGCCGCCTGGCCGCACCGCCAGGCGCCGGCATTCAGAACCTCAAGCAGCAGTGGCGCGAGTTCTTCGGCACTGCACCGCCGCCCTACAGCCGCACGTTCCTGAAGAGCCACCTCGCCTACTGCGTCCAGGAGTGGACCTATGCAGCTGGGGCGAAATGCCAGCACATCACCCGCCACCTCCACCACCAGCGGCCACTTGTGCCTAGTCTCCTGGCTAAGCCTCGAAGGGCCGAGGGCCTGACGGTACCGCCAGCCGCTCCCCGTCAGATTTGTTGACTCCGGGCCTGATATATCAAATCTTAAGTCCCAGAGGCTTCGCTGTGAGAAAGACTTTGGACTCAGAGCGCCTGTCGCCCATCGATGCTGCGGCATTCAAAGGGTTGCGCGAGCATGTGCATGGACGCTTGCGAGAAGCGACCCTGTCAGGCCTGTTCCGGCCAGGCGAGCGCCTGAGTGAACGCCAGCTTGCCCAGGAGCTCGGCGTCAGCACCACCCCCGTGAAGGAGGCGTTGCGGCGCCTCGAGGCAGAAGGCCTTGTCCGCACCCAGGCGCGCCGGGGCGTCTACGTCACCTTCGATGCGCAGCATGCAGAGGAAATGATCTTCGCCCGCGCGGCCATTGAAAGCATGATCGCACGCATCGCCTCGGAACGGGCGAGGCCGGAGCAGCTGCAGGCCCTGGACCGGATTCTGGAGGGGATGCGGAGAGCGACTCAGAGCGGCCCTGCACGCCATCTTGTCGAACTGAATACCCGCTTCCACGAGGCCATCTACGACGCTTCCGGATGCAACTATCTGCGCCGGCTGCTCGACAACCAGCGCGTGTACGACCAGATGGCCCGCCTCGGCCTGTTGCGAAGCCGTGAGGAGCGTGTTCTTGCCCTGAAGGAGCACAGCGCCGTCGCTGAGGCGCTCTCCAGCGGTCAGGGCGAGAAAGCGGAATACAACATGCGCAACCACATCATACGTTCGGGCCGCAAGTATCTGGAATTCGCCTTTCCGCCCGGACCTGCCGCATCTGTGCAGGCGGCATCACAGAAGGAGATGTTCTCCGTTCGATAAGGGGAGACCCCGAGCGAGCCCGCTGGTCGCGCGGCCAGGGCTGAAGGAATTGGGGGCCGCGCTGATGCCGCGCCGCGTCCCCAGAGACAACAGGCGCGGTCAGAAGCCGGACAGGATCCGGCACAAGGGAGGAGCAGCCAGAAATGAACAGGATCATGCGCCGTACGGTGCTCACGGGCACCGCTGGCCTCGCAGCGCTCAGCCTGGGCCCGCGTGCCCAGGCACAGGCGCCGCGCAGCCCGCTCGCGCTCAGCATCATCGACGCCGCCGGCAACCTCGCGCTGACGCAGAAAGCCTTCGAGAACTACCGCCGCGAGAAGCCGAAGATGGTCTCGCGGATAACCTTCACGAAGGCGCCCGCGCCCGAGGTTCCAGGCAAGATCAAGGCGCAGCAGAATGCGGGCCGGCTCGACATCGATATGGTGATCGTCGGTAATGACGCGCTCTCGGCGGGTATCGAGCAGGGGCTGTGGGCGGACCTGCTGCCGGCCCACGCCACCTCCCTGCCGAACCTGCAGGAGATCTATCTGGAGCCGGCCTGGCGCATGCAGGGGCTGGCACAGGGCAAAGGGGTGGTTGTGACCTACTATCCCTCCGGCCCGCTGCTGGAATACATGCCGAAGGTCACGAACCCGCCGAAGAGCGTGGAGGAACTGCTGGACTGGACGCGGCAGAACCCGAACCGCTTCATCTATGCTCGCCCGGCTAACTCTGGTCCTGGCCGCACCTGGCTGATGGGCCTGCCTTACATCCTCGGCGACGCCGATCCCAAGGACCCGATGAAGGGATGGGACAAGACTTGGGCCTATCTCGCCGAACTCGGCAAGAACATCGAGTACTATCCCACCGGCACGGGCGTCACGATGCGCGAGCTGGGCGAGGGCACGCGTGACATGATCGTCTCCACCACGGGCTGGGACATCAATCCGCGCGTTCTCGGCATCGTTCCGAAAGAGGCAAAGATCGGCACCCTGCGCAATTTCCGCTGGGTGGTGGACGCGCATTACCTCGTCATACCGAAGGGGATCAGCGAGGAGCGGATGGGCGTTTTGTTTGACCTTATCTCCTTCCTCCTGAGCAAGGAAAGCCAAGCCTACACCTATGACGAGGGCTACTTCTATCCCGGCCCCGCCGTGAAGGGCGTCACGCTCGACATGGCTCCGAAGGAAAGCCAGGACGCCATCCGTGAGTTCGGCCGGCCTGAATACGAGAAGCTCATCGCAGAGGTTCCGACGGAACTGCCGCTGGACGCGGACAAGATGGTGCAGGCCTTCCGTCGCTGGGACGAGGAGATCGGCGGGCGGAAGACCCGCTGATCGGGATCGGAAATGGGAGGCTGAGGCATGGCGATCCAGGCAGCACGGTTCCAGGAACTGCGCCTCGATAAGGTCAGGCGCGATTTCGGCCACCTCAACGCATTGAAGGGACTGGATTTGCGGATCCGGCAGGGCGAGTTCATCGCCCTCCTTGGCCCTTCAGGCTGCGGCAAGTCCACGGCGCTGAACTGCCTGGCCGGCCTTCTGCCTGTCACGGGCGGCAGCATATGGCTCGACGACCGGCGCATCGATACCCTGCGGCCCGAGGATCGCGGCTTTGGAATGGTCTTTCAGAGCTATGCGCTATTTCCGCATATGACAGTGCGCCGCAACGCCGCTTTTGGTCTGATGATGCGCGGCGTCCCAAAGGCTGAGGCCGCAAAGCGGGTGGACGAGGCGCTCGCCATGGTCCGGCTTCAGGCACAGGCGGATAAGCTGCCGGGCCAGCTCTCGGGTGGCCAGCAGCAGCGCGTTGCCATCGCCCGTGCCATTGTCATCGAGCCGCCACTCATTCTGATGGATGAGCCGCTCTCGAACCTCGATGCCAAACTGCGCCTGGAGATGCGCGCGGACATCCGCCGCATCCATGACCGGCTCGGCTCCACGACCATCTACGTGACGCATGACCAGGAGGAGGCGCTGTCGCTCGCCGACCGCATCGTGGTGATGCGCGAAGGCACGATCCGCCAGGTCGGCACCCCGGAGGAGCTCTACGCCCGGCCGGCGCATCTCGATGTGGCGGACTTCATGGGCTATCGCAACCGCCTGCCTGGCCGCATCGTCGGGCGCGAGGGCAATACCGCCATGCTCGAAATCGCTGAGGGCGCGCGGCTGAGTGGCCTGCTCTGCGAGGAGACGAATGGCCAGGGTGTGATCGCCGTCCGGCCGGAGGATCTGACCACCGCGCATGACGGCGCGGCAGGCGTGCCGGGGACGGTCCACGCCGTGGAGTATCGCGGGCGCAGCTTCCATGGCCTCGCCATCGGACCTACCGGACAGGAGTTGTTCTTCCATACCGAGAACCGGATCGAGATCGGCGCCCCTGTGCGGCTGACGGCCGATTCCTCCCGCGCCCTCGTCTTCGCCAAGGAGGCAGCATGACGGCCCGCACGCAAAGCCCGCTCCTGGCGGCGCCAGGGCGGCGAGCGGAGGAGGTTGGTCCCTCGATCAAGCAGCGCCTTGCCGCGCGCGGCCTGGATGGCGTGACGCTGCTCGTACTGCCGGGCGCCCTGGTGCTGGTGGCGCTCTTCCTCTATCCGTTTCTCTACGGCTTCATCCTCTCCTTCGAGCCGAAGGAAGGCGGGATGTTCAGCAACTACGCACGCTTCTTCAGCGACTCGTACCTTTACAACACGATCTGGACGACCCTGCGGCTGGCCATTCCAGTAACGCTGCTGAACCTGCTGCTGGCCATCCCGGTGGCCTTCCGTGTGCGGTTGATGCGGCACCAGCGTTTGCTGACCACCATCCTGATCCTGCCGATCACCCTCGGCACGGTCCTGGTGGCCGAGGGCATGCTCTTCTATTTCGGCGCCCAGGGCTGGTTCAGCCGCTCGCTGATGGCGTTGCATATCACCTCCGCGCCGCTGAAGCTAACCAACAGCTATGTCGGCGTGTTCCTCTCGCTACTTATCACTGGCTTCCCCTTCACCTTCCTGTTGACCCTTTCCTACGTCACCGGCATCGACCCTTCATTGGAACAGGCGGCGGCGACCCTGGGAGCGGGGCCCAGGGCGCGGTTCCGGCATGTCTTCCTGCCGCTGCTGCTGCCGGGCCTGGCCATCACCTTCTGCCTCAGCTTCGTGCAGGCCTACTCCGTCTTTCCCTCCGCCGTTCTGGTGGGCGAGCCGGCACGGGCGACGCGCGTCATTTCCATTGCGGCCTATCACGCAGCCTTCGAGGAGTATGACTACTCCATGGCTTCGGCCATCGCGATGATCATGGGTGCGACGCAGCTCCTGGTCGTCGTGCTGGTGCTCGCGAGCCGGCGATTCTTCTATCGCGGCCCCGTTGCCGGCGCGAAGGGCTGAGGATCATGCACAGCAATCCCTCCCTGAGCACTCGGCTCTGGTCCACCGCCCTCTGGGTTCTGGTTGGCTTCTTCGTGCTGAACCTGCTGGCGCTGATTGCTTCCGTCGTCGTCAACTCCTTCGCAACCCGCTGGCTCGGCACTTGGCTGCCCACGGGCTGGACAACGCGCTGGTACACCTCAGCCTGGGAGGAGTTCCAGCTCTATGACGTGCTGCTGGTGACCTTCCAGATCGTCTTTGCCGTCGTCGCGCTGTCGGGCCTCATCGGCGTGCCGGCGGCCTATGCCATGGCGCGGCGGGACTTTCCGGGCAAGAAGCTGTTCATGTTGCTCTTCCTGCTGCCGTTGCTCGTTCCGCCCATCACCTACGGCATTCCAATGGCGACGGTGCTTTACCAGAGTGGCCTGGGCGGCACCGTATGGGGCGTCATCCTCGCCAACCTCGTGCCGACCGTACCCTTCGTGGTCCTGGTGATGATCCCCTTCATCGAGCAGATCGACCCGCGCATCGAGGCAGCAGCGCGGGTGTTTGGCGCGGGCACGCTGCGGCTCTTCATCCACGTGTTGACACCTATCCTGCTTCCAGGCGTCCTTGCAGCCCTGCTGCTGGTGCTGGTGCGCACCATCGCGATGTTTGAGCTGACCTTCCTCACCGCTGGACCAACGAGCCAGACCCTTGTCGTTGCGCTCTACTACTCCGTCTTCGCCGCCGGTGTGCGGGCGACGCAGTCGGTGGATGCGATGGCGGTGATCTACATGGTCACGACACTCATCTGGCTGCTGATCGCGTTGCGCTTTGTGAGCCCGACGCAGATCGTGGCCCGGTCGAAGCAGCAGACGGTTCATTGACAAGAGGCGGGGGCAGCGAAGCATTTCCTTCCCCCGCTTCTGCAAGCTTGGTCGTCGGCTCGGGCAGGAGATCCATCAAAGCGCGCAGAGGCGCACTCGCCTCCCCCGACCACACGAGATGCGTACGGTTCCTGCGTAACCGTGCGGGCAGCGGATGGCGGTCCACCGACGTACCCAGGACCGCCTGATCGAGCACCTCTGCCGGCACGATGGCCACGCCGGTGCCAGCTGCCACACAGGCCACAATCGCATGATAGGAGCCAAGGTCCAGTATCCGGCCAGGCGAGGCCCCTCCCTCGGCCAACCACTCCATCAGGCGGCGGCGGTAGGAACAGCCATGCGGAAATGCCACCAAGGTCTGGCCCCCCAGATCAGACGGCTGGCGAAGCGTAGGCGTACCCCGAGCGCTGATGAGCACCAGTTCCTCGTCGAAGGCAGGCACCGATGAGAGGTTTCCCACCTCGAAGGGCTCCGACACGAAGGCAGCCTCAACCTCGAAGCGCTCCAGCCGACGGAGCAGCGTGCTGGTCGTGCCGGTCTGCAGTTCGATCGAGACGTCCGGGTAGCGCGCATGGAAGGCCGACAGCACCGGCGGCAGTCTCGCGCCTGCCGCGCTTTCCAGGGAGCCCAGCCGCAACAGGCCTCGCACGACGCCGCTTCGCAACTCCTGCTCGGCCATATCGGCCATCTGCAGTAACCGCTCGGCATGGCCCAGCAGGGTGCGGCCCGCATCGGTGAGGATCAGACCTCGGCCCTGGCGGCGGAACAGGCTGACCTCCAGCCGCTCCTCAAGCTGCCTGATCCGGGTGGTGACGTTGGAGGGCACGCGATGCAGCCGGTCGGCCGCGCGCGTTACCCCGCCCTCCCGCACCACGCAGCGGAAGATATGCAGGTCGTCGAGATCCATCGTTCTCATACAGAGAATTGTACGCCTCGAAAATTCAGTATTCAACGCGATTGGGAAGGTGTCTCATTCGGTCTGCTCATGACCAGCGAACACCTCCCCACCGCCAACCCTCCTCCGCCGACATGGCGCATCGTCGGCAGCGGCATCATTGCCCTTGCTGTCGCCATGGGCATCGGCCGCTTCGCCTTCACGCCGTTGATGCCGCTGATGATGCGCGACGGCACTCTGAGCGCCGCTGGTGGCGCGGAATGGGCGGCGGCGAACTACGGCGGCTATCTGGCCGGCGCCCTGACCGCCGCTTGGTTTTCCAGTGCCCCGCGGCGCGGCGTGCAGCTGTCCCTGATTGGCGTTGCGCTGACGACGCTGGCCGCCGCCTGGGTCGGCGGGGAGAGGCTGGCTCTTCTCGGGGCCGTGCTGCGGGCCGCCGCCGGCGTCTTCAGTGCCTGGGCGCTGGTCTGCGCGAGTAGCTGGTGCCTGGCCGAACTGGCCCGGCGGCATGCCCCGCGGCTGGGCGCCTGGATCTACACGGGGGTCGGTCTGGGCATCGCGCTGGCCGGCGCGCTGGCCTGGCTCGGCGGGCGCCAGCCCGCCAGTTGGCTGTGGCTGGAGCTGGGGCTGATCGCCGCGGCAGGTGCGGTGTTCGTAGGGCTGGGGTCCGGAGGCCCAGGTAAGGGGTCGGCACCGGCAGCGGCACACCTTTCGCCGACGGCCGCACCAGGCAGGAGACAGGGGCATCTGGGGCTGATGCTGTGTTACGGCAGCTTCGGCTTCGGCTACATCGTGCCGGCCACCTTCCTGCCTGCCATGGCCCGGCAACTGGTCTCTGACCCGCTGGTGTTCGGGCTCACCTGGCCCCTCTTCGGGCTTGCCGCCGCCCTCTCCGTCGCCATGGTCGCGCAGTGGCTGTCGGAGTGGCCGCGTCGGCGTGTCTGGGCGCTGGCACAAGGTATCATGGCTCTCGGCACCGCCTTGCCGCTGGCGGTGCAGGCCCTCTGGGCCCTCGCCGCATCGGCCGTGCTGGTGGGCGGAACCTTCATGGTCGCCACCATGGCGGGCCTGCAGCTGGCGCGCGAGCAGCTTCCCGCGAACCCGACACCACTGCTGGCCCGGATGACCGTCGCCTTCGCGGCCGGGCAGATCGCCGGCCCTCTCCTCGTTCGCCTGCTTGGCCCTGGCAGCTGGGCCGGCTGGGATGCCCTCGCCTGGGCCAATGCGGCCTCCACGCTGCTGCTGGCGCTCACGTCGGCCTGGCTATGGCGCGGCGCCGAACCTGTTGTTCCCTCAACGCCGAGGTACGCGCGATGAACTCTGCGCCTTCGATGACCTCCGTCCTACGCTTCCCCGAAGCAGGCCTGCCCGAACGGCTGGGTCCGCCGGCAAGGCTTGACGCCGCACAGCAGGAAGCCGCGGACGAACTGATCAACGGCCCGCGCCGCGGCGTGTACGGCCCCTTCCGGCCCCTCCTGCACCGCCCGCCGCTGCTGCGCGCGGTCGCCAAGCTGGGCGAGAGCTTGCGATACGACGGCACGCTCGACGCGGCGCTGCGTGAATGGACGATCTGTGTCGTTGCGCGCGAGCTGTCTAACGTCTTCGAGTGGGACATGCACCTGCCGCTCGCGGCGGCAGCCGGAGTGCCGGCGGCGGCATTGGCTGCCCTGGATGCCGGGCAGCCATTGCCGGGTGATCTGCCCGCCGATCTTGCGCTCGCTCGCGCGGTCACCCGCGAACTTATCGGCCGGCACCGGCTGAGCGACGTGACTTATTCGGATGCACTCAAACAGTGGGGCGAGCCAACAGTGGTCGAACTGGTGACACTGGTGGGCTACTTCGCCATGGTGTGCTGGCTGATGAATGTGGCGCACACGCCGGGGCCGGCCGCCTGAGTTGACGCCGCTGCCCGCAGGCAGCCTTTACGACTACCGGGGCGCTGATCCTGGCCTGGCCGAGCCCCGCCGTTGGAAGGAGCCAAGCGGCGTTCATGGTGCTAATGTTAAATGCCATGACAAGGGGTCGCTAAGAGCTTGAGCAGTAAAGCGACTGCCTTGCTACGGCATCTCGTGGAACCGCACCGATGAGCTCACGCGCCAGAACCTCTGACCTTGTGGTTGATGGTAAACGGGCCGACTCAAGGCCCTCCACCCCCGCCGCCCTGCCTCAGCGCTGGGTCATTGCCTGGGCACGCGCACGCAGTGGCGCCCCATCTCGCACCTCTTAAACGGGAGGGGCACAATCATGCGTCTCGCCGACCCCGTAGGGGCGCTGAACTCGAGGCTTCTGAGCGCCGACAGCGCAACGCGCGCTCTGCGCAAGTGGTGCGACGACCACCGTATCGGCGGCGATGGCCCGATCCTTGCCAAGAAGCAGCCACACGCCGATGTCGTGCGGCCGGACGATGAGTTGCTCAACGCGTTGCTGCTTGCGCCCGGAGAAGTCATCCAACATCGCCGGGTCACGTTGAGCCGGAGCGGCATCGCGCTGTCCGATTGTGATTTGTGGTGGATGCCGAGTAGGCTCGGCCAAGGCATGGCTGCCGAGTTGGACAACACAGACAGCCCCTTCGGCACCGTCGTCGCGCTGCTACATCCAACACGCCACACACTCTACGAGGCAGTTCTGCCGACTGGCCACACCCACATCCTGGAGCACCGCGCACTCGTCATCTCCGGCGTCTCCCCGCGATGGCCCATCGCGGCCGTGCGCGAACTCTACCGTACAGAGCTGATCGAGTGGTCCATGAAGCGTGAACACCGCCATGCGCTCTCAACCACACAACAGTAGCGTATGAGCGTCATCGGCTTTCCGGAAGGAAATCAGAGGCGGCGGGTGCACCGAGCGTTCGAGCCTTATCCGCATACCTACTGACCACGGCCATACATCTGGCGCCGGATGAGCTTCAGCTCAGTGACTTGGGAGCCGGTGGCGCCAATGGATCAGGATCCAGCTAACTCAGCATCGGCTCGAGGCTGCTGGCGCGACTACAGAATATTTCCTCCTCGCGTATCTTTCCCGAGGGGCAACAGAGCGCGTGGGCCCAGAAGATGCATTACTACCGCTTTCTCCGGTTGCGACATCCTCCACCAACGCCCTGCCAGCGATAGGGCGCAACCAGCGCCCATTTTTCATCCGACACATCGGACGGGTACGGCTTGCGGACAGCCATGCCCCACAGCCTGATCGTTACCCGACCGCAGATCCATAACAGCCTCTGGAAGCAGCAAACTCCCTGCGCAGTCGGCAGTCTCCGAATTCCGTTAGCTTGGAACTTGCCCTAACGATTGGCTCTCCGCTCCCGGCGCATCTGGCCTCAGATAAGCGATCAAGCAACAGACACAGATTCCAAGTCCGACTACGGGGTAACGCAGCGCCACAACCGCAGCGCCCCCGAAGAGGCAGAGGGTCACGATCGCTCTGACCCGCATATTCCTGCTCACCCTTTGTGGGATGCCAACAGCTGGATCGGGGTCAATCAGCTTCCAAAGCAAAAATAGATAGGTCAAGTTTACCAGGAAAAATACCGCCGCATAGAAGGCAACGGGCTGCGGCGCCAATTCGCTCACGGCCATCCAAGCCGTAGACAGTGGAAGCAGCGACACGGAAAAGAGATGCGCGAAATTGAACCAGATCAAGCGCGGCGTCGCCTCTGTCGCGTAGCGCAGGAGATGATGATGATTGGTCCAGACAATGGCGACGAAGAGATAGCTCACTGCATAGCTTAGCCATGTGGGCCAGAGCAGCAGGAGCGCTCCAAAGCTGGGGATTTCCGGTGGGCGCAGTTCCAAAACCAGTACTGTAATAAGGACGGCAAACACGCCATCGGAGAACGCGCTCAGTCGTTCTGGGGTCGCTCTGGCCTGGAGCATGGTCGTGCCCTTTGCACTGCCGCTGCTTCGGACCTCGGCACAATGTTCGGCTTTGGGTCAATACCTGCTTTCTTGGCGTGAGCATCCACACATCGGCTTCTCACCTTTTTCGGCCCGGGCGGCGCGATAGTTGGACGCGCTGACCTTGGAATCACGACGGGTATCTGGGTTGGCGGGGCGGATCCTGGCGGGATGCCGGGCTGTGCGACCATCTGGGCCCCGTCCTCCGGCGCGCGGCGCGCCCAGACGAGCCCGGGCCCTTCATCGGCGCCGCACGGGGGACTTCGCCATGAACCTGCTGACCAGCTTCGCGCCCTTCATTGTTTTCGCCGTGCGGCCATCCCGCCTTCGGCCGCTTTCTGCCTTTGTGACCGGGGCAGGAAAACCGCTGCCCTCTCAGCGGCCTTTGCCCGAGAAGTCGGCAGTGAGTTCGGCAATGCGCCGCAGCGCCGCCGCCGGCAGCGGGCCCTTCAGCACGGCCGCCAGCGCCGCCTCGAACTCCTCCACGCTGGCCATGCCAACCAGGACCGTGCCCATCGCGGGATGAGCGATGGCGAAGCGGATGGCGGCTTCCGTCAATGAGGCGGCGAAGCCTTCGGTTACCAGCGGCATCAATCGGGATGCCCGGTGGAGGTCGGCGTCATAGGATTCTCCCGACCCCATCGGTGCCGGGGGTGGGCTGGCAACGGGATGGCGCTGCGCGGCCCCGCTCAGGGCGCCGCCCGCCAGCACGCGGATACCGACGGCACCCATGTGTTTCGCCCGCATGCGCTCGAGCAACCGCCCGTAATCCTGGGCCGGGTAGCCGGCCGGCAGAGCCGCCCCGGCCGAGGGGTTCAGCATGTTGTAGATGACCTGGGCGCCCCCGAAGAACCCGGCCTCGATGACCTGCTGCAGGGCAGCGGTCTCCCCCACCGCGGTCATGGCGGGCAGCCGCAGCTTGCCCGCGGCCTGCAGCGACTGGAACGCGGGCACCACCTCCTCCAGCACCTGGCGCACGCTCAGGTTCTCGCCACCGCCGTCCCGAGTGATCTCATTATGCAGGTAGAAGATGTCCGCCTGCTCCCGCTGCAGCCGCCGCAGGCTGCCGTCGAGGGAGGCCGCGATCGCGGCCGGAATGTTGCCAAACTCCTCCGAGCGCAGCCGGACCTTGGTGCCGATCAGGACATTCTTCGCCCCCAGCTTGCGCAGGACCTTGCCCAAGTTCTGCTCCGAGGCACCGTTGCCGTACTGCACCGCAGTATCGAAGTAGTTGATCCCGGCCTCCAACGCGCGGGCGACCGCGCGTTCCTGGTCGGCGGCCGCGCCCCGCACCATCAGGCCGCCGACGCCCCCGCACCCGAAGCCCAGGAGGGAGAGGGGGAGGTTGTCCGGGCCGAAAGGGCGTGTTTCGAGGGGCATCGTTTGCTCCTGCTGGGCTGAAGGGTGGCCGTGGTGTGGAGCATAGTGCGGCCGAGAAGCGGGGCGCACCAGGGGCACACTCGTGGCCCGTGCCGAGGGGTAGCCACAACTCAAGGCAATTGCAGCGTCCGAACGTAGCGATGGGGAGCCACGTCTCTCGTGCTCCGCAAGGCACCGGCTTCTCTCTCGACTTACAGAACAAATTGAGAACATACTGCCTAGACCATGACCGCCGAATCGCTCCCTTCCCCAACAATCCGCTGGATGTGCGAAACAATTCGCGCCCGCCTCGCTGGCTGTTCGACGGTCCGCGAAGCAGCCGCCGGAGCGTGCGGAAGCGCCCCTGGTCGCATGTTGCAGCAGATCGAAAGCGCCGGGTGAGGCCGCGCCATGCCGACCTCGCCTTCCCCTCTGCAGGATCTGCGGGCGCGGATCGCCCATATCGAGCGCGGCCTCACCGACACGCCCTGGCCGGCGGTGTCGCTCTCCCCGCTTATCGACCGCCATCTGCCCGAGGGTGGCCTGGCCCGCGGCGCGCTGCATGAGGTGCTGGCGGCTGATCCCGGGGCCGGTGTCGCTTTCTCCGCCAGCATCCTGGGCCGGCTTGCGGGGCCGGTGCTGTGGATCGCGCCGGCGGCTGACGCCGTCTGGCCCCCTGGCCTGCAGACCCTCGGTCTCTGTGTCAGCCGGCTGATCCTGGTCCAGTACCGCCAGCCTGCCGAGGGGCTCTGGGCGCTGGAGGAGGCGCTGCGCAGTCCTGCCCTACAAGGGGCGGTGCTGCAGATCCCGCACCTCGATCTGACTGCGGCGCGGCGGCTGCAGCTGGCCACCGAGGCCACCGGCAGCCTCGGCCTGCTGCTGCGCCCCGCCACGGCGGCCCAGGGCCCTTCCAATGCGCTGACACGCTGGCGCGTCGCCGCCCGCCCTGAGCCGCGCGCCCGGCCCGCCTGGCAGCTCGACCTGCTGCGCTGCCGCGGCGGTCAGCCGGGCTCCTGGGCGGTGGTCGGCCCGGAACTGGCGGCTCCGCCATGACCCGCCGCTTTCTCGCCCTGCACTTACCCTGGCTGGCCATTGACCGCCGGCGTCGGCGCGATCCGGCGCTGCGAGACCGGCCGCTGGCCATCTGGCATCAAGCGGGCAGCCGCCGCGTGCTGCAGACGGTGGACGCCCCTGCTCTCGCTCCGGGCCAGACGCTGGCGGATGCCCAGGCGATCTGTCCGGAGCTGGTGCTCTTCGAGGCCACGCCACGCGAGGAGGCGGCTTTCCTGGAGCAGCTGGCGCTCTGGTGCCTGCGCTTCACGCCGCAGGTCGCGGTTGATGGCACGGAGGGCCTGCTGCTGGAGGCCACCGGCGCGACGGCGCTGCTCGGCGGCGAGGCCGGCTTCCTGGCCGCCATTACCGCCAACCTGCGCAACAGCGGCTTGCGACTTTGTGCCGCCATGGCGGGTTCCGCCGCCGCGACGGCCGCCCTTGCGCGCGCGGATGGCATGGACCGGATCGTGCCGCCCGGCCAGGAGCTAGCGGCCATCGCCCCTCTGCCCGTGACCGCGCTGCGTCTACAATCGGAGATCCTCATCGGCCTGCGCCGGCTTGGCCTGCGCAGCATCGGGGATGTCCTGCGCCAGCCGCGTGCCCCGCTCGCCCGGCGCTTCGGGTCGGCGCTGATCGACCCGCTGCAGGCGGTGACGGGTCCTGGCGCCCTGCCCTTCCACTCCATCCGTCCGCCGGCCGCCTTCCTGGCTGCGCACGACTGCCTCGAGCCGATCCTGACCCGCCCGGCCATCGAGCATGTCCTGGACGCGCTGCTGGGTGAGCTCTGCCAGGCCCTCTCGGCGGCCAGCCGCGGCGCCCGCCGCCTGACGCTCCGCGCCTTCCGGGTGGATCGGGTGGTGCAGGAAGTCGTGATCGGCACTGGCGTGGCCTCGCGCGATCCGGACCATTTGCGCCGCCTGTTTGCTGAGCGCCTCGCCCGGCTCGCACCGGAGCTCGGCTTCGAGCGGCTGACGCTGGAGGCGAACGCGACCGATCCGCTTGGCGGGATCCAGGCGACCCTGGCCGATCCTGGCGCGGTCGAAGATCCATCGCCGGCACCCTTGCTGGCCGAGCTTCTGGACCGACTGGGCCAGCGCATGGCGGTCCGCCGCATGGCACTGCTCGACAGTCACTGGCCCGAATACGCTGCGGTGCCGGCCGAACCCTTCGCACCGGTCGCCACCCCGGCCTCGGCGGAGATTCTGCCTCTCCGGCCGGTGCGCCTGCTCGCTACGCCGATCGCCCTCTCGGCCACCCTCACCGTGCCGAATGGCCCGCCGGTGCAGCTGCGCCAGGGCCGGGAACTGCATCGCGTCCTACGCTGCATCGGTCCGGAGCGGCTGGAGCCGGAATGGTGGGGCGAGGACGCCGAGCGCCCGGCGCGTGACTATTACCGCGTGCAGACCGTGGAGGGGCCGCGCCTGTGGGTCTGCCGCCTGCTTGAGCCGGGTAGCGAACCCCGCTGGTTCCTGCACGGCTATCTGGCCTGAGCCATGCCGCCCGCCTATGCGGAGCTCGCCGCGCGCAGCAGCTTCTCGCTGCTGGATGGTGCCTCACAGCCGGCCGAGCTGGTCACGACCGCCGAAGCCCTCGGTCTGGCCGGGCTCGGGATCTGCGACCGCAACAGCCTTGCTGGCGTGGTGCGCGGCCATGTCGCGGCCAAGGAGTGCGGCCTGCCCTACCGGATCGGCGCCCGGCTGTGCCTGCAGGACGGCCGCGAATACCTGGCCTGGCCGACCGACCGCGCGAGCTATGGCCGCCTGACCCGCCTGCTCTCCCAGGGTCACCGGCGCGCACTGAGCGGCGGATGCCGGATCGGCCATGCGGAGATGCTGGATCATGCCGAGGGCTGGTGCCTCGCCGCCATCCCGCCACCGCACCCGGATACGGCCTTTGCCGCACGGTTCCGCGCCGAGATGGCCATGCTGCGCGACCGGCTAGCCCTGCCGCTCTTCTGTGCGGCGGCCTGGCTCTATGACGGGTTGGACGCGGAGCGGCTGGCCTTCCTGGCCGAGCTGGCCGGCGATGCGCTGCTGGCCTGGAATGATGTCCGCTACCACCACCGCAGCCGGCGGCGGCTCGCCGATGTGCTGACCGCCATCCGCCTCGGCCGCACCGTCGAGACGCTGGGCCGGATGGCCGAGCCGAATGGCGAGCGCTGCCTCAAGAGCCCGGCGCGCATGGCGCGACTGTTCGCCCCCTATCCTGAGGCCCTGGCCAACACGCTCCGCGTGCTGCAGGCCGGGCAGGGCTTTTCGCTCGACCAGCTGCGCCACGAATATCCGGAGGAAATCCTCGAATCCGGCCGCACGCCGCAGCAGACGCTGGCCGGCCGTGTCGCCGCCGCGGTGGCGGTGCGCTGGCCCGCGGGCGCGCCGCCGGACATCCAGGCCCGCCTCGATCATGAGCTGCGGCTGGTCGAACAGCTCGGCTATGCGCCCTACTTCCTCACCGTGCATGAGATCGTCCGGTTTGCGGAGGGCAAGGGCATCCTTTGCCAGGGGCGTGGCTCGGCGGCCAATTCGACGATCTGCTACGTGCTCGGCATCACCGCGATCGACCCCTCGAAGCACGACCTGCTGTTTGAGCGCTTCGTCTCGGCCAATCGCGGCGAGCCGCCGGACATCGACGTCGATTTCGAGCACGAGCGGCGCGAGGAGGTCATCCAGCACATCTATGATCGCTACGGGCGCGAGCGCGCGGCCATCGCCGCCACGGTGATCCACTATCGTGTCCGCTCGGCGCTGCGCGAGGTCGGCAAGGCGCTGGGCCTGTCGGAGGATGTCACCGGCCGGCTCGCCAAGGGCAGCTGGGGCCCGGGACGTGAGAAAACCCTGGCCGAAATTGCCGCCGCCGAGGGGCTGGACCCGAGCGACCGCCGGCTGCGCCTAACACTGGAGCTGGTGGAGGAGATCCAGGACTTCCCGCGCCACCTCGCCACCCATGTCGGCGGCTTCGTGATGAGCCGCGGGCCGCTGGTCGAGATGGCCGTCATCCGCAACGCCGCCATGGCGGGGCGTACGGTGCTCGAATGGGACAAGAATGACATCGCCGCGCTCGGCCTGCTCAAGGTCGATGTGCTGGGGCTCGGCATGCTCTCCTGCCTGCGCCGCGGCTTCGACCTGCTGCGCCGCCATCACCGCAAGTCCCTGAAGCTGGCCAGCGTGCCGCGCGATTGCGAGAAGACCTACGCCATGCTGCGGCGGGCGGACTCCGTTGGCGTGTTCCAGGTGGAGAGCCGGGCACAGATGGCGATGCTGCCGCGGCTCAAGCCGGAGCGCTTCTATGACCTGGTGATCCAGGTCGCGATCGTCCGCCCCGGCCCGATCCAGGGCGACATGGTGCATCCTTATCTGCGCCGTCGGAGCGGCCTGGAGACGCCGGTCTATCCCGCGCCCTCCCGCGAGCATGGATCGCCGGATGAACTGCAGGCGGTGCTGGAGCGCACCCTCGGCGTGCCGCTCTTCCAGGAACAGGCGATGCGGGTGGCGATGGTCGCTGCCGAGTTCAGCCCGGAGGAGGCGGACCAGCTGCGCCGCGCCATGGCGAACAGCCAGAGGATGGCCGAGTACCGCAACCGGCTGGTCGGCGGCATGGTCCGGCGTGGCTATGATCCGGCGCTGGCCGAGCGGGTATTCCGGCAGATCGAGGGCTTTGGCAGCTATGGCTTTCCGGAGAGCCATGCCGCTTCTTTTGCTCTTCTCGCCTATGCCTCCGCCTGGCTGAAATGCCACCACCCGACCGTCTTTGCTGCCGCCCTGCTGAATAGCCAGCCGATGGGCTTCTATGCCCCGGCACAGATCGTCCGTGACGCGCGCGAGCATGGCGTGCTGGTGCGGCCACTGGATGTGAACGCCAGCGACTGGGATTGCTCGCTGGAGCGGGAGCCGCGGAGCGCCGAGGGCTATGCGCTCCGCCTCGGGCTGCGCATGGCCGCCGGCCTCGCCGCCGCCGACGGCCAGCGTCTGGTCGAGGTGCGGCGGGCCGGCAATGGCGCGCCCTTTGCCACGCCGGAGGAGGTGGCGCGCCGCGCCGCGCTCGGCCGCAAGGCGATGGAGGCGCTCGCCCGGGCGAATGGCTTCGCCAGCATGGGCAGCGCCCGCCGCGCGGCACTCTGGGCCGCCCAGGCGGTGGAGAATGATCCACCGCCGCTGCTCCGTCTCGCCGCCGAGACCGCCGCAGTCGACGAGCCACCGCTGATCCGGGAGCCGGCACCCGCGCTCCCCGAGGAGACAGAGGGGCAGTCCGTGGTGATGGACTACACCGCGCTCGGGCTGACGCTGAGGCGGCATCCCCTGGCTCTGCTGCGGCCGCGGCTGCAGGCCCTGGGCTGCCAGGACACGCGCGCGCTGGCCGGGTCGCCACCGGGAAGCTGCGTGACGCTGGCGGGGCTGGTACTGATGCGGCAGCGGCCGGGCACGGCCAAGGGCATCATCTTCGTCACGCTGGAGGACGAGCACGGCCAGGCCAACCTGGTGGTCTGGGCGGATCTCGCTGCGCGCGACCGCGCCGCGCTGCTCGGCGCGCGGCTGATGCTGGTCGAAGGGCGGATCGAGCGGCAGGCCGAGCGGCTCGAGGTGCCGGTCATCCATGTCATCGCGCGCCGGTTGATTGATCGGACCGACCTGCTGGACCAGCTGATTCAGGCCGAGGACGCCACCGCCTGGGGCGACGCTGGGCTCGCGCGGGCGAATGAGGTGCGGCGGCCGGATCCGAGCTCGGCGCGACCGAAGGTCCGTATGCCGGCCAGCCGGGATTTCCGCTAGTGCCCTCCCGCGAGCGCAAGCAGTCGGCGGAAGACACGCATGCGACAGGATAAGCGCGAGCGAGGCCTGCGCCATGTGGGCCCGCCTGCCCCCCTGCTTACCAGGCGTCGTGCAGATCAGTCCATTATGCCGAGACGATCCAACCAGCCCAGCAGATACGCGCCGACAACCGATAAGCCGATGCAGAGCAGTATGCCGACCGCGAGGATCGCGCGGCGGGTGCCAGAGCTCTTCGCGGTGTGCTCCGTCTGACGTTGCATGCTCACAAAACGCTCGGGGACGGCGCCGGTTGACTGCCCGACAGCGCCTGGGTGCGGCTTGGCCCTGACCGGCGCCTCCATCGGCTGGGCCTATGCACCGATACCTGGACTGACAAGGATCTCTCAACAGGTCTGTCGCGCACCGATCGCTGGGGCGAGCACTCCTGCTGAAAGCTGCCACTCTTTGCCTGACGCTGACATGCTCGGCAGGTTTCGCTCTGAAGAGGGCAAAGCCCTGAAGATGGCGAATTCATTGCTTCATAGTTATGACGAAGCTTTCTGTCGGCCTCTCGGCTTGTGGCGACGGGAAGCGCATGATTGTCTTCCGCACATGGAACGGACGCTCTTCCGCGTGATGGCCGTCGCCATCGCCGCACTCACTCCCGGCCTGGCAGGCCATGGTGCCGCCAGGGCGCAGGACCTCCGGGTCGGCGTGCGCGCTGCGCTCGACACCGCCGATCCCGCCAGCTCCTACTCGCCCAACCGCAACATCACGTTGCAGATCTACGAGCCGCTCCTGCTGCAGGATGCGACCCTAAAGCCGGTGGCGGGCCTGGCGATGGCTTGGCGCATGCGCGATCCCACGACCTGGGAGTTCACGCTGCGCGAGGGCGTCAAGTTCCATGACGGCTCGCCACTGACACCGGAGGATGTCGCGGCGACCATCGCCCGCAACATGGCGACCGAATTGCCGCAGACCTACAAGTCCGACATTCGCGAGATCGTCTCGGTGGAGGCGGAAGGGCCGCGCACCGTCATCCTGCGCACGCGCGCCCCCTCGCCGCAGCTGCCGTTCAGCGTCGCCACCTTCGGCATCGTCTCCGCCCATGCCACGAAGGACGCCACGCCGGAGGATTTCCGCGGCAAGGCGGCGATCGGCACCGGCCCCTATCGCTGGAGCGCGTGGACGCCCGGCCAGGGCGTGACGCTGACGCGCAATCCGGATTACTGGGGCGCGAAGCCGCACTGGGAGAAGGTGGATTTCCGCTTCGTGCCGAACGACAGCGCCCGTGTCGCCGCGCTGCTGGCCGGCGATCTCGACGTGATCGACGCCGTGCCGCCGGGCCTGACGAAGCGCATCGAGACGTCGAGCAACGCGCACCTGCTCTCCACCACCGCCATCATGATGCTCTACCTGCAGCTGGAGATGGGGCGAGAGCAGTCGCCCTATGTCACGGATGCCAACGGCAAACCGCTGCCGAAGAACCCGTTCCAGGACGTGCGGGTGCGGCACGCGCTGAGCCACGCCATCAACCGCGCCGCCATCGCTGAGCGCGCCATGGAGGGCGCGGCGGAGCCGGCGGGCCAGTTCATGGCGCCCGGCCTCGACAACCATGATCCCTCGTTGCAGCCATTGCCCTATGATCCGGCGCGGGCCCGTGCCCTGCTGGCCGAGGCGGGATATCCCAAGGGCTTCAACATCACCCTGGCCTGTTCCAACGACCGCTACCCCGGCGACGCGCGGGTCTGTCAGGCGCTCGGGCAGATGCTGGGCGCCGTCGGCATCCAGACGCGGGTGGAGACCGTGCCGATCTCCATCCTGTTCCGTCGGCGCTCGGCCGGGGCGGATGGGCGGCCCGACGTGGCGGCCTTCATGCTGGGCTATGGCTCCCCGAACGGGCTGGCCACCTCGGCGCTCAATTCGCTGGTGCAGACCATGGACCGCGACCGCGGGCGCGGCGGCAACAACTACACCGGCTACTCGAACCCGAAGCTGGATGACCTGATCGAGTCCGCCATGGTCGAACCGGACGAGACGAAGCGTGCCGCGCTGGTGCGCGAGGCGACGCATCTCGCCATCGGCGACGCGCCTGTGGTGCCGGTCTATTTCACTAAGGCGATCTGGGGTCTGCGCCGCGACCTGACGCTGACGCCGCGCGCCGACTCCTTCACCTTCGTCGATACCATCCGGCCGGCCAAGTAAGGGCACGGCCCGCTGTGCTCTGGGAGGCTCTGCCTCCCAGGGCCTCGCGATCAGGACACGGCAGTTTGCCGCGGCCGTGCCCTGGAAGAAGATGCCGTCCAGCCGGCCGGCGGCATCCGGGGGGAAGGCCCCCGGATGTATGGGCGGGCTTACCGGCCGGGCCAGGGCATCTCGCCCAGATCCCAGAAGACGCCGGCGGCGATCTCCAGACCCTCACGCACCAGCGGGAACAACGCGTGCTCGTTCGGCGCGTGCTGCGAGCAGCCGCTGTAGGAATGCGGGATGTAGATGGTGGGCAGACCCAGCATCACCGCGAAGCTGTCATTCGGCAGGGAGCCACCGGCGTTCGGCACGACCATCGGCGCCTTGCCCGTGGTGCGGCGGATGCTCTCGGCCACCAGTTGCGGCCAGGGGCCGTCCGGGTCCATGCGGGTGGCCTTCCACTCGGCGCCCGCCTTCACCGGTTGCACAGCGACGTCGGTGAAGCCCTGCGCGTCCAGATGGCGGCGGATGGCGGGAAGGAAGGTCTCCACGTCGCGGTCCACGGTATAGCGGATCTGGCACCGCGCGAAGGCCTCGGGCGGCACGGCGTTGACCGGGGCCGAAGGGTTGCCGGTGGAATAGGCCAGCACCTCGAAGGTGTTCCAGCCGAAGACCTTCTCCGCGGCAGAAAGGCCCGGCTCGCCCCACCAGGCATTGATCTCCGGCCCGTCGGAACCGCCATCCACGCGGCAATCGGCCAGGGCGCGGCGGATATTGTCGGGGATGCGCTCCGGCACGAGGTCGCGCAGCATCACCTGCCCGGTCGGTCCGACGAGGCTGGCGATGGCATGGGCAAGCCGGATGCCGGGATTGGCCAGCAGCCCGCCCCAGTTGCCGGAATGGTGCCCGCCCTCGCGGTATTTCACCCGCAGGTCGAAGGCGAGGGCGCCGCGCGTGCCGAGGGTCAGGGTCGGCACCTCGGGCACCAGGCGCGGGCCGTCGGAGGCGATCAGCACATCGGCCTTCAGCAGTTCGCGCTGCTGCTGGCAGATCTCCTCGATACCGGGGGAGCCGACCTCCTCGCTCATCTCCAGCAGGAGGGTGACGTTGTAGCCGAGCCGGCCGCCACGCTGCTGGCGCACGACCTCCATGGCCATCAGGTTGCCGGTGTGCTGGCCCTTGTTGTCCACGATGCCGCGGCCATAGAGCCGATCCCCGCGCCGGGTCAGCACCCAGGGGGAAAGGCCGTCCTCCCAGCCCGCATCCAGGCCCAGCACCGTGTCGCCATGCCCGTAGGTCAGCAGCGTCGGCAGGGCGGGATCCTCGATGCGGCGGGCGATCAGGAAGGGGCCGCCCTTGCCGGTCGGGTTGTCGAAAATCTGCCCGGTGAAGCCCTGGCGCTCCAGATCCGGGAGGATTTCCTCCGCGAGATAGGCGTAGAGGTGCGGCGCACTGGCCGGGTCCTGGCTGGCGGTGGGGATGGCGACGCGGCGCGCCATCACGTCCAGATAGGGGCCATCCTCCAGCAGGGCGCGGGCGGCGGCGACAGCGGTTTCACGGGTCATACGGCATTCTCCTGCCGGTGCAGCACCGGAGTGGTGGCATCCGGTTGCGTGGCGAGGCCGGTCACGTGAGCGTCTCCATCAGCCGCAGCATCAGCCGTGCGCGCGGCACCAGGGAGGAAATGTTGATCTGCTCGTAGAGCGTATGGCCGCCCTTGCCGTCCACGCCCAGCCCGTCGAGCGTCGGCACGCCGAGGGCGGCGGTGAAATTGCCGTCCGAGCCGCCGCCGGTCTTCAGATCCTGCAGCTCGAAGCCGATCTCGGCGGCGAGGCCGCGCGCGTGCTCGAAGAGCTGAGCGATGGCGGGCGACTTCTCGTAGCCCGGGCGGTTCAGCCCGCCGGTGATCTCCAGCGTCACGTCCGGGTCATAGGCCTTGATGGCGAGCACGCGCTCGACGGCGGGGTCGCCGACCTCCTGGTTCGGCACGCGCATGTCGATCTCGGCCCAGGCATAGTCTGCCACGACATTGGCACGCGTGCCGCCGCCGATATGGCCGACATTGACGGTCACGCCGGTCTCGTAGTCCGTCATCGCCTCCAGATCGAGGATCTGCCGCGCCAGCTCCTTCACCGCGCTGCGCCCGTCCTGGTGGCGGGAGCCGGAATGCGCGGCCTGGCCGCGGATCTTCAGATCGAAGCGCGCCGTGCCTTTGCGCGCGGTGACGATGCGGCCGCCCTCGCGCGCCGGCTCGGTGACCAGCACGTAGCGCGCACGCCGCGCCTCCCGCTCGATGTATTCCCGCGAGGTGTGGCTGCCGACCTCCTCGTCGGAAACGAAAAGATGCCGCACCGGCAGGGGCGCGTGCTGGCCGCTGCGGATCAGGTGCCGGAGCGCCGCCAGCGCGATCAGCGCGCCGCCCTTCATGTCGTAGATGCCCGGGCCATAGGCGATGTCGCCCTCGACCTTGAAGGGCAGCGGGCCTTCCAGCGTGCCGAGGCCGTGCACGGTGTCGAGATGGCTGAGCACCAGAATGCCCGGCTCATCCTCCTCGCCCCAGGGCGAGCTGACCAGAAGATGGCCGCCATAGCCCTCGCGGCCCGGGATGCGCGTGATGCGGGCGCCGGCCGCCTGTGCGTCGGCGGCGGCCTTGTCCATGACGCGATCCACGGCAGCGGCGTCGGTGGTCGGGCTTTCGATCTCGACCCAGGCGCGGATTTCCTCCAGCAGATCCTCGGCCGCGAAGGGCGGAGTATTGGCGTGGCTCATCAGTGTGTGCTCCGATCAGGCAGACGAATCATGCAGCGGCCTCACGGCCCAGGCAGGCGGGAACCTCGCCGGTGGCGGCCAGCAGCATACGGACATGAAGGCGTTCAGGCTCCTCGGTCAGCCGCGACCGCGGCCCGACGACATTCTCCAGAAGATGAGGGCGCGTTGCCGTGCCCGATGTCCGGGAGCGTAAACCGGTGTTTCGGAAGCACTCAACTCCTCGCCGGCAGTTTTTGTCCCTTGGACCGGCATCAACGAGAGTTCTGCGCTCTTTCACGTCACTTGCGCCAGGGCTTTGGGATGTGCCGCATGAAGTGCAGGCCGGAAAGCTTTCTGTCCGGAAGCAATTGACGCTCCGGAGAAAGAGGCGAAACATCTCTTCGATGTCGCGACGGGGAGGAGTACCAGGAGTGAGCATCACCGATCTCGAGCGCCGGTTCCTGAGGACCATCAGCCTCGGTAAACTCTGGCGTCCGGTGGAGACCTTCACGCAGCGCCGACGGCCCGAGAATGTCAGTGTCGCCGCCGATGCGATCGCCCGCCGGCTGACCGCCCCTGGTCTTCCCGCCGAAATGCGTCAGTCGGAGATCTGCCTCCCCGTGGCACATTCCGCCCCAGGGCCGGCCGGCAGGGCCTGTCGCGTCAGGCCGTCTTCCTCCTCGCTGCCGGTACCACAGGAGGCCATGGCATGAGCAAGATCGTCGCCGCGCTGAAGGAAGCCGTCACCGGCCCGGCACTGATGCGCCATGTCCAGGAATTCGCCCGCCGCGTGAAGCTCTCCGGCACGCCGGAGGAGCTGGAGAGCTTCCGCTACCTGAAGGCGCAGCTCGACGGCTTTGGCTATCGCACGCGCCTGCTGATGCACGACGCCTATATCAGCCTGCCCGGGCCGGCGCGGGTGGAGGTGGACGGTCAGGCGCTGAGGGCCATCACGCACTCCTTTTCCCGCCCCTCGCCGGCGGGCGGCCTATGCGGGCCGCTGGTCGATCTGGGCCACGGGACCGAGGCGGATTTCGCCGGCCGTGACGTGAAGGGCCGCATCGTGCTGGTCGAGGGTATTGCCAGCCCCGCGGTTGCGGCGCTCGCCTCCGCCGCCGGGGCGACCGGGCAGCTGCACATCAGCCCGCAAGAGCACCTGCACGAGATGTGCATCTCGCCCGTCTGG
This sequence comes from Roseomonas sp., assembly GCA_035565935.1. Lineage (GTDB taxonomy): Bacteria > Pseudomonadota > Alphaproteobacteria > Acetobacterales > Acetobacteraceae > Pseudoroseomonas. The sequence goes on from DATMRU010000060.1 coordinate 26,583, forward strand.
GGCAGCCCGTCCGACACCACCCTGCCGGCGCTGCCCGCGACCGTGGTCTGCACCATCTCGCAGGAGGACGGGCAGGCGCTGCGCGGGCGGCTGGCCGCCGGCGAAGCGCTGCAGGCCGCGCTGCATGCCGAGGTGGATACCGGCTGGCGCCAGACCCCGCTGCTGGAAGCGGAACTGGACGGACAGGGCGGGGCCGAGGCGCCCTTCATCCTGTTCTCCGGCCATCACGACACCTGGTATGAGGGCGTGATGGACAACGGCTCGGCCAACGCGACCATGCTGGAAGCGGCGCGCGTGCTGGCGGAGCGGCAGGGCGAGTGGCGGCGCGGGCTGCGGCTGTGCTTCTGGTCCGGCCATTCGCATGGCCGCTATTCCGGCTCCGCCTGGTATGCCGACACGCATTGGGAGGAGTTGAATCGCCGCTGCGCCGCCCATGTGAACGTGGATTCCACGGGCGGCATCGGCGCCACCGTCCTTACCCAGACCGGCGTGACGCCGGAACTGGTCGCGCTCGCCGCCGACACCATCGCCGCCGAGACCGGGCAGCACTATGCCGGCAAGCGGCCTTCGCGCAGCAGTGACCAGTCCTTCTGGGGCATCGGCATTCCTTCGATGTTCGGCAGCCTCAGCACGCAGGTGCCGGGCACGCCGACCTTCGGGCCGCCCACCATGCGCAACGCGCTGGGCTGGTGGTGGCACACGCCGCACGACCTGATCGACAAGATCGACGAAGCCTTCCTGGTCCGTGACACGCGCGTCTTCGTGCACACGCTCTGGCGCCTGCTCACCGAGCCGGTGCTGCCGTTGAACCCGGCGGCCACGATGGCGTCGCTGGTCCAGGAACTGCGCAGCCTGCCGGCGGAAGGCCCGGCCGCGCCGCATCTGGCCCGGGCCATCGCCGCGGCCGAGGCGCTGGCGGATGCGCCCGCCGCGCCATCGGATCGTGCGGTGATGCGGGCCTGCCGCGCCCTGGTTCCCCTGTACATGACCGAGGGAGATCGGTTCATCCACGATCCGGCGCTGCCTCAGCCGGCTTGGCCGGTGCTGCGCCCGTTGCAGGCCTGGGCGCAGGCGCCCGCGGGGTCGGACGAGGCGCGCTTCCTGGGCGTGGCGGCAATCCGGGCCTGCAACCGTCTCCTCCACGGGCTGCAGCAGGCGCACGAAGCGCTGCAGGGGTGAGCCTGGGAGGCGTCGCCTCCCGGACCCTGCGCCGGGAGGCCTAAGGGATCATTGCGGCCTCCCCGGACCTGTGATCCATCAGGCGGATATCGGATGCGGCGAACAGGCTGGATCACGCGAAACCAATGCGCCGCGCGCCCTCCCGGAACAGCCCCTCGCCTTCGGGCATGGGGCGCATCGCGGCAACGAGATCGTCCACGCAGTAGCGCGGCAGCGCTCTGCGAATGCCAGCCACGTGAGCCTGCGCTTCATCGAGCCGGCCGGCGAGCGCGAGGGAGACAGCGGCGATTGCCAGAATATGCGCGTGAGCATTTGGCCGGGCGGCGGCTTTGACGCCAGCTTCGGCCGCCTCGTGGAAGCGGCCGAGGCGCAGAAGCGCCATCGCGCGCGCGCCGAGAATGCCGAAGAGCATCGGGTCGAAGGGGCTCAGGCGGTGCGCATGGCCAGACGACGCAACGGCAAGGCCCGGATCACCCGTCAGCGAGTGAACGAAAGCGAGAGTGTAGTGGCCGAGCGCGAAATTCGGGCTCAGCGCCACGGATTGGTCGAGCTCGGCCACGGACTGGTCATGGCGGCCCCGCAGCCACAGCGCGCGACCCATGGCCCAGTGCGCGGCGGGATCGCGGTCATCTGCCATCAGGCCCCGCGCCGCTGCGGCATAGGCGCGCTCGGTTTCCTTCCGGCGATCCGCCCAGCCCTGGAACGCGTTCTGCCAGTGCGTAAAGGAAAGGCCGGCATAGGCACGCGAGAAGGTCGGATCGAGGCGCAGCGCCGTCTCGAAAAGCTGGCGGGCCCGCTCGTTGTCGGCCCGGTTGAACCGGTACATGTGCCAGAGGCCGCGGTGGTGCGCCTCCCACGCGTCGAGAGAGTCCGGCGGCTTCAGGATGGCGCGGTTACGCTCAGCCGCCTCGATCTCGCCCGCCACGGAGGCGACCGTCATGTTGCCGATCTCGTCAAGAACCAGGAAGGCGTCCACAGCCTCGTGGTCGAAGACCTCCGCCCAGACGATCCGGGCGGTCCGCACCTCGGCCAGCTCGACCGCAACGGTGAGGTGCCGACCCCGGCGACGGACCGACCCGCTGACGATGTAGTCCACGCCGAGCATCCGGCCGGCCTCGGCCGGAGCGGCGCCTCGTGCGCGGAGCGCAAAGACGGTGCCCTGCGCGATCACGAACAAGCTGCGCAGTTTCGCCAACCGCGTGATCACGTCGTAGGCAAGTCCGTCAGCCAGTCCGCCGGGTGGACTCGGTCCCGCCGTCATATCGGCGAAGGGCATCACGGCGACAGAAGCCCGGCGGGTACCAGCAGGGGCACCCTCTGCGGCGGCGCCGGCGGGGGAAGGCGCCGCGGGAGCCGCAGTGATCCGTCTTCGCGGCGCCTCATCCACCCGGGCGCGGACCACGCGCCACAGGTCGCGAAGTGGCCCAGCGTCCAGGCCTTCGGCCTCAAACAGCCGGGCCGTTGTCGCGAGGTGCTCCTCTCCCTCTCGGATGCGGCCGCGTCGGGCCAATGCGGTCAGGGCGGCTTCGTGAGGGCGGAGGTCAAACGGGGCAAGCTGGAGCCACTGGTCGAGGATGTCGGGCACTTCCTCGTCCGGGACCCGCCCGGCAAGCTGCTCCATCACCGTGGCGCGGCAATCGCGGAATCGGTGGCGCCGCGCGACGAGCCAGCTGTTGAAGCCCGGCTGCCTGTCGATCTCCAGCCCTTCGAGGAACTCGCCGGCAAAGAGCGTGGCCAGCGCTTGTAGCCGCCCGGTGGTCAGCACCGCCAAACCCTCCCGGGCCGCGCGGTCAATTTCGATCGCATCCACGAAGCAGCCCGCAAGATCGAGCCCGACCATGTCCGTCCGTGTCACGATCCTGTAGCGGCCGGGCGCGTCGAGGACGCTCCTGATCCGGCTCAGGCACCAGCGGAGCTCGCCGCGCGGGTCGTCAGGTACGTCCCACAGCAGCTCACAGAGCTGGCTCCGCAGGACGGGATGCGGCGCCAGCGCCAGGTAGGCGAGCAGCGCGCGCGCCTTGCGGGAGGCCGGCAAGACCAGCATGACCCCGGCGCAGCGGACCGTTAGCGGTCCGAGCAGGCGGATCTCCAACGCCGGGCTCTCCCCGGAGCGGCCAGGCTGATCCGTTTCCATGGATATTTCCATGCCGGCTCCCACGCTGGCGTCCATGCGACGCCGCTACGAAGGAGGCCAGGCAGACGAGGTGCGGGGCGCCGGGTCCGCGGGATCTCTCGGTGCAGCGGGCGGTCAGCATAGCAGCGAACCGTCGGAAAAGAGAACGATCCTGTCCGGCGCCCGCCACCCCGCGCTCTGCTCATTCGATCGCGCAGCGCCGCACACAACACCGGCCTGCGCCAACCCCGCGGCCCGAGCGCCGCCCTTCCCCGCCGGGGGATGGACCAACGGACACCGGAGGAGAGCGACCATGCCGAATTCCGCCACCACCCTGCCGAGCCCGGGCAACGCACCAGCCGCGGCACCCGACCTCGCCGCCATCAAGGCGCGGCAGCGGGCCACCTGGGCCGCTGGCGACTACGCCGTCATCGGCACGACACTGCAGATCGTGGGCGAGCGCATCTGTGAGGCCGTGGACCTGCGCGCCGGCGAGCGGGTGCTGGACGTGGCCGCCGGCAACGGCAACGCGACGCTCGCCGCGGCGCGGCGCTTCGCCGCCGTGACCTCCACCGACTATGTGGGCGCGCTGCTGGAGCGCGGGCGGGAGCGCGCGGCGGCGGAGGGGCTGCCGGTCGAGTTTCGAGAGGCGGACGCTGAGGCATTGCCCTTCCCGGATGCGAGCTTCGACGTCGCGCTCTCGACCTTCGGGGTGATGTTCACGCCGGACCAGGAGCGGGCGGCCGCGGAGCTGGCGCGGGTGGTGCGCCCAGGCGGGCGGATCGGACTGGCGAACTGGACGCCGGAAGGTTTCATCGGCCAAATCTTCAAAACCATCGGCAAGTATGTGCCGCCGCCAGCAGGCGTGAAATCCCCCGCTCTGTGGGGGACGGAGGCGCGGCTGGCCGAGCTCTTCCCCGGTCACCGCATCCAGGTGGTACCGCAGGTCTTCAACTTCCGTTATCGCTCGGCCACGCACTGGCTGGAGGTGCTCCGTACCTGGTACGGCCCTGTGCATCGCGCCTTTGCCGCGCTGGACCCGACAGGGCAGGCCGCGCTGGAAGGTGACATCCGCGAGCTTTTAGGGCGGCTGGATCGCGGTGGCGGGAACGGGCTGGTGGTGCCAAGCGAGTACCTTGAGGTCGTCGTGACGCGGCAGTGAGCGCGGACGAGAACTGAATGCGTGCCCCGCCTCCTCGGTGGGGCACTGCTGGCACATTGTTCCTTTTGCCCCTGACTCCCGAGGCTGCTATGGACCTGTGGCGAGTTGGGCGGCCTAATTGAGCATGACGCATACGACGGTAACGAGGCGGAGGTCGGCGAGCGTACTCGCGTGACGCTCGTAGTCCTTCCAGGCGCCGGAAGCGGGTGGCCCAGGCGAAGGACCTTTCTACAACCCAGCGCCGCAGCAACAGCACGAAGCCCCGCACTGCGGCGCGATCATTCACACTGGCTGGCGTGATGTATCATGCCGGCAGGTGGCTCAGCATGCCGACCGCCAGATGCAACTTGGAGCCCCTCTTGCGCTTGGCGCGGTCAGACCCGGCGCGGATTCCGCTCTCGGGTGAGGAGCGCAGCGTCCGGCTGTCGAGGATAGCAGCACTCGTCTGGGCTTCGCGGCCCGCCACCAGGTGCAGCACGGTGGAGACCTCCGGAGGGCTCAACAGAAGAAAGCCGACTTCTGAAGCTGTGCGCTGGCGGTTAGGTGCTACCGAAGGGCCGCGGTGAGAGCCTTGAGTCCCGGATCTTCCACCGCCTCCCCGGCCACCGCGCGAGCAATGGCATGGTTCTGCCGCACCCGCTCCGGCGCGCCCGGCTGGTCGAGCGTATCGAACAGCGCCACGGCGGCATCGGCGCGGCCTTCGAGCAACGTGGAGAGAGCGAGATTGTTCGCCGCGGCAAGATTATCCGGCGAGACCGCCTGTGCCATGCGGTAGCTCTGCTGGGCTTCGCCATGGCGGCCCAGGAGATCGAGCGCAACCCCTTGCCCGTTCAGCGCCGCGACATCCTGCGGCGATTTGCGCAGCAGGGCTTTGTAGGTGGCCAACGCCGTTTCGGCCTGCCCCAGGGCAAGCTGGACACGGCCAGCTTCTGCCAGCAGGCCGGGATCGCCGGCATGTTTCTGTAACGCCGTCTGCAGCACCTCCATGGCCTTCTCAGGCTGCTGGTGGCCAAGCAGGGCACGGGCATAGCGCAGCTGGACCTCGGGCCGGTCCGGCGCCTGCTCGGCGGTCGCGGCATACAGCGAGAGTGCGACATCACCCTGCCCCGACTGCTCCGCGACCGCGGCGACGTGCAGACGGCTCGCGATTTCGTCGCGTCCGCCCGACATGGCGCAGCCGCTGGCCAGGAACGAGATCAGCACGAGGCCGTGCGTGAGGCGAAGCATGCGGATCCCCCTTAGCTTCCCGAGAACTGCGCAATGAGGCGGATGGCCGAAGGGCCGATCAGCACAATGAACAGGCAGGGCAGGATGAACAGGATCAGCGGCAGCACCAGAAGGGCGGGCAGCCGGGCGGCACGCTCCTCCAGCCTGATCATGCGTTCCTGCCGCATCTCACCAGCCAGCACGCGCAGAGCCTGCGCCAGCGGTGTGCCGTAACGCAGGGTCTGCGACAACGTCGCCGACAAGCGCTGGAAGCTCTCGAGGCCCGTGCGCTCGCCGAGCCGCATCAGTGCGGCACTCCGGTCGGGCAACATGCGTAGTTCCTGGCCCAGCAGCGACAGCTCGAGCGCGATAGCCGGGTTGGAGAACTCCATCTCCCGCGCCACGCGCTCCACCGCGCTATCAAGGCCGAGGCCGGATTCGGCGCAGACCACCAGCAGGTCGAGCGCATCGGGAAGGCCGCGGGAAAGCGCCGCGACATAGGGCCGACGCAGCCCGGCCACCACCCAGCCAGGCGCCAGAATGCCGAGTACCAGACCGGCCGCCGGCATCAGCCAGATCCGCTGGCCCCCGCCGCTGACCTCCGCCAGCAGCCAGCCGAGCACCGGCAGCAGGACCACCGCGATCAGCTTGGCGCCCAGGAAGGTCGAGACGGCACGATGGGGATTGAACCCCGCGGCCGCCACCGCGCGCTCCAGTTCCGCCAGATCCTTAGCGGAAAACAGGGCAGTACGCCGCAGGATCTCGCCAAGTTGCTGTAGCACCCGCCCGAGCGGCTGCAGTGTTCGGCCGTGCCGCCGAACCCCCGCCTCGGGCAGGCGCGTGACCTGGCGGATCCGCGCGGCGAAGTCGCGCTGCCTGGCCTCGGCACTCAGCAGCACTGCGGCGGCAACCGCCAGCAGCAGGGCACCGCCGCCCGCCAAGGCGGCAAGCATGACGGGCGAGAGCACCGCGGGCTCGGTCATTCGCTGGTATTCCGGCGGATCAGCCAACGGATGGTAAGCAGGCCCATTCCCAGCAGCGTAGCGGCCGTCATCAGCAGCCTCTGGCCCAGCGTGGTATTGAAGAAGAGGTCGAGATAGCCGGGCTGCAGAAAGGACAGGCCAAGCGCCGCCACGAAAGGCAGGACGGCGAGGATCGCCGCCGAGGTGCGGGCTTCCGATGCCAGGGCACGGGCACGGCTGCGCATCGCCACGCGCTTGCGCACCATGTCGGCAAGGGTATCCAGCGCCGCCGTCGGGCTGCCGCCGGTCTGCGCCTGAAGGCCGATCATCACGGAGAAGAAGGCGAACTCCGCCACCCGCGTGCGCTCGTAGAGGCTCCACAGCGCCGCCTCGGCGGAGCGGCCGATGGCGATCTCGCCGACGACGCGGCCATAAGCTTCCCGCGTCGGGGACGGCATCTCGCGCGCGATGCTGCGCAGCGCCTCGGTCATCGGCAGACCGGCGCGGAGGCCGCGGACGATGACGCCGAGCGTATCCGGAAACTGCCGGAACAGCGCGCCGGTGTAACGGCGGTGCTGCCATAGGAATGCCGTGCGGATGGTCATGACGCCCGAGGCGATACCCAGGGCGAGGCCCGGCAGCAGCCCCAGGTAACTCTCGGCCCGCCAGAAGCCGAGCAACCCTGCCAGCCCTCCCGCCACGACGACCACCGGCCAGGGCAAGACCTGCTCGGCCGGATTGTCGGGATTATAGCAGACCAGGCGGAGGGCGCGGCGTAGCAGCGGGTTACTGCGGCGTGGCGCCACACGGATGCTGGGCAGTTGCCGGGCCGTGGCGGCAGGTAGCGCCGCGACTGCCCGCGCGCCCTGCACCCGCGCCCGTAGCTTCGCCTCCGCACCGCCGCGCAGCACCAGTGCGGCGGAGGCGCAGAGCAGTGCCACGACCACCGCCAGCAGCGCCGCCGTCATTCGGGCAGTTCCTGCAGGGCGTCCATCCAGACGCGCTCCAGACCAAAATAGCGTAGCTTCTCGGAGAAGACCGGGCGCGTGCGCGGGCTGACATAGCGGCCGAGCAGCCGACCATTCGCATCCTCACCCTCAAAGGCGAAGGTGAACACCTCGTTCATGGTGATCACATCCCCTTCCAGGCCGCAGACCTCAGAGATCTGCGAAACGCGGCGCACACCGTCGCGCATGCGCTCGACCTGGATGATCAGATCCACCGCGCTGGCAATCTGCGTGCGAATGGCGCGTGGCGGCAACGACATGCTGCCCATCTGCACCATGTTCTCGATGCGGGTGACGGCGTCGCGCGTGGTGTTGGCGTGCACGGTGCAGATCGAGCCGTCATGGCCGGTGTTCATGGCCTGCAGCATGTCGAAGGCCTCGGCGCCTCGCACCTCGCCCACGATGATACGATCGGGCCGCATCCGTAGCGCGTTCTTCATCAGGTCGCGTTGGGTGATCTCGCCCTTGCCCTCCAGGTTGGGCGGACGTGTCTCCAAACGCACCACATGGGGCTGCTGCAGCTGTAGCTCGGCGGCATCCTCGATGGTGACGATACGCTCGTCATGGTCGATCAAACGGCTCAGCGCGTTCATCATCGTGGTTTTGCCGGAGCCAGTGCCGCCGGAGACGACGATGTTGAGCCGGCAGCGCGCCGCGACCTCCAGCACCCGCGCGACCTGCGAAATCATGCTGCCATTCGCCACCATGGTGGCGAAGTCGATCTTCTTCTTCGAGAACTTGCGGATCGACAGGCAGGGCCCATCCAGCGCCAAAGGCGGGAAGACGACGTTGACGCGGCTGCCATCGGCGAGGCGGCAATCCAGCAGCGGGCTCGACTCGTCCACGCGGCGCCCCACTGCTGCCGCCATCTTCTGCGCGATATTGGCAACCTGTGCCGCATCCCGGAAGCGCACGCCGGAAAGGCGCATCTTGCCGCGCACCTCGATAAACACCCGGTCAGGGCCGTTCACCATGATGTCGCTGATGCTGTCGTCCTGCAGCAGCGGCTCCAGCGGACCGTACCCGACCATGTCATGGGTCAGCTCCTCCGCGAGCCGCGCCTGCTCACGCGCCGAGAGTTCCAGCCGATCGCGATCAGCCACCTCGTGCACGATGGCCTCAAGCTGGCTGCGCAGGGCGGGTGCCGGCAGCTCAGCGGCCAGAACGGGATCGACGCGCTCCATGACCTGGCTGCGCAGGCGCAGCAGCGGCGCTTCCCGCGGTGGAGCAGGATTGACGGGCGCCGCGCTGGCCAGCGGTGGCGCAGTCTCCGTGCGGCGGCCGAAGGTCTTCATCGCCGCCACAGCCGCGCCAGGCGGCGCAGCCCACTCTCAGTGGTGGAGGATATGGCGCCGGAGATCTCCCGCGCCAGCGGCGTGAGAGCACGACGGAAGCCGGCGCTGTCGTGCAGGGCGGGACGGCCCAGGTTCATGGCTTTCGGCAATTGCGTGGGAAAATCGGGAATGCTGATGTCCGGGACACCGCCAAGCCCCTCAGCGACCAGAGCCGCGCTGAGCCCGCCGCGCATCCCGGCGCGGTTGAGTACCACCAGAGGCGCCGCGCCGCCGGCCAGCGCCGCGACCATGCGTCGTCCCGCGCCGGCATCGCGGATGCTTGCCACGTCCGGCCCCATCACCAGGACGCGGTGGCGTGCAAGGGCGAGGACACGGCGCTCAACCGTCGCGGGCGGCATAGGCAGGTCGGCGACGATGATGTTGAAACGGGAGCGGAGCAGTTCGAGCAGGCGAGAGATGCCTTCCTCGGTCGGGGCGGGGCTGGTCTCGAAACCCTCCTCGGCGGCGATCAGCCGCAGGCGGTCGGAGATCGGGATGGAGACGCGGTCCAGGAACAGCGCATCGACCCGGTCCGGCTCCTCCAGCGCCACCCGAAGGCCCGCTCCCGGGCGGACGCCCAGCGCCAGCGCCGTACTACCGCCGCGTAGGTGCAGGTCGAGCAGGGCAACGTGGCCCCGCGTCGTTTCCGAGAGATGCAGCGCTAGGTTGGTGGCGATGGTGGTGGCGCCCACCCCGCCCCGCACGCCGCCGACGGCGATGATATGGCCGCCGCGCGGCGCGGCGGCGCCATGGCCCGCCTTGGTGGCCAGCAGTTCCGCCAACGGCGGCCCGAAGAGTCGCCCCACATTGTCACGGGTGAGCGGCTTGTAGATATATTCCTCGACCCCAAGCTCACGCGTGATGCCGCGGTAGAAGCTCAGATCGGCGCGATCGCCCACCACCAACACGCGCACATCGGGGCTGCACACGGCGGCAAGCCGGTCCAGCTCAGCGGCGGCATCCTCCACGCCGGAGATGTCCACGATCAGCAGACGGGGCGTCGGCTCCCGTTCAAGCGCGCGCACGGCGGTGCGAACATTGCCGCGACGCACCGGCAGCGCATCCGACCACTCCGCAAGGCCACCCCGCAGCGCCGCCTCGCTGTCCTCGTCGGCAAGGAAGGCGAGCAGGATGGGCCGCTCCGAGACGCCGCCAAGCCGTGCCGCCTCACTGGCCAGCATGGGCCGTAGTCCCCGAGGCGCGCGGGTCGATGAGCAGATGCGGCTTGCCCTCGCGCAGCCGCTGCACCGCCGCCGCAGCGGTGTCGGCACGGCTGTCGGAGGTACCGATACCCTGTTCCGCATGGGCTGGATCAACCAGCATGGCGCGCAGGTTACGGTCGTTCAGTCCTTCGGCATGCCAGGTGCCGGGACGCAGCATCGGGTCCGAGCTGCAGCCAGCCAATAGCAGGAAGGCCCCGAGGGCGAGATGCTTGGCCATGATGCGCTACTCCAGCATGAAGCCGGCATCGACCGGCCGGCGGAGCGCCGGAAGCGGCGGAGCGCCCCGCGCCACCTGGCGCCGCTGCAGCACGCGTTCCAGATCCGTCGCGGGCCGGAAGCGGTCGGTCGGCGCCACCAGCGCCGCCGGGTCCGAGACTGCACGGACGATGTAAGGCGTGACGATGATCACCAGCTCGCTCTCGCTGCGCTGGAACAGGTCGGACCGAAACAGCGGCCCCAGCACCGGTAGATCCCCCAGGCCGGCGAAGCCCTGCTGAATCTGCGTGCTGTTACGCTGGAGCAATCCTGCGATGGCGAAGCTCTGCCCACTGCCGAGTTCCACCGTGGTCTCGGCGCGGCGGACCGTCAGCGCCGGGATCTGCACCGTGCCACTGGCCAGCGGCACGCTGATGGCGCCGTTCTGCGACAGCTCGCTCACCTCCGGACGGACGCGCAGGCTCATGCGGTCGGCCGAGAGCACCGTGGGCACGAAGGAGAGGCTGACGCCGAAGGGCTTGAACTCGATGGTGATCGCATTGTTCTGCGCACTCGCCGCGACCGGCACCGGGAACTCGCCGCCGGCCAGGAAGCTCGCCGTCTCGCCCGATTGGGCGGTCAGATTCGGTTCCGCCAAGATGGTGATCAGCTGGTCGGCGGCCAGCGCATCGATCACCGCGTTGAGATCAAGGCGCGAGGTGGAGAGGCCGCCGGCGAAGCGCGCGGCGGAGGTCGCGCCGCTCAGCGAGGCGGCGGCGCTGGCCACAGCGCCCGCAACGGTATTGGCCGCCGGACCGCTGCGCAACCCGAAGGCGAAGCTGCCGATCGAGCCAAGCGCCTGCCAGTTAAGGCCCAGCTCGCGCGTGATCTGTCGCGAGATCTCGGCAATGCGGACGCGAACATTCACCTGGGTGCTGCTGCGCACCACCAGCTCGTTGCTCACGGTGCGCCCCTCACCACCGAAAGCAGAGGCCAGAGTGGCGGCGCGATGCGCCTCGGCTGGCGAGGCGACGCTGCCCTCCAACACGATGGCGGAAGGGGTGACGCGCACGCGCAGTCCCTGCCCGCCCGGCACCGCGTCGCGCAGCGCGGCTTCCAGCGCCGCTGCATTCACCGGTGTGACGGCGGGGGCCACGCCGGAGGGCACTGCCAAGGGTGCGCCGGCAGCGGGCCCCACCGTACCGCGCACGATCACATCGTACTGCGCCACCAGAGAACCGTCCTCCGCCGTGGCGATCAGCGTGGTCCGCCCCTCCGCCACGCCCATGACGAAAAGGCGGTTGGGCGCTGTCGGCTGCACGCGGGCGACACGCGGATCGGCTGCGATCACGGTGGCGGCGGGGCGCGGCAGGGTGAGCAACTGGCCGGTGCCCGCCTCCAGGCGGGTGCTGCCCATTAGCGGGGCCAATGGCCCGGCCGGCGCCACGGTGGGCAGGTCCGGCTGGGCCCGCGCAGAGGCGAGCGGCGACAGAACCAGAAGACCGGCGCAAAGCAGGCGGCGCGCAGGAGGAAAGCTCATCGAAAGGTCAGATCCTGCGTCTCGCCGCCCTGGATCACTCGCATCCGCATGCCCGCAGCCTGCTCGCTACGCGAGAGGGCGGAGGACACATCCGCGCTGAAGACCGCGGCAGGCCGGGCGGTTGTATCGGCGGCTGCCGTTTCTTCCATGGCGCGTACCGTAACGGAAAGCCGGCCGAGCCGTCCAGCCACAGCCACCCGCTCCGCCTGCCGGGCGGAAACCTCCAGCGTCACCGTGCGGGCGATGTCACGGGCAGCGGTATCGCCGCTGGCACCCTGGGTCAGCTTCTGGTCCACGGCGATGACGCGGATGTCGGTCAGCACGGTTTCCGCCACGACGCGGCGCCCGAGCGGCGCCTGTGCGGGATCAAGTTCCTGGGTCAGGATCAGGTCCACCTGGTCGCCGGGCCAGATCAGCCCGGAGGTGCCGGTAACGGCATCGACGCCGACCGAGATAGCCCGCATGCCCGGGCGCAGCACCGCGGCCAGGAAGCCACGGTCACGCGGCCTTAGGACATCGTCGCGGGAGAGTGGCGCGCCAGCATCGAGGTACTGGCGCAGCATGGCGCCGCGCAATTCGGCGCGCTCCTCCGGGGCGTCGCGCAGCACTGCCTCGGAGGTGCTGCCGGGCGGCACTTCGCGCACCGCCCAGTCCTCTTCCTTCAGCAGCGAGCCGGCCGGAAGCGGGCGCGCGGCAACAAGGATGCGGATGCGCACGGGCGATGGCGGAGCGGCCTCCGCTTGCGCGACCGGCCTTGGGGCCGGTGGCTGCACCGCCTGCCAAGCCACCAGGCCCAGGCCGGCCGCTGCGAGCAGCAGAACAAGAACAAGGAGAAGGCGCATCGTCGGACCTCACGTCCCCCGCAGCAGGACCATGGCGCCACCCAGGGCAATAGCGACGCCATAGGGCAGCGGGCCGCGACGGCGGATGCGCCAAGCCTCCACCCGGAAAAGGCGCGGAAGGACGGCGCGCACCGCCGTGGGGCGCGCAAGATGCGCCGGGATTAGTCGCGACAGGACGAGGTAAGCCAGGGCCAGCACGCCGCCCGCGGCTGCGGTGACAATCAGGAAGTCCCAGATCGCGGCCGGCGCCATACCGAGCGCCAGGGCCGACATCAGCTTCACGTCACCACCGCCCAGGGCGCCCCGGGCAAACAGGAACAGAAGAAGGGTGAAGAGGAGTGCGGCGGAAAGAAGCGAGGCCAGCAGGGCCTGCGGACCGGCCCAGAAGCGAAAAGCAATGCCGGTCAGCGCGAAGAAAAGGCTGACAGAGTCCGGAATGGTGCGCGTCGCGACATCCCGCCACGCGGCAACGGCCAGGATGGGCAGGAAGGCGAAGAAAAGCATCGCCGGACTTCTTTCTGGTTAAGACTCCCGCAGAACAGCAAGAGAAGGGAAGAGCGGCGGTTCTGCCGCCGCTCTTTCCCTTATTCCTAAGCAGGAAGCTTCGCGTTGATCTTCGTCATCACGCTACCGAGGAAAGTGCCAATACTGTCTCCGAAGGTGCCCATCGCAGTTGCGACGGCCACGACCAGCACAGCCGCGATCACGCCGTACTCCAGCGCGGTCACGCCCTTGCGGTCCGCCTTCAGGCTGGCGAGCAGGTAAAATGCCTTACCCATCATGGGATTCTCTCCGATCTCGCATCCGGTAGGCGGAACACGCGATCACACGCCCATCGCGTGATCATTTCGGGTCACCGCTCGTCTCGGTAGCGAAGATTTGATAGCACCTCGCGCCCTACCAGGAGAAGAATTTTTTAAGGTTTATCAACTCCAGGTCGTGCTAGTAGGTATGCGCCGTGGTTGTAGCTTTATCCCTCGCGGCATCTTGAAGATCCTCGCCGGCGCCAACCTTGCTTCGCATCGATCGGCCCAATCCTGTGTCCCCTCGCCCCCCTTCCCTCCCGTTTCGTCGCCACTTAACAGCCCCGTTCCAGTCTTTGCGGCGGCTCCGCCGTGACCGACGTGGCGCCACCGCTCTGCTCTTCGCCGTCAGCGCGACAGCCCTGTTGGGGGCCGTCGCCCTCGCCGCTGACGGCGGGCTGCTCTACCTGGTCCAGCAACGTGCGCAGAACGCCGCCGATACGGCTGCCATTGCCGCCGCCTCGGCCGCAGAGACGCGGACGCGCGACGCCGCCCTCGCCGCTGGCGCCGAGGCCGCCGCGCTGAACGGCTTCGCCAGTTCGGGCGAAACCACCCTCGCCGTCCGTAACCCGCCGACGGCCGGCGCTTTCAAGGACAACATGCAGGCCTACGAGGTGGAGATCCGCCACCGGCAACCTCTCGCCATGGCCGGCGCCCTGCTCGGTCGGTCGGAGGGCGAGATCGGCGCGCGCGCGGTGGCCATGCTGAAAGGCACGACCAAGGTCTGCCTGCTGGCGCTCAATGGGACCATCAGCGTCGCTAACTTCAGCAAATTCTCGGCGCAAGGCTGCGCGCTGGGCGCCAACGGCACAGGCGCGGCTGCGGTGAAGATCGACAATTCCGGCAGCTTCTCGGCGCAGGGCGTGGTAACCGCCGGTACCTGCAGCGGCTGCACCAATCGGAACGTGACCCTGGCGGAGGGCTACCAGGAGAAGGCCCCCGCGATTGCCAATCCTTATGCCAAGCTCGACAAGCTGGTGGCGCCCGATCCGCCCTGCACCACCAACGCCACGCGCGACTTCGACCGAAAAACGCAGATGCCCCCCTATGAGCAGACGGGAACGGCCTTCTGCAACGGGGCCTACAGCATCGGCAAATCCAGCACGGTCGTGCTCGATCCGGGCACCTACATCTTCCGCGATGCCTCATTGACCATCGGAAACCTCTCAGAACTTGATTGTAACGGCTGCACCTTCATTCTCGTCGGCACCAACTCCGGTACCACCCCTGCTTCCTTCAGCGCGCAAAGCCTGAGCAAGTTCCTTTGCGACAACTGCACCATCGCGCTGCTCGGCAGCAATCCCGGCCAAGTCAACTTCACCAGCCTCTCCAGCGCCCGCCTCACCGCGCCGAAGCTCAATGCCTTCGACGAGGCGATGAGCGGCATGATCATCATCCGCTCCGACTCCGGCCCAACCGGCAGCAGCGGCAGCCCCACTCTGCAGATGTCGAGCCTCAGCTCCATCGCCCTGCTCGGCGGCATCTATGTGCCGAACGGCTACACGAAGATCACCAGCATGTCGGCACCAAACCCGAGCACCTGCCTGCCGATGGTGGTCGGCACACTGGAGATCGGGCAGCTCAGCAACTTCCCGTTCGACGTCAGCGGATGCCCCGACCGTAACACGGCAGTCCCGGAGATCCGGGTGCCGCGGCTGGTGGAGTGACGCGGATGCTCGCACGTCTCAGAGCTTGCCGCCGCGGCGTTTCCGCGCTGGAGTTCGCGCTCATTGCGCCTGCTCTCGCCCTGATGGCGCTGGGCGGCTTTGATCTGGGCAATGCCGTCCTGCAAAGTCTCCGGCTGGAAGCGGCAGCGCGGGCCGGCGCGCAGTATGCCTTCACCCGGCCGACGGACAGCGCTGGCATTACCGCTTCTATCCGCGCCAACCTGCCGGGTTGGACGGACATCACCGTGCCCGACCCGGTGGTGGCCTGTCGCTGCGAGGATGGCAGCACGGTCAGTTGCACGGGCGGCAGCTGCGGCACGGCGGCGCCGGCGATGTATGTCTCCATCGAGGTCAGCAGTCCCTTCGCCCCCAGCACGCCCCTGGCGGCCGCCGTCCTCCCTCCCACGACGCTGCATGGCCATGTCGAGCTTCGTCTGCGCTAGGCTGGGGCGGCGCGGCGCGCTCTCCCTGGAATTCGGCCTGGTCGCTCTTCCCTTCCTGATGCTGCTGCTCGGCGGCATCGAACTGGCACGCTACGTCTATACGACGGAGGCCGTGGACAGCCACGCCAATGCCACTCTGCGCGCCGCGCTGGTGTATGTTGGGGGCGACTCCGCCAGTCGCTGCCTTTCTGATCTCTCGACCGCCATCACCCGCCCCGCCCTGCCCCCCGGTCTGGCAGCGGATCGGATGATGCGGAACGAAGTCAGTTGTCTGAATGGCAGCAGCAGCGGGCAGATCAAAGTCAGCGTCGCTGTCGTTTATCGCTTCAGCTTCATTGCCGGCTTGTTTGGTGCCTCTGAGCAAGAGATCAGCCGGACAGCACAACAGAGCCTGTGACAGCATCGGATCACTGAGAGGAGCTTTGCGGGAAGCCAAAGCACCCGATCTCACAGGATGCTTCACCCTCCGACACTCCGGAATATGTTCTGCTGTAATGCTTGCGGCCGGGGCCTTCTCAGCCCTCGGGGAGGGCAGATCCCGCGGGCGGCAGCGCGAGCGGTCGCTCCCCTCCATGGTGCAGTCGGCAAGCTGGCGGCTCAAGCAAAGTGGAGAATAAGCCGTGCACATCCGGCGACTTCCTCGTTCAGGATGGATCCTGATCCGGGCGTGCGCTTTCTAGGGCTCGTTAGCTCCTGAGCCAATCAAGCGAGGCGGCCAGACAGAGAAGGCCGAGGAAGGAACAGGCGGTCTTCCCGTAGCGGGTGGCGATGGCACGCCACTCTTTCAGCCGCGCCCAGAGCCGCTCGACGCGATTGTGGTTGCTGTCGATCCAGGCGGGGCAGGCGACCGGCGCTTCATGCCGCTGCGGCGGGATGGCAGGCCGCGCACCGATGTTCCAGATGTGCTCGCGCAAGGCACGGCTGGTGTAGCCGCGGTCAGCCACCGCCCAGGTTGGGACCTCCGGCAAGCGGCTGAGCAGGGCCATGGGAAGTTCATGCGCTTGGCCAGGGACCAGATGGAACGCGACGGCATAACCAGCACCATCGGCGATCACGCAGGCCTCGGTGCCATAGCCACTACGAGAGCAGCCAAGCGCCTCACGCGTGTCACCTCTGGCTCTGGATCCCCCCTTTCGCCGCCCCCACGGCTTTCTGATGCGCGCGGATGCTGCTGCCGTCCAGGAAGGCACCGCTGCCTCCGCAGCAGATAGGCCATTGATCAGGAGCTAACAGGCCCTGGCATCTCCGCACACACGCCAGATCACAGCGCGTCCCAACAGGTGCGTGACAACTTACCGACCGTGGTGAAGGCGGCCGCATAGCCGGGCAGCCCGTCGGGCATCGTCTCCGGCACCCGGTCGGTATAGGCGGTCAGGATGTAGAGCGGCCGGCCGTTCCGGAACACAATGCCCGCATCCATCCGCCCCCGCCGGCCGCGGCCCGTCTTGTGCGCCACCTTGGTGCCGTAAGGGAGCAATGACGGGATGAGCTGGCGCAGCAACTGCCAACTCAGGATGTCCATCGCCAGCCGGCACAGCGCGGTGCTGACGCCGAGGCGGGCGGCGGCGTCTTCGTCCTCCATGCCGCGCAGGATCAGGTCCAGCAGCAGGCCCTGGTCCGCCGCGGTGGTCGTCGCGACCGCTTCGGCCGGATGGTCGAAGTCGAGCCCGAGGCGGGGGATCTTGCCCCGGTGCACGCTGCCCCGCATGCCGATCTCCCGGCAATAGGCGTTGAGCTCCGCCTCGTCGAGCCGCTCCAGCAGGATCTGCGTGCAGACATTGTCACTGGTGATGATCATGTTCACCACCGCATCGCGCAGCGGAATGGTGCAGCCGGCCGTCATGTAGCGGTAGGTGCCGGAGGCGACGTCCTTCTTCAGCCGCTCCTCGATCAGCACGGGCTCCGCGAGGTCGAGCCGCCCCGCATGAACCGCCCTGAAGACGGCCATCATGATGGAGGTCTTGCGCGTGCTCGCGGAAGGCAGGACGTCATGTCCTCCGCGATGCGCCTCGCGCCCCGTGGCGAGATCCTTGAGATACCATGCCGTGTCAAAGGGCTGCGCGTCACAGATCGCGTTGAGCCGGCCTGTCAGTTCGTCCATGGGCGTTTCCCTTCTCATTCCTGTTCCCGCCATTCGTGGCCACCCGGGGAGGCCCGGGCGGCGCTTCCCGCTACCGTTTCGCGGCGGCCTCCGCCGGGCGCACATCCTGCGCGCGCGTCCGCTCATCCATGCGCGCCTCGAAGCGCAACCCCGGGCGCATGGCCCAGATGTTGCGCTGGAAGTGGATGGGCAGGATGGCGACGTCCTTCATCGCGATGCGTGTCGCCTCCTGCATCAGCCCCTCGCGACGCTCCCCGTCGAGTTCGCGCAGCGCGGCCAGGACCTTCTCGTCGAAGGCGGGATTCGAGTAGCGCGCACGGTTCACCGCGCCCATTCCCCGGCTGCGGTCGAAGGTCGCCATGGTCGCCAGCAGCCCGGTCGCGGCCTCGCCGGTGGAACTGCCCCAGGAGACGAGAAAGGCGGAGAAGTCCTGATGCGACGCCTTGCCGATGAAGCTGGCATAGGGCGCGACATCCACCGCGGTGGCCACACCGATGCGCGTCCACATCTGCGCGACCGCCTGCACGATGCGGGCGTCGTTCTGGTAGCGGTCGTTCGGCCCGTGCAGGGTGATGCGGAAGCCCTTCGGGTACCCGGCTTCCGCCAGCAGGCGCTTGGCCTCGTCGATCTGGACCGTGGGCACGGGGATGTCCGGGGTGTAGCCGGAAGTGCCGGGCGGCATGAACTGTCCCGTGGGCGTTGCGATGCCCTCCATGACCCGGGAGGCGATCGCCTGCCGGTCCACGGCCAGGGACAGGGCCTGCCGCACACGCTGGTCGCGCAGCGGGTTGCGGTCCAGCTTCTCGCCATCCGGCCCGGTGACGAAAGGTGTCGGGCCGGTGCGGAGATGATCGAAGGAGAGATAGACCAGGCGCAGCGAGTCGATCGCGGCCAGCTTGACGCGATCATTGTGCCGCAGGCGCTCGACATCGCTGGTGGGCACGGTATCGATGATGTCCACGTCGCCTGCCAGCAGCGAGGCCGTGCGCGCGGCGTCATTGGTGATCATGCGGTATTCGACCCGGCTCCAGGCCGGCTTCTCGCCCCAGTAGGCGCCGTTTCGGGCCAGCACGACCAGACTGCCCTGGCGGTTCTCCACGACCTTGAAGGGACCGGTGCCGATGGCGAGGCGCCCGCTGTTGAAGTCCTCGGTGGAGGCGCCCTCATGCGTCTGACGGTCCAGCATCATGACCTGCGCCAGCTTAATCGGCACCAGCGGCGCGGGGCCCTCGGTGTGCAGGCGGAGGGTCAGCGGGTCCACCACCTCGACCGAGCGGATCCCCTGGGTATAGGCGGTGAAGAGGCCCGGGCTGTTGGGGACCTTCGGCACCCGCTCCAGGGTGAAGGCCACGTCGTCGGCGGTGAAGTCGGAGCCGTTCTGGAACTTCACGCCGGGGCGCAGGCGGAACTCCCAGACATCCTCGGCGACGGGGCGCCAGCTCTCGGCCAGCCCCGGCCTGGGGCGGCCGTGGGAGTCGGTCTGCACCAGCGTGTCGAAGACCTGCTGCCCGAAGCCGGTATTGGGCGAGATGTTGTGGAAATGCGGGTCGAGCGAGGTGACCTGCGAGCCCACGCCCATGCGCAGGGTGCCGCCCTCCTGGCCCCGCGCCGAGGGCGCGAGAGCCAGGGCCGGCGCGGCCACGACCAGCGCGGCCCACAGCGTACTGTGCAAGACTTTTTTCTTTTGCACGGTGTCCTCCCTTTTCTTGCCTGAAGCTCAGGCGAGCACGTAGGCGGCTCCGCTCCTCTCGCAGATCCCGCGGACGTGCCGGTCCAGCGCGTCCGGGATGGGGATGCCGTTCTCCAGCCGCTCGGCGCGCGCCTGCTCCTCCGGGTCGCCCGCGACCAGCACGGGGCGGGAGGGATCGGCCGGCTTCAGCGCGTGCAGTTCGTCGATGACGTCATCCAGGTCGGCCTCGAACTCGCCGGCATCGCGGAACAGCTTCGGGTCGATCGCCATGAAGAAGTGGCCGAGGTCGTCGGAGTCGCCCGGCTTCTGCGTCCGGTTGCGGATCGGCGAGAAGGAGCCGCCGACCAGGGTGGCGCCGAGAATGTGCACCATGACCGCCAGGCCGTAGCCCTTGTGCCCGCCGGTCTCCAGCAGGCCGCCGAGCGGCGTCAGGCCACCCTCCTGCCGCTCGTGCAGGATCTTCTGCCCCTCGGCGGGGTCCGTGACGCTGCGGCCGGTGCCGTCCACCACCCAGCCCGGGGGCATGGGTTTGTTGTTGAGGTCGTAGACCTTCACCTTGCCGGCGGCGATCGTGGTCGTCGCCATGTCCAGCACGAAGGGCCGGTTGCGGCCCGCCGGGGCGGCGAAGGCGAGCGGATTGGTGCCCAGGATCGGCATGGCGCCGCCCGGCGGCACCATGAAGACGCCCCGTGTGCCCGTCGTGACCATGCCGAGCATGCCCCGGCGCGCGGCGATGCGCGCATAGACGCCGGCTGCGCCGAAATGGTGCGAGTTGCGCACGCCCACGCAGGCGATGCCGGTCTTCTGGGCCTTGTCCACGGCGAGGTTCATCGCCATGGCGGAGACGGGATGGCCGAGCCCGGCCATGGCGTCGAGCAGCGCGAAGGAGGGGCCGTCGCGCAGCACGCGCGGCTTCTCGCGCAGTTGCAGCCGGCCCTCCCGCAGCCCCCGCTCGTAGATCATCAGCATGGAGATGCCGTGGGAATCGACGCCGAACAGGTCGGTCTCGACCATCAGTTCCGCGGTCGTCGCGGCCATCCCGTCATCCATCCCCCAGGCGAGCAGGATGTTGAGGATCTGCTGGCGGACCTTGTCAGCGGAAACCCTCATGCCCCGGCGCTCCCGCCACGGGCCGCGAGGGGTCCGCGCGCCACGCCCGGCGCGCCCTGTGTTCCGCGCATCTCAGCGCTCCTCTGCAACGAAGGGATTGCGCAGCGTGCCGATGCCGGAGATCTCCACCTCGACGACATCGCCGGCCTTGAGGTCCGGGGAGGTGCCGTCGGTGCCCATCCAGATGACGTCGCCGGGATAGAGGGTGAGATAGCGCGTCATCGTGCTGATGAAGGTGGGGATGTCGAACAGCATGCTGTTGGTGCGGTAGTGGGTGGTCACCTGGCCGTTCAGCCGCACCGTCGTCTCCGCCGCGTCGAGGTCCAGCTCGGTCTCGATCCAGGGACCCATCGGCTTGAAGGTATCGGTGTTCTTGGAGCGCCAGAAGGTGCGGTCGGAGCGCTGCCAGCTCCGCTCGCTGACGTCGTTGCCGATGGTGTAGCCGAGCACGCAGGACATCGCGTCCTCCTTGCTCAGGTGCTTGGCCTTGCGGCCGATCACCACGGCGATCTCGCCCTCGTAATGCACCTTCTCCGTGGCGTCGGCGGGGATCACCACGGGCTCGTCATGCGCGATCAGCGCGTTCACCGCCCGGTATCCCATGTCGGGCTTGGTCGGGATCTGCGGCGCCTCGCCGCGCTTCGCCGCCCCTTCCTTCACATGCTCGACGTAGTTCAGGCCAGCCGCGTAGAAGGTGCGCGGCAGGAAGGGGATCTCGATCTTCACCTGGGCGAGGTCGTGCACCCGGCCCGTCGCCTCGTACTCCCCGAAGGGGCCGCCGCGCACCTCGCGGATGCGGTCGCCCTCCAGGATGCCGTAGGCGGTCCTCCCCGCGGCCGTGAAGTTGATCCAGCGCATTGCCTGTCCTTTCCTCCGTGCCCCGCGAGGGGCGCGCCTTCTGCCCCCGGAGCGCCGGGGCCGGCGCGGGTTCACCGCAGCCCGAAGCCCATGGCCCGCAGCACCTCCCGCATCCGGTCGCGCCCGTGCAGCGCCGCCGTCGTGCCGACGCGGGCGAGCATCCGCGGGGTCCAGCGCGTTTCCGCCATGCCCTGCCGCTGCGAGAAGGCCGCCAGGGTCTCGTCGTAGCGGGCGATCCCCTCGGCCTCCCCCGCCGTGCCGTAGCCCTCCCGGTGCAGGACCAGGGACTGCGGCAGGCGCGGCTTCACCTCGGTCGGCACTGCCGGGTCGGGGTGCCCGACGCAGAGGCCGAAGGCGGCCATGCAGTTCGGCGGCAGGCCAAGCTCGGCGGCCACCTCCTGGGGGCGGTTCCGCATACCGCCGATGTAGACGGTGCCGAGCCCCAGCGATTCCGCCGCCACGGCGGCGTTCTGCGCGGCCAGGGCCGCGTCGATCAGCGCCACCATGAAGAGTTCGAGGTGGCGCAGCCCCTCCATCGGCGCGTCCTTCGCGACGCCCAGCCGCTCCAGCCGCGACAGGTCGGCCAGGAAGACGAGCAGCAGCGGGCAGCCCTCGACGGCGCGCGGCGTCCCCGCGAGGCGGGC
Source organism: Roseomonas sp. (assembly GCA_035565935.1). Lineage (GTDB taxonomy): Bacteria > Pseudomonadota > Alphaproteobacteria > Acetobacterales > Acetobacteraceae > Pseudoroseomonas. The sequence continues at coordinate 48,662 of DATMRU010000060.1, forward strand.
CAGCCGCTGCTTGCGCGCCTGGTCCTCCACCGCGACGACGCTCCAGGCCTGCAGGTTGGAGGAGGTGGGCGCCGACTGCGCGGCCGCGACCAGGGTCTCCAGCGTGCCCGGCGCGAGCGCCTGCGCGGAGAAGGCGCGCACCGAGCGGTGCGCGAGCAGGCCGAGGATCGTGCCGTTCGCCGGCCCGGCGGCGCCGGGCTCCTCGCCGTAGCGCATCGCCAGAAGGTCCCCGAGGGTGTTGCCGGTGCCCGCCGCATCCGGCATCACGCGGCGCCCCTGGCCGGCGCGAGGGCGGCGTCCCGGCGGGCGGCGAAGCGCGCCGCCACGGCGGGGTTCACCAGGCGCGGCGGCAGCTGGCCGGCCGCGGCGGCCGCGAAGGCCTCCGCCGCCATGCGCCCGACGCGCTCCCGGCTCTCCCCGGTCACGCCGGCGGTGTGGGGCGTCGCCAGGACGGCGGGATGGGCGAGCAGCGGGTGCTCCGGCGACGGCGGCTCGCGTTCCCAAACGTCGAGCCCCGCGCCGGCGAGATGCCCGGCTTCCAGCGCCGCCAGGAGCGCCGCCTCGTCATGGATGCCGCCGCGCGCCGTGGAGACGAACACCGCGCCCGGCCGCATCGCGGCGAAGGCGGCGGCGCCCAGCATGCCGCGCGTGGTGCCGTTCAGCGGGCAGTGGACAGAGACCACGTCGCTTTCCGCGAGAAGCGCCGCCAGCTCCATCTTGCAGGCGCCGCGCGCGGCGCAGGTCGCCGCGTCCAGCAGGGGGTCGGTGGCCAGCACGCGGCAGCCGAAGGCGCCGAGGAGCTGCGCCATGCGGGTGCCGACATGGCCAAGCCCGATCAGGCCGACCGTGCGCCCCGCCAGCTCGCGCCCCATCAGCAGGTCGCGCCGCCCGACGGTGCCGGCGCGCAGCGCCGCCTGCGCCTCCGGCACGCGCTTCAGCAGGGTCAGGATCATGCCGAGCGCGTGCTCCGCCACGCCCTCGGCATTGCCGCCGGCCTGGTTGACCACGGCGACGCCCGCTTCCGTGCAGGCCTCGACGTCGATGGTGTCATAGCCGGCGCCGTAGCTCGCCACGACGAGCAGGGAGGGCATGCGGCGGAGCAGCCCGGGCGTCACGTGCCAGGGGCGCGGCAGCTCGTCGCGCGAGGCGCGCGCGTAGTAGCCGTGGCAGCCGGCCAGGGCCGCGCCGATCGCCGCCTCAGGCTGGTCGAGCGGGATGCGCAGCACCTCCAGCGCCGGGTGCCGCGCGACGGTGTCCAGGAAGGCCTGGTGCATGGGCCGTTCGAGATAGCCGACCCGGAAGCGCGTCGTCTCCATCCTGTCCTCCTCGGCCTAGCTCAGGCTGATGCCGGTGCGCCGGGCGATGTCGGCGACCGCCTGCGCCTCGCGGGCCACCATGGCGCCGAGATCGGCGGGCGAGCCGGTGCTGACCTCCAGCCCCTGCGCGGCCAGGGTCTCCTGGAAGCCGTGATCGGCGCCGAGGTCGCGGAGCGCGGCGTTCAGCCGCGACACGGCCGCCGCCGGGGTGCCGGCCGGCGCGAAGACGGCCTGCCAGGTGGTGTAGGCGTAGCCGGGGACCCCGGCCTCGGCCACGGTGGGCGCCTCGGGCGCTGCGGGCGAGCGATGCGCCCCGGTGGTGGCGAGCAGGCGGAGGCGGCCCTCCTGGATATGGTCCATGATGCCGAAGAGCGAGGTGAACATCAGGTCCACGCGCCCGCCCAGGAGGTCGTTGAGCGCCGGGCCGGCGCCGCGATAGGGGACGTGCACCAGCTCGACGCCGGCCTGCAGGCCGAACAGCTCGCCGGCCAGATGCTGCCCGGAGCCGTTGCCCGAGGAGGCGAAGTTCAGCGTGCCGGGCGCGGATTTCGCCAGGGCGACGAGCTCGCCGACCGAGGCGGCCTTCAGGTCCGGCCGGACGACGAGGCCTAGCGGCTGCACCGCCACCAGCCCGACCGGCGCGAAGTCGCGCAGCGGGTCGTAGGGCGCGGGCGCGCGCAGCACGGCCGAGTTCACGAAGGCATTGGTGCCGTAGAGCAGGACGTGCCCGTCGGCCTCGGCGCGCTCGACGGCCTGCGTGCCGATCAGCGTGCCGCCACCGCCACGGTTCTCGACCGCCACGGGCTGCCCGAGCGCCGGGGAGATCCCCCGGGCCACCACGCGGGCGACGAGGTCGGTGGCCCCGCCGGGCGCATAGGCGACGACGAGCTCGACAGACCGGCTGGGGTATCCCTGGGCGCGGACCCTGCCGGGCGCGAGGGCGAGGGCCGCCGCGGAAAGGCAGGACAGCAGCAGCGGACGACGGCCGGTCCCCGGCACGGAATCAGGCGGGACTTGCAAAGGGCGGCTTCTCCCACGGACGGCGTCACCTCTGGCGCGCCCGCTTTTCTTGGACCAGCAAACTTTTCCCGATATAGCGCCAATAGGTCAATTCCCACTTTGTAAGATTTCTTCGAAGAAATTCGGGCTGCACGGCAGGCGCCTCAGGGATTAAGGCCGCGGGAAGGGCGGCGCGACCTGTTGCCATTCCCGGCGGTTTCGGCGATCTCGGCGGGATGGCTTCCCCGCGACAGGATGCGCCCAAGTCAGAGCAGGACCGCCCGCCCGCGTCGCGCCATCGCCGGGCGGCCGGGACGCCCGTTGCCCTGGGCGGCAGCATGGAGGATCAGGAAGGCGCGGCCCCGCCGGCCGGACGGGGCGATGGCAGCATCGGCCGCATCTTCGACATCCTGGACCTGTTCTCGGTCGACCTGCCGGTCCTACGCGTGGAGGATGTGCTGGACAGGCTCGGCTATACCAAGTCGACCGCCTACCGCTATTTGAGGACGCTCTGTGACGTGGGGCTCCTCGCCCAGGCCGGGGACGGCTTCTATTCCCTGGGGCCGCGGGTGATCGAACTCGACCGCATGTTGCACCTGACCGACCCGCTGTTGCAGGCCGGTCAGCGCATCATGCCGAGGCTGAGCGGCGCCATGCCGAACAGTATCGTGCTGCTCTCGAGCCTGTACCGGGACAGGGTCCTCTGCGTGCACAAGGAGGGACCCGAGCGCATCCTGGCCGGCGGCCAGTCCATCCAGATCCTTCGCGCGCGCGGCCTGCCGCTGCCGCTCTTCCGGGGCGCCGCCTCCCTGGTGATCTTGGCCTCCCTGCCGACCCACAGGATCCGCTCGCTTTACTTGCTTCGCCAGGCGGAGATCGTGGCGGCTGGCCTCGGCACCGACTGGCGCGAGTTCCGCGGCACGCTCGCCCGCCTGCGCCGGAAGGGGCATATGACGACCGCTGGGCAGTTCAACCCGTCACTGGCGGCGATCGCCGTCCCCGTGCTGTCGCGCGACCGCTCCCAGGTCCGGGGCAGCCTCACGCGCGTCATGGCGAAGGACGACTACACCGCGGCGAACGAGGCGGATCTGGTCGCCGACCTGCAGGCCGCCGCGGCCCAGATCGCCGCGCAGCTGCCCTGAGCGGCCGGCGCTCCCCAGGCGCCGCCTACCCCCCGAAGACGCGGGTGGAGCCCCGCTCAACGACGAGCCACTCCCCGCCCTCCAGACGGAGGCGGTCGCGTGACCGGCTGATCGAGAGCGGCGCGCCAAGCGGCGCGGCGCCTTCAGCGCCCGGCCCGGCGTCGTGGCGGTAGACCAGCGAGTGGAAGCGGGCCTCGGCGGTGGTCTCGTCGAGCAGGTCGATGACGAGGTTCTGCACGAGATGCGCGGTGATCCGCCCGGCGGGACGCTCGGCGAGCGCCGCGGCCACTTCGCCGGGCCCCCGCAGGTGCCTCCCCTGCCTGTGCCAGACGCCCTCCGGGGCCATGGCCGCCGCCACGGCCGCGAAATCACCCGCGTCCAGCGCGCTGTAGAAGCGCAGTACCGCCTGCTGGCAGCCCAGGATCAGGGCCGCCTTCCGGGACTCGTCCATCGAGCCTGGCCTCCGTGCTTATGCGTTGCGTCGGGCGTGGGCGCCGGGAAAAGGCTTCCCGGCGCCGCACTGCGTCGGATGCCCGCGCCTCAGGCCGCGGCCGCCAGCGCCCCCTGGACGAATTCCGGCTTGAAGATGAGGTCCGCCATCACCTGGCAGCGCTTCATGAAGCGGAGTTCGTCGGGCCGGTAGTCGGGAATGGCGTTGTGCAGCGTGCCGACGTGGTCCCACATCAGCACGTCATGCTCGGTCCAGCGATGCGTGTACTGGTACTTGGGCTGCAGCTGATGCTCGAACAGGCGCGCGAGCACGGCGTCGCTCTCGGCCTCCGGGAGTTCGTTGATGCGGACCGCATAGCCTGGGTTGCAGTACAGCACCTTCCGGCCGGTGATCGGGTGGGTCAGGAAGACCGGATGGACGGAGGGCGGCCGCTTCGCCCGCTGCTCCGGGGTCAGCGCCGGCCGGTGGCTGCCGGGCTGGCTCCGCATGTTCTCCCAGAACTTGTTGAAGTCGTGCGTCGCGGTCGCATCCTTCAGGCGGATCTTGAGGTCCTCCGGCAGATCCTCATAAGCCGCGTGCATGTCGGCGAAGACGGTGGCTCCGAGCGGCTTGCCGTCGCGGCGCGGCACCTTCAGCGCATAGAGGACGTTCGTGAAGCCGACCGTCTGGTTGTAGGACATGTCGGTGTGCCAGTCCTGCCCGGCATCGGCGAGGCCGATTGGCTTCCCGTTCTCGACGATGTTCGAGAGGTAGCCGACCTCCGGGCAATCCGGGTCGACGAAGGTGCCAGTCACCGAGGTCTGCAGCCGCCCGAAGCGCTCCGAGAACGCCTTCAACTGCTGCGATGTCAGGTTCTGCTGGGGAAAGCGGAGTACGCCGTGCTCCCCCAGCGCGCGCAGGACCTGGGCGAACTCCCGGTCATCGAGCGGCCGGGACAAATCGAGTTCGAGCACGTCCGCGCCCAGGGTCTCGCCTGTCGGTTGGATTTTCATAGTTTCCTCCTCGCCTGCGCAGGCACGGCTCGCGGCGCGGAGAGGGATTTCGCCTGAGCGCGGCACCTGCCGCCAACGAATCCAATGGCATTATCAGAGAAATCGGTCAATTCCCAATATATGGCAATCTGTCGATAATGGCTCACCCGCTCTTTCCCCAGGGTATCGTCGACAGCACTCTTTATGCTGGCGAGACTTGACAGTTTGCCTTGCGGCTGAACGGTGTCATCTGGAGCAACATGGGCGACCTGCTTGAGCACGCCGTGTTTCAGGCGAGCGGGCGTGCTGCCCACAAGCAAACACAGCAGCGCATCCGCTCAGTTATGTCACGGACGGTGATGCCCCCTCAGGCGCTCAGCATGTCACCGACGCAGACCAAGCGGTTGGGCGGGCACGGTAGATCGTCGCAGCGGGCGCGGATCTGCCAACCCCGCCAGGAGGAGAAATAGCTCTCCAGCCTGCGGTTCGCTGACAGGACGGTGGAGGGCAGCGCGGTTCGTCATCGACGCGGCATCCAGACATGACCTGCGATCCTTCCTGGTCCCCGCGGCCGGCCCCGGGGGCATGCCATCGGCTGGAACAAAGAAGGAGCAAATCGGTCGCAGGGCCGACGCTCAGCAGGCGGCATCATGACGGCGGCCAGCATCACCGCCCGCGTGCTGCTGACCATCCGCCGCCGCAGCGGGCGGGAGTTGGTGGTTACGCCGGAAGGCAGCGCCACCAGTCCCATACCGGCCCGCATCGGGGCCGGCCCCGCGCCGGTGAGGGCGCTGGCCCGGGCGCATCGCGGGAAGCGGCTTTTGGAAGACGGGCGCTATTCGTCCCTCGGTGAACTGGCCGCGGCCGAGAAGATCGACCGCTCCTATCTCGGCAAGATGCGGCGCCTGACACTGCTCGCACCAGATATCGTGGAGGCGATCTCGACGGACAGCAGCCGCTGGAACTAGAACTGCCGCGGGTGATGGAGCCACTTCCGGTGGCTTGGTCGGAGCAGCGCAAGGCGGCACGCGGCCTCGGAGAGGGGGGGGTGATCCTAGCTGTCCGGCTGTGAAGCCATGTCGGCCTGCCTGTTGAGATGGGCAACTAAGCCCTCTGGCAGCTTCAGCCGATGCGCCAAGGCCTGGAGATAGGCTCGCTCAACCGGCTCGTCCGGATCGACCGCGAGGCAGGAGACGAGATAGATCTCCGCCGCCTGCTCTGGCGTGCGCGCCGCTGCCGCGACTTCGCTTACCCCGATCGGTGTGTCCAGGGTGTCGAAAACGAAGGCCTTCGCCTCGGCGTCCAGCCCCGCCTTCTCCACCTGCTCGAAGATGCGATTCCGCTCGGCGGCGTCGATGTGTCCATCGGCCCGGGCCGCCCCGATCATCGCGCGGATCAAGGACAGCTCGAACGGCTCGCCACCCGTCGCGGGCGTTGCGCCTGGCAGGAAGTGCGGTTCCACGGCCTCGGTATCGCGCAGCGTGGCCGGCGGCGCGGAAGCTGGCGCCTGTCCGGCCTGCCAGTTCTGCCAGGCTCGATGGGCAAGGGCGCCCAGGAGCGCAGCGCCCCCATGACTCAACAGTCCCCCGCCGCGTTTGCGGCTCTTCTTGCCCATCAGCGTACCCAGCAATCCACCGGCTGCGGCGATGCCGGCAAGACCGCCCGCCCCGCCGCCTCCACCGAGGGCGCGCTGAGCAGCCTGCGCCAACCGATCGGCCGTCGAGCGATTGCCGCCCGCCTCTCGACCGGATGCTGGCGGCGCACCCCACGGCGAGCTGTGACGGCCGCACTGGCTGTGAGCAGCAGCTCCGTCCGAGCCAAGGAAGCGGTCGAGGAGAGCTTTGGCGTCAATCATGGCTCGGATATCGGGACGGTGCCGATGCCGCACAAGATGAACTTCCGTTCATGATTCAATACGACACTTGAGCGCGGGGCAAGGGAAGCGAGCACTCACAGTCCGGCGGCTTATGGCGGCTGGCCAGCCTCGTGCGGGATCTCGGCGACGCGGCGGCGGCAACTCAGAGAACCGCATGACCGCGGCCACCAGCAACATCACCATCCGCGTGCCGCTCACCATCCGCCACCGCAGCGGGCGGAAGCCGGTGGCCACACCGAAGGGTGCCCCTCTCACCACCGCGCCAATGCGCAGCCGGACCGATCCCGCGCTGGTAAAGGTGTTGGCGCGAGCGCATCGACGGAAGCGCCTCTTGGAAGAGGGACACTCCTCGTCCTCAGCGCATTGGCGGTGGCCGAGAAGATCGACCGGCCCTACCCTGGCAAGATGCTGCGGCTGGCGTCGCGGACCCCGAATATCGTGGAGGCGGCCCTCAACGGACGACTGCCTGAGATCATCAGCCTGCCACGCCTTCTGGCCCCGCTTCCGACATCCTGGGGGCTGAGCAACGCGCCGCGTTGCAGTCCCAGCACCTGAGGCCGGAGGTGAGCATGGGCCGCATCACCTTCACAGCCCCTGATCGTGCCGGTCCCGTCCAGGGCGGCACGACAAGGAGGGCGCCTTTCTCAGGCCCGACTACGCCGGTGACGCCCCGGCGGGCCGCCGCGGCACAATCCCGTGCTGGTCGAGATACCGCTCCAGTTGGACTGGGTTAGCGTCGGCATCGGCGAAACCGATGTACCCGTCGGGGCGGACGAGGTAGGCGGCCCCCTCCAGCAAGCCGGCCCGCCGCGCCGTACCGGCTACCGGCGTGAAATAATGGAAGGCGAAACCGCGCCGCCGGCACATATCCTCGATGGTCGCGCTCGGGGGGACGCCGTAGACCTGCACCTGCCAGTCGAGGGAGGCAAGTGGGGCGAAGTTGTCCGCACCACTTCCCGCCGTAGGCTCGCACGCCTCGACCCAAGGCAGGCGGTCACCGCCACGCACCCGCCCAGCCCGGCCCTCACTGAGTGGGCTCGCCCGGTAATTGATCGAGGTCTGCGAAATCGTGCGGAACATGAAGCGCCGGAAGGCGGGCAACCCGGCGAGCGGCGGGAGCAGTCGGGGGACCACCTCCGTGCGGAAGATCCGTGCCAGACGCGTGGGGCTGGTGACGGCGGTGAACGCGCGGTCGGTCGTCGCGACCAGACGCCGGGCGAAGGCGACGCGCTCGGGCTCATAGCTGTCGAGAAGTGCCCAAGCAGCGCACCCCTGCAGCACGGCAGCGAGCTTCCACGCGAGGTTTACCGCGTCGGCGATGCCGGTGTTCATCCCCTGCGCGCCAACCGGGCTGTGAATGTGCCCCGCATCGCCAAGCAGGAACACACGGCCCTGGCGGAAGCGCCCGGCGACCCGATGGTGCACGTGGTAAGTCGAAAACCAATTCACGCGGTCTACGACGACGCCAAGGCGGCCGAGCACATCCTTTCGCACGTCCTCCCAGCCGGGCACATTCCGCCCTTCATCACGCGCCTCGGCCGTCCCGACGAGCCGGACGCGTCGTTGTCCCCTCATCGGGAAGGCGGCGACGAATGCGTCGTCGTCAAGCGCGACGTGCAGCTCGCCGTCCACCACCGGCCCGCTCGCCTTCACGTCGGCGACGTAGAAGAGGTGCGCGTAAGTGCCGCCTGGAAAGCCAGCGCCGATCGCCTCCCGCACGCGCGAGTGCGCGCCGTCGCAGCCGGCAAGGTATTCTGCTTCGCACACCTCCTCCTTCCCGTCCGGTCCGCGCATTCGGGCGAGCACACGATCCTCCAATGGCTCGAAGGTGACGAGTTCCGTCCGGCGCTCGATCTCCAAACCCTCCGCCGCGAGCCGCGCGACGAGCAGCTGCTCGTGCTCGTCCTGCGGCAGGATGAGTATGTAGGGGTAGGGGCTGAGCCCCTTGCCCATCTCGCCAAAGACCGCGTGTGCGGCTTTCCGGCCGCGCACCCACATGTTCGCGGCGCTGAACTCAAGCCCGCGCGCGACTACGGCTTCGGCCAGACCGAGCTGACGGTAGAATTCGAGCGTACGCGCCTGGACGCCGAGCGCGCGGGACGTGGTCCCGGGCTCGGTAGCCTTGTCAACGACGCGGACGCGAACCCCAAGCCGGTGCAGCCAGAGGGCGAGCACCAGGCCGGTCGGGCCTGCCCCAACGATTAGTACCTGGGCGTTGCGCATGGCACGCCGCTCCTGTCGACAAGCGGATGAGGTACGTTAAGTCTAGCATGGACGGCGCGTCAGGGGCGCGGCCGGCCTCGCCCGAAGTCTCACGCCATCACGTCCAAGGTGCTGGAAGCAGTGGCATGATGGGGACAACCAGCCTCACGGTCCGGGTGCCGTTGATTACCCGGAGGCCACCAGCTGGGCGCTGCACGCAATGTGCGGCTTCCTAAACCGACATGGTTTGTACATCCCACAGCTAAAGCTGCCCTCGCCCCCTGAGCAAGGCATGACAGCACCGTGGCATCCCCTGTCTTGTCCGGCTAGGATGGCGGCAAGCGGCGGCCGACCTTCAGGATCAGGACCCGCCAGTGTCCAAGGAGGAATTTCGCCATGCTGCGTCGCACACTGGCCAAGGGCGCCTTTGCACTCACCACAGCAGGCATTGCCGTCGGTCGGCAAGCGATAGCCCAAGGCGTGCCGGTGGATATCCAGTTCTGGCACGGCCTGACCCAACCGTTGGGCGGTATGCTTGAGCAGATTGCCACCGACTTCAACAACAGCCAGCAGCGATACCGCGTCAACGCCACCTATCGTGGCGGGTATGCTGAGACGATGGTGGCAGCCATTGCAGCCTTTCGCGCCAATAACGCGCCCAACATTGTGCAGATGTTCGAGGTCGGCACCGCGACTATGATGGCGGCGACCCGCGCTACCAAGCCGCTCTGGGAGTTGCTGCAGCAGACCGGGGTCAACATCAACTTCGACGACGTCCTGCCCGCCGTGCGCGGCTATTACAGTCTGCCGGATGGTCGCATGGCGTCCATGCCGTTCAACAGCTCCACTGCCGTCGCCTTCTATAACAAGGATATGTTCCGCAAGGCCGATCTAGACCCGGAAGCCTTTCCCAAAACCTGGCCGGCTGTCGCCGACGCCGCCCGCAAGCTGAAGGCGGCCGGTATCGCCACTCCCATGACCACGTCCTGGCCCACTTGGCTGATGGTGGAACAGTTCAGCGCCATTCACGACATCCCGCTGGCGACCAAGGGCAACGGCTTCGGCGGCCTGGACGCGGAGCTGACCATCAACAACCCGTTGATGGTCCGGCACATGCAGAACCTGATCGACTGGCAGAAGGAAGGCCTGTTTCGCTACGGCGGACGGGATAATGCCGCCGACGGACTGCTGCCTTCCGGCGAATGTGCCTTCACCTTCGCGTCCTCCGGCACGCGCGCCCGTATTCTGAAGGAAGCGAAGTTCGAGTGGGGCACGGCGATGCTGCCCTATTACGATGATGTACCAAAGGCACCTCTCAACTCCATTATCGGGGGCGCCTCGCTCTGGGCGATGAACAAGGGATCCAACGCCGGCCGCAGCGAAGCGGAATGGAGAGGGGTGGCCGAGTTCTTCGCCTGGCTGGCCAAGCCTGACGTCGCGGCCAAGTGGCACACGGATACCGGCTACCTCCCCCTCACGCGTTCAGGCTATGAACAGGTGAAGGCCAGCGGCTTCTACAAGCAGAATGTCGGCGCGGACGTACCCATCGAGCAGATGCTGCGCGGCGGCGGTGTGCTGACAGAGAATTCCCGCGGCATCCGCCTCGGTGGCTTCCCGGAGATCCGAAATATTATCCAGGAGGAGATGGAGCGCGCGTTCCAGGGCCAGCAGGACGCCAAGGCGCTGCTGGAAAATGCAACGCGCCGCGGCAATGTCGTGCTGCGTAACTTCGAGCGCGCTAACCGCGCCTGACCGCCTCCTGGCATGCGCAAGAGCGTCATCTTCAAAGGCAAGCTGCTGCCGCTGCTTCTCATGCTGCCGCAGCTGGTCATCACCAGCATCTTCTTCTTCTGGCCGGCCGGGCAGGCCATCTGGTCGTCCCTGTTGCGGGAAGACGCCTTCGGGCTGAACCGCAACTTCGTCGGCTTGGAGAACTTTGCCGAGGTCATCGCCGACCCGACCTGGCGTGGAGCGGCAGAGAATACCGCCGTCTTCGCCTTCTCCGTTGCCATTCTGGCATTGGCGGCAGCCCTTCTGCTGGCCGTGCAGGCGGACAAGGCCATCCGCGGCAGCGAGCTATACAAGACGCTACTGATCTGGCCCTACGCCGTGGCACCGGCGATCGCCGCCGTGCTGTGGCTGTTCCTGTTCCATCCGCAGATCGGGCTGATCGGCCGGGCGCTGAACGCCGCGCAAGTCGCCTGGGACTATCGTCTTAACGGCGGCCAGGCCATGCTGCTGGTGATCATTGCCAGCGCCTGGAAGCAGGTGTCCTACAACTTCATCTTCTTCCTGGCCGGGCTGCAATCCATTCCCAGGGCAGTGCTGGAAGCCGCCAGCATCGACGGTGCGCGACCTGTGCGGCGCTTCTGGACCATTGTCTTCCCTCTGCTCTCCCCTACCAGTTTCTTCCTGCTGACGGTGAATCTGGTCTATGCCTTCTTCGACACCTTCGGCGTCATCCATGCGCTGACGCAGGGCGGCCCGGCCAAGGCGACAGAAACGCTGATCTACAAGGTCTATGTGGACGGAGTGGAGAACCTGAACCTTGGTGCATCAGCGGCACAGAGCGTGATCCTGATGCTTATCGTCGTCGCCGTGACCGCGGTGCAGTTCCGGTTCATCGAGCGCAAGGTGCACTACTGATGGCCGGATCGCTGACAAAAGAACGCGACGTATCGGCCGATTTTGCCCTGCGTGCCAGCCGCGCCCGGCAGCGGCGGGGGCACTGGATGGCACATTGCATCCTGCTGCTGGGCGTCGTCATCTTTGCATTGCCGATCTGGATCACGCTTGTCGGTTCTACACATGACGTGAACACCATCGGCCGCGGCGAGGTGCCGTTGTGGTTCGGCAGTCACGCCGTACAAAATTACATCGCCGCCTGGACCCGGGGCGGCGAGGCGGTGCGTAACACCCGCGCCGTTCCGGCCGGCATCATGCTTTGGAACTCGGCAGTGATGGCGACGCTCATCGCGGTCGGCAAGATCGCTATCTCTTTGCTATCCGCCTATGCAGTCGTGTTCTTTTCCTTCCCCGGACGTATGGCCTTCTTCTGGATGATCTTCATCACCCTGATGCTGCCGGTGGAAGTCCGTATCATCCCGACCTTCCAGGTCATGGTGGATCTGCATCTGACGGACAGCATGGCAGGCCTGGTAATTCCGGTGATCGCCAGCGCCACCGCGACGCTATTGTTCCGGCAATTCTTCCTTACTATCCCGGACGAATATGTGGAGGCCGCCAAGATCGACGGAGCTGGCCCGCTGCGTTTCTTCTGGGACGTGGTACTGCCACTCTCGCGCACCAACATCGCGGCGCTGTTCGTTATTCTCTTCATCTATGGTTGGAACCAGTATCTTTGGCCGCTGCTGATCATCACTGACACCCGGCTGGAAACCATCGTGGTCGGCTTGTCCAAGATGATCGGGCGCGGCGACGCACAGAATGAATGGAACGCGATTATGGCAACGGCCATCCTGGCCCTTTTGCCGCCGGTCGCCGTCGTTATCTTGATGCAGCGCTGGTTCGTCAAAGGCCTTACCGAGACGGAGAAGTAATTGGCCACCCTCGAACTCTCCTGCATCCAGAAATCCTTTGGCAACATTGCCGTGCTGCATGGGATTGATCTCGCTGTCGCAGAGGGCGAGATGGTTGTCATCGTCGGCGCGTCCGGCTGCGGAAAGTCCACGCTGCTGCGCATCACGGCGGGGCTGGAGACGCCCACATCGGGCACCGTGCGTATAGGCGGCCGCGACGTGACGGCGCTGGAGCCGCCGGACCGCGACATCGCGATGGTCTTCCAGAATTACGCGCTCTACCCGCACATGACGATCTTCGACAACATGGCCTATGGTCTGAAGATCCGAGGCATGCCACGCGAGGAAATCCGCCGCCGCGTGGAAGAAGCCGCTAAGCTGCTCGGCATTGACGCGCTGCTGGCGCGACGTCCGCGCCAGCTTTCGGGCGGGCAGCGGCAGCGCGTCGCCATGGGGCGCGCCATCGTGCGGGAACCTAAGCTCTTCCTGTTCGACGAACCCCTGTCCAACCTGGACGCCAAGCTGCGCGTGCAGATGCGGGCTGAGATCCGCCGGCTGCAGCGGCGCCTCGGCGTCACATCGCTGTTCGTCACGCACGACCAGGTCGAGGCGATGACGCTCGGCGACCGGCTGGTGGTGATGAACCAGGGGCGCGCCGCGCAGATTGCCACCCCAATGGAGATCTTCACCGCCCCCGCCGATACCTATGTCGCCGGCTTCATCGGCAGCCCAACCATGAACCTGTTGCGCGCGACACTACAGGATGGCGGTACCGGCGCCACCCTGGCGGCCGGCGGCAGCGTCCGCTTCGTGCAGCCGGTGTCCGGCCGGGCCGGGCGGCCGGTGATCGTTGGCATCCGGCCCGAGCACGTCACCCCGGGCGGCGACCTGCCGGTCGCGATCGAACTGGTGGAGCCACTTGGGTCGGAAACCGTGCTGCATGGCATCCTGCCGGGCGGGGAAACAATGACTGTGCGCATCCAGGGTACGGCGCCGGTGACCGGTGGCACCATGCCGGTTTCCTTGACGCAGCACCTTCACGTCTTCGACGCGGAGAGTGGCCAGCGCTTGTAACCTCCGCTGGCTAGGAGTGCCGCCCGGCCCAAGGCGATCGGGCCGTCCCGGCCGGCATCCGTGCTGCCGCCAGAGAGGCAGGACACGGCGGTCATATCGATCATGCGGCACATACCGGCGGTGAAGGCCATGATGGGGTAGGCTGCACAGCCTCCGGCTGACCTATCTCCGGTTGAAGCTCGACGAGATTCGCCGGCTGCTGGCGCAACAGGCGTATGCGCAGGCCTTCAGAAAAACCGGTCCTTGGAGACCACCGCTGACGCTATGGAGATCCTCTTGCAAGGTGCATACCAAAGAAGCCGCCCACGGCGGCCACATCCGCCCTATCGCAGGAGAGAGCATTTTTGCCTGCTTTAGGTTCAAACCGCCCCTCTAATATGCACGGCTTGCAGCCGCCCGCGCTGCCTCTCCGAAAGCCGCTCATAAATTGCGCAAAAGCCGCTGTAGCGGGATCGAGTCGTCAGCTCAGCCCTCGAAGCGCGCACCGTCGCAGAACACGCCAGGCTCCATCGGAACGGGAGCAGGTTCAGCCGCCAGGCTCCAAGGCACCTCGTGGCCACCTTCCGGCTCCCGCTCCACAAGCGGTATAGGCCGACCCAAGATACGGGCAGCCTGCGCATAAAGATCGGGACGATAAACCCGCTCGGCCCGCTCTCCTGCATCGGCAGGCAGGTTGCGCCAGCGTGCCATCTGGGTCGTGAACCACCGCGCATGCGAGCGCCAGGGGAAAGCAGCCATATGGGCTGAGAAGGTTGAGCAATCCACATCGCCGCGCAAGCCACCAGGGAGGGAGGCCGCCACGAGATCGGCTGGCGCCCCAACCCAATCCGGTCCAGCCAGCAGCGTAGCCAGGGCCGCTGCGCCAGCGGCATCGTCGCAGACTGGCCCGGCCCGCAGCAGCGCCCGCAAGACGGATTGCAGGACGTTGGGGTGGCGCTCTGCCCATTCGGCCCGCACTGCCAGGCACTTCTCCGGGTGGTTCCGCCAGATATCGGAGGATAGGACGACCGCCCGCCCCGCCTCCATCCGTGCCGCGACGGCGCCCCAGGGTGCGCCGGCGCAGAAGCCGTCAATGCGGCCGGCGGCCAGGGCCTGCGGCATCTCCGCCGGCGGCACGACCATGATGTCCACCGCGTCCTCCGGATCGATACCGCTGGCCGCGAGCCAGTAGCGCAGCAGAAGATCATGCGTGGACCAACTCCGGACCACCGTCAGGCGCGGCCGCCGGCCGCCTTCGATGAGGCCGCGCAGGCGCCGCCCCGCCTCCAGCGCGGCTGGCCGGGCACCGCCCTGCAGCACCGCCGCCGCCAGTGCTTTGGCCAGCACAACCAAATTGCCGTTGAGGCTCAGTGACATTGGCACCACCAGCGAGGTCGTCGCGGGGCGCAGGCCAAACTCCATCGCGAGCGCCAGTGGCGGCAGCATTACAGCCCCCGTCCAGCAACCCATAGGCAAGCTTGTCTGCGATGTTGGCCCAGGAGGGCTCGACCGAGAGGGCCACTGCCATGCCTTCCGCAGCGAACAGGCCGCGCGTAGCGGCCAGCGCGACCGGCCGCGGCATCCGTCAGGCGTAGCAGGCCGAGGCGCATTCTTCCACGCATACCGCTCGGGTCACCCATCGTCCGGCAATCCTTCTTCGCCAGCGGCCCGAAGCACCTCGATGGTGATCTCCACGGCGCGCCGGCTGCGCTCCACTGCCTGGCGCCGGAGCCAGCGATGCGCTTCCGGCTCGCTCATATGCCGCTGCTTGATCAGGAGGCTCTTCGCCCGATCCAGGAGCACACGCTCCCGCAGGCTGCTTCGGGTATGCTGTAATTCCGCTTCCACCTGTCGGAAGCGGCGGAACATCGCCACCGCAGCGCGCACGATCGGCTTCACATCGGGCAGCGCCATCCCGCCCACCGTGTAGGAGGAGACGCCCGCCTCGATCGGCCTCTATGAAGGCAGGATCGTCGGCATCCACGAACATCACGATCGGACGCGGGTTGTGATGCGTCGCGCGACGGATATCGTCCAGATAGTCCCGGTCAGGGCGCCCCATATCCACGATGACCACATCGGGCCTTTCGCGCGCGACGGCCTCCGGCAGGGCCTCACCCGGGCGAGGCCGCACCGTGAGGGTGGCGCCAGCAGACGCGAGGTGCGCCTCAACAATGCGCGCCCGCTCGGGTTCGGCATCAACCAGCAGAACCTTCAACTTCAGTGACCGTGCCCCAAATGATGCCCTGTCTGGGACTTCACCTGCAGCCGCAGCAAATCATGTGCCAAGGAGAACGCAGCCCATGCCCCTTTGCTGGCGTCTGCTGGCGGCCTGATGATGCTCGCGCTCTCGGCGAATCCCCACCCCTGCCGGCTCGCGTGACCAGCCACGCCGCCACGTCCTGGCCACTGATCATCGCATCCAGCCCTTGCCATGGCGACGCCGAAGCACGTGCTCCGCGAACTCGAGAGCAACCTGCTCGACGGGCACTTCGCATGGACAGCAGGTACCGGCACTGCAGATACATAAAGGGCAGGCCTTTCCGGGCAAGCACGAAACTATCGTACCGCGGGCGCTGCGGGACCGCGTTCACGCGATCCTGCAAGAAAGCTTGCAGGCCCGCGCCAATGCGTTCGCACCGCCCGGACTTGAGGAGGGATAGGGAGGCGCGCGACTTTTGCGCGCGGTGGGCCTTCCCTGCGCAGGCCGCCCTATCGCCCCGCCGCGCCGTCACGGCGGCCATACTCATAGGCTTGGCGCTCCGCCTCGTAGCTGTCGCGGTAGCCGTGACCATAGCCGCCGGCTGGAGCTGCGCCATAGCCATAGCCATAGCCATAGCCGTAACCAGGGCGGGGTTGGTCCACATAAGTGCATGCCGCCAGCGAGGCGAGCAGCAAGGCTCCGATAAGGATGCGCCTCATCCAGGCCTCCTCACTCTGTGTTGCATCGTTGCTCAAACGAAGCGTGCGGTCCGCTGGTTGCGCTCAAGTTCAGGCTTCCTTGAACCTCTCATCAAACGCAGACTTCGGAAAACCAACAGCGCGTGCGAGGGCGGGCTGTTTCAAACGGTTGATGCAGCGCTGGAGAGCGGGGGCTTTACAGCTCGCTCGGCGCATTCGCCGCCGCGGCCGAGAAGATCGACCGTTCCTATCTCGGTAAGATGCTGCGGCTGACGCTGCTGGCGCCGGACATCATCGAGGCAGCTCTGGACGAACGGCAGCCGTCGGAGTTGGGTCTGCCAATGCTGCTCGCGTCCATAGTCAGCAGATGGGGCGAGCAGAGCGTAATGATCAGCGAGGCCGCGGCAGCGCCTCAGCGGCCGCCCAGCTTCCGGTTAGGGCCCTGTGGCAAGGCGCCGATCTTCTCTATGTTCAAATGGCGGTCAGTGGCTGGTGAGGGCCGAGGGCCGCTCTGCGTCCATCTCGGTCATCCAGGCGGCTCGGTAGCTTCCCGGAAAGCGCATATGAGCCTCTGGCTGCCAATGGACCGGGTTGGGTGGTTCGCGGCTTGTAGAGAGGGCGCCTTCTGGGTGTCCGCTTCACCTCGGGAGCGGACATGAAGGCAGTCTGCCATGGCT
Source organism: Roseomonas sp. (assembly GCA_035565935.1). Lineage (GTDB taxonomy): Bacteria > Pseudomonadota > Alphaproteobacteria > Acetobacterales > Acetobacteraceae > Pseudoroseomonas. Next base: position 65,789 of record DATMRU010000060.1, read on the forward strand.
CACTTAAGCCATAGCGTGGTCTGGCCGGAAGCTGCCAGACCGTCCCGGAGCGTGCCGGGCAGCTGACGTCGGCTGTCCTCCTTGCGCGTGGAGCTCAGTAGTTGATGGACCCGCGCACGCCTCCGCCCACGTCTATCGCGACACCGTTGACCGCCACGGAAAGGGGGGAGGCCAGGAAGGCGATCACCTGGGCCACGTCTTCCGCGGTGGGAAGGCGGCCGATCAGCACGTTTTCCGCCAGGGACGCTTCCACTTCACCGATGGTACGGCTTT
>DATMRU010000061.1:0-39826 GCA_035565935.1 Roseomonas sp.
GAAGCCGATGCTTTCCGGCGGCAGCCCGGCGCGTGCCATCAGCGGCGGGCCCAGCAGCGGGATGGCGATGGAGGCGAAGGAGCTGACGGTCTGGACTATCAGGGTCGCGACGAGCGCGCTGGCCCACAAAGGCAACATCAATCCTGGTCCCGCTCCTGCCGGATCCGGGGATACGCCCAATCATTCGCGCCCTCCGCCTTGGCGCCACGGCGGAGGGCGCGAATGATTGGGCGTATCCCCGGTTCCGCCCTGCCGGATCCGGGGATACGCCCAATCATTCGCGCCCTCCGCCTTGGCGCCACGGCGCGGTTCCGCCACACTGGCGAAGGAGCGGGGTCGGCAAATCCCCGCCGGCGGGAGCGGGACCAGGATTGATGTTGCCTTTGTGGGCCAGCGCGCTCGTCGCGACCCTGATCGTCCAGACCGTCAGCTCCTTCGCCTCCATCGCCATCCCGCTGCTGGGCCCGCCGCTGATGGCACGCGCCGGGCTGCCGCCGGAAAGCATCGGCTTCGTTTCCGCCCTGTCGTCAGCGGGCATCTGCTGGTTCCTGGCCTGCGGCGGGCCGATGCTCGGAAATTTCGGTGCCATCCGCACGCTGCAGATCGGGCTGGGCTGCATGGCGCTCGGTCTTTTCCTGCTGTCGCAACCGCTCGGCCTGCTGAGCCTGCTCGGTGCCATGGCCATCGGCTTCGGCTCGGGGCCGAACACGCCGGCGGGCAGCCAGATCCTGATCCGCTCGGCGCCGCCACGACACCGCAGCCTGATCTTCTCCATCAAGCAGGCGGGCGTGCCGCTGGGCGGCGCGCTGGCCGGGCTGGCCATCGCGCCGCTGGTGGTCAGCCAGGGTCTCACCGTCGCGCTCGGGACGGTGATGGGCATCACCCTGCTCACCATCCTGGTCGCGCAGCCCTTCCGCCGCCTGCTGGACAGCGACCGCGGCGCCGGGCGGCCGGGCTGGGGTCGCGCGCTCTTCGCGCCGGCCGCGCTGGTGCGCTCCGTCGGCATCCTACGCGCGCATCCCTCGCTGCCGCTGCTGACCGCGCTCGGCGCCTCCTTCTCGGTGATGCAGGCCTGCCTGATGGCCTTCATGGCGACCTACATGGTCACCGACCACCATGCCTCTCTGGCCGAGGCCGGGCGTATCGTCGCGGTGATGCAGGGCGCCAGCATGGTCGGCCGGGTGGTGTTGGGCTGGGCCGCCGACCGCATGGGCCATGCGCTGCGCCATCTGGTGGTGCAGGCGGTGATTTCGGCCCTCGCGGTGGTGCTGCTGATCACCGCCGGCGAGACCAGCTCCTTGGCGCTCTATGGCTGCGCGGCGCTGGTGGGCTTCACCGCCATCGGTTGGAACGGCGTGCACATCGCCGAGTTGGCGCGCGTCGCCCCCTCGGCGCTGGTTAGCGACGTCACCTCCGCCGCCAGCCTCTTCGGCTTCCTGGGCTCGATCTGCGGTCCGCTGGCCTTCGCCGCGCTGGTCGGGTGGAGCGGCAGCTATGCGGTGACCTTCCTCGCCGTGGCCGGGCAGCTCGCCGCCTTCGGCCTGGCCAGCGCGCTCTTCCTGCGGCGCGCGCCGGCGCTGGAGAAGCCGGCGGAATAACGGGCCGCCCGTATCACTCCTACTCCATCACTCTGCCCGCACCCGGAAGACCATCCGCCGCACCATGGCATCCACCACCCGCGCCGGCAGCAGCGGCGCCAGCCGCAGGGCCCACCCCAGCGGCCAGGGAAAGACGCATTGCGCCGCCCCACGCCGCAAGGCGCCCTCCACCCGCGCGGCCGCCGCATCGGCGCTGAGCGAAAGCGGGCGCGGTCCGACCCAGCGCTCCCCCATGGCGCTGTCGAAAAAGCCCGGCGCGACCAGGGTGACGCGGATGCCCTCCGGCGCCAGCCCCGCCCGCAACGCCTCGCCATAGGCCCAGAGCCCCGCCTTGCTGGCGCAATAGCCCGGGCTGTCCGGCAGACCGCGGAAGGCCGCGAGCGACGCCACCAGCCCGATTGCCCCCGCCCTGCGCCGCCGCATCCCCGGCAGCAGCGGGTCCAGCAGGTTCAGCGCGCCGAGCAGGTTCACCTCCACCTGTGCCCGGGCAGCGGCCAGCCCCTCCGGCGCCCCGTCGGGCCGGGTGCCGGCGGCGATGCCCGCATTGGCGATGGCGAGATCCACTGGCGTCGCCTTCTCCCAGGCGGAGAGAAGCGCGGCGATGCCGGCGGCGTCGCGCACGTCCTGCACGCCGAGTCGCGGCAGGGCGCCGCGTGTCGCGCAATCGGCGGCGACGGCCTCAAGGGCGGCGCGATCGCGCCCGATCAGTCCCAGCGTCACGCCGGGCGCCGCGAAGCGCCGCGCCAGCGCCGCGCCCAGCCCGCGCGAGGCGCCGGTGATGACGATGCTGCGGAAGTCGTGCCTCATCGCCACCGTCGCAGCCGCGCCACCGCGCCGCGCAGCCAGCCCTCCAGCCCGCGATGCAGGGTGAAGGGCGAGAGCTTCCAGGCGGAGGGATCATCCAGCCGCTCCAGGATGACCTCCGGCGGGCAGGGCAGCTCCGTCACCGGGTCCACCTGGCGCGGGAAGAGGATCAGCGTGGCGGCGACGAGCTCATCGAGCGTCAGGGCGCGGCCACGGCGCGGCGGCGGGTTGCGGTCCTCGGTCAGGCCCCAGCCGGCATAGAAGGGCTGCCCCCATGTCACCACCGGCACGCCGCGCAGCAGCGCCTCGAAGCCGGAGAGCGAGGTCAGGGTATGCACCGCCTCCACCTGGGGAAGGAGCGCGGTCAGCGGCGCCCCGGTCACCACCTGATCTGCCAGGGATTCGAGCGCGGAGGCCTCCAGCCGGCCCTTGCGGAAGCCGGCCTCCAGGTCGGGGTGCGGCTTGTAGATCAGATAGGCGTCGGGATGGGCCGCCCGCACCGCCCGCAGCAGGGCCAGATTGCCCGGGATGCCGCCGCCCCCGAGCCGCACCGAGGCATCGTCCTCCACCTGCCCCGGCACCAGCAGGCGCGGCCGGCCCGGCGGCGCGGCGATCACCGGCGCGGCCCCGCCCAGATTGTACTTGGTGACGCCCCGCGCCACGATCGCCTGGCGCAGCGCGGCGGCGCGGGCCAGCAAGTCAGGCGGGAATTCCGCCGTGGCGAGCAGATGCTCCAGCGCGCTGGGCCGGGTCGGGTCGTAATAGACGCCACGATCGTCCACCGCATAGGCCGCACCCGGCAGGAAACGGGCGCCCAGGCCGCGCGAGCGCACGAAGCCGTCCTCCACCGTTAGCAGCGGCACGCCCGCGTGCGCGCAGGCCTCGCGGAAGCCGGGCGGCATGGCACCGGCCCAGGCGGCCACGGCGCCCCCCCGGCGCTTGGCCGCCGCGATGGCGCGCTGCGGCCGGCGGACGAAACCCGGCTCGCCACCGGCATGGGCGAAGAGCGCCGCCACGCGCCGGCGCTTCCAGGCGGCCATGCCGAGGCAGACCGCGACGCGCCGGTTCTCCCGTTGCGCCATCTGCCAGGCCGCGAGCTGGTCGAGCGCCTGCTCGATCCGCCAGGGGCGGCACAGAAAGGGGTCGGCACAGCGGGTGGCGGCGATCAGCGCCGCCCAACCCGGCGCCGGATCGCGCAATTCCCCAGCGACCGGGACCCCGGCCGCGGCGGCGAGGAGCGCCATTTCGTCCGAGGCGCCATACAGATCCGCCGCCAGGTCGAGCAGCGTCCAGGGTGCGAGGCGGGCTTCCAGCGACCGCACCTCGGCCGGCACCCTCAGCTGCGGCACCGCCCCGGCCGGGGCGGCGGGATCGCGCGCCAGCAGCACCGGCCGCCCTCCCGCCGCGGCCAGCGCCGCCGCCAGCGCCTCCCGTGCCGCGGCGGCGCCTTTCGGATCGCAGGGGTCGAGCACCAGCAGCATGCCATGCCGAGGCAGACTCAGTGCCGCAGCGCCGGGATCGGGCAGGCCCGGCTCGCCGCCCAACCGTTCGGCAGCCATGCGCGCCGCCACCGCCCGCGCGCGCGCAAGCGCCTCAGGCCCGGCGGGCGGCGTCTCTCCGAGCGTCAGCAGCGCCACCGGGCGGTGACGGTCCGCGAAACGGGGCGCGCGCAGGGGGCCCGCGGCGTAGCGCAGGACTCGCAGGCCGCCTGCCGGCAAGGAAGCTTCAACCGGAAGAGCCAACAAGTCGGCGCGTTCGGGAGAAACCAATCGGTGCTCGGGCCAGAATGCCGCCAGATGCGACACGTCGCACTGCCCCGGCAGCGGGAAAGCAATGTTGAAGCCAGTGCAAGTCTCGCAAGACGCGAAATTCATCTTTAATGATAATTCAATTGCGCGATCACGGGATGTTTTGCCTCGCCGTTTACGGTGCGTTAGGTTCCGCGCATGCAAAACCGCGTGCAAGCCTGCGTGAGCGGGACGCCGAAACTTGGGCATGCCCGTCCTGCCGCCCGGATGCAAATGATGGGGCTCGCGCTTCTGGCGTCGCTCCTGGCCGGCTGCGGCACCGTGTCGGGCCTTACGGGCGGCAACTCCGCCGCGAGCCCCGCCAGTGCCACCCTGCCGCCTCCCCGCCCGGCCGACCCGCTGGCGGCCTTCGCCGCGGCGGCGCGGCCAGGGCAGCAGTCCATGGTGTCGCCGAGCGCTGGCGCCGCGCCTGTCCCGGTTCGGCTGGTGCGCAGCTATTTCGCCGCGAGCGGCCGCCCCTGCCGTGAGCTGGCGCTGGGCGTCAGTGGCGTGCAGCGCTCGGCGCTCTATTGCGAGGAGCCCGGCGGCTGGGAGGCGGCGCAGCCGCTGCTGCGTGGCGGAGCGGTGGCCCGGCCGTGATCGGCGATGTGCCGCGCCGCGAGCAGATGAGCCCTGCCTCCGCGCAGGTCGGCGTCATCAGTGCGCTGTTCATCCGCGAGATGCTCACCCGCATCGGGCGCGGCCGGCTCGGCTTCATCTGGCTTCTGGCGGAGCCGATCATCCTGTCCAGCATGATCTCGCTGCTGCACTGGCTGAGCGGCCACGACCTGCCGAACGGCCTGCCGATCTTCCTGTTCTATGCGCTGAGCTACGTGCCCTTCATGATGTTCCGCTCCATCGTGAATCGCGGCTCGCACGGCATCCAGGCCAATATCCCCCTGCTCTATCACAGCCGCATCACGCTGCTCGACGTGATGGTGGCGCGCAACCTGATGGAGATGATGGTCTGCGGCACGGTGATCGCGCTCTACATGGCCATCGCCGCCATCTTCTTCGACGAGCCGCCGCATCAGCCGGCGCTGTTCGCCCTCGGCCTGCTGCTCAGCGCCCTGCTGGCGAACGGCCTGGCCATGGTGCTGGGCGCCGCGCAGGTGGTGTGGGAGTGGGTGGAGCACCTGGTGCACCCCTTCACCTACCTGATGCTGCCGATCTCGGCCGCCTTCTTCATGCTCGACATGATGCCGCCGGAGACGCGCGAGCTGCTGCTGTGGAACCCGCTGGTGCATGTCCATGAGATGAACCGCTGGGCGCAGTTCGGCGACCGCATCACCCCCTATTACGACATCAGCTACGTGCTGCTCTGGGTCCTGCTGCTGAACCTCCTGGGCATGGCCGGCCTGCGCGTGGCCCGCCCGCGCCTGAGCATGTTCGACTGAGGGGCCATGCTCGAGCTGCACAACGTCTGGAAGGTCTTCGAGAGCCGCTACGGCCACAAGGAGGTCCTGCGCGGCATCCATGCCCGCTTCCGGCGCGGCCAGCATGTCGGCATCCTCGGGCGGAACGGCGCGGGCAAGTCGACGCTGCTGCGCGTCCTGGCCGGCGTCGAGGCGCCGACGCGCGGCTATATCCGGCGCAGCATGTCGATCTCCTGGCCGCTCGGCGGCGGCTACGGCATCCAGGGCAGCCTGACCGGCATCGCCAATGCCCGCTTCATCGCCCGCCTCTATGGCATGCCCCTCAAGCAGACGGAGGAGTTCGTCGCCGACTTCTCCGAGCTGGGCACCTATTTCCACGAGCCGGTGAAGAGCTACTCCTCCGGCATGAAGTCGCGCCTGCTGATGGCGCTGTCCTTCGCCGTGGACTTCGAGTGCTACCTGGTGGACGAGGCGCTCTCCACCGGCGATGCGCGCTTCGCCAACAAATGCCTCGAAGTCTTCGAGGTGCGGCGCAAGAACGCCGCCATGATCATGATCTCGCACAATGCCTCGCACGTGAAGCGCTACTGCGACACGGCCGCGATCCTGCGGAACGGCATGCTGGAATTCTACGAGGACGTCGATGAAGCTATCGCCGCCTACCAGGGCCTCTGACGCAGGCCTGACCGGCACCGCCTCCAGCAGGCCCGCCGGCAAGCCCCGCCGCTCGCCGCTGGCGCGCACCCTCTGGCGCCGCCGGTTCTATCTGCTGCTCGTGGTCCTGCCGACGCTGCTGACCGCGGCCTATCTCTACCTCTTCGCGGCCGGGCAATATGTCTCGGAGGCGCGCTTCCTGGTGCGCAGCCGCCAGGAGAACAACGGCGCCGCGACCGCCCTCGGCCAGATGATCGGCGCCGCCGGCTTCAAGCAGGCGGGCGAGGAGGCGCTGGCCGTCCGCGACTACCTGCAATCGCACGACGCACTCTATGCCCTGGTCAACAACATCGACCTGATCGGCCTTTACCGCCGCCCGGAGGCCGACCTGCTGTCGCGGTTCTGGTTCGAGCATCCGCCGGTGGAGTTCCTGGAGCTCTATTACGAGAGCATGACGACGGTGAAGAACGATGCCACCTCGGGCATCACCACCATCCGCGCCCGCGCCTTCCGGCCGGAGGATGCGCGACTGATCGCCGAGGAGCAGCTCCGCCTCTCGGAAGCCTTCGTCAACCGGCTGTCCGCCCGCGCCCGCGAGGAGACGCTGCGCGTCGCCAACGAGGAGCTGAAGCGCGCCGAGCAGCGCGTGCTGGACTCGCAGGCGGCGCTCACCGCCTGGCGGCGGCAGGAGCAGGCGGTGGACCCGACCAAGAACGCCGCCATCGGCCTTGAGGGGCTGGGTTCGCTCGAAGCCGCGCTGACGGCGACGCGCGCCGAGTTGCAGGAAAAATCGGCCTATATGCGGCCGGACAACCCGACCATCGCCAAGCTGCACAACCGCATCAGCTCGCTGCAGACCGAGATCGCCGAGCAGCGCCGCCGCATGACGCAGGGCGGCGAGGCCCTGCCGGGGCAACTCGCCGCCTATGAGCGCCTGCTGCTGGAGCGGGAGTTCGCCGACAAGCAGCTCGCCTCGGCCACCGCCTCGCTGGAGACGGCGCGCCTCGATGCGCAGCGGCAGCAGCTCTTCCTCTCGCGCGTGGTCGAGCCGAACCTGGCGGAATATCCGCTCTACCCGCGCGCGGGCTACATCGTGCTGAGCGTCTTCGTGGTGCTCTCGGCTCTTTACGGCATCGGCTGGATGCTGTTTGCAGGAATTCGTGAACATGCCCTCTAGTCGCGCACTGCTCTCCGCCGTCCTGGTCCTGCTGACGGCCGGCACGGCGCTGGCGCAGAACCAGCCGCTGACCGCGCCCATCCCCGGCCTGATGGCGCAGCTGCAGCAGGCGCCGCAGCTCCTGCCGGAGACCAACATCGTCAACCGCGCTGGCAGCGCCACCGAAGCCGAGGCAGGCGCCACGGCGGAGGGGCCGCTGGCCGAGCCGGCGCGCCCGGCCGGCCCGAGCCGCACCGTGTTCGGCGCCGCGCTGTTCGCCCGCGGCGCGCCCGCCCCTTCGGAAAGCACCAATCCCAACTACCGGCTCGGCCCCGGTGACCGCGTCAGCGTCCGCGTCTGGGGGCCGACGGAATCCGAGGTGGTCGGCGCGATCGACCCCGAGGGCAACCTGTTCCTGCCTTCCATCGGCCCGCTGCACCTCGGCGGCGTGCGCGCCGGCGACCTGCAGCGCACGGTCGAGGGGGAGGTGCGGCGGGTCTACACCCAGCAGGTGCAGGTCTATGCCGTGCTGCTCTCGGCCAGCCAGATCGGCGTCTATGTCACCGGCTTCGTGAAGACGCCGGGGCGGCACACGGGCTCCGGCTCCGAGGGGGTGCTGGACTTCCTGCTGCGTGCCGGTGGCGTCGATCCGGTGCGCGGCTCCTACCGCGACATCGTGGTGAACCGCGGCGGCAAGGCGCTGGTGCGGATCGACCTCTATCCCTTCCTGCTGCGCGGCCAGTTGCCCAAGCTGAACCTGCAGGACGGCGACACCATCGTCGTCGGCAAGCAGGGCGCGACGATCTCGGCCGATGGCGCCGTGCGCAACAACTTCCTCTTCGAGGTGAGCGGGCGCGCGATGAGCGGCAGCGAGCTGGTGGATCTCGCCGGGCCGCTGCCCGCCGCCACCAATGCCGTCATCCGCGGCACGCGCAACGGCCAGCCCTGGTCGCGCTATGTGGACGTGACGCAGCTGCGCAAGCTGTCGCTGCTGGACCAGGACGTCGTCACCTTCATCACCGACGCGCCCGCGCCCACCGTGCGGGTCTTCGTCGAGGGCAGCCGCATCGGCCCCTCGGTGCTGGTGGCCGACCGCGACATCACCCTCTGCCGGCTGCTGGACCATATCGCCGTCGATCCCGGGCTGGCCGATACCCAGTCGGTCTATCTGCTGCGCAAGCGCATCGCCGCCCAGCAGCGCCGGGCCATCAACGAGGCGCTGGACCGGCTGGAGCGGCAGCTCTTCACCGCGACCTCCGCCACCACTGGCGTGGCCGAGATCCGCAGCCAGGAGGCGCAGCTCGTCTCCAGCTACATCCAGCGTGGCCGGCGCATCCAGCCGGAAGGCCGGCTGGTGGTGATGGACAATGGTGGCCACTGCTCGCCCGTGCGGCTGGAGGATGGCGACACCATCGTGATCCCCGAGCGCTCCGACACCGTGCTGGTGGCCGGCGAGGTGGTCACGCCGCAGGCCGTGCTGTGGCGCCCCGGCATGACGATCGACCAGTATGTCGAGGCCTCGGGCGGCTATACGCAGCGCGGCGACAGCGGCGGCGTCATGATCCGGCGCGCCAGCGGCCAGATCATCCTCGATCCGCGCGAGGGCCCCCGCCCGGGCGACGAGCTGATCGTCCTGCCGCAACTCGGCGCCAAGAGCTTCCAGATCGCCCGGGACCTGCTGCAGCTGATCTACCAGTCGGCCCTGTCGGTGCGGGTCTTCGATTAGCGGCAAGGCCGGGGGAGGAAACTCCCCCGGCCCTTTTTCAGACCTCCGGCAGGGGCGTCGCCGCGACGAAGTGCCGTGCCTCCAGCAGGGCGAGCCGCTCCGCCGGCGCGTCCAGCCGGGCGAAGGCGAAGCCCCGCAGGCCGATGCCGACCGCCCGCCCGCCGGCATCCTGCTGCACCTCCCGGCAGAGAATCTCCACCCGCAGCATCTCACCGCCGGGCGGTACCTCCAGCCCGACCGGCTGGCGGCCATGCGCCGGCACCGTCACCACCACCGGCAGGCCGGGCGGCGCACCCTCGCGCAACACCTGCAACTCCACCGGCTGCGCTGCCTCACCGCCCTGCAGATCCAGCTCCAGGCGCAGCGCTCCGCCATGCCCGGCATCGAGCGGGAAGGTCAGGAAGGCCGCGCCCGGGCGGGTCCAGCAGCCCCAGTCCTCCAGCGGATGCCACCCATCGCCCTCGCGCGCCGCCTCCGCCACCGCCATGGCCAGGGTCGGGCGGCCGGCGGCGATGCGGCGCAGCGGGTGCCGGCGTGCCGCCGCCACGGGCAGGCGCGGCGGCACGCCCCCCGCGCGCTCCGCCAGGCGCTCCGCCTCGGCCAGGAGCTGCGCCGCGACCGCGGCCCAGCTGCGCAACGGCACGGCGGCGGCCTGCGCCTCCGCCGCCGCGCGGAAGGCGGGATCGGTGATCAGCCGCTCCAGCTTCTCGACCAGGTCCGGCTCGTTGCCGCCGGTGAAGAACACCGCCCCGTCCTGGCCCGATTCCAGCAGGGCGGAATGCGCCGGCGCCAGCACCGCGCGGCCCGCGGCGAGGCTCTCGGTCACCGGCAGGCCCCAGCCCTCGTGCAGGCTGTTGTAGAGGGTGAAGAGGCATTTCCCGTAGAGCGCGGCGAGCAGCGGGTCGGCCACGTCGCTCAGCAGCCGCACCTTGGCGCGCAGCTCCGGCGCATGCTCCAGCAGGGTCATGGCCGGCTCCGCGCGCCAGCCCGGCTGGCCGACGCAGACCAGCAGCGGCATCCGGCGCGCCCCCAGCCGGCGCAGCAGCGTCAACCAGGCGCTGAACACCAGGCGGTGGTCCTTGCGCCCCTCTATCGTGGAGACGAAGAGCACGAAGGGCGTATCGCCGCGCAGCAGCGGGTGCTCCGGGGCCGGTCCGGGCGGCAGCGGGCGGGGCGCGGCATCCATCCGCACCACGGCCGCCTGCGGCACCGGCAGCTCGGGCAGCATGGCGGCGTGCAGGCGCCGCATGTCGTCCCGCGTGGAGCGCGAGACCGTCAGCACGCCGTCCGCATGCAGCGCCAGATTGGCGAACCAGCGGGCATAGCCCTGCACGGTGCCCTCCTGGCACTGCTCCGGCAGCAGCAGCGGCACGCAGTCATGCAGCAGAGGAATGTGGCGCAGCCCGTCGCGCGCCCGCGCCTCGCGCAGGGCGGCGAGGAAGCGGGGCATCCCCCAGGTGCCACCCAGCGTCAGCAGCAGCGCCCCGGGGGCGAAGCGCAAGGGCGGCGGAAGCGTCAGCACCCTCTCCAGCAGGCCGGCCGCCTCCCGCCAGGCGGGGGCCTCCACATCCGCGCCGCTCTCCATCAGATGGGCCAGGCGGTGCAGCAGGGCGGGCGGCAAATCGCGCCAGCCGTCGCCCTCCGCCGGCATGGCGCAGAGCCGCGGCGGCTGCGGTCCGGCCAGTGCCGCCAGCGCGATGCCGAGTTGCACGCGCTGGATGCCGCTCGGCACCCGGTGCCCGCCATGGATCCAGTTGGTGAGGTCGGTCAGGTCCAGCACGGGGCCGCCCGCAGGGGGCGCCGCGCGGCCCGGCTCCTCGGCGGCCAGCGTCAGCCATTCCGCCCAGGGGGCCTGCGCCGCCGGGTCCAGCATCACCGCCTCGGCATAGGCCGCGCGCGCCGCGTCACGCTGCCCCAGAAGCTTCTCGGCATGGCCGATCTGCAACGGGATGTCGGCATCCGCCGGACGCAGGCGCGCGGCGGCGCGATAGAGCGCGAGCGCCTGCCGCACCTGCCCCGATTCCTTCAGGCAATGGGCCTGCTGCACCTGCATCCCGGCATCATCCGGCCGCAGCCGCAGGAAGGCGGCATAGGCGGCGGCGGCGGCCTGCCATGCACCGCGGTCGCGCAGGCCGTCGGCCTCCCGGCGCAGTTCCTCCGCCTGCCGCTCCGTATTCTCGCCCATGGCGCGCCCCCGTCCTGGCTCCGCGCCCTGTTACGGCGCGCGGCGGCGGCGCGGTCAAGAGGGTGCTGCTGCGGCTTTCACTTTCTCTGACGTGCAAGGCTCGGCTAAATGCAACCCATGCAGCCCCGTATCTATCTCGATGGTTACAATCTCGCGCTCGACCAGGGCACCGGGGTTGCCACCTATGCCCGTAACCTGAGCTTCCGCCTGGGCGCCATGGGCGCCGAGGTGGGCGTGCTCTACGGCACCCGCGCCAGCCCCAGCCGCCACCCGCTGATCCGCGAGATCGCCTTCTTCGACAACCGTGTCGGCGAGCCATCGTCGCTGCTGCGCTGGCTGCGCAATGCCCGCCGCACGGCACTCAGCCCCTTCGGCGAATATGCGACCGGCGTGCCGATCACCGGCCGCGTGGTCGCCACCACCTTCGAAAGCCGCCTGCCGCACTTCGACCATCTCTGGAATGTCGAGAACGGCTTCGTGCAGGCGATCAACCACTTCAAGCTGTTCAAGACGCGGATGCGCGTGCGGATGCCGCTGCCGCCGCAGATCATGCACTGGACCTACCCGCTGCCGATGCAGGTGATAGGCGCCAAGAACGTCTACTGCCTGCACGACCTGGTGCCGTTGCGCCTGCCCTTCACCACGCTCGACCACAAGCGCCGCTACTTCCGCCTCAACCGCATGCTGGTGCGGCAGGCGGACCACATCATCACCGTCAGCGAGGCCTCCCGGCGGGACATCATCAACCTGCTCGGCGCCGACCCGGAGAAGGTCACCAACACCTACCAGTCCGTCGAGCTGCCGCGGAAGTTCACCGACAAGCCGGAGGCCGAGGCGCGCGACGAGATCCGCGGCAGCTTCGGCCTGGAGTGGAAGAACTACTTCCTGTTCTTTGGCGCCATCGAGCCGAAGAAGAATGTCGGCCGGATGATCGAGGCCTTCCTCGCCTCCGGCTCCGACCTGCCTCTGGTGATCGTCGGCAAGCAGGCCTGGAAGAGCGAGGAGGAACTGCGCCTCCTGTTCGATGACCACATCCGCTACCAGGTGCAGGAAGGCAGCATCCTGCGCACGCGGCGCAAGATCATCCTGCTGGACTATGCGCCCTTCCGCCTGCTGGTCTCGCTGATCCGCGGCGCCAAGGCGGCACTCTTCCCCTCGCTCTACGAGGGCTTCGGCCTGCCGCCGCTGGAGGCGATGAAGCTCGGCACGCCGGTTCTGACCACCAACACCTCCTCGCTGCCCGAGGTGGTCGGCAACTGCGCCCTCACCGTCGATCCCTATGACGTCCGCGCCATCGCGGAGGGCATCCGCGCACTCGATTCCGATGCCGAGCTGCGTGGCTGGCTGTCCGATGCCGGGCCGAAGCGCGCCGCGCTGTTCAGCGGTGAGGCCTACGAGAAGCGGCTCGCGGAAGTCTATGGCCGGCTCGGCGTCAAACTGCAGCAGCCCGCCGCCGAGGCGCCCCCTCTGGCCGCGGAGTAACGCCTTCTAATGGCGGGGTCCGGGGTGACACGGTCACCCCGGCGGGGGTTCCAAGGGGACGGCGCCCCCTTGGCCCCGCTTGCCACGAAGCCCCGGGACTGGCGGTTGCACGGATTTTCCCCTGCTGGTGGAGTTCGTCCCGGGGAAAGACTGGGGGAAGGAATTCCCCCAGACCCCCATCTTCTTTCTCCGAGTTGGCAGCGCAAATTCTTCGCGGCATCACAGAACGGAAGCCTGGCCGTTGCGTTGGATTGCCTGAAAGGGATCCTCCGATGCACATGCACAGCGGCCTGCCCGGCATTTCCCACCACGCCACGTGCCCCGCCTGCCAGATGGAGGGACGCGGCGCCGCTTCCGGCGGCGCGGCAAGGCTGCTCGAACCGGGACACACCTGCTGGGCGGTGGAACGCGCCAACCGGCTCGCGGTGATCGTCGATGCGGCGGTGTATTTCCGTGCCGCCAAGGCCGCCATCCTCAAGGCGCGCCACCATGTGCTGCTCATCGGCTGGGACTTTGATGCCCGCGTGGCGCTGGAGCCCGAGGAAAAGACCCTGCCCGGCCCCAACCGCATCGGCCGCTTCCTGAACTGGATCGCGCGCGAGCGCCCGGAGCTGCAGGTGCGCATCCTGAAATGGGATCTCGGCTTCCTGCGCACCCTCGGCCGCGGCGAGACCCCTTTCTTCATGCTGAACTGGATGCTCGGCCGGAAGATCCGCCTCAAGCTGGACGGGGCGCATCCGCTGGGCGCCGCGCACCACATGAAACTGATGGTGATCGACGACGCGCTCGCCTTCTGCGGCGGCATCGACATGACCGTCGGTCGCTGGGACACCCGCGCCCATCGCGAGGACTCCCCGGCACGACGCACACCGCGCGGCGCACCGCTCGGCCCCTGGCACGATGCGACGACCTGCGCCGACGGCCCGCTCGCCAGACGCCTGGCCGAGCTGGCCCGGGAGCGCTGGCTGCGCGCCACCGGCGAGCGACTCACCGCGCCGCCGCTCGACAACGATCCCTGGCCGGAAGCGCTGGAGCCCGACTTCCGCGACATTTCCGCCGGGATCGCCCGCACCCTCGCCGCCTACAAGGACTACCCGCAGGTCTGCGAGGTCGAGGCGCTGACATTGCGCGCCATCGCCGCCGCGCGCCGCAGCCTCTACATCGAGAGCCAGTACTTCGCCTCCCGCCGGATCGCCGAGGCCATCGCCGCCCGCCTGCGGGAGCCGGAAGGACCGGAGATCGTCGTCATCAACCCGGATTCCGCCGATGGCTGGCTGGAGGCCAAGACGATGGACTCGGCGCGCAGCCGCTTGCTCCACCTGGTGCAGCGGGCCGACCGGCATGGCCGCTTCCGCATCTTCCACCCCGTCAACGCGGCCGGAACCCCGATCTACGTGCATGCCAAGATCCTCGTCGTGGACGACACGCTGCTGAAGATCGGCTCGGCCAACCTCAACAACCGCTCCCTCGGCTACGACACGGAATGCGACCTCGCCATTGACGCCGCCACCAGCGGCGACCCTGCCGGCACGCGCGCGATCATCGCCCGGCAGCGCAATGACCTCATCGCCGAGCATCTCGGGCAGAGCATCGAGGCGGTCGGGGCCGCGCTGGAGGCTGCGGGCGGCTCGCTGATCGGCGCCATCGCGGCGCTGAACACCGGCCCGAAGCGGCTGCTGCCATTGCAGCCCCGCCCCCTCTCGCCCGACGAGGAGATCATCGCCGAATCCGACCTCGTGGACCCGGAGCGGCCCACCAGCCTGCGGCACGCGTTCAGGAGCGTGGTTTTCGGGTAAGCTCCGGCGCGCGGGAAGCCGGCGGGCGGCCATGGCATTCCCCGGCCGGCACCCAGGATACAAGAACCAGGACGATGACGCAGAACATCTACGACAATCCGGAATTCTTCGCGGGGTACAGCCAGCTCGGCCGCTCGGTCGAAGGTCTGGCCGCCGCCCCCGAATGGCCGGCCCTGCAGGCCCTTCTGCCGCCGCTGCACGGCCAACGGGTGGTGGATCTCGGCTGCGGCTTTGGCTGGTTCTGCCGCTGGGTGCGCGAGCAGGGCGCGGCGAAGGTGCTGGGCCTCGATGTCTCGGAACGGATGCTGGCCCGCGCCCGCGCCGCCACGACAGACCCGGCGATCACCTATGAACGGGCCGACCTGGAGCACCTCCAGCTTCCCGAAGCCGCCTTCGACCTCGCCTACAGCTCGCTCGCCCTGCACTATATCGAGGCCCTGCCGGCCCTGCTGGCGCAGGTGCACCGCGCGCTGGTGCCGGGCGGCGCGCTGGTCTTCTCGGTGGAGCACCCGATCTACACCGCCCCCAGCCAGCCCGGCTGGACCACCGATGCCGAGGGCCGCCAGACCTGGCCTGTGGATGCCTATCTCGCCGAAGGCCCGCGCCGCACGGACTGGCTGGCCAAGGGCGTGATCAAGCAGCACCGCATGATCGGCACCTATGTGAACCTGCTCACCGGCCTGGGCTTCACCCTCGTCCACCTGGAGGAATGGGGCCCCACGACGGCGCAGATCGCCGCCCGGCCGGAACTCGCGGTGGAACGCGAGCGCCCCGCCTTCCTGCTGGTCTCCGCCCGCCGCTGACGCGCCCTGGGAGGCTCTGCCTCCCCGGCCCCTGCGATCAGGGTGAAACGCCAGTCAGGAGCCGCTGCTGACGCCCCCCTAGCGGACCTACGAAGCGGATTGAAGAGCGGCCTGGAGGCCCGCCTTCATCATGGCCAAACAGATACGCCGTCCAGCCCCGCGGTTTCTGGCAGGCCGCAGATCAGGTTCGCATTCTGCACCGCCTGGCCGGCCGCTCCCTTGCCGAGATTGTCGACCACGCCCATCGCGATCACCAGGTTGCGCTCTGGATCGGCCGCATAGCTGACGAACGCGAGGTTCGAGCCGGTCGCCCATTTGGTCTGCGGCGGCTTGTCGGTCACGCGGACGAACGCCCGCCCGGCGTAGAAGCGCCGGGCCGCGTCCAAGCACTGGTCCGTGGTGGCGCGGCCACGGCAGTATATCGTGGCGAGTACGCCGCGGGTCATCGGCACCAGGTGTGGCGTGAACACCAGCCCGGCCGCGCTGCCGCCACTCAGCCGCTCGATCGTCTTGGCCATCTCGGGCATGTGGGTGTGCTTGAGCAGACCGTAAGGCAGCAAGTTCTCGTTGCTCTCGGCGTAGCCGAACTTGCTGTCAGCGCCACCCCGGCCGGCACCGGAGATGCCGGTCTTGGCGTCGATGACGATGTTGCCGGGCTCGATCAGCTTGTTGACCAGCAGCGGCGCCAGTGCGTTCAGCGTCGCCGCAGGGAAGCAGCCGGGGTTGGCAACGCGGATCTGACCTTCGATCTGGGTTGGCCAGACGTCGGCCAAGCCGTACACCCAACCCTCGACGTAGCGGTGGTCGCCGCCGATATCGACGATCTTCACGTCCTTCGGGACGCGCGCCAGCGCCTCGGCCGAGGCGCCGGTGGGCAGCGACGCGAACAGCACGTCGAGCTTCGGCAGGGTCTCAGGTTCCCACTTCTCGATCACCAGTTCGGCCAGCTTGGCCGGTACACCGGGGAAGCGGTCCACCAAACGGCTGCCGGCGCTGCCCTCGCCTGCGGCGTAGATCAGCTCGAAAGACGGGTGGCTCGCGACCAGGCGCATCGCCTCGCCGCCGCCAAAACCGCTGATCCCGACGATGCCGACGCGAATGCTCATGGTGGTGTCCTTCTGGGGTTCGGGCAAAAGAAAACCCCCGGAGCCGAGGGCTGCGGGGGTTCAGGAACGCGGGCCGGGGCCGCTCCGGCGGGTGGGGCCTACGGTGAGGCAGTCACCACGCGGAAGGACGCTGATCGACGCGCAGCCCAAGGAGCCGCCGCTTGGGTGCAGCGGCGTCGGCGTCGGTCACAAAGGGTCTGGTTCCTGAGCATGTCCTGCGACACTGTTGCTACCCACATTCATCGTCAAGCGGAATGTCCGCTGACCACCCAAAGCAGCCGTCCCTGCCCGAGTTCTCCCCCTACTCCTAGGGAGGTTCAGGAACCTCAGGTTCCTGGCGGAGGGTCCGGGAGGTGGAGCCTCCCGGGAGCCGCCCGCAGGCAGACCAGCCGTGCCGCGCCATGCACCCGCTCGGCCAGGATCTCGCCCCCCGGCAGATCCAGCGCCTCCTCCTGCCCGACTTCCGCGCAGATCAGCGCCCCCGGCGCGATCCATCCGGCGGCGGTCAGCGCCGCCACGGCGCGCGGCACCAGCTCCTGCCCATAGGGCGGGTCGAGAAAAACCAGCCTGCAGGCGGCGGAAGCGCGCGGCGGCCGCGTGGCGTCGCCCGGCAGGACGCGCGTGCGCGCCTCCTCCCGACAGGCGGCGATATTGGCGCGCAGCACCGCCAGCGCCGCGCGGTCGCGCTCGATGAAATGCGCCATGGCGGCGCCGCGCGAGAGCGCCTCCAGCCCCAGCGCCCCGGTGCCGGCGAAGGCGTCCAGCACCTGCGCTTCCTCCACGGCGGCGCGCCCCGCCCAGGGCGCGTGCCAGAGCATGTCGAACAGCGCCTGCCGCACCCGATCGGCGGTGGGGCGGGTGGCGGCGCCGGGCGGGGCCTCCAGGCGACGCCCGCGATGCCGGCCGGCGATGATCCGCATCCGCTGCTCAGCGCGGCTTGCGCGGCCCGCGCCGGCGCGGGCCCTCGGGCTGGTCGGCGGCCTCGGGCCCCTGCACCACGGCGCCCCAGGGGCGGCGCAGCGGCTCGGTCGCATTGCGCGCGCGCGGCGGGCGCGCCGGGCGGCTGCGCTGCATGGCCTCGGGCTTCTCCGCCGCCTGGCGGGCCTCGGCGGCGCGCTCGATGCCGCGCTTCACCCGCGGCGGCGCGTCGAGGCCCAGCTGCTCGCGCAGTACCTTGGCGTTCACCTCCTCCACCGCGCCGCGCGGCAGGGGGCCAAGCTGGAACGGCCCATAGGCGGTGCGGATCAGCCGCGTCACGGTCAGGCCGAGATGCTGCAGCACGCGCCGCACCTCGCGGTTCTTGCCCTCGCGCAGG
The DNA here is from genome assembly GCA_035565935.1 of Roseomonas sp. Lineage (GTDB taxonomy): Bacteria > Pseudomonadota > Alphaproteobacteria > Acetobacterales > Acetobacteraceae > Pseudoroseomonas. Next base: position 17,789 of record DATMRU010000061.1, read on the forward strand.
CTGACGGTCAGCCAGGCATTGGTGCCCTGCCGCGAGTCGAGGCCCGCCTCGATCGGCCCATAGGCCACGCCCTCGATGGTGATGCCGCGCGCCAGCGCCGCCAGCGCCTTCTCGTCCACCCTGCCGTGCACGCGGGCGCGGTAGCGGCGGATCCAGGCATTGTCCGGCAGTTCCAGCCTGCGGGAGAGCGCGCCGTCATTGGTCAGCAGCAGCAGCCCTTCGGAATTCAGGTCCAGCCGGCCGACGGAAATCAACCGCGGCAGCCCTTCCGGCAGTTCCTCGAAGACGGTGCGCCGCCCTTCGGGGTCGCGATGCGTCGTCACCAGCCCCGGCGGCTTGTGGTAGCGGAACAGGCGCGTGCGCTGCGGCGCCGCCACCGGCTTGCCGCCCACCGTCACCGTATCGCCCTCGGCGACGAAGCTGGCCGGCGTCTCCACGCGGCGGCCGTTCAGCGTTACCTGCCCCTCGGCGATGAGCTTCTCCGCATCGCGGCGGCTGGCGATGCCGGCGCGCGCCAGCCATTTGGCAATGCGCTCGCCCCGCGGGGAATCGGGCGAGCCGTCGTCCTCCGCCGCCCCGCTCATCGGCAGGCCGCCACGAATCCGTCGAGGATGCGCTGGTCCGCGGCATCCACGGCATATTCGGGGTGCCACTGCACACCGAGCGCGAAGCGATGGGTGGTGGATTCGATGCCTTCGATCACCCCATCCGGCGCCACCGCATTGACGATGCTGCCCGCCCCCGGCCGCTCCACCGCCTGGTGATGCGCCGAATTCACCGCCATCCGCGTGCCGCCGATCAGCCGCGCCAGCAGCGTGCCGTCCGAAATTTCCACCGTATGGCCGGGTTCGGTGCGCGGGTTGGGCTGCTCATGCGCCAGAGCATTCGGGATGCTGTCCGGGATGTGCTGGATCAGCCGCCCCCCCAGCGCCACCGCCAGCAACTGCTCGCCGCCGCAGATGCCGAGGATCGGCATGTCCCGCTTCAGCGCGCCCTGCACCATGGCCAGTTCGAAGGCCGTGCGGCCTTCCTTCAGCGCCACCGTCGGATGCGCCGGGCCACCACCATAAAGGGCCGGATCGACATCGAAGGCGCCGCCGGTGACCAGCAGCCCGTCGATCTCGTCCAGATAGGCTTCCGCCAGCTCCGGCTCGTGCGGCAGGGCGATGGGCAGGCCGCCGGCCCGCGCCACACTGGCGAAGTAGTTCTGGCGGAGGGCGTACCAGGGCAGCTTGGAATAGCCGCCGGGCTGTTCCGCATCGAGGGTCAGGCCGATCAGGGGAAGCTTGCGCATGGTGGGGTTGCTAGCCGCGCCATGCGCGGCGGACAATAAGAAAGCTTGGGGGAATGAATTCCCCCAAACCCCCTTCTTCTTTTTGTCAGATAAAAAAGAAAGAAGAGGGGGTGCGGGGGAGAATTCTTTCTCCCCCGTGTCCAGCGCCGGAAGGAAGGACCAAGGATGCAACTGGCAGGAAAGCGTGTGGTGGTGATGGGCGGCAGCCGCGGCATCGGGCGCTCCATCGCGCTCGGCTTTGCCCAGGAGGGCGCGGCGGTCGCGATCTGCGCGCGCGGCGCGGCGAAGCTGGCCGAAACCCAGGCGGAAATCGCCGCTTTCAAGGTTCCGACCTTCGCCGCTCCCTGCGACCTGGCCGAAGCCGACCAGATCGCCCGCTTCATCCCCGAGGCGGCCGAGGCGCTGGGCGGCATCGACGTGCTCGTGAACAACGCCTCCGGCTTCGGCTCCACCGATGACGAGGCCGGCTGGGCCGCCTCCTTCGCGGTGGACATGATGGCGATCGTCCGCGCCTCGCACGCGGCCCTGCCCTGGCTGGAGAAGTCGGGCGCGGGCGCGATCGTCAACGTCTCCTCCATCTCGGCGCTGCGGGCCAGCGACCGCAGCGCGCCCTATGGCGCGATCAAGGCGGCGGTGGACCACTACACCGGCAGCCAGGCCAAGATGTACGCCCGCAAGGGCATCCGGGTGAACGCCGTCGCCCCCGGCTCCATCGAGTTCCCCGGCGGCTCCTGGGAGAAGCGCCGGCTCGAGGGCGCGCCGCTCTACGAGGCCACCCGGGCGAAGATCCCGGCCGGCCGCCTGGGTCATCCCGAGGAAGTCGCGGACGTCGTGCTGTTCCTCGCCTCGCACCGCGCCCGCTGGGTGACGGGGCAGAGCATCGTGGTGGATGGCGGCCAGCTCATCGGCCCCTGAGAGGCCCGTGCCCAGCCCGATCGAGATCGCGCTGGAGGAGGCCCGCGCCGCCGCCGCGCGCGGCGAGGTCCCGGTGGGCGCGGTGGTGACCGACCCCGCCGGCACGGTGCTCGCCCGCGCCGGCAACCGGGTGGAGGAACGCCACGACGCCTCCGCCCATGCCGAGCTCCTGGCCCTGCGTGAGGCGGCGGCCGCGCGTGGCGAGCCCCGCCTACCCGACTGCACACTGACCGTGACGCTGGAGCCCTGCCCGATGTGCGCCCAGGCCGCCAGCTTCTTCCGCGTGCGGCGGGTGGTCTTCGGCGCCTACGACCCCAAGGGCGGCGGGGTGGAGCATGGCGCGCGCATCTTCGCCGCGCCCTCCTGCCACCATGCGCCGGAGGTCATCGGCGGGGTGCGGGAGCGGGAATGCGGTGACCTGCTGCGCGATTTCTTCGAACAGCGCCGGGGGGAATGAATTCCCCCGGACCCCCCATCTTGCTTCTGCCAAGCCCAGCGGACGCTGTCCACCGGCAGAACGGAACAAAGAGGAAGCAAAAGGGGTACTTGTCCGAGTCCCTTCCCCGAGTCGCACGAACGAATCGCTGACTCCCATTGCGCTGCCGAGAACGGCGGGGTCCGGGGTGACACTGTCACCCCGGCGGGGGTTCCAAGGGGGCGGCGCCCCCTTGGCCCTGGCTCAGAAGTCGCTGACGCGTCCCTTCCGCTCCCAATCCCCGTAGCGGGTCGGTTCCGGCCCGCTCGGCCCATCGATCTCCTTCGGCATCTTCGGCTTCTCCGGCGGCTTCGGCGCCTCGGGGGCGGGTTTGGTTTCGGTCTGGCTGGGGCTGGCCGGCTTGGCGGCCTCTTGTTGAGCGCTTGTCATGCTCCCCATCTGGGGATCGGAGGCTGAGAACGGAAAGAGGGCATGAACGGCTATCTGCGAACAACCCTGCTGCTCGCGGCGATGACGGCTCTGTTCGTCGTCGTCGGCTATGCCATTGGCGGACGGGGCGGCATGGTGGTGGCCTTCGGCGTGGCCTGCGCCACCAATCTCTTCGCCTGGTGGAACAGCGACCGCATGGTGCTGCGGATGCACAATGCCCAGCCCGTCGGCCCCGAGGAGGCGCCGGAGCTCTACGCGATGGTCTCCCGCCTGACGCAGCGCGCGGGATTGCCGATGCCGGCCCTCTACATCATCCACGAGGACCAGCCGAACGCCTTCGCCACCGGCCGCAACCCGGAGAATGCCGCGGTCGCGGTCAATACGGGCCTGCTGCAGCGGATGCCGCCGGAGGAGGTGGAGGGCGTCATCGCCCATGAGCTGGCGCATATCCGTCACCGCGACACGCTGATCATGACGGTCACCGCCTGCCTCGCCGGCGCCATCGGCATGCTGGCGCAGTTCGGCTTCCTGTTCGGCGGCATGCGCGGCCGGGATGAGCGCGGCGGGCTCGGCCCTATCGGCGGCTTGCTGGTCATGCTGCTGGCGCCGCTCGCCGCGATGATCGTGCAGATGGCGATCAGCCGCTCCCGCGAGTACGAGGCCGATCGCGGCGGCGCCGAGATCAGCGGCAACCCGGCCGGCCTCGCCCATGCGCTGATGCGGCTGGAGCAGGGGCGGCGCAGCTTCATCAATCAGGCGGCCGAGGCCAATCCGGCCACGGCGCATATGTTCATCATCAACCCGCTGGCCGGGCTGCGGATGGACAGCCTCTTCTCCACCCATCCCAGTACCGAGGAGCGGGTGGCGCGGCTGATGGCACTGGCGGGCGAGATGGGCCCGGCCCAGCCACGCCCGACACAGAGCACCTGGACGGCGCCCGGTCCCTGGGGGGCGGCGCGGCCGCAGCGCCGGCGACGAGGGCCTTGGGGATGAAAAAGGTCGGGGGGTCCGGGGCACTGCCTCGGACAGTCCCCCGAACCTCTTCTTTTTTCTGTCAGTTGGGCAGGATCAGTCGTCTTCGGAGAGCACCAAGCCCTGTTGCAGGGCCCTGACACGGTCGCAGCCCTCGGTCGCCTCGCGCGCCACCGTCAGCAGCAGCCGGCGCAGCCAGGCATGGCCCTGGTCCGCTTCCAGGCGGCGCGGGAAGATCAGCGACAGCCGGGTGTGCGGAATCTCCACCGGGCAGGGTCGCAGCACCAGCCCATGCGCCTCGGCCAGTTGCACGGCCAAGCGGGCGGAAAGCGCCATGACCATGTCGGTGCGCTTCAGGATGGCCGGTACAGCCGAGAGATGCGCCACCACCGCGCCCAGCCGTCGCGGATGCCCGGCCTGCCGCATCGGCTCGTCCAGCGCGCCCTCGCGCGAGCCGTTCGGCGAATGCAGCAGGTGCGGCCAGGCGGCGAAACGCTCCGGCGTCATTGGCCCTTCCGCCAGCGGATGGTTGGGGCGCATCAGCGTGAGAAAGGCCTCCGGCAGCAGGCGCAGACGGGTGTAGAGGGCGGGTGGCTCCGGCAGCACGCCCACCGCCATCTGCACCGCATCCTGCTCCAGCAGCATCATGGCGTTGGTGCGGTCGGTGTGGCGGATGGTCAGCAGGCAGCCCGGCGCCTCGGCGGCCATCCACGCCAGCAGTGGGGGCGCCAGCACCGCTTCGGCATATTCCGACAGGCCGACAGGAAAGACGCGCCGGGCGCTGGCCGGCTCGAAAGGCGCATGGGCCGCCAGCGCGTCGCGCAGCCGGTTCAGCACCTCGGCCACCGGCTGCATCAGCGAGAGCGCGAGGGCGGTCGGCTCCACCCCGCCGGGGCGGCGCAGGAAGAGCTCGTCCTGCAGCGTGCCGCGCAGCCGGGCCAGAGCATTGGAGACGGCGGGCTGCGACAGGTTCAGCCGCTGCGCGGCGCGCGTGACATGCCGCTCGCGCGCCACAGCGTCGAACACCCGCAGCAGGTTGAGGTCGAGGCGGGAGAGGTCCGTCATTGACGGGGCCAATAATGGCCGTTTCCGATGGCGGTTGGAAGCGGCGGCTCCGGCGGGGCTACAGCAGGGGGGGCGGCCGAGTGGGGTCGCAGATCCTACGAAGGCCATTCCATGTCGGAAAACCGTACCGCGCCCTACGCTGCCCTGCTGCTGCGTGTCAGTCTGGGCGTGATGTTCCTTGCCCATGGCTTCCTGATGAAGATCATGACCTTCGGCTTCGCCGGAACAATGGGCTATTTCGGCAGCCTCGGTTTCCCGCCGGTGCTCGGCGCCCTGGTCGCGCTGGCCGAGACGGCCGCCGGCCTTGCCCTGGTGCTCGGCATCTGGACGCGGCTGGTGGCGCTGCTTGCGGTGCCGGTCTTGATCGGCGCCACCATGCAGCACATCGGCAATGGCTGGGTGTTCAGCCGGCCGGGTGGCGGCTGGGAGTTTCCGGTGTTCTGGACGGCCGCCCTCTTCGTGCAGGCCGGACTCGGCGCCGGCGCGCTGGCGCTGGACCCTGCGAAGCTACTCGGCCGCACTCCGATGGTGCCCGCCAACTGAAAGCGTGGTCGGCCGGCGGAGCGCAAGGCACTCCCCGGCCAACCAGGCGGATCAGCGTGAGACGGCCCGGACGCTGCCGTCCGGCATGTACTCCAGGACCATGCCGCCGCCGTTATAGGCGCCGTTGCCCACATTCTGGTTGGGCAGGTTCAGCCCGGAGAAGGGCTGCGCCGGCACGGCGACGCGCTCGCGGCCGGACATGCCCGGCTGCATCGTCACCTGATCCTGGCCGACGACGCGGCCTCCCTGCATGCCGCCCATGCCAGAGCCGCCCATGCCGGAGCCGCCCATGCCGGAGCCGCTCATGCCGGAGCCTGGCATGGTGCCCTGGTGCTGCATCATGCTGCCCGGCATCTGTCCGCCCATCGGCGCGGGGGGCTGCTGGGCGCCGTAGCCGGTCGTGCCATAGGCGGGGCCGGTCTGGGCATGAGCCAAGGGAACGCCGACAGTGAACGCCAGGCCCACCGCCGCAAGAGTCACCGGAAGACGGATCATTCTCGCCTTCTCCTTCGCTGCTTCACTCCGGCGACAGTCGTGATGGCCGCCGGCCGGTGGCCCATCAACGCCCGCCCGGGAGCGGGGTTGCCTGGGCCAGGCCGGCGGAAACACGAGCGTTACAGGACGGCTCCGCCCGCGGCTTTCCCCTGGCCTCAGAGGGCGCCGCCCTTGCGGCCGGCCATGGCGCCAAGGCGCAGGCGCAGCGCGTTCAGCTTGATGAAGCCCTGGGCGTCGAACTGGTCGTAGGCGCCCTGGTCCTCCTCGAAGGTGACGTACTTCATGGAATAGAGGCTGTTGGGCGACTGGCGGCCGGTGACGATGGTGTTGCCCTTGTAGAGCTTCAGGCGGACGGTGCCGCTGACGCTGGCCTGGCTCTCGTCCACCATGGCCTGGATCATGCGGCGCTCGGGGGCGAACCAGAAGCCGTTGTAGATCAGCTCGGCATAGCGGGGCATCAGGCTGTCCTTGAGGTGGGCCACCTCACGGTCCAGGGTGATGCTTTCCATCGCGCGGTGCGCGGCGTGCAGGATGGTGCCGCCGGGGGTCTCGTAGCAGCCGCGGGACTTCATGCCGACGAAGCGGTTCTCCACGAGGTCGAGGCGGCCGATGCCGTTGGCGCGGCCCAGCTCGTTCAGCTTCGTCAGCAGGGTGGCGGGGGAGAGGCGCTCGCCGTTGATGGCGACGGCGTCACCACGCTCGAACTCGACGGTGATCTCGGTGGCGACGTCGGGCGCATCCTCCGGGCGGATGGTGCGCTGCCAGACGGTCTCGGGCGGCTCCTGCCAGGGGTCCTCCAGCACCTTGCCCTCGCTGCTGCTGTGCAGGAGGTTGGCGTCCACGCTGAAGGGGGCCTCGCCGCGCTTGTCCTTGGCGATGGGGATCTGGTTGGCCTCGGCGAATTCCAGCAGGCGGGTGCGGCTGGTGAGGTCCCATTCGCGCCAGGGGGCGATGACCTTCACGTCGGGCTTCAGGGAATAGTAGCCGATCTCGAAGCGGACCTGGTCGTTGCCCTTGCCGGTGGCGCCATGGGCGACGGCATCGGCGCCGACCTTCTCGGCGATCTCGATCTGGCGCTTGGCGATCAGCGGGCGCGCGATGGAGGTGCCGAGGAGGTAGCAGCCCTCATAGAGCGCATTGGCGCGGAACATCGGGAAGACGAAATCCCGCGTGAACTCCTCGCGCAGGTCGTCGATGAAGATGTTCTCTTCCTTGATGCCGAGCAGGCGGGCCTTGTCCCGCGCCGGGCCAAGCTCCTCACCCTGGCCGAGATCGGCGGTGAAGGTCACCACCTCACACCGGTAGGTGGTCTGCAGCCACTTCAGGATGACGGAGGTGTCCAGCCCGCCGGAATAGGCGAGAACCACCTTCTTCACGTCCTTCACCGCCATTGCGTCGGGTCCTTTTCCCCAAGGAGCAAATTCGAGCGGGGTTTGCCGCAGCGGAAGGGCGCGGGCAAGGCGATCATGACCAGGCCAGGCGCACGGAGCGGGGAATTCGCGCCCTTCCGGCGGCATCGCGGGCCAGGCGGAGGAGGCTGCGGAGCGCCTCGGGCGGGGTGCGAGGGCCGAGGGGGAGGCGAAGCAGGGTTTCGGACAAAAGCGGATCGGGCAGGAGCCAGGGGGGCGCATCCAGCGCCGAGCGCAGGCCGAGGCGGCGGATCAGGACGAGAAGCGGCAGGCCGCCCAGGCGCGCGGCGCGGCGGCAGGCGCGGCAGATGGCATATTCCAGGGTTCGGAGGGGATGGTCGGGCGGGGCCTTGGCAAGGGCGCGCAGGAGCGCATGCCAGACGCCGGCATGGGTGAGGCGGCGGAAGAAACGAGCCACGGTGTCGGGCTTGCCGTGATGTCCGGGCAGGCTCCTCCACGGGGCGCCGGGCTGGTGAGCGAGGTGGAAGATGGCATTCAGCCGGGCGCGGAGGTCAGCGGTGCGGCGGCCCTGGGGGGAAAGGGTTGGGAGGAAGGGCTGGAGGGCGGCCCAGGCGGCGTCGGAGAGCGGGGTCCAGGGGGTTCGGGGAGTGAGGCGGGACATGGAGGGCCGCTCCGGCGAAGGGGGGAAGCGGAGGGTATTAGGAATTTAGTCCTCATGTCAAGGATTGTTAAGAGCACAATAGGCGCTGCAGATGCTAGACACTCTTGAACCTAGGTGTTGATTTCCTGCGCCCCAGAGCGCGCCATAGGAGATGGTCCAGTTGTGAGTAGACGCAGCAAGGAGTAGCTTTTCAGCGATTTGCTGTGGAGGAAGGGGCTTGAAGCTTAGTGAGCTGGTCTGTGGAAGTACCGCAGAGCACTGCACAGCCAATACGACGCTAGATCATCTAGGTGACTCTATCGACCGGTTCGCTCGAAAAGCTCTAGCGTACCTTAACGAACCATTTTCAGAGGAAGCAGAAAGCTTTGGTGCCTTCTGCGCCCGTGTCACACTCGAAAATGCCTGCGCCGCCCTCATTGGCCGCATTGATCCCTTTCGGCTCTTGTACCTTACGGAGTTCCAAACCCAGGGTGGCTTCGAGTACGGCAAGCCTTCAAAGTCTGGCTTCAGGTGGACAGGCGACGTTCTTGTGGAAGACAAGCCTCCACGAGATCTTTGGAGCGCTGACCATGAACTCTCCAAAATTAGCCGCGCCTTGTTCTCGCCCCACGTCGATCACGTGTACTGGAAACCTGCCGTAGAAGTGGCTCTAGATTACCTTTCCGGTAATTCAGATGAAGCTCTAGGAGATCTGGCAGCAATGGACCCGGGCACTTTTACAGCGGAAACAAAAGGCAGATGCTCTGAACTTTATTCAAAACTTTCCAAGGGAGTTCATTGGGATTTCTTTGCTTCGTCAGCCCTTATGGACGAAATAACTCTTAAGGATACAATTCGAGACTGTTTCATTCAGATAAGCAGAATGTCTTTTGTTTCGCACTTCATCCCAACTGCGTACCGTTCGCTTAATCGGCCTCGGGCTATTTCTTCTTATATTTCCTTTAGGAAAACCTTCCAGTGAGCAGCATTGCCACAGAAGAAAATGATGCCGGGCTGATCCTCGCTGCGGAAGAGTGCCCTGCGGACAAATTTGAAGGTTATCATTCCTTCTCGAAATATGATGACGTCATAATCCGCAAGCTCTCCGCGCACGGTCCTGTTCTACTTCGGGGCGGAAGAGGCAGCGGCAAAAGCGCCCTCCTGATCGAGTCTCATCGGCGCATGCGCGCCTCTGGCGCCGTGTTCTCTGTATACATGAGCCTCAGATATCTGCCGCTCCTAAGGTCCGATGGGTCAGAATATGTAGGCCACTTCTGTTCGCTTCTTTCGAAGGCAATTTCCAGTGAGCTCCAAGCTCAAGGCCTGACCGAAGAATTCGATGCAGCAGATGACGAAGTCGCCCTTCAAGGGGCACTAGGCAAACTGGCAAGGTCTTTAGGCAAGCGCATTGTCATCTTGTTCGATGATGCTGCCCATATAGGTCGCGAGAAGCCTCTAGAGATATTCTTTGATCTCTTTAGGACGCTATCGAGCAGCGCAACTTCTTGCAAAGCGTCCATTTACCCTGGAGTGACCAAATTTGGAATTCGATTCGACGTATTTAACGACTCAACGGTAATTGATATTAGTAGATCTGACGTCTCTGCGGGCGGCCGTTACTTCATCGATGTAGTTCGAGCACGCTACCCCAATTTATCTGCCCGAGAGATCTTCTCCGATCGCCTAACGCCTGAAACGTTCGCTAATTTGCTCGGCCGCGCCGTAGTTGGGAATATGCGTGCGTTTATTTTAGCCTGCAATCGGTTTGACGATAGTACACGCATTGGTATTCCGGATATAAACTCTTGCTTGATCAATATGGCAGAGGATTACTATTGGCCCCTAATGGAAGAAGTAGCGCCAAAGCTTGGCGTATATGAGCCCCTAGTCGCGCCATCGACTACCATCTTTGAGGTAATAGTTGATCATATGTGCCGCCCAGTTCGTAATGGCAGCAGAGTTATTGCGCAAGAGCGAGTAACGATCCACCGGAACATTATAAGCCAGTTTTCTAAAGTATTCGAGATACTCGAATATCTTGGTTTCATAGCCAAACGCGAAGCCTCGCGTGGCATGAAATCAGGAGGGCGGGGACCAGTATATGCTGTAAATTTGTGCAGCATTCTCGAGCAGATACCTTCCAAGCGCCTAACTCTTGAAATGGTAGACGAGTGGATCGCAGAAAAGGCGGATCTTTCAGAGATTCATGCAACCGCAACCACCTTTTCGAATGTTCAGATGCCGGAACTCGCTCCTGACGACAAGCTCGGCATTCTGGGGAAGGACATTGCCGTGCTCGCAAAAAGCAAGGCGTATCCCTACGGGCTCACTGAAGACAAAATTATGCGCCTCAAAGCGGCCGGAATCACAACGGTTCAGGAACTTGCGGACACATCAGACCTGCACTTGCTACGGATTGAGATGGTCGGTCCCGCCACGGTTAAGCGCATACGAGACGCGATGCTGCAGGCCATTTGGATGTAATCCGAAAACCGCAGGTCCAGGAGGCTCAGCCTCCTGGCGGATGGGGGTCCGGGGGAAGGCGGCGCCTTCCCCCGGGCAGGCGCCGGGCATGAAAAAAGCCGGGCATTTCCTGCCCGGCTTTTTTTCGTTCGGAGCCCAGGGCCCTCAGGCGGCGGCGGCGCGGCCGGCCTGGGGGTCGAGGCGGTAGCCGCCGCCCTCGGTGAGGAGGAGGCAGGCGTTGGCCGGGTCGGGCTCGATCTTCTGCCGGAGGCGGTAGATGTGCGTCTCCAGCGTGTGGGTCGTCACCGCCGCGTTGTAGCCCCAGACCTCGTTGAGGAGGACCTGCCGGGCCACGGGGCGGCCGCCGGCGCGGTAGAGGAACTTCAGGATCGCCGCTTCCTTCTCGGTCAGGCGGATCTTGCGGTTCTTCACCGGCTCCAGCAGCAGCTTGGCCGAGGGGCGGAAGGTGTAGGGGCCGATGACGAAGACGGCGTCCTCGGAGTTGTCGAAGACGCGGAGCTGGGCGCGCAGGCGGGCCAGCAGTTCGCCGATGCGAAAGGGCTTGGCGATGTAGTCGTTGGCGCCGGCGTCGAGGCCGCGCACCACGTCCTGCTCGGCGTCGGCGCCGGTCAGCATGATGATGGGCAGCTTCACCCCCTGCTGGCGCAGGCGGGCGCAGAGATCCCGGCCATCGCCATCCGGCAGGCCGATATCAAGCAGCACGGCATCGAAGCGGGCGTCTCCGGAGAGGAGATGCTCCGCCGCCTCCGAGGAGGAGCCGGCCTCCACAGGCGCGAATTCGCCATCCAGCGCCAGTTGTTCGGACAAGGTGGCGCGCAGGGCGTCATCATCGTCCACGATCAGGATCGGCCGCGGGCCAGTCATGCGATTTCTCGACCTACCCAGTGGAAAGACAAGGCATCAACCTTTCGGAAATAGGAACCCCGACCGAAAGGCGTTCAGCCTTATCGTGACGGTGAGAGCGCCGTGGGGCAAGTCCTGGCGCGAATCCGAATGCATCCAAGTTTGATTTTTCGGACAAAAATCGGGGTATGGCAACCAGAGACGCGACGCCACATTGCCAGCTGACGCTCATCGCGACCAGATTGGTAAAAAGCGCACGGAAAGCGATGATATGACCAGCACAGGAAATGTCGCGCCGGAGTTGCGGCACGACCCGGAGATCGGCCCGGCGCTGCCGGATGCCGCCGCGCTCAGGCTCCGGGCGGTGCATCGTGCCGCCAGCGATCTGCGGCGCGGGACGCCGGTGCTGCTTGAAGGGGCCCAGGGGGGGACGCAAGGAGGGACGCAGGGGCCGCTGCTGGTGGCGGCCGCCGAGACGGTGGGCGCGCGGGGGCTGGCCGAGATCGCGGCGGGCGCGCTGGCGCCGCCGGTGCTGCTGCTGGCGCCGGTCCGCGCCGCCGCGGTGCTGCAGCGCCCCATCGCCGCCGCCGCGCCGCCGGATGTGGAGCCTGTCGCCGCGCGCAAGCCGGAGGAAGGAGTGACCGCGCTACGGCTCAGCCCTGCCCTGCTGGAGCCAGCCGCGCTGAAGCGGCTGGCCGATCCGGTGGCGGAGCGGCTGTTGCCCGAGGTGCCGGAGGTGGTTCCGCCGCCCGCGCTGGCGCCGGCGGCACTCGCGCTGGCCAAGCTGGGGCGCCTGTTGCCCGCGCTGGTCGTCGCCCCGGCGCGTTCCGTCGCGGTGGCGGCGGAGCTGGGGCTGTTGCGCGTGGCCGCCGCCGATGTGCTGGCCTATCCGGCCACCGCCGCGACCACCCTCACCCGCGTCGCCGAGGCGCGGGTGCCGCTGGAGGATGCGCGGGATGCCCGGATCGTCGCCTTCCGGGCCGCGGATGGGGGGATCGAGCATCTCGCCATCCTGGTGGGAGAGCCGGAGAAGCTGGCCGCCGCCGGGGGCGCGCCGCTGGTGCGGGCGCATTCGGAGTGCTTCACCGGCGACCTGCTGGGCAGCCTGCGCTGCGATTGCGGGCCGCAGTTGCGGGGGGCCATCCGGCGCATGGGGGAGGAGGGCGCGGGCGTGCTGCTCTATCTGGCGCAGGAGGGGCGCGGCATCGGCCTGGTGAACAAGCTGCGGGCCTATACGCTGCAGGATCAGGGGCTTGATACGCTCGATGCCAACCGGGCGCTGGGCTATGGCGCCGATGAGCGGGGGTTCCTGGTGGCGGCGACCATGTTGCAGGCGCTCGGCATTCCGCGCGTGCGGCTGCTGACCAACAATCCGGACAAGCTGGCCGGGCTCGCCGCCTGCGGCATCACCGTGGTGGGGCGGGAGGCGCATCGCTTCGCGGCCAATGGGGTGAACGACAAGTATCTGGAAACCAAGGCGGAGCGCTTCGGGCACCTGCTGTGAGGCCCTGGGGGTGAGTCCTCAGGTGTGAGTCCCTGGGCGGGCGGGGCGGGGCGCTCTTCCTGCCCCCTTGCCTTGGGGCGCCGTCGCGCCATGCTGCCGGCATGGCCAGCCCCGCTTCCCTCATCGCCACCGTCTTTCCCGATGGCCGCCTGACCCTGCGCGGCACCACCTGGCGTTGCGCGCTCGGCAAGGGCGGCGTGCGGCGGGACAAGCAGGAGGGGGATGGCGCCACCCCCATTGGGTTGTTGCCGCTGCGGCGCGTGCTCTACCGGGCGGATCGCGGCAAGGCTCCCGCCTGTGCCGTGCCGGTGGAGCCGATCGCGCCCAATGACGGCTGGTGCGACGATTCCTCCCACCCGGCCTACAACACCATGATCCGGCTGCCGCATGCCGCGCGGCACGAGGCGCTTTGGCGGACAGATCATGTCTATGACATCGTCGGCGTGCTGGGGTGGAATGACGCGCCGGTGGTGCGGGGCCGGGGGAGCGCGATCTTTCTTCATCTCGCCCGGCCTGGGTATCCGCCCACGGAGGGCTGCATCGCGCTGGAGGCGGCGGATCTTCGCGCCTTGCTGGCAACCGGCGTGACGGGGTTCGAGGTGCTGGATGGCGGCTGAACCTTTCCCATCTCTCTTCAACTGACAAAAAGAAGATGGGGGTCTGGGGGAATTCCTTCCCCCAGACTTTTTCCTGGCCAGGATTTTCATGCCCGAGCTTCCTGAAGTCGAAACCGTGATGCGCGGCCTGGCCGCCGTGTTGGAGGGCCGCACCATCGCGCGTGCCGCCACGAATCGGGAGGGTATGCGCTGGCCTTTTCCCGTGGGGCTGGCCGAGCGCCTGACCGGGGCGCGGGTGGAGGGCTTCCGGCGGCGCGGCAAGTACATGCTGATGCGGCTTTCCGGTGGCGACTCGGCGCTGATCCATCTCGGCATGTCCGGCCGGATGGTGGCGCGCCCGCGCGGGGCCAATGTGCCGCCGCCGGCGCATGAGCATCTTTCGCTGGAGACGGAGGACGGGACGCAGGTCGGCTTCGTGGATCCGCGGCGCTTCGGCTGCGTGGACCTGGTGCCGACGGCGGCGGAGGAGAGCCATAAGCTCCTGGCCGGCATGGGGCCGGAGCCGCTGGAGGAGGGTTTCACCCCCGGAGTGCTGGGCGCGGCCCTGGCGGGGAAAAAGACGCCGATCAAGGCGGCGCTGCTGGACCAGGGCGTGGTGGCGGGGCTCGGCAATATCTATGTGGCGGAGGCGCTGTTCCGCGCCGGGATCTCGCCGCGCCGGCTGGCCCAGACCATTCCCGGCGCCCGTGCCGCGCGGCTGGTGCCGGCCATCAAGGCGGTGCTGACCGAGGCGATCGAGGCCGGCGGCTCCAGCCTGCGCGACTATGTGCAGGCCGATGGGGAGCTGGGCCGGTTCCAGGATCGCTTCCAGGTCTATGACCGGGAGGGTGCCCCCTGCCCGCTCTGCCCGGGGCCGCCGGCTTGCCAGGGCGTCGCGCGCATCGTGCAATCCGGGCGCAGCACCTTCTTCTGTGCCCGCACGCAACGCTGAACGAATCCGGAGGCCGCGCCATGTCGGACGCCACACCCGCCCAACCCATGATCCTCACCGAGGTGCAGGGCCGCGCCGGCCTGATCCGGCTGAACCGGCCGGCGGCGCTGAACGCGCTCTGCGACCAGCTGATGCAGGAACTGGCCGAGGCGCTGCGCCGCTTCGATGCCGACCCGGCCATCGCCGCCATCGTGCTGACCGGCAGCGAGCGGGCCTTCGCCGCCGGGGCCGATATCAAGGAGATGCAGGGCCGCCGCTTCCCTGACACCTACATGCACGACTTCATCGGCGCGAGCTGGGAGGCCGTGCTGACGGTGCGGAAGCCTGTGATCGCGGCGGTGGCGGGCTTCGCGCTCGGCGGGGGCTGCGAGCTGGCGATGATGTGCGACATCATCCTGGCCGCCGATACGGCGAAGTTCGGGCAGCCGGAGATCAACCTCGGCATCATCCCCGGCGCCGGCGGCAGCCAGCGGCTGACCCGCGCCGTGGGCAAGTCCAAGGCCATGGAGATGGTGCTGACCGGGCGGATGATGAGCGCCGAGGAGGCGGAGCGCGCCGGGCTGGTGGCCCGCGTGGTGCCAGCGGACGCGCTGATCGACGAGGCAGTGGCCCTGGCGGAGAAGATCGGCGCCCTCTCCGCCCCCGCCGTAGCCATGGCCAAGGAGGCCGTCAACGCCGCCTTCGAGTTGCCGCTGCGCGAGGGGGTGCGGCTGGAGCGGCGGCTGTTCCTCGGGCTGTTCGGCACCGAGGGACAGAAGGAAGGCATGGCCGCCTTCCTGGAGAAGCGGAAGCCGAAGTTCTGAGAAAAAAGAAAAGATCGGGGGGAGGAATTCCCCCGAACCCCCATCTTTTTTCTTCGAGTCGGGGGCAGATCTCCCGGGAAACTGACAAAAAGAAGATGGGGGGCCCGGGGGAATTCCTTCCCCCGGACTTCTTCCTTCACCGCGCCGCGACGGCGACCACTTCGATCAGGGTATCCGCCGTGCCGAGATTGGCCACGCCGACGGTGGCGCGCGCCGGCAGGTTGTCGGCCCCGAAGAAGCTGACCCAGGCCTCGTTCATCTCGGCCTTGGCAGCCATGTCGGTGACATAAACGGTGGCGGAGAGCACCTTGCTCTTGTCGCTGCCGGCGCTGGCCAGGACCTCCCCGAGGCGCGCCAGGGCCTGCTCGGTCTGGCCCCTCATGCCGACGCCCTCCCGCTTCTCGGCCACGATGCCGCCGAGGTGCAGCACATCCCCATGCGCGACGACACGGTGCATGATCGGGGTGCGGTTGATGCGTTCAATCATCGGGCAGTTCCATTCCGGTGGAGCGCGGCAGTCTGCCGCCAGGGCGGACGTGAGGGAAGGCGGCCCCGAGCCGCCCCGCCGGGCGCGGCGACTCGGCAACACCGGGGCGGAAAGCCGGGCGGAACCGGGCGCCGGCCCTGTCATCCCCCTGCCATCCATTGACTCTCGCGCATCCCGGCGGGTAAACCGCGCCTTCTCGCAGCCACCCCGAGGGGTGCCGTGCGTTCCTGAGACACAGACGACTGGTTCGAAACACCGCCATGGCGAATACGGCTTCCGCGCGCAAGCGCATCCGGCAGACGGCCACTCGCAACGAGCGCAACCGCGCCCGCCGCTCCCGCGTCGGCACCTTCCTCACCAAGGTCGAGAAGGCCATCGCCTCGGGCGACAAGGCCGCGGCCCAGAACGCCTTCAAGGACGCGCAGCCGGAGATGCAGCGCGCCGCCACCAAGGGCGTGCTGCACCTCAACACGGTGGCGCGCAAGCTGTCCCGCCTGTCCGCCCGCATCAAGGCGCTCGGCGCCCCCGCGCAGGGCTGAACACCCCACAATCCTACCGTGGGGTGACCAGCGGCTTTCGTGTTCTCGCTAAGTCCCCGTTGCGCCATCGGCGGAACGGGGGGTAGCCTCCTAGACCACGCGCTGGACTAAGAGTACCCAATTACATCGCGAGATTACCGGTCGACTTTCGGCTGCGGGATTCTTTTCTTGAGTCCACCGCCGCAAGCGAATCGGTGATTTGCGTCCTGTGCGCCGCGGGCGGTACAAATACCGCTTCCTGTCCTGGCCCTGGCCAGGAGGAATAGGCTGACCGCGTCGCCGCATCGGTTCCTTCCGCCCCGCGAGGGGCGAATCAGGCTGGCCTAGGGCCAAAGAGGGTGGCAGGTGCTTCGCATGGAGAAAGAGCTCGGCGCTTCCTCTTCCGCCGCCACGGGGCAGGCCATGGAAGCCTGGGCCCGCATCCGCGGGCGCCTCAGGGAGGAAGTGGGCGAGGTCGAGTATCGCAGCTGGCTGCGCCAGATGACCCTCTCCGCCATCGAGGGCGAGGAGGCCGTCATCCTGCTGCCCACGCGCTTCCTGCGCGACTGGGTGAGCAGCCATTACGGCGACCGCCTGCGCACTCTCTGGATGGCGGAGAATCTGGGAGTCCGCCGGGTCGACATCCGCGTGGCGCCCGAGCTCCGCATGCCGACGCCCGAGGCGGCCCTGGCGGACGGTATGGCCGGCGCGGCGCCCGCCGCGGCACCCGGAGCGCGGCCGCAGCAGGCGGCGCTGGCGCTCGCCGAGCCGCTCTCCTCGCCGCCGCGCGGCGCCGAGGCGCGCCCCGACGGGCGGGCCGAGTCGCGCAGCGACTGGGCCGCGCCGCTCGACCCGCGCTTCACCTTCGACAGCTTCGTCGTCGGCAAGCCCAATGAATTCGCCCATGCCTGCGCCCGCCGCGTGGCGGAGAAGCCGGCCAGCCCGGGCTTCAACCCGCTCTTCCTCTATGGCGGGGTCGGCCTCGGCAAGACCCACCTGATGCACGCCATCGCCTGGGCGATCAGCTTCAACGGCCAGCGCAACGTCGCCTATATGTCGGCCGAGAAGTTCATGTACCGCTTCATCGCGGCGTTGCGGGCGCAATCGACAATGGAGTTCAAGGAGAGCCTCCGCTCCGTCGACGTGCTGATGATCGACGACCTGCAGTTCCTGATCGGCAAGGACAACACGCAGGAGGAGTTCTTCCACACCTTCAACGCGCTGGTGGACGCCGGGAAGCAGATCGTCGTCTCCGCCGACAAGTCGCCCTCCGACCTTTCGGGGCTGGAGGACCGGCTGCGCACCCGCCTGGGCTGCGGCATGGTGGCCGACATCCACGCCACCACCTACGAGCTGCGCATCTCCATCCTGCAGGCCAAGGCGCAGGGCGCCGAGGTGGAGGTGCCGCCGCGCGTGCTGGAATTCCTGGCGCACAAGATCACCTCCAACGTCCGCGAGTTGGAGGGCGCGCTGAACCGGCTGATCGCGCATGCGAACCTGTTCGGCCGGCCGATCACGCTGGAGTCGGCGCAGGAAGTGCTGCACGACATCCTGCGCGCCCACGATCGCCGGGTGACGATCGAGGAGATCCAGCGCAAGGTGGCGGAGCACTACAACATCCGCCTCACCGACATGTCCTCCGCCCGCCGCGCGCGCAACGTGGCGCGGCCACGGCAGGTGGCGATGTACCTGGCCAAGCAGCTCACCTCCCGCTCGCTGCCGGAGATCGGCCGCCGCTTCGGCAACCGCGACCACACGACAGTGATGCACGCCGTCTCCCGCGTGGCGGAACTGATGCAGTCCGACAGCACCTTCGCCGAGGATGTCGAGTTGCTGCGGCGCATGCTGGAGAACTGAGGCGGGCCTGCGCTCCGTCGCGCGGGCAGAAAGAAGGTTGGGGGAGTGAACTCCCCCAAACCCCCTCCTTTTTCTGCAAGTTTTCGGTCGCGCGGGTGGCGGGAGCTGCCCTTTGCCGGCCGGCCGCCGCAGCCGCCGGGGCTGCCTCAGCCCCGGCGCGGGCGCTCACCGCACGCGCAACAAAACTGGCAGAAAAGAAAGAAGAGGGGGTCCGGGGGAGAATTCATTCTCCCCCGGTTCTGCCCCCTGCTGGATTTGAGAACAGATCCAAGCTCCCATCTTCTTTTCTGCTTATTTCGTCGCGCTGGCGAGGCGCGCGCACGCCGGGGCCGAAGCAGCCCCGGCGGCTGCCACCGGCAGAGCAACCATCACCAGAGGCGTGATGGGAAGCTGGCAGAAAGAAGAATGGGCGTGGGGAAAATTCCTTCCCCGCGACCTTCGCATCGCAGCGCAGCAATGCCAGAATTGGCGGGACGTCCAGGCCGGCAAGAAGGGTTGCCCCATGAACGACGCTTCCATCCCGGCCGAGGAATCCCCGGTGACCGCCGCCTATCGCAAGTTCCGGCGCGATGAGTGGGCGGCCCTGCGGGCGAACACCCCGCTCTCGCTCTCCAGCGAGGATATCGAGGGGATGCGTGGCCTGGCGGAGCGGCTGTCCCTGGCCGAGGTGGTGGATATTTTCCTGCCGCTCTCGCGCCTGCTGAACCTGCAGGTGGCGGCGGCGCGCAGCCTGGGCGTGGTGCAGGACACCTTCCTGGGCCGCCCGGCGGCCCTGCCACCCTATATCATCGGCGTTGCCGGCAGCGTGGCGGTGGGCAAGAGCACCTTCGCCCGCGTGCTGCGGGCCATCCTGGCGCGCTGGCCGGACCACCCGAAGGTGGAGCTCGTGACCACCGACGGCTTCCTCTACCCGACCCGGGTGCTGGAGGAACGGGGCCTGATGCAGCGCAAGGGCTTCCCCGAAAGCTACGACCTCCGGCGCATGATCGCCTTCCTGAGCGCCGTGAAGGCGGGCGAGCCGGCGGTGGCGGCGCCGGTCTATTCGCACCTCTCCTATGACATCGTCCCCGGGCAGCAGCAGGTCATCCGCCGGCCGGACATCCTGATCTTCGAGGGGCTGAACGTGCTGCAGGCCGCCTCCGGCGCGCCGCTGCTGGCCTCCGACTTCTTCGACTTCTCCGTCTATGTGGATGCCGAGGAGCAGCACATCGCCGACTGGTACGTCCGGCGCTTCCTGCTCCTGCAGCGCACCGCCTTCCAGCAGCCCGGCTCCTATTTCCACCGCTACAAGGACTTGCCGGAGGAGGAGGCCGTCGCGGTGGCGAGTCGGATCTGGGAGGAGATCAACTTGCGCAACCTACGCGAGAATATTCTTCCTACGCGGGAGCGCGCCCGGCTGGTGCTGCGCAAGGGGCCACAGCATGCCGTGGAGGAGATCTGGCTGCGGCGGATGTAACCCGCCCTCTGTAACGGCTTGAAACAGGGCCGCCAGCTACCTGCTTCCGGTAGCAGGGCGGAGCTTCGGCGGGACCGATCGGGGAACCGGCCCGCGAGCAGTTCGCATTGAATTAGCCGTGATGGCCTCAACTAGACGGTTCGACGGGTACAAATTTTAAGTATTGTCTCGGCACCCGCCACAGCCGGAGCTCTGCCTCTCCTGCCTGACGGGGGCCCAACCACGCCGCCTCGCAAAGGGGCCTCCAAAAGGGTGTCAGCCCGATGCTGTTCAACTCGGCCGTCTTCATCGCTGGGTTCCTTCCCATTGTGCTTCTGGGGTTCTTCCTCTTCGCCGGCACGGGTCGGCAGCGCCTGGCCGGAGTCTGGCTGACTCTCGCCTCGCTGTTCTTCTACGCCTGGTGGGACCCGCATTACCTGCCGCTGCTGCTGGGCAGCATCGTCGCCAACTACCTGCTGGGCGGCTGGCTGCTGCGCCACCCCTCGCGCCTGGTGCTGGCGCTCGGCATCGCCGGCAACGTGGCGCTGCTCGGCTACTACAAGTACACCGGCTTCCTGCTCGGCTCGCTGGACGACGCGCTCGGCCTCGGCTGGAACGTGCCGCACATCATCCTGCCGCTGGCGATCTCCTTCTTCACCTTCCAGCAGATCGCCTATCTCAGCGACGCGCATGACGGCGCGGTGGTGGAGCACGACTTCCTCAACTACTGCCTGTTCATCACCTTCTTCCCGCACCTGATCGCCGGGCCTATCACCCACCACCGGGAGATGCTGTCGCAGTTCAGCAACCCCGAGAATTTCCGCCCGCGCCTGGACAACATCTCGGTCGGCGCCACGCTCTTCGTGCTGGGCCTGGCCAAGAAGGTGCTCTTCGCCGATCCGATGGGCGCCGAGGCCGGGCCGGTCTTCGCCGCCGCCCAGGGCGGCATGGCGCTGCCGCTGCTCGATGCCTGGAGCGCCGCGCTCGCCTATACGATGCAGCTCTATTTCGACTTTTCCGGCTATACGGACATGGCGATCGGCCTTGGCCTGCTCTTCGGCATCAGCCTGCCGCCCAATTTCGACAGCCCCTTCAAGGCGCACAACATCGCCGATTTCTGGTCGCGCTGGCACATGACGCTGACGCGCTTCCTGACGGCCTATATCTATAACCCCATCGTGCTGCGCGTGACCCGCGCCCGCGTCGCCGCCGGCAAACCGCTGCCGAAGCGCGGCAAGATGGCGGTGAGCACCTTCCTCGCCCTGATCGCCTACCCGACCCTGGCCACCATGGCGATCTCCGGCATCTGGCATGGCGCCGGCTGGACCTTCGTCGTCTTCGGCCTGCTGCACGGCTTCTATCTGGTGGTGGTGCAGGGCTGGCGGGCGCTGAAGGCCCACTGGGGCTGGAAGGTGGACAGCGACAAGCTCTGGCACCGCGTGCCGGCCGTGCTGCTGACCTTCCTCTGCGTGGTGGTCGCCAATGTCTTCTTCCGCGCGCCCAGCCTGGAGGCCGCGCTGAGCATGCTCTCCAGCATGGTGGGCATGAACGGCGTTCTGCTGCCGACCTCCTTCGAGCGCATCCCCGGCATCGCGCCGATCGCCGGCCTGCTTGGCATTCCCTTCGAGCCCGGCCCCTTCTTCAAGCCCGTGCTCGGCCTGCAGATCGCGCTGCTGCTCGCCATCGTCTGGTTCCTGCCGAACACCCAGCAGTTCCTGCGGCAGTACCGCACCGCCCTCAACTGGCGCCCGCAGGTGAACTGGCTGCAGCAGCGGCTGGCCGTCGCGACCTGGCGGCCCAGCATGGTCTATGGCGTGGTGCTCGGTGTGCTCGGCTTCTTCGCCCTGGCCCGCGCCATGTCCGCGGCGCCGACCGAATTCCTCTACTTCCAGTTCTGAGGCGGATCATGGATCAACTCGCCTGGTTGCCTTCCCATCCTGATCTCGGGGCCGCCATCGGCGCGGCACGGCGCCTGCCCGACGCCGCCGAGCGCCTGTCCGCCGCCATCCGGCTGGCCGGCTTCCGGCGCGACTTCACCGCCACCGGACGGATCGACCGGCTGGCGGCGGAGGGTCTCGCCGGCACAGGGTCAGCCACTGGCGGCCGGCCGGGTGGGCTTACGCCGCTGCGGCTGGCCATCCTGGCCTCGCACACCGTGGACCATCTGGTGCCGGCCATCCGCGTCTCGGGCCTCGATCGCCGCGTGGCGCTCTCCGTGCATGTCGCGCCCTACGGGATGTACCGGCAGGCGCTGCTCGGGGAGGACCCGGCGCTGGCCAGCTTCGACCCGCAGCTCATCCTGCTGGCGCTGGACGCGCGGGACGCGCCGATCGACCTGCCGCTCGACTCGACCGAGGAGGCGGTCGCCGCCGCGGTCGCCACCCGGGTGGAGGAGTTGCG
>DATMRU010000062.1:0-49579 GCA_035565935.1 Roseomonas sp.
CCACACCAGCACCGCTTCCGCAGCACCAGCACCGTCACCCAAAGCCAGATGCCCTCAGCAAAGCTCAACCTAAAACAAGGTCAAACCAAACCAGAGCTTCTCTACTCCAGAAAACCCGATACAATTGTCAATCAACTGTGCCCTTCCGACCGAAGCCTTCCAGGCATTCCCATCAGCAGTCAGAAAGCAGGAGCGGATGGCGATTTGCCATCGAAACCCTGCTTTGCGTCAGCCAATCAGGAACCGTTCGCCGTTTGGCCTCACCAACCGGCGGCGTGGGGCGGCTTATATGGGGGCCTGCCGCCTCCGTCAAACCCCTTTTTCCGCCATTCCGCCTCCAGTACGGATTCCCCGTCTCACGCCCCGGCGGCCGGCAGCCCACCCGCTTCACAGCGGAAGCTCTCGATGATGTGCCGCTCCAAGGCACGGGCCGCGCGGCTATCGCTCCCCTGCGCCAGTGCAATCTCGAATTCCGGCAGAGGCGGCAGGCCATCTGATGCGTCCAGCACTCGCAACCCTGAGGGCAGCGGCCCGGCCAGCCCCACCGTGATGGCAAGTCCCGCCAGCACCACCGCATGCGTCCCCATCTGCGAACTGGAAGTATAGGTCACCCGCCAGGGCAGGCCCGCCGCATCCAGCGCCGCCGTCGCGGCCCGCCGCCAGG
Source organism: Roseomonas sp. (assembly GCA_035565935.1). GTDB lineage: Bacteria > Pseudomonadota > Alphaproteobacteria > Acetobacterales > Acetobacteraceae > Pseudoroseomonas. Next base: position 665 of record DATMRU010000062.1, read on the forward strand.
TGCAGTCGGGTTGCGCCACCGAGAGGCGCAAGGGCATCTGCCGGTGTACCGCATGCGCCGCCGGACCCACCCAGTGCAGCGGCCCCCGCCAGAGCGGCAGCCCCGCCTGCCCCCGCTCATTGCCCGCCGAATAGAGGGTCAGGTCCAGCTCCTCCCGCTCGAGCCGCATCAGCAACTCGGCGGAGGGCGCACAGACCACTTCCACTTCCACCGCCGGATGGCTTTCCGCAAAGCGGGCCAGGATCTCCGGCAGCCAGGTCATCACGTAATCATCAGGGGTGCCCAGCCGGACCGGTCCCGCCACCTCCGGGCTGAGAAAGCTGGCGAGGATCTCGTCATGCATGCTGAGCCAGGGACGGGCGCGCTCCAGCAGCCAGCTTCCATGCGGCGTCAAGGCGAAGCCGCGCGGTCCCCGGACCAGCAGCGGCCGGCCCAGAATCTCCTCCAGCCGCCGCATCTGCATCGAGACGGCCGACTGGGTGCGCCCCACCCGCTGCGCGGCGCGGGTGACACTCGCCCCTTCGGCGATCAGCACGAAGGAGCGCAGCAGATCAGGGTCGAGGCCGGGGGGCAGGGCAAGCATGGCGCCATATCAACGCCATTGATGCTCTTCGTCAAAACAATTCGTTTTTCTTATTCTTCGGCCGAACACATTTTGCCCGTGTCACAGGAACCCGGTGCTTGAAAGGCCCCTCCCATGTTCGCCCCGCTCGGCTCCACCTTCCGCTCCCCCGCTATCTGGACCGCCTTCCGGTGCGTTCCGCGTCCGGAGGGCTGGGCTGCCACCCTGCGCCGCGCCCTAAGCGTCATGGAGACGCGCCGCGAACTCAGCGGTCTGGATGAGCGGCTGCTGCGCGACATCGGCGTGAGCAAGACCGAGGCGGCCATCGAAGCCGCTCGCGCACCATGGGATATGGAAAGTCGCCGGATCTGAGGCGAGGCGGCGCGCTGACTTCAGGCGGCGCGCCGCAACTCCGATTCCCCGCGCAGCAAGGCGGCGGCCCAGCGCGGCCCCTCGACCAGCAGGCGGTCGAGCTCCGCGGGGCGCAGCGCCTCGGCATGCTCGCGGGCGGTCACGGCCCGGCTGTCCCAGCCCGCTATCTCGGCCGGCAGCGGCAGCTTCGCCGGTGCCGTCTCCAGCACCCGCCGGGTGGCGCGCAGCAGCCGCGCGGCGGCCTCCAGCCGCGCCTCCTCGAGGAAGTCATTCTGCGCCAGCGCCATCAAGGCTTTTGCCATCGCCATCCGGCGCGCTGCCGGTGGCAGGTCCGTCGTCTCGCTCGCCATTTTGGGGTCTCCGAATGCCGTGCCCCGCTTCATCTCAGATGGGCGGGGGGTGTTGCTGCGACATGGCCGTCCCGGCCAGCCTCAGCAAGACAAATTGAGGATTCTTCCTCTCCGCCAGACGCATGGGGCACATGCATCCACAGGCCATAGTCCCCAAGCCAGGCATTCCCCCGGGCTTGCAAGCCGCCCCCGCGCCGCCTCCGGAACGCGGGACCGGCCTGTCAGTTTCGCACTTCACGAAACCGCTGCGCAGAGGCATTGAACCGCCATGTCGCACCAACGCTTCTCCCTCCCCAAGGACCGTATCCGCATCCTTCTGCTGGAGGGTGTGGCGGAAAGCGCCGATACGCTCTTCGGCGCGGCGGGCTATACCAGCATCCAGCGCGAGTCGAAGGCACTGGAAGGAGAGGCGCTGAAGGCGGCGCTGCAGGGCGTCCATCTGCTCGGTATCCGCTCCCGCACCCAGCTTACCAAGGAGGTTCTGGAGGCGGCGGACCGACTGATCGCGGTGGGGTGCTTCTGCATCGGCACCAACCAGGTGGACCTCGCCACCGCCAAGCGGCTCGGCATCCCGGTCTTCAACGCGCCCTTCTCCAATACCCGCTCGGTGGCCGAGCTGGTGATGGGCGAGATCGTCATGCTGCTGCGCCGCATCCCCGACCGCTCCCGCGCCGCGCATGACGGAGGTTGGGACAAGTCGGCCGAGAACAGCCGCGAGGTGCGCGGCAAGACCCTCGGCATCGTCGGCTACGGCAATATCGGCAGCCAGCTCTCGGTGCTGGCCGAGGCCTTCGGCATGCGCGTCATCTATTATGATACCGTGCCCAAGCTGCCGCACGGCAATGCGGTGGCCGCCGCCAGCCTGCCCGACCTGCTCGGCGCCGCCGATGTGGTCAGCCTGCACGTGCCGGAGACGCCCGAGACCGTCGGCCTGATTGGCGCCGCCGAGGTGGCGGCGATGCGCCGCGGCGCCATCCTGATCAACAACGCCCGGGGCCGGGTGGTGGATCTCGACGCCGTGGCCGAGGGGCTGCGCAGCGGCCAGCTGCTCGGCACCGCGGTAGATGTCTTCCCGGAGGAACCGAAGCGCAACGGCGAGCGCTTCGTCAGCCCCCTGCAGGGCCTGCCCAACGTCATCCTGACCCCGCATATCGGCGGCAGCACCGAGGAGGCGCAAACCCGCATTGGCGAGGAGACCGCCCGCAAGCTGGCCGACTATTCCGACACCGGCGCGACGCTCGGCGCGGTGAACTTCCCCGAGGTCACGCTGCCCGCCCGCCCCAGCGGCACGCGCTTCATGCACGTCCACCGCAACGTGCCCGGCGTGCTGGCGGCGATGAACGAAGTGTTCAGCCGTTTCAGCCTCAACATCAGCGCGCAGTACCTGCAGACGGATCCCGAGATCGGCTACGTGGTCATCGACGCCGATGGCGTGACCACACCGGATGCGGTGCTGGCGGCGCTGCGGGACATCCCCGGCACCATCCGCGCCCGCCTGCTCTACGAGCGCAGCTGACCCGCGTTGCGGCCGGCGGGCCGCAGCGCAACCCTGGCCTTCCAGGACCGTTTTTCCTGCATGCCGGCACGCCGGCGACCCGTCGGCAGTTTCACCGCCGATGCAGGGAACACAGGAGACGGTCGATGGACAAGGATCGCATCGAGGGCATGGCCAAGCAGGCCAAGGGCGCGGTCAAGGAGGCCGCCGGCAAGGTGACCGGCGACACCAATACCCAGATGGAAGGCAAGGCCGACAAGGCCGAGGGCAAGGTGCAGAACACCGTGGGCGGCCTCAAGGACAAGGCGCGCGACGCCAGCAAGCCGTAAGCGGCCTTCGTCATCCCCGGCCGGGCAATTTGCCCGGCCGCCTCATTGGCTGGCCGGGCGGTATCGCCCTGCGCCCCGCGTGGCAGGTCTCCGCGCCGGACGCGCGCTCTGGCCCCCGTGAGCTATGCAAGGGCATCTCTCGCATGAGCACTGAGTTCACCGCTGGCAGCTCCGCGCGCCATACTGCGCTTGCTGCGGTCCAGGGTGCACCGCGTCTTCCCACCCGCATCTCCTGGGGCGCGGTCTTTGCCGGCGCCGCCATCGCGGTGGTGGTCGGCGCTGGCCTGAACATCCTCGGCGCCGCCGTCGGCGCCAATATGGTGGACGCGACCGCCCGCGAGACGCCAAGCGCCAGCAGCTTCGGCATCGGCGCCGGCATCTGGATGCTGGTCTCGCACCTGATCGGGCTGTGCTTCGGTGCCTATGTCGCGGCGCGCCTGTCCGGCACCGCCGACCGCACCGACGGGATCCTGCATGGCCTCGCCATGTGGGCAACGGCCATCCTTCTGGCCGGCTTCGTGCTGGGAAGTACCGCAACTGGCCTGCTCTCCAGCGCCACCTCGGGCCTTTCCAGCGCATTGGGCAGCACGGCCCAGGGGATCGGCAATCTGGCCGGCGCGGCTGCGGGCGAAGCCGCCGACCGGACCGACACCGGGACGCTGCAATCCGTAGCGCAGTCCGCCGTCGAGCGCGCGCAGAACGCCCTAACCGCCAGCAATGCCGACCCCGCCGCGATGAGCAGCGACCAGCGCAAAGCCGAGATCGGACGTCTGGTCGGCGAGCGTGTCAGTGGCGGTGAGCTATCGCAGCAGGATCGCGACCGCCTCGCCGCGCTGGTCGCCGCCGAGTCCGGCATGACGCAGGATGAGGCACGCGCCCGCATCCAGCAGGTGGAACAGCAGGCGCAGCAGACCCTGCAGCGCGCCGAGGAGCAGGCCCGCCAGGCCGCCGACACGGCTGCGACCGCCACCGCCACCGCCGCCTATTGGACCTTCGCGCTGCTCGTCCTCGGCGCCATCGCGGCCGTAATCGGGGCCCGGGCTGGCACGCGCGCGGTGATCGCCCCCGACTATGCCGCCCGCTGAAGGCGCCGGGCGGACCAGGCATTGGAGAGGAAGGAGTGAGAGCCATGAACAGTGATCGTTTCGAAGGCGCCGCCCAGGACATGACCGGCCAGGCCCAGGAAGGCCTTGGCGATCTGACCGGCGATCGCGAGCAGAAGGCGCGTGGCCTTGCCCGCCAGGTGGCGGGCAAGGCCCAGCAGGCCTATGGCGAGGCGCGCGACTATGCGCAGCACGCCTATGGCGGCGCGCGGCACTACGCCCATGATGCCGGGGAGCGCGTGGTGCGGGTGGTCGAGCACCAGCCCCTCACCTCGCTGCTGATCGTCGGCGTGCTCGGCTATATCCTCGGTCTGCTGACCCCTCGCCGCTAGAACAGATCCCGATCAGGCGGAATCGCCTGATCGGGTGAAGAAGCTCGCACAAACAATATCCTGGAGCGTTACCCGTGAGCCAATGCGAACGGGAACGCTCCAACCGGCGCTGCCGGCCGGGCCCGTCATGCCCGGCCGGCTTCATCCTCCTCGGCACGCAGCATCGCGCCCGCGGCCTCCAGGCGCTCCATCCCGGCCGGATCCAGCTTCGGATATTGCGGGTCGAGCTTCTCCAGCGCCGCCACCATCGCCTCGACCACCAGCAACCGGGTGAGCCACTTGCGGTCGGCCGGCAGTACGTACCACGGCGCATAGGGCCGCGCCGTGCCACGGATCGCCGCCTCGTAGGCGTCCTGGTAGGCGTCCCAGTGGCGGCGTTCGGCGATGTCCGAGGGGTCGAGCTTCCAGTTCTTCGCCGGCGTGTCGATACGGGCCAGCAGGCGCTTGCGCTGTTCCTTGCGGCTCAGATGCAGGAAAAACTTCAGCACCACATAGCCCTGGCGGTGAAGGTAGTGCTCGAAGGTGCTGATATCCTCCAGCCGGTGTTCCCAGAGCTGCTCGGTCACCACCTCGGCCGGCAGGCGCTGCCGCTCCAGCACGGCGGGATGGACGCGGGCGACCAGCACCTCCTCGTACCAGGAGCGATTGTGGATGCCGATCTGGCCGCGCGCCGGCAGGCGGAGGATGTGCCGGCGCAGGAAATCCTGGTCCAGCTCCTCCGGGCCCGGTGCCTTGAAGGAGTACACCGCGCAGCCCTGCGGGTTGAGGCCGGAGAAGACATGCTTGATCGCACCGTCCTTGCCGGCCGTGTCCATGGCCTGAAAGATGGCGAGCACGGCGTGGCGGTCCTGCGCCGCCAGCCGGTCCTGCAGGGCGGCGAGCTGGCGTACGCTCTCCTGCAGCAGCACCGGCGCCTGCTGCTTCGACAGGCCCTTGCCGTCGCCGCGGGGGGAATAATCCTCCAGCCGGAAGCTCGCCCCGTCCTCGACACGGCAGGCCTGGGCCTGGGCCCGGGCGATGTCACGGCTCATGGAGCGTCCTCCGGCCTGGCGGCCTTATGGCGCGGCGGGCAGCACGACGATCACCACACTGCGCGCCTCGCGGTTGGGGGTGCGGTTGCTGAAGCCGGGGTTGCGGGCCTCGGCGCGGATGCGGTCGCGGGCGATACCGTATTTGACGGAAAGCATCTCCGCCACCTCCCGCGCCCGCCGGGCGGCGAGCTGGGTGCTGGTGGTCTGCCCCCCTTCCCGCACCGCATGGCCGAGCACGCAGATGTTGCGCTCCGGCGCCTCCCTGGCGAGATCCGCCGCCGCCGCGACGGGCGTGCGGGCGTCCTCGCCCGGGCTGGTGCTGCGCCGGGCGAAGGGCACCTCGAAGACATCGTCCTCCAGCCGCTCGGCACCGACGCAGTTGAATTCGCGCGGCTGCGCCAAGGCGGGCGCGACCAGGCCGAGCAGCAGCAGCGCGGTCAGCCCCGCCGGCGCCACGAGATGCGTCATGTGGGGACCAGTACCCCGGACCCCGCCAGGCGCCGCAGCAGCGCCTCGGCATCGACGGCGGGATGCGCCGCCCGCAGCTCGGCCGCCGTGCCATCCGGGCGCGCCAGCAGCCAGTTGGCCGCCTCCGCCTCGGCCGGGGCCAGCGCGACCGGACCAGCGGGCGCCTTCAGTACCCATTCGGCGCCGCGCCGCACCGCCTTGGCACCGGGCGCCACCACGCGGAAGGCCGCGCCTTCCTCCCCCCCGGCATCCGCAGCGGCCGGGGTGGCGAGCCCGCGCGCCGCCAACAGATCATTGCCGCCACGCTGGAAGCGGTAGTCCGCGACGAATTTCGTCAGCACGTCCATCACCTTGGGGTCCCGCGTCAACTCCGAAAGGCGCTGCCCGAGCTGCGCCGCACGGCTGGTCAACGCGAAGCGGGCTGCGGCGGTTCCATCCTGACGCGGAAGAGGCTTGCGGAATTCCACCTCATAGAGAACCCGCTCCAGCAGGATGTTCATCAGGTCCATTCCCAGCGGCGCATGCACGCCATAGGCGATGTGGACCGAGGCCGGCGCCTCGGCCAGGGCGTCGTGATACCAGCCGCGCGGCAGGTAGAGCAGGTCGCCCGCCTTCAGCGTCACCTTGCCGCGAAGCTTGCCGCGGGCGCGGTCATGATGCTCCTGCGGGAGGCGGAAGGCTGGATGGGCGATCGGCCATTCGGCGCGGCCCTCCCAGATGTTCCAGGTCTTCTCGCCCTCGACCTGCACCGCCCAGACATCGTGCGTGTCGAAATGGGTGCCGAAGGCCTTGTGGCTCTGCCAGGAGATGTAGACATTCGCCTGTGCCTTGCCGAGCCCGGCGCCTTCCAGCGCGTCGGAGACGGCGGCCAGGCCGGGCGTCAGACTGTCCACGTCGTTCATCACGATCGAGGCGCCGCGCGCCACCCATTGCGCCACCTTGGCGGCTTCGGGCTGCTGCACCGGGGCACCGTCGCGCCCGGTGGCGCGGCCGCAATACTGCTCGGGCGGGACGGGCGTGCCATCCAGCACCAGCTTGAGCGACTGGCTGGACCAGATATGCGTCTGGTCGAGCAGCCGGTTGATCTGCCGCCAAGACAGCACCGAGGCGAACTTCGCCGCGCCGCCCTGCACATGCAGCGGCTGCTTGTCATGGTACTCGGCGAAGAACTGCTCGGGCGTGACGGGCGCGAGGAGGTCGGCGAGGGTCAGGGTCATGGCGCCACAAGATAGCGCCGAAGCGGAAGCTTGGACACTCCGCCGCGCCACCCCGCCAACGCCGAAACTTTACGCAAAATGCCCCCGTTCAAGGCATACCCCGCCTTGAACCGCGCCGAGGGCTGGCCGATCCTCTGAATCGAATTCGAAGGAGGAGACTGGCATGCCGGATGGCCAGAGGGGCGCGAGCGGCGCCCGGGCGGAACTGCTGCACGCGATGGCCGATGCCTTGCGGCGGCAGGCGCCGGGCCTCCCGGCCGCCGCTGCCGAGTTGCTGCATGCGATGGCCGAGGGGCTACCGACCGCCGAGCTGGCGGCCGAGCCACCGGAGCGCCTGGCCGCCGCCGCCGCCAGCCTCTTCGCCTTCGCCGCCGAGCGCCGGCCGGGCAATGCCAAGGTACGGCTGCAGCCGCCGGGGCCAGGGCGTGGCGCCGTGGCGGTGGCGGAGATCGTCACCGACGACATGCCCTTCCTGGTGGACAGCGTGCTAGCCGCGCTCGCCCTGTCCGGCCGCACGGTGCGCCGCCTGCTGCACCCGGTGATGCGCGTCTCGCGCGACTCGGCCGGCCGGCTGCAGGGCTTTGGCGCCGAAGGGGCGCCCGAGAGCATGATGCATGTCGAGATCGCCCCGGCTACCACCCGCCTGTTGGGCGGCGGCGCGCCCGAGGCCGGCTGGGAGGCCACCGAGGCGGCGGTGGAACGCGCCCTCGGCGAGCTGCGCCTGGCCGTCAGCGATTTTCCCGCCGTGCTGGGCCGCCTGCGTGCCGCCGAGGCGGAGATCGGCTCCGATGCCGGCGGAGCGCAGTCCTTCCTACGCTGGATGGAGGAGAATTTCGTCTTCCTCGGCCACCGGCTGATCCGCTTCGGCGAGAACGGCGTGCCCGACCGGGTGGAGGAGCATCTCGGCCTGCTGCGCGACGAGTCGCTGCCAGTCTTCGACGCGCTGCGCGACCTCGGCGCCATTCCGCCCGCAATGCGCGCCTCGCTGCGCAGCGGCGGGCCGATCGCGGTGGCCAAGGCCAATATGCGCGCCCGCGTGCACCGGCCGCAGCATGCCGATGTGGTGGCCACCCGAATCTTCGGCCCAGACGGGCAGATCACTGGACTGCGCCTCTTCCTCGGCCTCTTCGCCGCTTCGGCCTACAACCGCAACCCACGCTCGATTCCCTGGCTGGCGGACAAGGTGGAGCGCATCCTGGACATGGCGGGGGTGAACCCGGACAGCCATGACGGCCGGGCGCTGCGCAATATTGTCGATACCTGGCCACGCGACGAGCTGTTCCAGGCGGAGGAGGCCGCCATCCTGGACGGGGCGCGGCGAGCACTCGACCTTTCCATCCGCCCCCGCCCGGCGCTCTATCTGCGGCGCGACCCCTTCGAGCGCTTCGTCTCCGCCATCGCCTGGCTGCCACGCGACACCTTCGACACCCAGCTCCGCGAGCGGGTCGGCGTCATGCTGGCGCGCGCCTTCAACGGCCGCCTCTCCGCCTTCCACATCGCGCTCGGCGACACGCCGCTGGCGCGCATCCACTACATCATCGGCACGACCCCCGGCGCCGTCGGCCGGGTGGAGGACGCGGTGCTGGAGGCCGCGGTGGCACAGGCCGCGCGCTCCTTCACCGACCGGCTGGGCGAGGCACTGACGGCCGAGCTGGGCGAGGCGCGCGCCGCCACCGCCCTCGCCCGCTGGGCCGATGCCTTCCCCGAGGCCTATGCGGACAGCGTCACCCCGACCACCGCGGTGGCCGACCTACACCTCGCCGAGGCGGCGCTGGAGGCCGGGCGCCCCGCCGCACGCATCGAGCGCCTGCCAGGCACCGGGACGCGGGCGCTCTGCCTGCGGCTGGTGCATCCGGGCGGGCCACTGCCGCTGGCCGATGCGCTGCCGCTCTTCGAGAGTCTCGACCTGCGCGCCATCGAGGAGCAGCCCTTCCATCTGCGGGTCGGCGGCGCCACCCAGGCGGTGCTGCACGTCTTCACCCTGGAATCCGGGACCCCACTGGAAGAGGGCCGCTTCCCCGCCCTGCTGGAGGCGCTGGCCGCCTTGCAGGAGGGCCGCGCGGAGGTGGACGGCTTTAACCGCCTGGTGCCCCGCGCCGGCCTCTCCTGGCGCGAGGCCTGGCTGCTGCGCGCCCTGTTCCGCTGGCTGAAGCAGGTCGGCTTCGCCTTCGCGCAAAACTCGGTCGAGGCGGCACTGATCGCCTATCCGCAGGCGGCGCGGCTGCTGGTGGACCTGTTCAACGCCCGCTTCGATCCCGTCCGCGCCGGCAACACCGCGCCCGGCGCTTCGGACCTGGAGGCCGAATGGGCCGTGCTGATGGAGCAGGTCGGCGATGCCGATGCCGACCGCATCCTGGCCCGTCTGCGCGTCGCGCTCGATGCCCTGCTGCGCACCAATTTCTTCCAGGATAAGCCTTATCTCTCGCTGAAATTCGACAGCGCTGCAGCGGGCGAGATGCCGCTGCCCCGCCCCTGGCGCGAGATCTTCGTCCACGCGCCGCATATGGAGGGCTGCCACCTGCGCGCCGGCCCGGTGGCGCGCGGCGGCATCCGCTGGTCCGACCGGCGCGAGGATTTCCGCACCGAGATCCTCAGCCTGATGAAGGCGCAACGACTGAAGAACGTCGTCATCGTGCCGACCGGCGCCAAGGGCGGCTTCGTGCTGAAGGGCCAGGTGCCCCCGGCCAGCGACCGCGAGGCCTTCATGGCCACCGGCATCGCCGCCTACAAGACGCTGATCCGCGGCATGCTGGATGTCACCGACAACCTGCAGGGCGAGGCGGTGCTGCCGCCGCCCAAGGTGGTGCGCCGCGACAGGGACGATCCCTACATCGTCGCCGCCGCCGACAAGGGCACCGCCACCTTCAGCGACATCGCCAACGGTCTCGCCAAGGAATACGGCTTCTGGCTGAACGACGCCTTCGCCTCCGGCGGCAGCCAGGGCTACGACCACAAGGACATGGGCATCACCGCCAAGGGCGCATGGGTGATGATCGCCAGGCACTTCGCCGAAATGGGCCGCGACATCCAGGCCGAGCCTTTCACCATGGTGGGCGTCGGTGACATGTCGGGTGACGTCTTCGGCAACGGCCTGCTGATCTCCCGGCAGACGCGGCTGCTCGCCGCCTTCGACCACCGGCACATCTTCATCGACCCCGATCCGGACCCGGCGCGGGCCTATGACGAGCGGGCGCGGCTCTTCGCCCTGCCCCGCTCCTCCTGGGCCGACTACGACGCGCGACTGATCAGCGAGGGGGGCGGCGTCTATCCGCGCAACGCCCGCTTCATCCCGCTCTCGCCACAGGCCCGCGCACTGCTCGGTATCGCCGAGGAGAAGCCCGACCCGAACACGGTGATGAAGGCCATCCTGCGCGCGCCGGTGGACCTGCTCTATTTCGGCGGCATCGGCACCTACATCAAAGCCTCCACCGAGAGCCAGGCCGATGCGGGGGACCGCGCCAACGACGCCCTCCGCATCGATGGCCGCGAGGTGCGCGCCCGCGTCATCGGCGAGGGCGCCAATCTCGGCGTCACCCAGGCCGGGCGGATCGAGGCGGCGCGCTTCGGCGCCGAGGGCCAGGGTGTGCGGCTGAACACCGACGCGCTGGACAATTCGGCCGGTGTCTCGACCTCCGACCACGAGGTGAACCTCAAGATCCTGCTGGCCGATGCCATGGCCGAGGGCGCGCTGACCGAGCGCCAGCGCGACGACCTGCTGCGCGCCATGACGGATGAGGTGGCCGCCCTGGTGCTGCGCGACAATGCCCAGCAATCCCTCGCCATCACGCTGGAGGCCGAGGCGGGGGCGGAGGCGCTGCCGGCGCAGGCGGCGCTAATGGTCCGGCTGGAGCATGCCGGCCTGCTGGACCGCGCTGTCGCCGGCCTGCCCGATGCCGAGGCGATGGCCAACCGCATCGCTACCGGCACGGCGCTGACCCGGCCGGAGCTTTCCGCGCTGCTGCCCTTCGCCAAGCTCTGGCTGAACGAGGCCATCGAGCACAGCGACCTGCCGGACGACCCGGCACTGATGCCGCTGCTGGAAGGCTACTTCCCCAGTGCCATCCGCCGCGACTTCGCGCCCTTCATCGCCCGCCACCGGCTGCGGCGCGAATTGCTGGCCACCATCCTGGCCAATGAGATCGCCAACCGCCTGGGCCCGGCCGGCCTCGCACGCCTCGCCGCCGATGCCGAGCCGGTGGAGGCGGCGCGCGCCGCCATCCTGGCCGAGCGCCTGCTGGGCCTGGGCGAGGCCGCCGATGCGGCCGACACTGCTGCGGCACCGGCCTCCATCCGGCATGCCGCGCTGCTGACGATCCGCCACCTCATGGAGGCAACCGCACGGGAGTTGCTCTCCATGCCGGAGGCACGCCAGAGTCTGGAAACAGCCATGGCGGCCCTGCAGCCCGGCATCGGTGCTCTGGTGGCGGCGGAAACCCAAGCCGTGACACCCGCGGCCGAAGGGCTGCCGGAGACGGTGGCCCGGCTGGTCGCCGCCGCGCCGGCGCTGGAAGCCGCCCCCGCCATCGTGCGCCTGGCCGCGCAGGCCAAGGTGGAGCCGGCCCGCGCCTCCGGTGCCTGGCGCAACGCCGGGGAGCGGTTCCATCTGGCAGGACTGCGGCAGGCGGCGGCGGAGGCGCCGGTCAACGGCCCCTTCGCCACCCGTGCCAAGGCCGCCCTGCTGGACGACCTCGCCGAACTGCAGACTCGTCTTGCCACCGCCTGCCTGCGCGGCGCCCTGCCCCAGGCTGAAGGCGCCATCCGCGTGGCGCAGGAAGCCGCGGCGCGGCCGGATCTGGCCGGGGTGGCGGTGGCTGTACGAGAGATCGCGCGGGTCGCCTGACGGCCGGCCCAAGCTGATAGAAGGAAGCTGGGGGGGTCGGGGGCTGTCCGAGGCGGTGCCCCGGCCCCCCCGAACTTTTTTGCCGCCTCGCCAGCGCGAGCGTCACCGGGCACTCTGCTGCCCATGAAGCATCGCCTGTCGCGCAAGGCCGGGGCCTGGGCGCTCTACGACTGGGCCAACAGCGCCTTTCCCACGGTCGTCTCCACCTTCGTCATCGCCGCCTATTTCACGCAGGGCATCGCTCCCAGCCCGGCTGAAGGCCAGGCCCTCTGGGGCTGGATGCAGACTCTCGCCGGCATCGCCATCGCCCTGCTCTCCCCTGTGCTCGGCGCGGTGGCGGATGCGGGCGGCCGGCGGCGCACCATGCTGCTGCTCTGCACGGTGCTGACCGCCATCGCCACGGCGCTGATCTGGTTCGCCCGGCCGGACCCGTCCTATGCCGTCTGGGCCCTGGCCTGCGTCGGCATCGCGACGATCGGCTTCGAGTTGGGGACGGTGTTCTACAATTCGATGCTGCCGCAGGTGGCGCCGCCGGAGCGGCTGGGGCGCATCTCCGGCCTTGCCTGGGGGCTCGGCTATGCCGGTGGCTTGGCCTGCCTCGTGCTCTGCCTGCTCGCTTTGGTGCGGCCCGATCCCTCCCCCTTCGGGCTGGACCGCGCCAGCGCCGAGCATGTGCGCGCCACGGCGCCTCTCGTCGCGGTCTGGATGCTGCTCTTTGGCTGGCCGGTGCTACTGGCCCTGCCCGACCCGCCGCCGCCGCGGCCGGCCTGGAGCACGGCGATCCGCAACGGCTTGGGTGAGATCGGCGCCCTGCTGCGAGGCCTCCCGCGCAACCCCGCCCTCGGCCGGTTCCTGCTGGCGCGGCTGTTCTACACGGACGGGCTGAACACGCTTTTCGCCTTCGGCGCCATCTACGCCGCCGGTACCTTCGGCATGGGCTTCGAGGAGATCCTGCTCTTCGGCATCGCTCTCAACGTCACCGCCGGGCTCGGCGCGGCCGGCTTCGGCTTGCTGGAGGACCGGCTCGGCGCGCGGCCCACGGTGCTGGTCGCGCTGTTGGCGCTGATCCTGCTGGGCGGAGCCGTGGTGCTGGTGAGCGACCAAGCGCTGTTCTGGGCGCTAGCGCTGGCGCTCGGCCTGTTCATCGGCCCGGCACAGTCAGCCTCGCGCAGCTACATGGCGCATCTGGCGCCGCCGGGCGAGGTGGCGGCGCATTTTGGGCTCTTCGCCCTTTCGGGCCGCGTGACGGGCTTCCTTGGCCCCGCCGTGCTGGCGGCCGTCACCAGCGTGACCGGCAGCCAGCGCGCCGGCATGGCGACGGTGCTGGCCTTTCTTGCCCTTGGCGCCGCTATCCTGCTCACCGTCCGCGAGAGGCCCCGCGCATGAGCCGCGTTCTCTTCATCACGCACCCCGAGGTGGCGATCGACCCGGCGGTGCCGGTGCCGGACTGGACCCTGTCGGAGAGGGGCTTCGCGCGCATGCGGCGGCTGCTGGACCAGCCCTGGACCGCCGGCATCCGTCACATCGCCAGCAGCACCGAGCGCAAGGCGCGCGACGCCGCCGGCATCCTGGCCGGACATCTCGGCCTGCCGGTGCGAGTGGTTCCCGAACTCGGGGAAAACGACCGCAGCGCCACCGGCTACCTGCCCAAGGCGGAGTTCGAGGCCATGGCCGATGCCTTCTTCGCCCATCCGGAGCGCAGCATCCGGGGTTGGGAACGCGCGGTGGACGCGCAGGCACGCATCATCCGCGCGGTGGAGGCGGTGCTTGCGGGGAGCGAGGGTGACGCCGTCATCCTGGCGCATGGCGCGGTGGGGGCGCTGCTGCTCTGCCATCTGGCCGGGCGGCCGATCAGCCGTGCCGCCGACCAGCCGGGGGAAGGCGGCGGGAACCTCTTTGTCTTCGGGCGAGAAGACCGGCGACTGATCAGTGGGTGGCAGCGGATGGAGGAAGCAAAGTTGGGGGAATGAATTCCCCCAAACCCCCTTCTTTTTTTCTTCGCGTTTCTCGCGCTGGCGGAAAGCGCGACGCCAAACTGATAGAAAGAAGATGGGGGCCCGGGGGAATTCCTTCCCCCGGCCTTCTTCACCGCTCGGCCGGGCTGCCTTCGACGGTTTCGCTGCCCGCGCGCCAGCGATGGGTGGAGGCGCCGAAGGCCACCAGCTTGCCGGCGGCGTCGAACACCTCCGTGCGGGCGAAGAAGATGTTGCGCCCGCGCGAGACCAGCTTCCCCTCGGCGACGATCTGCCCGCCCGTGACCTGGCCGGTGAAGCGGCAGTCGAGGTCGATCGTCACGGCCTTGCGGACATTGCCCGGCACGCTGCACCACAGCCCGGCGAAGGCCGCCGCCTGGTCGATCAGCGACAGGATGACGCCGCCATGCACGATATCGCTGCGGTTCAGGTGCTGCGGGCCCGTGTCGCAGACCACGCGGGAAAAGCCCTCCCGCCACTCGATCAGCCGGATGCCCAGCAGGTCGTGGTAGGGAGGTACTGGGGAAGCCAGATCTTGCTCGCTCATGCCGGCTTCCCTGCCGGGCGCCGGCAGTCGGGTCAAGGTGCCAGTCGCGCGGCCAGGGCGGGCGCAAGGCCGGTGCTCGGGGTGCGCCCCGGACCGGGCGGCACCGGCAAAGGCGCCACCACGCTCCGCAGCAGGCATTCCAGGCTGTCCAGCACCGGCACGGGCAGGCGCGGGGCGAGACGCGGCGCCAGGCCAGCCAACCCCGCGCCGCCCAGTACCACCACCTCCGCGCCCTCCACCACCGCCGACTGCCCGGCCTCGGCCAGCAGATCGAGCGCGCGTTCGGGGTCTCTGGCGATCATGTCGCCGGTGGGCGTGACCGCGCGCACCAGAACCCGCTCCGGCGCATAGCCGCGCGTCAGGGCGAACTCCTCCAGCATCGGCACCCAGGCGGCACCGCCGGTCAGCAGGGCGACGCGGGGCGCCATGCCGAGTGCGATGCGCAGACTGGCATCGGCCATGCCCGCCACCGGAATGCCGGCCAGTTCGCGGGCCGCATCCAGCGCCGGATCGCCGAAGCAGGCGAGGGCGATAGCATCCACCGCGCCGGCCTGCTCGGCGACCAGCTCCAGCACCGCATGGCCGGCGATGACGGCGGCGGTGCGGCTGGCGATATAGCGCGCACCGAAGCGCGCCGTCGCCGGGCGCAGCTCGACATGCGTGAGACCGAGACGCGGCAAAGTCTCCTGCGCCAGCCGGAGCATGCGCTCGGTCATGCGGGCGTCCGTGTTGCCGTTCAGAAGCAGGATGCGCATGGACCCTTCCCAGAAAGGCTGGGGGAATGAATTCCCCCAGACCCCCTTCTTTTTTCTTCGAGTTTCCCGCGCTAGCGGCCAGCGAGCACCTGAAACTGGCAAAAAAGACAGGGGTTCGGGGGAATTCTTTCCCCCGACCTTTTCCCCCGCAAGCGCATCATTTGCTGAACCGCCAGGGTGCGGCGCTCTCCTCATGCGGATCGATGTTGAGCCGGTGTTCCAGCGGCGGAAAGGCACGGCTGCGGCAATCGGCGCGATCGCAGAGCCGGCAGGAGAGGCCGATACCGATGCGCGCCTGCTGGTGGTCCAGCCCGTCGCCATAGACGACCTCGGCGGCGCGACCAATGTCGCAACCCATGGCGATGACATGCAGGGGCGGCGGCTCGCCCCAGCGCATCGCCGGGCCGGTGACGGTGCGGGCGAAGCAGAGGAAAGTCGCGCCATCCGGCAATTCGGCGACCTGCACGCGTATGATGCCAGGGGTGGCAAAGGCGGTGTGCGGAATCCAGCGCGCGCAGGAGCCACCGAAGCGCGCGAAGGGAAAGCCGGCGGCGGAGAAGCGCTTGTCCACGTTGCCGGCGGGATCGACGCGCAGGAAGAAAAAGGGCACGCCGCGCGCGCCCTCGCGCTGCAGGGTGGAAAGGCGATGCGCCACCTGCTCGAAGCTGACGCCGAAGCGCGCGGCGAGCAGATCGAGATCGTGCCGCGCCGCGCGGGCCGCCGCGAGGAAGGCATCATAGGGCATGAGCAAGGCAGCGGCGGCGTAGTTCAGCAGGCCGAGGCGGATCAGCGAGGCAGCCTCGGCACTGCTGGGGGCGGGGTCGAGCAGCGCATCCACCGCCTCCCGCGCCTCCAGCAGCATGAGCTGGAAGGCCATCTGGAAGCCGCGGCTCTCGCGCGGCAAGGCCTCGGAAAGCTCCAGCACGCGGCTGGAAGGGTCGTAGCGCCGCAAGCTGCCGTCCAGCGGGCCGACCCGCACGCGGATGTCGTGGCGACGGCGCAGGCGCTCGGCGATGGCGTGGTTCAGCTCGGCCGGCGCGACGGCCAGCTCGGCACCGATGGTTTCGGCCACCTGCTCCAGCGCGGGAAAGACATTGGCGCGGTCCTGGAAGAAGTCGCGCGCCTCCTCGGTGGGCAGGATCATGCGGCGGCCGCTGGGCAGGGCGATGCCGCTGGCATCCTCCCGCGCGACACGGAGCGCGCGGTAGAGCGCCAGCATGGCCCGGGCCGCATTGGGTGCGCTGCCGGCCAGGGCGCGCACCTCCTCCTCCGGCGTTTCCTCCAGGCCGAGCAGCGGATCGGCCAGGATCTCCCGCAGGCTGGTCTCGAGCTGGCGCTCCTGCGTGCCGGAGAGAATGGCGAGATCCACCTGCAGGATCTGGCCCAGCTTGATCAGCAGCGCGGCGGTGACGCTGCGCTGGTCATGCTCGATCAGGTTCAGATAGCTGGCGGAAATGCCGAGCCGGGCAGCGAGCGCCTGCTGGGTCAGCTTCTGCTCCTGCCGCAGGCGGCGGATCGTGCGGCCGATCAGGGGGCGGGCCATTCTTTACACCCTTTACAGATTTACGCCCTTCACAGTGAAGATGACGACGCTGTTGCGGCGCTTCTGCTAGGATGGAGGGTGAACTTCGCGCCCGCAATGTGAATTATTGACGCATGGCCGATGGCCCCAATGAACACCAGGAGACGACCATGCGCCCCATCCCCTGCCGTGCTCCCGATGGCGGCTCCTCCGCCGGCGCCCCGGCCGACCGTTTCGCCGGCATCCGCCGCGACTATACGCCCGCCGATGTTGAACGGCTGGCCGGCTCCTTCCGGGTGAAGCACACGCTCGCGGAGATGGGTGCGCGGCGGCTCTGGCAGTTGCTGCACAGCGAGCCCTATGTGAACACGCTCGGCGCGCTGACCGGCAACCAGGCGCTGCAACAGGTGAAAGCCGGGCTCAAGGCGATCTATCTCTCCGGCTGGCAGGTGGCGGCGGACGCCAATTCGGCCGGGGAGATGTACCCGGACCAGTCGCTCTACCCCGTGGACTCCGTCCCCAGGGTGGTGAAGCGCATCAACGCCGCGCTGCGCCGCGCCGACCAGATCGCCACCCTGGAGCGCCAGGATGGGAAGACTGGGGGCGACGACACCCACTGGATGGCGCCAATCATCGCCGATGCCGAGGCTGGCTTCGGCGGTGCGCTGAATGCCTACGAGCTGATGCGGGCGATGATCGAGGCCGGCGCGGCGGGCGTGCATTTCGAGGACCAGCTCGCCAGTGAGAAGAAGTGTGGTCATCTCGGCGGCAAGGTGCTGGTGCCGATCAGCCACCACATCCGCACGCTGAACGCGGCCCGCCTCGCGGCCGATGTCGAGGGTGTGCCGACGGTCCTGCTCTGCCGCACCGATGCGGAAAGCGCACAGCTTCTGACCGCCGATGTGGATGAGCGCGACCGCCCCTTCATCTCCGGCGAGCGGACGGCCGAGGGCTTCTTCCGCATCAGGCCGGGTGCCGGCAAGGATTACGCCATCGCGCGCAGCCTGGCTTATGCGCCCTATGCCGACCTGCTGTGGTGGGAGACTTCAGACCCCGACCTCGGTGACGCGCGTGCCTTCGCGGAGGCCATCCACCGGGAGTTCCCGGGCAAGCTGCTGGCCTACAACTGCTCGCCCAGCTTCAATTGGAAGCGGAAAATGGGCGAGGAGGCAGCGGCGCGCTTCCAGCGCGAGCTCGGCGCGATGGGCTACAAGTTCCAGTTCATCACGCTGGCCGGCTTCCACAGCCTGAACTACGGCATGTTCACCCTGGCGCGCGGCTACAAGGAGCGCGGCATGGCGGCCTATTCCGAGCTGCAGCAGGCCGAGTTCGCCGCCGAGGCCCAGGGCTACACCGCCACGCGCCATCAGCGCGAGGTGGGCGTCGGCTATTTCGATGCCGTCGCCACCGCCGCCTCGGGCGGCACCGCCAGCACCACCGCCATGGCGCACAGCACCGAGACGGCACAGTTCCACGACAGCAAGCCTGCCACCACACCGGTGCCGGCACAGTAATCACGCAGGGAAGGGACTCACGATCATGACCGACGAACGCGATTTCGATGATGGCCTGGTGCACGGCCATTCCTGGGCCATGGAGCCGGCCATTCCGCCGGCGCAGCACGGGCTGAAGGCTCCGCCGCAGGTCGGGGACATTCCGACACCGAGCACCGCTTTCCACGACGACCGGATGCAGAGCTAGGGCTGGCCCGCCCACACACTGACAGAAAGAAGATGGGGGTCCGGGGGAATTCCTTCCCCCGGCCTTTCTCGTCCTGACCTCACCCCTCTTGGCCCGGCGCCCTGCCCCTGCGAGTTTGCGGGCCGGAATTGGATGCGGCCTGGAGTCGGATGTTCACCGCCTATGCGCAACTGGGGGCCGCGATGGCCCTTGTCGGGGTCAATGTGGCGGTGGCGAAGTTGCTGGCGGCGGCCCTGCCGATCGCCATGGTTGCCGGGCTGCGCTGCCTGCTGGCTTGCCTGGTGCTCTGGCCGCTGGCGCGGTCGATGGAAGGCCGGGTGCGCCCTTCCGCCCAGGCGCTGCGCAACCTGGCGGCGCAGGCGGCGCTCGGCACGCTGCTCTACAATGCCGCCCTGCTTTCCGGCCTGCGCCACACCACCGCCTTGGAGGCGGGGCTGGTGCTCGCCACCCTGCCGGCGGTGATCGCCCTTGGCTCGGCGCTCTGGCTGCGCGAGCGACTGCCGCCGCGGCAGTGGATGGCGGCGGCGCTGGCCGCCTTCGGCATGGCCTCGATCACCCTGGCGCAGCTTGCCGGCAGCACGGAGGGCGAGGGCAGCCTGCTCGGTAATGCGCTGGTCTTTCTCGCCGTCTGCGGCGAGGCCTCCTATGTCCTGCTGGCCAAGCGCATCGCCGGGCGGGTGCCGGTGATCACCGCCAGCTTCTGGATGCAGGCCTTCAGCACCGCGATGCTGCTGCCCTTCTGCCTGCCCGTGCTGACTGCGGCAAAGGCGCTGGCCGCACCCGATGTGACGGGCCTGCTGGTGTTTCACAGCCTGACGGCCTCGGTGCTCTGTCTGCTGCTCTGGTATGCAGGGCTGAAGCGCGCGCCGGCGGGAGTGGCAGGCGTGTTCACCGCACTGTTGCCTGCTGCCTCCTCCGTCGTCGCGGTCACTCTGCTCGGCGAGCAGTTCCAGCCGATGCATGGAGTGGGCTTCGCGCTGATGCTGGCCAGCATCGGGCTGGCGACATGGCCGAGGCGGAAGGAAAAGCTGGCGGAATGAATTCCCCCAGACCCGCGCTAGCCGCCCGCACAGCGCCAAACTGACAGGAAAAAAATGGGGGTTCGGGGGAATTCCTTCCCCCGACCCTTTTCAACTCATAAGATTGTCCCGCATGCGAAGCTGGGTCTCTACCTCTGGTGCCGCGCTGCTGCGGGCGGAAGCGGCGGACTGGGCCGCGCGGCTGGCGGCCGCCCAGGCGCGGCAACTGCGCGAGGTGCAGCCGGCACAGCTCGAGTCCTGGCTGGCCCTGATCCGTCTTCTGCAGGAGGCACTGCAGCGGGCGGGTGGCGCATCCTGGACGGTACTGCTGGAGTTCGACCTACTGCGGCTGGAAAAGCGCATCGATGCCGTGCTGCTGACCGACCGCGCCATCCTCGTCATCGAGTTCAAGCACAACGCCACCGCCTGGCTGCCGCAGGATGCCGCCCAGGCCGAGGACTACGCGCTGGACCTGTTCGACTTCCATGCCGGCAGCCGGGCGCACCCGGTGGTACCAATCCTGGTGGCCAGCGGGGCGCCCACTTGCCGCGAGCCGCTTCCGCTGCTCTGGCATGGCGTGACGCCCGTGCTGCGCAGCAACGCCACGGGCCTCCCGGGCCTGCTGACAGAGGTTCAGGCCGCCATCCCCGCCCCCGCCCGGCCACTCGACGCGGCCGCATGGTTGGGTGCCTCCTACCGGCCGGTGCCCACCATCATCGAGGCGGCGCAGCGCCTGTTCGACCGGCACGGGGTGGAGGAGATCGCCACCGCGCGGGCCGACGTCGCCAATCTGGGCCGCACCACCGCCGCCATCCGCCATGCCATCGCGCAGGCGCGGGAGGCGGGGCAGCGGGTGGTCGTGTTCGTCACCGGCATTCCCGGCGCGGGCAAGACGCTGTGCGGGCTGAATCTCGTCTTCGGCACCGCGGCCGAAGCGGGCGCCGCCTTCCTGACCGGCAATGCGCCGCTGGTCGCGGTGCTGCGCGGCGCGCTGGAGCGGGATGCCGCCGCGCGCCAGGGCCGCGCCCGCCGTCAGCCGCGGCGCGAGGCCCGTACCCTGCTGCAGAACGTGCACCGCTTTCTGGAGCACTATATCCGCGCCGCCGATCAAGCGCCGCATGAGCATGTCGTCGTCTTCGACGAGGCGCAGCGCGCCTGGGATGCCGCGCAGGCCGGGCGCGACACCCAGCGCCGGCGCTCCATCCTGACGGATTCGGAGCCGGCCCACATGCTGGAGATCATGGCGCGCACCGAGGGCTGGTCCGTCATCGTGGCGTTGATCGGCAACGGGCAGGAGATCAACACCGGCGAGGCGGGGCTTGCCGAATGGGGCCGCGTTATCGAAGCCAGCAGCGGGCGATGGCGCGCCGTCGCGGCACCGCGGGCCCTCGGCGCCACCGAGCCGGCGCAGCGCCTGGCGGAGGGGCAGCCGGACTGGCTGACGCTCGGTCCCGACCTCGACCTCACGATTCCAATCCGCTCGGTGCATCATGAGCGCGCGGCGCAATGGGTGGACGCTGTATTGAACGACCGGCCGGAGGAGGCCGCCGCCATCGCCGCCGAGGGCGGCCTACCCTTCCACCTGACACGCGACCTGCCGACCCTGCGCGCGGCGCTGCGCAGCGGGGCGCGGGGCCTGCGGCGGGCCGGTCTGCTCTGCTCGGCCAAGGCAAAGCGGCTGCGGGCCGAGGGATTGGGCGCGCAGCTGCACGGCGCCGACGAGGAGGTGGTGAACTGGTTCCTCCGCCGCTGGCCCGATATCCGTGCCTCCGATGCGCTGGAAGTCTGCGCCACCGAATATTCCTGCCAGGGGCTGGAGCTGGATCTCGTCGGCCTGGCCTGGGGCGGTGACTTCGTGCGCCAGGGCGGGCGCTGGCAGGCGCGGCGCTTCGCCGGCAGCCGCTGGAACACCGTCAGTCAGGCCGAGACGCGCCGGCATATCCGCAACACCTACCGCGTGCTGCTGACCCGCGCCCGTTACGAGACCATCATATTCATTCCCGCCGGCAGCGCGGAGGACACGACCCGCCCCGCCGCCGAGGCGGATGCGATCGCCCGCTATCTCGCGGCCTGCGGCGTCCCCCTGCTGGAAACAAGCACCGAGGCTGCCATGCCGCCTCTCTTGGCCAGGCATCAGCTCGCTCCGGCTTGAACGGCTGCGGGGGCGGCCGCCGCATTGCGGCCGGCCACAAAGCGGCCCACCGTAACCCCGGCGCCGGACGCGGCGGCCCCAGCAACACGGAGGGACATCCATGCAGCAGACAGCGATCTACCCCGATCTGGACGGACGCAGCGTGTTCATCACCGGCGGCGGCAGCGGCATCGGCGCCGCCCTCACCCGCGCCTTCGCTCGCCAGGGCAGCAAGGTCGCCTTCGTGGACATCGCCGACGCGGACAGTGAGGCGCTGGTGGAATCGGTGAAGACGGAGGGCGTGAAGCACACGCCGCTCTTCCTGCATTGCGACCTGCGCGACATCGCCGCGCTGCGCGACTCGGTGGCGGCGGCGCAGAAGGCGCATGGCGACATCACCGTTCTGCTCAACAACGCCGCGCATGACGAGCGCCACGCGGTGGACCGCGTGACGGTGGAGTATTTTGACGACCGTGTCGCGGTGAACCAGCGCCATGTCTTTTTCGCCGCCCAGGCGGTGCTGCCGCAGATGCAGCGTGCCGGCGGCGGCTCGATCGTCAATTTCGGCTCGGTGAGCTGGAAGCTGCGCCAGGGCGGCATGCCCGCCTACACCATGGCCAAGGCTTCCATGCAGGGCCTGACGCGCGGCCTGGCGCGCGACTTCGGCAAGCAGAACATCCGGGTGAACACGTTGGTGCCGGGCTGGGTGATGACCGAGCGGCAACTGAAGCTCTGGGTGACGCCGGAGGCGGAACGCGAGATCGATGCCGGCCAGTGCCTCGCCGGCCGCGTGATGCCGGAGCATATCGCCGACATGGCGCTGTTTCTCGCCTCCGCCGCCTCGGCCATGTGCTCGGCGCAGGAATTCGTCGTGGACGGCGGCTGGACCTGAACCCACCGTCCGATCACAGCTTCGTGCAGGGACAGGCGGCGCCTGCCCCGCCGCGCCATGGCTCTGCTAGCCTCCCCGCCGACAGCCTGGAATTCGGCTGAGGGTCCGTTAGAGACCCGCAAGGGAGCGACAGGAGAGATCATGAACCGGCGTTCATTGCTGGCCGCCCCGGCGGCGCTCGCACTTGCCACGCTGCCGCGCGGCCTCGCTGCGCAGGAAAAGCCCACCCTCGCCTTTGTCGTGAATGTCTCGGCGGATTTCTGGACCATCGCCCGACGCGGCATCGAGAAGGCGAACCGCGAGCATCCCGATTACAACATGGAAATGATCGTCCCCGGCCAGGCCAGTGCGGCCGAGCAGCGGCGGATCGTGGATGCGCTGCTGGCGCGCAAGGTGGCCGGCATCGCCATCTCGGCGATCAACCCGGGCAACTCGACGGACATGCTGAACCGCGCCGCCGAACAGTGCGTGCTTTTCACCACCGACAGCGACGCGCCGAAAAGCAACCGCGTCGTCTATATCGGCACGGACAACGTCGCCGCCGGGCGCGAGGCCGGCGCGCAGATGAAGCGCGCCCTGCCGAATGGCGGCAAGGCCATGCTGTTCGTCGGAACCATGGATGCCGACAATGCGCGTGAGCGCGTACAGGGCATCCGCGAGGCGCTGAATGGCAGCCAGATCCAGATCGTCGATATCCGCACCGATGAGTCGGACATCGCCCGCGCCAAGCGAAACGTCGAGGACACCCTGGCGCGCTACAGCGACATCAACCTTCTGGTCGGCCTCTGGGCCTACAACACGCCACAGATCTATCAGGCGGTGAAGGCGGCCGGCGCCGAGAGCAAGGTCAAGATCGTCGGCTTCGACGAAGATGCGCTGACCCTGCGCGGCGTGGCCGACGGCACCATTCTCTCCACCGTGGTGCAGCAGCCCTTCGAGTTCGGCTATCAGAGCATGGTCGGCATGATCAAGGTTCTGAAGGGAGATCGCAGCTTCATCCCCGAGAACAAGCAGATCATCATCCCGACGCGGATCATCGACAGCTCCAATGTGAAGGAGTTCCAGGCGCAGATGCGCGAGCTGCTGCGCGGCGCGTAGGGCGAGATGCAGCCGCTGCTGGAACTGACCGGGATCGGCAAGACCTATCCCGGTGTCCGCGCGCTGGACGGCGTGAGCCTCCACCTGAACCGCGGCGAGGTTCTCGGCCTGATCGGCGAGAACGGCGCCGGCAAGTCCACGCTGATGAAGATCCTGGGCGGTGTCGTGCCGCCCAGCGAGGGCCGGATCCGCATCGACGGGAGGGACTACCCGCAGCTCGACGTGGCGGAGGCGACGCGGGCGGGGATCGCCTTCGTCCACCAGGAGCTGAACCTCTTCGACAATCTGGATGTCGCCGGCAATGTCCTGTTCGGCCGCGAGCCGCTGCGCGGGGGCCCGCTCCGCCTGCTGGACCGACGCGCCGCGCGCGAGCGGGTGAAGCCCCTGCTGGCGCGACTGGGCGCCGACTTCACGCCCGACACGCCGGTGGCGGAGCTCTCCATCGCCCAGCGTCAGCTCGTCGAGATCGCCCGCGCCCTGGCGGCGGAGGCGCGCATCATCATCCTGGACGAGCCGACTTCCTCCCTTACCCTTTCCGAGACGGCGCGGCTGCTCACCCTGGTGAAGGAGCTGCGCGCCGCCGGAGTCGGCCTCATCTACATCACCCATCGCCTGGGCGAGATCGTGGACTGCGCCGACCGCGTGGTCTGCCTGCGCGATGGCCGCCTCGCCGGCGCGTTGCGGCGGGAGGAGATCGAGCACGCGGCGATGATCCGCCTGATGATCGGGCGGGAGCTGCGCGCGCTCTACACCCCGCCGGCCCGGCCACCCGGCGAGGGCGGGCTGCAGGCCTCCGGCTTGATTACCGCCGCCTTCCCCGGGCGGGCGCTGGACCTGCATATCCGGCCGGGCGAGATCCTCGGCATGGCCGGGCTGGTCGGCGCCGGGCGGACCTCGCTGGCCCGCACCCTCTTCGGCATCGACCCGCCACTGGCCGGCGAGATCCGGCTGAACGGGCGCCCGCTCGCCATCCGCAGCCCGAAGGATGCCGTGGCGGCGGGCCTCTATCTGGTGCCGGAGGACCGCAAGCGCGCCGGGTTGGTACTGGAGATGCCCATCGTCGAGAACGTCACCCTAGCCAGCGCGCCGAACTACACGCGGATGGGGCTGATGCGCCGCGCTGCCGAGTGGAAGGCGAGCGAGTTGCAACGCGCCGGGCTGCGCATCAAGGCGCCCTCCAGCGCCACCCGCGCCAATACCCTCTCAGGCGGCAATCAGCAGAAGGTGGTGCTTGGCAAATGGCTGAGCATGGCGCCCAAGGTGATCCTCTTCGACGAGCCGACGCGCGGCATCGACATCGGCGCCAAGGGTGAGATCTACGGGCTGATGCGCGCCCTGGCCGACAGTGGCGTCGCCATCCTGATGATCTCCAGCGACATGGAGGAGGTGCTCGGCGTGAGCGACCGGATCGTGGTCATGCATGAGGGCCGCATCAGCGGCGGGCTGGAGCGCGCCGGCTTCAGCGAACAGGCCGTGCTGCGCCTGGCCATCGGCCAGGGCGAGCCGGCCCGGGTGGAGGCGGCTCCGGCATGAGCAAGAAGGAACTGGGCCTCGCCTTGCTGCTGATCGTCATCGGCGGCATCACGGCGGCGCTGAACCCGCTCTTCCTCTCCAGTGTCAACCTGCTGAACATGGCCAACCTGATCGGCCTCTTCGGCGTGTTCAGCATCGGCCAGGGGCTGATCATCATCACCGGCGGCATTGACCTCTCCGTGGGCTCGATGTTCGCCCTGCTCGGCGTGATCCTGGTGGACCTGCTGGTGAACTACGAGCTGCCCTGGCCCCTGGCGGTGCTGATCATCATCGGCGCCGGCACCGCGCTCGGCCTGCTGCACGGGCTGCTGGTGACGCGGCTGCGGCTGCAGCCCTTCGTCGTCACCCTCTGCGGGCTGCTGATCTATCGCGGCATCGCCCGCTACTACACCGAGGACTCCACCATGGGCTTCGGCTATGCCGGGGACCTGGACACCATCACCTGGCTGGCCTCCGGCCGCAGCTTCGGCATCCCCAACCCCTTCCTCTTCCTGGTGGTGGTGGCGGTCTGCATGGGGGTGGTGCTGCACCGCACGGTGTTCGGCCGCTATCTCTACGCCGTCGGCCGCAACGAGGAGGCAGCGCGGCATTCCGGCATCAACGCCGAAGGGGTGATCACCGGCGCCTATCTCCTGGGCGGCGGACTGGCCGGCCTCGCCACCGTGCTGCTGGTCTTCTACACCAGCTCCGTCTCACCCTCCTCCTTCGGCAATTTCTACGAGCTCTACGCCATCGCCGCGGCGGTGCTGGGGGGCTGCTCGCTGCGCGGGGGCGAGGGCAGCATCCTCGGCATCGTGCTCGGCACGGTGCTGCTGCAGATCCTGCAGAACCTGGTGAACATCCTGGGCATCCCCTCCTCGCTGAACTTCGCGGTCATGGGCGGCGTCATCCTGCTCGGCGTCATCGCCGACCAGCAACTCGGCCAGCGCAAGCAGAAGGTCCAGCTCCAGCGCAGTCAGGCTGCTGCGGCGGCGGAGTAGGAAAAAGTGCGGGGGAAGGAATTCCCCCGCACCCCCATCTTCTTTTTGCGAGGCTTTGGGCCCGCCTGATCACTGCGAGTCGCAGGCGGGCGGGACGCGTCCGGGCCCTTTTCGGCCGTCCAAGGCGCATCGCCTCGCTATTCCTTCTATACCAAGGCTTTGTCGTGCTAGGTTGAGGCCCTCGCTCAGCAACAGACGACCGAGGCCCATGCCGCGCGCCCTTGCCGACCGCCATAATCCGTCTTCGCCTGCTTCCGCCGAGGGTCGCCTGGCTTCGAGCACGCGTCGCTTCGCCTCCCCCGCATTGCGGGCTGCCCTGCGCCGGCGCCTGGCCGAACTGCTCGGCCTGGCTCTCGGCCTGGGCGGGCTGGGGCTGCTGGTCGCCCTGGCCAGCTACAATCCGACCGACCCGTCGCTGAACACCTCGACCGACCATGCTGTCACCAACCTGGCTGGGCCGGCCGGCGCCATCACTGCCGATCTGCTGCTGCAGGGCTTCGGCTGGGCCGGGCTGTTTCCGGTCGCCATCATGCTGGCCTGGGCCTGGCGGCTGGCCACGCACAAGGGGCTGGCGCCCTTCGCGGCGCGCATTGCGGCGGTGCTGGCGGCACTGCCGATGCTCGCCGCCGCCCTGGCCCTGGCGCCGCTGCCGGCCGGCCAGCCCGCCCTGCCCGGTCCGGGCGGCGCCGCCGGCGCCCTGCTGGCCGAGCGCACCGCCGGCCTCGCCGCGACGCTGTTCGGCCCCTTCGGCAGCATCGTCGGGCAGGTCGGGGTCCTGGCGCTGGCGGGCTCGCTCTCCTTCGCTGCGCTCGGCATCCCGCTGCTCGCCTGGCGACAGGCCGGCCGCGCCGCCAGCCATGCCGCACGCGGCGGCATGGGCGTAACGGCCCGGCTGGTGCGGCGCAGCATGAGCAGCCCACAGGCCGCGCCGCCGCAATACGCTCCCCGCTGGGAAGCCGAGGAGCCGGAGGAGGACGAACCGAGCTTGGGCACCCGGCTGGCCGCCCCCTTCCGTGCCGTAGGCGGCACCATGAGCGGCCTCTTCACCCGCCGGACGGAGGCACCCTCCCCACAGCTTGCCGCCATGCTGCGGGCGGCCGATGCCGCCGCCGGCGAAGCGCCCTCCCCGCTGCGCTCCGCCCGGCAGGCGCCGGTGGTGCCGCCGCCCGGCCGCACCGCGGGTGCATCCACGCGCCGCTCCCTGGCCGAGCCCTCAGCGGCCGCCATGCCGCGACCCGACGCGCTGGAGGACGAGGAGGCGGAGGACGATCTGCTGCCGGAGCCGCCCGCACCGCGCGTCGTGCCTCCCGCAACGGCCGCACCCTCCGCCGGGACGCGCATGATGGACCGGCTGGTGCCGCGCCGCGCCAAGGCGGAGCCCGAGCCGCAGCCGCATGGCCCCTTCCAGCTCCCGCCGCTCGACCTGCTGACGCCGCCGCCTGCGCGCCGTGCCGCCGGCCCCTCGGAGGAGGTGCTGCAGAACAATGCCCGCCAGCTCGAATCGGTGCTGGAGGACTACGGCGTGCGCGGTCGCATCGTCGAGGTCCGTCCCGGCCCGGTGGTGACGCTCTACGAGCTGGAGCCGGCGCCCGGCACCAAGTCGGCGCGCGTCATCGGCCTCGCCGACGACATCGCCCGCAGCATGAGCGTCATGGCGGTGCGCATCGCCACCGTGCCGGGCCGCAACGTGATCGGCATCGAGCTGCCCAACACCAAGCGCGAGATGGTCTATTTCAGCGAGATGCTGGTGGCCGAGGAATGGGCGCGGCAGACCGGCAAGCTGCCGCTGGCACTCGGCAAGGACATTGGCGGCGCGCCGGTGATCGCCGATCTCGCCCGCATGCCCCACCTGCTGATCGCCGGCACCACCGGCTCGGGCAAGTCGGTCGGCATCAACACCATGATCCTGTCGCTGCTCTACCGGTTCAGCCCGGACGAGTGCCGCTTCATCATGATCGACCCGAAGATGCTGGAGCTCTCGGTCTATGACCGCATCCCGCATCTGCTGGCACCCGTCGTCACCGAGCCGCCCAAGGCGATCGGCGCGCTGAAATGGACCGTGCGCGAGATGGAGCGTCGCTACCGCGCCATGTCGCAGCTCGGCGTCCGCAACATCGGCGGCTACAACGAGAAGGTGCAGGCCGCCCTGGCCCGCGGCGAGGTGCTCACCCGCCGCGTGCAGACCGGCTTCGACCCCGATACCGGCAAGCCGGTCTTCGAGGAGCAACCGCTGGCCCTCGCGCCGCTGCCGCTGATCGTCGTCGTCATCGACGAGATGGCCGACCTGATGATCGTCGCCGGCAAGGAGATCGAGGCTGCCGTGCAGCGTCTGGCGCAGATGGCGCGCGCTGCCGGCATCCACGTCATCATGGCCACGCAGCGGCCTTCGGTGGATGTCATCACCGGCACCATCAAGGCCAACTTCCCGACCCGCATCTCCTTCCAGGTGACGAGCAAGATCGACAGCCGCACCATCCTGGGCGAGATGGGTGCCGAGCAACTGCTCGGCCAGGGCGACATGCTGCACATGGCCGGCGGCGGCCGCGTCAGCCGCGTGCACGGCCCCTTCGTCTCGGATGCCGAGGTGGAGCGCGTCGTCGAGTGGCTGCGCGAGCAGGGCGAGCCGGCCTATATCGAGGAAGTCACGGAAAGCGAGGAGGAGGAGGGCGACTCCGGCCTCTCCGGCATCGCCGGCGCCTCGGATGGCGAGAAGGGCCTGTTCGACCAGGCCGTGGCGCTGGTGACGCGGGAGGGCAAGGCCTCCACCTCCTTCATCCAGCGCCACCTCTCGATCGGCTACAACCGCGCCGCCAAGCTGATCGAGCAGATGGAAAAGGAGGGCGTCGTCGGCCCGGCCAACCATGTCGGCAAGCGCGAGGTCCTGGCGCGGCGCAGCGACGACGACTGACCGTGAAAAGTCTGGGGGAATGAATTCCCCCAGGCCCCCTTCTTTTTTCTTCGAGTTTCCCGCGCTGGCTGTCAGCGCAACGCCAAACTGACAAAAAGGAGATGGGGGTTCGGGGGAATTCCTTCCCCCGACCTTTCTTTCAGCGCGTCTCGACGATGCTGACCCAGTTCGCCCCGCGCCCGGCGGGGTAGCGCTGCAGCAGCCGCAGCGTCCCCTTCTCCGGATCGATGGCATAGACCGAAATCTGGTCCGACTTCTCGCCCGAGGCGATCAGGAAGCGCCCATAGGGGTCGACCTGGAAGCCGCGCGGTTGCGTCTCAGTGGGTGTGCTGCCCAGATAGGTCAGCTTGCCGGTGAGTCCCTCCACCGCGAAAGCGGCCAACGTGCTGCTGGTGCGTTCGGAGGCATAGAGAAAGCGGCCATTGGGTGTGATGTGGATGTCGGCGGCCCAGATCTTCTGGCTGTCATCCTCCGGCGGCACCGGTCCGCTGGCCGACACCGGCGCCCGCGCGGAGCCGGGCTTCAGGTTGGCGTCCGGCGGCACCGCGGAGACCGAACCTTGCTGCGCCAGCAGGCCGGAACCGGGGTCGAAAGCATAGGAGGTCACCGTCCCGGCCAGCTCATTGATCGCGAAGACGAAGCGGTTGTTCGGCGCGAAGACGAAGTGCCGCGGCCCAGCATTGGTCGGCGCCATGACGGCGGCCGGCCGGTTCGGCGTCAGCTGGCCGCTGCGCTCGTCGAAGAGGAACTGCAGGATCTGGTCATTGCCGAGATTGCTGGCAAAGACATAGCGGTTGGAAGGGTCTGCCAGGATGGCATGGGCCTGCCGCCCGGTGCGAACCACCTGCACCGGCTCGCCCTGCACGAAGCCATCCGGCCCGATCGGGTTCACGCTGACGAGGTCTCCGCCATAGGAGGCGCCGAAGAGGAAGCGGCCGGTGCGGTCCACCGAGATATAGGGCATGCTGTCCGGCAGCGGCACGGTGGAAAGCCGGGTAAGCTGGCCATCCGAGGGATTGATGGCATAGGTCGCCACGGAGAAGGGCGTGGAGCGGATCGCGGCATAGAGGCGCCGATGGTCGGGGCTGACGGCCATCGGCATCACCACCTTGCCCGCCGCGGCGCGGCCGGCCGGCTGCAGGGCGCCGCTTTCCGCATCCATGCGGTAGATCGAGATATCCGCATCCTCCGCGTTGGAGACATAGACGAAGGTTTCGGCGCGCGCACTGCCGAGGCAGGCGCAGACGGCCAGCAGTATCGCGAGGCTGGTCCTCAGCATGGTTTCCTCCTGCGTTCATGGCGCCGAAGGCCGGCACGGGCCGCCTTGGGCGCCCGGTGAGGTTAGAAGCGGATTCGAATTCGCAACAAGTGCGCCCGCTCAGGCCTGCAGGAAGCCGATGCGGTCCGCCTCCAGCACCGCGCAGGTCAGCGGCCCGCCGGACCAAGCGGCGGTGTCCAGGTTGATTCGGTTGTGGCGGATCTCCGGCTCGGAGCGCGCGGTATGGCCATGCACCACCACCATGCCATGGCTGGCCTCGCTAGAGAGGAAGGGCTGGCGGATGCGCACCAGATCCTCCGGCGCCTGCGCCTCCAGCGGAAGGCCGGGGCGGATGCCTGCATGCACGAAGAGATAACCGCCCGCCCGGTACCAGGCAGTGAGGCCGCGCATCCAGGCGAGATGCGCCGGCGGGATGGCCGCGCGCCATTCCGCCGGCGTGGCCTCGGGCGAGAGGCCATAGCTGTCCAGCGTGGCGCGGCCGCCGCACCAGAGCCAGTCCGCGACATCCCCCGGGGCGCCGTCCAGCGCCGCCAGCATCGCGACCTCGTGGTTGCCGGCGAGGTCCACCCGCGCCACCGGGTGGCCCGGCAAGGGCAACGGCAAGGGGCCGGCCAGATAGGCCAGCACGCCGGCGCTGTCCTCGCCCTTGTCCACATAGTCGCCGAGATGCAGCAGTGTCGGCGCGGCGACCGGGCGGGCGGCGAGGTCCGCTGCGATCTGCGCGTGCAGCAGGGACAGCCGGGCGGCGCAGCCATGGATGTCGCCCACCGCGTAGACGCGCTGGCCGGCCGGCAGGCTGGCCGGGGCGGGGCGAAAAGCGATCATCCGTTCAGCCCGGGGCGGGTGGCGAGGGATCGATACCGACAGAAGGCGCCCTCTGGTTCCGGCGCGGGAAGCATGCCGCCGTTAGCCTGCGGCACGGCCAAGGTCGGCACCCACGAAGGCCCCAGTCCGCTCGTAGTGCTGGGCCAGCAGGGCCGTGGCCCGCTCGGCGTCGCGGTCCAGCGCGGCGCGGGCAATGGCGGCATGCTCCGCCGCCACGTCGCGGCCCGGATAGGCCAAGGTGTTGGACAGCGCCCGGTAGCGCCGCGCCTCCTCCCGCAGCCGGTCGCAGAAGGCCAGCAGCGGCGGCGCGTCGCAGGCCGCCAGCAAGGCCTGATGGAAGCGCAGATGGCAGGCCTCCCATTCCGGATTGGCCACGAAGCGATACGAGTCAAGTGAGCGGGCAACCCGATTGAGCCGGTGTTCCGCCAGCACCAGCGCCTCCTCCCAGGCGGCATCGCCGTGCTGGATGGATTCCCGCAGGGCCGCGCATTCGGCCAGCACGCGGCTTCGGATCAGGCCGGCGAGTTGGCCCGGTGCCGCCGCCGCGACACGGAAGCCACGATGCTCCAGCTGCTCCGCCAGCCCCTCGGCGGCCAGTTTCGAGAGCGCCTCCCGCATCGGCGAGGCGCCGGCGCCATAGCTCTCGGCGAGATCGCGCAGCTTCAGCTTCTTCCCGGGCGGCAGGCGGCCGGAGAGGATGTCCTCCCGCAGCCGCCGGTGCACGGCGGTGGCGAGGGTCAGGTCGCGCGCGTCGGAAAGGGAGGCCGTCTGAGACATGCTCGCACCATCATCACCCTCCTCCCGGGAGGTCGCAAGACTTTGCGGAAATCTGGCTTGACCGGCCCAGAATTTCGATAAAACCTCACAGCAAGGATTTGGGAGGAAGCGGCGTGCGCCTGATTGCATTCCAGCAGGAGGGCCGGGCGGCCCTCGGTGCCCGTCTGGGCGAAGATGTCGTGGCCCTGGCGGATGTGGTGCCGGGCCTGCCGCAGGACCCTGTCCAGGCGCTGGCCGCGCTTGGCCTTCCCGAAGCCGCGCCCGCCCTGGCGGCGAAGCTCGAAGCCGCCCCGCGCCGGCCGCTGAAAGGCCTGACGCTGCTTCCCGTGGTGCCCCGCCCCGGCAAGGTCATCTGCATCGGCCTGAACTACGCACTGCATGCCAAGGAGGGGAACAACCCGATCCCCGAATACCCGGCGGTCTTCTTCCGCGGTCCTACTGCGCTCGCGGCACATGGCCAGGCGCTGATCCGCCCGAAGGTCTCCGACAAGTTCGACTACGAAGCCGAGCTGGCGGTGGTGATCGGCCAGCGGGCGCGGCACCTGACCGAGGCGAATGCCCTCGCCTGCGTCGCCGGCTATACCTGCATGAACGAGGGCTCGATCCGGGACTACCAGCGCAAGTCGGCGCAATGGACCATGGGCAAGAACTTCGACCGCACGGGCGGCCTCGGTCCCGAGATCGTCACGCCGGACGAGCTGCCGCAGGGCCCGAACGCGCTGCGTATCACCTCCCGCCTGAACGGGCAGGTGATGCAGGACAGCCATACATCCGACATGATCTTCTCCGTGCCGCGCATCCTGGCGATCCTCTCCGAGGTGATGACGCTGGAGCCGGGCGACGTGATCGCCACCGGGACGCCGAGCGGCGTCGGCTATGCGCGCAAGCCGCCGGTCTTCATGAAGGCCGGCGACACGGTGGAGATCGAGATCGAGGGCATCGGCATCCTGTCCAACCCGGTGCAGGACGAGGCCTGAGGCGATGCGCGGCGCGGCGGCGGAAGACAGGCTGCCTCGCGCCGTGCGCCGCGCTCCTCCGGCACGGGAGCCCGGCCGGCCATGACCGAAGCGCCCCGGGTCACCCTCTCCTTCGACAACGGCCCCGAGCCGGAGGTGACACCGGGCGTGCTGGACGTCCTGCGGGCGCGCGGCCTCCGCGCCACCTTCTTCGTCATCGGCCGCAAGCTGGCGGCGCATCGCGCCCTGGCCGAGCGGGCCCATGCCGAGGGGCACTGGATCGGTAATCACACCTGGAGCCATGGCGGCCCCCTGGGCGATGCGCCCGACGAAGCCGCCGCGGCGGAGATCACCCGGACCCAGGCGCTGATCGGCGCTCTCTCCCATCCCGACCGGCTGTTCCGCCCGCAGGGCGGCGGCGGCGCCCTTGGCCCGCACCTACTGAGCCGCGCAGCGCTCGACCTCCTGACGCATGGCCGCTTCACCTGCGTACTCTGGAATGCCGTGCCGGGCGATTTCCGCGACCCGGAGGGGTGGGTGGACCGGGCGCTGGCGCTGTGCCGGGGGCCGGAGCCGGTGGCGCTGGTCCTGCACGACCTGCCGAACGGCGCCATGCGCCATCTCGACCGCTTCCTGGGCCGCCTCGCCGACCAGGGCGTCCGCTTCACGCAGGATTTCCCCGAGGCCTGCATCCCCTTGCGCCGCGGCGTGGCCACCGGGCCGATCGCGGATTACGTCACCCATCGCGCGGGAGCCTCCGCATGATCTTCGCCACACGCCGCGCCCTGCTGGGCAGCTTCGCCGCCGCGCTGCTGCTGGCCCGCCGGGCCTTCGCGCAGGGCACCTGGCCGGACCGCCCGATCCGCCTCGTCGTGCCCTTCGGCGCCGGCACCACCACCGACGCGCTCGGCCGCATCCTGGCCGATGCCCTGGCGAAGGAGGCCGGGCAGCCGGTGGTGGTGGAGAACCGCGCCGGCGCCGGCGGTAATGTCGGGGCGCAGGCCGTCGCGCATGCGCCGGGCGACGGCTACACGCTGCTGCTCGGCACCAATGGCACGCATGGCATCAATACCAGCCTGTTCCCCGATCTGGGCTTCGATGCGGTGAAGGACTTCACCCCCATTGTGCCCTTCGTCACCACGCCGACCGTGCTGGGCGTTCCCTCCTCCCTCGGCGTCGGGACGGTGGCGGAGCTGGTGGCGCTGGCGAAGGCGAAGCCGCTGTCCTTCGCCTCGGCCGGCAACGGCACCACCGGGCACCTGTCCCAGGCGCTGCTGAACCTGCGCGCCGGGCTGGAGACGCAGCACATCCCCTATCGCAACGCCAGCCAGGCGATCACCGATCTGCTGGCCGGGCGGGTGGACGCGATGTTCTACCACCCACTCGGCCTCAAGCCGCATCTGGAGGCCGGGACGCTGAAGGCGCTGGCCGTCACCTCCGCGAAGCGCATCACCATCCTGCCGGAGGTGCCAACCATGCAGGAGGCGGGGGTGCAGGATTTCGTGGTGGAGGGGCGCTGGTCGCTCTACGGCCCCGCCGGCATACCCGCCGAGATCGTCGCCCGGCTGAACCGCGCCACCAACGCCCTGCTCGCCGATCCCGCCGCGCTCGCCCAGCTCCGGGCGCAGGGCGTGGAGCCGATGGGCGGCCCGCCGGAGAAGCTGGCCGCGATGACCCGGGACGAGATCGCGAAATGGCGGCCGGTGATCGCCGCCGCCAATATCCGGCCGGACTAGAGCGGTTTCCGTTCGCCCTGGCTCACGTCAACCGCTCTAGCCTTTTGTTTTGACGAACCTCTTCACCCAATCGGGTGATTCCACCTGATCGGGACCTGCTCTAGGGCGCCCCGCGCTCCGGCACCACATGGGGCGGAAGGCGGGCCAGCGAGAACCCGCCCCCGGATGGAGGACACGAGAATGGCTGACCTCGACCAGAACACCGTCACGGAAGCGGTGATCGCGCAGATGGCCTCCACCTCCGACCCGCGCTTGCGGGAGGTGATGGAAAGCCTTGTCCGCCACCTGCACGACTTCGCCCGCGAGGTGAAGCTCACCCCCGCCGAATGGCTTGCCGCCATCGGCTTTCTCACCCGCGTCGGCCAGGCCTGCACGCCGATCCGGCAGGAATTCATCCTGCTCTCCGATACGCTGGGCTTGTCGCGGCTGGTTAATCTGATGGACGACCAGGCGAACCGCGTCGGGGACACCACCGAGACAAGCCTCCTCGGCCCCTTCTATCGCGAGGCCTCGCCGAAATACGGCTATGGCGAGAGCATCGCGGCGCATGCCAGGGGGCCGGAGATGATGCTCTTCGGCCGGGTGCTGAACGAGGCCGGCGAGGGCGTACCGAACGCCGTCGTCGAGGTCTGGCAGACCGATGCCGACGGCGCCTACGACCTGCAGACCAACGACCCCGACATCATGGACATGCGCGGCCAATTCCGCACCGATGCCGAGGGCCGCTACGCCATCCGCACCCTGGTCCCGCTCGGCTATTCCATCCCGATGGACGGGCCGGTGGGGGAGCTGGTGCGCCAGCAGGGCCGGCACGGCTTCCGCCCTGCGCATATCCACGTGCTGATCGGCGCCGAGGGCTATCGCGAGCTGGTGACGGCGCTCTATCTCGGCGACGATCCGCACATTGATTCCGACACGGTCTTCGGCGTCTCGGAATCTCTCGTCGTATGGCCGCGCAGCGGGGTGGAAGGCTCGCCCGCGCCCGAGCTGCCGAGCCTGCGCTACGACTTCCGCATCGCGCGGCGTGCCCCGCAGGACACCTCCGCTCGCGTGGGCGCCGACCCCTCGAAATTCGCCGCGGCGTAGCTCAGCCACGAAACCGGGCCGCAGGCGGAGAAGGTTTCATGAAGGATATCAGCAGGCGCGATCTCGGCCGGCTCGCCCTCGCGACCGCCGCCATGCCGGCCTTGGCGCGCGCGGCCGCATGAACGCCCGCATCATCCGCCACGGCGCGGAGAAGCGCATCGTCAGCCTCACCCCCGCCCTCTCGGCGCGGGAGGGCAGCGAATGGCGCCTCACCGCTGACCAGCCCACTGCTCTGAAGGTCTGACGCATGACGAACACCCTCCTGCCCACCACCGTCGTCGGCAGCTATCCGCAGCCGGACTGGCTGGTGGACCGCAACGTGCTGGCGCAGAACCTGGTGCCCCGCGTGCGGATGAAGCAGATGTGGCGCGTCCCCGAGGAGGTGCTGGAACAGGCGCAGGACGACGCGACGCTGATCGCCATCCGCGACATGGAGCGCGCCGGGCTCGACATCATCACCGATGGCGAGATCCGGCGGGAAAGCTACTCGAACCGCTTCGCCCTCGCGCTGGACGGCGTGGACGTGGACAATCCTGCCCGCACCATGGGCCGCGCCGGCAAGGAGACGCTGGTGCCGCGCGTGGTGGGCAAGATCCGCCGTAACCGTCCGGTTGAGGTGCGCGACGTGGAATTCCTCGTCGCCAATACCGACCGCCGCACCAAAATCACCCTGCCCGGCCCCTTCACCCTCTCGCAGCAGGCCTCGGACGAGCACTACGGGGACGAGGAAGCCATGGCCATGGACTACGCCGCCGCCGTGAACGAGGAAGCCAAGGACCTGCTGGCCGCCGGCGTGGACGTCATCCAGTTCGACGAGCCCTGGATGCAGGCCCGGCCCGAGGCCGCCGCCCGCTTCGGCGTGCGCGCCCTGAACCGCGCCCTGGAAGGCCTGGAGGGCGAGACCGTAGTGCATGTCTGCTTCGGCTATGCGGCCGTCGTGAAGGACAAGCCCTCCGGCTACTCCTTCCTCCCGCAATTGGCCGACTGCACGGCCGGCACGATCTCCATTGAGGCGGCGCAGCCGAAGCTCGACCTGGCCGTGCTGGACGAACTGCCGGGCAAGCGGATCATGCTCGGGGTGATCGATCTCGGCAGTGCCGAGGTCGAGACGCCAGCCATGGTGGCGGAGCGCATCCGCGCCGGACTGCGGCGCCTGCCGGCGGAGCGGCTGGTCGTCGCACCCGATTGCGGCATGAAGTACCTGCCCCGCCCTCGCGCCTTCGCCAAGCTGCGCGCCATGGCTGAAGGGGCGGCGATTGTCCGGCATGAATTGCAGGGCTGATCTGCGGAGGATTTCTGGCAGAGGCGGGGAGGGATACTCGGGGCAAAAGGCCCCCTTCGGCTGCGCCGCCTTAGCCGCTCACGAGGCGGATGCCGTCCTGGGCTTCCGGCGAAAAAATCCGTCCGGAGCGGTGACAGGGGGATTGCATGCCCCCCGGGTCTATGACATATCCCGGCCACGCCGGACGGAGCGCGGGCGTAGCTCAGGGGTAGAGCACAACCTTGCCAAGGTTGGGGTCGAGGGTTCGAATCCCTTCGCCCGCTCCAATAGAATCAGTAGGTTATTACCTACTCCTCCCAGCGATAATCGGAACATATCGGGCTCAGGCATACCATCTCGGGATGCCTTTTGGCACATCCATGACACAGTCGGTGCTCTCGACTGTGTCAGCCGGACTGTGTCAGCGACTCGCCCGTTCAGGGGTTCCGCCTCCCCTTTCCCGTCTCCTCTTCTGACTCGACGCCGGAAACAAATCGCGAACATACTGCCGGGGCTATGAACCCCTCTCCCCTCGATTCCCAGACCATCTATCTCATGCGCGAGACAATCCGCATCCGCCTGGCCGGCGATGCGACGGTCCGCGAGGCCGCGGCGGAAGCCCGCGGGATAGCATTCGGGCGCGAGCCCGGCTGCGACCGGAAGGTGATTGACCAGGTCGTGCACGACCTCCTGGTGGAGATCGATGCACTCCTGCCTGACTTGGCGCCGGTCGAGTTCGACGGTCAGCAGTACCGCCCGGCGGACGACAGAGAGGTCGCGGAAACCCTGGCCTTCGCCCTGGGCTTTGACGAACGGGGCAAACCCCGCCGGACGGGCTGGCAGGGCTTGGCCACGAAGATTGCGGCGGGCGAGCTGGCAGCGCGGCTGCGGCTGTCAAACATGCTCGTCTTCAAGGGGCCGCCAAACCCGCCTCACACCGCCGGCGAGGGACCGCCCGCGAAGCAGGATTAAAGCGCGCCGTTGTCCCCTCTCGTTCTCTCTCCGCGCCTGCCACCATATGGCCCACA
Organism: Roseomonas sp.; assembly: GCA_035565935.1. GTDB lineage: Bacteria > Pseudomonadota > Alphaproteobacteria > Acetobacterales > Acetobacteraceae > Pseudoroseomonas. The sequence goes on from DATMRU010000062.1 coordinate 38,771, forward strand.
CCGTCAGCCCTGAGCAGCGCCGCCGCCGCCTCCACGCCGAGCCCCTATCCTCCTGGCGGGGCTGGCTGGTCTACGGGCGCTGCACGTCTGGCCACTCGCCCGGTCCGCAAACCGTGGAGTCTCTCCTGGCCCTGCCGCATCCACCGGCGACGGTGGGCGACCTGCTGACCCGGCTGCGCTGCCCGCAATGCGGGAAGCCCCCGGCGGGGCTGGCGCTGCGACAGAACGCGCACAGTCAGACATGGGTGCCGGTGAAGCTGCCCGCGCATCTGGAGGACGAATCCGATGGCATGCCCGGGACGGTTCGCGTCGCATGGTGGCGGGGCTGAGGCTGTGGGGACTGGCCGGCCGTTGAGGTCAGCTACGCTAAGCCTGGGTTCGAGAGCCGGCCCGACCTCGGCCTGCCCGCCTCGGCTCCCGGCCAGCAATCGCGTCCCGTGGGCAGAGTGCCAGCCACTCGACAATCCGCCGGCATGGGTGGCATGAGTGTGCCAACACTCGCCGAGGACACATGATCAAGGACATTATCACCCTGCAGTTTCCTGACCGTACTGAGACGGCGCAGGACAAAGCGTTGGTGACCGAATATCCCTTTGGTCAGGCGAAGGTCAGCTCTCACAATCAATGGTCGCGGAAGACCGCCTCTGGCTTTCGCCTCCATGCCGCCACTGCAGAGGGTGCGTCCTCTGTGGGCTGGGTGCTGCCGGACCCGAAGGCGTTCGCCAAGTTGCAATTCTTCGCCCAACTCGCCGTCACAGACTCCTGCCCGGTGCGGCTAAAGGTCGAAGTTAAGCGCAACAAGCGGGTGACGGTCAGCCAAGATTTTCACATTGGCAGCATGGAACCGGCGCGGATTTCGGTTGGTATCCCGCGCTACAAGAGCTCGATGGAAATCACGGTCCATGCTGTGTCACTCCAGATGGAGCCGAAGCCAAAATACGCCGTGGTGGACCTGTCCGGCCCGGTACTCCAGACCGTAGGCAAGCCTGGCCGGTACTGAAGCTGTCCGCCATCTGACATTGCAGTTACGTTTTTTTGGACGATCGTTGAATTCATAGCCGACCGTGTTTCGGAAGCTATGGGTAGCAGGCCCTTCGAGCAAGACGGTGCTGGAGCACTGAGCGTCGTCGCTGCGCGAGATCAAGGCGCGCATTCGGCTGCTATACACTCAGAGGGGGCGGCCGCCCCCGCTGGGCTGTTCCTGGACGGTCTGCTGGGGCCTGAGCGGCGCAAGAATGCATTGGATCGCGTCCCCGCTAACGCCAGCAACTCGGCACTCAGCCAATAACCTCCCGGTTGACATTCCTGGCCGCTGGATAGTGATACTCACGCCGCAAGGAGCCCGACATGCAACGCAGCCTGACCGGCCTGGTCCAAACTTATGCCGCCGCGGAAATCGACAACGCAGGGACACACGAGGGCGCAGATCTCCTGCTCCTCCAAGCGGCAGAGGTGCGCTCGCCCCAGGAAGCCGAAATCCTCGGGCGGCAGCTACTGGCACGGAATGAAGAAGTGGCCGATGCACCCTACCGCTATGGCGGGGAAGCTTACGATCCGCTGCTGGCCGATTTGGCGCAGCGCCTGGGCTGGGCCGTCTGACGCACGACCGAAACGCAATAGAAAGTGCGACCATGCCAAGTATCCACGCACCGCCCACACGGCGGGAAATATCGCCTTTTCAAGCCCAAGTTGGCGTCATCACCGGTCTGTTTATCCGTGAAATGATTACCCGCTTCGGCCATGGTCGGCTTGGCTTTGTCTGGCTAGTGGCCGAGCCGATCATGCTGTCCAGCATGATCTCGCTGTTCCACTACGTGAGCGGGTCCCATCTGCCAGGCGATCTTCCGATCTTCCTATTCTATGCTCTGAGCTATATGCCGTACATGATGTTCCGGAGCATCGTGAACCGCGGCGCCAACAGCATCAGAGCGAATATCTCGTTGCTGTTCCATGCCAGGATCACGTTGCTGGACGTAATGGCCGCTCGTCTGATGTTGGAGTTTATGGTGTGCCTGACCGTCATCGCGTTCTATCTGGTCGTGGCGACGATCTGGTTCGGCGAGCCGCCCGTTAATCCAGCGCTGTTTGTCCTGGGGCTCATGCTCAGTGCGCTTCTTGCCTCTGGTTTGGCCATGATCCTCAGTGCCGCGCAGGTAGTCTGCGACTGGGTCGAGCACCTGGTGCACCCCTTCACCTACCTAATGCTGCCGATCTCCGCTGCCTTCTTTATGGTCGGCATGATGCCGCAGGAGACGCGGGAGGCGCTGCTTTGGAATCCGCTGGTCCATGTGCATGAGATGATCCGCTATGCGCAATGGGGTGACCGCATCACACCGTACTTCAACGTCGGCTATGTGCTGCTCTGTATCGTCCTGCTTAACGTGCTAGGGCTGGCGGGCCTGCGAGTGGCTCGGCCTCGGCTCATGCTTTCCGATTGATCACCTTGAGCTGAATCTGCACGAACGGGTGCATCACGTTGAACATAAAGCGGACAACCGGCCAAGGGGGGCGCTGAGCTGCTAATCTTCCCAGTGGCCAAAGTGCGCTCACCGCAAGACGCAGAAGTCCTTGGAAGCTTCTGGCCTGAATGACGCGGTAGCCCACCCGTCTACCGTCAGGGCAGCGTTACCTACGATTCCCTCCGGCCAGCTTGGTGCAGAGCCTCGCTTGACTTGCGCAACGCGGATTCACGGTGAAAGAGCCCCAATTAGGGAAGCCCTTCAGATCTACCACTCCCCTTTACCCGAGGGAGATCTGTTGTGGCGTCAGGTACCAGCAAGGTCCGACCAGTCAGTCGGCCTGCGCCTCAAGATTCAGAGGTGGATTAAAACGATGGCCAACGTCCCGAGCGGCAACCGGACCACCAAGACATGACACACCCCCATGATCACTGGCGCGGCGCTGCGCCGCACTTTACCGAGCGGCTGGCGGAGCATCCGGACGACCCTGCGCTATGCTATCTCCACGCCCAAGCACTCATGCTACAGGTGAAGGGGCACATCGAACCGCTAGAGCGATACGCGCCATACTATGCTCCAGACAAGGCAACATTAGACCTGCGGGCCTCAACAACGACTGTCTTTGCGTCACGCAACGCGTCGCTGCAGCGGGTGACCGTGCTAGGCAAGTCAAAGGGTACTGTCTGGGTAGGCGAGAACTGCTCCCTCAGCAATGTGCTGATCAATTCCGAATCTTCGTTCAGTACCATCGTATTTGGGCCCAACACCGATCTGCGGGACTGTGTAATTCAGATGATAGGCGGGCGAACGGCACTGATCGTCGGATCGGGCACGACCATCCCGCAAGGCAACTTTCTCGTCCAGGAAGATCGAGCCTACATCCTCATTGGCGACGACTGCATGTTCTCCAACGGGGTAGCAGCCCGCACAAGCGACTCTCACGGGATCTACGATGTAAAAACTAGAGCCCGCATCAACCATGGCAAGCCGATCGTGATCCACAATCACGTCTGGGTCGGGCGCTCGGTAAACATAAACAAGGGCACAGTGATCGAGAGTGATGCCGTAGTTGGACAGGGTGCCATCACATCAGGGCTCATGCGAGGCGCTGCGATCCACGCAGGTCATCCAGCAAAGCCGCTGCGAGAGGGGGTCACCTGGGATCGCACGATGGCGGAAAGTCTGGATGAGTGCCTGGTTGTGCACCCGTCACGGACACGGCAGTGGAACCACATCCGGACGTGCGAACAGATCGACTCCTATGCTCACCAACCCATTGAGGGCCTCGAGCCACTGCATGCCGCATCTCGCATGTTGGCGGCTTCGCTCAGCGATGATGTCGTGAGTGGTTACGTCACATCTCTAAATTATTCGAGCAGGTCCCATGATGCTAAGCTTTGCGAAGACGCTCATGGTCTTCGCCGCCGCAGCACATTCAGCAAGGCGTAAGCCAGGAGGTCACACAGTCTTCTAGAGTGAGAACCCATTCAGGATTGCGGGACATCCGAGCCTTGGACAACCCGTTAAGTCGGATTGGAGGCCAGAAGGTACCGGCACTGCACGATGTTCTCGCCGCGTGGCCGAGAGAAGCACTCGATGCTGTCTACGGGACTGAAGCCCAGCCTGGTGAGCACCCTGCCAGACGCCGGATTGTCGATGGCATGGCCAGCCTTAAGCCTTGATAGGCCGACTTCCTGAAAGGCAAAGCGCACCACGGCCCGGGCCGCCTCCAAGGCGTAGCCATGCCCCCAAGCAGGCCGCTCCAGCCAATAGCCCAAGTGTCCTTCGTCTCCGCTAACTCCATCAATATCAACGAGGCCAATCATTCGCCCCTGGAACTCTATGGCGAAGCGATAGGCCTGCCCTTGAAGCCATTCCCGCTCATGGCCGTCGAACCACCGCTCCATCTCCTCCGCATCAGGAGGGAAGGAGGCCAGGCGCAGCATCCGGGCGACGTTCCAATCTGACCGGATGTCAAAGGCCCGGTGGGCGTCTGCCGAGGAGGTCGGACGTAGGACGAGGCGTTTGGTTGGCAGTACTCGCCGAGGAACCACGACGTGGCGCATCCACCCCTCCTAGCACGGCCGGAAGGCTTGGGCCGGTGACCGTTAAGCGCCTCCTAAATGGGCTCCCTACCTAGCCAATTCGAGCGCAGTACCCAACCGCTGGCCGAAATCCAGCCCGCCTCGAGATCCCGACGGGCGGCTTTCTGCACCGTGCCAAAGACAGCAGTCACATTAGCCTGAGCTTGAGCCAACAGCAGCTTGCACGCCGCCGAGCCAAGCGCGGCCGCCCTCTGTCTTATTCTGGTCGGTAGAAGGCGAACATTGACTTTCCGCTAATCTGAGCAGAGGGGCGCAGCATGATGCTGCCCGCCGTCAAAGCGGTTTCCCCGAAATTGCCCTGCGCCGCAGAGAATCCTGGCGGAAGGTCCGGTGCTGGACTGCCCGGAAGCCAGATAAAATCGTACTCACGATGGTTATCTAGGAATCTTTGGGAGGCCAGAAGATCTGCACGCGATGGCAGGCGATAAGCATTAGTCCAGAGTACCGCGAGGTAAGTCGGCTCACTTGCATTCCTGAAGATCGAACGACGCATTTTTGTCAGCTTCTGAATGACATCATGCGCTCGGAGATTGCCCTCGGAGTCGAGATTCGAAATCGCATCGTCTGTGTAGATTGCAAGCGGCGACAGCGAGCGCAACACATCGAAGTCTTCGATGGAGACCTCTGCATCGCGGATCAGCTCACGCGGGAAGGCCGCCTTCAATGCAGCTGCCTTTACCTTTATTCCTCGCAAATCAGCTCGCCTAATCATCTCATCAGGCGCCAACGTGAGAGGAGCCGGCTGCTTCTGGGGATCCCACGTGGTGCTGTACCAATCTTCGAATTTAAAATTCCACACTGGGTTGTTGATATCCGATACCCAGAGATTGGGCTTGCCAAGTGCTTCGGCAAAAATAATGCCATGTAGGCTTTGGGAAATGACGACGTCCGAAGCGGCAATAAGTTCAAGCGGCGTAAGCGAGTCGTCGAGCATGTCGACGAAGCAGAAATCGTCGTCCCTGCGGAATCTGTCGAACTTCTCTGTTTTCAGGGACGCATGGTGAGGAACGATGGCTGCTTTAAACCGACGGGGCGGAGAAAAATCTCGGACGAGCTGGTTTGCGAGTATTCCGGCGTCGCCCATCGGTACGTCAGCCAACTTGAAGCCGCGCTCGTGCAGATAGTCCCTCGTCCTAGTACCGCGAACAGCGTGGATCTTATTAGGATCGACTGGAGGGATCCCGACTGTGGGGTTAATAACTCCCGAGCCCCAGATGTGGGAACTCTCGGTTGCCATGAAGAAAATGCTGCCGACCGCCAAGAGATGAGGCTTAGACCCGTCGGCGACTACGCCGTCCACATCAAAGACTTTGCGAAGGATGTGAGCGGTAATCGCGTCGCCACAGTTTCGTATAGTGTTGTAGTATCTATAAGGAATTATCTGGCGGCTCAGCGTCATATTCAGAATCTCCGTGGAATATGGACGATGTCTAACGCGGGAATAGATTGAGGAATTGATATATATGTCAATTTCTACGCAGGATTTTCATTCCGAATTCGGATGAGCTTTCTAATCTGATTCTCGCAGGATGCCGCAAATTCTTTTGCTTTAGCAGGACCGCATTCCATCTCAATGTCCTGAAGCATCTGGCTATTGAAAATTCCCTGAAGATATTCAGGAGATTTTCTGGAGCTAACCTGAAAATTAAAGCTAGACTTCATTTTCTGTAGATATCTGTCGCCCCCGATCACGGGGTGATAGACCATATTATCATTTGGCTTTTGCATTATCCTCTGGTGTGACGCAGGCCGCCCAACCCAGAAGGTTTCCTTGTCATAGAACGTGGCCCCGAAAGCGTTGAGATCACGGCACACAAATTCACTGTTCATGAGTGTCGTGGCGACGAAGGCTTCATCGTTGGGCCAAGCCTTTGAACCCTTTTCATCAACCGCGAGGCCGGAGAAGGAAGTCGCTAGCCTGGTACGCTCAGCTGCAAGGAAATCCACAGCTCGCCCCGAGAGGCGCGTCACCGGAAACAGGCAGCCATAGACCTCAGGCGCCAAGCTGCGCATCGACTCATACCATAGCCAGCTTGGTACAGCCTTCTGGAAGCCCGCTGCGAGCATATCCACGGCGTCTGCGCTTGGAAAATGGCTGAAAAAGAGGGCGACATCATCAAACTTGAATCGAACGTCCCCTTCGATTAGCCAGTATGATGAGAAGCTCGGCGCAACAGAGCGAGCAATGTAATAACAATAATCTCCGCACAGCCACCCGAAATTCTTTGGCGTATAGAGTCCAAGGGAATCGAGAATTTCAGTGTTTATGCTGATCTTCGTGAAATTGTTCGGTATAGTGACTGGTGATTTTGTCTCGTCACAAACAACGAAAATTTCCCGCTCAGTGCCATTGCGGAGCTGGGAGCAAAATTCTTGCAACGCGTCATCGAAGTAATGCGTCCTCACCAAAATGGCCTCACCGGCAACCATCTTAACACTCCGCTGCAGAATGCCGCCTACAATAGCCTATTTTGCGAGGGCCGAGACAGATGCATCGCCGGCTGGTTGTAGCGACGGGCGTATCCGGCTCACCGCTACGCCAACATTGCCAGTTTAAGGGGAGGGGTGGGTGGAGGCGAGATCCATCAACCAGTCGGTTCTTAATTGCCTGCCGCTTCTTGTCAGAATATACGCAGGCTGGAGGCCCCCATTATGGCGAGAGGATCAGAGATGGACGACCAGCCGTGCTATGATTTGACTAAAGTCGAGCCGCAGAGCCCTGTGCCGGCGGTCGTGTACCCCGGAGAGTGGGAGCCAGACGAGATTGTGCCGCCCTCCGAGGGCGGCTCGCAGGACTGACGCTTACCGCGTCCCCACGTTTTGCCGGGCCTCGCTGTGGTCCTCACGAGAGGCCCGCACGGCCCGGCCGATTTGTGCGCCTTCGACGACATTGCCATCCGGCTGCACAGTGCCATCAAAGCTGTTGACCCATTCCCATTCTACTGCGCCGTCCGAGACGCGCCCCTGGCCAGAGGGTGGGCGCATTCCGGTCACTCCTGAGGACCGAGCCACGTAGAGGTTCATGCCGGAATAGACATAGCGTCCGACACGCACAGCTACCCCCGGGCGCCAAGATTGGTAGGACGCTGCAGTTGTAAAAATGCCAACCTGCTGCGTCGGTTGAGACTGGTTGTCATCCACCACTACGTTGCGAACGATATTGCGCTGGCCAACGCCTCCAAAGCCCTGACTGAATGAGACTCCTCCGCTCCAAGCCGGACGCACATTATGGCGTTGGGCATTGTTGGTGAACCGTCCGCCATCGAGCGTATTCCCAGAACCATAGAAGGCTATGCCGTTTCCAGCACAGCGATCTCCTGTGAGGTTGCGTAGCCGGTTGTTGCGACCTGTGATCGAATAGCAGTTGTCGCCCGTGTTCGCGGCCGAGCTCTCTTCTAGCGTGTTGTCATGCGTACGGGCCGTCATGCCGACGAGTTCAAGCCCGCTCTGGCGAGTGCTCAAGCGGTACAGGCGGTTACCGTGAGATGTGCCGACGAGAATGACACCAAAGCCGACTTGACCGTCCAGGCGAGCACCATCCACTACGTTATCATAGCTGTCCTGGATCATGACCCCGTGCTGCCGGCTATCCGTTACCTCCAAATCCCGGATTGTCACGCCATGCGAGCCTTCGGCCAGTACTATACCGTCGCCCGGCCTGATGATGCGCAGCCTCTCCAGGCGGCCGTCAGTAGAGCCGCGCAAAGCAAGGGCTGCAGACTTCGGCGTACCCGTCGCGTCAAGAGTTAACCCAGAGATGGTGAACTTGCGCGATTCCTTATTTCCGCGGAAGACGTTGCCAGTTTGCTCCAACCTTAAAACCGGCTCGCCCTGCCCCTCTAGAATCAAATCGGGCGGTATGAGGAAGCTTCGTTTGACAGAGCACGTTGAGCCCTGCTGTTCGGCCCGCAGCAGGATAGGACGGGCATGGGCGTCGAAGGCCCTCTGCAGCGCTGCAGTCACGTCTTCGCCGTTAGCGCATGGCACGACCATCTCAGCAGCGTAGACGGAGAATGGGCAAAGCCCGAGTGCAGACGCAAGCAGGACAGAGCGGATGGTGAAGAGCATAATTGAGCCTCCTGCGTGCAATCCTATCGCCGGTTATAATCCTACCGCCGGTTATAAAGGCAATGAAGGCTGTATGAAGACCTCATCGACGTGACAACTGCCTTTGGCTGTGGCCGCCCCCCGACAGAGCTTCGCCATAAAGCACTCGCCGAATTCTGGGAGGCGGCCGTAGGCAGATGCTTCCGTCGACGACGGGAATACTCAACTCTGCCACGATCAGCCTACAAGCCGCAGGAGTAGGCAGAAGTCATGACACAGCCACACGGCATGGCAGATATTTGTCTGGAGAGAAGCGACGCCAGCGGTGGCAGACGGGCTCTGGCATCGACAGGTCAGACCTATCCTATTGGGCGTCCTGAACCCTCCAGAGTTACCGTCGCAATGCCCTCTCAGGCGGCCGCGGTGACCGCCTGCAGCATGGCGTCGGGCAGCCGCGTGGCGTGGTAGTCGATCAGCTCGATCTCCCCGCAGGCGGCGCGGTCCAGGGCGCTGGAGGCATGCCCGACGAGCATGCGGCCCAGATTGCCGGGCGGGGTGATCGCCGCCGTCTGCACCGCCCCGCCGGAGAGGCAGAAGGCGAGCCCGCCGGGCGACCAGGCCAGGGCGGCGCGGAACGGCTGCCCGGCGGTGAGGCCGCCGCCGGCCAGGGCCGCGAGAGTGCTGCCGCCGCTGTCAGCGACGCCATAGACCGTGGCGCCGCCCGAGGTGTTGCGGATGAGCAGCCGGTTCTGGTCGGTCCCGTCATCGATCTGCACCAGGCCCTGGCTGCTGCCGAAGGGCGCCGCTTGCGGCAGCATGGCCTTGAGAATGACCGTGCCTGAGGCCGCGAGACCACCCGCGGGAAGCCAGCTCGTGGCATCGGCCGAGCGTGTCGCCGCAGCCAGCGTGCCCAAGGGCGGCAGGATCGGGCTCGAGGGCGTGGCCGCATCCGCCTCCGACTGCGGGAAGAACACGTCGAGGGTGAAGTCCACCGATGCACCCGGCGTCCAGCCGAACATGTGGGCGCCGTGCACGATAGTTGGGTTGGTCGTCAGACTGCTTGGGAGAACAATGACACGCTCGGCACGCCGTAAGGCCGCCGTTGGCCTCGGTAGGGATGTGGCATCGTTCACCACCAGCGAGAAACCAGGCGAGTTGTTGCCCGCGATTATCCTAATCTGGAAGGCCAGCCCTGCCGGCCAAGTGCCGTCAACAAGGCGGTAGAAGAATGAATGTGCGCGCGTTTCGTTGGCCGAGCAGGCATTGGTGGTCCGGCTATCGAATTCAATACTCTCCGCCGCGTTGCCACCGCCGGCAACCGTACCGTGTAGCCGCAGCCGCACGCCGGTCATCCCGACATAACTGGCCGGGGATAGATCCAACGTGAGGCCTGAGGTGTGGTTCGGCATCCACCAAAACGTCGGCAGCAAGCTCGATGCACTGTATCCCGACGGGACAGAGGCGGTGCCACAGCCTTCTGCGCGTGGGTTACGAATAGCGTTGGTGCGCCGGCCTTCCACCAGCAGGCGTTGCGCGACCCCCTGGAAGCGGGGCATGTTGGCTGCCGCCTCTTGCCAGACGAGAGACGTGTCTTGGGCCAAGGCTGCGCCAGAGCGGGCAGTGGTGCTCCGTCCAGCATAGCCCGGACCTAGAAGGCGAAGGGCCGGCGCGCTGGCCAGCCCTGCCGGGGAAAGCGTGGAGAAAAACACGTCAGTGCGCCCCCGCCGCTGCTAGTCGATTGATTTCTGCCAATGCTGGCAACCCCCGCAGGTGGTTCTTCACACCTGCGAAGCAGTCCGTCGGAGGCACCACGGCCAGAGCCTGACGCATGGCCCAGAGCCAGAGGACGAAGCAGTTCTTGCTGGCGAACGCCAATAGGGATGACGAGTCAGGTGACATACACATCTCCTGATAGGAAGCGAACGGGGGGGCAGCGGTTCAGGAGGCGCTGCTAGCCCGGCGGGAGCGCGCGAAGCGCCACTCGTCCAAGCGACAGGCCGGGCGGTGAGGGAGAAGCAACGAACGGGCGCAAGAACCGACTAGGCGCACTTAGCCCGCTGTTGTGATAGGAATATATATCTATTACTGCCCCAAAATCAAGAACAAAATCCTGTCCCAGAGGCCGGCCGCAAAAACGACAAAACCGCCCGCCAGGTCCTAGGACCCAGCGGGCGGCTTTGCTTCAGATCGACCAGCGT
>DATMRU010000063.1:0-21443 GCA_035565935.1 Roseomonas sp.
CGCTACGGCGCACAGGTGGTGCAGCAGACGCTGGTGCCGGCTGATCCGCCGGTCTTCGGCTCCTTCGAGGGGCTGGTGCCCGCCGCGCCGACCGCGGTGATCGAGCGGCTGAACACCGCCCTCCGCGCCGCCGCGCGCCAGGAAGGCGTGCTGCTGCTCGACCTCGCCTGGCAGGCGGCGCATTTCGGCGGGGCGGGCGCGCTGGCCGACCCGGTGCGCTGGCACCAGGCCAAGCAGCTCGTCAGCCCGGTCGCCGCGCCGCTCTATGGCGACCTTGTCGCGCGCATCGCCGCCGCCGTGGCGGGGCAGTCGCGCAAGTGCCTGGTGCTCGACCTCGACAACACACTCTGGGGCGGCGTCATCGGCGATGACGGGCTGGACGGCATCAAGCTCGGCCAGGGGAATGCCACCGGCGAGGCCTTCCTGGCCTTCCAGCGCTATGCGGCGGCACTCGGCCGGCGCGGCATCATCCTGGCGGTCTGCAGCAAGAACAACCCGGAGGTGGCGGAGGAGGCCTTCGCCAAGCATCCGGAAATGGCGCTGCGGCGCGGCGACATCGCCTGCTTCGTCGCTAACTGGAACGACAAGGCCGGCAATCTCCGCCACATCGCCAAGACGCTGAACATCGGCCTCGACAGCCTCGTCTTCGTCGATGACAACCCGGCCGAGCGCGAGATCGTCCGGCGCGAGCTGCCGGAGGTGGCGGTGCCGGAAGTGCCGGAGGATGTCGCCTTCTATCCGGAGATCGTTGCCGCGGCCGGCTATTTCGAGACGGTTTCCTTCACCGCCGACGATGTGGCGCGCGGCCGCTCCTACGCGCTGAACGCCGAGCGCGCCGCCGCACTGGAGCAGGCGACCGACCTGCAGGGCTATCTGCGCAGCCTGGCCATGACCATGACGGCCAAGCCGGTCGGCCCCGCCGAGCTGCCGCGCGTAACGCAGCTCATCAACAAGACCAACCAGTTCAACCTGACCACTCGCCGCTACACCGAAGCCGATACCGAGCGCTTCTCGAAGGATCCGGGTACGGTGATGCTCTCCTTCCGCCTGCGTGACCGCTTCGGCGACAACGGGCTGATCAGCGTCGTCATCGCCCGGCCGGATGCCGCCCTGGCGCCGAACGAGCTGCTGATCGACACCTGGCTGATGAGCTGCCGCGTGCTCGGGCGGCAGGTCGAGGAGGCGACGCTCGGCGTGGTGGCCGGGCATGCCGCCCGCAAGGGCGCCGCCGCACTGGTCGGTGAATACCGCCCCACCGCCAAGAACGGCATGGTGGCGGAGCATTATGCGAAGCTGGGCTTCACGCCCATGCCCGCACCGGAGGGCGCCGAGCCCGGCGCCACCTTCTGGCGATACGAACTCAGCGCCGTCCAGGCGCCCGAGCACTTCATTGAGGTTGAAGCCGCATGACCGAGTCCGAGATCTACGCCGCCCTGACCGAGGTGTTCCAGGAAGTGTTCGACGATGACGACATCGTCCTGCATCCGGAGACCAAGGCGGATGACATTCCCGGCTGGGACAGCCAGGCGCATGTCAACCTGGTGGTGGCGGCCGAAATGCGCTTCGGCATCCGCTTCCGCACCGCCGAGCTCGAATCCTTGCACGATGTCGGCGACTTCGTGAAGCTGATCGACAGCAAGCTGGAGGCCGTCGGGAATGGATGAACCCGCCCCTAAGCGCGGCGCCGCCAGGAAGGCGGACAAGCCGGCGGCCCCGCCGCCGCCCGCCGTGCGGCCGCGCTATCTGGCGGCCGTCTTTGGCAGCGCGCTCGGCGCGCTGGCGCTGTTCTACGCTGCGCTGTTCACGCTGAAGGCGACGGACAACCTGCCGCCGCCGGCCTTCTCGAACTCGATCTGCGTCGATGAGAAGCTGGCCTTCCATCGTGAGCACCCGATCGGCTCGCCGAATCTTCTGGTGATCGGCTCCTCAGTCGCCTGGCGGCATTTCGACGGCGCCGTGCTGGTGCAGAACTCGCCCACCACCAAGCCGCTGAACGGCGCCTTCTGCGGCCTGAGCGTCAACCAGACCCGGTATGTGGCCGACTGGTTCCTCGACCGCAGGCCGAGCATCCAGGACGTCCTGCTGATCACCTCGCCGCAGGATTTCGAGAACTGCACCACCACCCGGACGGCGCTGTTCGACGCGAAGGATGTCGAGGACTATGTGCTCGACCACGGCACGCCCTGGGGCTACTACCTGCGCTACTTCGACCTGTTCTCCCTGGCCCGCAACGCCAGTGAGATCGCGGCCAAGCGCAGCGGCGAGAACTGGGTGGACCCGCTGGTCTTTGATCCCTATGGGGGTGGCCCGCTCGACACCAACCGGAACCGGGAAACGCCGCTCTACGGCATGGTCAAGCAGCTGGACGACGCCTGCTTCGCCGCCCTGGGGAGCCTCAGCGCGCGGCTGCAGAAGGAAGGCCGGCGCCTAATGGTCGCCTCGACACCGCTGAACCCGGAATGGAAGATCAGCGGCGATCCGGATGGCCAGACCGTCGCGGAGTTCACGAGCCGCATCCGCAAGACCCTGGCGGGCAATCCGTTGGCCGAGTTCTGGGATGGGGACGCCGCGCAGGTGGTCGAGCCCTCCGCCTTCTTCGACGCCATCCATCTGCGCTGGTCGGCGGCGAAGACCTATACCGCGGCCCTGGTCAAGGCGCTGCATCCCGGCATGACCAGCACGCCGCGCGCCATGACCGCCACCGAAGGGAGCAAGCTTTAAGGCCCGCAGCGGGCGCGCCAGAGAGAGGGCAAGCCCCCTGGCAAGCCCCCCCTGGCGCGACGGTGCGGGCCGGGCCCTCAGCCCTCCGGCAGGATCTGGTGCTTGTGGCCGGGCGCCTCGATCAGCTCGATGATGACACTGAGCGGACTCATGAAGAACTGGATGTGCCGTCCGCCATAGGCCACCGCCGGCTGGGGCTCGGCGATCGGCAGGCAGTGCGCATCGCGCAGCCGCTCGCGCTCCGCCGCCAAGTCCTCCACCAGGTAGGCGACATGGTTGAGGATGCGGGACTTCTGCTTCAGCGCCAGGGCCACGGGGCTTTCGTCGCCCAGGGGGGCGATCAGCTCGTAGCAGACCCCGGACTGGTCGTAGCCGAACTGCACATAGACCTTGTTGACGGGATCTTCCCATTCGCGGGTCCAGGCGTGGATCTGCAGCGGCGGGCCGAGCAGGTCGCGGCCCCGCCGCAGCGTCTTCACCACCACGCCGATATGATCGAATTGCATGCGCTGTCCCAGGCGTCCAGAGTCGGTTCGACGAGCCTCGACCCTTCCACGGAAACCAGCCGGCGTCGAGGCGGGGCGGCGAAATTCACCCCCAAGTTCCCTTGGGGCCTCCCGTCTTGGCGGCCGGCGCTGCCCAGCCGGCGGCATGGGCGGGAACCGCGGGGTGGGCCATCCGGCAAGCGAAGCGGAATTATCAGGGAAGGGACCGCCGGGGGTGGTGGAGCTGAGGGGAATCGAACCCCTGACCTCCTCATTGCGAACGAGGCGCTCTCCCAACTGAGCTACAGCCCCACACTCGCGCGGTGGGCGCGCTTATCCCCGACGGCCCATCATAAGTCAAGCGGCGCTTGCTCCCATCCGCATGGCTTCGTAGATGGGGGCCTCACGACAAGGGGATTGCGATGTACGCGGTGTTCTGGCTGGTCGATCAGGCAATCGGGCTTTACGTCTGGGCCCTGATCATCGCGGCCGTGTTCAGCCTGCTGATTGCCTTCAACGTGCTGGACACCCGCAACCGCTTCGTCTGGGCGGTGGCCGACTTCCTCTACAAACTGACCGAGCCGGCGCTGCGGCCGATCCGCAATTTCCTGCCGAGCCTCGGGGGCATCGACATCTCGCCGATGATCCTGATCCTGCTGCTCTACGCGCTGCGGATCTTCCTCTGGACCACGCTGTGGCCGCTGGTGGCCCGCTGAAGGCCTGGCGGGCGGTCGAGGGCGGCGTCGAGCTGCGCGTCAAGGCGCAGCCCAAGGCCCGCCGCGCCGGCCTCGCCGGCTGGGTCGAGATGCCCGATGGCCCCCGCCTGAAGCTCGCGGTGCACGAGGCACCGGAGGACGGGCGGGCCAACCGGGCGATCTGCGCCCTGTTGGCCGCGGCCCTGCATGTCCCCACTTCCGCCATTGCGGTGGTGCAGGGCGCGGCGGCGCGGGAAAAGATCTGCCGCATCGCGGGCGACCCCGCCCGCCTCGCCGAGCAACTGGAGAACCTGCCATGACCGCCAGCATCATCGACGGCAAGGCCGTGGCCGCGGCGCTGCGCGGCCGGATCGCCGAGCGGGTGAAGGCCCTGCCCTTCACCCCCGGCCTGCGGGTGGTGCGCGTGGGCGAGGACCCGGCCAGCGGCGTCTATGTCCGCAACAAGGACCGCGCGGCGCAGCAGGCGGGGCTCGACAGCGCCACGCTCCAGCTCCCCGCCGAGACCACCGAGGCGGCGCTGCTCGATCTGGTCCGGCAGCTGAATGACGATCCGGCGGTGGACGGCATCCTGGTGCAGCTCCCGCTGCCGCCGCAGATCGACCCCGCCAAGGTGCTGGCCGCCATCGACCCGGCCAAGGATGTGGACGGGTTCCACGCTGTGAATGCCGGGCTGCTGGCCACCGGGCAGAAGGGCCTGGTGCCCTGCACGCCCAAAGGGGTGATGCACCTTCTCGCCGCCGCCGGCGTCACGGTCGCCGGCGCGCGGGCGGTGGTGGTCGGGCGCTCCAACATCGTCGGCAAGCCGATGGCGGCCCTGCTGCTGGCCGCCAACGCCACCGTGACCATCGTGCATTCCCGAACGCGGGACCTGGCCAGCGAATGCCGCCGAGCGGAAATCCTGGTCGCCGCGGTGGGGCGGCCGGAAATGGTGCGGGGCGACTGGATCGCCGAGGGCGCGGTGGTGATCGACGTCGGCATCAACCGCCTGCCGAATGGCGGGCTGGTGGGGGATGTGGAGTTCGCGGCGGCGAAGCAGCGCGCCGCGGCCATCACCCCGGTGCCGGGCGGCGTGGGGCCGATGACCATCGCCTGCCTGCTGGAAAATACCGTCGAGGCGGCGATCGCCCGGAGGGGGTGAAAAAGTGCCAGGGGGGCGCCGCCCCCCTGGACCCCCCGCCGGGGGGACAGTGTCCCCCCGGGCCCCGCCGTCCGTTGGGAGTGTGGCTTAAAAGCCGAGCAAGGCTCTGATCTGACGACAACCAAAGAGGTAGAATTTCCGTCAATCCCACAACTCACCTATTTTTTAGATAACACCCTGTCTTTGAGACTTAGACTTGGCTTCGTATCCCGACAGCGGCGGTTCCAGCCGCGCGCGCCCCCACGGAAGCCATGTCGAACATCGTTGTTCCAAACGTCATCGTGCACCTCATGCCCACCATCGCAGCGACAGTCCCCGGCGCTGCAGAGGGTGGGACGCTGCGCTGGATGTTCGAGCGCACCGACTTTTCCAAGGAGATGGTCGTCAAGGTCACGCCCGGTACGTTGGACCATTGGATTTGGGACTACCCCCTCCTGAATGACTGGGCGGAACCGATCTACGTCCACTTCGCAGCAGGGAGCAGCGATCCGGCCTATCTCGACCTGCGAATGCCCGACAATTCAGTTTTCAATGTCTCGCCCTGGGCGGGTCTTCGGTTCGAACCACAGGAAAACGTCTCAGGGATCACCGTTGATGGCTTCAACGACTACTGGGTACGAAGCCTGACAAATGGTGGAAAGAGTTTCCCGGTCCTGATCGGCAATGACGACCCCCTGCCGACTGTGGCGGTCCATGCGATGACGGACGCGGTCTATGCTGCCACCCAGTCCTACGCCCGGTTCGAGATCATTCGAACAGGCGACATTGCGGGCATCACCCAGGTAACCTTGCAGTTCGAAACCACGGACGCAAACGGGAAGACGGAAAGCATCTCTCAGCAGATGACCTTTCAACAGGGCGATTCGAAGCTGACCGCCAGCATGGCCGCTTTCGAACTTCCAGATGGCATGCTCTCAAAAGACATCACCCTGAAGATCGTCGAGGCCGCCAACTACTATGGTTCATCCACATCCGCAGAGCCGACCAAGGATATTATCACCTGCGCTTCAGCTACGGTGACGGTGCTGAACCCTGACGAGATGATCTCAGGCCCTATTACGCGGTTTTACAATCCTCTCTCGGGTGAGCACTTCCTGACCGCCAGCACCGCCGAGCGCGACCACATCAGGGCGACCATGCCCGCCTTCCAGTTCGAGGGCGTGGCGTTCAACGGCCTCGGCGAGCCGGCGGATGGCGCCAAGGAAGTCTGGCGCTTTTACGACACCACTTCCGGGAACCACTTCTTCACGGCCAGCGACGCGGAGCGCGATAGTGTGCTGGCAAACCTGCCGACCTTCCGCCTTGAAGGCATCGGGTTCTATGCCGCGCAGACGGACGGCGCAGGGCTGACTGAGGTTTATCGGTTTTTCAACACCGTGACGGGCGACCACTTGTTCACCGCCAGTCCGACTGAGCGGAACGCCGTGATCCAGCACCACCCGGACTACGTACAGGAGGGGGTCGCCTTTTACGTGCCGCAGGTCGATCAGATCATCGCCTGATCAGTGCGAAGCTTCAGTGACGATGCCTTCTCTGAAGCGTGCTGAGAAAGGCGACATCGGGCGTGGAGGCTTGCCCTGCCCGCCCGCCTTTGCCCCCTCTGTGTGGCCGGCCGTCTCTGCTTTGCCGCCAGCCGAGGGCCGCAACTTGCGGGCGCGGCTGGTGACCTCCTCGGAGGTGCTGACCTTGCGGTCCGGATATCCACCTTCTTGGCGGTTACTGATTGGGTTTTTCACCCTAGATGAAAAACCCAATCAGGGAAGGCTGCTTTCGACCCAAAGCAGTCCTGCGAGACATTGTTCTGCTGGTCGGCATCCGACATCATGACCCGGCCGGAAATAGAGTTGCAGGTTGGTAGCTCCTGCGCCCGTCCATGGACGGGTTCTTCTCAGCCTCGGCGTCTCAACCCGGTTGGTATCGGGAGAGGCGCATCAGGCGTGGCCGCGCCTCTCGAAGCGCACCAGAGGAGAAATTCAGGTGGTCCCTGGCCTTGTTGCCCTTGTCCTCGCGACCCTCTTTGCCGGGGCCGCGCTCTACATCAGCCTCGTCGAGCATCCCGCCAGGATGGGCTTGGAGGACGCGCCCCTGCTCGCACAGTGGCAGCCTAGCTACAAGCGCGCCCTGCCCATCCAGGCTGGCCTAGCCATGCTGGGAGGGGCCGCAGGGCTCCTGTCCTGGTATCAGCTCCGCGAGTGGCAGTGGATGGCAGGGAGCCTGCTCCTGCTCGCGAACTGGCCGTTCACGATGCTGATCATCATGCCGACGAACAAGCGCTTGATGGCGATGACGCCGCAGGAAGCGGGGGCCGGAAGCCGTGGCCTGCTGCGCCGCTGGGGCAGCCTACACGGCGTCCGGAGCGTGCTCGGCTCCGCTGCGTCCCTCCTGTTCGCCTGGGGTTTCCTGGCCATCCGCTAGGTCCGCTGGCCACCCTTCTTGGTCATACCTGATTAGATTTTCACCCTAGCCGGCACCCTCTCGCTGACAGAAAGAAGATAGGGGGTTCGGGGGGAATTCCTTCCCCCCGACCTTTTTTCCTTTCAGCGCCGGATCGCGGCATGCGCCGCGAGGCAGGCCATTTCCAGGATCTGCGAGACGCTGCTGCCCATGTTCACGATCTGCACGGGCTGCGAGAGGCCGACGAGCAGGGGCCCGATGGTGCTGGCGCTGGTCAGGTGCGGCACCGCCTTGGTCAGGATGTGCGCCGAGTGCAGCCCCGGCATTACCAGGACGTTCGCCGGGCCCGTCAGGCGGCAGAAGGGGTAGAGCGCGCGGAGCTGCGGGTTCAGCGCAACGTCGGCCGCCATTTCGCCGTCGTACTCGAAATCCACCTGCTTCTGGTCGAGCAGCCGCACCGCCTCGCGCAGCGAGCCGGGGATGGTGCCGCCCGGGTCGCCGAAGGTGGAGAAGGAGAGGAAGGCAACGCGCGGTTCCAGCCCCAGCTTGCGCGCCTCGGCGGCGGCCTGGATGGCGATGCTGACCAGCGTCGCCGCGTCCGGCCGCTCATGGATGGCGGTATCGGCCACCAGCACCGTGCCGGAGTTGCGCGACAGCATCACCGTCAGGCCGAAGAGCACCGTCTCCGGCGCAGGGTCGATCGCCATGCGCACGTTCTCCAGCGTGTCGCCGGTGGAGCGCGTGACGCCGGAGACCATGGCATCCGCGTCGCCCAGCGCCACCATGCAGGCGGCGAAGGCGTTGCGGTCCTGGTTCACCAGGCGCTGGCAGTCGCGGAGCAGGAATCCCTGACGCTGCTTGCGGGCATAGAGGTACTCGGCGTAGCGGCGGTTGCGGTCGGAGAGGCGGGCGTTGTGGATCTCCACCCCTTCCGGCAGCGGGATGCCGAGGGCGGCGACGGTGGCGTTGATGCGGTCCTCGCGGCCGACCAGCACGGGGGTGCCGTAGCCCGCCTGGCGGTAGGCGATGGCGGCGCGGATCACCTTCTCCTCCTCGCCCTCGGCGAAGACCACCTTGCGCGGATTGGCCTTCAAGCGCTCGGTGATGATCTCCAGCGCGTTGACGGCGGCATCGAGCCGGCCGGCGAGGTCGCGGGCGTAGCGGTTGAGGTCGGGGATCGGGCGGCGCGCCACGCCGCTGTCCATCGCCGCCTTGGCGACGGCGGGGGAGACGCGGGCGATCAGGCGCGGGTCGAAGGCGTGCGGGATGATGTAGTCGGGGCCGAAGCGCAGGCCCTTGCCGCCGCCGGCGCCGGCGACTTCCTCCGGCACGTCCTCGCGCGCCAGCATGGCCAGCGCCTCGGCCGCCGCGACCTTCATCGCGTCGTTGATGGTGCTGGCGCGGACGTCGAGCGCGCCACGGAAGATGAAGGGGAAGCCGAGGACGTTGTTGACCTGGTTCGGGTAGTCGGAGCGGCCGGTGGCGACGATGACGTCCGGCCGCACGGCGCGCGCCTCGTCCGGCGTGATCTCGGGGTCGGGATTGGCCATGGCGAAGATGATCGGGTTGTCAGCCATGGCGCGCACCATCTCGGCCGTCACGGCGCCCTTCGCCGAAAGACCGAAGAAGGCATCCGCCCCCTCCATCGCCTCGGCGAGGGTGCGGCGGTCGGTGGCGACGGCATGCGCCGACTTCCACTGGTTCATGCCCGCCTCGCGGCCGCGATAGAGCACGCCCTTGGTGTCGCACATCATGATGTTCTCGGGCCGCATGCCCATCGCGCGCATCAGTTCGGCGCAGGCGATGGCGGCAGAGCCGGCGCCGTTGATGACGAGGCGCGTCTCGGCCAGGGCGCGCCCGGTCAGATGACAGGCGTTGATCAGCCCGGCGGCGGCGACGATGGCGGTGCCGTGCTGGTCGTCATGGAAGACGGGGATGTCCATCATCTCGCGCAGGCGCTGCTCGATGATGAAGCATTCCGGCGCCTTGATGTCCTCCAGGTTGATGCCGCCGAAGGAAGGGCCGAGATAGCGCACGGCGTTGACAAAGGCGTCCACATCCTCGGTATCGACGCAGAGGTCGATGGCATCCACATCGGCGAAGCGCTTGAACAGCGCCGCCTTGCCCTCCATCACCGGCTTGGAGGCCAGCGCGCCGAGATTGCCGAGGCCGAGCACCGCCGTGCCATTGGAGATGACGGCCACCATGTTGCCCTTGGCGGTATAGTCATAGGCCAGCGCCGGGTCGCGGTGGATGTGCAGGCAGGGCTCGGCCACGCCGGGCGAATAGGCCAGCGACAGGTCGCGCGCAGTGGTCAGCGGCTTGGTGAGGCGGATCTCCAGCTTGCCCGGCTTGCCCTCCGCATGCAGGGCGAGCGCCTCCTCGGCGGTGATGCGGGCGGTGCGGGTATCGCCCACCGGCATTTTCTTCGCGACGTCCATGTCCTTGGGTTCCCGTGCTTCTCATCCCCTTTATGTCGGTCCGGGGGCCGGCGGAAAAGTGAGCCACTTCGCGGGTGCGATAAGACCGGGGGGAATTCGGGCCTGCCCTTGAGGGAGTGGGGGGGCGGAACCGGGGGAGAATGAATTCTCCCCCGGACCCCCTCTTCTTTCTTTTCTGTCAGTTTTTGTCGCGCTGGCGGCACGCGCTCACGCCGGGACTGAAGCAGCCCCGGCGACTGCGGCGGCCGGCCGCCACTGGCGCCACTCAAAACTTGCAGAAAAAGGAGGGGGGGTTTGGGGGAGTTCACTCCCCCAACTTTTTTTCCCGCCTCCTTCGGGGAAGGCTTTCCTCCCCCCGATCTTTTTCAGGCCCGCTTCACGTTCCAGGGGAAGGGCGCCGGCCCTTCCAGGATGCCGGTGATGTCCTTGCGGAAGGCGGTGCGGATCGTGAACTGGCCGAGCGGGATGGTGGCCACCTCCTCCAGCCCGAGCCGGCCCAGCTCCAGCGCGGCCTTGCGCTGCGCCGCCTCGTCGGGGGCGAAGAGCCATTCCTGGGTCAGCGCCTCGGCGCGGTCGTTCTTCCACCAGCCGAACCAGCCAGCCTCGCCCTGGCCGCGGATCAGCGGCGACATCGCGGGGTTGCCGTAGAAGCTGGCGCCGCCGGTGGTGTGGAAGATGCTCCAGCCGCCCTTCTCCACCGGCTCGCGCGAGCCGCGCCGCTGGATCACCGTGCCCCAGTCGCTTTCCGCCAGTTCGACATTCATGCCGATCCGCTTCAGCGCATCCGCCGTCACCTGGCCGAGCGGGCCGATATCGGGGAAGTCGGTCGGGTTGATGATGACGACCTTCTCGTCCTTGTAGCCGGACTCCTTCAGCGTGGCGCGCGCCTTGTCGAGGTCGCCCGGCATCAGGTCCGGGTGGTCCTCGTAATAGGGCGTGTGCTTGGGGAAGATGCTGCGCGTGGTGGTCCAGGTGGAGGTGTCGTCCCCCTGGGAGGCGCGCATGTAGTTCTCCTGGATCACCGACTGCAGCACGGCACGCCGCACCTTCACCTCGTTGAAGGGGGGGTGCAGGTTGTTCAGCCGCATCAGCGCCAGGCGGCCGGCCTTGTCCGTCACCTCGCGCCGGATGTCGCGGCTGCTCGCCAGCATCGGTTGCAGATCGGCCAGCGGGCGCTCCCACCAGTCGGCCTCGCCATTCATCAGCGCCGCCGCGGCGGTGGCGGGGTCGGTGATGATCATCCACTCGACGCGCTGGAAGTTCGCCACCTTGCCGCCGGTCGTGTAGTCCGGCGGCTCGTCGCGCGGCACATAGCCGTCGAACTTCTCGTAGGCGACGCGGCTGCCGGAATTGTACTGGTCGGCCAGGAAGCGGTAGGGGCCGGAACCCACCATCTCCGTCACCGCCTTGTTCGGGTCGGTCTTGGCCAGCCGCTCGGGCATCATGAAGGCGACGCTCGCATCCGGCTTGCCGAGAGCCTGCAGCAGCAGCGGGAAGGGGCGGTTGAGGCGGATCTCCAGCGTGCGGTCGTCCGTCGCGCGCCATTCCTCCACCACCTGCGCCAGCAGCTGGCCGAAGCCGTCGCGCGCCGCCCAGCGCCGCAGGCTGGCGATGCAGTCCGCCGCGCGCACCGGCTCGCCATCATGGAACTTCAGGCCGGGGCGCAGCTTGATGCGCCAGCGCCGGCCGTCATCCAGCACTTCATGCCCCTCGGCCATCTGCGGCTTCACCTGGCCGGCGCCGTTGGTGCCGTAGAGCGTGTCGAAGACGTAGTAGCCGTGGTTCGAGGTGACGGTGGCGGTGGTCCAGACCGGGTCCAGTGCGCTGAGATTGGCCTGCGGGATGAAGCGCAGCGTGTTGTTCTTGCCCTGCGCGAGCGCCGGCCGGGCCAGCAGCGCAGCGCCGGCACCGAGGCCGGCGCCCAGAAATGTGCGACGGTGCAGGTTCATGTCCTCTTAACCTCCCCTTGAGTGTCTCCCGGGCGCGCAGCCTGCCCGCGACGGCCCGGAGTGCCAAGGCGCAGGAGCCGGAATGAGGCGCGAAATTTCCGCGAATCGTCGCTTTTTCCACCCGCCGGGCGCCGGCTGGCGCGAAGGAAGGGCATATTGCCGCCCCGCTCTGGCTGCTACGGTCATGGCAAGCACCCAAAGGGAGGCGAATAAATCATGAATCCGACACGGCGCGCATTGCTGGGCGCATCGGTTGCCGCGGCATCGCTTTCCTATGCCGGGCTGGTTCACGCGCAGTCCGCCAAGGGCATCCTGGTGGTCGCCAAGCAGATCGCGGACTTGACCAGCGCCGACCCGGGCGAGAGCTTCGAATGGACCGGCGCAGAGATCTGCGGGAACGTCTACCAGAAGCTGGTCACCACGCCCAACGACGACCCCGCCCGCCTCACCGGCGATCTGGCCGAGAGCTGGGAAGCCTCGCCCGACAGCCGCACCTTTACCTTCCGGCTCAAGGAGGGGCCGCGCTTCGCCTCGGGCAACCCGGTGACGGCGGAGGATGCGGCATGGTCGCTGCAGCGCGCGGTGCTGCTCAACAAGTCCCCCGCCTTCATCATCAACCAGTTCGGCTTCACAAAGGACAACGTGGCCGAGCGCATCCGCGCCACGGATGCCCGGACGCTGGTGCTGACCACTGCCGAGCCCACGGCGCCGACTTTCCTGCTCTATTGCCTGTCCGCCGTGGTCGGCAGCGTGATCGACAAGCGCACGGCCATGGCGCATGCGCAGGGCGACGATCTCGGGAATGCCTGGCTGAAGCAGAACACCGCCGGGTCCGGTCCCTACATGCTGCGCGCCTGGCGCGCCAACGAGAGCATCGCGCTGGACGCCAATCCGCATGCGCAGACCGCTCCCGCCACGCCGCGCGTCGTCATCCGCCACGTCTCCGACCCCTCGGCGCAGCTTCTGGGGCTGCAGCGCGGGGATTTCGACATCGCCCGGGACCTCAGCGCCGACCAGCTCCGGCAGATCGCGGACAAGGAGGGTTTCCGCGTCCATCCCCAGCGGCGGGCGAGCGTGATGTACCTGTCGCTCAACCAGAAGGTGGAGCCGTTCACCAGGCCCGAGGTGCGGCAGGCTATCAAGATGGCCATCGACTACGAGGGCATCCAGCGCAACGTGGTTCCCACCACCTATGCGGTGAACCAGACCTTCCTGCCGCAGGGGCTGCCCGGCGCGCTCACCGACACGCCCTTCCGTCAGTCGGTCGATGAAGCCAGGGCGCTGCTCGCCCGCGCCGGCCTGCCCGACGGGTTCGAGGCCAGTTTCGACCACACCGCCTCGGCGCCGTTCATGGACATCGCCCAGGCGGTCCAGGCGAACCTCGCGCTGATCGGCATCCGCCTGCGGATGAACCCCGGCGACAGCCGGCAGGTCGTCAGCCGCACTCGCGCCCGGCAGCACGAGGTGGCGCTGCTGCAATGGGGCAGCGACTACTTCGACCCGAACTCCAATGCCGAGGCCTTCTCGATCAACACGGACAACAGCGACGACGCGCGCAACCGCACGCTCGCCTGGCGGGCGAACTGGCTGATCCCGGAGTTGAGCGCCCGCACCCTGGCGGCGCGGAAGGAGACCGACGCGGCGAAGCGCACGCAGATGTATGTCGATCTCCAGCGCGACCTCCAGCGCGACAGCCCCTTCGTGATGCTGTTCCAGTTGATCGAGAACTCCGCCCTGCGCAGCACCATCGGCGGCCTCGACACCGGCCCGATGAGCGACCGCTACCGCTACCACGGCATCACCAAGGGCTGAGCGGCGCCGCGGGGCGGCGGCGGCCGGCGCGGGACGCCCCGATTTCCCGCGCCCTGCTTCCCCCGCCGCCGCGACCTGCTCTAGGAAGGGGGGATGACCTCCCGCCCCTACCCCTCGCCCGAGGGCGCGACGCCGGCCCTCGCGCAGTGGTTCGCCGCCAAGCAGGCGCATCCCGACGCGCTCGTCTTCTTCCGCATGGGCGACTTCTTCGAGTTGTTCTTCGACGACGCGGCGCGGGCGGGCGAGGCGCTGGGGCTGGCGGTCTCGCATCGGGGCGAGCACCGCGGCGAGCCGGTGCCGATGGCCGGCGTGCCCGTGCATGCCATGGAGAACTACCTGGCGCGGCTGATCCGGCAGGGCTTCCGCGTCGCCATCTGCGAGCAGCGGGAGACGCCGGAACAGGCCAAGGCGCGCAAGGCGCCGACCATCCGGCGCGAGGTGGTGCGGCTGGTCACGCCCGGCACGGTGACGGAGGAGGCGCTGCTGGACGGCGCCCGGCCGGCCTGGCTGCTGGCGCTGGCGCGCGCCGAGGGGGAATGGGGCGCCGCCTGGGCCGACCTTTCCACCGGCGCCTTCGCCTGCGAGACGCTGCCGGTGGCCGAGCTGCCGGCGCTGCTGGCGCGGCTCGACCCGGCGGAAGTTCTGGTGCCGGAGGAACTTGCCGAACTGGCCGCGCTGCGGCCCTTGGCCGAGCGGGTCAGCCACCTGGAGCCGGCCCGTGACCCCGGCGGCCGCCTCGCCGCTTTTTTCGAGGTCGCGACGCTGGATGGCTTCGGCAGCTTCACCGAGGCAGAGCTGGCCGCCTGCGCCCTGGCGCTGGATTATGTCCGCCGCACCCAGGGCGAGGCCGCGCCGCGCCTGCGCCCGCCCGAGCCGCAGGGTGGCCGCGCCACGTTACGGATGGACGCCGCCACTCGCCGCTCGCTGGAGATCCTGAGGAGCGAGCGCGGCGAGACGCGCAACTGCCTGCTCGCGGCGGTGGACCGCACCCTGACGGCGGCGGGCTGCCGGGAACTGGCCGCACGGCTCGGCGCGCCGCTGACCGAGGCGGCCGCCATTGCCGCGCGGCATGATGCCGTGCAGTTCCTGCTGGAGGCGCCACCGCTCGCCGCCGGACTGCGCGCTGCGCTGAAGGGTGCGCCGGACATGGCGCGGGCCTTGGCGCGGCTGGCGCTGGACCGCTTCGCGCCACGCGACCTCGCCGCCATCCGCGACAGCCTGGAGCGCGCCGAGGCCATGGCCGATGCCCTGGCCGGGGCGGCGCCGCTCCCCGCGCCGCTGGCAGAGGCGCGCGCGGCGCTGCGGCCGGGCGATTCGCCGCGCGCCGAACTGGCCCGCGCGCTGGCGGCCGAACTGCCGGCACGGCTGGAGGACGGCAATATTGTCGCATCAGGCTATGACGGCGAGCTGGATGCCCTGCGCCGGATGCGCGACGACGCGCGCGGCGCCATCGCGGCGATGCAGCTCGACCTCGCCCAGGCCTGGGGCGTGGCCAGCCTGAAGATCCGCCACCACCAGCAGTTCGGCTATCTGGCCGAGATGCCGGCCGCCGCGGGCGAGAAGCTGCTGCGCGCGCCGCCGGCGAAGCTGGCCGGCACGCCGCAGGCACCGGTGCACCGGCAGACCATGGCCAACGCCCATCGCTTCACCTGCGCCGCGCTGGCGGAACTGGACCGCAAGCTGGCCGCCGCCGGCGAGCAGGCGGCGCGGCGCGAGGCGGCCGTGGTGCGCCATCTGCGCGGGCTCTGCCTCAGCGCCGCGCGCGGCATTGATGCCGCCGCCGCCGCGATGGCGGAAGTGGATGTCCACGCCGCCGCCGCCGCGCTGGCCGGCGATGGCGGCTGGTGCCGGCCGGAGATGGTCGAGCGGCCGGAATTCCGCATCCGCCAGGGGCGCCACCCGGTCGTGGAGGCGGCGCTGGCGCGCAACCGCGGCCCCGCCTTCGTGCCGAACGACGCCGATCTCTCGCCGGGGCAGCGGCTCTGCCTGCTGACCGGGCCGAACATGGCGGGCAAGTCCACCTTCCTGCGGCAGAACGCCATCATGGTGGTGCTGGCCCAGGCCGGGCTCTTCGTCCCCGCCGCCGAGGCGCGGCTCGGGCTGGTGGACCGGCTCTTCTCCCGCGTTGGCGCGGCGGACGACATCGCCGGGGGCCGCTCCACCTTCATGGTGGAGATGACGGAGACCGCCGCCATCCTGAACCAGGCCACGCCGCATTCGCTGGTGGTGCTGGACGAGGTGGGGCGCGGCACCGCCACCTGGGACGGGCTCGCCATCGCCTGGAGCGTGCTGGAGGCGCTGCACGACCGCATCCGCTGCCGCGCCATCTTCGCCACGCATTTCCACGAGCTGACGGCGCTCTCGGGCAAGCTTCCCGAGCTGCAGCTCGCGCATATGAAGGTGCGCGAGCATCGCGGCGAGGTGGTGTTCCAGCACCTGGTCGGCCCGGGCGCGGCGGAGAAGTCCTGGGGGCTGCATGTGGCGCGGCTGGCGGGGGTGCCGCGCGCCGTGGTGCAACGGGCGGGGGCGGTGCTGACGGCGCTGGAGGAGCGGGCGCGCGGGCTGGAGCCGCTCGCCGAGGAGCTGCCGCTGTTCAACGGCGCCACGCCGGCGCGGCAGGCAGCGGAAGCACAACCTTCGGTTGCCTCACATCCCGTTCTCGATGCCCTGGATGCGCTGGACCCCGACACGCTCTCTCCGCGCGAGGCGCTGGAGGCGCTCTACCGCCTCCGTATGCTGCAAAGCGGCAAAGATTGCGACAAAAAGGCTCACGAAGCTGTTGTCGCACCGCACAGCGCAGTATCATCCGTAGGATGAGAAGCTCCGGCGACCTGCCAGATGCCCCTGCCGTGACCGCCGATGCCCTGTCGGCGGCGCCGATGCGGCCGCTCCCCGACGTCGTGCTCGACCTGATCCCCCACGCCGGCGCGCCGGTGCCGCGTGAGGCGGCGCTGATGCTGCTGCGCCGGCAGCTTGGCCGCATCCAGTCCCGCGTGCAGGAGGCCTTCGAGGCGCATGCGCTTTCCGGGCTGACCGCGGCGCGCATGCTGGGCGAGCTGACGGACAGTCTGATCTTCGCCATCCACGCCTATACGCTGGCACAGGTGGCGCCCCAGCAGGGCGAGCCCGATACCAGTCCCTTTGGCACCAATCCCTTTGACGCCAATCCCTTCGCCACCACCACCGAGCCGCCCTTCGTGCTGGCGGCGACCGGCGGCTATGGCCGTGGCGTGCTGGCGCCCTATTCCGACATCGACCTGCTCTTCCTCTCCGACCGGCCGCTCGGGCCGCGCGGGCGGCGCGCGGTGGAGTTCATGCTCTACCTGCTGTGGGATCTCGGGCTGAAGGTCGGCCACGCCACGCGCAGCATCCATGAATGCCTGGAGGATGCGCGCACCGACGTCACCATCCAGACCGCCCTGCTCGACAGCCGCTTCCTGGCCGGCGAGGCCGAGGTCTTCGACCGGTTCGAGGCAGCCTTCGCCCAGGCGCGGCAGGACTGGGGCGTGGGCCAGTTCCTTGCCGCCAAGCGCGCCGAGCGCACCGCCCGCCACAAGCGCTACGGCGACAGCCCCTACCTGGTGGAGCCGCACATCAAGGAGGGACGCGGGGGCCTGCGCGACGTGCAGACCATGTACTGGCTGGCGCGCTACGCCTTCGGCGTGAAGCGCATGCCGGAGCTGGTCGGGCCGGACAGTCCCGGGGGCGGCCTGCTCACCGGGCGCGAGGCGCGCGCCTTCAAGCGCGCCTGGGACTTTCTCTGGACCGTGCGCTTCCATCTCCACTACGTCACCGGCCGCGCCGAGGAGCGGCTCACCTTCGACCTGCAGCCCGTCGTCGGCGCCCGCATGGGCTATACCCGCCACGGCAAGCAGGACGGGGTGGAGCGCTTCATGAAGCACCTCTTCCTGACGGTGCGGGACGTGGTGCGCCTCTCCCGGCTGCTGGAGCCGGCGATCGAGCGTGCCGCCCTCGGCCTGCCCGCCGTCAGCCGCGCGCCCGATCCGGCGCTGGCCCGCGAGGGCGTGGCGATCGCCGACGGCAAGCTGCTGATCGCCCCCGACCATGACATCGCGGCCGATCCGGCGGTGATGCTGCGCCTGCTGCGCGCGGCGCGCGACCGCGCCATCGAGATGCACCCGCTGGCGCATCGCGCGCTGATCCGCAACGCCCCCGCCGCGCAGCGGCTGCGCGGCGATCCGGCGGCCAATACGCTGTTCCTCGACCTGCTCACCGGCCGCGAATCCGCGCGCTGGATCCGCGTGCTGAACGAGGTCGGCTTCCTCTCGCGCTTCATCCCGGACTGGGCGCGCATCGTCGGGCTGATGCAGTTCGACACCTACCACGTCTTCACCGTGGAGGAGCACACGATCGAGGCGGTCGCCGTGCTCAACCAGCTGGAGGTGGGCGGGCTGGACGAGGCCGCGCCAGTGGCCAGCGAGCTGGTCGGCCATGTGCATTCGCGCCGCGCGCTCTACGTCTCGGTGCTGCTGCATGATATCGCGAAGGGCCGCGGCGGCGACCATTCCGAGATCGGCGCCGGGCTGGCGCTGGAGATCTGCCCGCGCCTCGGCCTCAGCCCGGAAGAGACGGAGACCGTCTCCTGGCTGGTGCTGAACCACCTGCTGGTCAGCCAGACCGCCTTCAAGCGCGACATCGACGACCCCAAGACCATCCTCGACATCGCCGAGGTCGTTCAGTCGCCGGAACGCCTGCGCCTGCTGCTGGTGCTGACGGTGGCCGACATGCGCGCCGTCGGACCCAAGGTGTGGAATGCCTGGAAGGCGACGCTGCTGCGCGAGCTGTACTGGCGCGTGGCCGAGGTGCTGGCCGGCGGGCTTTCCGTGCCGGAGCGCGATGTGCGCGTGGCGCGCGCCAAGCAGGCTGCCGCCGCCATGCTGCAGGATCAGCCGAAGGAGGTGGTCGAGCATTTCCTCGACCTCGGCTATCCCGGTTACTGGCTCTCCTTCGACCCCGAGAGCCATGCCCGACATGCCGCCATGATCCGCGCGGCGGAGGCCGAGGGCATGCCGCTCTCCGTCGCCACCCGCGTGCTGGAGGCGCGGGCGGTCACCGAGGTGACGGTCTATTGCTCCGACCATCCCGGCCTGTTCAGCCGCATCGCCGGGGCGCTGGCGGTGGCGGGCGCCACCATCGTCGATGCGCGCATCCACACCATGACCAACGGCATGGCGCTGGACACCTTCTGGGTGCAGGACGCGCAGGGCGGCGCGCTGGATGCGCCGCACCGGCTGGCGCGGCTTTCCGTGCTGATCGAGCAGGCGCTCTCGGGCCGGCTCAACCTGGTGCAGGAGATCCGCAAGGTCAGGCGCGAGCCGGCGCGGCTGCGCGCGGTGCAGGTGCCGGGCCGCGTGGTGATCGACAACTTCGCCAGCAACACCCACACCGTCATCGAACTGAACGGGCGGGACCGGCCGGGCCTGCTGCATGACGTGACGGCCGCCATCTCGGAGCAGGGCGTGCAGATCGCCTCCGCGCACATCACCACCTACGGCGTGCGGGCGGTGGACGTCTTCTACGTGAAGGACGTGTTCGGGCTGAAGATCGAGAACGAGCGCAAGCTGGCGAGCCTGCGCGCCGCCTTGCTCGCCGCGCTCGGGCCGCCGGCCGGCGAGGAGGCGGACGCGGACTGAAGGGCCGCGAGGAGGAACTTTCGCGAGGCGACTGAGTTGAATCCCCTGCCGGTGCGGTCCGGGACCGCGCCGCCCCAGTGGAGAACCCAGATGCGCACCTCCTATGCCCTCATCGCCAGCCTCGGGCTGGTGCTGGCCACACCCGTGCTGGCGCAGTCAACCACCGGCTCCGGCACATCCTCGGGCACCGGCAGTGGCACCCTGCCGCAGAGCCTGGGTGGCACCACGGCGCCCAACCCCTCCGGGAGCCAGGCCGGCGGCGTCACCACCGGCTCAGGCGTCGGGGGGCCGGAAAGCAAGGCCCCGAGCAGCGGCGGCATCGCCGCGCCCAGCCCGGGCGGCCAGGGGAGCGGCAGCAATACCGGTTCCGGCTCCGGAGCGCAGGGCGACAATTCCACCGGTAGCGGCGGGAGTGGCAGCGGCGGCGGTAGCGGCGGTAGCGGGAGTGGTGGCAGCGGCCGCTGAACGCCAGCGCCGGCAACCCGCCCGACGCCGCTGCCCCGGCGCCGGGCGGCCCTCCGCCACGATCGCCCTGGGCCGCTTTCAAGGGAGCCCGGGCTGATCGCGGCATGCCTGCCCTTCCGCCAGCGGCCATCGCGTCGCCTGGCGGAAACCGTGGCCCGCATCTCGCCGGGCCAAGGGAGGCGCAGGGGAAGGCATGGGCGCAACCTTTCCATCCCGAGGGGTTTAGCCCTCCGTTTGGCGCGCCCTGGGCGCGCCGCCATAACGGAGGATGCCTAATGCGCACACCCTATGCCCTGATCGGTGGTCTCGCTCTTCTACTGGCCGCCTGCGGCCCGATGCAGTCCGGCAGCCGGAGCGGAAGCGCCGCCGGGGCGACCGGATCGGGTGCTCCGACGGCCGGCACCGGCACGATTTCGCCGGTCCAGGGCCAGAATAGCGTCTCCCCGCAGCGCAACACGCCCGGCGTTCCCTCCGCCGGCACCGGCACCATTGCGCCCATCCAGGGCCAGGACGATGTGGGTCGGGACAGCAGGATCACGCGCCCCTAAGCCCAACGCGGCGCGGGGCGGGGCGAAGCGCTCCGCCCGCTGCCATCCCGCTGCCTGTGAGGCGGATAGAGACGTAAGCGCAACCTTTCCGTCATCATGGATTTAGTCCACCGCCGGCACCCCCTCGCCGTGCCACAAGACGGAGAATGCACCATGCGCACGTCCTTCGCCCTGATCGCCGGTCTGGGCCTCCTCCTGACAGCCTGCGGGCAGGCGCAGACCGGGGGGAGCGGGATGTCCTCCTCCCCGACGACGCCCCCGCTGACGCCCTCGACGCCCATGAGCGCGGGCGTGCCGGGCGCCGGCACCGGCCTCAACACGCCCATCGAGGGCTCGAACAGCCGGCCGCCTCAGCCCGGCATGGGCGTGCCGAGCGCCGGCACCGGCCTCAACGCGCCCGCCGAGGGCTCGAGCAGCCGGCCGCCCCGGCCCGGCAGGGGCGTCCCCGCCGCCGGCACCGGCCTCAACGCGCCCGTCCAGGGCCAGAGCGACGTGGGGCTGGACCGGCAGATAACTCGTCCCTGAGAGCCCGTTCGGGCGTGGCGGCGGAGCGTCCCGCCTTCCCGCCCGCGATGCCGGCAGGGGGAATCTTCCCCTGTCGGTCCCCCCTGCCGCTTGCGCCGATTCCGCGTGTGTCCTGATTCTGAAGTCCTGCGGACTTCGTTCATCCGGGCACTCGTCTTTGTCTTCAGCGGCCTGCTGATCCGCTTCGTTCGCTGCAAGTGCAGCGGACTTCGTGGGCAGGACAGGAGAGCGGTTGCCGCTCGCCCTGGCTTACTTCAACCCTCTAGCCTTTTGTTTTGACGAGCATCTTCACCGATCCGGCGATTCCACCCGATCGGGATCTGCTCTACATTCAGGTGACGTCCGGAGGAGTTCGCGCCCGTGCACGTCACCTCGCCTGCCTTCAAGTCCAACGCCGCCCGCGCCCTGGCCGATACCGGCCTGCAGAAGGCGCTGAGCCGGTCCGGCCCCTCCGCCCACGCCAAGCGCGCCCGCGCCGTCGCGGCGCTGCCCGAGTTCGAGCGGCTGCGCGAGATCGGGCGCGACATCAAGAACCACACGCTGGCGCATCTCGACTTCTACCTGGAAGCCTATGCGGCGAAGGTGGAGGCCGCGG
>DATMRU010000064.1:0-111172 GCA_035565935.1 Roseomonas sp.
GGGCTGACGCCCCGGCAGCGCTTCATGCTGAAGGCGCTGGGCCGCCAGGTGATGAGTCAGTTGGACTTGCGCCGCGCGCTGGCCCAGCAGGAGCGCCTGCGGTCGGAGCAGGCCCGCTCCGAGGCGCTCCGGCGGCAAACCCTGAACAGCGTGACCGATTTCGCCATCATCAGCACCGACCTGCAGGGACGGGTGAACGGCTGGAACGCGGGGGCGGAGAAGATCTTCGGCTGGTCCGAGGCTGAGATGCTGGGCCAGGGCACCGACCGGATCTTCATGCCGGAGGACCGGCAGGCAGGCGCGCCGGAAGCCAGGACACGGCAGGCCCTGCAGAAGGGCCGCGCGGGCGGCGAGCGCTGGTACCTGCGGAAGGACCGATCCCGCCTCTGGGGCAGCGGCGAGGTGATGCCTCTGCGCGACGAGTGCGGTGCACATATCGGCTACGTGAAGGTGCTGCACGACCGCACGGAGCAACGCCGGGCAAGCGAGGCACTGGAGGCCCTCAACGAGCGCTACCGGCTGGCCGCGCGCGCCACCAGCGACGCCATCTGGGACTGGGATCTCCAGGCCAATACCGTGCTCTGGAACGAGGCGCTGGAGACCGCCTATGGCTGGGCGCCCGAGCAGGTGGAGCCGACCGGCGAATGGTGGATCGCGGCGATCCACCCGGAGGACCGGAACAGGGTGGACCGCAGCATCCATGCGGTGATCGAGGGCACCGACACGAGCTGGACGGAGGAGTACCGCTTTCGGCGGGCGGACGGCAGCCATGCCGACGTGCTCGACCGCGGCTACGTGATCCGCGACCGGGACGGACGCCCCCTCCGCATAATCGGCGCCATGTTCGATCTCAGCGAGCGCAAGCGGAGCGAGGTGGCGCTGCGCGAGAGCGCGGACCAGCTGCGCCTGGCAACGGCGGCCGCCCGCATCGGCATCTTCGACTATCGCGTGCGGACGAACATGCTGATCTGGGACGACCGCTGCCGCGAGCTGTTCGGCGTGCCGCCCGGCGAGCCGGTCAGCTACGAAGGCACCTTCCTGGCGGGCCTCCACCCGGATGACCGTGCCATGGCCGATGCCACCGTGCGCCGGGCCCTGGACCCGGTGGGGTCGGGAACCTTCGCGGTCGAGTATCGCACCATCGGCCGGGCGGATGGGGTGGAGCGCTGGGTCGCCGCCAGCGGCGAAGCCTTCTTCGAGGATGGGAAGCCAGCCCGGCTCATCGGCACCGTGCTGGACATCGGGGAACGGAAGCAGCTGGAGGAGCGGCAGCGCGCGCTGAACGAAGAGCTGGAGCGCCTGGTCGAGGAGCGGACGACGGAGCTGCGGCGCTCCGAGGAGCAGCTCCGGCAGAGCCAGAAGATGGAGGCCGTCGGCCAGCTCACGGGCGGGCTGGCGCACGACTTCAACAACCTGCTCACCGGCATCATGGGCTCCCTCGACCTGCTGGAGATCCGCCTCACCCAGGGCAGGCTGAAGGATCTGGACCGCTACGTGCTGGCCGCCCAGGGCGCCGCCAAGCGCGCCGCCGCCCTCACGCACCGGCTGCTCGCCTTCTCCCGCCAGCAGACGCTCGACCCGCGGCCGACGGACGCGAACCGGCTGGTGGTGGGGATGGAGGAGCTGATCCGGCGCACGATGGGGCCCGGAATCGAGGTGGAGGTGGTGACGGCAGCCGGCCTCTGGCCGACGCTGGTCGATCCCAACCAGCTGGAGAACGCGCTGCTAAACCTCGCGATCAATGCCCGTGACGCTATGCCGGACGGTGGCCGGCTGACCATCGAGACGGCGAATTCCTGGCTCGACGGGCGCGCGGCACGGGAGCGCGACATGCAGCCGGGCCAGTATGTGGTGATCTGCGTCACCGACACCGGCACCGGCATGGCGCCCGATGTCATCAGCAAGGCCTTCGATCCCTTCTTCACCACCAAGCCCCTCGGCCAGGGCACCGGGCTCGGGCTCTCCATGATCTACGGCTTCACCCGGCAATCCGACGGCCAGGTCCGGATCTATTCGGAGATGGGCAAGGGCACGACCATGCGCCTCTACTTGCCCCGCTATCTGGGCAAGGCGGAGGAGACCGAGGAATTGCCGGCAGTGGCTGAGCCGTCGCTGGGCGGGGCGGGCGAAACGGTGCTGATCGTGGACGACGAGCCGACCGTCCGCATGCTGGTGGTCGATGTGCTGGAGGGACTGGGCTACGCGGCCATCGAGGCGGCCGATAGCGCCTCCGGCCTGAAGGTGCTGCAATCCGATGCGCGGGTGGACCTCCTGGTGACGGATGTGGGCCTGCCCGGCGGCATGAACGGGCGACAGATGGCCGACGCGGCGCGCGTGACCCGCCCCGGGCTGAAGGTGCTCTTCATCACCGGCTATGCCGAGAACGCGGCGATCGGCAACGGCCATCTTGAGGCAGGCATGCACATCCTGACCAAGCCCTTCGCGATGGAGGCCCTGGCCGCCCGCATCAAGGAACTGATCTCCGCGCCCTGAAGCGCGGTTTCGATCCGGGCGGACTGGTTGGCGAGAAAGCCAGCCAGTGCCGCGTTCGGGGACGCCCGCACCTGCCGCTGGCGAGGCGACAGAGGGAGGTTTCTTCCGCCAGGCTTTTTCTACTTCGCACCCTCCTGGCTCACCCAGTAGGTCCCCTCGAAGGGAACGGCGGCGAAGCGGCGGTTGATCTCGGCCAGCGTCGCCGCCGGATCGAGGTCGCCGAACAGTTCGGGCCGCACCCAGCGCGCCATTGCCTCCAGCGCCACGACGTTGATCGCCGTGCCCGCGAAGTAGTTCCACAGGCCATGCGCCCGCTCGGCCCGCACCGCCGGCAGGCTGGCCAACTCGGGCAGCCGCAGCACCCGCGCCAGGCTGTCGCGCGCCACATCCGCCGGCGCGCCGGTGCCGAGCTGCAGTCCACTCGCCTCGCCCGGGCGGAACAGGCCGGTGCCGATATAGACCTCCGGCTGTAGCATCAGCACCTGCTCCAGCCCGAGTGTGCCACCCCGCTCATTGGGCAGCACGCCTTCCGCCACGTTGCGCGCGCCGAGCGCCGCCAGGAACTCGCCGCCGCCGCTCGTGCCGGCGGCCCAGCAGCAGACCCAGCGGCCGGGAAAGGCGGTGAACAGAACCTTCGGCCCAGGCCCCGGCGCCGCCACCACCCGCGCACGGATGCGCTCGACCCGCTCCTCGTAGAACCGGGCATAAGCCTCCGCTCGCTCGTCCCGCCCCAGCGCCGCGCCCAGCAGGCGGATGGTCTTCGGCGTATGGGCCAGGGGCTGCTGAAACACGTCCACGAAGATCACGGGGATGCCCAGCCCGGCGAACAGCTCCAGGCTGCGCTTCGTCTCCTCGGCGGCGAACTGCCAGGCGCTCAGGATCACCAGGTCCGGCCGCAGCGCCAGCGCCGCCTCGGCGGGCAGGTTCTGGCCGACGTTCGCGGTCAGCCGCGGCACCCTGGCCAGGGCCGGAAAGGCGCGCTCGAAGGCGGCGTGGCTCTGCGGGTCCACCTGCTTCAGGTCGCCGCCCATGCCCACCAGCAACGAGACCGGGTCGGGATGCACCAGGGCGAGGTTCAGGAGCTGGAAGCCCTCGCCCAGCAGCACCGCATGCGGCTCCGCAGGAATGGTGACCTCGCGGCCCAGCACATCCGTCACGGTGCGCGGCCATTGCGCCCAGGCCGGCGCGGCCAGCCCGAGCATCGCCGTGAGGAGGAAAAGGCAGAACAGGCGTCGCGGCACGGCGGTGGACCCCGAAATTGCGAATGGATCGCAATATCGGCCGGCGCCGGCCGCCGGCAAGCCCGATCCGCCGCCGGGCCACGGGAAAGATGGCGGCCGGGATCGCCCCCGGCCGCCATCCGTTCGCGTGAGACCGCGCCTCAGGCCGCCTGGAAGCGCACGGTCTCGGCGCCGCTGTCGCCGATCACGCTCCAGACCACCGCATCGGTCATGCCGGTGTTGCGGAACCAGTGGCGGCGCCCGGCCGGGTTCAACACCAGGTCGCGGGGGCCCAGCTCGGCCTCCACGCTGCGGCCGTTCTCCTCCCAGCCCACGGTCAGGCTGCCCTCCAGCACCAGGAAGGCGTCCTCCACCGGCCGCTCATAGGGGCGCACGCCGACGCCGCGCGGGATGCCCAGCATCTCCTTGCGCGCGGTGTCAGACTGGATGCCGCCCTCGCCCACATAGACCTTCCGCGCGAAGCCGGCCTCCTCCCAGCGCGTCGGCAACTCAGTGAAGCGGACCACCTTCTCGGCCATCATCTGCTGCAGCGGATGGTCGCTGCGGCGGTCGAAATGCATCGTCTTGCCGGGCGCCGCCCCGAAGGAGCGCGCCAGCTCCGGCGCGGTGTTCTTGGGGTGGTAGAGGTAGCGCGGCGGCAGCGGCTTGCCGACATCGACGCTGATCGACATCAGCACCGGCTCGATCCCGTCGTTGCGGAAGCCGTGGCCGACATCGCGGGCGTTCAGGATCAGGTCCTTGGGGCCGAGCCGCACCTCGACCACCTCGCCGTCCTTCTCCCAACCCACCACCAGCACGCCGTCGATGATGAGGAAGGATTCCTCGATCTCATGCGCGTGGCAGGCCGCGTAGTTGCCGACCGGCTTGTGGATGAGGCTGAGCGTGAAGTGCTCGGGCTTCAGCGTGGAGGTGTCCCCCACCTTCGGCGAGCCGCCGGCACCGATGTAGCGCATCTGCGCCCGCGCCAGCTCGGGGAAGCCGCGATTGCTGGGGAAGGCGTCCCAGTCGAAGGACTTCTCGACATGCCGGCCGATATGGGCCCGCAGCTCTTCGGCCAGTGTGCCGGTGGAGGAAGGGGTGGGTGAAAGGACGAGGTTCATGGGCGAGGCTCCCTGCTTGACCCGGTCAGCATGTCGGCAGGACCGTTCCGCTTCAAGCAGAAATTTTGCCTACGATATCGTGTTTGACAGGTCAACATTCGAGGTCTAGAAGAATGCCCATGGAACCCGCCCAGCCCCCGGCCGCCGATGCGCCGGCCCAGCCCGACGAGCGCTACCTCGTGCCGGCGCTGATCCGGGGGCTCGGCCTGCTGAAAGCCTTCTCGCCCGCCCAGCCGGCGCTCTCGCTCGGCGAACTGGCGGCCGCCATCGGCGTGACGCGCTCCGCCGCCTATCGCCTCGCCTATACGCTGGAGCATCTCGGCTTCCTGCGGCACGACGCCCGCAGCCGCCGCTACACGCTGGGGCCGGAGGTGCTGCGGCTGGGCTATGGCTACCTGGCCTCGCGCGATCTGGTGGAGGTGGCGGCGCCGGTGCTGGAAGCCCTGCGCGACCGTACGGGATGGTCGGCCCATCTCGGCATCCTCGAGGGCACGGAGGTCGTCTATCTCGCCCGCGTGCCGACCCGCCGCTCGATCGCCAGCAATGTGCAGGTCGGCAGCCGGCTTCCCGCCCATGCCACGGCGATGGGGCGCATCCTGCTGGCCGCGCTCCCGGAGGCCGAGGTGGCGCGCCGCTATGGCGGCGGGGCGCTGCCGGGCTTCAACACCCGCACCGCCCCGACGCTGCCGGCCCTGCAGGCGCAACTCGCCATCGACCGCGCCAATGGTTTCGTCGCCACCGTCTCCGGCTTCGAGGAGGGCGTGGCAGTGGCCGCCGCCCCGGTGCGGGACGTCTCGGGCGCGGTGGTCGCCGCCCTCAACGTCTCGGCCGTGGCGTTGCACACCAACGATCAGGAATTGCGCGGCACGCTGCGGCAGGAAGTGCTGCGCGCCGCCGCCGAACTCTCCCGCGCGCTCGGCCATGCCCCGGCCGCCCCGGACGAAGAGGCGGGAAACAACCCGCCGCCATCACCGGCTTCCCCTGTCTGCCCCCCTGCCCGCCAAGGAAACGAACCACCGTGACGACCTCCTTCCTTCCCGGCCGCCGCGCCCTGCTGGCAGCCGCTGCCGGCCTGCTGGCCGCGCCCCGCCTCGCCCGCGCCGCCACCTGGCCCGACGCGGCGGTCACCATCATCGCGCCCTTCACGCCCGGTGGCCCGGTGGACGTGCTGGCGCGCGTCGTGGCCACCGGCGTGCAGGCCCGCAGCGGCCAGACGGTGGTGGTGGACAACCGTGTCGGCGCCCAGGGCAATATCGGCATCGACGCGGCGCGGCGGGCGGAGCCGGATGGCCGGACGCTGCTGATCGTCCCGGCGGGCAACCTGACCATCAACCCGACGCTGATGAGCAACCTGCCCTACGACGTGGAGCGTGACTTCGCGCCGCTGAGCCTGCTCGCCACCGCGCCCAATGTCATCGCCTGCCCGGCCTCACTGCCGGTGAAGTCCTTCCAGGACCTGCTGGCCTATGCGAAGCGCCAGCCGAATGGCGTGACCTATGCCTCCCCCGGCGTCGGCAGCCAGTTGCACCTGGCGGGCGAGCTGCTGGCCCAGAAGGCCGGCATCTCCATGCTGCACGTGCCCTACAAGGGGTCGAGCCAAGCCGCGACGGACGCCATGTCCGGCCAGGTGGACCTGCTGTTCAGCAATCTCCCGGCGGTGCTCGGCGCCATCCAGGGCGGGCAGCTGCGCGCCCTGGCGCTGACCAGCACCACCCGCAGCGAGGCGGCGCCCGACATCCCCACCCTGGCCGAGCTGGGCGTCGAGGGCATCGACATTACCTCGTGGTACGGCCTGCTGGCGCCGAAGAAGACGCCGGAGCCGGTGCAGGCGGCCATCGCCGAGGAGATCCGTGCCGTGCTGCACACCCCCGCCACGCAGCAGGCGCTGAAGGCACAGGGCCTCTCGCTTTCCGACGAGAGCCGGCAGGCCTTCGCCGACCGCATCCGCAGCGAGACGGCCACCTGGGCGCAGGTGATCCGGGAGCGGCACATCGAAGCCAACCTCTGAGGGGCGCCGGGCGATGGAAGCGCGCGCCCTGAAACCCCGCTCGGCCGCCGGGCTCTCCCTCCTGGAGCGGCCCGGCGAGGCCGGCCGGCCGGCGCTGCTGCTGCTGCACGGCATCGGCAGCCATGCCGAAAGCTGGCGGGCCCTGATGCAGGCGCTGCCGGGGCCGCGCCGCGTCATCGCCTGGGACGCCCCGGGCTATGGCGGTTCCACCCCGGTCCCGGAGCCGGCGGCGCGGCCGGAGCACTATGCCGCCGCCCTGCGGAACCTGCTGGACGCCCTGGGCCTGGAGTGCGTGATCCTGGCCGGCCACTCGCTCGGCTGCCTTTTCGCCGCGCGCTTCGCCGCCACCTGGCCGGAGCGCGTCGCGGGGCTGGCGCTGCTCTCCCCGGCGCTGGGCTATGCGGTGCCGCCGGGCGCCCCCCTGCCTGCCGGGGTCCAGGCCCGGATCGACGACCTCCGCCAGCTCGGCCCCGAGGCTTTCGCGGAGAAGCGCGCCGCGCGACTGGTGCATCAGCCGGAGCGCAAGCCGGCGGTGCTGGAGAGTGTGCGGCGCGCC
Source organism: Roseomonas sp. (assembly GCA_035565935.1). Classification (GTDB taxonomy): domain Bacteria; phylum Pseudomonadota; class Alphaproteobacteria; order Acetobacterales; family Acetobacteraceae; genus Pseudoroseomonas. The sequence goes on from DATMRU010000064.1 coordinate 7,399, forward strand.
ATGGCGGCGGTGAAGCCCGAAGGCTATGCCCAGGCCGTTCATGCGCTGGGCGCCGGCGACCTGCTGGCCGATGCCGCCCGGCTGCGCGCTCCGCTGCTGGTGGCGGTCGGTGCGGAGGACGTGGTCACCCCGCCCGCCAATGCGCGGCGCTTGCAGGCCGCGCTGCCAGCAGGCACACCGCTGCACGAAGTGCCGGAGGCAGGCCACGCCCTGCCGCAGGAAGCACCCGGAACCACCGCCGCCCTGCTGGCCGGCCTCATGATGGATGGGAGCGCAGACTGATGCGTCACCTTGGCCTGGTCGGCGCCGGCGGCATGGCGGAGACGATGCTCGGTGCTCTGGCGGCCGCCCTCCCCGCGCCGCTGGAGCAGCTTTCCGTGCTTTCCACCGGCTCGCCGCGTGCCACCGAACTGCTGCGGCGCCACGGTCCGGACGTGGCGCGGAAGGTGGCGGTCTTCGAGGCGCTGGACGAGATGCTGGCCTCCGGGGTGGAGGTCGTCACCGAATGCGCCGGCCATGCGGCGCTGCGCCAGCATGGCGCGGCGGTGCTGGCGGCGGGGCGAGATCTCGTCGTCATCTCGGCCGGCGCCCTGGCCGATCCCGCCCTGCTCGCGGAGTTGCAGGCGGCGGCGGCCCAGGGCGGCGGGCGCATGAGCCTGCCCGCCGGCGCCGTCGGCGGGCTCGACGTCCTGGTGGTGGCGCGGCTCTCCGGGCTGGAGACGGTGCGCTATGCCGGCCGCAAGCCGCCCCTGGCCTGGCGCGGCACGCGGGCCGAGCGGCTGCTGGACCTGTCCAGCCTCACCGGCCCCGCCACCTTCTTCGAGGGTACGGCGCGCGAGGCGGCGAGCGCCTATCCGCAGAACGCCAATGTCGCCGCCGCCGTGGCGCTGGCCGGGCTCGGCTTCGACGCCACCCAGGTCTCGCTGGTCGCCGACCCTGGGATCGGCCGCAATGTCCATGAGATCACGGCGCGCTCCGCGGCGGTGGACTTCACCATCCGCCTCGAGGGCCGCGCCTCGCCCGCCAACCCCAAGACCTCGCTGACGGCCGGGTTCAGTCTGGCGCGCGAGGTGCTGAACCGGGTGCTCACCCAGGTCATCTGATACCACTACGCGGCATAGGCCGCGGCGCCCGTTCGGGTGCCCGGCTTGCTGCGCCAGCCGCAAGTCAGGCACGGCGGGATGACGGCCCGCCTTACTCCTCCGTCGCCATCGCCTGCCCGGCGCGGTGCCGCCGCAGCAGCCAGAGGCCGATCACCGCCGAGCCGAGGAACAGCCCGCCGGCCAGCCAGAGCTGCGCCGCGTGGTCCACCGCCACGCCGCCGCCGGCCAGGGCGAAGATCGCCGTCTGCGGCAGGTAGCCGACCAGCGACCCGGCCAGGAAGGGCAGCGCCGGGATGCCGGAGAGTCCGGCCAGCAGGTTCAGCGCAAGATTGTTCCCCACCGGCAGCAGCCGCAGCGCCAAGGTGGCGCCGAAGGGGCTGCCGGCGAGCGCGTCGCGCAGTCCGCGCAGCCGGCGGCCGAAGCGCCCGGCCAGGCGGCGCTCGGCCCAGCCGCGCCCGACCATCCTGGCCCAGCCATAGCTGAGCGCGCAGCTCAGGCCCTGCGCCACCATGGCCAGCGCCCCGCCGGCGAGCGGCCCGAAGGCATAGCCGCCGAGGAAGGCCACCGCCTGCCGGGGCACCCCGACCGCCGCCGCCAACGTGCCGACCAGCAGGAAGGCCGTCTCGCCCCAGAGCGTCTGGTGCAGGCCGAAGCGCCCCACCCAGGCCTCCGCCTGGGCGCCGCCCGGCGCGCCGCCCAGCTCGCGCAACAGCCAGCCGCCAAGCGCGAGACCGGCAGCCAGCAGCAGCAGCTTGCCGAGCGAGGCCAGCCCCCCTTTCCGTCGCGGGGGCATCTCAGCCGCCGGCGTCACGGGCGAAGCTGTGGCCGTTTCCACCGCCGCTGCAGCCACATCACACCCAACAGGTCCACCACGCCGACTGCCAGCCGGTCGAGCGTGCCGTAGTTCGATTGGCCGCGCATCCGCGGCCGGTGATTGACCGGGCGGCTGACCACCCGACCGCCCTGGCGCAGCACCAGCGCCGGCAGGAAGCGGTGCATGTGGTCGAAGGCCGGCAGGCTCAGGAACAGCGCGCGCGGGAAGAGCTTCAGGCCGCAGCCGGTATCTGGCGTGGCGTCGCCGAGCAGCCGGGCGCGGATGCGGTTGGCCAACCGAGAGGAAAGCCGCTTCACCCGCGTATCGCGCCGGCTCACCCGCCACCCCGCCACCATCAGCGGCGGCCCGCCGGCGGCCGATTCGGCCTGGGCGAAATCCCAGAGCGCGGGGATGTCGGCCGGGTCGTTCTGCCCGTCGCCGTCCAGCGTGGCGATCCAGTCGCCGCGCGCCGCCCGCACCCCTGTCACGATGGCCGCCGACTGCCCGCAGGAGGCGACATGCCGCAGCACCCGCAGCGCCGGCGTGGTGCGGACCAGCTCGGCCAGAGCCGCCGCCGTGGCATCGGTCGAGCCATCGTCCACATAGATGATCTCATGCGGGATGGCGGCCAGGGCGGCACCAATCTCCGCCACCAGCGGCGCGACATTCGGCGCCTCGTTGCGCACCGGCACGACCACCGAGAGCAGCGGGGCGGCCTCGGCATCGGTCATGCCGGGGCTCTCGGCGGCGGCGGGGCGCGAATGGTCCGGCATGGCGGCGCGGGGTAGCAGGCACGGCGGAGGCCGACAAGATGAGGATCGCCGCGCCGCGCCCACCCCGGCCCTGTCCGCCGTGCATTGCCGTTGCGGTGCCGCTTCTCCACTTTCACGCGACACGCTGTGCTAGAAGATCCGGAAATGCCCTTCGACCCGCACTCCCCTGGTTCCGACCACCTCGCCGCCCGCCGCGCCATCGGCTGGTGGCTGCTCATCGTCGCCGGACTGATCTGGGCCATGATCGCGCTCGGCGGCGCGACGCGGCTCACCGGCTCGGGCCTCTCCATCATGGAATGGGCGCCAATCTCCGGCACGCTGCCGCCGCTCTCCGAGGCCGAGTGGCAGCGCCTCTACGACCTCTACCGCACCATCCCGCAATACGAGCTGATCAACCAGGGCTTCGGGATCGAGGGCTTCAAGCAGATCTTCTGGCTCGAATGGACCCACCGCCTCTGGGGGCGGCTGATCGGCCTCGCCTTCCTTCTGCCGCTCATCTGGTTCTGGGTGCGCGGCCGCATCCCGCCGGGGCTGAAGCCGCGCCTCATCGTGCTCTTCCTGCTCGGCGGGCTGCAGGGCGCGGTCGGCTGGTTCATGGTCGCCTCCGGCTTCGAGGCGGACCGCACCTCCGTCTCGCCCTACCGGCTGGTCATCCATCTCGGCCTGGCGCTGCTGCTCTACGGCGCCATCCTCTGGACTGCCCTCGGCCTGCTGCGCCCGCAGCGCACCGGGCCCCGGCAGCCGGCCGGGCTGCGCCGGCTGGTGCACCTCACCGCCGGGCTGGTGGTGCTGACGCTGCTGGCCGGCGGCTTCACCGCCGGGCTGCATGCCGGCTTCACCTACAACACCTTCCCGCTGATGGACGGCGAGATCGTGCCGCCCGGCTATGCCGAGCTCACCCCCTTCTGGCGCAACTGGACGGCCAATATCGCCGCCGTGCAGTTCAACCACCGCCTGCTCGCCACCGTGACCGGCGCGGCGGCACTGGTCGCCGCCGCCTGGGGCGCGCGCGCCCTGCCCGCCGGCTTCGCGCGCGGTGCCGTGCTGGCGCTCGGCGGGACGGTGGCGCTGCAATACGGCCTCGGCGTCGCCACGCTGCTGCTGGTCGTGCCGGTCTGGCTCGGCACGCTGCACCAGGCGGTGGCGGTCGGCGTGCTGACGGCCGTGCTCGTCGCGCTGCATGCGCTGCGCCCGCCGCGAGGCCGTGCCAGGTGAACACCGGCCTGCCGCCCTCCCAGGCCGTCCTGCAGGCGATGCCCACGGCCGCCTGCGTCTTCGACGCCGACGGACGGGTCGTCTTCCTGAACGCGGCGGCCCGGCGCATGCTGGACCTGCCGCCGGAGTCCGAGCTGCTGGGGCGCAGCGCGGTCGAGATGTTCCGCCTCCTCGCCTATCGCGGCTTCTACGGCCCCGGCGACCCGGAGGCCCAGGCCCGCGCGGCGCAGGAGATGGACCGCAGCCAACCGCGCCACCGCACCATCCGCAGCACCGATGGCCGCTGGTTCGACATCAGCAGCCATCCGCTCCCGGAGGGCGGGTGGGTCGCCTTCGTCACCGACGTCACCCTGCACCACCAGGCCGAGGCGCTGGCGCTGGAGCGGATGCGCCTGACCGATCTGGCGCTGCGCGAGAACCCCTCCGGCCTCGGGCTCTACGATGCGGAACGCCAGCTCCGCCTGTTCAACGAGACCTATGAGCACATCCTCGACCTGCCGCCCGGCACATTGAGGCTTGGCCTTAGCTTCGACGAGGTCTTCGACCTTGTCCTCCTCCACAATCCGCTGGACGAGGAAGGCCGCCAGATCGCTGCCGAGCGCCGCCATCTCGATCGCCGGCAGCCGCACGCCTACGTCCGGATCCGGCCGGACGGAACGGCGGTGCGCGCCCTGAGCCGGCCAGTGCCCGGCGGCGGTTTCCTGATCTGTCTGGAGGACGTCACCCCCCTCCGCCGGGCGGAGGACGAGGCCAAGCGCCGCGCCGCCCTGCTCGACGGTGTGCTGGAAGCGATGCCGCATGGCGTCTGTGTCTACGGCCCCGACCACCGGCTGCGCATGGTCAACACGGCCTTCCAGCGCATCATGGCCGGCTCCGAGGTCACGGTCGGCGAGCATCTGATGGACATCTGCCGCCGCCGCGAGAAAGCCCACGAGTACGAGAACCAGGAAACGCCGGAAGCGGTGTTCCGCCGCCAGTTCGACTTCGACCGCCCGCCGGTCACCCGCGTCCGCCGAGACGGCACCGTGCTCACCGGCCGCACCGCCCCGCTGCCGGATGGCGGCCATCTCTCGGTGGTCACCGACGTGACCGCCCTGCACCGCGCCGAGACCGAGGCGCAGCGCCGCGCCGACCTGCTGCAGGCCATGATCGACAGCATGCGCCACGGCGTCTGCCTCTTCGACAAGGATCACCGCCTGGTCGCCGCCAATGCGCTCGCCGCCCGCATGACCGGACTGACGCCGGAGGAGCTGTCACCGGGCGTGCATCTCGACACCCTGCGCCGGCTGCAACACGGGCGCGGCGAATTCGGCCGGGGCGAGGCGGCGGACAGGATCTTCCGCGAGCGCGCCGCCGGGATGGTGCCGCGGCTCGACCGCTATCTCCGCACCCGCGCCGACGGCACGGTGATCGAGGTCAGCACCGACCCGACCCCCGATGGCGGCTTCGTCCGCATCTATATCGACGTCACCGAGGAGCGGCGCGCCCGCGCCGAACTCGAGCGCGCCCGCGCCACGGCGGAGGAGGCGAATGCCGCCAAGAGCCGCTTCCTGGCCACCATGAGCCATGAGCTGCGTACACCGCTGAACGCCGTGATCGGCTTCTCCGAGGCGATCGCCGCCGAGCCGGAGGCGCCGCAGGTGGGCGAGTTCGCCGGCAGCATCCTGGAGGCGGGGCGCCATCTGCTGTCGCTGATCGACGAGGTGCTGGAGGTGGCGCAGGCCGGCACCGGCGCCCTGCGCGTCGAGACCCGCGCGCTTTACCTGCCGAGCGTGCTGGAGGGCACCCTGCGACTGATGCGCAGCACCGCCGAGGCGGCGCAGGTGACGCTTGTCCTCGATCCCCTGCCCGACCTGCCCCGCGCCAGCGCCGACGAGCGGCGGCTGCGGCAGGTGCTGCTCAACCTGCTCTCCAACGCGGTGAAGTTCACCCCCGCCGGCGGTACGGTCCGCCTTTCCGCCGCGACGCTGCCGGATGGCGCGGTGGAGCTTTCCGTCACCGATACCGGCATCGGCATCGAGTCCGGGCAGCTCGAACGCGCCTTCGAGCCCTTCGTGCAGTTGGAAACCAGCCATGCGCGCCGATATGCAGGGTCGGGCCTGGGCCTCTATCTCGCCCGCGCCCTGGCCAAGGCGATGGGCGCGACCTTGAGGCTTGAAAGCCGGCGCGGCGAGGGCACCACTGCCCGGCTACGGCTGATGCCCGCCACACAACGACAGGAGCAGACGGCATGACCGCTCTCGATACCACCGACCGGCTGTTCTTCCGCGACCTCGACCGTGGCGCCGCCGAGCGCATCCTCTCGGGCGCCCTGGCCGGCGCCGAGGATGGCGAGCTGTTCCTGGAATATGTCGAGAGCGAGGCTATCAGCCTCGACGACGGCCGCATCCGCAGCGCCAGCTTCGACGCCACGCGCGGCTTCGGCCTGCGCGCCGTGCAGGGCGAGGCCGCCGGCTTCGCGCATGGCGGCGAGATCTCGGAATCCGCCTTGAAGCGCGCCGCCGACACGGTGCGCGCCGTCGCCGCCGGCCATTCCGGCCGCCTCGCGATCGGCCCCCGCGCCACCAATGCCCGCCTCTACGACGACGCCAACCCGCTCGGCGCCCTGGCCTTCCCGGCCAAGACGGCGCTGCTGGCCGAGATCGACGCCTATGCCCGCGGCCGCGACCGCCGCGTGACGCAGGTGATGGCCAGCCTCTCCGGCGAGTGGCAGGCGGTGCAGGTGCTGCGTCCGGACGGCCAGCGCGTCGCCGACCTGCGCCCGCTGGTGCGGCTCAACGTCACCGTCGTGGTCGAGGCCAATGGCCGCCGCGAGACCGGCAGCCATGGCATGGGCGGCCGCTTCGCCTATGAGCGCATCGTCTCCGAGGCGAGCTGGAAGGCCGCGGTGGACGAGGCGCTGCGCCAGGCCGTGCTGAACCTGGAGAGCATCCCCGCCCCCGCCGGCGAGATGGAGGTGGTGCTCGGTCCTGGCTGGCCTGGCATCCTACTGCACGAGGCGATCGGCCATGGGCTGGAGGGCGACTTCAACCGCAAGCAGACCTCCGCCTTCGCCGGCCTGCTCGGCCAGCGGATCGCCGCCCCCGGCGTGACCGTGGTGGATGACGGCACCATCCCCGACCGCCGCGGCTCCCTCACCGTGGACGACGAGGGCACCCCCTCGGGTCGCACCGTGCTGATCGAGGATGGCATCCTGACTGGCTTCCTGCAGGACCGGCAGAACGCGCGCCTGATGGGCGTCGCCCCCACCGGCAATGGCCGCCGCCAGAGCCACGCCCATGCGCCGATGCCGCGCATGACCAACACTGTCATGCTCGGCGGCGACAAGGACCCGGAGGAGATCCTGCGCAGCGTGAAGCGCGGCATCTGGGGGGTGAATTTCGGCGGCGGGCAGGTGGACATCACCTCCGGCAAGTTCGTCTTCTCGATGTCCGAGGCCTATCTGGTCGAGGACGGCAAGGTGGGCGCGCCGGTGAAGGGCGCCATGCTGATCGGCAACGGGCCGGAGGCGCTGACCCGCGTCACCATGATCGGCAACGACATGGCGCTCGACCCGGGCATCGGCACCTGCGGCAAGCAGGGCCAGGGCGTGCCGGTCGGCGTCGGCCAGCCGACCCTGAAGATGACCGGCCTGACCATCGGCGGCACCGCCGTATGATCCGGCCCGCTCGCCCCGCCGAGGCTCCGGCCCTGGCGGCGCTGGTGGAGCGGGCCTATGCGCCCTGGGTGCCGCTGGTCGGGCGGCGCCCGGCGCCGATGGATGACGACTATGCCGCCCGCATCGCCGCCGGCCAGGCCTGGGTGCTGGAGGAGGCGGGCGCGATCCTCGGGCTGGTCGTGCTGGAAGCGGCGCCCGACCACCTCTGGCTGGACAATGTCGCCGTCGATCCCGCCGGGCAGGGCCAGGGCACCGGGCGGCGCCTGATGCGCTTCGCGGCCGGGGAGGCGGTGCATCGCGGCCTCGGCGAGGTCCGCCTGCTCACCCACGAGAAGATGGCGCGCAACATCGCCCTCTACACCCGCCTTGGCTTCGTCGAGACGGACCGGCGGGAGGAGAAGGGCTTCCGCCGCGTGTTCTTCGCCATCCCGACGGAGCGCCTGCTGGCGGCGGGCTGAGGCGGCCGGCCAACCCCTTCCCCTTGGCTCAACTGTCGCGGGCGCCCTGGAAGTCCCTGTTCTGCTGCGAGATGCCGCCCACCGCGCGCGGATCGATGCAGGTGATCGCGGTCTGGCTCTCAATGCTGCGCATGTCCTGATGCGCGGTGCGCCCGGCCGGGGCCGCTCCGCGGGCGCGTTCCACCCCCTTGTGTTGACAGTTGGCAGAACCTGTTCGCAGCATGGCCCCGGAACCACCCGCAGCCGGCCCGCCCCAGAGCGGCAAAGCAGACGCCGGCGCGGCAGAGGAAGGAAACGCCATGTTGCAGCGTCGGGCCCTGCTCGGTGCCGCGCTCACCCTGCCGGCCCTTGCCGGAACGGGGCGCGCGCAAACGAGCTACCCGGATCACGCGATCCGCCTCATCGTCGGCTTCGCCCCGGGCGGCGCCACCGACATCACCACGCGCCTGCTGGCGCCACGCCTGCAGACGGCGCTCGGCGGCCGCGCGCCCGTGGTGGTGGAGAACCGCCCGGGCGGCAGCGGCAATGTCGCCACCCAGGCGGTGGTGAATGCCGATCCCGATGGCTACACGCTGCTGATGGGCACCATCTCGGCCCTGGCCATCAATCCGAGCCTCTTCTCCGACCTTCCCTTCGACCCGCAGACCGATCTGACGCCGATCGGCCTCTTCGTGGACGTCCTGAACGTCCTCGTGGTGCCGGCGGACCGGCCCTGGAAGAACCTCTCGGAGCTGATCGCCACGGCGCGCGAGAAGCCGGGTGCGCTGAACTACTCCTCCTCCGGCATAGGCGGCGCCGGGCATCTCGGCGGCGCGCTGCTTGATCACCTCGCCGGCATCAAGACGGTGCACGTGCCCTATCGCGGCGGCGGCCCGGCCATGACCGACCTGGTGAGCGGCAAGGTGGATTTCTCCTTCGCCACCGCCCCCACTGCCCTGCCGCTGATCCAGGCGGGCAAGATCCGCGCGCTCGCGGTGCCCACGGCCCGGCGGAGCCCGCTGCTGCCCGACGTCCCCACCGTCGCCGAGACGGTGGCGGGCTTCGAGGTAGCAAACTGGTACGCCATGCTCGGCCCCAAGGGCCTGCCGCAGCCGGTCACCACCCGGCTCAGCGCCGCCCTGCAGGAATGCCTGCGCGAGCCGGCGCTGGCTGACGACCTTGCGCATCACGGCGCCGAGGCGCGCCCCTCCACGCCCGAGGAGCTGGCGCGCTTTCTCAAGGCGGAGACGGAGAAATGGCGGCCGATCCTGAAATCCTCCGGCGCTAAGCCGGAATGATCCGCGGCACGGGAAACGGACAACGATGGACCTGCAACTGAACGGCCGCGAGGCGCTGGTGATCGGCGGCTCCTCCGGCATCGGCCTCGCCACGGCGGCGGCACTGCTGCGCGAGGGCGCGCGTGTAACCATCGCAGCGCGCGACCCGGCGCGGCTCGCTGCGGCGGCCGAGCGCCTCGCGGGCGAGACCGGCACGGCGCCCGAGACCACCCGCTGCGACCAGGCGGACCCGGCCCAGGTGCAGGCCCTCGCCGCCCACTACGAAGGGCGCGGGCTGCACGCGCTGGTCTGCGCCGCCGGCGGCAGCCACCGCTCCGCCTTCGAGGTGCTGACCGACGAGCAATGGCTGGCCAACTACGAATTCAACATCCTCGGCACGGTGCGCGCCGTGCGGGCGATGCTGCCTGCGCTGCGCCGCGCCGGCGGCGCGCGGGTGGTACTGCTCGGGGCCGTCTCCGCCCGCCAGCCGACAGCGCATCAGGTCGTCTCCAACACCCACAAGGCGGGCCTGCTGGCGCTGGCGAAGACGCTCTCGCTGGAGCTGGCGCCGGAGGGCATCGGCGTGAACAGCGTCTCGCCCGGCCGCGCCCTGACGCCGCTCTGGCAGAAGCGCGCCGCCACCATGGCGAAGGATGAGGGCATCACCGAGGAAGCGGTGCTGCAACGCGTCGCCGCCGACATCCCGATGGGGCGCCTCGCCATGCCGGAGGAGGTGGCGGCCATGGTGGCCTTCCTTGCCGCGCCCGTCTCGGCCTATGTCACCGGCCAGGCCGTCGCGGTGGATGGCGGGTTGCAACGCGGGGTGTGACACGCGCCAGCCCGGAGGATGCGCTTCCGCCGCATCCCCGGGCATTCCCTCCTCCCGCGGATGCTGTGCACTGCACGGTTTGCACCCCCGCCGCTGTTTCGCGCGTGCCAGCATGCATCTCCCACCGGCCGCTGCAGCACAGCAAAAATTCCGCTGCCTCGCTTGAAAGTGGAACATTATCATCAGAAAAATTGTGCTTTTGGTTTGAGCCGCGGACGTAGCACGTAAGTGACGCACCAGCACGGCCGAGTGTGACGTTTTTATTAGAAAGACGTTACACGGAGAGTTACGGGTTCAAGCTGCAGAACATAATAAGAAAGCGTCAGTCGCCAGGCATGAACCAGCAGCATTTTCCGCGCGATGCAGCCTCGGGCACTGGCACCCGCTTCATCGTGCCCGAAGGTGTTTCCCTCGCTGGGGAACCACGGTCCTTTCGCTGGATCCGGCCGCTGGTGGGCTTCACGCTGCTGCTGCTGCTGGGTGTGCAGGAAACCGTCTCGCTCTCCCTCGGCACGGCCGCACCGCATGATTATCTCCGCCCCACCATGCAGGCGCCAACCGCGCTCAGCGCCTTCGCGCTGACCTGCATCCTGGTGAAGCCCCCGGACCGCCGGCGGATCCTTCTTCTGGGTCTCGCGATCGAGGGCACGCGCATCGCCTTGCAACTGCTGACCGGCCGCCCTCTCGTCAATCTCGTGCTGTTTCCCGGCTTCGGGCTCGGCGTGGCGGCCTGGTGCGTGCTGGCCTGGCGCGCCGCGATCTCGCGTGGCGCGGAGCGGCAACGGACCATCGACATCCTCGCCGCCGCGCTGGCCCTGCCGGTCGGCAACCTGCTGCTCTGGCCTAGCGTCTTCAGCATGATTCCCTTCCTGCCGCATCTCTACGACAACGCGCTGCTGCGGCTGGACGCGACGCTGGGCGTGCAACCCGCCGCGTTGGTGGGCGGGCTGCTGCGCGAGGTGCCGCCGCTCTTCGCGCTGCATCTCTTCGTCTATGTGCAGCTTCCGCTCGCGCTCTGCATTGTCACCGCGCTGGAAGCAAAGTCAGGACGGCGGCTCGGCCTGGGCCTGCTTCCCGCATCCCTGGCGGCGGCGGCGATCGGCTATTTCCTCTACATCGCCATGCCGGCTGTCGGGCCAAGGCCCTATTTCGGCGACGACTTCGCGGCGATCATGCAGCGGCTCGACGTGCTGCCCTCCGGCCCCGTGACCAATACCACGCATCCCCGCAACGTGATGCCATCGCTGCATGTCACCTGGGCGCTGCTGATCTACCTGACCGCGCGGCAACAGGGCCGCCGCGTCGAAATCGCCGCGATCGTCTTCGCCATCGCCACGGCCCTGGCCACGCTGGGCCTTGGGGAGCACTATTTCATCGATCTCGTGGTGGCGGTTCCCCTGGTGCTGCTCGTGCGCGCCCTCTGTGCCTTCGATGTTCCGCTGGCCCGCGTCGAGCGCTGGGGCGCCATCGCCCTGGGCGCGGCTTCCCTGGCCTGCTGGGCGCTCATCGTCCGAAGCGGCAACGACGCGCTGGCCTTCCCCGAGCTTGTCCCGCTGCTGATGGGCGGCTCGGTGCTGGCCTGCTTCGCCGCGGAGCGGGCCCTGCTTCGCTCCGAGCGCAGCCTGCCTGCTCCGGCGCTGTGGCCGATCCCCACGGCCGTCGGGAAGCCGCGCTGAGCGAAGGCCGGCGGGCGCCATGCTGATCGTCTTCAACCCCACCGCCGGCTCGCGCCGGCAGCAACGCCTGGAGCGCGCGCTTTCGGCGTTGCGGGCACAGGGCGTGCCGGCAGAAATCGCGATGACCGAGTATGCCGGCCATGCGGAGACGATCGCGCGGGATGCAGCCCGCGCCGGCCAGCGCGTCGTGGTCGCCGCCGGGGGCGACGGAACCATCGCCGAGGTGGCGAGCGGCCTGGCGGGCAGCGACACCACGCTCGGCGTGCTGCCGCTCGGCACCGCCAATGTGCTGGCCTGCGAGCTTGGCCTGCCGCTGGCGCCGGAAGGCGCGGCGATGGTGCTGGCGAAGGGCCGTACCGCCGTCCTGCGCCCCGGCATGGCGCATTTCGCCGACGGCCGGGTGCGGTTGTTCCTGCAGATGCTGGGCGCCGGCTTCGACGCCGCGGTGGTGGCCGGCCTCAGCCTGCCGCTGAAGCGCCAGTTCGGCCGCGGCGCCTATGTCTGGCAATCGGCGCGCGAGCTCACCCGCTACGCTTTTCCGCGCATCACCGCCTGGATCGACGGCGAGCCGCTCGCCGCCGCGAGTGTCGTCGTCAGCAAGGGCCGCTTCTATGGGGGGCGCTACATGCTGGCGCCGGATGCGCTGCCTGGGGCGGAAGGCTTCCAGGTCGTGCTGTTCCGCTGGTCCGGCCCGCTGGCCGCGGCCTGCTATGGCGCGGCGCTGCCGCTCAACCTGCTGCCGCGCCTCTCCGGCGTGCAGATCCGGCATGGCGGCAGCATCCGCCTCGAAGCCCCCGCGACCTGCGCGCAGACCGATGGCGATCCCGCCGGCACCCTGCCGGTGGACATCGCCGACGCGCCCGGCCCCCTGCGGATGCTGCTGGCGCCATAAGGCCTCACGCCTGCCCATGGGGGCCGACCGAGGCGATTCAGCTTCCGCCGCTTCGCCGTCCTGACGCATGAGGCCTTTGCGCCGTGCCCTTCCTCCGGGCACGGCAATCCCTCAGCGCCCCGGCCCGGCCTCAGACCGCGAAGATCTCGCGCCCCTCGGCCAGGCCATGCTGGAGATAATGCTCCAGCGGGTTCACCCCCGCCGCCGCCACATCCGGATTCGCGGCGAGATAGGCCTCCCCGTCGAAGGCTGCGCTCGGGTCGCGCCCTTCCTTCGCGCCGAAGGCGAGATAGTGCTCCACCGGATTCACGCCGGCCGCCGCCACATCGGGGTTGAGGGTGAGATACCAGTCGGTGTCGAAGAAGGGATCGGGGTCGCGCCCCTCCTTCCAGCCCGTGCTCATGAAGTGCTGCGTCGGGTCGATGCCCGCGCGCGCCACATCGGGATAGGCGGCGAAGTAGAAATCCGCGTCCACCAGCGGGCCCTGCGGGCCCGTCGCATGCGCCACGGCCTGCGGCGCGGCGCGGCCCTCGGCTTCGCCGAAGTGCAGGTAATGCTCCAGCGGGTTCACCCCCGCCGCGGCGACGTCGCCATTGGCGGCGAGATAGGCCTTGCCGTCGAAGGAGAGGCTGGCGGCGCGCCCTTCCTTCCAGCCGGAGGTCATGTAGTGCTCCAGCGGGTTCACGCCCGCCGCCGCCACGTCGGAGTTCTGGTTCAAGTAGAACGACACGTCGAAATCGCTGTTGGGATCGCGCCCCTCGTGCCAGCCGATGGTGGCGAAATGCTGCGCCGGGTCCAGGCCGGCCGTCATCACGTCCAGATAGGCCGTGCGGTAGAAGGCTTCGTCGAGAAGCGGGTTCGCGGCCGACCAGTGATGGGCGCCGCCACCCTGCGCCGGCAGCCCGGATTCCGCGCCGGGCACGTCGAAGAAGATCGCCCCCCCCTCGGCGTTGATCCAGATATCGGCCGCGGTGAGCAGATGCGTCCCGCCCGGCTGGGCATTGGTGGCCCAGGCCGCCGTGTTGCCGGCCCTATCATCCTCCGAACCGCCGAAGATCCAGAGATCCTCCCCGACCTTCTGCGCCGCGCCGTAGAAGCTGCTCAGCGCCGCGCCGCCCATGTCCTGCAGCTGCACCGTCCCCACCTCGGTGCCATCGGTCAGCCAAAGGGTGGTGTGGGTGACGGTCCCGTCCGTCGTCTCGTTCACGGTGAACAGGACCTTGCCGTCCTCCAGCTGGAGGAAGTTCACGTGGTCGCCCGCGAGGCCGCCGCGCAGCAGCACCGTGCCGTTCGTGGTGCCGTCCGACTGCCAGAGATCGACCCCTTCCGCGGTCTGCACCTGGAACAGGAAGTGCCCGTCGCAGAGCTGCCGCAGCCCGCCGCTCTCGAGATCCCCCTTGTAGACCGGCAGGTCGGCGACCATGCGGGTGCCTTCAACCGTCCCGTCCGAGACCCAGGCGCGATAGGCGCCATCGGCGGCGGGAACCAGGAAGGCCACCCGCCCGTCCTCCAGCGCGATCTGCGACTGCGGCCAGGTGAAGGGCTGGTCGATGGTGAGCTGCGGAATGCGCACCGTCCCTTCGGCGGTGCCGTCGGTCAGCCAGAACAGCTTCCCGGGCGGGGCCGAGTCCGGCGAGTCCGGCGGCATGTCGGAGGCGAAGAGCACCTTGCCGTTGCCGAGGGCGATGAACTCCTGCGGGTTCAGCGGCGTGTCCGTCCCCGGCACGTAATCCACGAGGAGGTGGGTACCTTCCGGCGTGCCGTCGGAGACATAGAGTTCCCGGTCGTAGTTGTCCGGCGCGCGGCCCTGCGCCAGGGCCGAGAAGACGAAGCGGCCATCGCCCAGCGCGGTGGCGGATTCAGGCACCGAAGGGTCGGCGCCCGGCGCAAGGTCCTTGAACAGCTCGGTACCCTCGGCGGTCCCGTCCGTCGCCCAGTATTCGAAGCCATGCGCGACATCCGTGCCGCGGAAGAGCACCCGCCCATCCGCAAGATGGAACTGCCCGTATTGCGCATCGTCGGCGAGCTGCGCATCGAGGCCGGGCACGGGGATGCGCTGGGTTCCGGCCTCCGTCCCATTCGTCACCCAGAGCTCGTTGCTGCCGGCAGGGCTGTCGGCGGTGAACAGCACGCGGCCATCGGCCAGATCCGTGAAGCCGTGCGGATAGCCGCCTTCCGGATAGCCGTAATCCGGGTGAAAGGTGTCCTTGAATTCCTTGAGCACCCGCGTGCCGGCCGCCGTGCCGTCGGTCACCCAAAGCTCCGGACCGGTGTCTCCCCACCCGTAGAAGACGTAGGATTTCTCGGAACTCATCGGCTCTGCCTTTCCTCGGGATCAGCGAAGGGGCGCCGACCCGGCAGCGGAGCCGCCGGGCGGCTTCTCCCCGTCAGGTCCGGCGGTGTGTTGTCGGATGGCGGAAGCATCCCGGCCTCCAGGGGCGCGCTGCGCCCGGCCGGCAGCGCGCACCGCGTCGGGATAAATCCGAAAGAAATTGATCCAGGCGCCGCAAATCGCGCGTAAGTTGATAATCTGCCTCTACCAAAGATCGACGAGACCGCCGCCTGCATGGCGGGGTCCATCGCCGCTGTCCTTGCCCCGCTGGGCCAAGACAAGGCGGAATCGAGAGGCATCCAGTGGCGACTCCGGCAGAGCAAACGGCGAGATTCGTCGCGCGATTTACTCAAGAGGCGCGGAGTTCAACAGAAATCCATTCAGCGTCAATGCAGAGCGACGCGCACGATCTCGTGCGCGTCGCCGTCGCCGCCTGCACACCTGATCGCACTCCGCCGCCCGCCACGCGGGCCTGCGGGCGCGGCGCCTCTCAGCGCCGCTTCGCCCGCCGCGCCAGGAGGTTCAGCGCCTCCACCAGCGCCGAGAAGGCCATCGCCGCGTAGACATATCCCTTCGGCACATGGGCGCCGAAGCCCTCGGCGATCAGCGTCATGCCGATCATCATCAGGAAACCCAGCGCCAGCATCACCACGGTCGGATTGGCCTGGATGAAGCGCGCCAGCGGATCGGCGGCGAGCAGCATCACCGTCACGGCCGCGAGCACCGCGATCACCATGATCGGCACATGCGACGTCATGCCCACCGCGGTGATGATGCTGTCGATGGAGAAGACCAGATCCAGCATCAGGATCTGCGCGATCGCCGCGCCAAAGCCGAGGCGCGCGCCCTTGCCGGCGAACATGTCGCCTTCCGCCGGCGGGTCCACGTTGTGATGGATTTCCTTGGTCGCCTTCCACACCAGGAACAGGCCTCCGGCGATCAGGATCAGGTCGCGCCAGGAGAAGCCATGCCCGAAGGCCTCGAAGACCGGCGCCGTCAGCCGCACGATGATGGCGATGGTGCCGAGCAGCGCCAGGCGCAGCACAAGCGCCAGCCCGATGCCGATCCGCCGCGCGCGGGCCTGCTGCTCCGCCGGCAGCTTGTTGGTGATGATCGAGATGAAGATCAGGTTGTCGATGCCGAGCACCACCTCCATCGCCACCAGCGTGGCGAGGGCGACCCAGGCGGCGGGGTCGGCGGCCAGGGCGAGCAGGCCCTCCATCAAGCCGTCCCCTCGCCCGTCGCCGGGGCGAAGACCCGCACCGCCTTGGGCAGCAGCCGGAAGCGCGCCGGGGTATGGGTGTTGATCTCGCCGTCGGTGTTCACCGGCATCGGCCTGCGGGTGCGCACCTCGCATTCGGTGGTGGGGAAGGCGCGCACATCGCGCCACTGGCCGTGCGTGCCGCGCCGCAGATAGGGCAGCAGCGCCAGCAACCGCCACCAGTGGTCGATTTCAAGGCTGTAGACGTCCAGCTTGCCGTCGTCCGGCCGGGCCTCGCTTTCCACGATCATGCCGCCTCCGTAGTTGCGCCCATTGCCGATCGCGACCTGAAGGGTCCGCACTTTCTCGGTCATGCCGTCATGCATGATCCAGGCGGTGAAGGGGCGCACCTCGCGCAGCAGGCGGAAGGCCGCCAGCGCGTAGCCCAGCTTGCCCCAGCGGCGCTTCTCCTCGCGCCCCAGCCGCTGCGCCAGGGTGGCGCTGAAACCAATGCTGGCCACGTTGAAGAACAACTGGCCATTGACCTCCCCGAGATCGATCGGCCGCAGCGCGCCGGCGGCGATCACCGCCGCCGCGGCCATCGGGTCGGGCTCGATCCCCAGGCTGCGCGCCAAGTCGTTGGCGGTGCCGAGCGGCAGGATGCCGAAGGGCAGGCCGGTCTCCACCAGCGCCGGCGCGGCGCCGTTCAGCGTGCCGTCGCCGCCGCCCAGGATCACCGCCGAGAAGCCCTCCGCGGCGCGGGCGCGGATCACCTCGGCCCCCGTCTCCCCGGGCGTGCAGCGCTGCTCGACCAGCGACCAGCCCGCCGCGCGCAGCAGGTCCAGCGCCTCGTCGATGGCGGCATTGCCGTTGCGCGCCCGCCCGTTGATGATCACCAGGGCCCGGCGCGGCGCACCCTGCGGCATCGGCTCCGCCCTGGCCGCCGTGTCGTCCCCTGTGCTCCCCATCCGCCTCCCCCATCGCTCCCGCGGTCGCGCCGCTGTGAAACACACGAGCCAGCCACGGGATGCGGCATACCCGGCAACCCCGGCAAAAAAGCGGCGTCTTCGCCCTGACACACACGGAATCCCGCATGCCCCGCCTTGCCCCTCTTCTGTCCCGCCTCCCCCATCGCTTCAGCTGGGGCCAGTTCGTCACCCTGGCCGCGCTGCTGGCCTGCACCGGCAGCCTCTGGGCCTTCGCTGTGCTGGTGGACGAGGTGCTCGAAGGCGAGACCCGTGGCTTCGATCAGGCCGTGCTGCTGGCCCTGCGCCACCCCGACGACCCGGCCGAGCCGATCGGCCCGCTCTGGCTGAAGATCATGCTGCGCGACTTCACCGCCCTCGGCAGCTATTCGGTGCTGCTCCTGATCGGGCTGCTGGCGCTGGGCTATATCCTGCTGCTGCGCAAATGGCTCTCCGCGCTGCTGCTTATCGTCTCCTTCGGCGGTGGTATGACGCTGAACCCGCTGCTGAAGCAGAATTTCGACCGCCCCCGCCCGGAGCTGGTCGCGCATCTGGCAGATGTCTACACGGCGAGCTTCCCGAGCGGCCACGCCATGCTCGCCGCGACCTGCTATCTGACGCTCGGCACCCTGCTGGCCGGCGTCACGCGCCCGCGCCCACTGAAAGCCTATATCCTCGGCGCCGCCATCGCCCTCGTGGTGATCGTCGGCTGCAGCCGGGTCTATCTCGGCGTGCACTGGCCCACCGACGTGCTGGCCGGCTGGGCGCTCGGCTCGGCCTGGGCCATGGCCTGCTGGCTGCTGCTGCGCGCCTGGCTCAGCTACCAGGCCGCGCGCGGCCGGCGGGGCTGAGGCGGAACGGCGCAACCGCCGAGGGGCGGCGCGGGTTGCCCTGATGTCGCCGCAGCAGCAGGAGGGGAATCATGCCCTATCTGGTCAAGCTCATCGCCCCGAGCGGAGCCGTCTCCTACGGCACCCGGGGCGGGGCGGATGGCCAGCGCACCGGCACGCAGGAGGCCAGCGCCGCCGAGCGCTTCGTCTCCCGCGAGGTCGCCGAGGAAGCCCTGTCGCAACTGCGCCGCACACCACAGTTCCAGGGCTACTCCTTCGCCGTCGTCGAGCCCTGAAGCCCCCTACCCCTCCACCGCCTCGCGCAGCCAGTCGCGGAAGGCGAGCGCCTCCGGCCGCGGCGCCGGCGGCAGGATCAGCCAGTAGTGGTCGCCGCTCGCCACCGCGCCCGACGCCAACGGCACCAGCCGGCGGCGCCGCACATCCTCCGTGACGAAGGCCGGCGCGCAGACCACCGCCCCCAGCCCTTCCAGCGCCGCCTGGATCGCCAGGCTGGTGCTCTCGAACAGCAGCGGTGGCGTGGCGGCGGCGCGCCCCTGCGCCGCCAGCCAGACCGCCCAGTCCAGCGGCCGCACCCGGCTGCCCAGCAGCCGCATCTCCGAAATGTCGCGCCGGTGCCGCGCCGGCCCGGCCAGGGCGGGCGCCGCGAAGGGCGCCACCAGCAAGGGCTGCAGCCGCAGCGCCCCGGGCGCGGGCGGGCTCTCCGCCGGAGCGCTGCGCACCGCGGCATCCACCCCCTCGCGGGCGAAATCGACCAGCGTGGTGGAGGTCGCCAGCTCCACCTCCAGCCCCGGATGGCGGGCGCGGAAATCCGGCAGGCGCGGGATCAGCCAGCGCAGCGCCCAGGTCGTATAGGCGCGCAGCCGCAGCGGCGCCGGGCGCGCGTCCAGCGCCGCGGTGGCCGCGCGCAGCCGGGCAAAGGCGGCGCTCACCTCGGCGGCATAGCGCTCCCCCGCCTCGGTCAGCGCCACGGCATTGGCGCCCCGCCGCAGCAGGGCCACGCCCAGGGCCGTCTCCAGCAGGCGCAGGCGCTTGCTGATGGCCGGCTGGGTCACGTTCAGCGCCGCCGCCGCCGCGGTCAGGCTGCCGGTCTCGGCCACCAGCGCGAAGGCGCGCAGCGCCCCAAGCGGGGGCAGGGTTTCCTCCATGCCGGCAGACTAACCCAGGGTTAGGGTGGTGCAAGAATTTCTCACTGTCTCTCGCCCCGCGACGGACGCATCCTCGCGCCCCACAGAAGACCGGCCGCCCCGAGGCCGGCCCCCGGAGGAAACTCGCCGATGCGCCGCCGCACCGCCCTGACGCTGCCAGCCCTGCTGCTGCCCTCGCTCCTGCCCGGGCTCGCCACCCCGGCGCGGGCGGCGGAGTTCCCCGACCGCCCGCTGCGCATGATCATTCCCTTCACCGCCGGCGGCAGCAACGACATCGTCGGGCGGCTGGTGGCCGAGCACATGTCGAACCACCTGGGCCAGACCATCGTGGTGGAGAACAAGGGCGGCGCCGGCGGGCTGATCGGCACCGACCTCGTCGCCAAGTCCGACCCCGACGGCTACACCTTCCTGCTCGGCGGCAGCGGCAGCTTCCTGATCTCCTCGCTGGTGCAGCCCAACGTCCCCTACGACATCATCAAGGACTTCACCTCGATCGGCTTCATCGGCAACGCACCTAACGTCATCACCGTGAACCCCAAGGTTCCCGTGCATGACATGAAGGAGCTGCAGGCGCTGGCCCGCAAGTCGAAGCCGCCGATGTCCTTCGCCACGCCGGGCGTCGGCACCACCGGCCATGCGCTGGGCGCGATGATCGCGCAGGTGCTCGACGTGCCGCTGGAATTCATCCCCTATCGCGGCACCGGCCCGGCGCTGACCGACGTGCTGGCCGGCCGCGTCAGCATGATCACCAATGCCGCCGCGCCGCTGAAGCCGCATATCGAGGCCGGCCGGCTGCGCGCCATCGCGCTCGCGGCGCCGAAGCGCTCCGAGATCCTGCCCGACCTGCCGACCACGGCCGAGCAGGGCTTCCCGCAGATCCAGTCCGCCACCTGGTACGCGCTGCTCGGCCCCGCCGGCGTGCCGCAGGACCGCGTGAACCGCCTGCACGCCGCGCTGAACGCGACACTGGCGGAGAAGTCCGTGCAGCAGCGGATGATCGAGGAAGGCGTCGAGATCGAGCCCAGCCCCACGCCCGCCGACTTCACGAAGTTCCTGCTGGAAGACCGCGAGCGCTGGAAGCAGGTGGTGGACCGCGCCGGCATGAAGGTGGAGTGAAGGCATGACGACGAATGAAGGGGTCCGGGGAGGTTCAGCCTCCCCGGCGGGGTCCAGGGGCAGCGCCCCTGGCGGGCCTGGGAGTGCCCCGCGCCCGCCCCTCCGCCGCATCGCCCTGCTGGACGATTTCGGCGATGCCGCCCGCCACGCCGCCGACTGGTCCGGCCTGCCCGTCGAGGTCTTCACCGACCACGTCACCGGCCCCGCCCTGGCGGAGCGCCTGCGCGGCTTCGACGCGGTGGTGCTGATCCGCGAGCGCAGCCCCTTCCCCGCCACCCTAGTCGAGGCGCTCCCCGATCTGCGCCTGGTGGTCACCACGGGCATGCGCAACCGCGTGCTTGACCTCGCCGCCTGCGAGGCGCGCGGCATCGCCGTCTGCGGCACGCCCTCCTCGGCGGCGCCGACGGTGGAACTGACCTGGGGCCTGATCCTCGGCCTCGCCCGCCGCCTCCCCGCGCAGGAGGCGGCGCTGCGCCAGGGTCAATGGCAGGCGCACCCGCCGGGGCTGGAACTGGAAGGCGCGACCCTCGGCGTTGCGGGCCTCGGCCGCATCGGCGTGCGGGTCACCGCTGTCGCACTGGCCTTCGGCATGAAGGTGCTCGCCTGGAGCCCCAACATGACCGTGGAGAAGGCCGCCGCCGCCGGCGCCGAGCTGGTCTCCAAGCGCGATCTCTTCGCCCGCTCCGACATCGTCAGCCTGCATCTCGGCCTCGGCCCCAGCACGCGCGGCATCATCGGCGCGGCAGAGTTGGCGGCGATGAAGCCCGGCGCCCTGCTGGTGAACACCGCGCGCGGCGCGCTGGTGGACGAGGGGGCGCTGCTCGCCGCGCTGCACGAGGGCCGGCTCGGCGGTGCCGCCATCGACGTCTTCGAGGAGGAGCCGCTGCCGCCGGACCACCCGCTCCTGGCCGCGCCCAACACGCTGCTGACGCCGCATCTCGGCTACGTCTCCGCGCGCAACTACCGCGCCTATTTCGAAGGCGCCACGGCCTGCCTGCGCGCCTGGAACGCCGGCGCCCCGCTGCCCAACCCGCTGAACGCGGCCGCCGGCGCCACGATCTCACAGGACCCACACGCATGACCCCTGACCAGCCGGCGAGCGACACCATCCTGCTTTCGGTGGATGGCCCCGTCGCCACCCTGACGCTGAATCGCCCCGAGCGCCGCAACGCCATCGACGATGCCATGCGCGGCGACCTGATGGCCGTGCTGGACCGCGTCTCGCGCGACGACGCCATCCGCGCCCTCGTCGTCACCGGCGCGGGCAAGGGCTTCTGCGCCGGCGGCGATGTGCGCGGCATGAAGGAGCGCCTCGCCGCGCCGCATGGGCAGGTGGCGCTGAACGGCTGGCGCCGGCAGCAGCGCACGCATCACGCCATTGCCATGCTGCACGCTTTGCCCAAGCCCACCATCGCCGCGGTGAACGGCGCCGCCACCGGCCTCGGCTGCGACGTCGCGCTGTGCTGCGACTTCGTCATGGCCGGCGCCTCCGCGCGCTTCGCCATGAGCTATGTGCAGCGGGGCCTGATCCCCGATGGCGGCGGCATGTATTTCCTGCCGCGCCGCGTCGGCCTCGCCCGTGCCAAGGAGCTGATCTTCACCGGCCGCACGCTGGAGCCTGAGGAGGCGCTGAAGCTCGGCGTCGCCGACCGCGTCACCAGCGACGAGGCTCTGCTCGATGACGCGCGCGCCTGGGCGGCCGAGCTGAGCCAGGGCGCCCCCGCCTCGCTGGCGCTGGCCAAGTCCATTCTCGACCAGAGCTTCGAGCTTTCCGTCGAGCAGATCTTCTCGATGGGCAGCCAGGCGCAGGCGATCTGTTACAGCACGCAGGAGCATCTGGATTCCGTCGCCGCCTTCCTGGCGCGCAGCGAGGCGAAGAAGGCGGGCCGGGCATGAACGCCGCCGACGCCCTGAACAGGTTGCTGCGCCCGCAGAGCGTCGCCGTCATTGGCGCCTCGGCGGATGCCTCCAAGATGACCGGCCGCCCCGTCGCCTATCTCCGGAAGCACGGTTTCACCGGCGCCATCTGGCCGGTGAACCCGCGCGCGACGGAGATCGGCGGCCTGCCCTGCTACCCCGACGTGGCCTCCCTTCCCGGCACGCCGGATGCCGCCATCGTGCTGCTCGGCCCCGAGCGCGCGGAAGCGGCGGTGCGCGACCTCGCCGCCCGTGGCTGCGCTGCTGCCATCGTGCTGGCCAGCGGCTATGGCGAGACCAGCCCCGAGGGCGCCGCGCGCCAGATCGCGCTGAAGCAGGCGGCGGGCGGCATGCGCCTGCTCGGCCCCAATACCATCGGCCTGGTCAACCTGACCGACGCCATCACTCTCTCCGCCACCGGCGCACTGGAGATCGAAGGCCTGCCGCGCGGGCGCCTCTCGGTCATCTCGCAAAGCGGCGGCATCCTGGGCTCGCTGCTCTCCCGCGCGGCCGATCGCGGCATCGGCCTCGCCAAGCTGGTCGCCACCGGCAACGAGGCCGATCTCGACAGCACCGACTTCCTCGAAGCCCTGCTGGACGATCCGGAAACCGACGTCGTCGCCCTCTACCTCGAAGGGCTGCGCCGCCCGCGGGAATTCCGCGCGGCGGCCCGGCGGGCAGCGGCGCTCGGCAAGTCCATCGTCGTCTACAAAGTCGGCCGCTCGGAATCCGGCGCGCGCTCCGCCGCCTCGCATACCGGCGCCCTGGCCGGCGCCGACCGCGCCTATGACGCGCTGTTCCGCCAGTGCGGCGTCATCCGCGCCGAAAGCTTCAACGACCTGCTCGATATCCCCGCCGCCCTGGCCCCCGGCCGCCGCGCGCGGGGCAAGCGTGTCGCCGTGCTCACCTCCACCGGCGGCGCCGGCACGCTGCTGGCCGACAATCTCGGCCTCGCCGGCTTCAGCCTGCCCGTGCCCGACGCCGCCACCGACGCCCGCCTCGCGGAACTGCTGGCAGGCGACCAGGCCGCTACCGGCCGCAACCCGGTAGACGTGACGCTGGCGGGCCTCCGCCCCGACCTCTTCCGCGGCGCCATCACCGCGCTGCTGGACAGCCCGGAATACGACGCGCTCGTCACCGTCGTCGGCTCCTCTGCCCTGGCGCGGCCCGAACTCGTCGCCGATGCCCTGCTGGAATGCCAGCAGCGCAGCGAGAAGCCGATCCTGGCCTATGTCAGCCCGCATGCGCCGCAGATCGTGCGGCTGCTGAACCGGCAGGGTATCCCCGCCTTCGCCACGCCGGAAAGCTGCGCCGCCGTGCTCACCGCCCTGCAGCCGCGCATCCTGCCGGAGGAGGCCGCCCCCGCCGCCCCGCCACCCGGCACCGCCGAACTGCTCACCACCCTTCCCGCCGGCCCGCTGAACGAGGCCGAGAGCAAGGCGCTCTTCGCCGCCTTCGGCATCCCCGTGGCGCGCGAGATCGCCGTGGCCAACGCCGCCGGGGCCGCGCAGGCGGCACGGGCCCTCGGCGGCGAGGTGGTGCTGAAGATTCTGGCCCGCCACATCGCCCACAAGAGCGAGCTGGGCGGCGTCCAGGTCGGCCTCACGCCGCAGGAGATCCCCACCGCCTGCGAGGCGATGCAGCGGCGCGTCGCCGAAGCCGGCCTGCCCCCCGTAGAGGGCTTCCTGGTGCAGGAGCGGCTGCGCGGCGGCATCGAGATGATCCTCGGCCTGCACCAGGACCCGCAGCTCGGCCCGATGCTGCTGCTCGGCCTGGGTGGCGTCACCGCCGAACTCTTCGAGGACACCGCGCTGCGCCCGCTTCCCGTCACCCGCCCCGAAGTAGAGGCGATGCTGGAGGAATTGCGGGCGGCGAAGCTCCTGCACGGCTTCCGCGGCGCGCCCCCGGCCGATATCCCGGCGCTCGTGGAGGCCGTGCTGGCCTTCGCCACCATGGCCATGACCGCCGGCGAGCGGCTGCGCGAGGCGGAGATCAATCCGCTCTTCGTGCTGCCCGAAGGCCAGGGCGTCCGGGCCGCCGACGGGCTGGCGGTGCTGGCATGAGCGCGACGGCGAACCCCCTCCTGACGCTCGCCGCGCATGCCGCGAGCTGGCGCGACCGGCCACTGCCCCCCGCGCTGGAACACCATGCCCGCCGCGCTCTGGTGGACTGGTTCGCTGCCCTCATTCCCGGAGCGCACCAGGCGCCCGCCAGCCTGATGGCCCCGGCTCTCGCCGCCGAGCGTGGCGAGGGCGGCGCGCTCTGCTATGCCGACGGAAAGCGCGGGGCGCCGCGCCATGCCGCGCTGCTGAATGCCACCGCCGCGCATACGGTGGAGTTCGACGATATCCACCGCGATTCCGGCCTGCATCCCGGCGCCCCCACCATCGCCGCCGCCCTCGCGGTGGCGCAGGACCGCGGGCTGACGATGGAGCACCTGTTACGCGGCATCATCGCCGGCTACGAGGTGGGGTGCCGCATCGCGCTCGCCGTGCAGCCCAGCCATTACCGCTACTGGCACACCACCGGCACGGTCGGCACCTTCGGCGCCGCCGCCGCCGGAGCGCTGCTGCTCGGTGCCGATGCGGCGCAAATGGGCAATGCCATCGCCACCGCCGCCACTATGGCGGGCGGGCTGCAGCAGGCCTTCCGGGGTGCCGGTATGAGCAAGCCGCTGCATCCCGGCCACGCCGCCGATGCCGGCCTGCTGGCTGCCCGCATCGCCATGGCCGGCGTCACCGGCGCGCCGGACGTGCTGCACGGCCCGGTCGGTTTCGCCGCCGCCACCAGCGACAGCACCGGCGACTGGCAGCGCGCCCTCGCCGGCCTCGATCGCGAC
Organism: Roseomonas sp.; assembly: GCA_035565935.1. Classification (GTDB taxonomy): domain Bacteria; phylum Pseudomonadota; class Alphaproteobacteria; order Acetobacterales; family Acetobacteraceae; genus Pseudoroseomonas. Next base: position 32,439 of record DATMRU010000064.1, read on the forward strand.
TTCGCGGTCGCCACCATCACCTTCAAGAATCATGGCTGCTGCGGCCATATCTTCCCGGCGCTCGACGGGCTCGTCGCGCTGCGCGCGGCGCATGGCTTCGGCCCGGACGAGATCGAGAGCATCCATGTCGGCGGCTACCGCGCCACGAAGGAACTCTGCGACCGCCCCCACGCCGCCACCGAGCAGGAGGCGCGCTTCAGCGCGCAGTATTGCGTGGCAGCGCTGTTGCATCTCGGCGGTGTGCGCCTCGCCGCCTTCACGCCCGAGGCGCTGGCCGATCCGGCCCTGCGCGCCATCATGCCGAAGGTCAGCGTCAGCCTCGCGCCCGATCTGGCCGAGGCCTATCCGCGCCGCCGCGCCGCCCATCTGCGCGTCGCGCTGCGCGACGGCCGCGTGCTGAAGCACACCCAGCCCAACCGCAAGGGCGACCCGGAGGACCCGCTCTCCGACGCCGAACTCTCCGACAAGTTCCGCGAACTGGTCGTGCCGGTTCTCGGCACGGGCGAGGCAACGGCACGGCTCCAGACACTCTGGCAGGGGGAGGCACTGCCCGGCTGAGGCGGAGCAAAATCCGCGGAAAGGATAATCCTCAGGATTCAGCCTCACCTCTTCGGAATCGGGGGCTGCGTGGCCATGCCGATGCCGGCATGCACCCAGCGGTGATGGCAACCATCCCACCGCCTCGGACGATAAGAGCAGGACCACCGGCGGCGCGCAGGCGGAGGCCACCGGCCCCGCCTCAGCCGGCACCGCGTCCCAGACTCAAAAGGAGCCGAAGCATGGCAGGCACACAGATCAGCGACCCTCCGAAGCCCCCGATGCCCAAGCAGCAGCAGGACATGCCGGGCTCCACGGGAGAGATGAACCCGAAGCCGGACCATGGCGAGGAAAGCTACAAGGGCAGCGGCCGCCTGCAGGGTCGCGCCGCCATCATCACCGGCGCCGATTCCGGCATCGGGCGCGCGGTGGCCATCGCCTATGCGCGCGAAGGCGCGGATGTGCTGATCTCCTACTACAACGAGCATGACGACGCGAAGGAGACGGCGCGCTGGGTGGAGCAGGCCGGCCGCAAGGCGGTGCTGGTCCCCGGCGACGTAAAGGACGAAGCCTATTGCAAGAGCCTCGTCGAGCGCGCGATGAAGGAGTTCGGCAAGCTCGACATCCTCGTGAACAACGCCGCCCACCAGGCCTCCTTCGAAAGCATCGAGGACATCAGCGCGGAGGAATGGGACGTCACCTTCCGCACCAACATCCACAGCCAGTTCTACCTGTGCAAGGCGGCGATCCCGCAGATGAAGCCGGGGAGCGCCATCATCAACACCAGTTCGATCAACGCCAAGAATCCCTCGCCCTCGCTGCTGGCCTACGCAACGACCAAGGGCGCCATCGCCAATTTCACCGCCGGCCTCGCGCAGCTCGTCGCGGAGAAGGGAATCCGGGTGAATGCGGTGGCGCCGGGGCCGATCTGGACACCGCTCATCCCCTCGACCATGCCGGCGGACCATGTCGCGAGCTTCGGCAAGAACACGCCGATGGGCCGCCCCGGCCAGCCGGTCGAGCTGGCCTGCGCCTATGTGATGCTGGCGGCGCCCGAGGCGAGCTACATCACCGGCGCGCTGATCCCGGTCACCGGCGGGCGCCCGATGCTCTGAGCATCGCGGGGGTCGCGGCACAAGGCCGCGGCCCCTTCCCCCGCCGCCTCAGCGGCCGGCGCCCCCGGCGCCTTGCCGCGCGACCCGCCCGATGGTTTCGACGATCTGCCCGATCTCCGCCTCGCTGATGCCAAGCGGCGGCGAGAGCACCAGTGATTCCCCCACTGCGCGGATCAGCACACCTTCCTCGAAGCAGCGCGCGGCGATGGTGCGCGCGCCCAGCGGCCCGCCCGCCGGCTGACCGCCAAATTCGACAGCGCCCAGCAGGCCCAGGTTGCGGATGTCCGTCACCCCCGGCGTGCCGCGCAGGCTGTGCAGCGCCTCTTCCCAGAGCGGCGCGGTGGCGGCGGCGCGCTCGAACAGCCCTTCCTCCTGATACACCGCCAGCGTCGCCAGCCCGGCGGCGGCGGCCAGCGGATGGCCGGAATAGGTATAGCCGTGCATGAACTCGGTATTGGCCTCGGGCTGCGCCTCCAGCCCGGCCAGCACCCGGTCATTGGCCAGGACGCCGCCCATCGGCACGGCGCCATTGGTCATGCCCTTGGCGCAGCAGATCAGGTCCGGCAGCACGCCCAGCGCCTCGCTGCCGAAGGGTGCGCCGAGGCGCCCGAAGCCGGTCACCACCTCGTCGAAGATCAGCAGCAGCCCGTGCCGGTCGCAGATCGCGCGGAGCTTCTCCAGGTAGTCCACCGGCGGCACGAGCACCCCGGTCGAGCCGGCCACCGGCTCCACGATCACCGCCGCGATCGTGGAAGGGTCCTGCGCATAGAGGATGCCCTCCAGCGCCTCGGCGAAGCCCGCACCGCCATGCGCCGGGCGGCCGCGGCTGAAGGCGTTCCGCTCGGGGTCGTGGGTATGCGGCAGGTGCGAGACGCCCGGCAGCAGCGGGCCGAAATGCTTGCGCTGCGGGCCGATGCCGGCGACCGAGAGCCCGCCGAAGCCGACCCCGTGATAGCTGCGCTGCCGGCCAACCAGCTTGGTCCGCTGCCCCTCGCCGCGGATGGCATGATAGGCCAGCGCCAGCTTCAACGCCGTGTCCACGGCCTCCGAGCCGGAGCCGGCGAAGAAGACGCGGCTGAAGCCTGCGGGCGCGGCCGCGACCAGCCGGTTCGCATATTCGAAGGCCAGCGGGTGTCCGAGCCCGAAGGAAGAGGCATAGTCGAGCTGCCCCGCCTGCTGCCGGATCGCCGCGACGATGCGCGGATGGCAGTGGCCGGCATTGACGCACCACAGCCCGGCGATCGCGTCCAGGATGCGCCGCCCGTCGGGGGTGATGTAGTGCATTCCTTCCGCCCGCGTGACGAAGCGCGGGTCGCGCTTCCATACGCGGTTGGGTGTGAAGGGCATCCAGAAGGCATCGAGGTCGTTGGGCACCGCATCGGGCGGCAGGTCGTGCATGATGATCATCCGGGTTGGCAGAGCCGGCGCCGGGCCGGCAGCAATGGAATCAGGCGCGCGTCAGCTTCCGGAGAACCGGAAGCCCTCCACGCGGCGGCGCGGGCGGCTCGTCATCGCCCCCTGCCGGAGGATGACGCCGGGCGGGATGCAAGGCGGCGCACCCCTGCCGGCGTCCTGCCGTGCGCGTGCGATGCGCGGCCACGGCGCCGCCAGCCCTGTCACGGCCCACCGGCCGGGCCCTGCGCCCTTGCCAGGGCCGCGTGGCAGGAGCCGCGCTCCGGTTTCCCGGCAGGGAGATCATGCCGCCCCCATGGGGCCGCAAAGCGCAGAGCAAGGCAGAGCGGCCGGTAGCAGGCGGGAAAACGGCAACGCCTTCAGAATTTCCTCCCTACCCTGGACCATGCCGCATCTGGTGGCTTGAGTGGGAGCAGCCATGGCTGCTAGGCTCAATGCACTTTGGATGCGCAAAGCCCATTATGCACAGGAAGCTGGACCGTGGAACCCTTTCCGCTCATTGATCTGCAAGGCTCCGCGGCCGAACGCGGCCGGCAATACGGGCAGCAGGCGAAAGCCCGCATCCACCGCAGCATCGAGCACTATACGGCGCAGCTCGCCAGCGGCGGCCATGGCGTCGGCGCCATCCATGGCTGGGCGCGCGACTTCGTCCCCCGCATCGAGGCCTTCGATCCCGACTATGTCGTGGAGATGCGGGGCATTGCCGAAGGCGCCGGCGTTCCCTTCGAGGACATCGTCCTGATCAATGCCCGCACCGAGGTGCTGCAGCTCGGCAAGCGCAGCGCCGCGGCGAAGAAGGACCCCGACGGCTGCACCGGCGTCGTCGTCATGCCGGAGATCTCCTCCGACGGCGCGCTGATCCATGCGCAGAACTGGGACTGGAAGAGCGAATGCGCCGAAACCGGCGTGGTCCTGCGCATCCGCCGCGATGACGGCCCCGACATCCTGACCTTCGTCGAGGCCGGCGGCCTGGCGCGCGCCGGGCTGAACGCCGCCGGCGTGGCCATCACCGCCAACTACCTGGAAAGCGATCGCGACTACCGCGCGCTCGGCGTGCCCCTCTCCCTGATCCGCCGCAAGGTGCTGGAGCAGGAGTTCGTCGCCCATGCCTTCCGCGCCGCCTACACCACGGTGAAATCGGCCTCGAACAACATCATCGTCAGCCAGGCCGGCGGCATCGCCATCAACTTCGAATGCGCGCCGGACGAGGCCTTCCAGCTGCACCCGGAAGGCGGGCTGATCGTGCACGCCAACCACTTCCTCAGCCCGGTCGCGCTCGGCAAGCTGAAGGACACGGGCATCCTGAACACGCCGGACAGCCTGTACCGCGACCTGCGCGTGCGCAGCCTGCTGCAGCAACGGCTGAAGCAGGCCGGCAGCCTCGACGTGCAGGCGGTGAAGGACGCTCTCTTCGACGACTACCAGAAGCCCTGGTCGGTCTGCCGGCCGCCGCGGCTCAACACCGCCGGCAATCTCTCGGCCACGGTCGCCATGCTGGTGATGCAGCCGGCGCGCGGCGTGCTGGAGATCGCGCCCCTGCCGGCGCTGAACCGCAGCTTCACCCGCTACGACCTCTCCACCGCCGCCGATGCGAGAGCCGCCTGATGACGCAGACAGCCTCCGGGGGAGCGCAGCGCCCCCAGACCCCTTCAATCCCTGCAAGCCCCCGGGACGCGCTCCGCGCGCCCTCCGCAGCCGCTCGGAGCGGTCGCGTGAAGGTCCTGGGCGGTCTGCTCGCCGTCGCGCTGACGGCGGGCGCTGCGCAGGCCGAGCCGGCGCGCGGCGACTATACCCTGCGCGTCTCGCTGAACTCCGACATCCGCAGCACTCAGCCCGGCGGCAACCGCGACTTCAACACCGATGCGGTGATGCTGCACATCGTCGAGGGGCTGGTGGCGCTGAACGAGAAGGTCGCCGTCGTGCCCATGCTGGCGCAGAAGGTGGATCTCTCGGAGGACGGCCGCACCTACACCTTCACCCTGCGCGACGGCGTCACCTTCCAGAACGGCGCCCCCCTCACCTCGGCCGAGGTGCTGTGGAGCCTGAAGCGCTACCTGGACCCGGCGACGCAATGGCGCTGCCTGCCTGACCTGAACGGCACCAGCGGCCAGGCGAAGATCACCGACATCGCCGCCCCCGACGCGCGCACCGTCACCGTCACGCTGGAGAAGCCGGCGGCGCTGTTCCTGGCCACCCTGGCGCGCCCCGACTGCGGCGGCACCGGCATCCTGCACCCCGCTTCCGTCGGCAGCGACGGCAACTGGGGCAAGCCGGTCGGCACCGGCCCCTACAAGCTGGGCGACTGGCGCCGCGGCCAGTATGTGGAGTTGGAGCGCTTCGACGGCTACGCCGCCCTCCCCGGCCCGCGCGACGGCTTCGCCGGCGGCAAGCAGGCCTATGCGGCGAAGCTCCGCTTCATGGTGATCCCGGATTCCTCCGCCACCAAGGCGGCGCTGCTGGCCGGCGACATCGACGTCATGACCGACGTGCCGGCGCCCGAGCTGCCTGACCTGCGCAACCGCGCCGAGGTGAGCGTGAAGGCCGCGCCCTCCATGGGCATGACGGCGCTGCTGATGCAGACGCGCGACCCGCTGCTGAAGGATGTGCGCATCCGCCGCGCCATCGCCCTGGCTCTGGACATCCCCGGCCTGGTGGAGGGCATCGTCGGCCAGGACGTGCAGCAGAACCCCTCGCCCGTGCCGAGCGCCAGCGCCTTCCATTCCGAGGCGCAGTCGGTGCGCCCGAAGCGCGACATCGCCGCCGCGAAGAAGCTGCTGGCCGAGGCCGGCTATCGCGGCCAGCCGATCCGCATGATCACCAACCGGCGCTATCCCAACGTCTATGATTCCGCCGTGGCCGCGCAGGCCATGGCCGCCGAGGCCGGGATCCCGATCGAGCTGGAGGTGCTGGACTGGGCGACGCAGCTCGACCGCTACACCAAGGGCGAGTACCAGATGATGTCCTTCATCTACTCACCCCGGCTGGAGCCCTCGCTGTCCTACGAGATGATCTCCGGCCCCAAGGACCGCCAGCCGCGCAAGGTCTGGGAAGACCCCGAGGCGCTCTCGCTGATCCAGCGCTCGATGGTCGAGACCGACCCGGCCCTGCGCCAGCAGATCTTCGACCAGCTCTACACCCGCTTCATGCAGCAGGTACCGGCCATCGTGCTCTACAACCAGCCGGACTATATCGCTTTCCGCAAGGGCATCAGCGGTGTGCAGCCCTGGGCCTCGGGGCAGACCCGGCTCTGGGGCGTCGCGCGCGACTGATGCAGGCGCAGCGGGAGGACGCGGCATGACCGCCACCTATGCGCTCAAGCGGCTGCTGCTGGCCCTGCCGACGCTGCTGCTTGTCGCCGTCGCCGTCTTCGCCCTGCTGCGGCTGGTGCCGGGCGACCCGGCGCAGCTGATGCTGGGCGATGCCGCCGATGCGCAGCAGCTCGCCCAGCTCCGCCAGCAGATGGGGCTGGACCAGCCGATGCCCGTGCAGTTCGCCACCTGGCTCGGCCACGCGCTGCGCGGCGATCTCGGCCATTCCCTGTCGAATGGCGAGGCGGTGCTGCCGCTGATCCTCGACCGCTTCCAGGTCACCGCCTCGATCGTGCTGGCGGCGGTGGTGCTGGCGGGGCTGATCGCCGTGCCGCTGGGCACCATCGCCGCCTGGAAGCAGCACAGCCGGCTGGACCTCGCCCTGGTCGGCGGCGCCACCTTCCTGCTCTCCATCCCGAGCTTCTGGCTGGGCCTGCTGATGCTGCTCTTCTTCGGCCTGAAGCTCGGCTGGGTGCCGGTGGTCGGCTATGTCGGCTTCGGCGAGGATCCCTGGCGGGCGCTGCTCTACATCCTGCTGCCCATCGCGACGCTGACGCTGATCGAGGCCGGCGTGCTGACCCGCATGGCGCGCAGCGCCGCGATCGACGTGCTGCGGCTGGAATACGTGGCCCATGCGCGCTCCAAGGGCCTGCACGAATCCACCGTGCTGCGCCGCCACGTGCTGCCCAATGCCTTCGCGCCGACGCTGACGCTGCTCGGCATCGTGCTCGGCAACCTGCTCGGCGGCATCGCCGTCATCGAGACGGTCTTCACCCTGCCCGGCCTCGGCCGCCTGCTGGTCGATGGCATCTATGCGCGGGACTACCCGGTGGTGCAGGGCGCCATGCTCTTCATCGCCACCGTCTACGTGCTGGTGAATCTGGCCGTCGATCTGCTCTACCCGCTCTTCGATCCCCGCGTCACCGCCGAATGAAAGTCCGACGATGCGCCTGCGCCTGAACGCCTGGATCGGCGGCGTCCTGATGGGCGCCATCCTTCTGATGGCCGCCACCTCCGCGATCTGGACGCCCTACAACCCGCTCGGCATCAGCCTGCGCGCGCGGCTCAACGCGCCCTCCGCCGTGCATTGGCTCGGCACGGACGAGGTCGGGCGCGACGTGCTCAGCCGACTGATGGCCGGCGCCGGCACCTCCTGCCTCGTCGCGGTGCTGACCGTGCTGGTCGCGGTCGTGCTCGGCAGCCTGATCGGGCTGGTGGCCGGCTTTCTCCGCGGCGCGGTGGACCGCGCGCTGATGCTGGTGAACGACGCGCTGCTGGCCTTTCCCGGCATCCTGCTCGCCCTTGGGCTGCTGGCGGTGCTCGGCGCCAGCCAGTGGGGCATCGTTGCCGCCCTCGGCCTCGCCTATACGCCCACCGTCGCGCGCGTGGTGCGCGGCTCCGTCCTCTCGATCCGCGAGCGCGAATTCGTCGAGGCCTCCCGCGCCATCGGCAACAGCGAGGCCTATACCCTCTGGCGCCATGTGCTGCCGGGCACGCTCTCGCCGCTGATCGTCCTGGCCACCAGCATGTTCGGCTGGGCCATCCTGGCGGAAAGCGCGCTCTCCTTCCTCGGCCTCGGCGTGCCGCCGCCGGCGCCGACCTGGGGCAACATGCTCGCCGCCGCGCGCCCCTATCTCGAATCCGCCGTCTGGCTCAGCCTCTGCCCCGGGGCCTGCATCGCCCTGACGCTGCTCGGCATCAACCTGCTGGGCGACGCGCTGCGCGACCGGCTGGACCCGCGGGAGACGCCGCAATGAGCGCCGTGCTGGCCCCACCCGCCGCCGAAACCGCCACCGCCCTGCTCTCCGTCGAGGGGCTGCGCGTGCAGGCCGGCAGCTTCGTCGCCGTGCGGGACGCCTCCTTCGCGATGCGGCCCGGCGAGATCCTGGCGCTGGTGGGCGAGTCCGGCAGCGGCAAGACGGCGACGGGCCGTGCCATCCTGGGCCTGCTGCCGCCCGGCCTCGCCCGCACCGCCGGCGCCATCCGCCTTGAGGGCGAGGATCTTGCCCGCGTCACGCCCGCCCGCCTGCGCGAGCTGCGCGGCGGCGCCATCGGCATGGTCTTCCAGGAGCCGATGGTCTCGCTGAACCCGGCCATGACCATCGGCCGCCAGCTTGGCGAAGCGCTGGCGCTGCACAGCCGCCTCTCCCGTACCGAGCAGCGGGCGGCCTGCCTCGCCATGCTGCGCCGCGTGCACATCCCCGATCCGGAAGCCTGCCTGCGCGCCTACCCGCACGAGTTCTCCGGCGGCATGCGCCAGCGCATCATGCTGGCGGCGGTGATGCTGCCGCGCCCGCGCCTGCTGATCGCCGACGAGCCCACCACCGCCCTCGACAACCTGGCCCAGGCGGAGGTGCTGGACCTGATGGTGGAGCTGGCGCGCGACAACGGCACGGCGGTGCTGCTGGTCACGCACAATCTCGGCCTCGTCGCCCGCTACGCCGACCGCGCGCTGGTCATGCAGCGCGGCCGCGTGGTGGAGGAAGGCCCGGCCCGCCGCCTGCTCGCCGCGCCGCGCGAGGACTACACCCGCGCTCTGGTCGCCGCCATGCCGCAGCGCCTGCCCCGCCCGCCGCGCGCCGCCACCGGCGAGCCGTTGCTGGAAGCGCGCGGCCTGACGGTGGACTATCCCGGCCGCCACCGTCTCCTCGGCCGTACGCCACCGAAACGCGCCGTGCAGGGCGTCGATCTCGCCATCGAGCGCGGCGAGACGGTGGCCCTGGTCGGCGGCAGCGGCTCCGGCAAGACGACCCTGGGCCGCGCTATGCTGCGCCTGGTGCAGCCGAGCGGCGGCCAATTGCTGTTTCGCGGTCAGGACGTCACCACCGCCCGCGACGCCGCCTTCCGTGACTTCCGCCTCGCCTGCCAGATCGTCTTCCAGGACCCCTATTCCTCGCTGGACCCGCGCATGCGCATCGGCGCCATCGTCGCCGAGCCGCTGCGCCACGAGCCCGGGCTGTCCGCCGCCGACAAGGCCGCGCGCGTCGTGGAGACCTTCGAGGCCGTCGGCCTGCCCGGCATGGCGGAACGCTTCCCCCACCAGCTTTCCGGCGGGCAGCGGCAGCGCGTGGCGATCGCGCGCGCCATCGTCCGCCGCCCGGCCCTGGTGGTGGCGGATGAGCCGGTCTCGGCGCTGGACATGACCGTGCAGAAGCAGATCCTGGCCCTGATCCGCCGCCTGCAGGCGGAGCGCGGCTTCGCCTGCCTGTTCATCTCGCACGATCTCGGCGCGGTGGCCGAGGTCGCCGACCGCGTCGTGGTGATGCAGAACGGCCGCATCGTCGAGCAAGGCACGCGCGACGCGATCTTCGATGCGCCGAGGCATCCCTATACGCGGGCCCTGCTGGAGGCGACGCCGAGGCTGGAAGGATGAAAGCCGGGGGAAGCTCAGCTTCCCCCGGACCCCCTTCAGGTTCTGGAACCTCCTCGGGCGCCCTGGGGCGCCCTCCGTGGCGGTTGCGGCCGCGCAGCGATGAAGTCACCTTATCGGATTTTCAGGGGCGCAAAGTTCATCTTCCCCCAGACCGGCCTTTCCGCCGCCGGGCTGGCCCGCTATCTCCCGCCGAACCATGTCCGATCCCTCCCCCGCCACGGCCACGCCGCTCCAGCGCAACCTGGCACGGTCGATCCTCGACCTGCTGAAGGACCGCGGCGCCGCGCCGGGAGAGCGGCTGTCGCGCGCCGCCCTGGCCGAGGCGCTGGGCGTCTCCCGCACCCCGGTCAACGGCGCCGTCGCGCTGCTGGAATCCCTCGGCGCCGTCGTCACCGAGGGCCGCGCGGTGCGGCTCCTGAACCCCGATCTCGATGCCAGCGCCCTGCGCCCGCAGGGCGAGGAATCCGGCGTCGCCCGCCTGCTGGTCGCCATCGCCCGAGGCCGCGCCGACGGCACCCTGCCCGAGGAGGTCTCGGAGCGCCAGCTCGCCCAGATCTACGGCGCCGGCCGCACCGCCGTCGCCCAGGCGCTCGGCCGGCTCGCCGAGGCTGGGGTCGCCACCCGCAACCGGGGCCATGGCTGGCACTTCACCGAAGGCCTCTCCTCCCTCGCGGATCGCGCCGCCTCCTATCGCTTCCGCATGATGATCGAGCCCGGCGCGCTGCTGGAGCCGGGCTTCGCCCTGCCGCCCGGCTTCGCCGACCGGATGCGCCGCGCGCATGAGCCCTTCCTGCGCCGCGACTGGAAGGATGCCGACGCCGTGCCCTTCTTCGAGGTCAACGCGCAGTTCCACATCGGCCTCGCGGAAGCCTCCGGCAACCGCTTCATCGCCGCCGCGGTGGCGCAGCAGAACCGGCTGCGGATGCTGGCGAACTATTCCTGGCGCGTCGGGCCAGCGCGCGTCGCCGTCTCCGTGCGCGAGCACCTGACCATCCTGGACACGCTGCAGGCCGGCGACCGGGAGCGCGCCGCGCTGCAGATGCGGCTGCACCTGGCCGATGCCATGGCGCTGCAGCCAGCGCCCCAGGATGATTGCACTTTGCAGCCTCATGGCACATCATCGGCCGGCCCAGCCGAGGATGCGCCCGAGGATGCCACCGCCCGCCCCCTCCCCCGCCGCTGAGCCCCGCTGGCCGCAGGGCGCGCGTTGCGTCGTCTGCGTCACCGTCCACATGGACGGTCCGGCGGTGGAGGCCGGCAAGGGGCTGAACCATCTCGGCATCCATTCGCGCGGCCGCTATGCGGCGCGGCGCGGCGTGCCGCGCAGCCTGGAGGTGCTGGCGCGGCATGGCATCACCGCCAGCTATTTCATGTGCGGCTACGACGCCGAACTCTATCCGGCGCTGATGCGCGAGGTGCACGCGGCAGGGCACGAGATCGCCGCGCATGGCTACCGGCACGAGGGCCATGAACTGGGCGAGGAAGAGGTCGGCCTGCTGGAGAAGACCCACGCCATCCTCGCCGATTGCCTGGGCGAGGCGCCGGTCGGCTGGTGCTCGCCCTCCGGGCGCAAGAGCCACCGCACGCTGCCGACGCTGCGGCGCCTCGGCTACATCTACGACGCCAGTGAGAAGGACGAGGACCTGCCCTATCTCGCGACGATCGGCGGCACCGTGACGGAGGACTTCATCATCCTCCCCAACAACACCGTCTCGCTGGACGACGCGCCGCTCTACGTGCAGGGCCAGGCCACGGCGGCCGAGGTGCGCGACAACTGGCTGCAGGAGCTTGCCGCCATCGCGGCGGGCGACGGCTATGTGCAGCTCATCATGCACCCGCGCGCCGGCTATGGCTCCGGCACGCCGGCGCGCATGGCGGCCTTCGAGGCCTTCCTGGTCGCGGCGAAGCAGACGCCCGGCGTCGTCTTCATGACGATGCGCGAGCTGGCGCGGCATTGCCTGGCCAATCCCACCCGCTGGCGGAACCCGCGCGCATGACGGCCACCCTGCTGCTCACCGTGAACGTGCAGGGCCTCGGCCCGGAGGCGGCGGAGGCCAAGGGCGCGCCGCTCTTCGGCCGTTTCGCCCATGGCGGCTATGCCGCGAAGGTCGGCATGGCGCGGCTGCTCGACGCGCTGCGCGAGGCCGGCCTCACCGCCACCTTCTTCTGGCCCTCCAGCGAGGCGCTGGCCATGCCCGCCCTGCTGGAACGCTGCCTGCGCGAGGGCCATGAGGTCGCAAGCCACGGCCGCGCCTTCGAGGACCACGCGGCGCTGGACCCGGAGCAGGAAGCAGAGGTGCTGGAAGAGGCGCATGACACGCTGCGCCGCCTCTGCGGCACCGCGCCCCTCGGCTTCCGCGCGCCGACTGGCACCCTCTCCGCCGCGACCCTGCCGTTGCTGGCGCGGCTCGGCTATGGCTACGACAGCAGCTTCGTCGATGACGACGCGCCCTACCCGCTGGCTGCCGATGGCGGCGGCGCGATGCTGGAACTGCCCTGGGCGGAGGGTCTGGCCGATGCCACGCATTTCCGCCGGCGGCTGACCCAGGATCGCGCCGAGGCCATGATGACGGAGGAGCTGGAGGCCTTGCTGCCGGTGGCCGGCTATGCCTGCCTGACGCTGCATCCGCGCGCCGATCTCGGCCTCGCGCGCACGGCGCGCCTGCCCATTTTGCGCCGGCTTCTGGACCGCGCCGCCAAACTCGGCGCTGCGCCCCGCCCCTGCCGCGCCCTGCTGCCCGCTCCCGCCTGATGCGGCGGCCACCGGCAGGAGCGGCCCGGCTTCCGGAAACCGCCGGGCGGCACAAGGAGGTTCTGCGAATGTCCAAGCTCCTTCAGCGCCTGCCCGGGGCTGCTTTGGCGCTGCTGCTGGCAGGCGGCCTCACCGCCACGCCGCTCCGCGCCGAGACCACGCTGCGCGGCATGATCGCCTCCGATATCCGCGGCCTGATGCCGGGCATCAGCCCCGATGTCGCGACCGGCGCCGTGTTGCAGCACATCTATGAAGGTCTCGTCGCCTGGCGCAACGATGGCAGCGTCGCGCCGATGCTGGCCGAGTCCATCGACACCAGCGAGGACGGCCGCACCATCACCTTCACCCTGCGGCCGGGCGTACGCTTCCACAATGGCGCACCCCTGACGGCGAAGGAAGTCGTCTGGACCTGGAAAACCTTCCTGGATCCCGCCGCCAAATGGCCGTGCCGCGGCAATTTCGACGGCACCCGGCAGATCCGGATCGAGTCGGTGGAAGCGCTCGACAAGCGGCGCGTCGCCTTCCACCTGGCCGCGCCGAGCCCGCTCTTCCTCAGCATGATAGCGCGCTCGGATTGCGACAGCAGCGGCATCGCCCATCCGGATTCCGTCGATGCCGATGGCCGCTGGACGCAGGCGATCGGCACCGGCCCCTTCCGGCTGGAGGAGTGGCGGCGCGGGCAATACGTGCAGCTCGCCCGCTTCGCCGACTACGCCCCGCGCAGCGAGCCCGCCGACGGCTTGGCTGGTGCCAAGCGGCCCTTGGTCGATCATGTCCGCCTGACGCTGATCCCCGACCCTTCTGCCGCGCGGCTGGCGCTGCAGGCGGGCGACCTCGACGTGCTGCAGGAGATCGAGCCCACCATCGCGAAGGAGTTGCAGTCGGCCTCCGGCCTCACCATCCGCCACGCGGCCACGGCCGGGCTGAACACCGTGCTGATCCGCGCGACCGACCCGGTTCTGGCCGATGCACGCCTGCGCCGGGGCATCGCCATGGCCATCGACGCGGAGGGGCTGCGCGACGGGCTTTATGCCGGCTACGGCGCGCCCGCTCCCTCGCTGGTGCCAGCCAGCAGCCGCCATTTCAGCACGGTGCAGCAGAAGGGCTTCGGCTACGATCCGGTCCAGGCGGCGGCCCTGCTGAAACAGGGCGGCTACCGCGGCCAGCCCGTCACCATCACCACCAACAGCCAGTTCGGGCTGATGAAGGATACCGCCATCCTAGTCCAGGCCATGCTGCAGGCCGCGGGCGTCAACGCGCAGGTCGAAACCCTGGAATTCGGCGCCCAGTTGCAGCGCTATTACAGCGGCAATTACCAGCTGATGATCTGGAACGTCACGCCCTACCTCGATCCGGCCTTCACCTTCGACCGCTTCATCGGCCGGCCGGACGGCAGCGCCGAGAAGGTCTGGCGCAGTGCGGCCGCGAGCGATCTGCTGGCCCGCCTCTCGGCCACGCCGGAGGGCGACGCGCGGCAGCCGCTGTTCGACGCGTTGCACCACCAGTTCCTGCAGGACGCGCCGCTCGTCGTCTGGCTGAACCGCGAAACCATCGCCGGCACACGGAACCGCGTGCAGGGCTTCGAGCCCTGGGCCGGGCTGAAGCCGCGCTTCTGGAATGTCTCGCTGAAACCCTGAGCGGGCCGGGCGGCGGACCGGCCGCGGGGGAAGCGCCTCACCCGTCCTCCCGCGCCAGGGGCGTCGCCGGCCGCAGCAGCGCCGCCACGCCGATGCAGACCGCGGCGATGGCGATTCCAATCAGGTCCGTCATGCCCTCCGGCACCAGCAGCAGCAGCCCGGCGATGCCAAGGCCGATCCGCGCCCAGATCCGCAGCCGGCCCAGCCCGTAGAGATGCCCCTCGAAGGAGGAGGCCAGCAGCAGGATGGCGGCCAGCGCCGTCGCCATCGCCTGCAGGATGGTCGGCAGCTCCCCCTTCAGGATCAGCGCCGGCTGGAAAACGAAGAGGATCGGCAGCAGCATCAGCAGCACGCCGATGCGCAGCGCCGTGATGCCCGTCACCATCGGGCTCGACCGGGCGATCGAGGCGGCGGCGATGGCCGCCAGCGCGACGGGCGGCGTGATGAAGGAGACGACGCCCCAGTAGAGCACGTAGAGATGCGAGGCCATCGGGTCGAGCCCCGCCTGCACCAGCGCCGGCGCCAGGGTGATGGCGAGGAAGATGTAGCAGGCCGAGGCCGTCATCCCCATGCCGAGCACGAAGCTGGTGAGGGCGCCGAAGAACAGCAGCAGCACGACATTGCCGCCGGCATAGAGCACCAGCTCGCGCGAGAAGGAATTGGCCACGCCGGTGACGGAAAGCGCGCCGATGATCAGCCCGATGCCGGCAATCAGCGCGACGAGATGCGCGACCGTCCGCCCCGCCTCCACCACCAGCCCGGCGAAGCGCCTCCAGCCGAAGCCGGTCTGCTTCCGCCTGATCACCGCGATCGCCAGCAGGAACAGCGCCACCCAGAACGGCGCCTCCGCCTCGATGCGGAACATCAGCAGCATCAGCGTCAGCGCGACGATGGCGAGCAGATAGTACCAGCCGCTCATCAGCGTCGGCCCGAGCGGCGGCACTTCTTCGCGCGGCACGCCGCGCAAGTTGTGCGCCACGGCGTAGAGGTCCGTCTGCACGAAGAGCGCGAGATAATAGAGCACCGAGGGCAGCGCCGCGGCGATCACCACCTCGCTGTAGGGCACGTTGAGGAAGTTCGCCATGATGAAGGCCGCTGCCCCCATCACCGGCGGCATCAGCGCGCCGCCGGTCGAGGCGCAGGCCTCCACCGCGCCGGCATAATGCGGCGAATAGCCGCAGCGCTTCATGGTCGGGATGGTCAGCGTGCCGGTGGTCAGCACATTGGAGGTCGGGCTGCCGGAGAGCATGCCGAAGAGCGCCGAGGACACCACCGCCACCTTGGCCGGTCCGCCGCGGCTGGTGCCCATCAGCGAGAGCGCGAAATCCATGAAGAAGCTGGCGCCGCCGGTCGCCGCCAGCACCACGCCGAAGACCAGGAAGCCGATCAGCGTGTCCGCCACCACCTGCATCGGGATGCCGATGATGCTCTCGGTGCCGAAGACATGCTCCTGAATGGTGGCCGGCAGGTCCAGCTCCACGCCCCAGAGGAAGCCCGGCATATGCCCGGCGAAGAGCGGGAAGGCGCCGAAGATCACGCAGGCCACGAAGAGGATGCCCTCCCCCGTGCGCCGCGTGCATTCCAGCACCAGCAGCACGAAGGCGCCCGCCAGCGCCGCCGCCCAGTCCGGCGCGGTGGCGCTCCAGCCGCGCAGCTGGATGGTCAGCGCCTCGCTGGCGAGCCAGATGCCGAGCGCCAGGATCGCCACAGCGAGCCCCCAGTCGTACCACGGCACCCGCGCCTTCCAGCCCTTGCTGCCGGGGAAGGCGAGGAAGGCGAAGGCACCGAACAACCCGATCAGCGCGTAGTAATAGGCGGTGCTGATCGGCCGGAAGCCGAACAGGCCGATGTTGAAGATCTGGTTCACCGACATCAGCAGGCCGATGGCGGAGAGGCCGCAGGCGGCCCAGAAGGGCGCACCGCCGGCCAGCCTTGCGGATGGCGCCTCGGGATCCTCGGGCAGCGGCGGGCTATTTTCGGACGGCGCGGCGGAGGCACTCATGCGACGGGCTCCCACGAATGGCGGGGTCCGGGGGGAGACGCTCCCCCCGGCGGGGAGGTCCAGGAGGGGTGGCGCCCCTCCTGGCCACGCTCAGGCCTCCAGCGCCGCCAGCGCCTTGGCGCGCATCGGCATCCAGGCCTTCTCGAAGGCCTCGCCGCTTTCCTTCCCCCCTGGCCCGGCCATGAACTCCTTCCAGGCCGCCTGCAGCGCCTGGTGACGCTTCAGTGTCCTGCCCTGCCATTCCTGATGCGCCTCGGTCCAGAGTCCCACCTTCTTCAGGTAGCGGATGGCGCCCTCATGGAAGGCGGCGTCCATCGGCGGCGTGCCGGCCTCCTTCATCTTCCAGCGCGTCATGATGCCGCTGACATCCTTGTAGAGGTCATAGCTCTGGTCGAGCGCCTGCATCATGGCGAAGACCTCCTCCGGATCGGCATCGGCATTCACCGTCACCATCGGATAGCGATAGCCCATGACATTGACAGGGTTCTGCTCCGACATGCCGGCGCCGACCGTCTCGGCGAAGGGATCGACGAAGGGCACCGCCTTGCGCGCCGCCGCCCAGCCCTTGGCGTTATTCGGGTCGAGCTGCACCCAGGAGATGCCGCGCGGGCTGGCCTCCAGCTCGCGCAGCACGGCGGCGGCGGGGGCGGCGCCGGCGGCATCGGCGCGCCCTTCGATCAGCGCCCGCAGGCTGGCGCCGTAGGAGGGGAACTGCACGATCTCCACGTCATCCAGCGTCAGCCCGGCGAAGGCCAGGATCGGCTCTACCTTCAGGTTGACCGAGGTATTGGCCGGCACATAGGCCAGCCGCTTGCCCTTCAGGTCCTCCGGCCGGGTGATGCCGCTTTCCTTGGTGGCCACGACGGAGAAGGCGTTCTTGCGCCCGCAGAGCGTGCGGAAGTCCTGCGGCCCCCATTGCGGATCGCCGTACTCATAGAGGCCCTCCACGGCGAAGTAGAGCTCGTTGGCCAGCCAGGCATGGCTGGCGCGGCGCTGCTTCAGCGGCAGCACGCGGCCGATCGAGGTGCCGGAGGGCTGCAGCCGCACGCGCGTGCCATAGGCCTTGCCCATCGCGTCTGCGATGGCGGAGGCCTCGACATAGCCCGTGGAGCCGACGTCATAGACCGACCAGATCTGCGTCCCCGGGAGATTGTCGATCTTCTTCGTCTGCGCCGCGGCGCTGCCGATCAGGGCCGGGCGGGCGAGCAGCGCGGCGCCGCCCAGGACGAGACTCTGGCGTCGGGTGATCATCTCGGACGTGTTCCCCTGTTACGTTCTTGTAGATTTTCTTGGTGCCCATGCTTCCGTGGGCCTGCTCAGCAGGCTTTCGGATTGCGGGGCCAGTGTCAAACCCAAAGCGGTGTCAAACGCAAACCGCTGCCCGCTGCACCGAGGATCCGACGGCATGCCGGCCAGGCCGGGCTGGCGGGCACAGCACTTCAGCCCGGCCTTGCGGCAGCGCGCAGGAGCAGGCCGATCACGCTCATCTCCGCGATCAGCCGGCCCGCGAAGGTGTCGAGCGCCGAAAGCACGGCGGTCCTCTGCTCCACCGGAAAGCCAGGCGGCGGACGGAGGGCCGGCAGCAACCGGCTGGCCATGGTCTGCACCTCGGCCAGCAGCGCGTCGCGCCCGCGCGGAAGGGTGCCCTCCGCCATCAACGCGGCGCAGGCGGCCTGCAGCGGCGGCAGCAACTCCGGCCAGAGCGCCAGATGACGGTAGAGGCTCGGCACCGCCGCCGCGCCGCCATCGCCATGCAGCGCCGCGAGGTCCAGCACCCTCGCGCGCGTCGCGGGCTCCAGCGCCTCCAGCCGCGGCATGGCCGGGATCTGCGGCAGCGGCGGCAAGGGTGACGCGGCGGGAAGCGGGCCGCCACCGCCCGCCGCCTCGCCCGCGACGATGCGGCGCAGGGCGGTAAGCAGCTGCAGATTGGTGCAATTGCCGCGATTATAGGTCTCGACGACAGCCAGGGCCTCGCCCGCCACGGCCGGGAACTGGCGAACGGCTCCTCCCGCCGTGCCGAGCGCGGTCGCCTCGAAGCGCGCAATGCCTTCAGCGAGCAGTGCCGTGCCTGCGACCGGCCGCACCGTGGCCCAGGCCCAGGGCAGCACGCCCGGCAGCGCCGCGAAGTGCCGCCAGATCAGGTTGACGATCGGGATTCCCGCCGCCGCACGCAGCTCGGCATAGATGACGGCGACCTCCTGCGGCGCATCCGCCTCAAGCACCTCGGGAAAGGACATCTCTGGATTCCTCGCTGCCGGGCCTGTCAACACATCACCAGGGGATCAGCGGCGAACCGCCCGCGGGCCCCTCGCCCGCTGCTGCCCGCGGGGCCGCCGGGTTCCGGGCCGGCAAGCCCGGAGCTCCGGTTTCCTCGCGATCAGGCGAAACCCGCCTGCCCCGCCGCCGGATCGGCCAGCAGCGCGGGCGGCAGCGGCGCTGCCTCCTCTACCGCCAACGGGTCGCGCGGCAACACGCGATGGCGGATCACCAGCCGCGCGAGCGCCAGTCGCGCCGCGCCGAGCTCCGGTGGCAGTTGCGCCGCCTCCCAGATCATCGCTGCGGCGGCGGTGATGTTGTAGAGCGCGCTCGCCGCCTGCCGCGCCAGCGCCGCCTCGCCTTCCGCCGCCTCTGCCAGCCGCAGCGCCCGCTGCAAGGCGGAAGGCAGTTCCGGCAGCGCCTGCGCCACGCCGTCCATCCCCTGCAGATGCGCTTCCAGCGCCGCCAGCGAGCCTTCCCGCCGTGCCGCCCGCAGCACGTCCAGCGCGACGATGTTGCTGGTGCCTTCCCAGATCGAGCCGAGATGCGCGTCGCGCAGCAGCCGCGCGTCGGCGAATTCCTCGATGTAGCCGCAGCCGCCGCGCACCTCCATCGCGTCGCCCGTCACCACGCGCGCGTCGCGGCAGGCGCGGAACTTCAGCAGCGGTGTCAGAATGCGCAGCAACGCATAGGTGCCGGGCTCGCCGGCATCACTGCGCGTGAGCGCCGCCGCCGTCTGGAACACCATGCTGCGCGCCGCCTCCGCGCGCACCAGCATCTTGCAGAGTTGCCGCTGCATCAGCGGCATCTCGACAAGCTTCTTCCCGAAGGCGACGCGCCGGTGCGCGATGAACAGCGCCTCCGTCACCGCGCGGCGCATCATGCCGGCGGCGCGCACGCCGTTGGAGAGGCGCGAGTTGTTCACCATGTCGGCCATCTGCCGCATGCCCGCGCCCGGCTCGCCCACCATCCAGGCGGTGGCGCCCTCCAGCGCGATCTCGCCGCTGGCCATCGACTTCGTGCCCAGCTTGTCCTTCAGCCGCACGATCCGGTAGCTGTTACGCCGCCCGTCCGGCAGCTCGCGCGGCAAGAGGAACAGGGAAACACCCTTGATGCCCGGCGGCGCATCCTCCGGCCGCGCCAGCACCATGGCCAGCGCCGCGTCGGGGTTGCTGCAGAACCATTTCTGCCCGCTCAGCGCCCAGCTTCCATCCGGCTGCCGCGCGGCGGTGACGCTGGTGGCGGCGATGTCGCTGCCCGCCCCCTGCTCGGTCATGAACATTGCGCCCTGCGCCAGCGCGTCGAGATCCTGGCTGGTCAGCGCGTCGCGATAGCGCTCGACCAGAGCCGGGTCGCCGAAGCGACGCAGCGTGCGCGTCAGGCTGTCCGTCATGCTGACCGGGCAGCACAACCCGAACTCGGCCTGCACGAAGAGATAGGTCAGCGCGTATTTCGCCGCCGCCGGCATCGGCTCCGGCCAGCCGAGCACGCCGCCGCGATGCGACATCGCCGCCAGCCCGAATTCGCCGAAGGCCAGTTCCTCCATGGCGCGATAGGCCGGATGATAGGCGATGCGCTGCACATCCTCGCCGCGCCGCGTGCGGTGGTGCAGCACCGGCGGGTTGCGGTCCGCCTCGGCCGCCAGCGTCGCCAGCTCGCCGCCCGCCAGCCGCCCCAGCCGCGCCAGATGCGGCTCCAGATGCGCGAGCAGGTCGGCCGGCAGGTAGAGCGCCGCCAGCGCGCGCAGCATCGGGTCGGCGCGATAAAGGTCGATCCCCTGGCTGTCGGGAATGGCTTCGGCGCCGACGGGCGCTGCGGGGGCGACGGGGCGCGGATGCATGGCGCGGCTCCTGGACGGTTTCCGGGCGCCCGGTGGCCGCTCTTCACGCGGCGGCCTGCGGCGCGCGCGGGCAGGATAGGCCGCCCCTTACTCCGAGGCCAATCCCTCCCCTTCCGTCGCGTCCAGCGCCGGGTCGTTCGCCGCCGAGCCCAGGATATGCGCGCGCACGCTGGCCGCCAGCGCCGCCGCGTCGCGCGCCCGCAGCGCGGCGAGGATCTCGCGGTGCCCCTCGGCGCTGCGCCGCAGCGCGCGCACCGAGGGCCAGAGCACCAGCGGCCACATCCGCGCGCGGTCTCGCGTCTCGGTTGCCACCTCCACCAGCGCGCGATTGGGCGCGAAGCTGTAGAGCGTGTCGTGGAAGTCGAGGTTGGTGGCGCTCTGGGTGGTCATGGTGCCCTCGGCTACCGCGCGGTCGAAGGCATCCGCCTTGGCCTCCAGCAGGCGCAGCGCCGCCGCGTCGATATTCGGCAGGGCGCTCACCGCCGCCTCCGCCTCCAGCAACGCGCGCACCGCGAGCATGTCCCGCAACCGCTGCCGGTCGGGCGTCGCGACGCGGAAGCCGCGGTTCGGCACATGCTCCACCGTCTGCCGCAGCGCCAGCTCCGCCAGCGCCGCGCGCACGTCGAAACGTGTGGCGCCGAGCTGCTCCTCCAGGTCCACCTGCCGCAGCCACTCGCCCGAGCGATAGGCGCCGGCGCGGATGGCAGCGGCGATCTCGGCGGCGAGGTGGCGCTTGGGGCGGGCGGGGCGTGACATGCCGTGCGTGGTTCCGCGTCTTCGTCCCGGGCCGGAAAGAGGGTTGCGCCGGCGCCCGGGCCCGGCCTAGCATATTGGCGCCAATAATTGCGCCAAAGCGCGCCGGGGTCGAGGCCTGGAGAAGCCAGCGGCCCTATTTTCAGGGAAGGAAACGCCGCATGATCCGGTTCGGTCGCCGCACCGCTCTGGCTCTCCCCGGTCTGATCCTCGCGGATCGGGCCTTTGCACAGGGTGCTAATGCCCAGGGGGCCAATATCCAGGGAGCGCCCACCAGTTACCCGCAGGGCTACCAGGACATCGTCGCCGCCGGCGAGAAGGAAGGCAGCCTGCTCGTCTACTCCATCATGTCGGCGGAGAATTGGCGGCCGGTGCTGGAAGGCTTCAACAAGCGCTACCCGAAGATCAAGGTGGAGACGCTCGACCTGCCGAACTCGCGCGAAGTCTTCGAGCGCTACCTCGCCGAGCGCGGCACCAACAGCCGCACCGCCGACCTGCTCGCCACCGCCGATCCCTCGGGCTGGGTCGAGTTCCAGGGCCGCGACGAGGTACTGCCCTACGAATCCCCCGAGGCCGCCGGATGGCCCAACTGGGCCAAGCCTTGGCCCGGCGTCTACACCATCTCCTCGGACCCGCTGGTCTTCATCTTCAACAAGATGCTGGTGCCCGAGGCGCAGCAGCCAAAGAGCTTCGCGCAGTTCGTGCAGATCGCGCAGGAGAACAAGAGCCGCTGGCGCAACAAGATCACCAGCTACGGCGCGCACAACGGCGGCTTCGGCTACTCGGCCAATTTCGGCTTCGTGCAGAAGCACGGCGACCAGGCCTGGGACTGGTTCAAGCAGCTCGCCACCGTCCAGCCGCGCTGGGAGCGCTCCGGCGGCCCGATGACGGAGAAGGTCACCTCGGGCGAATACGTCGCCGGCTGGTTCGTCTCCGCCATCACCTTCTGGCCGCGCCTCGACGACCCGGCGCGCGCTCGTATCCTCGGCTGGAACTTCATGAGTGACGGCCAGCTCGTCATCCTGCGCGGCATGGCCATCCCGAAGGGCGCCAAGAACGTCAACGCCGCCAAGCTGATGCTCGATTACATCGCCTCCCCCGAGGGCCAGGCCGCCTTCGGCCGCGGCGGCCTCACGCCGGCGCATCCCGCCGTCGAGCCGGGCAACGGCATCCGCCACACCTACAGCTCGATCGTCAAGGCGGTGGGCGGCGAGAAGAACATCGCCTTCATCGACTACAACCCGGAGATGCTCAGCGGCTACGACGCCTTCGTGAACCGCTGGAAGCAGGCCTACGGAGTGAGCTGAGCCGATGGACGCCGCCCTGCCGCGGGCCGAGGCGGCGCCCGCGCCTCCGCCCGCCATTCCCCGCGAGATTCCCATCCAGTACGGCACCGCGCTCCTGGTGCTCGTGCTGGTGGTCGCGCCGCTGCTGCCGGTGCTGCTGCAATCCGTGCTCGACGGCGCCCTCTACGAAGAACACTACAACCTCACCCTGAAGAACTTCGCCCGCCTCGCCCGCACCGAGGGCTTCGGCCAGGTGCTGCTCAACACCTTCGTGCTGGCCGGGCTGACCACGCTAGTGGCGCAGGTCGTCGGCACGGTCGCGGCCATCCTCTTCGGCCGCACCGACCTGCCCTTCGCGCGCACACTCGGCGAGTTCTTCCTCTGGCCGCTCTATCTCTCGGCGCTGGTGCTCTCCTTCGGCTGGTACTCGGTCTATGGGCCCTCGGGCTATCTGACGCTGCTCTGGCCTTCGGACCTCCTCGGCGATGCGCCCTGGAACCTCTATTCGCTCGGCGGCATGGCGGCGATCGCCGGCGTCTCGCAGGCGCCGCTGGCCTATATTTATTGCCTCTCCTCCGCCACCCTCACCGACCCAACGCTGGAGGAGGCCGCGCGCGTCTCCGGCGCCGGCACCGGGCGCACGCTCTGGCGCATCACCCTGCCGCTGATGAAGCCGGCCATCGCCTACAGCGCCGTGCTGAACTTCACCATCGGCCTGGAGCTGCTCTCCGTGCCGCTGATCTTCGGTGATCCCGCCGGCATCACCGTGCTCACCACCTTCCTGTTCAACAACGGCGTCTCCTCGCCGCGCCCGGATCACGGCCTGGTCGCCACCGCCGCGGCGCTGATGCTCGCCGTGGTCTGCTTCCTGGTCTGGCTGCAGAACCGCATGCTCGGCAACACGCGGCGCTTCATCACCCTCGGCGGCAAGGCGACGCGCCCGCGCCCCTTCCGCCTGGGCGGGCTGCGCTGGCCGCTTTTCATCCTGGTGGCGCTCTACATCTTCGCCACCGTCATCGCGCCGATCGGCATGCTGGTGCTGCGCGCCTTCACCAGCTTCCTCTCGCCGATGATTCCGGTTTCGGAGGTGCTGACCTTCGGCAACTTCGCCAGCATCTTCGACTATCCCGTCTATTCCCGCGCGGTGTGGAACTCCTTCCTGGTCAGCCTGATCGGCGGCGCGCTGGCGACGGCGCTGATCGGCCTCGTCGCCGTCATCGTGCACCGCTCGGAATTCCGCTTCCGCAACGCGCTGCACTACCTCGCGCTCTTCCCGCGCGCCGTGCCGGGCGTGGTCGCCGGCATCGGCTTCTTCTACGCCTTCGCGCTGCTGCCAGGGCTGGGCATGATCCGCAACTCCATCTGGATCCTGGTGATCGCCTTCACCATGCGCTTCATCCCGACCGGCATCGGCGCCGTCGCGCCCATGCTGCTGCAGGTGAGCCCCGACCTTGACCGCGCCGCCCGCGTACAGGGCGCGGACTGGTGGACCACCAGCCGCCGCATCGTGCTGCCGCTGATGCGCCCGGCGCTGGTCGGCTGCTTCACCGTCCTCTTCATCTCCTTCTTCAAGGAATACTCCACGGCGATCTTCCTCTTCGCGCCCGGCAGCGAGGTCATCGGCACCGCACTGCTGCATCTCTGGGTGCAGGGCGAGGTCGGCATGGTCGCGGCGCTCGCCACCATCCAGGTGGTGGTCATCGCCGTCTGCGTCGCCGCCGTGCGCGGCCTCTTCGGGGTGAAACTGCATGGCTGATCTGGTGATCGAGGGGCTGACCAAGCGCTTCGGCGGCGTCACCGCCGTCGAGGACGTCAACCTCCACGTGGCCGATGGCGAGTTCGTCACGCTGCTCGGCCCCTCCGGCTGCGGCAAGTCCACCACCCTCGCCGCCGTCGCCGGTCTCGACCGTGCCGATGGCGGCCGCATCCAGGTGGGCGGCACCGTCTATTTCGACGCTGCGCGGGGCATCTACCGCCCCCCCGAGGCGCGCAGCTGCGGCCTCGTCTTCCAGAGCTATGCGCTCTGGCCGCACATGACGGTGGCCGACAACGTCGCCTTCCCCCTCACCCTGCGGAAAGTCCCCGCCGCCGAGCGGAAGCGCCGCATCGAGGAGGTGCTGGCGCTGGTCGAGATGGAGCGCTACGCCCGGCGCTACCCGCACGAGCTTTCCGGCGGCCAGCAGCAGCGCGTGGCCCTCGCCCGCACGCTGGTCTACCACCCCGCCATCCTGCTGCTCGACGAGCCGCTCTCCAACCTCGACGCCAAGCTGCGCGACCGCGCCCGTGCCTGGCTCGGCGAGCTGCGCACCCGCCTGAAGCTGACCACCATCTACGTCACGCATGACCAGATCGAGGCGCTCGCGCTCTCCGACCGCATCGTGGTGATGAACGGCGGCCGCATCGCCCAGGTCGGCGCGCCGCAGGAGATCTACGACCACCCGGCCGATCCCTTCGTGGCCGACTTCATCGGCACCACCAACTTCCTGCCCGCCCGCGTCATCGACGGTGCGCCGGAGGGTGGCCGCGCCGTGCTGGAGCTGGCCGATGGCCAGCGGCTGGAGGTCCTGGCCGAACGTGCCGCCAGCGCCGGCAGCCGCGTCACCCTGGCCTATCGCCCGGAGCAGATGCGCATCGCCCCAGAGGGATCGGATGGTGCCGCCGCCGATGGCGGCGCCGTGCTGAAGACGCGGATCACCAGCCGCGCCTATGTCGGCGGCCTCTGGCAGGTCGGGCTCGACCTCGCCGGTGCACCGCTGCGCCTGGAAACCCGCCAGCCGCCGCGCGGCGACGAGCTGCATCTCTGGCTGCCCCATGCGGGCGGCATCCTGTTCCGAGGAGGCGCCGATGTCGCCGCTTGATTCCCCCGGCGAGGGCCTGCCCCGCGCCGACTACACCCCTGGCGCGCGCGGCCCGCTCACGGGCGTCCGCGTGCTCGACCTCTCGCGCCTCGTCGCTGGCAATACCCTGACCCAGCACCTCGCCGATTTCGGCGCCACGGTGGACAAGGTGGAGCCGCGCGACGGCGACACCCTGCGCGGCTGGCGCGTCAAGGGCGTGGAGACCGCCTGGAAGGTGCATGGCCGCGGCAAGCGCAGCCTCTGCATCGACTTCCGCCACAAGGACGCCATCCCGCTGATCCGCCGCCTCGTCCCCGGCGCGGCCATGCTGGTGGAAAGCTTCCGCCCCGGCACGCTGGAAGCGATGGGCCTCTCGCCCGAGGAGCTGCTGCGCATCGAGCCGCGCCTAATTATCGTGCGCATCTCCGGCTGGGGCCAGGATGGCCCCTACAGTCGCCGCCCCGGCTTCGGCACCCTGGTCGAGGGTTTCGCTGGCTTTGCCGAGATGAACGGCTTCGCCGACCGCGAGCCGGTGCTGCCGCCGATGTACCTGGCCGACACCATCGCCGGCCTCACCGGCGCCTTCGCCGCCATGGCGGCCCTGCGCGAGGTGGAGATCAACGGCGGCCAGGGCCAGGTGATCGACCTGCCCCTGCTCGATCCGCTCTTCACCGCCCTCGGCCCCCAGGCGGCGAACTACCGCCTCACCGGCAAGACCAAGCCGCGCACCGGCAGCCGCTCCACCGGCGCCGCGCCGCGCAACGTCTACCGCACCAGCGATGGCGGCTGGGTCTGCCTCTCCGCCTCCACCCAGGGCATGGCCGAGCGCGTCCTGCGCTCCATCGGCCGGGCCGACTTGATCGACGACCCGCGCTTCCGCACCAACGAGCAGCGCGTGGCGCATGGCCAGGAGTTGGACGCCATCATCGGCGCCTTCGTCGGCCAGCGCACCCTGGAGGAGAACGTTGCCTTCTTCGAGGCCGCCGAGGTCACCATCGGTCCGGTCAACGACATCGTTCGCTTCATGGCGGACCGGCATGTCAAGGCACGCGCCCTGCTCGCCGACTATCCGGACGAGGACATGGGGCAATTCCCCATGCACGCCGTCTCCTCGCGCCTCTCCGGCACGCCCGGCGCCATCCGCAGCCCCGCCCCGCGCCTTGGCCAGCACAGCCGCGAGATCCTCGCGGGCCAGGGCCTCACCCCATCCGAGATCGAGGCGGCCCTCGCCTCCGGCCTTGTCACCGCCCCGCAGGAGACCCCGGCATGAAGCCCGCCCCGCACCCCGTCTGGCGTTCCGGCCTTTTCGTCCCCGTCAACGTCGAGCGCTTCCTGGCCAAGGCCAGCGAGCGCGGCGCCGATGCCATCCAGCTCGACCTTGAGGACAGCATCGCCCCCGCCGACAAGCCCGAGGCCCGGCGCAAGGTCGAGGCCGCCGTCGAGCGCCTGCGCCGCGAGGCCCGCTCGGACATCCTGGTGCGCATCAACCAGCCGCTGGAGGACGCCGTTCGCGACCTGGAGGCCGCCGTCCTGCCCGGCGTCGCCGCCATCATGGTCACCAAGGTGGAAGGCCCCGACCACCTCCGTCTGCTCGATGAGCTGGTCTCCCGCCTCGAGCAGAAGCGCGGCCTGCCCGAGGGCGGCATCCGCTTCGTCGGGCTGATCGAGGCACCCGGCCCGCTCGCCCAGGCGCATGCCATCGCCCGCGCCACGCCGCGCCTGGTCGGCATCTCCCTCGGCGCCGAGGACTATGCCACCGCCATCGGCGGCGAGCCGACGCCCGATGTGCTGCTGATGCCCAAGCAGCAGATCCTGCAGGCCGCCACCGCCGCCGGCATCATGCCGCTCGGCACCATCTCCACGGTCGCCGACTATTCCGACATCGCCGCCTATACTGAGGTGGTGCGCCGCTCGGCTGCTTTCGGTTTCGTCGGCGCCTCGGCCATCCACCCCTCACAGGTCCCGGCGCTGAATGCCGGCTTCAGCCCCTCGCCCGAGGCGGTCGCCAAGGCGGAGCGGATCGTCGCCGCCGACCGCGAGGCCGCCGCGCAGGGGCGCGGCTCCTTCGCGCTGGATGGGAAGATGATCGACATCCCGATCGTCCGCCGGGCGGAGGCGCTGCTGGCGCGGGCGCGGGCGATTGCGGCGCGGGAAGGGAGGTAAAAAAGACCGGGGGAGGAATTCCCCCGGACCCCCATCTTTTTTCTGCCAGCTTTTGAGCGTGCCTGCGGCCAGCGCAACCAAAGCTGATAAAAAGAAAAGAAGTGGGGGACCGGGGGAGAATTCTTTCTCCCCCGGTCCTGTCGCCTGAGAAGGCGGCGCTGCGCGTCAGGCCGCGACCGGCGCCTTCACCACGCTGGTCCAGCCATGCGGGTCCGGCGTCCGGCCATACTGGATGCCGGTGATCGCGTCATAGAGCTTCTGCGTCAGCGCGCCGGTCTGGCCATTGCCGATGCGGATCGTCTCGCCCTTGTAGCCCAGTTCGCCCACCGGCGAGACCACCGCCGCCGTGCCCGTGCCCCACATCTCGCGCAGCGTGCCGTTCCGACCGGCCTGCATCACCTCGTCGATGCTGACCTTGCGCTCGGAGACCTTCATCCCCCAGTCGCGCAGCAGTTGCAGGGCGGAGTTGCGGGTCACGCCGTCCAGGATGGTGCCGGCCAGCGGCGGCGTGATCACCTCGTCGCCGATCTGCATCATGATGTTCATGGTGCCGACCTCGTCGATCCACTTCCGCTCGACGCCGTCCAGCCACAGCACCTGGGTATAGCCCTGGGCCTCCGCCTCCTGCTGGGCCGACAGAGAGGCAGCATAGTTCGCCGCCGTCTTGGCCTCGCCCAGGCCGCCCTGCACGGCCCGCACATGCGTGTCGGTGGCGAGGATGCGCACCGGCTTCACGCCTTCCTTGTAGTAGGCGCCCACCGGCGAGCAGATGACGAAGTAGATGTAGCTGTGCGCCGGATGCACGCCCAGCATCACGTCGGTCGCGATCACCGTGGGGCGGATGTAGAGCGAGGTGCCGGGGCTGGAGGGCACCCATTCATGATCGGCGGCGACGATCGCCTCGAAGGAGCGGCGCACCAGCCCGGCGTCCATCTCGGGGATGCAGAGCGCGCGGGCGGACTTGTTCAGCCGCTCCGCATGCCGCTGCGCCCGGAACAGGCGGATCGTCCCATCGGCGCCCCGGAAGGCCTTCAGCCCGTCGAAGATCGCCTGGCCGTAATGCAGCACCGAGGTCGCCGGATCGAGCGTCAGCGGGCCATAGGGCACCACGCGCGGATTGTGCCAGCCCTTCCCCTCCTCATAGTTCATGATGAACATGTGGTCGGTGAAGACCTTGCCGAAGGACAGCGAGGCATCCGCCGGCCGGGGACTGGGCGCCTGGGTCCGGGTCACGCTGATGGGGCTTTCGTTCGGTGCGGTCATGGCGCTCGCTCTCGCAGTTTTGTTGCGCTTTGGCCTATCCTATCGCAACGGCCGTTCGCTTTGGACCCCCGCCGCTTAACATTCCACCCATGCGCCCTGGTTCTGATAGGTCAGCCCTGCTGCCGGTTACAGGCCAGGGCGAGGCGCGCCCCGCCGGATCATCACCCCGAAAGGTGCATGGCCCGGCCCCACCTTACCCCCGCGGCGGCCGCGCCCGCACCGCCTTCTCGTTCACCTCCATCCCCCAGCCCGGCCCCTGCGGCAGCAGCATGGCGCCATCCTCGATCACCGGCGCGCTGGTGAAGAACTCGTCCCGCCACGCCACGCTGTCGATGTCGATCTCCATGACCCGGAAATTCGGCACGGCAGCGCAGAAATGGGCGCTGATGGCGCTGGAGAGATGCCCGTAGAAATTATGCGGTGCGACATTCACCTCATAGACATCGGCCATAGCGGCAATCTTCAGCGACTCCCAGAAGCCGTTCCAGACCACGTCGATGATCGCCACATCCATCGCATAGGCTTCGAAGAAGGGCTTGAAGTCGCGCCGCTCACAGAGCGTCTCGCAGGAGGCCACCGGGCAGGGCGCCGCCCGGCGGATCAGCGCCAGCGAGGCCGCGTCATGCGTATCCACCTCCAGCCAGGCCAGTCGCACCGGCGCCAGGGCCTCGGCGATGCGCAGCGCGCCCTCGGTCTTGAAGTGGAAGTTGATGTCCAGCATCACGCCCATCTCCGGCCCGGCGCCCTCGCGCAGCGCCATGGCCGTGTCATAGGCGGCGCGCACCACGCGCGGGTCCCAGTTCAGCTCCGGAAAGCCCGGCCCATGGCCGAAACCGGGGCGATAGCTGGCCATGCCTCCCTTCCCGTCCGGCATCAGCGTGTTGGTCTTGAGCCCGCGGAAGCCGCGCCGCCGCACCTCCTCGCCCAGCCGCGAAAGGTCGTCATAGCTGCGCACCTGCGGCACACCCGTCACCGCCTCGGGCCAACGCGCGCGGTAGCTGCCGCAATGCGACCAGTAGACCGGAATCCGATCCCGCACCGCCCCGCCGAAGAGGGCATGAACCGGCACCCCGAGCGCCTTGCCCTTGATGTCGAGCAGCGCGTTCTCGATCGCCGCCAGGGCCTGCCGGTTCAGCCCGCCACGCGACTGCACGGTCTTCACATGCAGCGTGCGGCCGATCCATTCCACCCGCATCGGGTCCATGCCGATGATGGCGGGCGCCAGCGCCTCGATCACCTGGCTCAGCCCGGCGCTGCCGAAATCCTGATTGTACTCCGACCAGCCCACGACGCCGTCGGATGTGGTGATCTTCAGGAAGGAGAAGGTCCGCCATCCCGCATCGCAGGACATGGTCTCCACGCGTTCGATCTTCATGCCTTCCTCCCCCTTCCCGTTGTCGTGGCGCCGTCAGACCACGGCCGTCGGCGGCTCCCGCCCATCGAAATGCGCGGCCAGATTGGCCAGCACCAACTCGCCCATGGCGATGCGCGTCTCCACCGTGGCGCTGGCGCGGTGCGGCTGCAGCACCACGTTGTCCATCTGCCACAGCGCCTCCGGCACATGCGGCTCGTCCACGAAGACGTCGAGCCCGGCCCCGCCGATCCGCTTCTCTTCGAGCGCCGCGACCAGCGCGGCCTCGTCCACGATGCTGCCGCGCGCCACGTTCACCAGGATGCCCTCCGGCCCCAGCGCCTCCAGCACCGCCGCATTGACGATCCCGCGCGACTGCGCCCCGCCCGCCGCTGCGACCACCAGGATCTCGGCCCAGCGCGCCAGCTCGACGAGGTCGGGGATGCGCCGGTAGTGCACGCCGGGAATTTCCGTCACGTCCGTATAGGCGATGGGCATGGCGAAGCCCTCCGCGCGCTTCGCGATGGCCCGCCCGATCCGCCCCAGCCCGACGATGCCGAGCTTCTTGCCCGTCACCTTGCGCGCCAGCGGCAGCCCCTCCTTGCCCCAGCGCCCCTCGCGCACATAGCGGTCGCCCTGGCAGATCTGCCGCGAGGCCGCCAGCAGCAGCGCCATGGCCATGTCCGCCACGTCGTCGGTCAGCACGTTCGGCGTGGTGGTCACGCGAATGCCCTGGCTGCGGGCATAGGCAAGGTCCACCGCATCCGTGCCGATACCGTTCACGGCGACGATGCCGAGGTGCGGCAGCTTCTCCATCAGCGCCCGGCTGGCGCCGGTGACGCCCCCGGTCACGATGCCGCGAACCCGTGGCCCGACCTCCGCCAGGAAGGCCTCCTTGTCCTTGGCCTGAGCGAGTCGATGCACGGTGTAGTCGGCGTCCAGCCGTGCCTCCAGCTCCGGCATCATCGAGCCGATCAACAGCACCTCACACTTCATCACGCGCTCCTCCCTTCCGGCCGGCCCCCGCTCACCGCGAACCGCCATTGACCATGAAGCATTGCTTGGTGATCAGCCGGCTGTCATCCGAGGCGAGGAACAGCGCGAGCCGGGCGATATCCTCCGGCGCGA
The DNA here is from genome assembly GCA_035565935.1 of Roseomonas sp. Lineage (GTDB taxonomy): Bacteria > Pseudomonadota > Alphaproteobacteria > Acetobacterales > Acetobacteraceae > Pseudoroseomonas. Next base: position 63,453 of record DATMRU010000064.1, read on the forward strand.
TGGCATCGGGGATGCATTGCCGTGCCCGCATCTCGGCGATCTTCCGCTCGTCGGGGTACCAGAGCGCCCGCTGCCGCGGCGTGATCACCATGCCCGGCGCGATGGCGTTCACCCGGATGCGGTCCGGCCCGACCTCCCGCGCCAGCGAATTGGTGAAGCCGACCACCGCCGCCTTGGCCGCGCTATAGGCCTGCATGTCAGCCGCGCCGTTCATCCAGGCGATGGAGGACATGTTGATGATGGAACCGCCGCCGAGCTCCCGCATCTGCGGCACGACGGCCTGGGCGGCGAAGAAGGCGTGGCGAAAGTTCACCGCCATCATCCCGTCGAAGCTCTCCACCGTCACCTCGGCGAAGTTCTGCCGCTGGTCGTTGGCGGCATTGTTCACCAGCACGGCGGCCGGGCCGCGTGCCTCGTGGATGCGCGCCAGGGCGGCCCGCAACGCGGCGATGTCGGTGAGGTCGCAGGGCAGGAAGAGCGGCTCCAGCGCCCCCTCGGCGGCCAGTGCGGCGGCCAGCGCCTCCCCCTCCTCCACCTGCCGGTCCAGGAAGGCCACCCGCGCGCCCTGCCCGGCGAAGCCGCGCACAAAGGCGGCGCCGATGCCGCTCGCCCCGCCCGTCACGATGACGAGCCGGCCCTCGAGCCCCGCGTAACGCGAGGCGGTCACCATGGTCATGCGATCAATCGCTCCGTCGCAGGGTCGAAGAGGCAGATGCGGCGCGTGTCCACCGCGAAGCGCGCGGCGCCGCCCACCGGCGGCCGCACATCCGGCGCGACGCGGCCGAGCACCGGCTCGCCGCCGAGCCGCATCATGACGATGGTCTCCGCCCCGGTTGGCTCCGTCATCTCGACCGGCGCCTCGACGGTGGAAAAGCTCCCCGGGTCCTGCCCGAAGCGCCGTTCCGCCTCCGCGATCGCTTCCGGGCGAATGCCCAGCACCACCTCGCGGTCCCGCCAGTCCGGCGGCGGCCCGCCCTCGGCGGGCAACGGCAGGCGGATCTCGTCCGGCCGCCCGGCGCCGATCACCGCCACCGGGTTTTCGCCGCCCACCAGCCGCGCGCTCACCGTGTTCATCGGCGGCGCCCCCATGAAGCGCGCGACGAAGAGATTGGCCGGCCGGTTATAGACCGTGTCCGGGTCGGCGAACTGCTGCACCTCGCCCTGATGCATCACCGCGATCCGCGTCGCCATGGTCATGGCCTCGATCTGGTCATGCGTCACATAGACCATGGTCGCGCCGATGCGCCGATGAAGCTGCTTGATCTCCATCCGCATCTCCACGCGCAGCTTGGCGTCGAGGTTGGAGAGCGGCTCGTCGAACAGGAAGAGCAGCGGGTCGCGCACCAGCGCCCGCCCCATCGCCACGCGCTGCCGCTGCCCGCCCGAGAGCTGCGAAGGCTTGCGGTCCAGCAGCGCCTCGATCTGCAACAGCCGCGCGGTGCGCGCCACCGCCTCCGCCTGCTGCCGCTTCGGCACGCCGCGGCACTCCATGCCGAAGGTGATGTTCTGCCGCACCGTCATGGTCGGGTAGAGCGCGTAGGACTGGAACACCATGGCGATGTCCCGGTCCTTCGGCGGCACCCGCGTCACCACCCGCCCGGCGATCTCCACATCCCCCGCATCCGGCTGCTCCAGCCCGGCGACGATGTTGAGCAGCGTGGACTTGCCGCAACCCGAAGGCCCCACCAGCACGACAAACTCGCCGCTCTCCGCGCCGATATCGATGCCTTTCAGCACCTCCTGCCCGCCGAAGCGCTTTCTCACCCCCCGGATCACCAGCGCCGACATGGCCCCGCCTCCCTCACTTGACCGCGCCGGCCGTCAGGCCGCGCAGGAAGTACTTTCCGCCGAAGAGATAGACGAGCAGCGTCGGCAGCGCCGCCAGCAGCACCGCCGCGCTCTGCACGCCATATTGCGGCGCCTCGCTGACCGAGACGCTGAGCGCGATCAGCGCCGCCGTCACCGGCTGCTGCGTGCCCGAGGTGAAGGTCACGCCGTAGATGAACTCGTTCCAGATATGCGTGAACTGCCAGATCACCGTCACGATCAGGATCGGCGGCGAGAGCGGCAGCACGATGCGCCAGAAGATGCGGAAATAGCCCGCGCCGTCGATCCGCGCCGCCTTCAGCAGCTCGGCGGGGATGGCGACGTAGTAGTTGCGGCAGAACAGGGTGGTGAAGCTGATGCCCTGCACCACATGGATCAGCACCAGTCCGCTGATGGTATTGGTCAGCCCGAGGTCGCGCAGCACCAGCGCCCAGGGAATCAGCTTCATCTGCTCCGGCAGGAAGACGCCGAGCGTGACGAGGCCGAAGACCCAGTTGTCCCCCCGGAAGCGCCAGAGCGCGACCGAATAGCCGTTCAGCGCGCCCAGCAGCGTGGAGATGACCGTCGCCGGCACCACCAGCAGGAAGGAGTTCCACATATAGGGCGCGATGCCCGTGCAGCTCTGCGCGATGCAGTAGCTGCCCCAGGCCCGGCTGAAATTGTCCAGCGCCAGCTCGCGCGGCCAGCCGATGACGGAAGTGGCGCCGATATCCTGCGCTGTCCGCACCGAATTCAGCACCACCACCAGCAGCGGCACCAGATAGAAGGCGGCGAAGCCGGTCAGCAGCGCGTAAACCAGCCAGCGCCCAAGCGGATTGCGCGCCGCCGGCGCCAGGGAGGCCGCCCCCACCTCAGCCATGCCGCGCCTCCTTCCGCCGGCGCCAGCGGGCATAGGCGAAGTAGGGCAACAGCACGGCCAGCAGGTAAAGCAGCAGCAGCACCGCCGCCGCCCCGCCGCGCCCGAGCAGCCCGCGCTGGAACATCAGGTCATAGACGACGAGCGTCGGCAGCTGCGTCGCCAGCCCCGGGCCGCCGCCGGTCAGCGCCCGCACCAGGTCGAAGGTCTTGATGGTGAACTGCAGCAGGATCACCAGCACGGCGATGAAGATCGGCCCGATGCAGGGCAGCACCACGCGCCGGTAGATCCGCCACGCTCCCGCCCCGTCGATCTGCGCCGCCTTGTAGAGATCCGCGTCCACCGAGCGGATGCCCGCCAGGAACAGCGCCATGGCGAAGCCCGAGGCCTGCCACGCCCCCGCGATGACGATGGTGTAGATCGCCATCTCCCGGTCCACCAGCCAGTCGAAGCGGAAGCTCTCGAAACCGAGCCCGCGCACCAGATGCTGGATGCCCACCGCCGGGTTCAGCAGCCAGGCCCAGACCGTGCCGGTGACGACGAAGGAGACCGCCATGGGATAGAGGAAAATGGCGCGGAACAGGTTCTCCGCCCGGATGCGCTGGTCGATCAGCACCGCCAGCAGCAGCCCCAGTACCGTGGTCAACAGCACGAAGCCGGCGCCATAGATCAGCAGGTTGCTGGAGGCGATCTTCCAGTTCCGCGAGTTCAGCACGGACACGTAGTTCTGCATCCCCACCCAGTCGTATTCCGGCAGCAGCGTCGAAGGGGTGAAGGAGATCCATGTGGTGTAGAGGGTGAAGCTCACCACATGCAGCACGCTGACGAGCAATGGCGGCCAGAGCACCAAATGCGGCGCCCAGCGACCGAGATGCCCGCGCCAGCGCGCCGGCGCCGCGCCCGCTGCCGGGCGTGGCAGGGCGGTGGTGGCGGTGCCAGCCGGCATCGCTGCCTCCCCCATGCCGGGATGGCGCGAGAGGGGGTCGGCCTCCACCCCCATGGTTCAGCGCGCGCTTTCCACCGCCTCGGCCAGGCGCTGCCGCCCCTGCTCCGGCGTGATGGACTTGTTGTGCACGAACTCGGTCAGCACATCGATCATCGCCGCGCTGAGCTGGTTCGGCTGCGCCATGTTGTGGGCGAGGCTCAGCACCGCCTGATTCGCCGCCACCGCCTCTCCCAGCGAGCGCGAGGCCTCCCGCTGCCCCTCCGACCAGCCCTCGCCGGAGAGGTCCATATCGGTACGCACGGGAATGGAGCCGGTGTGCTTGGAATACATCTCCTGCACCCGCTTGCTCATCACCAGATTGGCGAAGAGCTTCTGCCCGGCCTGCAGGTCCGGCTCCTTGCTGCGCCAGAAGATGAAGGCATCGGCGTTCAGCACGAAGCAGGGCTTGCCATTATCCACCGGCGCCTGCCCGATCATGTAGTCGCCGGCATCGAAGCCATTGTGCCGGATGACGCCCTGCGCCCAGCCGCCCATCATCAGCATGCCCATCTCGCCCTTGATGAAGCGCGGCAGGAAGACGCTGTAGTGCTGCCCGGCCACGGCCGGGTCCATCCAGTCGGCGAAGCGGCGCAACTGCTGGAAGGCGGCCAGCACCTCCGGCCCGCGCAGCGTGTCGTCGTCCAGCTCCATGATCGCCTTGCGGTAGGCGGCGGGACTGATGCCGGCCAGCGCGATCTCGAACTTCATGCCGTCATCCCAGCGGATGCCGCCATTGGCCACGGGGGTGATGCCGGCCGCCTGCATCTTGCCGGCAAGCGCGTTGAACTCCTCCCAGGTCTTCGGCAGTTCCCTCGCCTCCACCTTCGCCATCGCCTTGCTCGAGACGAAGAGCGTGTTGGTGCGGTAGATCTGCAGCGGCAGCGCGATCCACTTGCCCTGCGGCTTGTGCAGCTTCGCCAGATCCGGCGCCACCACCTTCTCGTAGCCCGCCGCGTCCACCAACTCCGTCAGGTCCACCGTCGGCGCGATGCGTGACCAGGCCGCGATCTCCGGCCCCTTGAGCTGCGAGGCCGCCGGCGGATTGCCGGCCAGGATGTCGGCCCGCAGCTTGTTCATCATCTCCGTGGTGAAGCCGGGCACCGGGCTGTGCTGCCAGACGCCGCCCTCCTGCTCGAAGACGCGGCCGAGCGCCGTGATGGCGGCGCCATCGCTGCCCGCGCTCCATTGCGAGATCAGCGTCAGGCGCGGCTTCGCACTCCCCTGGGCGCGCGCCAGGCGCGGCGCGGCCAGCATCGCGGCGGCACCGGCGAGCAGGCCGCGGCGGTCGATGGCGATCATGGTTCCCTCCCCTTCAGCCGGCTTCTCTTCGCGGCCGGCACTGCTGGTCACGCGGAGCGGCTCGCCGCCGGGCTTCAGGGCCGGACTGGCGGGTCCAGGGTGGTCACGTGTCGGGGGCGCTGCCGGGCATCGCCGTTCCGTCTCCCCTCCGGCCCTTCGGCGCCGTCGCGCGGTGGCCGGTTCTTGTGCTTGTGTTTGTTTCGGAGTAGATTTGATCAGATCGATAATCGAGGGTCAAGGCCCGGAAATCCTCCCGGCCCCTTCTGTCTGGTCAGGACCGCGGGGCCGCCCGCCCGGCCCGAGCAGGAAGGACGCCATCGTGCCCAGCGCGACCACGCCCGAGACGGCGGAGGCCGACCTCGCCCTCGGCCGCACCATCTACCAGCGTGTCCACGAGCGCCTGCGCAACGACATCCTCGCCGGCCGCATCCCGCCTGGCGGGCGGCTGAAGATCGCCGACCTCGCCCGCCGCTACGGCCTCAGCCAGATGCCCGTGCGCGAGGCCCTGCAGCAGCTCCAGGGCGAAGGCCTCGTCATCCTCTCCCCCAATCGCGGCGCCAGCGTGCGGCGGATGGACGCCGCCTTCATCCGCAGCCTCTTCGACATCCGCGAGGCGCTGGAAGGCCACCTGACCCGCCAGGCCGCCGCCCATGTCACCCCCACCCTGCTCGAACGGCTGCGCGGCCTGCAGCGCCGCTACGACGCCGCCGTGGAAGCGGGCGACCTGCAGGCCTGCATCCCGCTGAATCGTGCCTTCCACGAGGCCATCCTGCAGGCCACCGGCAATGACGAGGCGCTCCGCCTGCTCAACCAGCACACCGCGCTGATCGCCGCGCTGCGCGCCCGCCTCGGCTATGCCTCCGGGCGCCCCGCCGTCATCTGCCAGGAGCACTGGGCACTGATCGAGGCGCTGGCGCAGGGCGATGGCGAGGCGGCGCAACGCATCCATGCCGGCCATGTGCGCCGCGCCGCCGAGGACATGCTCGCCATGCTGCGCGCCGCCCCGCGACCGCCGGCATCTGCCCCGCTGCCGGAGTCGCGGGGCGCGGCCGGCCTTACGCCCCCGGCCTGAGGCGCCGCGCCTCGCACAACCGGCGGAGCGGATGATCGTCACCATGCACGTGGCCCAGGCCGGCCCGCCCAGCCCCCGCTGAGCCAAGCGCGCGGGGACAGCGCGGGCAGGACGCCCGGCCCGGCCGCCCCCTGCGCCTAGCCGAGCAGGACCGGAACAACCGAGGCGGCGAGCAGCAGGCCCATGGCCAGGTTGAAGGCGCGCAGGCGGCCGGGGGAAGAGAGCAGGCGCCCCGTGCCGGCCCCCAGCACCGCCCAGGCGCCCGTGCTGGGCAGGGTGACCACCACGAAGATGCCCGCCAGCAGCAGGATACGGCCGACCAGCGCCTCGCCGGGCACGGTGTAGGTGGTCACGGTGGCCAGGGCCAGCACCCAGGCCTTCGGGTTCACCCACTGAAAGGCGCAGGCGCCCCAGAAGCCGAGCGGCCCCCCCTTGCGCGCCCGCTGCGCCGGATCGGGGGCGGCGGAGCGGGCGATCTGCCAGGCGAGCACCAGCATCCAGGCCGCGCCGAGCCAGCGCAGCATGGCGTGCAGCCCGGCGTGGCTGGCCAGCGGCCCCGCCAGGCCGAGGCCGACCACCGTCACCATGACCCCGAAGCCCAGGGCGATGCCGAGGATGAGTGGGATCGTCGCGCGCAGCCCGTCGGTGGCGGCGGTGGCCAGGACCAGGATGTTGTTCGGCCCGGGCGTGACGGAGGCGACGAAGGCGAAGGCCAGGAAGGACAGCAGGCCGGTGGTCATGGCCGTGCCCTCCGGTGGGCGGGCTGGCGGGGTGGTGCGGATCGTCGGGCGGAAAGCATGGACCATCTCCGGATGGGCCGGACCGGACGGGCACGAAAAAAGCCCCGACCGGTACGGCGGGGCTTTGGTGAGGGCGCGCTCTGCGAAAGGTCAGCGCACGCGCATCTCCGGCCCGCCAAGGCGGGTAATAACTCGGAGGACGGCGCGGGGGCGGACCATCGGCATGACCGCAATCGGGTCATGGTTGCTGACCGATGTAAAGAGGGCACCTCATGCGGACCTCGGCTCCATCAGCGCGATGCCGAAGGCCTCGTCCACAGGACTCCACTCACCGCCGGCGACCATCCGGTCCTCCCTGGCACTCCGCCTCGCCCGCGGCCAAGCCACGCCCTCAACCCAGCGTGAAGGCTTCGTGCACCGCCGACTGCACGCCGCCGCCGAGCACCGCGCCCCCGCCCGCGACATAAATCCAGTCGCCGATCGCCGTCGCCGCCACGGCATGCCGCGGCGTCGGCATGGGCGCGTGGCTCAGCCAGGTATCGGCCGCCGGGTCATAGCTCTCCATCTGCCCATAGACCTGCGCCTCGACGGTCCGCCCGCCCTCGATGATGCCGCCCTCCCCGCCCATGCAGAACAACCGCCCGCGATAGACCACCATCCCATGCCCGGAGCGGGGCGTCGGCAGGGGCGACCGCTCCTCCCAGGTATCGCGCTGCGGCAGGTACACGTGATGCAGCCCGGTATTGTACTGGAAGGTGTTGAACCGCCCGCCGACGACATGGATCCGCCCCTCATGCGCCACGCAGCCGACATGGTCGCGCGCGCCGGGCAGCGGCCGCCGCATCTCCCATTTGTCGGCGGCCGGGTCATAGACCTCGTGCCAGCCGATGCTGGCTCGCTCGGCGGCCGGGTCGGTGGCGCCGCCGATCAGATGCAGCGCATCGCCCAGCATCACCGCCGCCGCCGCGCCGCGCGGCCGGGGCAGCGGCGCGATGGCGCGCCAGCGGTCCTCCGCCACGTCATAGGCGAAGGCCTTGTCGTCGCAGGCCCGGTTCTGCTCGATGAACCCGCCCAGCGCATAGACCACGCCCCGGTGCGCGACGACCGCCACATGGTTGGCGCCACGCGGCAGCGGCGCCGCGTCGTACCAGCGATCCGCGCCGGGATCATAGACGGTGTGATAGGCCCGGTTGACCCGCCCCTCGCCATAGCCGCCCACCACATGCATCCGCCCCTCCCAGGCGGCAGCCCAGGCCATCTCGCTGCGCGGGATCGGCATCTCGGCGCGGCTCTCCCAGCGCCCGGGCGGCCCCGGCGGCGCCGGGCTCGTCGTCACCCGCTGCGCCTCCTGCTGCGGCGTCAGGTGGTGCGGCGCCCCGCCCCGGGAGAGGGAATGGAACCGGTCCGGCGAGGGCGAGAGCGGCCGCAGCGCCGGGCCATGCTCCGGATGCTGCGACTGTGCCAGGGTCGGCGCCGCGAGCATCGCAGCCCCGGCGCCCAGCAGGTGGCGGCGGCGCATGCCTGGACCTCCTCCGCAACGAAGGCCCCACCCTAACCCAGCCCCCGAGGCAGCGGAACACGAGGGAAAGCCATTCCCCCGAGCTTGAACCCTGCCGCCGGACAACGCCTGCCCGGCTCAGGCGCTATACCAGCGGCACAGACAGGGAGCCGTGGCCATGCTCAACCTCTGGTACAAGAATGCGATCGTCTATTGCCTCGACGTCGAGACCTTCATCGACTCCAACGGCGATGGCGTCGGCGACTTCCGCGGCCTGGCCGATCGGCTCGACCATATCGAGGCCCTGGGCGCCACCTGTGTCTGGCTGCTCCCCTTCCACCTGACGCCGAACCGCGACAACGGCTACGACGTCACCGACTACTACAGCGTCGACCCCCGGCTCGGCACGCTGGGCGACGTCGTGGAGTTCATGCACGCGGCGCAGGACCGTGGCTTGCGTGTCATCATCGACCTCGTCGTCAATCACACCTCCATCGACCATCCCTGGTTCCAGGAGGCCCGCCGCGACCGCAACTCGCCTCGTCGCAACTGGTATGTCTGGTCCGACACCAAGCCTGCCGACGCGGACGAGGGCATGGTCTTCCCCGGCGTGCAGGAGAGTACCTGGACCTATGACGAGGTGGCGGGTGCCTGGTACATGCACCGCTTCTTCAAGCACCAGCCCGACCTCAACATCACCAACCCCGAGGTGCGCGAGGAGATCCAACGCATCATGGGCTTCTGGTTGCAGATGGGCGCCTCCGGCTTTCGCATCGACGCCGTGCCTTTCCTCATCGAGTACCGCGGCGAGCAGGCGCCGCCGGACCGGCAGGACCCGCACCGCTATCTCAACGAGATGCGCGAGTTCCTCTCCTGGCGCCAGGCCGAGGCGATCCTCCTCGCCGAGGCCAATATCCCCGACGAGGAGGTGGACGAATATTTCGGCGACAACGACCGCCTGCACATGATCTTCGACTTCCAGCTCAACCAGCGCAGCTTCCTCGCGCTCGCCCGGCAGAGCGCCGCGCCGGTGGCGGAACGGCTGAAGGCCCCGCCACGCATCCCGCCCTCCGCGCAATGGGCCACCTTCCTGCGCAACCACGATGAGGTGGACCTCGGCCGCCTCTCCGAGGCCGAGCGGCAGGAGGTCTTCGCCGCCTTCGGCCCCGATCCCGGCATGCAGCTCTATGGCCGCGGCATCCGCCGCCGCCTGGCGCCGATGCTCGGCGGCGATCCCCGTCGCCTGGCCATGGCCTACAGCCTGATGTTCTCCCTGCCGGGCACGCCGGTCATCTGGCACGGCGACGAGATCGGCATGGGCGAGGATCTTTCCCTGCCCGACCGCCAGTCCGTGCGCACGCCCATGCAGTGGAGCGACGAGCCGAATGCCGGCTTCTCCGAGGCGCCGCCCGAAGACCTCGTGCGCCCCGTCGTCACCGGCGGCACCTTCGGATACGAGCACGTCAACATCATGCTGCAACAGCAGCAGCCCGACTCTCTGCTGCAGCACATCCAGCGCCTGAGCCGCGTCCGCCGTGCCTGCCCCGAGATCGGCTGGGGCGCCTGCGAGGTGCTCCCCACCGCCGACGAAAGCCTCCTGCTCCTGCACTACACTTGGCGGGACAATGCCCTGATCGTAGCGCACAACTTCTGCGACCGCGCCCTTTCGACACCGCTGGCGTTGGGCGAGCACACGTCGCGCATCACCCCCCTGCTCAGCAGCGCCGATGAAAGCCTCTCAGGCACGGCGATCCAGGCGGACGCGCCGCTGGAACTGGAGCCCTACGGCTTCCGCTGGCTCCGCCTCGGCGGCGAGCGCCGCTGAAAAGAGTTGGGGGAGTGAACTCCCCCAAACCCCCTCCTTTTTCTGCAAGTTTTGGGTCACGCCAGCGGCGTCCTGTCGCCACAGTCGCCGGGGCTGCTTCAGCCCCGGCGCGAGCGCGCCCCGCCCGCGCGAAAAACTGACAGAAAAGAAAGAAGAGGGGGTCCGGGGGAGAATTCCTTCTCCCCCGGTTCCGTCCTCCACCGCATTGAGAACAGACCTGAATTCCCCTGAGCTTTCTGCTGGTCCGCAGCCGCTTCCGGCCTGGCCATCCGCCCGGGAAGCGTCAGAAGCCGACCTTGTCGCCGCCCTTCAGCGCCAGGATCTCGCGCGCCTCGTCGGGGGTCGCGACCTCCAGCCCCAGCCCCTCGATGACCTGCCGCGCCAGCCGCACCTGCTCGGCATTGGATTCCGCCAGCTTGCCCGGCCCGGCCCAGAGGCTGTCCTCCAGCCCCACGCGCACATTGCCGCCCATGGCCGCCGCCATCGCCGCGATCGGCAACTGGTTGCGCCCGGCGCCTAGCACCGACCAGCGGTAATTATCGCCGAACAGCCGGTCCGCCGTGCGCTTCATGTGCAGCACATCCTCGGGATGCGCTCCGATGCCGCCCTGCAGCCCGAACACCGTCTGCACGAAAAGCGGCCCCTTCACGATGCCCTGGTCGTGGAAATACTTCAGGTTGTAGAGGTGCGCCGTGTCATAGCACTCGAACTCGAAGCGGGTGCCGTTCTCCGCGCAGGTCGTCAGGATGTACTCGATATCGGCGAAGCTGTTGCGGAAGATGATTCCCTTGTCGGAAAGGTAATCCTTCTCCCACTGGTGCTTGAAGTCCTTGAAGCGGTTCAGCATCCCGAACAGGCCGAAATTCATGCTGCCCATGTTGAGGCTGGCGACTTCCGGCTTGTGCGTCGCAGCCGGCCGCACCCGCTCCTCGATGGTCATGGTTGGCGCCCCGCCGGTGGTGATATTCACCACCGCATCGCTGCGCTGCTTGATCACCCGCAGGAAGGGCGTGAAGCCTTCCGGCGTCTGGTCCGGCCGCCCGTCCTCGGGGTTGCGCGCGTGCAGATGCACGATCGCCGCCCCCGCCTCCGCCGCGCCGATCGCCGCCTCGGCGATCTCCTGCGCCGTCACCGGCAGATGCGGCGACATGCTCGGCGTATGGATCGCGCCCGTGACGGCGCAGGTGATGATGACCTTCCGCTTGGCCATGTTCAGCCCTCCGCTTGAGAATTCTTGTGCGCGCGCAGCGCTGCCAGCCGGCGGTCGCGCCACCGCATCCGCGCCGGCAGGTCGCCCGCCGCCTGCCACTGGTCGAGAATGCGCCGTGTCGCCAGTTCTTCATAGACCTCTGGCCGCGCCGGATCGGCCGCCAGCCGCTTATAGAAGCCGGTGTAGCGGGCACAGTAGTCGGGAATGCCGCCCGGCGCGTTCAGCTCGATGGTCTCGAAGGGCCCCATGAAGGACCAGCGCAGCCCCAGCCCGTCCTTCACCGTGCGATCGAGATCCTGCGGCGTGATGTAGCCCTCGGAGACCAGCCGGAAGGCCTCCGCCAGCAGCGCGCCCTGCAACCGGTTGAGCACGAAGCCCTCGATCTCCTTCAACACCGTCACCGGCACCTGCCCGATGCCCGCATAGATCGCCCGCGCCCGCTCGATCACCTCCGGCGCCGTCCAGGGCGCGCCGGACAGTTCCACCAGCGGGACCAGATGCGGCGGATTGACGGGATGCGCCACCAGACAGCGTGCCCGCCCCTTCAGCCCCTCCGTGAAGGCCGAGGCACGGATCGCCGAGGAGGAGGAGGCCAGGATCGCGTCCTCCGGCGCCAGCGTGTCGAGCGCGTTGAACAGCGCGACCTTCACCTCCAGCCGCTCCGGCCCGTTTTCCTGCACCAGCGCGGCACCCTCGGCGGCCTCCGCCAGCGAGGCCGCCGCGCGGATGCGCCCCGCCGCGCCCTCCGGATCGTCGCACAGCCCCTGCGCGGCCAGGTCCCGCAGCCCCTCGGCGCAAAGCCCGACTGCCGACTGCGCCACCCCTTCCGCCGTGTCATGCAGCGCCACATCCCAGCCGGCGCGCGCGAAGATCATGCCCCAGGCGCGACCGATCAGCCCGGCGCCGACAATGCCAACCTTGGATGTCATGCCCCTGCATCCTCCCGCTTCATGCTCTGCCCCGGTTTGGGGAGGGCGCCGCCCTCCCCAAACCCCACCCGCCGGGGGGACAGTGTCCCCCCGACCCGGCCATCAACGGCCCCGACAAGGCCAGGCGCCGGAGGTCATAGACCTCCGGCGGACCACGCCGCAGCACATGCTGCTCCAGAAAATTCTCTACTATCCACAGGGTTCCGGCCGGTCGCTCAGCACCACGCGACAACACGCCCCCGCACGAAAACGAACAGAAAGAAAAGAAGGGGGCCTGGGGGAATTCCTTCCCCCAGCCTTCTCCATTCTCGCTCACAGCCACAGCACCTTCCGGCGCAGCTCCAGGTCCTCGCGCAGCGCGCGGGACTCGCCCGTCCAGGTCACCGCGCCGCGTTCCAGCGCCACGGTGCTGTCCGAGAGGGCCAGCGCCAGGTCGAGGTTGTGGTCCACGATGATGATGGAGATTTCCTGCCGCAGCCTATCGAAGGCCTCGAACAATTCCTCCGTCACCGCGGGCGAGAGCCCCTCGAAGGGCTCATCCAGCAGCAGCAGCCGCGTGTCGCCCGAGAGCGCGCGGGCCACCGCCACCATCTGCTGCTCGCCGCCCGAGAGCGCGTCGGCGGGCGTGCGCCAGCGCTGCTTAAGGCGGGGGAAGAACTGCAGCACCTTCTCCTCGTCCCAGTGCTGCCCGGCCCCGGTCAGGCGCTTCAGCCGCCCCAGCGCCAGGTTCTCCGCCACGCTCATGCCGGCGAAGAGGGCGCGCCCCTGCGGCACGAAGCCGACGCCGCGCCGGGCGATCTGATCGGAGCTCAGCCCCGCCACCTCATCTCCCGCAAGCTGCATCGAGCCGCTGGCCGGCCGCGTGATGCCCATGATGCTCTTCAGCAGCGTGGACTTGCCCGCGCCGTTGCGCCCGAGCAGCGCGGTGATCTCACCCTGCCGCACCTGCATGGTCACCCCCTGCAGGATGTGGCTCTTGCCATAGAAGGTGTTGATGCCTTCGAGCTTCAGCAGTGGCGTCTCCACCACCGTCGAGACGCGCGGCTTGGCGGCGATCGCGCTGGCGCCGGAGCCGAGATAGACCTCCTGCACCCGCTTGTCGGTGCGCGCATCCTCGACGGTGCCGTCCACCAGCACCTCGCCGTCGTTCATCACCGTTACCCGGTCGGCGAGGGCGAAGACGCGGTCGATGTCATGCTCCACCAGCAGCACCGGGATATCGGCCGAGACGCGCTTGATCAGTTCGCCGACGCGCGCCCGCTCGGCGGTGGCCAGCCCCGCCAGGGGCTCGTCCAGCAACAGCACGCGCGGCCGGGTGGCGACGGCGACGGCCATGTCCACCAGCCGCTGCCCGCCATAGGAGAGCGCCCCCGCCTCCGCCCGCTCGATGCCGGAAAGCCCCATCCAGCGCACCAACACGTCGGTGTCTTCGGCCATGTCGGGGTAGCTGTGAGCGTCGCGCCAGAGGCCGAAGCGCGCCGGATGCCGCGCCTGGATCGCCAGCCGCAGGTTCTCGGCGATGGAAAGATCGGGGAAGAGATTGGTGATCTGGAAGGAGCGCCCGATGCCGGCATGGGTGATGCGCTCCGGCGAAAGCCCCGTCGCCTCCTTGCCGTCCAGCATCACCCGGCCCTGGTCGGGCGGGAACATGCCGGAGAGAAGGTTGAAGGCGCTGGTCTTGCCCGCGCCGTTCGGCCCGATCAGCGCGTGCAGCGTGCGGTCGCCGACGGCGAAGCTCACCCCCTGCACCGCATGGATGCGCCCGAAGCTCTTGCGCAGCCCCTCGGCGGCCAGCACCGGCCCGCTGGCCGTGCCGGAGCGGACGAAGCGCGGCGGCACCGGCTCGGGCTTTTCGGTGCGCCGCGCAGCCATGGCGGCACCTTCGACATGCTTCTTGCGGAAGGGCGCCAGCAGCCGCTGCCCGACGCCCACCAGCCCGTCCGGCGAGAAGACGATGAAGCCGACGAACAACAAGCCGAAAAACAGCAGCCAGTTCGGCGTGTAGATCGAGAGGAACTCGCGAAACAGGATGTAGAACAGCGCGCCCAGCGCCGGCCCGAGGAAGCTGCGCATCCCGCCGATCACCACCATCGCCAGCAACTCGCCCGAGAAGGCGATGGCGATCGGCTCGGCCGAGGCGAAGCGGTGGTTGTAGGCCGAGAGCACGCCGGCCAGCCCCGTCACGCTGGCCGAGAGCACGAAGGCCAGCAGCTTGTAGCGGTTGGTGGCGTAGCCGATGAAGCGGGCGCGCTGCTCGTTCTCGCGGATCGCGACCAGCACAGTCCCCGCCGGCGCGTGATGGAAGCGCCACAGTGCATAGACCACGCCGAGCCCGAGGATGGCGGCCAGGATGTAATAGGCCTGCGCCTCCTGCAGGAACTCGTAGCGCGTGATGCCGCCGAAGCCGTTCTCACCGCCAGTCAGCGCCGTCCAGCGGAAGGCGATGGTGTAGAGCATCGCCGTCAGCGCCAGGGTCAGCAGCGAGAAGTAGACGCCGCGGCGGCGCAGGATCAGCATGCCCGCCACGGTGGCGAGCACCGCCACCACCAGCACCGCGCCGACCGCCGGCAGGATCATGTCGCCGGGGAAGAGGTAGCGCTGAATGATGCCGACGGCATAGGCGCCGATGCCGAACCAGGCGCCATGCCCGAAGGAGACCAGGCCGGTATGCCCGACCAGGATGTTCAGCCCCATCACCGCGATGGCGTAGATCACCACATCGGTCGCGGAGACCAGCGTCAGTCCGAGCGCGGGCAGAATGAAGGGCAGGATGATCACCGCCGCGAGGGCGACGATCAGGGAGCGGATATCGCTTCGCATTTCGTGTCCCTTCGGCGCCTACTCGAACTTCGCGATTCGCTCGCCGAACAGGCCGCGCGGGCGCAGCAGCAGGACGAGCAGCATGAGGAGATAGACGGAGGCCTCGGTCGCGGGCGGGAAGAAGTAGGCCGCGATGCCGCGCACCACGCCGACGATGATCGCCGCCAACACCACGCCCCAGAAGGAGCCGAGCCCACCGATGATGACGACGACGAAGGCGAAGGTCAGGATCTCGGCGCCCATCGCCGGATGCACGCCTGTGATCGGCGCCAGCATCACGCCCGCCAGCGCGGCGAGGCCCACGGCGATCGCCACCACGGCCGACATGTAGGGCCGCAGCGAGATGCCGAGCGCGCCCACCATGTCCGGGTTCTGCACGCCGGCGCGCACCACGCGGCCGAAATAGGTCCGCTGCAGCAGCAGCCACAATCCGATCACGCAGAGCGCCGCGACGGCCAGGATCATCAGTCGGTACTGCGACAGCAGGAAATCGCCGATGAAGATCTGCCCGCGCAACGCGAGCGGAATCGAGAAAGGCACCGGCGCCGCGCCATAGATCATGCGCAGCGCCTGCTCCGCCACCATCGCCAATCCAAAGGTCAGCAGCAGCGAGAGGATCGGGTCGGCACGGTAGAAGCGGCGCAGCAGGAAGCGCTCGATCACGATGCCGAGCAGCCCGACGAGCACCGGCGCGGCCACGAAGGCGCCGCTGAAGCCGATATAGGGCGCCAGCGTCACCGCCAGATAGGCGCCGATGGCATAGAAGGCGCCATGCGCCAGGTTGACGATGCCGCCCAGGCTGAAGATCAGCGACAGCCCGAGCGCGATCAGCAGGTAATAGGCGCCGATCAGCAGGCCATTCAGGACCTGCTCGAACAGAAAGACGAATTCCAAGGCATGGCCTCCTGGACGAGGGCTCCTGCGGCACGGAAGGGCGCGCGCCGGCATGGCGGCGCGCGCAACCGGTTCGGCGTCAGGCCGCCCTCAGCTCGGGAAGGTGCAGGTCGCCTCCTCCGGCGTGGAGGCGATCGCCTCCAGGCTCTCGTCCGGCCCGGGGATCGGCCCGGAGGAGGTGAAGATGTCGTAAGGGTCGGTCTGCTTCTCCGGCGGCAGCGCAGTGATGGCGTACATCGTCGTCATCAGCTGGTGGTCGCGGGCGCGGAAATAGGCCTCCCGCTCCTTCAGCACGTCGAACTTGGCACCCGACTCCAGGTGCTCCACCACCTTCATCGGATCGACGCTCTTCAGGTCGGTCATGGACTTGGCGATGATCTTCACCGCGTTGTAGTCGCCCCAGGCCTGGTTCTCCGGCGGCTTGCCGAAGCGCTTGCGGAAATCGGCGGTGAACTGCTTGGCCGCCGGATTGTCCAGCAGGTGGTGCCACATGGTCGGCCAGGTGCCGAGGAAGTTGCCCTTGCCGGCGCCCCAGGCCAGCGCCGTGTCGAAACCGAAGCCCGCCACCGGGAAGCGCAGCCCGTATTCGGAATACTGCTTCAGGAAGTTGGTGATCTGCGCGCCCGCCAGGTTCACCACCACCACATCCGGCCGCGCCTGGCGCAGCTTCAGCATGAAGGGCGAGAAGTCGGTCAGGTCGGTCGGGACCAGGTCATCACTGCCGATGCTGCCGCCGTTCTGCTCCATGAAGCGGCGCGCCACCTTCAGCAGGTCATGGCCGAAGGCGTAGTCGGCGGTCAGCGCATAGGCCTTCTTGCCCTTGATCAGCCCCTTGTCGAGCAGCGCGCGGCCCACCGCCTTCACGTACATCGAGTTCTGGCCCTCGACGTGGAACATCGTCTTGCGGCAATCGCTGCCGCGCAGCGCGTCGGAATTGGCGCCGGTGTTGATGAACAGCGCGCGCTCGCGCTGCACCACCTGCCCGATGGCCAGCGCCGAGGCCGAGCTGATCTCGCCCACGATGCAGGTGACGTTGTCACGCTTGATGTAGCGCTCCGCCTTGGCGCTGGCGGTCTGCGGATTGACGCTGTCCTCGAACAGCATCTCCAGCTTGCGGCCGTTGATGCCGCCCGCGGCGTTGACCTCGTCCGCCGCCAGCTGCGCCGCCTGCACGGCGAACTCGCCGAGCGGCCCGAGGAAGCCCGTGCGCGGCGTCAGATGGCCGATGCGCACGACATCGGACTGCGCGTGGGAAATGGCGGGGGCGGCCAGCACCGCGGCGGCGCCCAGCAGCGCGCCACGCCGCGTGATGCGGGGAAGCTCGGTCATTCTCGTGTTCCTCTCCTCAGGGCGGCGGGGCCTGTCTCTGCCCCTTCCGTGATCCGATCCCTTGTCGTGATCTGTGATCACAGGCAGACTTGCCGAAGCCCACCGGATTGTCCAGAGGGAATACGTGAACCACGCCCTCGCGACCCTGCCCCTGCTCGAGCGCCGCACACTGACGGAAGCGGCCTACGCACACCTTTGTGACCTGCTGGTCTCCGGCCGCGTCGCGCCAGGGGAGAAGCTATCACTGCGCGACCTCTCCGAGGCGCTCGGCGTTTCCGTCATGCCCGTTCGCGAGGCGGTGAGCCGCCTCATCGCCGATCGCGCGCTGGAGGTGGCACCGAATCGCGCGGTGCGCGTGCCGCTCATGACACGCAGCCAGTTCCGCGAATTGTCGGTCGTCCGCGCGGAGGTGGAAGGCTGGGCCGCCGCGCTCGCCGCCACCCATCGCAGCCCGGCGCAGCTGAAGGCCATCGCCGCCGCCGAGGCGGTGCTGCACCGGACCCAGGCCGCCGATGTCGTCCCGCTGAACCGCGATTTCCACTTCGCCATCTATGCCGCCGCCGGCCTGCCGACGCTGACGGCGATGATCGGCGGCCTCTGGCTGAAAGCCGGCCCGGTGATCAACCTCGACTTGCATCACTCGGGCGACCGGCTTTCCGCCGGCCACATGCTGCGCTGCCACGCCGCCGCACTCGCCGCCATCCGCGCCGGTGACGCCGCCGCCGCGCGCGCCGCCATCGCCGAGGACATCACCTGCGCGGCCGATTTCATCATCGAGCGCGGCGGGCTGCCGCCCGGATAAGGCTGGGGGGAAAGAATTCCCCCCAGACCCCCCATCTTCTTTCTTCGATAAGTCCGCCCCGGCAAAGGGGCGCTGGAACTGGCAGAAAAAAGAAGGGGGTTCGGGGGAATTCATTCCCCCGAGCTTTGGTTTCAGAGGAAGGAAACGACCATCATGGATCTCGAACTGAAAGGCACCCGCGTCCTGGTCACCGCCGGCGCCGCCGGCATTGGCCGCGCCATCGTTGAGGCCTTCGCCGCCGAGGGCGCGAAGGTCTTCACCTGCGACGTGGACGAGGCCGGTCTCGCCACCCTCCCCGCCGGCGTCGGCCACCGCCGCACCGATGTCGCCGACCGCACGGAGGTCGGTGCCCTGTTCGAGGCCGCCCTCGCCGAGCTCGGCGGCCTCGACGTGCTGGTGAACAATGCCGGCATCGCCGGCCCCACCGGCAAGCTCGACGAGATCAACCCGGAGGACTGGGACCACTGCATCGCCGTCTGCCTGACCAGCCAGTTCAACTGCGCGCGGCTGGCCATCCCGCATCTGCGCAGGAGCGCCAATCCGAGCATCGTCAACCTGTCCTCGGCAGCGGGGAAGCACGGCTTCGCGCTGCGCGCGCCCTATGCCGCGGCGAAATGGGGCGTCATCGGCCTGACCAAGTCGCTCGCCATCGAGCTTGGTGACGACGCCATCCGCGTCAACGCCATCCTGCCCGGCCTGGTCGCGGGGGACCGCCAGCGCCGCGTGCTGGAGGCCAAGGCCCAGCAGCGCGGCGTCAGCTTCGCCGAGATGGAGCGTCTCGCCTTCTCCTTCACCTCGATCAAGGAATACGTCACGCCGCAGCAACTGGCGGACCAGATCCTCTTCCTCGCCTCGCCGCGCGGCCGCACCATTTCCGGCCAGGCGATCAGCGTGGACGGCGATACCCGCATGCTGTCCTGAAGGGGCCGGCCGGGCGGCGGCGACCAGGCGGGCCGGCGCGACGCACGGGAGGATGGTCTGAATAACGCCGCCCCGGCAGGGGCGCCGCGCGCCCGGCTTCACACGGCCAGCGTGAAGCCGAGCCGGCTGGCGGCGTTGCGGATATGGGTTGCCATGGCCTGCCGGGCTGGTTCCGCCGCGCCGGCGATGATGGCCTCATGGATCGCGGCATGCTCCGCGATGGTCACGGCGATCACCTCGCTCACGAGGCTGCCCGGGCGCAGGCGGGTCGCCATGATCGTCTCGCGGATCTGGTCGGAGAGGAAGCTCACCACCCGCGCGATCTGCTCGTTGCCAGCCGCGCGCGCCACGGCGCGGTGGAAATCGAGATCCGCATCGACACCGGCGGAATCGCCATCGACCTCGCGCTGCATATTCCGGAAGGCGTCGGTGATGGCGGCAATGTCGTTCGGGGTGCGCCGCTCCGCGGCCAGCCCGGCCGTCTGGATCTCCAGGATGGCGCGCAGCTCGAACAGGCTGCGGAAGGTCGCGTCATCCTGCAGCGCCTCGGCGTCGAAGCGCAGCACGCCGGTGCCCTGCTTGCGGATGACGAAGGCACCGACGCCCTGGCGCGACTGGACCAGCCCATCGGCACGGAGGCGCGAGACCGCCTCGCGGATGACGTTGCGGCTGACGCCATAGGCATCCGCGAGGGCCTGCTCGGCGGGCAGGCGCTCGCCTGGCTTCCAGCGCCCCTCGGCGATGCCGCCCGCGATCAGCGCGGCGATGCGGGAGGGCAGTTGCGGAGGGCGGCTGACGCGGTCGCTCATCACTCGTCCAAGGCGAAGAGGCGCCCCGGGCTCATGCGGCCCTCGGGATCGAGTCCCGATTTGACAGCACGCAGCAGATCGAGGTCAACGGCCGAAAGCCGCTGCCGGAACGGCTCCCGCTTCACCCGGCCGATGCCGTGCTCCGCGCTGATCGAGCCGCCGAAGCGATCGACCAGCTCGAAGATCAGCGCCTCCGCTTGATGCAGCAGGGCATCGCGCGCGGCTTCGGGCAGGCCGGGCGGCGGCAGCAGGTTGTAGTGCACGTTGCCGTCGCCGACATGGCCGTAGGCAACCGGCAGGGCGGCGGGGAAGTGCCGGGCCATGGCGGCATCGGCCTCCTGCATGAAGGCCGGCAGGCAGGAGATCGGCACCGAGACGTCGGTGCGCAGGTGCCGCCCGCGCCGGTGCTGGGCCTCGACCAGCTCCTCGCGGAGGCGCCAGAAGCCGGCGGCCTGCGCCTGGCTCATCGCCACCACCCCGTCGAGGATCGCCCCGCGCTCCAGGCAGCCGGCCAGGAACTGCTCCATCAGCGCGGCGAGATCGACCAGCCCGCTGGCGGAGGCCTCCATCAGCACATAGACCGGGGCCGGCGTGGCGAGCGGTTCGCGCAGGGCGGGGCTGGTGGCGAGGGTCAGCTCGATGCAGCGGCGCGGCATCAGCTCGAAGGCCGAAAGCAGGTCCGAAAGGTCCCGCCGCGCGGCGGCATAGAGGCTCATGGCGGCCGCGACGGAGTCGAGGCCAAGCATCACGGTCTGCACCTGGGTGGGGCGGGGGAAAAGCTTCAGCGCCGCGGCGGTGACGATGCCGAGCGTCCCCTCCGAGCCGATGAACAACTGCTTCAGGTCATAGCCGGCATTGTTCTTGCGCAGGCTGCGCAGCCCGTTCCAGACGCGGCCGTCGGGCAGCACCACCTCCAGCCCGAGCACCAGGTCGCGCGCCATGCCATAGCGCAGCACATTCACCCCGCCGGCATTGGTGGCGACGTTGCCGCCGATCTGGCAACTGCCCTGCGCGCCGAGCGAAAGGGGGAAATGCAGGTCGTGCTGCTCCGCGACGCGATGCAGCTCGGCGAGCACACAGCCGGCCTCGGCGACCATGCTGAAGTTCACCGGGTCCACCGCGCGCACGCGGTCGAGCCGCTCCAGGCTGATGACGAGTTCCCGGCCCTCGGGCGAGGGAACGGCACCACCGACCAGCCCGGTATGGCCGCCCTGCGGCACCACCGGCACGCCTTCCTCGGCGCAGAGCCGCACCACCTGGGCGACCTCATCGACCGTGGCGGGCCGCGCCACGGCGAGCGGGCGGCCGGCGAGGTCACCGGACCAGTCCTGGCAGTAGCGGGCGAATTGCGCAGGGTCCGCGATCACGCCCTGCTCCCCGAGAAGCTCCCGCAACCCGGCCATCATGCGGCCGCTCCTGTCCACGCCTGCGTCCACCTCTGCGCTCCCCTGTGGGCCCGGAGCGGGTCAGCACGCCGGGGAAGTGTCAGGGCCGTTCTCTGGCCCGGAAACCACTTGTCCAACAATAGGACGACATGCCAGACTTCGGCAAGAACCAAGCGCCGGGGCATGCCCCGGGGGCATGTCCCAGCCCGCCGGCAGGGGAGGAAACAAGATGAGGATGACCGGAACGCGGAACCGCCCCGTCGGGCTCGGCTTCAGGAGTCCGCTCGCGAGCCGCTGCAACCGCGTCGCGGGCCAGCCGCGATGACCGCCGCCCCCGGGAAGGCGCCCGGCACGGCAGGGCCGCGCCTGGGCTTCATCGGCATCGGCCTCATGGGCACGGCGATGAGCCTGCGGCTGCGGGAACGTGGCTGGCCGCTGACGGTGTGGAACCGCGAGCGGCCCAATCTCGACCCGGTGCTGGCCGCGGGCGCCGCCGAGGCCGGCAGCCCGCGCGAGGTGGCCGAGCGCAGCGACATCGTCCTGATGTGCGTGCTGGACACCCCCGCCGTGGAAGCCTGCGTCTGGGGCGAGAACGGCACCGCCGCGGCCTCCGGCGGCGCGCGGCTGCTGATCGACTTTTCCACCATCGACGCCGGGGCCACCCGCGACTTCGCCGCGCGCCTGCGGGAGCGGACGGGAATGGGCTGGATCGACGCGCCGGTCTCCGGCGGGCCGGCCGCCGCCCGCAGCGGCACGCTGACCGTCATGGCCGGCGGCGAGGAGGCCGAGCTGCAAAGCGCAGCCGCCGTGCTCGCCGATCTCGCCGGCAACGTCACCCGCATGGGGCCGGTGGGCGCCGGCCAGGTGACGAAGGTGGTGAACCAGGCGATCGTCGGGGCGGGCTTCATCGCCATGGCGGAGGCGCTGCACCTGGCCGAGGCCGCCGGGATCGACGCCGCCGCGCTGCCCGCCTGCCTGGCCGGCGGCCTGGCCGACAGTGCCCTGCTGCAGCGCATCTATCCGCTGATGCAGCGCCGCGCCTTCGATCCGCCGCTTGGCTATGCGCGCCAGCTTCTCAAGGACATGAAGGCGGTGAAGGGCGCCGCCGAAGGGCTCGGGCTCGACCTGCCCGGCGTGAAGACGGCGACCGCGCGCTTCAACGCCTATGTCGAGCAGGGCAACGCCATGGCCGACATCGTCTCCATCATCCGCCTCTACGAACACGAGCGGCAGCAGGCGCAGCAGAATCAATCAGGGATCTGAGGGAATGGCTCGAATCGGTTTCATCGGCCTTGGCGTCATGGGGCGCGAGATGGCGCTCAACCTCGCCAAGGCGGGGCATACGGTGGTCGGCCATGACGTCGTCCCCGGCGTGGCCGAGGGGCTGGCGGCGCAGGGCATCACCCCGGCGCGCGACCTCGCCGCCGCGGCGGAGGGGGCGGAGTTCGTCATCCTCATGCTGCCAGACACTCCGCAGGTGGAGGAGGTGCTGACGGCGCCGGGCGGCCTGCTCGGCCGGCTGCGGCCGGAGCAGCTGGTGATCGACATGAGCACCATCTCGCCCGTCGCCACGCGCAAGATGGCGGAGGCGCTGGCGGCGCGCGGCGTGGCGATGCTGGATGCGCCGGTCTCCGGCGGCGTCACCGGCGCGCGGGATGCGAAGCTGTCGATCATGGTGGGCGGCGAGGAGGCGACCTTCGTCCGCGCGCGGCCCATCCTGGAGGCGATGGGCAGCAAGGTCGTGCATGTCGGCGCCATCGGCAACGGGCAGACGGTGAAGCTGTGCAACCAGCTGGTCTGCGCCATCAACATCCAGGCCATGTGCGAGGCCATCGCGCTCGCCCGTGCCTCGGGGCTCGACCCGGCAGTGGCGCGCGAGGTGCTGATGGGCGGCTCGGCGAATTCCTGGATGCTGGAGAATCTCGGCCCGAAGGTGCTGGCCAAGGACGCCAGCGCCGGCTTCCGCATCGACCTGAAGCTGAAGGACCTGCGCCTGGCCAACGACCTCGCCTTCCAGCAGGGCGTGCCGCTGCCGGGCACGGCGCTGGTGACGAGCCTCTACCTGGAGGCGCGCGCGCATGGTGAGGGCAGCAACGGCAACCAGGCGCTGTTCCGCGTCTACGATCGCATGACCGCGCAGGATCGCTGACCGCGCGTCGCGCAGAACGTCCAGGAAAGAAAAGGGAGGAAGAAATGTTCAACTTCAAGACGGCCGTTGCGGCGGCCGCGCTGGCCTCGGCCGTGCTGCTGCCGGGTGGCGCCTTCGCGCAAACCGTGCTGAAGCTCGGCCATGTCTGGCCGGCGGCCGAGATCCACGCCAAGGCTGCGGAGCGCTTCGCGGCGGATATCGCGCAGGCGACCAACGGCGCGGTGAAGGTGGAGATCTACGGCGGCAGCACGCTGGGCAGCGACCGGGAACTCGTCGAGGGTCTGCGGTTCGGCTCGAACGATATCTGGGTCGGCGGAGCCGGCGTGCTTACCTCCGCCTCGGATACGGCGAAGATCTTCGCCCTGCCCTTCATGATCCGCGACCCGCAGCATTTCGAGCAGGTCTATGACGGCCCGACCGGCAAGGAGATCACCGAGGCCATCAAGAAGGAATCCGGCCTGCAGGTCCTCGCCTACTGGCTGCGCGGGCCGCGCTGGCTGACCACGAAGAAGCCGGTGAACACGCCCGCCGACCTGTCGGGCCTGAAGATCCGCGTGCCGGACAGCCCGGTCTCGGTGGCCTCCTGGAAGGCACTGGGCGCCGCGCCGACGCCGATGAGCTTCGGCGAGGTGTTCAACGCCCTGCAGCAGGGCGTGATCGACGGGCAGGAAAACCCGCTCTCGCTGATCCAGACCTCGAAGTTCTCCGAGGTGGTGAAGTACCTCGTGCGCACCGAGCATTCCTACGAGCCGATCGTGGTGGTGATGAGCGCCAGCCGGCTGGCCCGGCTGCCCGAGGCGCAGCGGAAGGCGGTGCTGGACGCCGCGAATGGCGCCGCCCGGTCCTTCGCCGCCGAGGAGGTGGCCAAGGGCGAGGCCGGCTTCCTCAAGTCCCTGCAGGCCGAGGGCATGACGCTGATCGAGCCGGACAAGGCGCCGTTCCGCGCCAAGGTCGGGCCGGCCTTCGTGAAGTCCACCTTCCCCTCGATCGCGGCGCTGTACGAGAAGGTGGCCTCCGTCGGCGCCCCCGCGGCGCGCTGACCGGCTGAGAAGGAGCCTTCCATGTCATCCTTCCCGCACGCCGACGCCGCCCGGGACCCGGCGAGTCTCGCCTCCGATCCTCCGCGGTGGGCGCGCGGGATCCGGGTGATCGACTGCTTCAACGAGGCGCTGCTCGTCCTCCTCGCCCTGGCGCTCGGGCTGCTCGCGCTGCTCGCCTTCGCACAGGTGATCGCGCGCTATCTGATTGGCGCGCCGCTCACCTGGTCGGAGGAGGTGGTCCGCTATGCGCTGATCTGGTCCGTGTTCCTGGGCGTCGGCATCGGCGTGCGCAAGGGCATGCTCGTCTCCGTCGAGGTGGTCAACGCCGCCCTCCCCGCCCCGCTGGCCCGGCTTCTCACCTGGGCAAGCCTGGCCATCTCGGCGGCGTTCTGGAGCATCCTGGCCACCTATGGCTGCATCATCCTCGGCAATGTCGAGGGCATGCGCTCCGGCGCTCTGGAGATCCCGATGACCTATGTCTACTCGGCGATCCCCTTCGGGAGCGCGCTCGCCCTGATCAACACGCTGGCCGTCGCCGTCTCCCCGCCCCGGGGCGCCGCCGAAGTGCTGGTGGACTGAGGAGGCAGCCATGAGTCCCCTCGCCATCGGCGCCGCTCTCCTCCTGCTTTTCGCCGTCGGCGTCCCCATCGCCATCTCGCTGGCGATGACGGCGGCGCTCTCCATGCACAGTTCCGGCATCCCGCTGCAGGCGCTGGTGCAGCGGATGTTCGCCGCGCTCGATTCCTTCCCGCTCACGGCAATCCCGTTCTTCATCCTCGCCGGCGCACTGATGGAGGAGAGCGGCATCTCGCGCCGGCTGATCAACTTCGCCCAGGCCCTTGTCGGGCGCGCCATCGGCGGGCTCGGGCTGGTGACGGTGGTCTCGGCGATGTTCTTCGCCGCGATCTCCGGCTCCAGCGCGGCGACCACCGCGGCGATCGGCGGCACGCTCATCCCGGCCATGGTGCGGCGCGGCTTCCCCCGTCCCTTCGCCACCTCGGTCCAGGCGGCCTCCGGCGAACTCGGGGTCATCATCCCGCCCTCGATCCCGATGATCATCTTCGCGCTGACAGCGGGCGTGCCCGTCTCGATCGGCAATCTCTTCATCGCGGGCATCATTCCAGGCCTGCTGATCGGCGGTTCGCTGCTGCTCACGGTCCATGTGATCAGCCGGATGCGCGGCTACGGCCAGGCCGCCCAGCCTGGCGCGCGTCTCCAGGGCCCGTCGGAGCTCGGCGAGCCGGAGGGGGTCTTCCGCGCCTTCCGTGCCGCCCTGCTGCCCCTGCTCCTGCCCGTCATCATCCTGGGCGGCATCTACGGCGGCATCTTCACGCCCACCGAGGCGGCGGCGGTCGCGGTGTTCTTCGCGCTGTTCGTGGGCGCCGCCGTCTACCGGACGCTGACACCCACCAGGCTGCTCTCGGCCCTGCGCGCCTCGCTGCTCAGCACGGTCGTCATCCTGATCATCATCTCGGCGGCGAGCGTCTTCGGGTGGGTTCTCACGGCGAACCGGATTCCCGAGATGATCGCGCACTTCTTCATCGGCCTGTCCGACAATCCCGCCGTCTTCCTGCTGCTGATCAACCTGTTCCTCCTGATCGTCGGGATGTTCCTGGAGACGGGCGCGGCGATCACCATCCTCGCGCCGATCCTGACGCCGGTGGCGATGCATCTGGGCATCGACCCCGTGCATTTCGGCATCATCATGATCGTCAATCTCGCGGTGGGCATGACCACGCCGCCGGTAGGCGTGAACCTGTTCGTCGCCTGCCAGGTCGCGGGACTCCGGGTCGAGCAGATCCTGAAAAGCATGCTGCCCTTCTATTTCGTGCTGCTGGCGGATATCGCGCTCGTGACATACCTCCCGCAGCTCTCGCTCTGGCTGCCCCGGCTGCTGGGCTGAACCGCGCCTCTCGTGTCCTGATTCCGCAATCCCGGGGACTTCGGAATCAGGACACTAGGCCAGCCTCCGCAACAGGGCCGCCTCGAACTCCGCCGCCGCCTCATAGGCCACCCAGTGCCCGGCCCCTTCGATCAGCAGGATTTCGGCATCCCGCGGCCGCAAGGCGCGCGCCGTCGCCAGATAGGTGCCGATGCGGTCACCGCAGAAATTGTCCCGCGCGCCCCAGAGGAAATGCGGTGTCAGCCGCAGGCCGGCGATGGCGGCCTGCAACAGCCTCGGCTCCCGCGCCACCCGCTGCGCGCGCAATTGCCGCGTGTTCCGTTCCTGGATCTCCAGGGCCAGCGGATCGATGCGGCGAGGGTCCGCGAACATCAGGGCCTGGAGGTTGTGCCGATGCGCCGCCGGGCGCTCGGCCGCCGGCAGGCCCCGCACGCGCACGGTCGCCGGCGGGCGGGCAACGATGTCGAAGCCGCCCGGCGCCACCAGCAGCAGCCGCTCGATGCGGCTCTCCGCCTGGGCCGCGAGCATGCCGGCGACCGCGCCACCGAAGGAGAAGCCACAGAGCGCGAAGCGCCCTTGCGGGCCGATGGTGGCGTCCAGCCCCTGCAGCACGGCGCGGGCGATATCGCTCCGCGTCACGGGGTCCGGCAGCAGGTCGGAATCCCCCTGCCCCGGCAGATCGGGGACCAGCAGGCGATGATGGCGCGAGAGGGTCGGCAGGTTGCGCGCCCAGTGGCGCCAGGAGCCGGCCCAGCCATGCAGCAGCACCAGCGGCCTCCCCTGCCCCCAGCCGCGCCAGGCCATGCTGCCGGCCGGGCCGAGCGGCGTGCGCCAGTGATCCGCCACCCGGTCCAGCCGGTCCAGCAGCGCGGTGGGCGAGGCACACGCCGGATCGCCGGGAGGCAGGCCGTGCCCGTCCATCGCGCCGGCGCAGGGCTGCGCCGTGGCGGCGCCGGTCAGACAGGTCTCAGACATGCAGGCCCGTTACTCCCTCTCGCGCGCGGCGGAAAGCCAACCGCCCGCGCGCGCTCCGCCGGGCCGCCCCTCACTCCGCCTTCAGCCCGGCGGCGCGAATGACCGGCTCCCATTTGCGCCGCTCGGCCGCCATGAAGTCGGCGAAGCCCTCGGGCGTCGTCGGCATCGGCACCAGCCCCTGGCGTTGCAGCAGCGCGACCGTGGCCGGGTCCTCCAGCGTCTGGCGCACGGCCTGCGACAACTGGAGGATGATCGGCGCCGGCGTCTCGTGGTGCACCAGCAGCCCGTACCAGTTCAGCACCTCGTAGCCCGGCAGCCCGGATTCCGCGACCGTCGGGACATCGGGCATCAGCGGCGAGCGCTGCCGCATCGGCACGGCCAGCGCCCGCAGCTTGCCTGCCTCAATGGCCGACAGCACCGAGGGCACGGTGGCGAAGCCGTAATCCAGCCGCCCGCCGATCAGGTCGAGCGCCATCGGGCCGCCGCCGCGATAGGGAACATGCACGGTGGTGATGCCGGCCGCGCTGTCCAACAAGGCGCCGGAAAGGTGGTTCGTCGCGCCGACGCCGGAATAGCCCCAGGAGAGCGCGTTGGGCTTCGCCCGCGCGGCCGCCAGCAGCGCCCCCAGGTCCCGCCAGGGGCGGCCGGCCGGCACGACCAGCACGGTGGAGACATCCACCGCGAGCGAGACCGGCGCCAGCAGCGCGGCCGGGTGATAGGCGGGGTTGGGCTGGATCAGCGGATTGACCAGCAGGGTGGACATGTTGCTCAGCAGCAGCGTGTAGCCATCCGGCGCCGACTGCGCCACGGCGTCCAGCGACAGGGTGCCGCCGCCCCCGCCGCGATTGTCGGCGACGATCGTCTGGCCCAGCACGGCCCCCAGCTTCGGCGCCATGGAGCGGCCGGTCGCATCCATCGCGCCCCCCGGCGTGGAGCCGATCACCAGGCGGATCGGGCGCGCAGGCCAGGTCTCCGCCCGGGCGGGCGCGACGAAGCCGGGCGCGACGAGGCCGGCCTGCAGCAGGGACCGGCGTGAGACTGGCAGGACGGACATGGCACCCCCCTTTCGGGCATCCTCCTGGGCTTCCCGTGCCCGGATGCGATCCTGCCGGCCTGTCCCGGCCGGCGTCCAATAGGGTGCTGCGAAGGCTCCGATGCCGCCGCCGCATCACGGCGGCACCGGGGGCGCCTCAGTCCGCGGCGGCGGCGGAGGTCGGCGCAAGGCCGACCTCGCGCAGCACCTCCGCCGTATGCTCGCCCGCCTCCGGCGTCGGGCGGCGGACGGCCTTGGTCACCCCGCTCATGCTCACGGGCGAGGCCACGACCTCGACCCGCCCGAGCCGCGGGCTCTCCATCGGCAGGGCGAGGCCGAGATGCCGCACCTGTGGGTCGGCGAAGACCTGGTCGATGCTGTAGATCGGCCCGCAGGGGATGCCCGCGCCCTCGAACAGCTCGATCCAGTGCGCCGAGCTCTGCTTCGCCGTCTCTGCGCCGATGGCCGCGTTGATCGCGGCGCGATCCTCGCTGCGCCCGGCCTGTGTCCTCCATTCCGGCTTCTCCGCCCATTCCGGATGGCCGATGGCCGCGCAGAAGCGGGTGAAGAGCCGGGCGGAACTGGCGGCGATGTTGATATGGCCGTCGCGGGTGGGGAAGACGCCGGTGGGGATGCCGGTCGGATGATCGTTGCCCGCCTGCTGCGGCACCTCCTTGTCGATCAGCCAGCGCGCCGCCTGGAAATCCAGCATGAAGACCTGCACTTCCAGCAGGCTGGTGGTGACCCAGCGGCCGAGGCCGGTGCGCTGCCGCTCGAACAGCGCCGTCATGATGCCGAAGGCCAGCATGTTGCCCGCCGTCAGGTCGGCGATGGGGATGCCGACTCGCAGCGGCCCCTGGCCGGGCTGCCCGGTGATCGACATCAGCCCGCCCATGCCCTGGGCGATCTGGTCCACGCCGGCGCGCGTGCCATAGGGCCCGTCCTGGCCGAAGCCGCTGATGCTGCCATAGACCAGCCGGGGATTGACCTTGCGCACATCCTCCCAGGCCACCTTCAGCCGATGCTTCACCGTCGGCCGCATGTTCTCGACGACGACATCCGCCTCCTCAACCAGCCGCATGAAGGCGGCATGGCCCTCCGCGCTCTTGAGATCGAGTTGGATCGCGCGCTTGTTGCGATGCAGGTTCTGGAAATCCGGGCCGTGGCGGCGGCCGGCGACATCCTCGCTGTCGCTGCCCGGCGGCTCGATGCGGATGACATCCGCGCCCCAGTCGGCGAGGTGGCGGACGCAGGTGGGCCCCGCCCGCGCCAGTGTCAGGTCGAGCACGCGCAGCCCATGCAGCGGCAGAGCGGGAGTGGGGTCGTCCATGATCGTTTCCTCCGGGGATCGTGTCACGCGCAGGCTGCGCCGCCGGAATGATCGACCGATGCCGCAGCCTTGCCGGATCACGCCCCCGGCGGGCGCATCGCAGGCGCCGCGCGATCTCTTCCGGATCTACGCGCCGTCCATCGAGCGCTCACAGGCGGTGCCGCGGGCAGCACCCGGCCTGACACCCTAGCCCGGCCGCCCGCGAAGAGGAGACGGTTTTCCTCTCCGCGGGCCTCAGCCCTCCCCCATTCCCGACACCGCGACGATCCGCTTCCAGCGCGCGCCGTCCTCCTGGATGAACTGCGCCAGTTCCTCGGGCGGCCCGAATCGCGGCACGCTGCCATCCGCGCGCATGCGCTCCTGGATCTCCGGCCGGTGCCCGATCTCCACGATCTTGTCGTGCAGCTTCGCCGCCACCGCGCCGGGCAGGCCGCGCGGCACGAAAACCGCCGTCCAGGAGGAGAACTCGTAGCCGGGCACGCCGGATTCCGCGACCGTCGGCACATCCGGCAGCACGCCCGTGCGCTCGCGGCCGGTGGTTGCGATGCAGCGCAGCAGACCATCCTTCACCGGCGGCACGCCGGCGCCGCCATCCACCACCAGCAGATGGACGTCGCCCGCCATCAGCGCGGTCAGGGCCTGCGGCGACGACTGGTAGCCGACATGCACGATGTCGATGCCTGCCATGGACCTGAACAGCTCGCCGCCGCCACGGCTGGACCCATTGCCGCTGGCGAAGTTCAGCTGGCCCGGATGCGCCTTCGCATAGGCGATGAATTCCTCCACGCTGCGCGCCGGGAAATTGTTGTTCACCAGCACCACCATGGGCGAGACGCTCATCAGCGTGACCGGCGCGAAATCCCCGACGGGGTCATAGGGCAGCTTGCGGAACATCGCGGGATTGGTGACGAAGAGCGTGTTCGAGCCGAAGAGCACCGTGTAGCCGTCGGGCTTCGCGCGGGCGACCATCTCGGCGGCGATGAAGCCATTGGCGCCGCCCCGGTTATCGACGATGACCGGCTGCTTCCAGTCCGCCGACATCCGGTCGGCGAAGATGCGCGCGCGCAGATCGGTGGTGCTGCCGGCGGCGAAGGGCACGACGATGCGGACGGGCTGCGAGGGGTAGCCGTCCTGCGCCAGTGCGGGGCGTGCCACGGTGGCTGCCATGAATGCGAGAGCGGAACGCCGGGTCAGGGGCCGATCGAGCACAGACATCCTCCGCCGCGCGGCTGAATCGCCGCGTCATCCTTGAATGGCGCGATCCTTGAGCGGCCGCCGCGACGCGTCCAAGAGCGTTGCGGCAAAGGCCCGATAGCGGATCGGCATCAGGTGGCCACCGCGCCGGGCCAGAGCTGGGTCGAGACCAGATCCCGCGCGCATTCGGTCATCACCTCGATGACCGCCGCCGCCGCCGGCGAGACCTGGCGGTCGCGCAGCCGGCCCAGGCTGCGATGGATGGTCAGGCCCCGGATCGGCAGCGCCTTCAGCAGCCCCTGGGCGATCTCCGCCCGCGCCATGGCGGCCGTGTCGATGGTCGGCCCCAACCCGCCCAGCACCAGCCGCTTGGACACCCCCGCCGTATCCACCTGCGCCAGCACGTCGAGCGTCAGGCCGAGCGGCGTCAGTGCCTCGTTCAGCGCGCGCTGCAGGGCGGATTCAGGCGGCCCCGTCAGCACCAGCGGCACGGCGGCGAGCGCGGGCAGCGCGATCTCCGGCCCGGGGAAGCGACGGTCATCGGCCCGGCAGACCAGGCAGAGCGGCTCCTGCAGCAGCGGCGACAGTGCAAAGCGCGCCGGGTCCCCCGCCCCGGTCACCACCAGCAGGTCGATACGCCCTTCCAGCGCCCAGTCGCGCAACTGCGTCGAGAAGCCGCTGACGATCCGCATGCGGATATCGGGGAAGCGGCGCGCGCAGACCAGGACGACCGGCACCGCCAGCAGTTCCGCCATGGCGGGCGAGACGCCGAGCGAGACCATGCCCTGCGGCCCGCCCTCCCCCCGGCTGTCGCGGCGCAGCATCTCCGCATCGGCCAGCAGCTGCTCCGCGCGCGCGAGGAGGCGTTGCCCGTCCGGCGTCAGGGAAGCGCCCCGCGTATGGCGGTCGAACAGCCGCAGGCCCAGCTCCCCTTCCAGCTGCTGCACCTGCCGGCTCAGCGCCGGCTGGGCGATGTTCAGCAGCTCCGCCGCGCGGCCGAAATGCTGCTGCCGGGCGACGGCGACGAAATAGCGCAGCTGCCTCAGCTCCAAGGCCGGCCCTCCCCGCATCCTCCCCTGGCCGATGCTTTCGCGGCATCGAAGCCTTAGGGCAACGGTGTTAGACCGGCTTCCTCCCCCGGCCAATAGTCGCCCCCGCATTGGACCGATCGGGGAGAAGCATGTCCGCGGCCATCGAATCACCGCACCCCGGCGCCCTGGCGCAGGGCGGCGCCTGGGAACTGCCGGAAGAACTGCGCATGCTGCGCGAGACCGCGCGCCGCTTCATGCAGCAGGAGGTGAAGCCGGTTGAGGACCGCCAGCCGCATGACGCCTTCTCGCTGCCGCCGGAGGAGCTGAAGCCACTCCAGGCCAAGGCCCGGGCGCTGGGCCTGTGGTGCGTGCGCACGCCGGAGGCGTATGGCGGTGCCGGGCTGAACCTGCTCGGCCAGGCGGTGCTGGCCGAGGAAGCGGCGCAATGCCGGATGGGCGCCTATATCCCGGCCTGCGGCGCCTTCGGCGCCGATCCGCCCAACGCGATCTGGCTGGGCACGCCCGACCAGATCCAGCGCTACGGGGTGCGCTCGGTGCAGGAGGGGCGCAAGGCCTTCGTGGCCATCAGCGAACCCTCGGGCGGCGCCGATCCGGCGCGCGCCATCCGCACCCGGGCGGAGCGCCGGGGCGATCGCTACGTGCTGAACGGCGCCAAGCTCTGGATCACCGGCGCGGGCACCGCCTCCTGGGGCCTGGTCTTCGCCCGCACCGGCGCGCAGGGCGACCGCGGTGGCATCACCTGCTTCATCGTCGATGCGGATGCCAAGGGCCTGGGCAAGCGGCCCATCCCGGTCATCCGCTCCTACGTGCCCTATGAACTGTCGCTGGAGGATGTCGAGGTCCCCGTCGAGAACCGCCTCGGCGAGGAAGGCCAGGGCTTCCAGCTCTGCGAGAAGTGGCTGGTCGAGGGGCGTGTGCCCTATGCCGCCGGCTGCATCGGCATCGCGCAGGCGGCGCTGGGCATCGCCATCGACTGGGCGCGCCAGCGCGAGACCTTCAAGTCGCGGCTGGCCGACAAGCAGGCCATCCAGTGGATGATCGCCGACAGCGAGATGGAGCTGCGCGCCGCCCGGCTGCTGGTCTACCAGGCGGCCTGGAAGGGCGATCTCGGCCAGGCGCTGAAGGTGGATGCCTCGATCGCCAAGGTGGTGGCGACCGAGACCGCCGGCCGCGTGGTCGATCGCTGCATCCAGATCCTCGGCGGCATGGGGGTCGCGCATGAGATGCCGCTGGAGCGCTGGTATCGCGAGCTGCGCATCAAGCGCATCGGGGAAGGCCCCTCGGAGGTGCACCGCATGGTGCTGGCCCGCACCCTGATCGGCCGCGGCGAGGCGCGCTGATGTCGATCGATATGGAGGTCGATGGCGAGGGCGTCGCCACCATCACCATCAACCGGCCGGAAGCGCGCAACGCGCTGGATGCCGAGCACTATGCCGGCCTGACCAGGGCCTGGATGACGGTGCGCGACGACCCCGCGATCCGCTGCGCCATCATCACCGGCGCCGGTGACCGCGCCTTTTGCGCCGGCGCCGACCTCAAGACCTTCATCGGCCGCGAGTTCGAGCTGGCGGAGCTCTGGCTGACCCAGAAGGGCCAGCTGCTCAACCGTGGCCTGGAGGTCTGGAAGCCGGTGATCGCCGCGGTCAACGGCGCCTGCATGGGCGGCGGCGTCACGCTGCTGCTGGCGACCGACCTGCGCGTCTGCGTGCCCGAGGCTCGGTTCGGCCTGTCGGAGGTCAAGCGCGGCGTCATCCCCGCCAATGGCGGCACGCAGCGCGTCGCGGCGCAGCTGCCTCATGCGCTGGCCATGGAGATGCTGCTCACCGGCGACCCCTGGGATGCCGCCCGCGCCGAGCGCTGGGGCCTGGTCAACCAGGTCGTGCCGCCGGACCGGCTGATGGCCACCGCGCGCGACTATGCCAGCCGCATCGCCGCCAATGCGCCGCTCGCCGTGCAGGCGGCGAAGGAACTGGCGGTGCGCGCGCGCGACATGCCGCTGGAGGACGGCCTGCGCATGGAGCAGATGGTCAACCGCATCCTGCAGCAGTCGCAGGACGTGCAGGAAGGCCGCGCCGCCTTCCGCGAGAAGCGCGCCCCGCGCTTCGAGGGCCGCTGAATGTCCGCGCGCCCGCTGGACGGCATCCGCGTCATCGACCTGACGCAGATCTACAACGGCCCCTACGCCACCTTCCTGCTGGCCATGGCCGGCGCCGAGGTGATCAAGGTCGAGCCCCCGCAGGGGGAGCAACTGCGCAAGCGGCCGGGACAGGGCTCGCAGGTGCCTTTCGTGATGCTGAATTCGGGCAAGCACTGCATCGTGCTAGACCTGAAGGACAGCGAAGGCCGCGACGCCCTGCTGCGCCTGGCCCGCGACGCCGACGTGCTGGTCGAGAACTTCCGGCCCGGCGTCATGGACCGCCTGGGCCTTTCGCGCGAGACGCTGCGCGCCGTGAATCCGCGCCTGGTCATCGCCAGCGGCTCCGGCTACGGCTCGACCGGCCCCTATCGCGACTTCGCCGCCATGGACTTGGTGGTGCAGGCGATGAGCGGCGTCATGAGCATCACCGGCGAGGCCGAAGGGCCGCCGATGAAGGCCGGCCCCGCCATGTGCGACTTCGGCGCCGGCGTACATCTCTACGGCGCCATCGTCACTGCGCTGCTGGAGCGCGAGCGCACCGGCCGCGCCCGCGCCGTCGAGGTGGCGATGCTGGAATGCGTCTATCCCACGCTGACCTCCAATATCGGCCTCCTGGCCGGCCAGGAGGGTGGCCAGGGAGAGAGCCAGGGAGGCGGCGCCACGCTGCGCACCGGCAACCGCCATGGCGGGCTCTCCATCGCACCCTACAACGTCTACCCGGCCGCGGACGGCCATTTCGCCGTCATCTGCAACCACGACGCCCACTGGCTCGCCTTCGCCGACTATTTCGGCGAGGGCGAGATCGCCCGCAGCCCGCGCTACGCCACCAAGGCCTCGCGCGTGGCGCATATGGATGAGCTGGACGCGATGGTCGCCGGCTGGACGTCGCGGCAGGGCAAGGAGGCGCTGTTCCAGGGCCTCTGCGCCGCCGGCGTGCCCTGCGCGCCGGTGCGCGAGCTGACGGAGGTCCTGCACGACCCGCAGCTGCGCGCGCGTCAGGCGCTGCTGGACATCGAGCATCCCGACCATGGCCGCGTCACCTTGCCGACCAGCCCCCTGGTCTTCGAGGACGTGCCCCGCGACATCCGTTGGCCCAGCCGTCGGCTCGGCGCCGATCAGCATCTCGTCCCGGCGACGGAGAAAACGTCATGACCGCCCTGCCGCGCCGTTCCCTGCTGGCCCTGCTCGCCGCGCCCGCCATCGCCCGGGCCGCCGAAACCCAGCCGGCCGGGTCCTGGCCCGCGCGCCCGGTGCAGGTCATCGTGCCGATCGCGGCCGGTGGCCCGACCGACGCCATCGCCCGCATCCTGGCGCAGCACCTGCCGCCGCTGCTGAATGATCAGCCCTTCGTGGTGGACAACCGCCCCGGCGCCGGCGGCCAGATCGGCATGCGGGCGGCCGCCGGCGCGGCGCCGGACGGCTATACGATGGTGATCGGCAACACCGGCTCGGTCGCGATCAATCCGCTCTACCAGCCCAATGCGGGCTACACCGCTGCGGATTACACTTACGCCTCCATGCTGATGGTCGCGCCTGTCGTGCTGGTCGTGCGCGCCGATCTGCCGGTCAGGACGGTGCAGGACCTGGTCGGCTATATCCGCGCCCGGGACCGCGACTTCGCCTTCGCTTCCTCCGGCCAGGGGCAGTCGCCCGACATCGCGGCGCGGCTCTTCCTCAAGAGCGCGGGGCTGGAGGCGGCGGTCGCCAGCTATCGCGGCGCCGCGCCCGCCGTGACCGACCTGCTCGCGGGCGTGGTGCAGGCCATGTTCGACACCACGACGAGCCTGCCCCATGTCAAGGAAGGCCGCCTGCGCATCATCGCCGTCGCCAATGCCGAGCGCTCCGCCCTGCTGCCGGAGGTGCCGACCATGGCGGAGCAGGGATTCGCGGGCTTCGATGTCAGCTCCTGGTATGTCGCGATGATGCCGAAGGGCACGCCGGCGCCCATCCTGCGGCGCCTGTCCGGCGCGATCGCCACCGTGATGCAGCGGCCGGAGGTGGCGCGGCAGCTCGCCGGGCTGGACGCGCAGCCGCTGCACGGCACGCCCGAGGCCGCGCGGGATTTCGTCAACGCACAGGTCGAGCACTGGCGCGACGTGCTGCGCAGCCTGGAGGTGCGGGCCGGATGAGCCATCCGGTGAGCCATCCCCTGCGGGGCCGTTGCGTCATCGCCGGCATCGGCGCCACCGCCTTCGGCAAGCTTCCCGGCCGTTCCACCGTCTCGCTCAATGTCGAGGCCTGCCGTGCGGCCCTGGCCGATGCCGGCATCGCCAAGGATGTGGTGGACGCCGTGCTGGTGAAGACGCCGACCTCGGCGCGCGAGATCCTCTATGGCCAGAAGCTGGCCGAGGCGCTCGGCCTCCAGCCGCGGCTGAACCACGCGCTGGACCAGGGCGGCGCCGCCAACATCACCCTCATCTCCCAGGCGGTGATGGCCATCGAGGCCGGCCAGTGCGAGGTCGCCCTGGTCTGCTACGCCGACAATCCGCGCAGCGGCAGCCGCGCCGTCTATGCCCGGCCGCGCGGCGAGGATGCGGTCCTCGGCTGGTTCTCCACCGCCGCCGGCTACGCCATGATCCAGCGCCGCTTCATGCTGGAGCACGGCGTGCCCGAGGAAACCTTCGGGCAGGTCGCCATCACCTGCCGCGCACACGGCGCCGCCAATCCCCGCGCCCAGCTGCGCAAGCCACTGACGCTGGAGGACTATCTCGCCGGGCCGCTGATGATCGAGCCGATGCGGCGCGACGATGCCTGCCTGGTCTCCGACGGCGGCGCCGCCGTCGTGGTGATGTCGGCGCGGCGGGCGAAGGAGCTCGGCGTTCCCGCGCCGGTGCCGATCCTCGGCTTCGGCCAGGGCCACACCGCCTGGGAAGTGGCGCAGCGGGCGGACCTGACGACGACCGAGGCGGCGAAGGCCGCCGCCGCCGCCTTCGCCATGGCCGGGCTGGGGCCGCGCGACATCCAGGTGGCGCAGCTCTACGACTGCTTCACCGTCACGCCGCTGATGACGCTGGCGGATTACGGTTTCTGCAAGCCCGCGCAACTGGCCGGCTTCGTCGGCGAGGGCCGCATCGGCCTGGGCGGCGACCTGCCGATCAACACCGCCGGCGGCCTGCTGTCGGAGACGGGCATGCCGGGGCTGCAGCTCGTGCACGAAGCCGTCCGCCAGCTTCGCGGCACCGCGACGCTCCAGGTGCCCGCCCCGCGCAACGCCCTGGTCAGCAATCAGGGCGGCACCATGCATACCCATGCCACACTGATCCTGGGCCATTGAGATGGATCTGCCGCTTCCCGAGATCGACGACGGCAACCGCCCCTACTGGGAGGGCCTCGCCGGGGGCGTGCTGCGCTTCCAGCGCTGCCGCGCCTGCGGGCACGCCTGGCTTCCCGCGCGCGACGCCTGCCCGAACTGCCTCGCGGCCGAGGCGGTGTGGGAGGATGCGGCGGGCGAGGGCCGCGTCGTCAGCTGGGTTGTCTATCACAAGGCCTATCACGAGGCCTTCCAGGATCGGCTGCCCTATACGGTCGCGATCATCGCGCTGGCCGAGGGTCCACGGCTGATCGCCGGCCTCGACGCGCCGGACCAGGCCCTCAGGCTCGACATGCCGGTGCGGCTGCGGCCGCGAAAGGCTTTCGGGATGACCCTCCCCGCCTTCGTGCCCGCCGAAGCCGCGTCATAAGGGCGGGGCTGACACGAAGAAGCGGCCCTGCCCTTCACCGGCCCTCCCGCCCGCGTGGCCAGCCTTCGTCATGCTAAGCGCCGCTTCCGAACGGCCGGAGCCGGAATCGCTGCGCCATGCGCATAGCCGCGTCCATGGCGTCGCGCAGGCTCTCCTGGGTGCCCGAGCCCAGGAGAACCTGCAGGCCCGCCTCCCGGCACAGCACCAGGAAATGCACCTGCCGGCTCCCCGCCCTCGGCACCGGGACGACCAGCCGGACCTCCTCGGATTCGGCCGCGAGCGTCCCGTCCGCTTCGGTCTGCCAGGCGTCATGCGCTTGCTCCATCCCACTCTCCCGCGGCTTGTGAAGGACAGGAACCGCCGCAGCTGGCGACGAAACGCGGCGATGGCACGCTCTTGCGCCCGGTTCAGCGTGGCGCGCCCGCTCATCGGCATTTCCGTCCTTCCCGGCACGCCGCCTTCACGACCCCACTGTCTTTATATCGTATCCCGACATATAGAGCCGTCCCAACCGAAAGGAGGGCTCTGCATGGCCGAAAGCGCGATACACCGGGCCGATCTCACCGAAAATTTCCCCGGCGATGCCAGCCGGCGCCGGCTGGGCGACTTCAAGGCCGATCCGCGCCTGTTGCTGCTCGTCGGCATGGCTCTCGTGGTCGGCACGGGGGGCGCCTTCGCCGCCTGGCTCCTGATCAAGCTGATCAACACGGTGACCAGCCTGGTCTGGGCAGGGACCTTCGATACGGAGGGCGTCTCGATGGCAATGGTGGCGCGCAGCCCCTGGATGGTCGCGGCCCCGGTGCTGGGCGGCCTCGCCATCGGCCTCATGGCGCGCTTCGGCTCCGAGAAGATCCGCGGCCACGGCATCCCCGAGGCGATCGAGGCCATCCTGATCGGCGGCAGCCGCATGTCGCCCAAGGTCGCCGTCCTGAAGCCGCTCTCCTCCGCCATCTCGATCGGCACGGGCGGCCCCTTCGGCGCCGAGGGGCCGATCATCATGACCGGGGGCGCCATCGGCTCGCTCTTCGCCCAGTTCTTCCATCTGAGCGCGGCGGAGCGGAAGACCCTGCTGGTCGCCGGCGCCGCGGCCGGCATGACGGGCATCTTCGGCACGCCCATCGCCGCCGTCCTGCTGGCGGTGGAACTGCTCCTCTTCGAATGGCGGCCACGCAGCTTCATCCCCGTGGTCGCCGCCGCCGTGACCGCCACCTGCTGGCGGCCGCTGCTGCTCGGGGCCGGGCCGCTGTTTCCCTTCACGGGCACCCTTCCGGCCATGCCCTGGGACATGCTGGCCGGCGCCCTGGTCGGCATCGGCGCGGGGCTGCTGTCCACGGTTCTGACCAAGCTGCTCTACGCCCTGGAGGACTGGTTCGAGCGCCTGCCGGTCCACTGGATGTGGTGGCCGGCGCTGGGCGGGGCGGTCGTCGGCCTGGGCGGCCTCATCGAGCCCCGGGCCCTCGGCGTCGGCTATGACGTCATCGCCGATCTGCTGACCGGCCATCTCACCCTACGCGCCGTGCTGCTGCTCCTGCTGGTCAAGGCGGCGATCTGGCTGGTTGCGCTCTCCTCCGGAACCTCGGGCGGCGTGCTGGCGCCGCTGCTGATCCTGGGCGGCGCGGCGGGCTGGCTGGCCGGCTTGGCCCTGCCCGGCGAGCCGGGCGTCTGGGCCCTGCTCGGCATGGCCGCCATGCTGGGCGGCACGATGCGCGCCCCGCTGACCGGCGCCCTCTTCGCGGTGGAACTCACCGGGGCGTTCCATCTGCTCCCGGTCCTGCTCGCGGCGACCGCCGCGGCCTATGCCGTCACCGTCCTGCTGCTCCGCCGCTCCATGCTGACGGAGAAGATCGCGCGCCGGGGCCAGCACATCACCCGCGAATACGGGATCGATCCCTATGAGCTGACCCGCGTCGGCGAGGTGATGACCCGCGATGTCGACAGCCTGCCGGCAGATCTGCGGGTGGAGGAGGCGATCAGCGTGCTGGAGGAGGGCCGGCACCGCATCTATCCCGTGCTGGATGCGGCGCAGCGCCCTGTCGGCCTGGTGTCCCGCGCCGACGCCCTGCGCTGGAAGGTCGAGGACCGGCAGCAGGGAGAGCGGCTGGCGGACCAGGTCTCCGATGCGTCGCTCGCCACCCTGCATCCACAGGATCTGGTCTCCCATGCGATCGACCTCATGGTCGCGACGGGCCAGGGCCGTATCCCCGTCACCGACCCGCAGACGGGCCGGCTGGTGGGTTTGCTGACC
Source organism: Roseomonas sp. (assembly GCA_035565935.1). Taxonomy (GTDB): domain Bacteria; phylum Pseudomonadota; class Alphaproteobacteria; order Acetobacterales; family Acetobacteraceae; genus Pseudoroseomonas. The sequence continues at coordinate 103,392 of DATMRU010000064.1, forward strand.
CGCAAGAATCTCCTGCTGGTCAGGGCGACGGCGTCGCGCACCGAGGTCGAGCGGCAGGCCTATTTCAAGCGGCCCGGGCGGGCGACGACCTGAAAGGCCGGCCACGGGAATGGTCCTTGAACGCCGTCACGGACCTTGCCCTGGCTGCCGGACCCCGCCGCACCGCCGAAGGCCGGCCCCCTCGGACGGCGGCCTGAGCCGCGCAGGCCAGGCCGCCTCTGGAGCGGGGCGGTTCCGTCCGGCGCCGACGCGGATGTATAATGGGTCAGGCAATTCCCTCGAATCGTCACAGGTGGAAGCGACGAAGCCATGACCGTGAAGCGCGTCGTGCCGAACATCGCCACGGAGCAAATCGGGGCCGCGAAGGCGTTCTACGGCGAAATTCTCGGCATGACCGTCGTCATGGACCATGGCTGGCTCGTCACCTTCTCGGACGCGGGCCATACCACCCCGCAGGTCAGTTTCGCGCGAGAGGGCGGCTCGGGAACTCCCGTTCCCGATCTGTCGATCGAAGTCGACAATCTCGGCGAGATCCATCGGCGCCTCCTCGCGGCGGGCTTCGCGATCGAGTACGGCCCCGTGACCGAACCGTGGGGCGTCCGGCGCTTCTTCGTGCGCGACCCGTTCGGGCGCCTGCTCAATATCCTCTCTCACGAATGACCCGCCGCACGGCCGCTTCGAAGGGCATGGCCCGCAGCCAGAGGCCCCTGGACGGATCGCAGGCAGCCGGCCCTGATCGCATCCTTCCCTAGTGTCCTGCCCGCGAAGTTCGCTGCGTCTGCAGCGGACGCAGCGGATCAGCAGGACACTAGCCGCTGGCGATGAGCTGCCGGATCCGGCCCGCCAGCGCCTCCAGGCCGAAGGGCTTGGGCAACACCTGCATGCCGGGCTCCAGCTCGCCGTGCCGCAGGGCGACGCTCTCGGAATAGCCGGTAATGAACAGCACCTTCAGCCCCGGACGCAACTGCCGCGCCGCATCGGCCAGCTGCCGCCCGTTCATGCCCCCGGGCAGCCCGACATCGGTGATCATCAGGTCCAGGCGCGCCGGCGATTGCAGCACCGCCAGCGCGGAAGGCCCGTCGGCCGCCTCCAGCGGCGTGTAGCCCAGCTCGCGCAGCACCTCGGTGGCCAGCATCCGCACCGCCGGCTCGTCGTCCACCACCAGCACCGGCTCGCCCGCCTCGGCCCGCGGGGCCACGTCCAGCGGCACCCGCGCCGCCGCCGTCTCCGCCTCGCCATGGTGCCGCGGCAGGTGGATCCGCACCGTTGTGCCCTCCCCGGGCGCCGAGCAGATCCGCACCTGCCCGCCGGACTGCCGCACGAAGCCATAGACCATGGACAGGCCGAGCCCGGTGCCCAGGCCAAGCGGCTTGGTGGTGAAGAAGGGATCGAAGGCCCGCGCCGTCACATCCGGCGCCATGCCGGCCCCCGTATCCGTGACCGAGATCGTCACATAGTCACCGGGCGGCATGTCCTGCTCCCGCGCCAGCGCCTGGCCGATCCGCGCCTGCGCCGTCTCGATGGTCAGCCGCCCGCCACCAGGCATGGCGTCGCGCGCATTGATGCAGAGGTTGAGCAACGCGCTCTCGAGCTGGTTCGGGTCGCAGCGGGTCGGCCAGAGATCCGCCGCCAGCACCGTCTCCGTGCCGATCTCCGGCCCCACGGTGCGCCGGATCAGCTCCTCCATCCCGGCGATCAGCCCGTTGGCATCCACCAGCTTCGGCTGCAGCGTCTGCCGCCGCGCGAAGGCCAGCAGCCGGTGCGTCAGCGCCGCCGCCCGGCTGGCGGCGTCCTGCGCGGCGGCGGCGTAGCGGTCGAGACCCTCGGTCCGCCCCTGCGCCAGCCGGACCTGCAACAGCTCCAGGCTGCCGGTGATGCCGGTCAGGAGGTTGTTGAAGTCGTGCGCGATGCCGCCGGTCAGCTGGCCCACCGCCTCCATCTTCTGCGCCTGGCGCAGCGCCTCCTCGGCCTGGTGCAGCGCCTCGGCCTGCGCCTTCTCCGCCGTGATGTCGCGCCCATAGGCATAGATGGCATCGCCCTCGGGCGAGCTGCTCCAGGAGATCCAGCGCGGCGTGCCGTCCTTGTGGCGGCAGCGGTTCTCAAAGGCCGTCACCTCCCGCCGCGCACCGAACTCGTGATGCGCCGCCCAGGCCCGCTCCAGATCCTCGGGCCAGACGAAGTCGAAGAAGCTCCGCCCGATCGTCTCCTCCGGCGCATGGCCGAGGATGGTGGTCCAGGCCGGGTTGACGGCGCGCAGGGTGCCGTCCGTCCCGCTCACCACCAACAGGTCGCGCGAGAAGCGCCAGATGCGGTCGCGCTCCGCGGTGCGGGCGGCGACGCGCTGCTCCAGCTCGGCATTCAGCGCCCGCAGCGCCTCGGCGGCGACGCGGAGGCGCTGCTCGGCCTGCACCTTGGCGGTGGTCTCGACGACGATGGCGATCACCCCCTCGGGCCGCCCGCTCTCGCCGAGGATGGGCGAGTAGTCGAGGTTCATCCAGACCTGTTCCGGCCGCCCGTTGCGGTGGAGCGTCAGCTCCTGGTCGCGGTAGGCAAGGGTGCCGCCGGCCAGCCCGACCTTCATGACGTTGTCGTTGAAGTCGGCGACCTCGTGCCAGCCTTCGCGCACCTTGGAGCCGAGCAGCCGCGGGTGCCGCCCGCCGGCGAAGCCGGAATAGGCATCGTTGTAGATCATGATGCCGTCCTCGCCCCAAAGGGTGACGATCGGCACCGGCGAGCGCAGGATCAGCCCGACCGTGGTCCGCAGGCTCTGCGGCCAGGCTTCCAGCGGTCCGAGCGGCGTGGTGGCCCAGTCGAAGGCGGCGATCAGCCGCGCCAGTTCGCCACCGCCGGACAGGAACGCCTGCCCGTAGCCCTCAAGCCTGGGTCCAGTATCCATGCCCACCCGCTTCCAACCGGGATAGCCGCCAAAGCCTCCCTCGCTACCGCAGGGGGCACATGGCTCCGCTTTGACATCCGGGAAGGGCGGCGTCCATCCCCGTCAGCTATTTCGGTGGAGTCTTGCAACCAAAAAGCGCAAAGCTGAGGTCTGTTTACCTCTCGGTAATAGACGTCACGCCAGCTTGAGCCTCATGGCTCGCGGCCAGCCGTGGCCGGAGCAGAGGTGAGCAGGGCCAGCGCCATGCGGTATTCGGAATGCGGCGGCACGGAAGCCGATCTCGACTATGCGATGGGCGTCGCCGAGCGGCGTTTTGAGGGCGAGTCCGCCGGGGCGCGCTTCGTCACCCTCTGCCTGATGGCGGCGATCGTCGCGCGCTACCCTCCGGGCCCCTGGCAAGAGGAGGCGGAGGATCGGCTTTCCGCGCGGATGGGCGGCCTGCCGCTGACGCCGGCCGAACTCGCCCTGCTCCGCCGCTTCCGCGCCGGCGGCCTGGAGGAGATGGAGCACGAAGGGCGGCGGCGCCGGGCGCCCGCGCCCCGGCGGGCGGCCTGAGCGCGCGGGCACCACAGAGGTCGGCCTCCCCGGGCGCGGCCTTCCGCAACGCTCAGGCCGAACATCCCATCGCCCCGATGCTTCCCCCCGGGGCGGCCATTCGGAGCCGTGCGCTGGCTCCAGGTCGGCTCTCGATCGGCCGTCCCTGGGGAGACATCAGCCCCCGCCCTCCTGCTACCTCGCCCCCCCAAGCACCCGCGCGACGGCTCCCAGGATTTCCTCGGCGGTGTAAGGCTTGCGCAGGATGGCGGCGGCGCCGTCCGCCCGCGCCCGGATCGCCGCCTCGGGCAGGGCGCTCAACACGATGACGGGGATTGCGCGCAGGTCCGGTTCGGCCGCCATGGCGGCGAGCATCTCCGCACCGCCCATGACCGGCATCATCATGTCGGTGAGGACGAGGTCCGGGCGCGGCGCCTCGGCCAGTCGCTCCAGCCCCTGCCGCCCGTTGGCTGCCGTGATCACCACGTAACCCGCATCCTCCAGCTCGGCCTCGAGCGCCATCGCGATCAGCGGCTCGTCGTCGACGACAAGGATGGTCGTCATTGTTCCTCCAGGCTGGAGGGGGATCGGCCTCCGGCGGGGCGGTCCCGCGCGAAGCCGCTCAGGAGGTCCTCCCCGCCGTCGAAGGTGCCCGCGAGCGAGAAACCCCGGCCGTTCTCGATGACAAACTCACGCAGGCTCGGGTCGAATTCGCTGCCGCGCACCTTCACCAACGAGAGAAGCCGCCGCGACCGCGCGTGGCGCTCGACGAAGCGCAGCGCGATCAAGTTCTCTACCAGGGACGAGATCCCGCCCATGGGCACCTCGATGCCGGGACCGATCACGTCCCGCGTCTCCATGCTGTAGAGCGTGGTCACGCCGCGCGCCCGCAACTCGTTCCCCAGCACCGAGAAGAACCGGCTCAGCCGCCCGGGCTCGATCGAGCTCTCCATGAATCCGCCGAGCCCGTCGAGGAACAGCCGCTTCACGCCGCGCCGCTCGATGGCGTCCAGCAGCCGGTGCGCCAGCGCGTCCTGAAGGTTCTCGCCCTGGGGCTGCCACAGGATCTCGATCTCGCCGCGGCCGACGGCGCCCGCCAGGTCGAGCCCGAGGCTGGCCGCCTGCAGCAGCAGGCGGGGCGGCGTCTCGTAGAATCCGAAGAACAGACCTGGCTCGGCCGGCCCCGACCTGCAGATGTAGTGCAGGCCGAGTGTGGTCTTGCCGATGCCCGAGGCGCCGAGCGCCCCCGTGACCGTGGCTTCCGGCAACCCGCCGCCGAGCATCGCGTCCAGGCCCTCGATGCCGGTGGGCAGCTTGCCCAGCCGGGCCTCGTCGGGCTGGGAGGGAACGTGGAACGCGGCCTCCACGCGCGGGTAGACCATCAGGCCTTCGTCGGTGATGCGGAAGGGATGGCGGCCGGGCAGGTAGTCGCTGCCGCGGAGCTTCCTGATATAGAGGCTTCGCTCGGTGCGCGAGCCGTAGCGGACGTCGGTCAGCTCGACGATGCCGTCCACCATGGTGTGCTCGGGCGGGACGGCTCGCCCCGTGGCGGTGGTGAGCAGGAACACCGTGCAGCCGTGCAGCCCGGCCTGGGTCTGCAATTCCTGGATGAAGGACTTGAACTCGGTGTCCGAGGCCGCCCGCTCCTCGGCCGCGACCAGCCCGTCCAGCATCAGGACGGTCGCCCTGCGCGCCGCCACCTCGCGGCGGAGCAGCGTGACCAGCCCCGGCAGCCCCTCGCCCTGAAGCACGCCGAAGCCACTGATATAGGCGATGTCATCCGGCAGACGGGCCGCGTCGAAGAACCGCATGGTGCCGAGGTGGAGCAGCATGCGGGCATGGCTCTCGGCCAGGAGCGTGACGTAGAGCGCCCGGCCACCCTTGGCGGCGTGATGGTAGCAGAGCTGGTTGCCCAGCGTCGTCTTGCCCGCCCCGGGCATCCCCTGAAGGATGTGGATGCCCCCCTTCGGGAAGCCGCCGTCGAGGATGGTGTCCAGTCCCGGAACGCCGCTCGGCACCCGCTCGATCCGCTGTGCTTCGCTCATGCGCCGCTCGCCTCTTGTTGCTGCGCGCCGCCCAGGGGCAGCGTAACCGTGAAGATTGTCCCCTCGCCGGGCGCACTCTCGACAGCAATGGCGCCGCCCATGGCCGTGACAAGCTGGTTCACCAGCCACAGGCCGATGCCGAAGCCGCCATGCTCGCGCTGCGTCACGGCGCGCTCGAAACGTGCGAAGATGCGGGAGCGGTCCCCTTCGGATATGCCGATCCCATGGTCGCGGACCGTCAGCCGGGCCGTTTGGCTGTCGGAGGCCAGGGTGACGATCACGGGCTGGCCCGCGCCGAACTTGATGGCGTTCGACAGCAGGTTCTCGGTCATCTGCTCCAGCGCGAGAGGGTCCCAGGTGCCGACCACGCCCTCCTGCAGGTCCGCCTCGATGGGGCTCCGCGCGAGCCGCGCCGCGATGCCCGCACGATCCACCACACTGCGGACCACGCGGGTGAGGTCAACCTCGGCCGTCTCGATCCGGACGTTCCCCGCCGCGATTCGCGAGACATCGAGCAGCGCGGTCGAGCGCCGCACGAACTCCTGCACCGCGAACTCCAGCGCTTCCAGCCGGGGCGTGAGCAGCTCCGGGCGGCAGCGGCCCGGGTCCCGCACCACTGCGAGCAGACCGCTGACCTGCATCAGGATGGGCGTCATCGGGTTCCGCAGCTCGTGCGCGGCGATGGCCACGAACTCGTCACGTGCCCGCACCGCCTCGCGCAGCTCCGCGATGAGGCGGTCCTTATCGGCCTCTTCGCACGGTCCATCCCGGCTGCTGCCGGTATCCGCCATTCCGTTTTCCCTCAACTATCCCATGCGGAAGCGGGTGTTCATTCACCGCAACGCCCTCCCAGGCGGCTACCCGAAGGCGCCAAACTGCACGCGCGGAAGCATCGGCGCGAGGGGGGAGGATCGCACATCGCGGGTTTACTCGCCGCAACCGGTAAACCGTCCGTGAGCACTCGCTTCAGCGGCCTTGGCTGCGAGGAGGAGCAGCGGTCGCCCCGGAGCGGTCAAGGCGCGGGAACGGGATGGGACCTGAGCCAGTCCACCACCTCCCGCGCACTCCGTTCAGGCTGGAGAACGGGGTAGAGAACATCCTCGATCCTGCTGCCGCGTATGATCAGGGTCAGGCGTTTGATGAGGCGCATCCCGTCCACCTCGAAGGTCGGAAGCGCGAGCGCATCGGCGAACTCAAGCCGCTCATCGCTCAGCACCGGGAACGGCAGGTGCAGGCGCGCGGCCATCTCCTGCTGGTAGGCCCTCGATTGCGTGCTCAAGCCAAAGACCTCGGCCTGCAACGCCGCCAGCTCCCGATAATGGTCGCGGAAGCCACAGGCCTGAGGAGTGCAGCCACGCGCACCGGGGATCACGTCCCATCCCGTAGGCGCGGGCTTTCCCGGCTCGCTGGTCCGGGGATAGCAGTAAATGACAGTGCGCGGGGCTGTCAGGCTCGTAAGGTCAACGGTGCGGCCACCGGTCGAAACCAGGGAGAGGCGAGGCAGGGGAATGCCAACGAGCCTCTTGCGAAGTTCCAGATCCGGTGTCGGGTCCATGGGGCAAGCAATCCAATCCATGAATCTCGGCTTCAGGCAACCCGGTGTCGGCTGCCCGCTGTCCGCCCATTTCGGTGGCTTCCGATCGGGCCTTCACCCCAGCCTTTCATAGGAGAGCCGCCGCGCCAGCCAGCAACCGACCTCCACCCCCATGACCTGGCCCGCGCCATCGCGCCGGAAGGCCAGGGTCCAGTCCCCGGGCGGGGTGTGGTCCAGCGCACGCGGGCAGGGCAGCGCCCAGATATCCGCCCCCACCGGCTCCAGCAGCTCCATCCGCCCCTGCCCGAGAAAGCCGGAGAAGCCGCCATAGAGCACGCCGCCAGCCGAGACCACGCTCAGCTCCGCCTCCAGCTCGGCGCAGCGGTAGCGCCCGGCGATGTCGCGGGCCGGCGCGCCCTCCAGCGGGCGCAGGCAGCTGCTCTGGTTCTCCTGCGGCCGGTCCATCCACAGCCCGCCTGGTCCGGGCCGCAGCCGCGTGCGGCCATTATCCGCCGTGCCGTCGCCGCGCAGTTCCAGCCGTTCCGCCGAATGGCCATAGCGCAGCCGCACCCGCCCCTCCGCCTGGTCGATCCGCACCGCCAACCCGGTTTCCGGCTCCCGATAGGCACCCAGCCAGTCCGGCGCGGCCTCGCTCACGGCGGGGCGCGGCCGCTCTTCGCCCAGCGCCGCGGCCAGCAGGTCCAGCGCCGCCTCCTGCGCGTCCGAAAGGTGGTTGAACAGCACGACGACGGAAATGCGCTCCTCCGGCAGG
>DATMRU010000065.1:0-243981 GCA_035565935.1 Roseomonas sp.
CACCAAGATCACCTGGGCGCCGGACGGGCGCAGCCTGGCCTTCGATCTCGCCGGCTTCCCCTTCCCCTCTGGCGTCCATCTCGCCCGCCCCGACTCGGCGGAGACGCAGCCGGTGCAGGCCGTCCCGGCGCAGCCCGAGCTTTACCGCTGGGAGACGATCTCCTTCCCCAGCCATGACGGGCGGCAGCTTCCGGCCTTCTTCGCCCTGCCCCGCGGCGAGGCGCCGGCGGGTGGCTGGCCGATCCTGGTCTGGGTGCATGGCGGGCCGGCCATGCAGGCCCTGCCGAACTGGCGCGCCGACCTGCAGACCTTCCTGGCCATGGGCCTCGGCGTGCTGGTACCGAATGTGCGCGGCAGCACCGGCTATGGCCGCGCCTATGCCGAGCTGGACGACCGCGAGAAGCGGCTGGACAGCGTCACCGACCTCGCCTCCGCCCATGCCTGGCTCTCCGCCCGGCCGGATGTAAACGGCAGCCGGATCGGCATCATGGGCCAGAGCTATGGCGGCTGGATGGTCCTGGCCGCCGTGACCGAGCAGCCGGAGCTCTGGGCGGCCGGCGTGGACTTCTACGGCATCGCCCGTTGGAAGACCTTCTTCGAGCGCACCGGCCCCTGGCGCGTCGGCCACCGCGCCGCCGAATACGGCGACCCCGTGAAGGATGCCGAGTTGCTGGAGCGGCTTTCCCCGCTCAATCGGGCGGATCGCATCCGCTGCCCGATGCTGATCGCCCAAGGCCTGACCGATCCGCGCGTGCCGCCCTATGAGAGCGAGCAGATGGTCGAGCTGCTGCGCCAGCGCGGCGTGCCGGTGGAGTACCTGACCTTCCCCGATGAGGGCCACGGCTTCACCAAGCGCGACAACCGCCGCCGCGTCTTCGCCGCCGTGATCGCCTTCCTGCGCCAGCACCTGCAGGACTGAGGCGATGTACGACCTCTGGGTCAACTATCCGGCGGTGCCGGCGCAGCAGGCGGCAGTGGCCGAGGCGCTGCGCGGCCTGGCGGCCGACCCGGAGGCCCTGCCCGCCGGTTTCGGCCCGCCGCCCGGCGATCCGCGCGTCCGAACGGCGCTGGCGCCCATGCTGGGCGTCAATCCCGGCCACGCGCTGGCGCTGACCTGCGGCGGGCAATCAGCGCTGTCGGTCGCGCTGCTCGCCGCGCTGGGCGCCGCCAATCCGGCGCGGCAGCGGATCGCGGTGGAGGCCTTCACCTTCCCCCAGGCGCGGAACTTCCTGCGCCTGGAAGGCATCTCCACCGTCGGCCTGCCGATGGATTCCGAGGGGCTACAGCCCGAGGCCCTGGAGCGCCTCCTCGCCTTCCCCGACCCGCCGGGCGTGCTCTACCTCATGCCGGTGCTGCACAACCCGTTGGGCCTGACCTATAGCGCGGCCCGGCTGGAGCGCATCGCCGCCATCGCCCGCTGCCATGGACTCTGGGTGGTGGAGGATGAGGCCTATGCCTTCCTCGCCGCGCCGGAGCAGCGTCCGCCCACCCTCGCCAGCCTGATCCCCGAGCGGACCCTGGTGATGTGGAGCCTCTCGAAGATCCTGTCCCTTTCGCTCCGCCTCGGCGCCTTGAGCCATCCACCGGCGCTGGCCGGCACCGTCACCGACCAGATCCGCATGCGTGGGCTGACCGCCAATCCCGTGATCGCCGCCGCCGCGGCCGTCCTGGCGGCGGATGGGCGCGGCGCCCAGATGATGGCGGAGAAGCGCGCCGAGGGCGAGCGCCGCCGCGCCCTGGCGCGTGACATCCTGGGGGCGCACCGCTTCGCCGCCGACCCTGGTGCGAGCTGGCACATCTGGATGCACCGGCCCGCGGGCGAAACCGAGGCCGCCTTCCTGGCGCGGGCACGGGAGGCAGGGGTTTCCATTGCGCCGGCCGTGCACTTCCACCATGCCGACCGCGAGGCGCCACTGTTCCGCCTTTCGCTGGGTGGCGAGGCGGATCCGGGGCGGCTGGAGGCCGGGCTGCGGATCCTGGCGAAAGTTCTGGGGGAATGAATTCCCCCAGGCCCCCTTCTTCTTTTTGCCAGCGTAGCGTTGCGGCCCTTCCACGGGAGCCTGGCCGGACTCTCCCGTGAGAACGGGTGGATAAGCGGGCCGCAGAGTTTCTGGCCCCTTCCATGACAGCCCCACCTGGGCCTCGGGCATGGGCCGGCCCGCCCCTGTCTTTTGGTCGTTCCCAAAGGGACGGCGCAGAGTGCATCCTCCCGCGTAATGAAAATGCCGGGAGGTTCGACCGAGATGATTGGCCTTGCGAGCGCATCCGCATTCCGCCGCCGTAGCCTCTTCGCCGCCACCACGGGGCTCTTCGCCCCGGCGGTGCTGCACGCCGAGACCGCCTGGCCCGACCGGCCCATCCGCATGATCGTGCCCTGGCCCCCTGGCGGGTCGGTCGATACCGTCACCCGCATCATCCAGCCCCGTTTGCAGGAGGTGCTGGGCAAGCCCGTGGTCATCGAGAACCGCGGCGGCGCCTCGGGCTCCATCGGTGCCGCCGAGGCCGCCCGCGCGGCGCCGGACGGCTATACCTGGGTGGTGGTCTACGACACCCAGGCGACGAACGAGAGCGTCATGAAGCTCCCCTTCAGGACGCTTGAGGCTTTTGCGCCTGTAAGCCTGATCGCCACCGGCCCGCTCGCCATGGTGGCGCACCACGCGACCTCCTACCGGAGCTTCGAGGATGTCGTCGCCGCAGCGAAGGCGGCGCCGGACACGGTGAATTACGCGACGAGCGGCGTCGGCGGCCTCGCGCATGTCTCGACCACGCTACTGCAGCAGGAGGGCGGGTTCCGCATGGTCCACGTCCCCTACAAGGGCGCGGGACCGGCGACCCAGGACGCGGTCGCCGGGCATGTTCCGCTCTTCATGACCAACCTTCCTGCCGTCGCCCAGCACCTGAAATCCGGCGTGCTGCGGCCGCTCGGCGTGACGACGCGGGGGGAGAGCCGCCACGTCCCTGGCACGAAGTCCTTTGCCGAACAAGGATTCGGCAATTTCGAGGCAGTGACCTGGTGGGCGATGCTCGGCCGTGCCGGGACGCCGGCCCCGATTGTCGAGCGGATGCATGCGGCCCTGGTGCAGGTGCTGAGCGAGCCGGCGGTGAGAAACAAGGTCGAGGAGCAGGGCGCAGACGTCGTGGCCTCCACCCCCGACCATTGCCGCATCTTCCTCGCGGCCGAGATCGAGAAATGGGGCGCGGTGATCCGCAAGGCCGGCATCACCGCCGACTCCTAGCCGCTGCACCCTGCGGATGAGGAGTACCCACTGACAAAAAGAAGATGGGGGTTCGAGGGGTCCGAGGCAGTGCCTCGGACCCCTCGAGCTTTTTTCCTCAGTCGAGGATACGGATCACCGCCTCGATCTCGACCGGCACGTTGGAGGGCAGCGAACCCATTCCTACCGCCGAACGGGCATGCCGCCCGCGCTCGCCCAGCACATCGACGAGCAGGTTGGAGCAGGCGTCGATCACCTTGGGTTGGTCGCCGTAATCCGGCACGGCATTGACCATGCCGAAGACCTTCAGCATCTCGACCTTCTCCAGCGAGCCGGCCGCCTCTTTGGCCACCGCGAGAATGTGCAGCCCGCAGAGCACCGCCGCCGCACGCGCCTCCTCCAGCCCGAGCGCCTCGCCCACCTTGCCGGTGGTCAGCGAGCCGTCGGGGTGGCGCGGCACCTGGCCGGAGATGTAGGCCACGTCGCCGGCGCGGCGGAACGGCACGTAGCTGAACAGCGGCTTGCCGACGGTGGGCAGGCTATGGCCCAGCGCCTTCAGGCGCTCCTCCGCCGCGCTCACAGCGTGCGCCCCCGGGCAGCGACGTCCACGAAGCCCTGGAAGGCCTCGCCACGCGTGAAGGCGACGCGGTCATGCAGGTTGCTGACGGGGCAGACATGGTTTGGCACCACGCGCAGCCGCTCGCCCAACTCGGGCTTCCGCTCGCAGGCGGAGAGATCGACCATGCCGTGCTCCTCGGTGATCTTGTGCAGCTTCGCGCCGGGATAGGCGGGGAAATAGCCATGCCCCTCCCCCGGGCCGCCCGGCATGATGTCGGCGGCGAAGGTCTTGGAGCCGGCATCGACGATGGCGCGGTGCGGCTCCGGGCGGCTGATGACGGTGACGTGGAGCGTCAGCGCGCAGTCCTCCCAGCGTGCATGGCCGGCGCCGACCGTCATGCGGTCGTTGTAGATGTAGGTGCCGACGCGCAGCTCCGTCACCGGCGCCATCTCGTGCGTGCGGAAGGCGTTGGGCGTGCCGCCGCCGGAGATCACGGCGGGCTCCAGCCCCTCGGCCTTCAGCTTCGGCAGCAGGTCGCGCAGGATCTCGCCGGTGCGGGTATTGACGGGGTAGTTCATCAGCCCGTCGAAGCGCAGCCCCTTGGTGGCGCGAATGGCGCGGGCCAGTTCCAGCACGCCGTCGATGGAGGTGACGCCGGTGCGGCCGTTGCCGCTGTCGAACTCGACCAGCACCCCGATCTCGTGGCCGTGCCGCCCGGCGCGGGCGAGAGTTTCGAGCGCCAGCGGGTTGTCGATCGAGACGCACATGCGCGCCCGGCGCGCCAGGGCGGCGAGGCGCTCCGCCTTGGCCTCCCCGACCAGCGGGTAGGAGATCAGGATGTCATCCAGCCCGGCATCGGCCATCACCTCGGCCTCGCCCAGCTTCTGGCAGGTGATGCCCTTGGCGCCGAGCTCCAGCTGGCGCTTCGCCAGGGCGGGGATCTTGTGCGTCTTGATGTGCGGCCGCAGGGCGATGCCATGCGCGTCGCAATAATCCTGCATCCGCTTCAGGTTGGCCTCGACGATGTCGAGGTCCACCACGGGAACGGGGGTTTCGAGGCTGGCGAGTTCCATGGGGGCTCCGGCTTTCTTGAAGGCGACAGGAAACACCCGATGGCGCGCTTTGTCGCCTCCCCCCGCCGGTCAAACCGCCTGGAATGCGCGCGCCATGGCCTCCCACATCGGCTTGCGGCGATAATCCTGGTCCAGCGGCAGGCCGCGATGGGTGCGCTTGTCCGGCAAGGCGACGGCCGGTTCGGTGGTCAGCCAGGAATACCGGTCCGTCAGGCCCCAGGTGAGCACCGTCCGCACCCCCGCGCCCAGGGCACAGGAGAGGAAGACATGCGCCCGTTCGGCCACCAGGGCATCCCGCGCGGCGATGTCGCGCGGCGCCTGCCAGGTCTCGCGGATGTCCATCTCGGTGATCAGCACGGCCAGGCCCATTCCGCGCAGCTCGCCCAGGAAGGCGGCGAAAGGCTCAGGGCGGAAGGGATTGGCGAGTTGCAGATGCGCCTGGATGCCGACGGCATCGAGCGGCGCGCCGCGCCCGAGGAGATCCCGCACCAGCGAGAGCAGGCGGCGCCGCTTCTCGGCCGCGGCGGGGGTGTCCTCCTCCACGCCATATTCGTTGAGGGTCAGGCGCAGGGTCGGGTCGCGCTCGCGGGCCATGCGCAGCGCCATTTCGATATATCGGGGACCAAGGGCGCGCAGCCAGGGCGTGTCGCGCAGCTCGCCCGGCGTGGTCTGCGGCTGGTCGCTGCCGGGCGGATTGGCGATCGGCTCGTTCACCACGTCCCAGTCGCGGATCTGCGCGCGGGTATGGGCCAGCACGCGATCCATATGCGCCCCGAGTACGGCCAGGGCGCGCTCCCGCCCCTCCGTCAGTGCGGCACGGGTCCAGTCCGGCAGGTCGTTGTGCCAAACCAGCGTATGGCCGCGCACTGGCCGGGCATGCGCCTGCGCCCAGCGCAGGATGGTGTCGAGGCCCGCAGTATCGAAGCGGCCCTCTTCCGGCTGCAGGGCGGCCCATTTGGCGGCCCATTCCGGCACCAGGGCCCCTGCCTCGGTGGCGAAGGCGGCCTCATAGGCGGCATCGCTTTCCAGAAGCTGTGCCTGAACCGCAGCGCCGAAGGTGATGCTCTGGGCACGCGCCAGCATACCCAACCCCTGCGCCGGCACCTGAGCACGCGATGTGCCGGGACCCGCCACGACCGCCAGCCCTCCGGCGAGGAGGCCACCAGCGGCGCGGCGCGTCAGGCGCGGGCTCAGGTCGGCACCTGACGCGGCCCAGCTGCCGCGCTCCCGGCGCGTGGAGCGGCGGCAAGCTCCCGCTGGTATCGCCCGTGCCGCCAGCGGAGCAGGCGCCAGGCGCCCCTGGCGGCAAGGCCGGCCATCCGCCCCCGCGGCGTCAGCCCGATGGCCTTGAAGATCATGCCCATGCCACGCTCGATATGGTGGAAGCGATAATAGCCCATGGCGCGCCCCATATAGCCCGCGATGCAGCGGTTGTGGTCATAGGGGGTGCCTTCCGGGTCGTTGCCGCAGTGGAAGGCGAAGGCCAGCTCATCATCCTCCGACTCGCCGATACGGCCGGTGGCCACCCGCAGGCGCTGCGGGAAGGAGAGCTTCTCGCGTGCCAGGTAGCGCTTCATGTGGTCGTAGAAGAGCTTGAAGTGGCGGTACTCGTCCGCCGCGATCAGCTTGCAGACCTCCTTCAGCACCGGCTCCCCTGTCGCCTCGCCGAGGGCGGTGTAATAGGAGGAGGTGCCAGTCTCGACCATGCAGCGGGCGATCAGCTCGCCGGTGCGGCTGCCGCGGATCGAGGCGTCGGCATTGACGTCGATCTTATAGCCGTCGCGGTAGCGCGCGAAGGCATCGTCAAAGTTCCAGGCGGGGTCGGCCAGCATGGCCCAGCGCCCCAGCGCATCCCCGTGCTGCACCTCCTCCAGCGCCCAGTTGTCGGCCGCTTGGCGGAAGTCCGGATCGTCAGCGAAGACGCGCTTCAGATAGACCGCGTAGTCCAGGCCGTTCTTCTCGACCATGGCGGCGGCTTTGACCAGAGGCACGAGGCCGGGATCGATCCGGGAGGGGTCGAAACGGTCCCACGCCACCTGACCGATCTGCCAATGCTTCATGCGGCTCCCGCTGACTGTCCCAGGCGCAAAAAGAAAAGCGCCATCCGCAGCGATGATCTGCGAATGGCGCCGGAAATCAAGTCATGCCCCTGTCACACGGGGAGGAAAGGCTCAGGCGGCCTCGGCCGCCAGCTCCATTTCGCGGGCGGCCAGCAGGCGATCCATGATGGCCTCCCGCTCCTCGGGCGCGGTCTCGGCCGTGGTGGCGGCATAGGCGGCCTCGGCCTCCTGCACCCGGCTCGCCGCCGTGGCACGGGAAAGCTGGGCGACCGGAGTCGCCTCGTCCGCCAGCACCGTCACGCGGGTCGGCGTGATCTCCGCGAAGCCGCCCATGACGAAGAGCCGCTCGGTGATGCTGCCGTTCTCCTGCACGCGGATGACGCCGCCCTTGAGGGCGACGATCATCGGCGCCCGGCCGGGCAGCACGCCCATCTCGCCCTCGGCCGCCGGGATGATGACCATCTCGACGGGGCGGGAGAGCAGCAGCTTCTCCGGGCTGACCAGTTCCAGGTCGAAGGTCGCCATGGGCTCGTCCTCAGGCCGCGGTCTTGAGGGACTCGCCCTTCTTCACCGCGTCCTCAATGGTGCCGACCATGTAGAAGGCGGCCTCCGGCAGGTGGTCGTACTCGCCCTTGCAGATGGCGGCGAAGGAGCGGACCGTGTCCTCCAGCTTCACGAAGACGCCGGGGGTGCCGGTGAAGACCTCGGCCACGTGGAAGGGCTGGGAGAGGAAGCGCTGGATCTTGCGCGCGCGCGCCACGATCAGCTTGTCCTCTTCCGAGAGCTCGTCCATGCCGAGAATGGCGATGATGTCCTGCAGCGACTTGTAGGTCTGCAGGATGCGCTGCACCTCGCGAGCGGTGTTGTAGTGCTCCTCGCCGACGATGCGCGGGTCGAGTGCGCGGCTGGTCGAGTCGAGCGGGTCCACCGCCGGGAAGATCGCCTGCTCGGCGATCGAGCGGGAAAGCACCGTCGTCGCGTCCAGGTGGGCGAAGGAGGTGGCCGGGGCCGGGTCGGTCAGGTCGTCGGCGGGCACGTAGATGGCCTGCACCGAGGTGATCGAGCCCTTCTTCGTCGAGGTGATCCGCTCCTGCAGCGCGCCCATGTCGGTGGCCAGCGTCGGCTGGTAGCCCACCGCGGAGGGGATGCGGCCCAGCAGCGCCGACACCTCGGCACCCGCCTGGGTGAAGCGGAAGATGTTGTCGATGAAGAAGAGCACGTCCTGGCCCTGCTCATCGCGGAAGTACTCCGCCATGGACAGGCCCGACAGCGCAACGCGGGCGCGGGCGCCCGGCGGCTCGTTCATCTGGCCGTAGACGAGCGCCACCTTGGAACCGGCGGTGTCGTTCTCGTTCAGCTTGATGACGCCGGCATCGACCATCTCGTGGTACAGGTCGTTGCCCTCGCGGGTACGCTCACCCACGCCGGCGAAGACCGACACGCCGCCATGGCCCTTGGCGATGTTGTTGATCAGTTCCTGGATGGTCACGGTCTTGCCGACGCCGGCGCCACCGAAGAGGCCAATCTTGCCACCCTTCAGGTAGGGGGCCAGCAGGTCGACAACCTTGATGCCGGTCACCAGGATCTCGGCCGAGGTCGCCTGGTCCTCAAAGGGAGGGGCGGCGCGGTGGATCGTGTAGGACTTCTCGTGCGGCACCGGGCCGCGCTCGTCGATCGGCTCGCCGATGACGTTCAGGATGCGGCCCAGCGTGCCCTCGCCCACCGGCACGGCGATGCCCTTGCCGGTGTCCACCACCTCGGCGCCGCGGACCAGGCCGTCGGTCGTGTCCATGGCGATGGTGCGAACGGTGCGCTCGCCGAGGTGCTGCGCGACCTCAAGCACCAGCGTGCGGTCGCCGATCTTCACCTGCAGCGCGTTCTGCATGGAGGGCAGTTCGGCGGGGAACTGCACGTCCACGACGGCGCCCAGCACCTGCGTGACCTTGCCAACATTGTTCTTCATGGCTGTGCTCATTCCCCTCAGAGCGCCTCGGCCCCGGAGATGATCTCGATCAGCTCGCGGGTGATGTTCGCCTGGCGCGTGCGGTTGTAGGTCAGGGTCAGCTTGTTGATCATCTCGCCGGCGTTGCGGGTCGCGTTGTCCATCGCGTTCATCTGCGACCCGAAGAAGCCGGCGCTGTTCTCCAGCACCGCGCGGTAGACCTGGATGGCCAGATTCTTGGGCAGCAGCTGCGCCAGGATGGTGGCCTCGTCCGGCTCGTATTCGTAGAGCGCCTGCGCCGTGGTCACGCCTTCCGGGGCCGCCTCGGGCAGCTCGGCCGGGATCAGCTGCTGCGCCACCGGAGTCTGGCTGATCACGCTGCGGAACTGGTTGTAGATCAGCGTGCAGACGTCGAACTCGCCATGCTCAAGCATGGCGGTGATACGTTGCGCGATCTCGTCCGCCTCCTCGAAGCCGACGCGCCGCTTGCCCTGGAAGGTGACCTCGCCGACGAAGCGGGAGGCGAACTCACGCTTCAGGTAAGAGGCGCCCTTGCGGCCGATGGTCATGACCTTGACGGTCTTGCCCTCGGCTTCCAGCTCGCGGATGCGGTTGCGCGCGAAGCGCCCCACATTGCTGTTGAACGGCCCGGCCAGCCCGCGATCGCCGGTGACGACGACGAGCAGATGCGTCTGGTTGCGGCCGGTGCCGACCAGCAGCTTCGGCGCGTCCGGGCTGCCCGCCACGGCGGCGCCGAGCGAGGCCAGCATCCGCGCCATGCGCTCCGCATAGGGACGCGCGGCCTCGGCCTGGGCCTGGGCGCGGCGGAGCTTCGCCGCCGCGACCATCTTCATCGCCTGGGTGATCTTCCGGGTGGACTTGACGCTGTTGATGCGCCCCCGGAGTTCCTTGAGGTTGGCCATGCTGGCTGCCCTGGCCCGGCCTCAGGCCGCGAAGGACTTAGCGAAGTTGTCCAGGAAGGACACCAGCTTCGCCTCGTTCTCCTTGGTGAGCTCTCGCTTCTCCCGGATGCTCTCCAGGATCTCCGGCGCATTCGCCTTGACGGAGGAGAGAAGCTGCCGCTCGAAGGCGCCGACCTTGTTGACCTCGATCTTGTCGAGATAGCCGCGCACACCCGAGAAGATCGAGACCACCTGCTCCTCGACCGGCACCGGCTGGAACTGCGGCTGCTTCAGCAGCTCGGTCAGCCGCGCGCCACGGGCCAGCAGCGCCTGGGTGGAGGCATCGAGGTCGGAGGCGAACTGGGCGAAGGACGCCATCTCGCGGTACTGCGCGAGCTCCAGCTTGATGCGACCGGCGACCTGCTTCATCGCCTTGATCTGCGCGGCGGAACCGACGCGGGAGACCGAAAGGCCGACGTTCACGGCGGGGCGGATGCCCTTGAAGAACAGTTCCGTCTCCAGGAAGATCTGCCCGTCCGTGATCGAGATCACGTTGGTCGGGATATAGGCGGAGACGTCGCCGGCCTGCGTCTCGATGACCGGAAGCGCGGTCAGCGAGCCCGCGCCGTGCTCGTCGTTCATCTTCGCCGCGCGCTCGAGCAGGCGGGAGTGCAGGTAGAAGACGTCGCCGGGGTAAGCCTCGCGGCCCGGCGGGCGGCGCAGCAGCAGGGACATCTGGCGATAGGCAACGGCCTGCTTCGACAGATCATCATAGATGATCAGCGCGTGCATACCGTTGTCGCGGAAGAACTCGCCCATGGCGCAGCCGGCATAGGGCGCCAGGAACTGCATCGGCGCCGGGTCGGAGGCGGTGGCGGCGACGACGATGGAGTATTCCATCGCGCCGTTCTCCTCCAGCGTCTTGACCAGCTGGGCAACCGAGGAGCGCTTCTGGCCGACGGCGACGTAGATGCAGTAGAGCTTCTTGCTCTCGTCATTGCCGGCGTTGATCGGCTTCTGGTTGATGATGGTGTCCACCAGCACGGCGGTCTTGCCGGTCTGGCGGTCGCCGATCACCAGCTCGCGCTGGCCGCGGCCGATCGGGATCAGGGCGTCGATCGCCTTGATGCCGGTCTGCATCGGCTCGTGCACGGACTTGCGCGGGATGATGCCCGGGGCCTTCACCTCGACGAGCGCCGGCTTGACGTCGACCAGCGGACCCTTGCCGTCGATCGGGTTGCCGAGGCCATCGACGACGCGGCCGAGCAGGCCCTTGCCAACCGGCACCTGCACGATGTCGCCGGTGCGGGAGACGGTGTCGCCCTCACGGATGTGGCTGTCGTCACCGAAGATAACGATGCCGACATTGTCGGTCTCGAGGTTCAGCGCCATGCCCTTCAGGCCGGCGGAGGGGAACTCCACCAGCTCGCCGGCCATGACGTTCTGCAGACCATAGACGCGGGCGATGCCGTCGCCCACGGTCAGCACGGTGCCGACCTCGGCAACATTCGCCTCGGCATCGAAGCCGGCGATCTGCTGCTTCAGGATCTCCGAGATCTCGGCGGGACGGATCTCCATATCAGGCGGCCCCCTTCATGGCGTACTGCAGGCGCTGCAGCTTGGACTTGATCGAGCTGTCGTAGAGGCGGGACCCGAGGCGCACCACCAGCCCGCCAAGCAGGCTGGGGTCGACGCGCTCGACCAGCTTCACGTTGGAATAGCCGGCCTCGGTGAGGCGCGCAGTGAGCTGCGCGCGCTGTACCTCGGTCAGCGGATGAGCGGTGATGACCTCGGCGGTCTGCTGCCCGCGCTGCTCGGCGAGCAGCCCGCCAAAGGCGGCGATGACGTCCGGCAGCGCGGCGAGGCGGCGATTGGCGATCAGCACGCCGACCAGGTTGCGCACCTCACCGCCGATCCCGGTGCGGTCGAGAATGGCGAAGGCGCCACGCTGCTGTGAGGCGGCGTCCAGGCGCGGATCGCGGATGAAGGCGCGGAAACCCGCATCCTCCGCCACGAGGTCCTGCAGGCGGTCGAGGTCGCCGGCGATGGCGTCAACCGCCTTCTTCTCCTTCGCCAGTTCCAGCAGCGCCAGCGCGTAGCGCTGGGCGAGGCCGGTCGGGTGGGTCGTGCTCGGCGAGACGTTGGTCGCTTCGGAGGCCACGGAGGATCCCGTTCTCTGCTATCCCGGCGCCCCGCCGCGCGGCCCGGTCGTCTCCGACCGGGCCGCGCGGCTGGACATCATATGAATGCGGCGAACAGAGCCCGCCGCGGTGCCCGGGCATTAACACAGTGTCTTACGAGGCGGCAACGGGGTGCGGGCGGGATTCCTTACAGTCGTTTCACCGGAGCGGTACAATTCGTCGCACAATTTCAAAGGAAACTCACCGGATCGACGTCCACTTGCACCTTGACGCTGGCCGGCACCGCGACGCGCCCCAGCCACTCGCGCAGAATCGGCTGCACCGCCACGTCCCGCCGGGTCTTCAGCAGCAGCCGCCGGCGATGGCGGCCACGCAGGAGAGCCAGCGGTGCCGGGGCCGGGCCGAGCACCTCCATCCCCTCCCCCTGCGGCGCGGCCAGGCCGAGATCGCGCGCCGTGCGGTCCGCCTCCCGCTCGTCCTCGGCACTGACGATCAGCGCGGCAAGCCGGCCGAAGGGCGGCCAATGGCCGGGCCGGCGCTGCTCCGCCTCGGCGGCCATGAAGCTATCGAGGTCGTTCGAGATCAGCGCCTGCATCACCGGATGCTCCGGGTTCCAGGACTGCAGCAACACTCGCCCCGGCGCTTCGGCTCGCCCGGCGCGGCCGGACACCTGGTGCAACAGTTGCACAGTGCGCTCGGCGGCGCGCAGGTCGCCGCCCGCCAGGCCCAGATCGGCGTCCACCACCCCCACCAGCGTCAGGTGTGGGAAGTGCCAGCCCTTGGCGACGATCTGGGTGCCGATGATCAGGTCCACCTCGCGCGCCGCAATGGCGCGGGCGGCCTCGGCGGCGGCGGCCGGGCCGGGGATGGTGTCGCTGGCCATGACCAGCCGCCGCGCCTCCGGGAAGAGCAGCGCCGCCTCGTCCTGTACCCGCTCCACGCCGGGGCCGAGCGGCGTCAGGCTGCCCTCGGCGCCACATTCCGGGCAGGTCTCGGGAATCGGCTCGGCATGGCCGCAATGGTGGCATTGCAGGCGCCGCTGCACCCGGTGCTCCACCAGCCAGGCGGTGCAGTTGGGGCAACGCATGCGGTGGCCGCAGGCGCGGCAGAGCGTCAGCGGCGCATAGCCCCGGCGATTGAGGAACAGCATCGCCTGCTGCCCGGCCTCCAGCGTCTCGCGCACCGCCTCGACCAGCGGCGGGCTGAGGAAGCGGCCCCGCTCGGGGGGCGTGCGGCGCTGGTCGATCACCTCGACCATGGGCAGTTCCGCCCCGCCATGCCGCACCGGCAGGTGCAGCGCGGCATAGCGGCCGGTCTCGGCATTGATCAGCGTCTCCAGGCTCGGCGTGGCCGAGACCAGGACGCAGGCGGCCTCGGACAGCCGGGCGCGCACCACCGCCATGTCGCGGGCGTTGTAGACGACGCCCTCCTCCTGCTTGAAGGCGGTCTCGTGCTCTTCATCCACCACGA
This sequence comes from Roseomonas sp., assembly GCA_035565935.1. Lineage (GTDB taxonomy): Bacteria > Pseudomonadota > Alphaproteobacteria > Acetobacterales > Acetobacteraceae > Pseudoroseomonas. The sequence goes on from DATMRU010000065.1 coordinate 13,363, forward strand.
TCAGGCCGAGATCGGGGAAAGGCAGGAACAGCGCCGAGCGGGCGCCGACCAGCACCTGCACCCGCCCCTCCGCCACCGCCCGCCAGGTATCCCGCCGGCGGCGGCTGCCCAGTTCCGAGTGCCACAGCGCCGGCGGCACGCCGAAGCGCCGCTCGAAGCGCTCCAGCCATTGGGTGGAGAGGGCGATCTCCGGCAGCAGCACCAGGGCTTGTCTGCCTTGCCGCAGGCACTCCGCCACCGCCTCCAGATAGACCTCCGTCTTGCCGGAGCCGGTGACGCCGGTCAGCAGCGTGACGCCGAAGCACCGGGCGGCGGCGGCCTCGCGCAGCGCCGCCGCCGCCTCGGCCTGCTCCGCTCCCAGCGCCGGGCCGGGGCGGCCGAGATCAGGTGCCGGGAAGGCGGCGCCGGGCGGCAGCAGGGCCGATTCCAGCAGCCCGGCATCGGCCATGCCGCGCACCACCCCAGGGGAGACGCCGGCCTCGGCGGCCAGCATGGCGGGGGCATAGACCTCGCCCGGCTCCATCACATCCAGCACGCGGCGGCGATTCTCGGTCAGCCGCCCGCCCTCGCCCCGCTGCGCCCGCTGCCCGGCGGCGGACAGGCGCCAGCCGGCCTTGGCGGCCGGCGGCTCCAACGCCGCGGGGGCGCTCATCGCCATGCGCAGCACCGCGCCCGGTGGGCTCAGGGTATAGGCCGCCACCCATTCGACGAAGCGGCGCAGGCTGGCCGTCATCGGCGGCACGTCGAAGACGCCCTCGATATCGCGCAGCTTGCGCGCCGGCAGCGTCGGGTCGGCCTCGCCATCCCACACCACGCCGATGCTGTCACGGCTGCCGAGCGGCACCGCGACGAAGCTGCCCACCGGCGGCACCGGCATGCCTTCCGGCACCCGGTAGTCATAGGCGCCGGCCAGCGGCAGGGGCAGCAGCACGCGCAGACGTGCCATGTCCCCCTTCCCGGCCGCTGTGGCCTTTCGTTTAACAACCGGCATCCGCTACAACTGCCTCCTGCACGGAAACCGCCCCGGCGCCCGCGCGCCGCACCGCGTCACAGGAATCCCATTATGAAGTTCTTCGTCGATACCGCCGAGGTGTCTGAAATCCGCGCGCTCGCCGAGATCGGCATGGTCGATGGCGTCACCACCAATCCCTCGCTGATCGCCAAGTCCGGCCGCAAGATGGCCGAGGTGATCGCCGAGATCTGCGACATCACCCCCGGCCATGTCTCCGCCGAGGTGACCGCCACCGACCATGAGGGCATGCTGGCCGAGGGCCGTTATCTGCGCGACATCGCGAAGAACGTCGCCGTCAAGGTGCCGCTGACCGAGGCCGGGCTGCGCACCTGCCGCGCCCTGTCCAACGAGGGCACGCCCGTCAATGTGACGCTGTGCTTCTCCGCCACCCAGGCGCTGCTGGCCGCCAAGGCCGGCGCCACCTACATCTCGCCCTTCGTCGGCCGGCTGGACGATATCGCGCAGGACGGCATGCAGCTCATCGCCGATGTGCTGCAGATCTACCGGGCCTATCCAAACCTCAAGACCGAGGTCCTGGTCGCCTCGATCCGCCACCCGCTTCACCTGCTGCAGGCGGCGAAGCTCGGCGCGCATGTCGGCACCCTGCCGCCGGCGGTGATCCGCCAGCTCATCAAGCACCCGCTGACCGACCGCGGCCTGGAGGCCTTCCTGGCCGACTGGAAGAAGACCGGCCAGAGCATCCTCTGAGGCAGGCATGACCGGGCGGGGCATGGCGCCGGCAGCGCCACGGGCAAGCGCGCTCTCTCCCCGGGAGGGAGCGCGCGGCGCATGACCGAGGAGGACATCGCCGCCTGGTTGCGCGCCCATCCCGGCTTCCTGGCCTCCCGTCCGGATCTTTACCGGCTGCTCGCACCGCCGCGCCGCGTGCATGGCGAGGAGCTGGCCGACCATATGGCGGCGATGCTCTTCGCCGAGCGCGCCGCCACGCGCAACCTGGCCGAGGCGGCGCGCGAGGGCGACAGCTTCGCCGCCCGCACGCATGACGCCGTGCTGGCGCTGATCGCCAGCCGCGACCCGGTGGAAACCGTCAGCCAGGAATGGCCCGCCCTGCTGGGGCTGGAGCATTGCGCCCTGGCGGCCGAGGGCGTGCCGGCCGCACATCGCTTGGCGCTGCCGCCGGGCAGCGTGGCGCGCCTGCTCCCCTCCGGGCGCGACACCCTCGTGCGCTCGAAGCCGACCGACCTTGCCCTGCTGCATGCCGAGGCCGCCGCCCTGGTGCATTGCGATGCCCTGGCGCGGGTGCCGCTCGCCGATGCGCCGGCCATGCTGGTGCTGGGCGCGCGTCATGCCGCCGCCCTGCCCAGCCGGGGCGCGGCGGCGCACTTGCTCTTCCTGGCCCGCGCCCTGGCCATGGCGCTGCAGCGGTGACCGGCGCCGAGGCTCGCGCGCAATGGCTGGACTGGCTGGCGCGGGAGCGCCGGGCCAGCCCCCGCACCCTCGCCGCCTATGGCGCCGACCTGGCGGATTTCCTCGGCTTCCTGACACGACACCTGGGCCATGAGCCCGATCTCGCCGCGCTCGGCGCCCTGCGCCCGGCAGACCTGCGCGCCTTCCTGGCCGAGCGCGCGGTGAAGGACGGCGTCGGCAATGCCACCCGCGCCCGGCAACTGGCTGCGATCCGCGGTTTCCTGCGCTTCCTGGCGAAGCGCCATGGCCTTACGCCGCTGGCGCTCGCCGGGCTGCGCGGGCCGCGGGTGCGCGCGCCGGCTCCCCGCCCGCTGACACCCGAGCAGGCGCGCGACGTGGCGGCGGAAGCCGGCAGCGTGGAGAACTCGCCCCTGCTGGCCCTGCGCGATACGGCCCTCTTCACCCTGCTCTATGGCTGCGGGCTGCGCATCTCCGAGGCCCTGGCGCTCGATGTGGGCGAGGCGCCGCGCGCCGGCACCGGGCTCAGGGTGCGCGGCAAGGGCGACAAGGAGCGGATCGTGCCGGTGCTGCCGGCCGTCGAGGCGGCGGTCGAGGCCTATCTGCGCGCGCGGGGCGGGCCGCCGCCGGGACAGCCCCTCTTTCTCGGTGCGCGCGGCGACCGGCTGGACCCGGCGGTGGCCCAGCGTGCCCTGCGCCACTACCGGCGTCTCGCCGGGCTGCCGGAAAGCGCCACGCCGCATGCCCTGCGGCACTCCTTCGCGACCCATCTGCTGGGGGCCGGCGGCGACCTGCGGGCGATCCAGGAACTGCTGGGACATGCCAGCCTGTCCACCACCCAGCGCTACACCACGGTGGATGCCGTGAAGCTGCTGGACACCTGGCGCAAGGCGCATCCGCGCACCGGCTGAAAGGGCGGCAGGAAGCCCTGCCCCAGCTTCCAGCTTTCTTCTGTCACTCTGAATCATGGTCATCCGGGCTGCGCGGCACGCGCAGGAAGCCAGGGCGGCGCCGTCAGGCCCTGCCGAGCTTGCGCCGCAGCCAGCGGGAACTGTTGTTGAAGCGGGCAGCCGCCTTGGCCTCGAACTTCTCCAGCTTGCCCATCTGCCCCGGCCAGCGGCGATCGCACCACTCCAGGCAGCGCCGCGACCAGGAATGCTGGTCCCGCAGGATGAAAAGGCCCAGCAGAAGGAAGATCGTGCCATTCAGGAGGGGGAGGACGAGCCCGGCCACGCCGACGGTCAGCAGCGACCAGCCCGCCACCTTGCGTTTCCAGGAGGAGCGCTGCGGCTGCATGGCGGATTAGATGGCGCGCCCTCCCGCCATCCTCAAGACCTGGCCCGGTTCAGGCGACCAGCGGCGCGGCCTTTCCCCCGAGCGCGGCGCGTGCCGCCTCCGGCGCGAGGCGGATCTGCAGGCCGCGCTGCCCGCCATTGACGAAGACATAAGGCTCGGCCAGCGCCGCCTCTTCCATGGCTGTAGGCACCCGGCGCTTCTGGCCAAAGGGGCTGATACCCCCGACGTGATAGCCAGTGAGTCGCTCCGCATCGGCCGGCCGCATCATCTGCGCCGACTTGCCGCCGAAGGCCGCGGCCAGCTTCTTCATGCTGACCTCGCGATCGGAGGGGATGACGATGCAGACCGGCTTGCCGTCCACCTCCGCCATCAGCGTCTTGAGCACGCGCCGGGGCGGCTCGCCGATCGCCTCGGCCGCCTGCAACCCGATGCGCTCCGCATTCGGGTCGTAGTCATAGCTGTGCAGGGTGAAGGCGATGCCGGCCTGCTGCAGCGCCTGCGTCGCCCGCGTCGCCTTGGACATGAGGTCTCACTGACGGCGGGGTCCGGGGGGACACTGTCCCCCCGGCGGGGTGGTCCAGGAGGGGCGGCGCCCCTCCTGGCCGGTCTTCAGATGTGCAGCGCCCGCCCATCCACTGCCAGCGCCGCCTCCTTCACGGATTCGCTGAGCGTCGGGTGAGCGTGGCAGGTCCGGGCCACGTCCTCGGCGCTGGCGCCGAACTCCATGGCGATAGCGACCTCGGCGATCAGTCCGCCTGCATCCGGCCCCAGGATGTGGCAGCCCAGCACGCGGTCGGTCTCCTTATCCGCCAGGATCTTCACGAAGCCGTCGGTGTCGCCCATGGCGCGGGCGCGGCCATTGGCGGTGAAGGGGAACTTGCCCACCTTGTAGGCCTGTCCGCGCGCCTTCAGCTCCTCCTCGGTCTCGCCGACGCTGGCCACTTCGGGCCAAGTGTAGACGATGGAGGGGATGACGCCGTAGTTCACATGCCCGGCCTGCCCGACCAGGATCTCGGCCAGCGCCACGCCCTCATCCTCGGCCTTGTGGGCCAGCATGGCGCCGGCGATCACGTCGCCGATGGCATAGATGCCGGGGACATTGGTGGCGAAGTGCTTGTCGGTCTTGACCCGGCCGCGCTCGTCCAGTTCCACGCCGACCTCCGCCAGTCCCAGCCCCTCGGTATAGGGGCGGCGGCCGATGCTCAGCAGCACCACATCGGCCTTGACCTCCTCAGCCGCGCCGCCGGCGGCGGGCTCGACGGTCAGGGTCACGCCGGAGGCCTCCTTCTTCGCCGCCGTGACCTTGGACTTCAGCTTGAACTTGATGCCCTGCTTGGTCAGCACGCGCTCGAACTGCTTGGCGATCTCGTTGTCCATGCCCGGCACGATGCGGTCGAGATACTCGATCACCGTGACCTCGGCGCCCAGGCGGCGCCAGACACTGCCCAGCTCCAGCCCGATCACGCCACCGCCGATGACCACCATGTGGCCCGGCACCTTCTCCAGCTCCAGGGCGCCGGTGGAGGTGACGACCTGCTTCTCGTCCACATCCACGCCCCGCAGCGGCGCGCTGTCGCTGCCGGTGGCGATGACGATGTTCCTGGTCTCATAGGTTTGGCCGGCGACCTCGACCTTACCGGGGGCGACGATCTTCCCCTCGCCCTTCAGCCAAGTGACCTTGTTCTTCTTGAAGAGGAACTCGACGCCCTTGACGTTGGCGCCGACCACCTCGCCCTTGCGGGCCTGCATCCGCGCCAGGTCGAGTTTCACGCCCTCGACCAGGATGCCGTGCTCGGCGAACTTGTGCTTCGTCTCCTCGAAGTTCTCGGAGGACTGCAGCAGCGCCTTGGAGGGGATGCAGCCGACGTTCAGGCAGGTGCCGCCGAGCGTCGCGCGCTTCTCCACGCAAGCCACCTTCATGCCGAGTTGGGCGGCGCGGATGGCGCAGACATAACCGCCGGGACCGGCGCCGATGACGATGACGTCGAAGCTCTCGGACATGGGCAAAAGAACCTGCTCGCAATGGACGGTGCGGCAAACTGGCCCGCGCGGGCGCGGCCGGCAAGGGGGGCCAGTGCCGGGCAGCCATTCGCAAACGCGATCAAGCCCCGCCGTGCAGAATGCCGGGAGCGGAGATGAAGGACCGATGCCGAGGAAGGACCCGACCCTGCGGAGCTACGAACAGCGCGTGGCGCGCGTCATGGCGCATCTCGCCGCCCATCCGGGCCGGGAGCCGGTGCTGGAGGATCTGGCAGCGATCGCGGCCTTCTCGCCCTGCCACTTCCACCGGATCTATCGGCTGATGGCGGGCGAGACGCCGCAGGAGACGGCCATGCGCCTGCGGCTGCACCTCGCGGCCGCAACCCTGCTGAAGACGCCGGAGACGGTGGCGCGCACCGCACGACAGGCCGGCTATGGCAGCGTCGCGGCCTTCACCCGGGCCTTCCGCGCGCATTTCGGCGTGCCCCCGGCCGCCTATCGCCGCCTCGGGGGGATCGGCCCTTCACTCCGCACCACCAAACCCACGGAGAACCACAGCATGTTCGAGGTTACCCTGCGGGAGAGCCCGCCGATGCGCCTGGCGGCCCTGCCGCATCGCGGCCCCTATGACCGGATCGGCACCTGCTTCGACCGATTGGGCGCCCTGGCCCAGAGCACCGGCCTCTCGCGCCCGGAAACGCGCTGGATCGGCCTCTACTACGACGACCCACACAGCATGCCGGCCGCGGAGTTGCGCAGCGAAGCCGCCTTCACACTGCCGGAGGGCACCGAGGCTCCCGCCCCCGCCACGCTGCGCCTCGTCCCAGCGCAACGCCTGGCGGTGCTGCGCTTCCAGGGCCCCTATGCCGAGCTGGAGGGCGCCTATGACTGGCTGTACCGCACATGGCTGCCGAACAGCGGAAAGGAGCCGGCGGACGCGCCATGCATGGAGGACTATCTGAACGATTGCCGCAGCCTGCCTCCGGCCGAGTGGCTGACGGAGATCCTCCTGCCGTTGCGCGATTAGGCCAAGGACGCTGTCGGCGCGAGGCTCGGAAAGTACGCTGACCTGCGCGGCGCGCCCGAGCATAAAAAGGCGGGGGCTCTGCGGCCCCCGCCTCTCCACGCCCCTCTCTGGGGAGCCCTATTCAGATATCCAGCATCAGCCGGCGCGGGTCCTCGATGCTCTCCTTCACCCGCACCAGGAAGGACACCGCCTCCTTCCCGTCCACGATGCGGTGGTCGTAGGAGAGCGCCAGGTACATCATCGGGCGGATCTCGATCTTGCCGCCGACCACCATGGCCCGCTCCTTGATGGCATGCATGCCCAGGATGCCGGACTGCGGCGGGTTCAGGATCGGGGTGGACATCATCGAGCCGTAGATGCCGCCATTGGTGATGGTGAAGGAGCCGCCCGACAGCTCATCCAGCTTGAGCTGGCCGTCGCGCGCGCGCTTGCCGAAGCCGTTGATGCTCTTCTCGATCTCGGCGAAGGACATCTGGTCGGCATTGCGCAGCACCGGCACCACGAGGCCAGAGGGGCCGCCCACCGCGATGCCCATATGCACGAAGTTCTTGTAGACGATGTCGTCGCCGTCGATCTCGGCGTTGACGGCCGGGAACTCCTTCAGGGCGGCGATGCAGGCCTTCACAAAGAAGGACATGAAGCCGAGCTTCACACCCTGCTTCTTCTCGAAGACGTCCTTGTACTCGCTGCGCAGCGCCATCACCGCGCCCATGTCCACCTCGTTGAAGGTGGTCAGCATGGCGGCGGTGTTCTGCGCCTCCTTCAGCCGGTTGGCGATGGTCTTGCGCAGGCGGGTCATCTTCACCCGTTCCTCGCCACCCTCCAGCGCGCGCGGGGCCTTGGCCGCCGGCTTCGGAGCCTCGGGCGCCGGGCGGGAGAGGAAAGAGAGCACGTCACCCTTGCTGATGCGGCCGTCCTTGGCGGTGCCCTGGCCGATCTGCTCAGCTTTCAGGTTGTTCTCGGCCATCAGCTTGGTGGCGGCCGGCAGCGGCATCGGGCCGACACCGGGGCGCGCCACCGGGCCGGTCTCGCGCCGCGGCTCCTCGACCTTCGGCGCGGCCGGGGTGCCGGCGGTGGCGCCGGCGGCCTTGGGCGCGGGCGGCTTCTCGGTGCCGGGCTTCTCGGTGGCCTTGGGCGACACCTTGCCCTCGCCGGCGGAGATGGTGCCGAGCACGGCGCCCGGCTCGACCTCGGCGCCCTCGTCGGCGCTGATCGCCTCCAGCACGCCGGCGGCGGGGGCATTCACCTCCACCGTCACCTTGTCGGTCTCCAGCTCCACCAGCGGCTCATCGGCGGCAACGGCGTCACCAGCCTTCTTCATCCACTTGGCCACCGTGGCGGTGGAAACGCTCTCGCCCAGGGTGGGCACCACGATCTCAGTCATTTCGCCGTCGCCTCTTTGCCGCTGCGATGCTCAGGAATTCAGGGAGAAGGTCAGGAAAGCGCCAGGGCTTCGCGCACCAGAGCTTCCTGCTGCTTCTGGTGGACCCTGGCCAGGCCGGTGGCCGGGCTCGCCGCCTCCGCACGACCGACATAGTTCGGCCGCTTCGCCTTGATGCCCAGATCCTTCAGCACCTTCTCGATCCGCCGGTCAACGAAGTTCCAGGCGCCCATGTTCTCAGGCTCCTCCTGGCACCACACCACCTCGGCCTGCTTGTACTCGGCCAGCGCCTTAGCCAGGCTGACCTCCGGGAAGGGATAGAGCTGCTCCAGGCGGATGATCGCCACGTCCTGCACGCCCTTGTCGCGCCGCTCCTGCAGCAGGTCGTAATAGACCTTGCCGGTGCAGAGCACCACGCGCTTCACCTGCTCGGCCGGCGCGATGGCGTCGATCTCGGGGATCACGGTGCGGAAGGTGCTGCCCGGGGCGAAGTCGGCCAGCGAGCTGACCGCCAGCTTGTGGCGCAGCAGCGACTTCGGCGTCATCACCACCAGCGGCTTGCGGTAATTGCGCTTGAGCTGGCGCCGCAGCGCGTGGAAGTAGCTGGCCGGGGTGGTGAAGTTGCAGACCTGCATGTTCCGCTCGGAGCAGAGCTGCAGATAGCGCTCCAGGCGCGCCGAGGAGTGCTCCGGCCCCTGCCCCTCATAGCCGTGCGGCAGCAGCATCACGAGCCCGGACATGCGCAGCCACTTGGTCTCGCCGCTGGCGATGAACTGGTCGATGATGACCTGCGCGCCATTGGCGAAGTCGCCGAACTGGGCCTCCCACAGCACCAACGAATGCGGGTCTGCGAGCGAATAGCCGTAGTCGAAGCCGAGCACGCCGAACTCGGAAAGCAGCGAGTTGAAGGCCTCGATGCGCGCCTGCCCCTCGCGGATGTTGTTCAGCGGCACGTATTCGGCCTGGTTCTGCTGGTCCACCAGCACGGCATGGCGATGGCTGAAGGTGCCGCGCTGCACGTCCTCGCCGGAGAGGCGGACACGATGGCCCTCCACCAACAGCGAACCGAAGGCCAGCGCCTCACCGGTCGCCCAGTCGATGCCCTCACCGCTCTCGATCGCCTGGCGCTTGGCCTCGAGCTGGCGGGCGATCTTGGAGTTGACGTTGAAACCCTCCGGCACGCGTGCCAGGGCCAGCCCGACTTCGCGCAGCGTGTCGAGCGAGACGGCGGTGCCGTCCTCCTTCTCCTCGCCCTCATTGGCAGACTTCAGCCCGGCCCAGTGACCCTCCAGCCAGTCGGCCTTGTTCGGCTTGAAGGTCTGGGCGGCCTGATAGGCCTCCTCCAGCCGGGCATTGAAGGCGTCGAGCATCGCCTTGCCATCCTCGGCCGAAACGGCGCCGGACTGCGCCAGCCGCTCCGCATACTGCGTCCGCGTGGTCTTCGTCTCGCGGATGCGGCCATACATGATCGGCTGCGTGAAGGCCGGCTCGTCCGTCTCGTTGTGGCCGTGGCGGCGATAGCAGACGATGTCGAGCACGATGTCGGCACCGAACTCCATGCGGTACTCGGCGCAAAGCTTCGCGCAGAACACCACCGCCTCCGGGTCGTCGCCGTTCACGTGCAGGATCGGCGCCTGCACGCTCTTGGCCACGTCCGTGCAGTAGAGGCCGGAATAGGCATGCGCCGGCACGGTGGTGAAACCGATCTGGTTATTCACCACCACATGCACGGTGCCGCCGGTGCGGTAGCCGATGAGCTGGCTCATCGCCAGCGTCTCATAGACCACGCCCTGGCCGGCGAAGGCCGCATCGCCATGCAGCAGGATGCCCATGACGCTGCGCCGGCCCTTGGTGTCGCCCGACATGTCCTGGCGCGCGCGCACCTTGCCGACCACGACGGGGTCCACCGCCTCCAGGTGGGAGGGGTTGGGCTGCAGCGAGAGGTGCACCTGGCGGCCATTGATCTCGACATCGGTCGAGGTGCCGAGGTGGTACTTCACGTCGCCCGAGCCCTGCACGTCGTCCGGATGAGCCGGGGTGCCCTTGAACTCGGAGAAGACCTGGGTGAAGGGCTTCTTCACCACATTGACCAGCGTGTTCAGGCGGCCGCGATGCGGCATGCCGATCGCGATCTCCTTCACGCCCGCATCGGCCGCCGTGGCGATGATGGTCTGCAGCGCGGGAATGGTGACCTCGCCGCCCTCAAGCCCGAAGCGCTTGGTGCCGACATACTTGCGGGCGCAGAAGGCCTCGAATCCCTCAGCCTCGGTGAGTTGCTGCAGGATCTCGCGACGCGCGGCATTGTCGAAGGCGCGGGCCCAGGGCGCACCCTCGATCCGCTGCTGGATCCAGGCCTTCTGGCCCGGGTCCTGGATATGCATGAACTCGGCGCCGATCGGGCCGCAATAGGTGGCGCGCAGGATCTGCAGGATCTCGCGGACCGTCGCCGTTTCCTTGCCGAGCACATGGTCGATGAAGATCGGCCGGTCCATGTCGGCTTCGCTGAAACCGTAGGTCTTCGGGTCCAGCTCCGGGTGCGGCTTCGGCGTCTGCAGATGCAGCGGGTCGAGCTGCGCCTCCAGATGGCCGCGCACGCGATAGGCGCGGATCAGCATCAGGGCGCGCAGTGAATCCAGCACCTGCTGGCGGCCCATGCCCGGCTCGGCGGCCGGCTTGCCCCCCTTCTTCTCGGGCGCGGGCGCTTCCTCGGGCGCGAAGGCGCCACGCGGGCGCGGTGCCCAGGAGGCCCCCGACGCATCCTGCAGCACGGCGCGGGCGTCGTCGTTCAGGGCCGCGAACAGCTCCTGGAAGGAGGCATCCACGCTGTCCGGATTTTCCACCCAGCGCGCATACAGATCGGCGAGGAAGGTGGCATTCGCCCCCGTCATCGCGCTTGCCAGGATGTCGATACCGGCCATCATCTCCTCCTCGCCCGCGCCACGCTCCGGCACGGCGGCGTCATCTCACGATCGGGCGTCACAAAATGCAGCGCCGCCCCCGATATAGGGACGGCGCTGATTAACACAGAGGTTATTTCTGCAACATTGCAGGGAAGTGCGGCGGGCCCGCATGACAGACCCGCGCCTTTGCGTCATCCCGCCCTGCTGCGTCGCAGCATGCATCAGCCCTGAAGGGCCTTCACCATGGTCGAGCCGAGCGCCGCGGGGCTTTCCGCAACATGGATGCCGGCCTTGCGCATGGCGTCCATCTTCGCGGCCGCAGTATCCTTGCCACCCGAGATCACGGCGCCGGCATGGCCCATGCGGCGGCCCGGAGGCGCCGTGGCGCCGGCGATGAAGCCGACCACCGGCTTGTAGTTCTTCGAGCCCGGCTTGTTCTCGCGGGCCAGGAACTCAGCCGCCAGGATCTCGGACTGACCGCCGATCTCGCCGATCATGATGAGCTGCTTGGTCTCGTCGTCCTTCAGGAACAGCTCCAGGACGTCGACGAAGTCCATGCCCTTCACCGGGTCGCCGCCGATGCCGACGCAGCTCGACTGGCCGAGGCCGGCCGCCGTGGTCTGCGCCACCGCCTCATAGGTCAAGGTACCCGAGCGGGAGACGATGCCGACCGAGCCCCGCTTGTGGATATGGCCCGGCATGATGCCGATCTTGCAGGCGTCCGGCGTGATCACGCCCGGGCAGTTCGGCCCCACCAGGCGAGACTTCGAGCCGGAGAGCGCCCGCTTCACCTTGATCATGTCCATCACCGGGATGCCCTCGGTGATGCAGACGATCAGCGGCACCTCGGCGTCGATCGCCTCCAGGATGGAGTCGGCGGCAAACGGCGGCGGCACGTAGATGACGGAGGCGGTGGCGCCTGTCTGTTCCACGCACTCGGCGACCGTGTTGAACACCGGCAGGCCGAGATGCGTCTGCCCGCCCTTGCCCGGCGTCACGCCGCCCACATACTTGGAGCCATAGGCGATGCCCTGCTCCGCATGGAAGGTGCCCTGGGAGCCCGTGAAGCCCTGGGTCATCACCTTGGTGTTCGCGTCGACCAGGATCGCCATGGTTACGCGGCCTCCTTCACGGCGCGGACCACCTTCTCGGCGGCGTCGGCCAGATTGTCGGCGGGGATGATCTTGAGGCCGGATTCGGCCAGGATCTTCTTGCCGAGTTCAACATTCGTTCCCTCCAGGCGCACCACCAGCGGCACCGAGAGGGTCAGGTTCTTCGCGGCGGCCACAACACCGTTGGCGATCATGTCGCACTTGGCGATGCCACCGAAGATATTGACCAGGATCGCCTTGACGTTCTTGTCGGAGGTGATGATCCGGAAGGCCTCGGTGACCCGCTCGGCCGTGGCCGTGCCGCCGACATCGAGGAAGTTCGCCGGGCTGGAGCCGTAGAGCTTGATGATGTCCATGGTGGCCATCGCCAGGCCGGCGCCGTTCACCATGCAGCCGATCTCGCCATCCAGCGCGACGTAATTCAGGTCGTGCTTGGTGGCGTCCAGCTCCTTCGGGTCCATCTCGGACTCGTCGCGCAGCGCCTCAAGGTCCTTGTGGCGGAACAGCGCGTTATCGTCGAAGGAGACCTTGGCATCGAGCGCCACGACATCGCCCGCGCCGGTCACCACCAGCGGGTTGATCTCGACGATGGCGCAGTCGAGCTCGGTGAAGGCCTGGTACATGGCCGCCACGAACTTGCCGAAGGCGCCGACCTGCTTGCCCTCCAGGCCCAGCCCGAAGGCCAGCTTGCGGGCGTGCCAGCCGGAGATGCCCGAGGCCGGGTCCACCGCCACCTTCAGGATCTTCTCGGGGTGGTTCTCGGCCACCTCCTCGATCTCCATCCCGCCCTCGGTCGAGGCCATGATGGTGATGCGGGAGGTTTCACGGTCCACCAGCAGCGAGAGATAGAGCTCGCGCTTGATGTCGCAGCCATCCTCGACGTAGACGCGGCTGACCACCTTGCCGGCCGGGCCGGTCTGCTTGGTCACCAGCGTCTTGCCGATCATCGCCTCGGCGGCCGCCTTCACATCCTCGATCGACTTGACGACGCGCACGCCGCCCTTGCCGTTCGGGTCCTCCTTGAAGCGGCCGGCGCCGCGGCCGCCGGCATGGATCTGGCTCTTCACGACATAGACGGGGCCAGGCAGCTTCTTCGCCGCCTCGACCGCCTCATCAGCCGTCCAGGCCACATGCCCGTCGAGCACCGCAACGCCATAGCGCCGCAGCAGCTCCTTGCCTTGATACTCGTGGATGTTCATCCGTTCACCCTTTGCATGGGCTGTACGGCCAAAACGCGGCCGGGGCGGGGGCCGGGGCGCCCGCCCCGGCCCCGGATTATCAGACGCCGAGCTTCTTGAAGTCCGCGATCAGCTTCTTCACCGCATCGCAGGACTTGTCGAAGGCGGCCTTCTCCTCAGGGGTGAACTGGACCTCGACGATCTTCTCGACGCCCTTCTCGCCGATCACGACGGGGACGCCGACATAGAAGTCGTTCATGCCGTACTCGCCGCGCAGCAGCACGGCGCAGGGCAGGACGCGCTTCTTGTCCTTCAGGTAGCTCTCGGCCATGGCGATCGCCGAGGCGGCCGGGGCGTAGAAGGCCGAGCCCTTCTCCAGCAGCTTGACGATCTCGCCGCCGCCATTGGCGGTGCGCGCCACGATGGCGTCGATCTTCTCCTGCGTGGTCCAGCCCATCTTGATCAGGTCGGGCACCGGGATGCCGGCGACCGTGGAGTAGCGGGTCAGCGGCACCATGGTGTCGCCATGGCCGCCCAGCACGAAGGCCGTCACGTCCTCGACGGAGACGCCGAACTCCTCGGCCAGGAACAGGCGGAAGCGCGAGCTGTCCAGCACGCCGGCCATGCCGACGACCTTCTCCGGCGGCAGGCCGGACTTCTGCTGCAGCACCCACACCATCACGTCGAGCGGGTTGGTGATGCAGATGACAAAGGCGTTCGGGGCATAGGTCTTGATGCCCTCGGCCACCTGACCGATGACGCCGGCGTTCTTGGTCAGCAGGTCATCGCGGCTCATGCCGGGCATGCGCGGGAAGCCGGCGGTGACGATCACCACATCGGCGCCCTCGATGGCCGAGTACTCGCTGGTGCCGACCATCTTGCTGTCGAAGCCGTCCACCGGGCCGGACTGCATAATGTCCAGCGCCTTGCCGGAGGCGACGCCGGCGAAGACGTCGAAAAGGACGACGTCGCCCAGCTCCTTGAGGCCAATCAGGTGGGCGAGCGTGCCACCGATATTCCCAGCGCCAACCAGCGCGATCTTCTTGCGGGCCATGAGGAGGCTCCTTCCCGAGCTTTCGAACGAAGGCGAAATCTGGATTAATCGCACCGGCTACCTACTCTCGCCCAACCGCCCCGGCAAGGCGGGCGGGGGCGAATCCGCGGCCGGCGCGGCCGCGGCCGAGGCAGCGTCAGAGCGGCAGGCAGCGGACCACGTCGTCATGGCCCCGCGCCAGGGTTGACATGGTGCCCACAGGGCACTCGCGCTGCTCACCGGCGGCGGCCGGCAGGCCCGCCTGCCAGGAGGTCAGGCGCGGGCCGGCAGGGGCGCGCTTCGGGGCGCGGCTGGCGGTGCGCTGGGCGCTGCCGCGGCGCATCAGCTGGGCCGGCTTGGCCGCAGCGTTGCGGACGCTGGCAGCAGCCGGGCGGGACGCGCTGCGCTGCGGCTGCGCGGCCGGCCGGGCTGCGGCCGTGCGGGTGGAAACACTGGCCTTGGCCGACTTGCTGCCGGCGGCATGGGCGTCACGGCGGCTCCCGGCGGCTTCCGCCGTCGGCAACAGGGCGATGCTCAGGAGGCCGAGCAGGCAGAGCGGGATCAGTCGTCGCATGGCAGCTCCTTCTTCCGGTTATGGCACGGGCCTCAGGTGAGGTGCGGCAGGCCCAGGTAGTCGTGGCTTTGCATTTCCATCAGGCGGGAGGCGGTCCGCTGGAACATCGCCGCGTTCTCGCCCTGCTCGTAGAGCCGGTCCGGCTCCGCGGCGGCGGAGGCGACCAGCTTGCAGCGGTGCTCGTAGAGCGTGTCCACGAGGGTGATGAAGCGCCGGGCCTTGTCGAAATTGTCCGGCCCCAGGCGCGGCACGCCGTCCAGGATGAGCGTGTGGAAATGCGTGGAGAGCGCGAGATAGTCCGCCGGCCCCAGCGCCTGGCCGCAGAGATGATCGAAATCGGCCCGCGCCACGCCGCCCAGCGCCTGCGGCACCTCGACGCGGCGGCCGAGCACGGTCAGCACCTGCTTCTCGCCATGCGCCTTGCCGGTCAGCTCCTTGAAGGCGGCATCCAGCGCCCGCTCCGCCCGGCCGTCCACCGGGCTGTGCCAGGTGGGCAGGCCCTGGATGCGGCCGCGCCGGTAGTCCTGCGACGAATTGAGGTGCAGCACCGCGACGTGCTGCTTGATCAGCGTGATGAAGGGCAGGAAGGCATCCCGCCCCGGGCGACCCTTGAACAGGTCGTCCGGCGCCGTGTTGCTGGTGGCGACGACCACCGTGCCGCGCGCGAAAAGCGCCTCGAACAGCCGCCCCAGAATCATCGCATCGGCGATGTCGTGCACCTGGAACTCGTCGAAGCAGAGCAGCGAGGCCTCGGCGGTCACCTGATCGGCCAGCGGCGGGATCGGGTCGGCGCTGTCCCCATGCTGCTTCTTCCAGGCATGAATGCGCTGGTGCGACTGCTGCATGAACTGATGGAAGTGGATGCGCTTCTTCCGCGGCACGTCGGCGCAGGCGAAGAAAAGGTCCATCAGCATGGACTTGCCGCGCCCGACCTCGCCCACCAGGTAGAGCCCCTGCGGCGCATTGCCGGGCGCCTCCTCGACCGGCTTGCGGCGGAAGAAGCGGCTCATGAAGCCACCCCCCTCGGCGGTCGGGGGCTCCTGCTTCGGCTCGTAGCCGCGTAGGCGCCGCCAGAGATCCTGGAGGATCTCGGCGGCCTGCGCCTGGGCAGGGTCGGAACGCAGTTCGCCCGCAGCCACCTTCGCGCGGTAGGCGGGGAGCGGACCATCGGCGGAACAGGGCAGGCCCACAGCCTGCCCCGACTTCACGGGGCCATCCATCGCAGTGCGGCATAGAGGTTAATGCCCAGCCCGACAACCAGGCATCGGCAGGAGGGCCTACGCTACCGCAAAATCTCGGGACGCCAAGGGCTTCCGGTCAAAAGATGCGATGAAGGTGCATCCAGCGGCCGAGCTGTTCGTTAACAATCCGACCCAGCATTCAGGGCAAGGACCCGCGCCATGATCGACAAGTCACAGATCACGCCGCACATGAAGATTGTCGGTTCCGACGGCGTTCACATCGGTACGGTGGACGGGCTCGAAGGCGATTTCATCAAGCTGACCAAGTCCGACTCTACCGACGGCAGGCACCACTATTTGCCGGCCAGTGCCGTGGCCGACCAGTCGGACGGCAAGCTGACCACCCTCATGAACCATCACGCCGCACAGTCCCTGCTGCAGGACAGCCCCGAGGCCGGCGAAGGCGGCGGCAACTTCACCACCGGCTCCTGAGTAACCCCCGCCTACCTTTCCCCGTACGCGAAACGGCCCGCCGGGCTTCCCCGGCGGGCCGCATCGCATGGCGGGAAGGGCGTATCAGCCCTGCCGCTCGACCATCAGCTTCTTGATCTCGCCGATCGCCTGGGCGGGGTTCAGCCCCTTCGGGCAGGTGGCGGCGCAGTTCATGATGGTGTGGCAGCGGTACAGGCGGAACGGGTCCTCGAGATTGTCAAGGCGCTCACCGGTGTACTCGTCGCGCGAGTCGGCGATCCAGCGATAGGCCTGCAGCAGCACCGCCGGGCCCAGGTAACGGTCGCCGTTCCACCAGTAGGAGGGGCAGGCCGTCGAGCAGCAGAAGCACAGGATGCACTCCCACAGACCGTCCAGCTTGGCGCGCTCCTCCTTGGACTGGCGGCGCTCCTCATCCGGCGGCGGCGGGCTGTCGCTCTTCAGCCAGGGCTCGATGGAACGGAGCTGCGCATAGATATGCGTCAGGTCCGGCACCAGGTCCTTCACCACCGGCATATGCGGCAGCGGGGTGATGCGGACGTCCTTCTTCACATCCTCGATCGGCTTGAGGCACGCGAGCGTATTCATGCCGTCGATGTTCATCGCGCAGGACCCGCAGATGCCCTCGCGGCAGGAGCGCCGGAAGGTCAGCGTGGTGTCCACCTCGTTCTTGATCTTGATCAGCGCGTCCAGGACCATCGGGCCGCACTTGTCGAGATCGATCTCGTAGGTGTCGTAGCGCGGGTTCTCGCCGGTATCCGGGTCGAAACGATAGATCTTGAAGGTCTTGACGTTCTTCGCGCCCGGCTCGGCCCTGTAGGCCTTGCCGGTGCCGATCGTCGAGTTCTTCGGAAGCGTGAAAGTCGCCATGGTGTCCCCGCTCCTTCCTCAGTACACGCGCGGCTTGGGCGGGAAGACCTGGACCTCGTTGGTGAGGGTCCGCATCTTCACGTCACGGTAGTCGAGCTTCACGTCGCGCTTCTCGTCCACCCAGGCGAGGGTGTGCTTCATCCAGTTGACGTCGTCGCGCTCCGGATAGTCCTCCTGGGCATGCGCGCCGCGGCTTTCCTTGCGGGCCTCGGCGCCCACCACGGTGGTCAGCGCATTGTCGATCAGGTTGTCCAGCTCCAGCGCCTCCATCAGGTCGCTGTTCCAGATCAGGCCACGGTCGGCGATACGGATATCGCTGTAGCCCTGCGCCACCTTTGCCATCTTCTCCACGCCTTCCTTCAGCAGCTCGGAGGTGCGGAAGACGGCGGCATGGGTCTGCATGGTGCGCTGCATGGCCAACCGCAGTTCGGCCACGGCGGTGCCGCCCTTGGCATGGCGGACGCGATCCAGCCGGTCCAGCGCAGCTTCGCCGGCCTTGGGCGGCAATGGCGCCTGGGTCGCGCCCGGCTTGATGGTGGCGGCCGCACGCAGCGCGGCCGCGCGGCCGAAGACCACGAGATCGAGCAGCGAGTTGGTGCCGAGGCGGTTGGCACCGTGGACGGAAACACAGGCCGCCTCGCCCACCGCCATCAGGCCCGGAACCACCCGGTCCTGGTCGGTGCTGGTCGGGTTCAGCACCTCGCAGTGGATGTTCGTGGGGATGCCGCCCATGTTGTAGTGGACGGTCGGGAGCATCGGGATCGGCTCCTTCGTCACATCCACGCCCGCGAAGATCTTCGCCGTCTCGGAGATACCGGGCAGCCGCTCATGCAGCAGCTCGGCGCCCAGGTGCTCCAGGTGCAGGTGGATATGGTCCTTCAGCGGGCCGACGCCCCGCCCCTCGCGGATCTCCATGGACATGGCACGAGAGACGACGTCGCGGCTGGCCAGGTCCTTCGCCGTTGGCGCATAGCGCTCCATGAAGCGCTCGCCTTCGGAGTTGGTCAGATAGCCACCCTCGCCGCGGGCACCCTCGGTGACGAGGCAGCCGGAGCCATAGATGCCGGTCGGGTGGAACTGCACGAACTCGTTGTCCTGCAGCGGCAGGCCGGCGCGCAGCACCATGCCGCCGCCGTCACCCGTGCAGGTATGGGCCGAGGTGCAGGAGAAATAGGCGCGGCCATAGCCGCCGGTCGCCAGCACCACGGTCTGCGCCCGGAAGCGGTGCATGGAGCCATCCTCCAGGCACCAAGCGACGACGCCGCGGCAGGCGCCCTCCTCCATGATCAGATCGAGCGCGAAATACTCGACGAAAAACTCGCAGTTGTGCTTCAGCGACTGCTGGTAGAGCGTGTGCAGGATGGCGTGGCCCGTGCGGTCGGCGGCGGCGCAGGCGCGCATCGCCGGGGTCTTGCCGTAGTTCTGCATGTGGCCGCCGAAGGGCCGCTGATAGATCTTGCCGTCCTCGGTGCGACTGAAGGGCACCCCGAAGTGCTCCAGCTCGATGATCGAGGGCACGGCCTCGCGGCACATGTACTCGATAGCGTCCTGGTCACCCAGCCAGTCCGACCCCTTGACGGTGTCGTACATGTGCCAGCGCCAGTCGTCCTCGCCCATATTGCCGAGTGCGGCGCCGACGCCGCCCTGGGCCGCCACGGTGTGGCTGCGGGTCGGGAAGACCTTGGTGATGCAGGCGGTTTTCAGCCCCGCGGCACCCATGCCGAAGGTGGCGCGCAGCCCGGCCCCGCCGGCACCGACGACGACGACGTCATAGGTGTGGTCCACGACTCGGTAGGCGCCCGAGGAAGGCATGGTGATCGCGTTCATCGTCCCGATCCGTTCGTCACTTGCGCGGCGCGCAGAGGATGGCGCCGCCTTTGCAGAAAGCTGTCACCGTGAAGTGGGGGAGGTTGTAGCCCGCAAGCCCCCGCCCCGCCATGCGCGCCAGGCGGCTCAGACCGCGATCCTGAGCACGGCGAGGGCCGCCAGCACACCAAACAGCACGCAGGCCGCCTTCTCCACCAGGATGAGAACCATGCGCGTCATCTCGTCCTCGACATAGTCCTCGATGACGACCTGCAGGCCGGAGGCGGTGTGCTGGAAACCGATCGCGATGGTCAGCAGCAGCAGCGTGGCGTTCAGCGGATGGCCGATCCAGCGGATGGTGTCGGCATAGCTGTGCCCGGCGAGGCTCGCCACCGAGATCACGAACCACAGCATCAGCGGCAGCAACGCCATGGAGGAGACGCGCTGCACCCACCAATGGTGCGAGCCCTGCTTGGCCGAGCCCATGCCGCGCACGCGCCCGAGGGGGGAGCGCAGCTGGATCGCCACCTTCTTGTCACTCATGATCCGCTCCTCAGGCCCAGGCGATGATGGCGATGAACCAGGTCAGCACCGTCAGCACGCCGGTGCCGACCAGCACCGCGCGGCCGGTCCGATGCACGGTCGGGATGTCGTAGCCATAGCCGGCATCCCACATCAGGTGCCGCACGCCGGCCAACGTGTGGTACCAGGCCACCGCAGAAAGGCCGAACAGGACCACCATGCCGATAAAGGAGCTGAAGAACCACTGCGCTGCGGCGAAGGCCTCCGGCCCGGAAGCGGCGGCCACGAGCCACCAGACCAGGAACAGCAGCCCGACCGCCCAGATCGTTCCGGTGATGCGATGCGCGATCGACATCCCGCTGGTGATCTGGAACATGTCATAGACTTGCATGTGGGGTGACAGCGGCCGGCGAATCACCGTCCCGTCCGTGCGGCGGCCCACCATGGTCGCGTCGCGCGCGTTGTTCTTAATCGACATGGACCGATCCCGCTCCACAATTTCCGAACGCCCCGCCTGCCGCCGGGGCAGCGGCGGGGCGAAGCAGTGCGGGTCTTTTATGGTGCGGTGCCCTGTAGCGTCAACGCGCCCCGGGGCGCTGCAAGGCCTCCCAACCGCTACGGCGAGGGTTCAGTAGCCGCCGAAGGTGCTCGGCGGGGGCGCGCCATAGGGGGCGCCGTAGTTGGGCGGCGGAGCCTCATAGGGGCGGCCATAATAGGGGTCATACGGGCGCTCCGGCGTGGTCAGCGCGCCACCCGCCGCACCCACGGCGCCCCCGATCAGCGCGCCCGTACCGGCATTACCCGAGAGCGAGCCGACACCCGCCCCCACCCCCGCGCCCAGCAGCCCGCCGCCAACGGCGCGCTGACCAGGACTATAGGGATTGGTGCAGGCGGCCAGCCCAAGGACCAGCCCGCCCACCAGGCCCAGGCGCATGATGGTCTTCCGCATGAATGGATCCTCCTTGCGGTATTGAAACGCCTGGAGGCATGGGCGAGATGCGGGTCGGCCTTGTGGCGGCAGCATGACAGGGCCGCCACAATCCTACACGCCTGCGTGAATGGCTGCGCTTCAGCCGGCGGTTGCGCGCTCCAGCAGGCCGGAACGCACCAGTTCCTCGGCGATCTGCACCGCGTTCAGCGCCGCACCCTTGCGGAGGTTGTCGCCCACGCACCAGAAGGCCAGGCCGTTCGGCACCGTCGGGTCCTTGCGCAGGCGGGAGACGAAGACCGGGTCCTCCCCGGCGACATCCACCTGTGTTGCGTAGCCGCCATCCTCGCGCCGGTCGAGCACCGTCACACCCGGCGCCTCCCGCAGCGCCTCCCAGGCCTGCTGCTCGGTGATCGGCCGCTCGAACTCGACATGCACCGCCTCGCCATGGCCGATGAAGGCCGGCACCCGCACGCAGGTCGCCACCACCTGGATATCCGGATCAAGGATCTTCCGCGTCTCGACGGCCATCTTCCACTCTTCCTTGGTGAAGCCGTCGTCGAGGAACTTGTCGATATGCGGGATGCAGTTGAAGGCGATCGGCTTGGTGAAGACCTCGGGTGCCGCCGCGTCGTTGACATAGACGCCACGGGTCTGGGTGAAGAGCTCGTCCATCGCCTCCTTCCCCGCGCCGGAGACGGACTGGTAGGTGGCGACGACCACCCGCCTGATCCGCGCGATCTCATGCAGCGGCTTCAGCGCCATCACCATCTGGATGGTGGAGCAGTTCGGGTTGGCGATGATGTTGCGCTTGCGGAAGCCCTTCAGGGCCTGCGGATTGACCTCCGGCACCACCAGCGGCACGTCGTGGTCCATGCGGAACTGGCTGGTGTTGTCAATTACCACGCAGCCCGCCGCCGCGGCGCGCGGCGCGTGCACCGCCGAGACGGAGGCGCCGGGCGAGAACAGCCCGATATCAGTGCCGGCGAAGTCGAACTTCTCCAGGTTCTGCACCTTCAGCACGGCCTTCTCGCCGAAGGAGATCTCCTGCCCCGCCGAGCGCCCGGAAGCCAGAGCGAGGACCTCGCTGACCGGGAACTGCCGTTCGGCGAGGGTCTTCAGCATCTCCCGCCCCACATTGCCGGTGGCGCCGACAACCGCGACCCGGTAGCCCATCGCTTTCTTCCTTCCTCACAACCCCGCCCGCGCCCCGCCGGCGCGAAAAACGCGCTGCCTTAACGCCCGCACACCGCCGGGTGCAACTGTTTTGCGCCCCCCCCGCCTCAGCGCCGCACAGCCGCCAGGAAGCGGCCGGAGCGCTCCCCCAGCAC
This sequence comes from Roseomonas sp., assembly GCA_035565935.1. Classification (GTDB taxonomy): domain Bacteria; phylum Pseudomonadota; class Alphaproteobacteria; order Acetobacterales; family Acetobacteraceae; genus Pseudoroseomonas. The sequence goes on from DATMRU010000065.1 coordinate 35,369, forward strand.
CGCGGCCTGGCCCGCCAATTCCTGGGAGGCGCCCAGCATCCCGCTCACCGCGCCGCCGATCGCCTCTGCCATCTGCCACACGCCGGCGAGGCCCTGGCTGACCGTGCCGATCGCCTCGGCCCTCTGGCTGGCCTTGGGCGATCTCGCGGGTCGCCGTGCCTTGCTCCTCGACCGCCGCGATCACAGTGGGCATGTCGTTGCTCCGCTCCACCGCGTTGCCGATGCCGCGAAGCGCCTCCACCGCATGAGTCGCCGCGCGAGCAAGGGCGGGGCCAGCATCTTCCGCGCCATGGAAAGGTTCGGGAACAGTCGCATCTTGCGGGCCCGCCAGGCAGGGGAGAGAACCCGCACCATGACGTGACGCTCCTTGATACCCGGTGGCGGCGCCGCCTCTTGTGGTGCCGCCACGGTGGCGTACATCACGGGCTGTGCTGCACCTCATCAAGCTCGCCGTCGGCCCCCGCGACGTCGCCACCCTCCGCACCGGGCAGGAGCGCCGCGCCCGGCTCGACCCACCCCTGCGGCACCTCACCCGCATGACGCCCAAGCGGGCCGAGGAGATCCTGGCCGGCGGCTCGCTCTATTGGGTGGTGGCCGGCTTCGTCTGCGTGCGCCAGCGCATCCAGGACATCCGCCCCGAAGCCGCCGCGGACGGCACACCGCACACCGCGCTGGTGCTGGACCCGGAACTGGTCGCCGTCGCCGCACGGCCGATGAGGCCCTTCCAGGGCTGGCGCTACCTGGAGGCCGAGGCCGCCCCGCCCGATCTCGCCGCCCCGGCCGAGGACGCCTCCGGCATCGCCGCGCTGCCGCCGGCGCTGCGGCGCGAACTCCAGCTGCTGGCCCTGCTGTGATGCCCAAGGCCGCCGCCCAAGGTTAACGGCGAATTCAGCACCCGCCCATGCCGGCGAGAGGCGCGGCCCGGCACCCTGATCTCGAGGAGCCCAAAACCGCGGCTTCCCGCATCAGGAATCCACAGCATGTTCCGGTCGTTCCGCCTCCTGTTCGCCGCTGCCGCGCTGGCCGTGCCGCTTGCCCTGGCCGCCGCGCCGGGCACCGCCGAGGCCCGCGCTCCGCATCACCAGACCGTGCAGCAGCAGCGGCACGCGGCGGCGGCGAAGCCGCACCACAACCGCCGTCAGGCGCATGTGAAGCGCAAGCAGCACCCGCGCCGCGCCGCACAGCTCCATCGCGCGCGTCGCCCGGTGGGCTGAGCATATCGGGCGGCGGCTTTACTCCCGGCGGGCCGCCGCCCGGTCGGCCGGCTCCCAGGGAACCCCGTTGGGAGCCCCCTTGGGAGCCTGGCGTTTCGGGCCGGCCGGAGTGATCCCGCCGGCCCGATTCCATGTTTCCGACCCCAGAGCAGATCCCGATCAGTGGAATCATCTGCGGGTGAAGGTGCTTGTTAAAACAAAAGGCTAGAGCGGTTCACGTGAGCCGAAGCGAACGGAAACCGCTCTAGCCCGCCGGCTGCTCCGCCGAGCGCCCCGCTGCCTCGCCCTGGGCTTCCACCAGGGCCAGCAATCCTTCGAGCAGCATTGCCGGGCTCGGCGGGCAGCCGGGAATCACCAGATCCAGCGGCAGGACGCGGTCCACGCCACCCGCCACGGCATAGCTTTCCCCGAACACCCCGCCGTCCAGCGCGCAGTCGCCGACGCCCACCACCCATTTCGGGTCGGGCGTGCAGAGGAAGGCGCGCTGCATCGCCTCGGTCATGTTGTGGCAGGCCGGGCCGGTGACCAGCAGCACATCGGCGTGCCGGGGCGAGGTCACGAAGCGCAGCCCGAGCCGCTCCAGGTCATAGACCACGCCGGAGAGCGCGTTCACCTCCAGCTCGCAGCCGTTGCAGGAGCCGGAATTGACATGGCGGATCGCCAGGCTGCGGCCCAGCCGCCTCTGCGCGGCGGCATCCAGGCGCTCGGCCAGGGCCGCCACCGTGGCCTCGGGCGGCGGCGGCACCGGTTCGCTCAGCGGGCGGCTGAACAGGCTGCGGGCCAGGCGGGGCCAGAGCATGGGGCGTACTTCAAGGGCGGGGAAGGACCGGGCAGCCAGCCGATCGCCGCTTCCCTGGCCTCCTCGACCCAGCTTCCAGCCGCGCCAGCCGCTCACAGGTCCACCCCGCTATGGGTGCAGTTAAAGGATCGGTTGCAGAGCGGGAAATCGGCCACGATGTTGCCCTCCACCGCCGCCTCCAGCAGCGGCCATTGCAGCCAGGACGGATCGCGCGCGAAGGCGGCACGGATCAGCCCGTCCTCGCCCAGGGCCATCCAGCACAGCACCTCGCCCCGGAAGCCCTCCACCACGCCCAGCCCCTCGCCGCCGCGCACCGGCAGCGGCGCCAGGACCTCGCCCGGCGCCAGACGGTCCAGCAGGGTGCCGGCCAGGGTCAGGCTCTGCTCCAGCTCCTGCACCCGGATCGCCAGTCGCGCCTCCACATCGCCGGCCTGCAGCACCGGCACGATGACCTCCAGCCCCTCGTAAGGCGGATAGGCGAGATCCCGCCGGGCGTCGAAGTCGCGCCCAGAGGCCCGCCCGACGAAGCCACCGGCGGCGAAGAGCGCCGCCCAGTCCGGGCGCAGTACCCCGGCGCCGGCCAGCCGATCCTGCAGGCTCGCCCGTTCCTCGGTGATGTGGCGCAATCGCGGGATTTCCGCTGCCACCAGGGCCAGCGCAGCGCGGATCGCCGCCACGCCGGAGGCGGCGATGTCGATCGAGACGCCGCCCGGCACCACCCGGTCCATCAGCAGGCGGTGGCCGAAGGCGGTGTCATTGGCGCGCAGCACCGCCTCGCGCAACGCGCCGCAACGGGCCTGCGCCCAGGTGAAGCCGGCGTCCTGGCAGAGGAAGCCCCAGTCGTTCAGGTGATTGGCGATGCGCTCCAGCTCGGCCATTACCCCACGCAGCACCGCGGCGCGGGGCGGGGGCGCCACCCCGACCGCCGCCTCGGCGGCGGCGGCGAAGGCCCAGGCATGCGCCACGGTGGAATCGCCGGAAAGCCGCGCCGCCAACCGCGCCGCCAGCCGTGGCGACTTGCCCCGCATCAGCCCCAGCGTCCCCTTATGGGCATAGCCCAGCAGCACCTCCAGCCGGGCGATCGTCTCGCCCTGCACATGGAAGCGGAAATGGCCCGGCTCGGTCACGCCGTCATGGATCGGGCCGAGGGGGATCTGATGCAGCCCCTCCCCCTCGGCCGGCAGGAAGACCGGCTGCGGCGGCTCGCCCGTGGCCTCGCGCGGCCGGTCCGAGAGGGGCGCGCGGATGCCCCAGCGGCCATGATCCAACCAGGGGCGGCCATCCACCCCACCCTCCGCACGCAGCCCCCAGAGATCGGCGATGGCCCGCTCGAACCAGGCCGCCGCCGGGCGCGCGGGGGAAAGCGCGGGGTAGCGGCCCTCCTGCGCCGCCGTGCTGGCCAGCAGCACCGCGCCGCCGGCGGCGGGGCGGAAGGCGGCGTGCACCAGCCCGGGCTCGGCCCAGAGGGCGAGCAGTTCCAGCTCCGGTTCCTGCCGCAGCGCCTCGGGCAGGTCGGCCCAGCCGGCCGCGTCCAGCTCGCGGCGGAAGGGCGCGCGCGCGGCGCCGGCCAGGATCAGGCGGGTCGCGGGGCCGCTCATCCGGCAATCCTCGCAGCATCCAGCAGCAGGCCCAGCAGCGGCGCCGGCAGGGCCAGGCCAAGCAGCAGCGCCAGCAGCAGGTGCACATGCAGCGGCACCAGCACGGCCCAGGCGCCGAGCCGCGGCCCGAGCAGCCCGGGCGAGCGGGCGCGGCCCACCGGGTCCGGCCGCGCCGGGCCGAAGCCAATGGCCTGCATTACCTGCAGCAGCGCCAGGGCCGCCACCACCAGCCCGATGCCGAGCGGCAGAGCCAGCCAGGGCAGCCGCACCACCGTCTGCTGCACCAACAGGAACTGGCTGGCGAAAAGGGAGAAGGGCGGCAGGCCGACAATGGCCAGCATCGCCACCACCAGGGACCAGCCGAGCCGCGGATGCGCGGCGACGAGCCCGCCCAGCGCCGCCAGTCGCTGGCTGCCGCGCAGCGCCACGGCCCGGCCGAGGCCGAAGAAGATCGCGCTCTTCACCAGCGAGTGGCCGAGCAGATGCAGCATCCCTGCCAGGGATGCCGGCCCGCCGAGTCCGAAGGCGAAGCCGGCCAGCCCCATGTGCTGAATGCTGCTCCAGGCGAAGAAGCGCCGGGCGTCGCGCCGCCGCCAGAGCGAGAAGGCGGCGAGCAGCAGCGAGGCCAGCCCCATCGCCATCATCAGCGCGCCGGGCGGCAACGGGCCCGGGTTCAGCGCCACCACCGCCTTGGCGCGCAGGATCGCATGCAGCGCCAGGTTCAGCAGCAGGCCGGAGAGCACGGCGGACATCGCCATCGGTCCCTCGGCATGGGCATCCGGCAACCAGGAATGCAGCGGCACCAGCCCGGCCTGGGTGCCGTAGCCGACCAGCAGGAAGATGAAGGCCAGGGTGAGCAGGCCGGGATCCGCCTCGCCGCCCACCCGCAGCAGCGCGTCGAAGGACAGCGCGGCCTCCCCGCTGCCGGCGAAGGGCAGCGCCGCCATGGCCAGCACGATGGTGCCGAACAGCGCCAGGGCGATGCCGACGCCGCAGAGGATCAGGAATTTCCAGGCCGCCTCCAGCGCCGCCGGCGTGCGATGCAGCGCCACCATCAGCACCGTGGCGAAGGTGGCGACCTCGATGGCCACCCACATCAGCCCGAGATTGTCGGCCAGCAGCGCCAGATGATGGGCGCCGAGGAAGACCTGGAAGGCGGCGTGATAGGCGCGTCCGGCGCGCGGACCGAAGCCCTCGCCTGCTACCGTTGCGGCGGAGAAGCAGGCGGTGCTGAGGCCGATGAAGGCGCCGAGCAGCAGCAGCGGCAGGTTCAGCGCGTCGAGATGCAGCAGCCAGCCCAACTCGCCGGAGGTTTTCCATGGCAGCGCTAGCAGGCCGAGCGCCAGCACGAAGCCGGCCAGCGACAGCGCGATGTTCAGCAGTGCCGCGACGCGCAGCGAGGGAATCGCCGCCAGGGCTGCCGCACCCAGGATCGGCACCACCACCAGGAGGCCGGGCAGGCCGAGCATCATCGGAGCCTCCCGGTCATGGCGAATCCGCCTCGGCGCGCTCACCGCGGTGCCGGTGCAGTAGCGAAAGATCCAGGCCAGCGAAGCTGGCGCGCAGGTGGAAGGCGAAGAACCCGGCCAGTCCCGCCAGCACCAGCATCAGGGCGGCGGTGGAAAGCTCCACCACCAGCGGCAGGCCGCGCACGCCGGCAGCGGCCAGCACCAGTCCGTTCTCCAGACTCAACAGGCCGACCACCTGGCTGATGGCATTGCGCCGCGTGATCATCATCAGCATGCCGAGCAGCACGACAGAAAGCGCGATGGCCAGATCCTCCCGCGCCAGGGCGCCGGCGCCCGTGGTGGCCGGCAGCACCACCAGGATGGCCAGCGCCACCAGGGCAACGCCGGCGATCAGCCCTGTCCCGATGCCGAGCGCCGGATCGACGCTGCGGTACAGCCCGAAGCGCCGCACCAGCGCGCGCAGGGCGAGCGGGATCAGCACCGCCTTTCCGGCGGCGGCGATGAGGGCCGTCAGGTAGAGCCCCGGCGCCCCCTGCGCCCAGCCCTGCCAGGCCACCGCCAGCGCCAGCAGTGCGCCCTGCGCGGCGAAGGCGCTGATCACCGCGCTGATCCGCCGCTGGTAGAGCAGAACGAAGGAAAGCAGCAGGACGCCGCCGCCCAGCAGATGCGCCACGTCGTAGGAAAGCTGCCCGAAACCCATACCGCGCCCCTCCTCAGGCCAACCCGGTGGAGAGGAACAGGAACACCGCGCCCAGCAACGCCAGCAGGAGCGCCGCGCCGAGGAATTCCGGCACCCGGAAGATGCGCATCCGGGCGATGACGCTCTCGAACACCGCCAGGGCCAGGGCGAGCAGCGCCAACTTGACGCCCCAGGCCAGCAGGCCGAGAAGCCAGGCCAGCGGCCCCGCCTCGGCGGCCGCCGTACCAAAAGGCAGGAACAGCGCCGCCAGCAGCGCCAGCCAGACCGTCAGCCGCAGCGCCGCCTGCATTTCCCAGAGCGCGAGATGCCGCCCCGAGGCTTCCAGCAGCATCGCCCCCTGCACCATGGCGAGTTCCGGGGCGGTGGCGGGGCTGTCCACCGGCAGGCGGCCACTCCCGGCCAGGGCCACCGCCAGGAGTGCCAGCAGCGCCAGGCCAAGCGTGACGCGCAGCCCCACCACGCCCTCCTGCAGCACCGCGCCGATCGCGTCGAGATTGGTGGTGCCGGTGAGGATGGCGAAGCCCAGCACCGCCAGCACGAAGGCCGGCTCGGCGAAGGCAGCGAAGCTCATCGCGCGCGCCGCGCCGAGATCGCCGAAGGCGGTGCCGACATCCATCGCCGCCAGCGCCTGGGCGAAGCGAGCCAGGGCCAGCAGGCCGGCGATCAGGATCAGGTCCGCCATCGGCGCCAGCAGCATGCCATGCGCGAAGCCCGGCACCAGGGCGGCGGCGGCAGCCGTCGCGGCCAGCGCAGCGTAGGGCGCGGCGACCGAGATCACCGAGGCATTCTCCGCCAGCAGTGGCTGCTTGCGCAGCAGTTTCAGCAGGTCGTGCAAGGGCTGCAGAGGGCTGGCGCCCTGCCGACCCGTCAGCCGCGCCTCCAGCCAGCGGACCACCCCCACCAGCAGCGGCGCCAGGGTCAGCATCAGTGCCAGATGGAGGAGTTGCGTCAGTACCGCGGGGAACAGCGTCATCCCGCCGCCCCTGTCCCGAGCCAGGCGAGCAGCGCCATCAGCAGCACCAGCATGCCGAAACCAAGCCCAAGGAACTGCCGGATGGTCAGGTCGCGCAGCCGCTCCGCCGCGCCGGCCAGGACGTCACGCAGGCGCAGCAGCGGCAGCAACAGCGCCGGCAGGACAGGGTCATGAATGCCGCTGTCGAGCCGTGCCGGGGCCGGATCGCCGGGTGGCGGGCGCGTCACCGCCTCGCGCGCCACCAGCAGCCGCCCGCCCAGCATCCGCCGCAGCGGCTGGGCGAAACCGGCGGCGCTGGCCTGGGTCGCGGGGTCGCCGAAGGGAAGATGCGTCGGCGGCGCGATGAAGCCGCCATCCCAGACCGGCCCGCGCGCCGCGGCGCCCGGCGACAGCTGCCGCACCAGCGCGACCAGCCCGAGCAGCAGCAAGGTCAGCAGGATAACGAGGGCCAGCGGCCGGTAGTCGGAGGCATAGGCCGAGGCACTGACCAGCCAGGGCGAGGCCTCCGGCAGGGCGCCATGGCCGGTGAGGCGCGCCACCGCCGGCGCGCCGAGCGCCAACAGCACCCCGGGGAACAGGCCGATCAGCGCGGTCAGCCCCGCCAGCCCGAGCAGTGCAACACGGCAGGGCGTGGCGGCCTCCTGCGCCCCCATGGTGCGCGGCGTGCGCGGGCGGCCGAGGAAGGCGAGGCCCCAGAAACGCAGCATGGCCGCTGCCCCCAGCGCGGCCGCGAGCGCCGCCACGGCGGTGCAGGCGGCCACCAGCACCTGCAGGCCCAGCGCCCCCACCCGCCAAGCGGAGAGCAGCGCCTGCAGCAGCATCCACGTGCCCGCGAAGCCCGAGAACGGCGGCAGCGTCGCGGCCGCAGCGGCGCCGGCCAGGGCACAGAGGGCCACCATCGGCATGGCGTGGATCAGCCCGCCCAGCCGGTCCAGCCGGCGCGAACCGGCGCCGTGCTGCACCTCGCCCATGGCCAGGACGAGCAAGGTCGTGAACAGGCCATGCGCCAGCGCATGCAGCAGCCCCGCTCCTGCCGCCAATGCCGCCAACGGGCCGAGATCGGCCGCGCGCAGCACCGCCGCGAGGCCAAAGGCCATGGCGATGAAGCCGATATTCTCGATCGTGGAGCAGGCCAGCAGCGCCTTGCCGTCCACCTCCTGCGTCGCGCGCAAGGCCCCGAACAGTGCCGAGGCGGCACCCAGCAGCAGCAACGGCACGCCCCAGCCGAGCGGCTGCGCCGGCCCGCCGAGATCCAGCACCAGCCGCGCGACCACATAGAGCGCCACCTTGGTCATGACGGCCGACATCAGCGCCGAGACATGGCTCGGCGCGACCGGATGCGCGATCGGCAGCCAGCCATGCAGCGGTACCAGCCCCGCCTGGGAGCCGGCGCCGAGCAGCACCAGGGCCAGCACTGTCGCCGCCCGCCAGCCCTGCGGTGGCGCGGCGCGCAGCCCGGCAAAGGAAAGATCGCCCGGGAGGCCGGCTATCAGCCCGATGGCGGGGACCAGGCAGGCAGCGCCGAACAGAGCGAAACCGAGATAGAGCCGGGCAGCTGTCTGCTTCGCCTCGGATCCATCTCCGGACTCGTCCCCTCGAACCTGCGCCGCCAGCAGCGCCCAGAATGTCAGCGACATCACCCCGAAGCCGAGCAGCAGGGTGAAGCCATCCGCCGCCAGCAGCGTCAGCGCCATACCGGCGAGAAGAAGGGGATAGGGCACCAGCCGGCGCGGCGGCGCGGCGATCTCATGGGTCCAGCCGTAAAGGCCGCAGGCCACCCCCACTAGGCCAAGCAGCAGCAGAAACCAGGCCGAAAGCCCGTCCAGCGCCAGGGTCAGCGGCGCCCAGGGCGGCCCGACCGGCAGGAGCAGCACCGTATTGTCGCCGATCGCCAGCCCGGCGAGAGCCAGGGCCGCGAAGCCGGCCGAGGCGAGGATGCCGCCGCCATGCACGATCCGCGCGCCCTTCCCGGCAAGCGCGCCCAGGGGCGCCAGCACGATGAGGCCGAGCAGGAGAAAGGCGAGTGCTACGGTCACGGTGCGCAGGATAGGCAGAGCCCGGCCGGGCCGGAAGGCGCAATCCGGTCAGCGCCTCCCGGCGCGCCCTGGCGGGCGGGCGCCAAACCGACAGAAAAAAGATGAGGGGTTCGGGGGGAATTCCTTCCCCCCGACCTTTTCAAAGCATCTCCAGCGGCTGCTTGCGCTTCGGCGGCGGGAAGGCCGAATCCAGCTCGGCCAAATCTTCCGGCGTCAGCACCACCTTCCAGACCTCCGCATTCTCCCGCAGATGCGCCTCGTCCGCCGCCTTGGGAATGCTGATGATGCCACCGCCGCGCAGCGTCCAGGCCAGCGCTACCTGCGCCGCCGAGATCCCCTGCCGCTCCGCCACGCGCTTCAGCGCGGGGTGCCGCAGCAGCGCACCGCCCTGCCCCACCGGCGAATAGGCCATGACCGGCATCTTCAGCCGCGCGGCGAAGGGCAGCAGGTCGAACTCCACGCCGCGCGCCTCCAGGTTATAGAGCACCTGGTCGGTGGCGCAGTCGGCCAGCGCCGGCCCCAATTCCTCCAGGTCGGACACGTCGAGATTGGAGACGCCCCAGCGGCGGATCTTGCCCTGCTGCACCAGCCGTTCCATCGCCTCCACCGTCTCGGCCAGCGGCACGCTGCCGCGCCAGTGCAGGAGGTAAAGGTCGATGACATCCGTCTTCAGCCGCCTGAGGCTGCGCGCGCAGGCCTCCGGCAGCCGCGTGCGGGAGGCGTTCTGCGGATAGGCCTTGGTGACGAGGAAGACTTCGTCGCGCCGGCCGGCGATGGCCTCGGCCACCACCTCCTCCGCCCCGCCCTCGCCATACATCTCGGCCGTGTCGATCAGCGTCAGGCCAAGATCGAGGCCGAGGCGCAGCACGCGGGCCTCGGCGGCGCGGTCGGCACCCCGCTCGCCCATTTTCCAGGTGCCCTGACCGAGGGCGGGAACGCTGGTCTCATCCGGAAAGGTGACAGTGTTCATGGCAAGCTCCCGATGCCCTTCCTATGTTGCGCCTCATGCGCCCGACCGCCATCCTTCCGATCGCCGCCCTTGCCCTGCTCGCCGCCGCCCCGGCGCGCGCCGAGACGGACCAGTTCGGTCCCTGGATCCTGACCTGCACCACCGATCCGATGACCGATAAGGCGAACTGCCGCATGACGCATTCGCGGCCGGTCGAGCCGGCCACCGAGGCCATGCCCGCCCTGGCGCTGGAGATCGCGGGGCGGCGGGGGCGGCTGGTCCCGGTGGTCACGGCGCGTGACCTCGACCTGCAGGGCGCCCTGCGCGGGTTGCTGGCGCTGACCGGCACGGCGCAGTTGCGCTTCCCGCCCAATCCGCTCTTCGAGATGCCCTGCGGCCTGGAAGGCCGCTCCGTGGTCTGTGCCCCGCGCCCGGAGGATGCCGCGCGCGCTGCCGAGGAACTGCCCAAGGCCGACCGCGTGCTGGTGCGGGTGCTCGGCTTCGGCAGCGCCACCGCCGATTCGCCGCCGCGCGAGCTGGCGCTCTCCGACACGCCGGCGGCGCTGGCCGCCTTCCGCGCCCGGGTGCCGCCCGAGCAGGCGGAGGCGCCGCCGCCGGGCTTCAACCTGCAGGACGTCATCCAGCGGCTGCAACGCTACTTCTTCGCCCCGCAGTAAGCGGGGCCCCACCCGCCTAACCGGTGCGCTGCCCTGGCTTCCCGGGGCGCTCCCTCTGCGGGGCTTCCGCCCGCACGGTCTTCGCCCCGCGATCGGGCGATATGGCGAAGCGGTTCTCCGCCAGCGCCCCGGCCGCCATTACGCCCCCGCCGGAACGCCGCAGGAAAAGGCGGCGGGTCAGGAAGCCCGGCAGGCGTTGCGGGCTGCGGCTGCCCATGATCATCGTGCATCTCCCTGGCTGCATGGCGCGCGCGCCGGATCGCCGGAATGAACGGATGGACAGGTATCGGGTTGCGAGAGAAGCGCGACCTTCACGCTTCCCACGCTGCCCTCAACGACGCAGCCAGCGCCGCAGCCGCTCCGGCGCCTCGGCCATCGCCGCCTCGGCTCCGCAATAGGAGAAGCGGAGGAACCGGCGCCCACGCGCGCGGTCGAAATCCACCCCCGGCGTGGCGGCGATGCCGGCCTCGGCCAGCATGCGGGCGGCGAAATCCACGCTGTCATTGGTCAGGTGGCCGATATCGGCCCAGAGATAGAAGGCGCCGTCTGCCTCGGCGAGCCGGTCGAAGCCCGCTGCCGGCAGGCCGGCCAGCAGCGCATCGCGGTTACGGCGATAGGCGGCCTTGTTGGCCTCCAGCTCCGCCGTGCAGTCGAAAGCCGCTTCCGCCGCCACCTGCGAGACATGCGGCGCGCTGATGAACATGTTCTGCGCCAGGCACTCCACCGGGCGGATCAGGTCTTCCGGCAGCACCAGCCAGCCGATACGCCACCCCGTCATCGAGAAATACTTGCTGAAGCTGTTCACCACCACGGCGCTGGGACTGAAGGCGGCGGCGGTGCTCTCCGGCATGCCGTAAGAGAGGCCGTGATAGATCTCGTCCGAGATCAGCCGCACCCCATGCGCGTGGCACCAGCGGGCGATCGCCGCCAGTTCCTCCGGCGCCAGCATGGTGCCGGCCGGATTGCAGGGCGAGGCGACGATCAGTCCGTCCGGCAGCGGGTCCAGCGCCTCCAGCATGGCGATGGTCGGCTGGAAGCGGGTGGCGGCATCGCAGGGCAGAAGCTGCGGCACCATGCCGAGCGCGGTCAGGATATTGGCATAGGGCGGATAGTAGGGCGCGGCCATGGCCACGCGGTCGCCGGGGTCGAAGGCGGCCAGGAAGGCCAGCGGGAAGGCCCCGGAGGCGCCCACCGTCACCGCCACCCGCTCCACGGCGACCGGCGCGCCGTATTTCTCGGCCGAGTATCGGGCGATCCGCTCGCGCAGCGAGCGCAGGCCGAAGGCTTCCGTGTAGCCCATCGGCGCCCCCGCCTGCAGCGCGCGGATCGCCGCCTCGGCTGCTCCGCGCGGCGCCCCGGTGGAAGGCTGCCCGACCTCCATGCGCAGCACGCCGGGCGCGCCGGGGGGCAGGCTCAGCGCGGCGGCATTGGCGGCGGCGATGACGTCCATCACCAGGAAGGGCGGCGCCTCGGCGCCTCGTCCGGTCTTGAGCATGGGGCTTCCCTTGCGCGGCGTCGCAGAAAAAGGTCGGGGGAATGAATTCCCCCGAACCCCCTTCTTCTTTTTGTCAGTTGGTGTTGCGCTGGCGACCAGCGCCGAAAACTTGAAGAAAAAAGATGGGGGCCTGGGGGAATTCCTTCCCCCAGACTTTTTTTTACTGCCCGCCGACCAGCGCCAATCCCGCCCCGCGCGGATCGGTCGCCGCGGCGCAGCGGTCCTGGCTGCCCGGCAGGTAGCGCGGACAGCTGATGGCATTGGCGCGCCCCGGCTCCGGCACGGCGCCGACCGCCTCGCTCACCGGCGTGCCGTTCAGCAGCACACGCGCCGCCGGCAGGGCCAGCGCGATCGGTGCCGCCGCCTGCCCGGTGGCCGCCCCGGCATAGCGGAAGGCGCGCAGATTGGCGTTGTAGGCCAGGGTGGCCGCCAGCAGCGGTGGCTCGACACGGCCGCGATTGGGCGCGGCGCCAAGCAGGAAGCCGAGTTGCGGCACCACGCGCCCGGTACCGAACAGGTTGTTCAGCGTGAAGGCGCAGGAGACGGCATTGCCGTCCCTGTCCAGGGTGACGAGGCTGGCCGAGGCGGGCAGCAGCGGCACTGGGCCATCCAGCGGCGGCGGGTTGGTGAGCAGGCTGGTCGCATCTCCGCCGCGCTCGCGCCAGGCGCGCGAAACGGCGAGGCCGCGCTGGGAGGCGGCGTCCACCCCGGCGCCGGACTGCAGCGCCTGGAAGGCGGCGGCGCCCGCCAGCCCGCCATCGGCCGGCGGGGGCAGGAAAGCGAGCGTGTCGGAACCCACGCGCATCTCCAGCGGCTGCGCCACCACCGGCACGGAGGGGCGGAGATCAGCCAGGGTCAGCGGTCCGCCCGCTGTGCGGGAGAGTTCCACCACGCGGCGCGCCATGGCGCCCTGGTACATGTCGCCCACGCCGGCGATGCGCAGGGCCGAAAGCGTGCCGCCGAGATCGGGCTGCACCAGCCGCGCGCCCTCGGTGAGCGGGTGGCCGTCCGGGCCGGTGAAGACGGCGCGCGCCTGCGGGTCAGCCAGCAACGGCCCGGCCACGGCCGCGAGATCCTGCGCCAGGGCGCGGGAGGTGGTGGTGCCGAAGCGCGCGAGCTGCTCGGCCGGCGCCATCAGCTCGTTGAAGGGCCGGCGGGGCAGCCGCGTGTGCAGCGCGAAGAGACCGCGCGCCAGCATCGGCACCGCCGCCGGGCGGTCACCCACCGGCCCGCCCGGCGATGGCGCCGTGGCCGGGAAGAGCACCGCCTCGGTGCTGCCGCGCTCCTGGCTGAAGACGAGGCAGGCGCCGCCGCCGCCGAGCCCGGTGCGGGAAGGCAGCGTCACCGCCATGGCAAAGCCCGCCGCCACCGCCGCATCCACCGCCGTGCCGCCGGAGGAGAGCACCTCGCGCCCGACCAGCGCGGCGCGTGGCTCATCCGCCACCACGCCGCCCAGGAAGCCGCGCACATGGCCGAGTTGGCCCTCGGGCGGGGTATTGCTGCCGACCACGCTGTTCACGGCGCTGCCGAGGGTGCCGCAGCCGGACAGGCCCAGGACTCCTGCCGCCGCCAGCGCGGCGGCCCAGGATGCTGGCCGCTTTCGCCCGCTCCGGGCTAGGCTATCGGCCATGCGAAGCCTGCCGGCCCCGTTCCGCACGCTGCTGCTCATGCTGGCGTTCTTCACTCCGTTGCTGCTCGCCCGCGCCGTGCAGGCCCAGGGCGGTGACCAGGGCGGCCGCGGCGTCGCACTGATCCGGGACGCCGGGACGGAAAGCACGATCCGCGATTTCGCGCACCCCCTGTTCCGGGCGGCCGGGGCCGATCCGGCGCTGGCGCGCATTTCGCTGATCCAGGACCGGGCCATAGACGCCTTCGTCACCACCGGCAACCGCCTGTTCATCCACACCCGGTTGATCCGGCAGGCGGATTCGGCGGCGGAACTGGTTGGCGCGCTGGCGCATGAGGCGGGCCCTATCGCCGGCGGCCACCTGGCGCGGCCGCCCGGACAGGCTTCGCTGGGCGAGACGCAAGGGCGACTCGGCAACCCGCCCATGCACGACCTGGCCCTGGCGAAAGGAACCATGGTGAAGGAGAACCACCCGACGCCCGCGCCCTGGCCCTGCCCGACTGCGGGCGCAGGATCTGCGCAATGCCGCGCGCCCGGAGGACCTGACCCCGGAGCAGTGCGAGGCCGGACAGGCCCAGAGAAGGAGATGATGACCGCGTGACCCGAATCCGTACCAAGGCGGCGACACTGGCTCTCGGCGCGGCGCTGCTGCTCGGCGCGGCGGCACCGGCCGCCGCCCAGGCGCTCTCGCCGGAACAGCGCAAGGAAGTGGTGGACATCCTCCGCGAGGCGCTACGCAGCGACCCTTCCATCCTGCGCGAGGCTATTCTGGCCCTGCAGCAGGCGGAGCAGGACGACCGCGCCGGGGCACAGCGCGCCGCCATCGCCGCGCAGGCGGATGCGCTGCTGCGCGACCCGGCCGACCCGGTGAAGGGCAACCCGCGCGGAGACGTGACCATCGTCGAGTTCTTCGACGCGCGCTGCGGCTACTGCAAGACGCTGCACCCGACGATGGAGGCGCTGTTGCGCGAGGACCCGCAGGTCCGGCTGGTGCTGAAGGATCTGCCGATCCTCGGCCCGAACAGCCTGCTGGCCAGCCGCGCCCTGCTGGCGGCGCAGCGCCAGGGCAAGTACGCCTCCTTGCAGGATGCGCTGATGCGGCTGAAGGGCGAGCCGACCGAGGCGGCCCTACAGGCCGAGGCGGAGCGCGCCGGGCTCGACTGGGCGCGGCTGAAGCGCGACATGCAGGATCCAGCCTTGCAGGCCCGGCTGCAAGGGCACCTGGAACTGGCCCGCGCGATTGGCATCGAGGGCACGCCGGCCCTTGTGATCGGTGGAAAGCTCGTGCCGGGCGCGGTGGACCTGCCGACGCTGCGCCAGCTCGTGGCGCAGGCACGGCGCGAGGGAAAGCCGCCGGGCTGAGGTTCCGCCGCCGTGCAGTTGCCCATCCCGCCCCCGCGTATAAGAGTATCGGCGGGAGAACGACGGGGGGATGGCCGTGGTGGCGCAAGCAGGGGCGCTTCCGGTGGCGGGCCATGCGCCGCTGCCCGGATGCGGGGGACTCCAGGAGTGAGCGAGGCGGCGGCGCCGGATTTCCTGCCGCACTTCCCGGTGCGGCTACCGGTGCCGGACCTGCGACCCTGGCGGGCGGGCAACCTGATGGAAGGCGTCTGGAGCTTCACTGCCGAGGCGCCGGGCCCGCATGTCGTGCTGGTCAGCCTGATCCATGGCAATGAATTCGCCGGGGCGTCGCTGCTCGTGCGCTGGCTGGAGCAGGGCCTGCGCCCGGCGCGCGGACGGCTGACGCTGGTCTTTGCCAACCTCGCCGCTTTCGCCCGCTTCAATCCCGCCGATCCGACGCTCAGCCGCTTCCTGGACGAGGACATGAACCGCGTCTGGAGCGACCGCGTGTTGCAGGGCCACCGCCGCAGCCGCGAGTTGGATCGCGCCCGTGCTCTTTGCCCGCTGCTCGACAGCGCCGACCTGCTGCTCGACCTGCATAGCATGCTCTGGCCTTCCGACCCGCTGCTCATCACCGGCACGCCGCGTCGCGCGCTGCAGTTGGGGGCGCGGCTCGGCGTCCCGTCGTTGGTGGTGGCGGATGAGGGGCACAGCACCGGCCTGCGGCTGATCGACCGCCCCGGCTTCGCCGATCCGGCGGGCGGGCGCACCGCGTTGCTTGTGGAGGGTGGCCAGCACTGGGAGCCGGAGACGCTGGCTACGCTGGAAGGCTGCGCCACCGCCCTGCTGCGGGAAAGCGGCTGTATCGATTTCCCCGCCCCTTCCCCGCAGCCCGCCCCGCGCCTGGCCGAGGTGACGCAGACCGTGGTGGCGCGCACGCATGGCTTCGCTTTCGTGCAACCCTTCCGCGGCGGCACCGTGATCCCTGCCCGCAACACGCTGCTGGCGCTGGATGGGGAGGCGGAGATCCGCACCCCGCATGACGACTGCCTGCTGGTGATGCCCACTCCGCGCACCATGCGCGGCCATACTGCCGTACGCCTGGCGCGCTTTCTCTCGCCCGAAGAGATCTGACCTCGGGCGGGCAGCTCGGGGAGGCACGAATGGCCGCGTCCGATTGCAGGCCCCCGATTGCAGGCCATTGACGGATGGGGCAGCCTGACCGGCGCCGCATCAGACGGCGCATGAGGGAAGGACAGGATGGCGACCGGACGGCGCATCACCGAGCGGCAGGAACATGTTTCACCGGCGCTGGTGGCTGGCGCCGCCAAGGGCTTCGCGGTTCTCCGCTGAACCCACCCGCGGGAAGGAGCCCGTCATGCGCGTCGCCGCCGAGAATGTCCGCCGGCAGATCACCGGCATCCTGCTGGCCTGGGGCATGGACCCGGATCTCGTCGAAACCACGGCCGAGGCCATGGTGCAGACCGACCTGATGGGCATCGACTCGCACGGCCTGTCGATGCTGATGATGTACGAGACGCTGCGCGATGGTGGGCAGCTCAAGCTGCAGGCGCGGCCGCGCGTGGTGCGGCAGAACGCCTGCACGGCGCTGGTGGATGGCGGCGCCGGCCTCGGCCATCCCGTCGCCGCCATGGCGATGGAGCTGGCGGTGGAGAAGGCGCTGGCGGCGGGGATCGGTGCCGTGGGCGTGTTCAACTCGCACCATTTCGGCGCCGCCGGGCACTACGCGCGCATGGCCGCGCGGCGGGGCGTGTTGGGCATGGTGATGACCACGGCGCGCAGCATCACGGCGGTGCCGGCGCGCGGCGCGATCCCGATTCTCGGCACCAACCCGATTGCCCTTGCCGCACCGGATGCCGAAGGCGAGCCAGCCTTCGTGCTGGACATGTCGAGCACCACCGTCGCCGCCAACAAGGTCAAGGTCTACGACCTGAACGGCAAGCCGATGCCGCCGGGCTGGGTGGTGGATGGCGAGGGCCGCCCCGTCACCGACGCCGCCGAGGCCATGGCTTATCTCCACAAGCGCGCCGAGGGCGGGCTGACGCCGCTCGGCGGCGCCGTCGAGACCGGCGGGCACAAGGGCTACGGCCTCGGCGTCATGGTGCAGATCCTGGCCGGCACGCTGACGGGCGGGGCCTTCTCCTTCCTGCGCAACCGCACCGCGCCGCCCGGCGCACCGGACAATATCGGCCATTTCTTCCTGGCCATCGATCCCGCCGCCTTCCGCCCGCCGGAGGAATTCCACCAGGACCTCGGGGAGTTACTCGGCACGCTGCGCCAGACTCCGCCTGCCCGGCCGGACCAGCCGGTGCTGATCCCCGGCGACCCGGAGCGGAGCGAACATGCCGCGCGTAGCGCCGAGGGCATCCCCGTGCCGGAAACCCTGGCGCGGCATGTGCGCGACATCTGCGCGCGCTGCGGTGCCGACTATGTTCTGGAGCCCATGCCCGGCGCCGCGCGCCAGGGCTGAGAGGGAGCACACCATGCCGCCGATCACCCCTCCGGCCCGCCTCGCCTTCATCGGCCTCGGCGTGATGGGCGCGGCCATGGCCGCGAACCTGCAACGCGCCGGCTTCACCCTCACCATACATACCCGCAGCCGGGGCAAGGCCGCGACGCTGGAGCAGGCCGGCGCCGCCTGGGCGGAGAGCCCGGCCGAGGCGGCGCGCGGCGCGGCAGCGGTGGCGCTCTGCCTGCCCGATACGCCGGATGTCGAGGCGGTGCTCTTCGGCCCGCAGGGTGTGGCGGAAGGCCTGGCGCCCGGTGCGGTGGTGATCGACTTCTCCAGCATCGCCGCCAGCGCCACCGCCGGATTCGCACAGAGGCTGCAGGCGGAGCATGGCGCCTTGCTGCTGGACAGCCCCGTCTCCGGCGGCCCGGCCGGGGCGCGGGACGGCACCCTCACCTGTATGGTCGGTGGTAATCCGGCGGCCTTCGCCGCGGCGGGCGCCGTCTTCGCGGCGGTGGGGCGCAGCGTCACGCATCTCGGGCCGGCCGGCGCCGGCCAGGTCTGCAAGTCGGCCAACCAGCTGATCATCAGCGGCACCATGCAGGTGGTCTTCGAGGCGCTGGCGCTGGCCCGCAAGGCAGGGCTGGAGCCGGAGGCGATGCGGCAGGCGCTGCTCGGCGGCTCCGCTCGCTCGGCGGTGCTGGAGGCGCATGCGAAACGCTATCTCGATGGTGCCACCCAGCCGGGCTTCCGCGCCGAACTAATGCGCAAGGACATGCGGCTGGCCCTCGGCGCGGTGCGCGACCACGGCGTCTTCGCGCCCGGCACCGCGCTCGCGGCGCAGATGCTGGAGGCGCTGGTCAACAGCGGGCGCGGCGGCAAGGACTCCTCCGCGCTGGGCGAGCTGGTGGCGGAGCTTTCAGGGATCGGGGCGCAGCGCGACCCCGCGGCCTGACGGCCGCGGCGGCTCAGTTGATGCGCGGCACGGGCTTGGCGTAGAGCGGCGCCGAGACGTTCAGCGGGTTATGAACCACCATGCCCGGATTGGGGTAGTAGTCCACGAAGAGGTTGATCCGGTCGCGCTTGCCGTTGTTGCGCACCGAATGACGCACGCGGTTGTTGAAGTCGTAGGCGTGGCCCTTCAGCATGTTGAACTTGCGGCCGTCGATCTTGTACTCGACGGTCGGCGTGCTGCTGAGCGAGACGTGGATGCGGTGCGCGCGCGCCGCCATTGGGTGGCCATCGACATGCGGCGCCACATGGTCACCCGCCTTCAGCCGCACCAGCGCCAGCCGCGTGACCACGCCATTCGGCGTTTTCAGCGACGAAATGACCTGATCCACCACCGGCTGCAGCACGTCCTTGTACTGCAGCCATTCCGGCATGGTGAAGACCGGCCAGAGGTCGGTGTCCTCGCGGGCGATCGGCATGTATTTCTCGGGATCGACGCCGCGCTCCTTGGCCCAGACGTAGATCAGATCCTCGAAATGCTGGATGCCCGTGCTGTTGGCCGAGGGGTGCCACTCGGTCTTCATCAGGATGTTGTCGGCCGCCGCATGCGCGCCGGAAGCCAGGATGTCCCGGCGCATGGTGTTGCCGGTCCAGTCCTCCTCGGTGAGACCCTCGACCACCTTTAGCAGGCCGCTGATGTCGATCGCGCCCAGGTCCCTCAGCGGAACTCCGATATCCATGGCACTCTCCCCCAAGCGGCCAGAATTTGCGCCCGCCGCCCGGAGCAAGTCAACGGGCGGCGGCCCTGCGCTCAGGCCGGCTCGCCGGTCACCGGCGGGAAGCCGAGCTCCTGCATGAGGGCGCCGATGGCGGCGATCGCCCGCTCCACCGCCGCTGCATCGATACCCTTGGCGACCAGCGCCACACCATTGCCGGTCGGCCGGTAATAGGGATAGGAGCCGATGTCGATCTCGGGGAATTCGGCCTGGATCCGGCCCAGCCCCTCGGCGAGTTGGCCTTCCATCAGCCCGTTGGCGTGCACCGCGCGGGAGACCACCGGAGCGCCGCCCTTCAGCCTCGGCGCCAGCCCGTCGAACATCGCCTGCATGATGCGCGGCACGCCGGCCATGACATGCACATTGCCGATAATGAAGCCGGGCGCGACCGAGACGGGATTGTCGATCAGCGTGGCGCCGCGCGGCATGGTGGCCATGCGCTGGCGGGCGGTATTGAAGTCGCCGGGCGGATTCTGCCGCGCGTAATGCGCCGCCAGGCGCTCCCAGGCTTCCGGATGCGGCTCCCAGGGCAGCCCGAAGGCGGCGGCGATGCATTCGGCGGTGATGTCGTCATGCGTCGGGCCGATGCCACCCGTGGTGAAGACGTAGTCGAACTTCGCCCGCACCTCGTTGACGGTGGCGATGATGGTCTCCCGCACATCCGGAATGACGCGCACCTCACGCAGCGGAATGCCGATCTCGCCGAGCCGGGTCGCCAGGAATTTCAGGTTGGCGTCCTGCGTGCGGCCCGAGAGCACCTCGTTGCCGATGATGAGCAGGCAGGCGGTGGGGTTCGTCACGTGCGGGCTCCTCCTAGCCGGGCCTGCCGCGCCCTTCCCGGTCGGCGCGGCAGCGGCGCCCGCATCATCCTCCCGCATCGCCCGGCCGGAAAGGGTCGCCGCCGGCTCCCGCACGGCCATGATGGCGTTTTCTCACGCGCCTCGCCTGGCCGCTGGTCCACCGCAAAGATGTGATGGGCCGGGCGCGCGAGGAACGCATGGAAAATGCACCGTGCGCGTTCTTTCGGCGTGAAGGCTCGCGGCTGTTGGACCGGCGGCTCACCGGGGCGGTGCCATCCTTGTGGCAAGGGGCGCATGGACCGCACGGCGTGCATCGGACAAGCCGCATCCATCTGGAACAGCTCAGGCCCCAAGAGGCACCCATGGATTCAGAGCTGCTGCTCTTCATCTCGATCGGGTTCGTTGCCCAGCTCGTCGATGGCGCGCTCGGTATGGCTTTCGGCATTCTCTGCAGTTCAGGGCTGCTGGCCCTGGGACTGCCACCGGCCCTGGCGAGCGCCTCCGTCCACGCCGCCGAAACCGCCACGACAGCGATGTCCGGCCTGTCGCACTTCTATAACCGCAATCTGGACAAGCGCCTGTTCCTGCAGCTCGTCGTGCCGGGGGTGCTTGGGGGAATCTTCGGCGCCTATCTGCTGACCGGCCTGCCAGAGCGGGCGGTGAGGATCTTCGTCGCCGTCTATCTGGTCGCCATGGCGGCCCTGATCTTCGGGCGGGCGCTGGGGCATATCCAGGGCAGGCGCCACCCACCCCCGCAACTGCTCGGTGTCGGGGGCGGCTTCCTGGATGCCATTGGCGGGGGCGGCTGGGGGCCCCTTGTCGCCTCGGCGCTCCTGGCGACCGGCAATGAGGCGCGGCGCTCGATCGGCACGGTCAACTGCGCGGAGTTCTTCGTCACCGTCGCGATCTCGGTGACTTTCCTGCTGCATCTCGACATCAGCCGCTACGGCCACGTCGTGCTTGGCCTGATCATTGGAGGCGGCATGGCCGCACCGCTGGCCGGCTATCTGCTCCGGATCATGCCCCAGAAGCTGGCACTGAGCCTGGTCGGGGTGGTGGTATCCAGTCAGGCGGTGGTGACGGTCTATGGCCTGGTCACACGCTGACCAGGGTAGACCACCGGGCTTCCATAGCTGCCGAGGCCCGGCGGCCCCTCCGGCGCGGCGAGAAGGAAGGCGTGCGGAGAAAGCCGGCTCCCCCGGAGGCACCGGGAGGAGGCCGGCCTGCTCTCAGAGGAAATCCCGCAGCAGCGCCACCAGGGGCTTGTCGGCGGGCGGCATGGCATAATCGGCCAGTTTGTTGGGCCGGACCCAGGCGAGCGCCTGCCCTTCCCGCGCCGTGACGCCGCCTTCCCAGCGGCGGCAGAGATAGAGCGGCATCAGCAGATGGAAACGCCCCGCATCGTGGCTGGCAAAGGTGAAGGGCGCCAGGCAGGCCGCCGAGACGTCGATGTCCAGCTCCTCCTTCAGCTCGCGGATCAGCGCGTCCTCCGGCGTCTCGCCGGGGTTCAGCTTGCCCCCCGGGAATTCCCAGAGCCCGGCCATCGGCTTACCTTCGGGCCGGCGGGCCAGCAGCACGCGGCCATCCGAATCCACCAGCGCGCAGGCGGCGACCAGCAGCATCGGCTTGGCGTCGGAGGGTGGCGCTTCGGCGAGGAGCGGCGGTTCGGGCAGCGGCACCGGGGCGGTGAGATCCTCCCGCCCGCCCTCGAAGAGCAGCACCGGCAGCTTGGCACTGCGGGCCAGGAAGTGCGCTTCGCCCCGCCCGGCTTCGACCAGTCCGATCCGCCGCAGGACGGCGGCGGAGCGGAGGTTCTCCTCCAGCACATGGGCAAAGATGCGGTCGAGGTCGAGATGGGCGAGGCCCCAGCGCGCCAGCCGCCCCGCGGCCTCGGCGGCGACGCCGAAGCCCCAGAAGCGCCGGCCGATCCAATACCCCAGCTCGGCGCGCCGGGTCTCCGGCTGGCGGGTCAGCCCGACGCAGCCGACCAGCACCTCGGTGTCGCCGTCCTGGCCGACGATGGCGAGATGCCAGGCGGAGCCTTCCGCGAACTGGCGGTGTGTGGAAGCGATCCACTCATCCGCCAGCTCGCGCGGATAGGGGAAGGGCACGCGGCTGAGCCAGCGCACCACTTCCCAGTCGTTGATCAGCCGGTGCAGGTCCGGCGCGTCCTCAGGCTGCAGCGGGCGCAGCGTCAGCCGCTCGGTACGGAGGGGAGCGAAATCGATTGTCATGATGGCGTGTCCGGGCCCCGTGGCGCGTCGCGCCACGGGGCCGCGGGTACTACCGCTTCCACCAGCCACGCTTCCTCGGCGCGTCCGGGACGGAGTCCACCAGCACCGGCTGTACCGGCGGGGCGGCCTGCGGCTCCCCTGCCGCCGGGCCGGGCTCCGCCGGCACCGGGGGTGCCTCGGCGGGTGTCACCGGCGCTTCGGGCACGGCATCGGCGAGCGCCGCCGGCTCAGGGACCGGCGTCTCGGCGACCGGAGCTTCGGGCTCGGGTGCCGCGGCGACGGCCTTGGCGCGCGTCGTGCGGGTGCGGCGCGGCTTGGCCGGCGCGGCTTCCGCAGCGGGTGCCGCTTCGGCCTCGGCCGGCGTGGCCTCGACGGCGGCCTTGGCACGCGTCGTGCGGGTGCGGCGCGGCTTGGCCGGCGCGGCTTCCGCAGCGGGTGCCGCTTCGGCCTCGGCCGGCGTGGCCTCGACGGCGGCCTTGGCGCGCGTCGTGCGGGTGCGGCGCGGCTTGGCCGGCGCGGCTTCCGCAGCGGGTGCCACTTCGGCCTCGGCCGGCGCAGAGGCCGGCGGCTCGGCAACAGCCTCGCCGGCCGGAGCGACCTCAGGCTGCACTGTCGCCTCGGTCACGGGCGCCTCGGGCGCCGGCTCCGGTCGCGCCGCGGCCACCGGGCCCGGCTCCGTCACCGGTGCCGCGGAAGGCACGACCGGCGCCACCGGTGCAACATCGGCCTCGGTGGCGGGCAGGCCGGCCGGCTTCGCGGCCACCCCCTGCTGCGCAGCCTCCTCCGCCGCGGCCATGGCATCGAAGATGTCGTCGAGCGTGCCCGCGAAGGGGTCGGCCGGGGTCGGTCCGGCATAGGCCGGGCGCGACTCCGCCTCCTCCCCCGGGCGGCGGCGGCCACCCCGGCGGCCCCGACGGCGCGGCAGGCGGCGGTCCGCCTCGGCCTCCGGCGTGGCCTCGGCGGCAGCTTCCGGCGCGGCGGCGGGCGCGATGTCCTCGGCCTCCTCGCCCTCTTCCTCCTCGGCTTCGGTGGCATCCGCCTCGGCGGCTTCGATGCCGGGCGCGCCGGTCATCTCCTCGCGGCGGCCTCCCCGGCGGCGGCGACGGCGGCGGCGGCGGCGCTCACCATTGCCCCGCTCCTCCTCGCCCTGACCGGAGGGCGCCTCGCCGCTGACCTCCGCCGGCATGGCGGCCGGCGCCTCGGGAACCGTGACCACCGGCTCGGGCTCGGCCTCTGGCGCGTAGTCCATGCGCAGCGCCGCGGGCGCGGCGACCGGCTCGGCGACGATCGGAGCGCGCGTGCGCTCGATCTGGATGGCCGGGCCGCTGAGCTGCGCATCCGGCTCGAACAGCACCGCCATGCCATAGCGCGCCTCGATCTCGGAGAGGCGGTCACGGCGGCGGTTCAGCAGATGAATGGCGATGTCCGGCGCGATGCGCACGCAGATCTCGGCGGCGCGGCGCTTGGCGCCCTCCTCCTCGATCTGCCGCAGCACCTGCAGCGCGGCGCTTTCGGCGCTGCGGACGATGCCGAGCCCCTGGCAATGCGGGCAGGTGATGAAGGAATGCTCGGTGACGGAGGGGCGCAGCCGCTGCCGGCTCATCTCCAGCAGGCCGAAATGGCTGATACGGCCGACCTGGATGCGGGCGCGGTCGTTCTTCAGCGCCTCCTTCAGGCGGCGCTCCACCTGCGCGTCGTTGCGCGAGGACTCCATGTCGATGAAGTCGATGACGATGAGGCCGGCGAGGTCGCGCAGCCGCAGCTGGCGCGCGATCTCCTCCGCCGCCTCCAGGTTGGTGCGCAGCGCGGTGTCCTCGATGTGCCGGTCGCGCGTGTTGCGGCCCGAGTTCACGTCGATGGCGACCAGCGCCTCGGTCTGGTTGATGACGATGTAGCCGCCGGAGCGAAGCTGCACGGTGGGCGACATCATCGCGTCGAGTTGCGCCTCGACGCCATGGCGCGCGAAGAGCGGCACGCTGCTGTCGCGGTAGAGCCGGATCTTGCGCTCGTTGTGCGGCATCAGCATCCGCATGAAGTCGCGCGCCTGGCGGTAGGCGTCCTCGCCCTCGATCTGGATGTCCTCGATGTCGCGGCCAAAGACATCGCGGATCGAACGCTTGATGAGGTCGGCTTCCTCGTAGATCAGTGCCGGCGCGACGGATTGCAGGGTGCGCTCGCGGATGTCGTCCCACAGCCGCAGCAGGTATTCGCAGTCGCGCAGGATCTCGGGCTTCGGGCGGCCGGCGCCGGCGGTGCGGACGATCAGGCTCATGCCGCGCGGCATGCCGAGTTCCTGAATCACCTCGCGCAGCCGCTTGCGGTCGGCGATCGAGGTGATCTTGCGCGAGATACCCCCGGCACGCGGCGAGTTCGGCATCAGCACGGAGAAGCGGCCGGCAAGGCTGATATAGGTGGTCAGCGCCGCACCCTTGTTGCCGCGCTCCTCCTTCACGACCTGCACCAGCATGACCTGCCGGCGGCGGATCACCTCCTGGATCTTGTAGTGGCGCAGGAAGCGCGGCGGGATGCGACGCTCGCCGCGCACCTCCTCGGCCTCGTCCTTGTCGCGGCCGCCCAGCGTCTCGGGCGCTGGGCCCTCATCCTCCACCGGCATGCCTTCATGCGGCACGGTGGCCTCGGCGGCGGCGGCCTCGGTGGCGACCAGCTCCTCCGGCGTGGCGGAGCGGGTCTCGTCATGCATCGCCATCGGCTGCGAGCGCGGCGTCACCTGGCCGGGCTCGACCTCGCGCGGATGCTCCGGCTCGTAGGATTCGCTGAAGCTGGAGGGCGGGGCCGCCGCGGCACGCGCCGCGCCATCATCGGCGGCATCGGCATCGGCGACCTGCTCGATGGCGGCGGCGACAGCCTCCGCCTCGGCATCGCTCACCTCATCCTCGTCCTCTTCGTCCTCGGCGGCTTCCTGCGCCTGCATGGCCAGCAGCCGCTCCCGGTCCGCGACGGGGATCTGGTAGTAGTCGGGGTGGATCTCGCTGAAGGCGAGGAAGCCGTGGCGGTTGCCGCCGTATTCGACGAAGGCGGCCTGCAGGCTGGGCTCAACCCGGACCACCTTGGCCAGGTAGATATTGCCCTTCAGGGGCCGCTTGTTCTCGGTCTCGATATCGAATTCATCGATCCGGTTGCCGTCCAGCACCACCACCCGTGTCTCTTCGGAGTGGGATGCATCGATCAGCATGCGCTTGGTCATGAATCGGGATGCTCCAGGCCGCCGGCGCGTTCGCGCTGCCGGCGGCGGCAATAAGTGGGCAGGCCCGAGGCAGCGGGGTCGCGCAGGCGGCGTGGCGTGAAGCGTGCCATGCGGCTCTGGTCTCGACCTCTCGTCTCGGCGGGCCACGCCCCGAAGGCGGGCCCTTGTTGAGCGCGCCGCGCGCAGGCCCCGGAAACGCGCCTCCGGCATCGCAGCGCGACACCCTTCGGACACGAACGGGCCAGCGGCAGGCACGGGCCGGACTGGCAGGCGACAAAGCCGGGCCCATCCTTCCGCACCGTGATCTCCGCGCCGGTGGAGCGGGCCGCAGAAGCCTGGCGAAACCGGGAGGCGCATGCCCCGATCTTCGGGGGGCGATCCCTTGCCAGGGCCTCGGGGCCGCGCCGCCCGCCGGCCTGCCGCGCAGCGGAAGGGCCAGCATCGGGCCGGGCGGCCGCGCCCGGAACCTCCACCGGCAGCGTTCGCCGCCGGGGCAAGGCACCATAGGCGCCCCCCAATGCTTCCACAAGTCATTGCCGCGTTGGGATGTTACATGAAGTAATGCCGTGATCGCGTAATTCGGCCATGATAAAGCCCGCCCGCCGGGGTGCCGCGCCGTGGGGACGGCGCGGCGGGACGGAGCGCTGCCTCAGCCTCTCCCGCCCGGCGACAGCGGCGCGGCCGTCAGCCGGCCACGTCACGGGCGCCTCGCGGCAGGGGGAAATTGCCGCCGGCGCCCGGCCACCGCGATGCACGGGGGGAAGTCGCATCATGTCTCTCGCACCCCAACGGCGGCAGCTGCTGCAGATGACGCTGGGCCTGTTGGCGGGTCTCTCGGGGCTGGCGCCACGGCTGGCGGAAGCCGCCGTCACCGCCGCCCAGCTCGAACGCGCCGAGCGCCACGCGCGGCTGACGCTGGACCTCAGCACCGCCGCCAGTTGGAAGCTGACCGCGCAGACACGCCCGGCCCGGCTGGTGCTGCACCTGCCCGGCACCGTGTGGCGCGGCCCGGCCCAGCTCGCCGGCGCCGGCCCGGTGCGGCGGGCACGCTGGGACGCCCGCAGGCACACCTTGTCCCTGGACCTTGCCGGGCCGGTTTCCGTCGTCCGCGCCGCGGCACAGGAGGGCGGCCTGGTGATCGAGGTGGCCCCCGGCACCGCCGCCGGCTTCGCCCGGCTGGCGCGCGGCACCATCGCCCAGGGGCGCGCCGGCGGCCGCGCCACCGCCGCGCGCCAGCTGCCCCTGGTCGTCATCGATCCCGGCCATGGAGGGAAGGATCCGGGCACCATCGGCGTCACCGGCACCTACGAGAAGCGGATCACCCTCCCCGCGGCGCTGGAGCTGAAGCGGCAGCTGGAGGCCGGCGGCCGCTGCCGCGTGGCAGTAACCCGCTCGCGCGACATCTTCATCCCGCTGGCCGACCGGGTGGAATTCGCCCGCAAGCGGCAGGCGACGTTGTTCCTCTCGCTGCACGCCGATTCGGCGCCGGGGGCACGCGGTGCCAGCGTCTATACCCTCTCCGACCGCGCCTCGGACGCCCTCTCCGCCCGGCTGGCGCAAAGCCAGAACCGGGCCGACGCCGCAGGCGGGCTGCACCTGCCGGAGGTCTCACCCGAGGTGGAGCGCATCCTCTATTCGCTGGTGCGGCAGGAAACGAAGGTGGGCTCCGCCCGGCTGGCACAGTTCGTGGTGGAGACGCTCGGCGACAGCGTGCCGCTGCTGCCCAATACCCACCGTCAGGCCGCCTTCGCCGTGCTGAAGGCGCCGGACGTGCCCAGCGTGCTGGTGGAAATGGGTTTCCTGAGCGACCGGCGGGACGAGGCGGCCCTGAAGCGGCCCGCGCACCGCGCCCAGGTGGCGCGCGCCCTGGCGCTGGCGGTGAATGGTTGGCTGGCGCGGCACCAAGCGGGACTGATCAGCACGGGGTAAAAAAGCCTGGGGGAAAGAATTCCCCCAGACCCCTGTCTTTTTTCTTCGAGTTGCCCGCGCTGGCGGCCAGCGCAGCGCCAAACCGACAAAAAGAAGATGGGGGTCCGGGGGAATTCCTTCCCCCGGCTTTTTTCTTTTCAGGCCTGCCGGCCGTGGCAGTGCTTGTACTTCTTCCCCGAGCCGCAAGGGCAGGCCGCGTTGCGCGGCGTGCGGTACCAGGTCGAGGGGTCCTGCGGGTCCACCCCGTCCACCGCGCGCGGCACGGCCGGAGCGAAGGCGGCATCCGCCGGGGCATGCGTCCAGGGGTCGCCCGCGGCGCCAACCATGTCCGGCTCGGGGTGGCGCATGTCCGTCACCATCACCGGCGCGGGCTCCGGCGGCGGGGCAGCGGGGCTGATCTGGATGCGCAGCAGCAGCGAGGTCACGCGCTCGCGCAGTTCGTCGAGCATCGTGTTAAAGAGGTTGAAGGCCTCGCTCTTGTACTCGTTCAGCGGGTCGCGCTGGCCGTAGGCGCGCAGGCCGATGCCCTGGCGCAGATGGTCCAGGTTCAGCAGGTGCTCTTTCCACACCGCGTCGAAGACCTGCAGCAGCACCGACTTCTCGACCGAGCGCATGAACTCGGGGCCGATCTCGGCGGCGCGGGCGGCGGCGGCACGGTCGGCGGCCGACTCGATGCGTTCGCGCACCGCGACCTCGTCGATACCCTCCTCCTTGCCCCAGGCTTCGATTGGAAGATCAAGGCCGAGATGGTCATGCACCTGCTGTTGCAGGCCGGTGAGATCCCACTGCTCCGGATAGGCATTCTCGGGAATGGCTTTGGCCACCATCGCGGCGATGGTCTCGCGCCGCATTTCCTCGACCGTCTCCGAGACGTCCGTCGCCTGCATGAAGGCGCGCCGCTGGGCGTAGACCTCCTTGCGCTGGTCGTTCATGACGTCGTCGTATTTCAGCAGGTTCTTGCGCGTGTCGAAGTTGCGCGCCTCGACCTTCTTCTGCGCCTTCTCCAGCGCCCGGTTGATCCAGGGATGGATGATGGCCTCGCCTTCCTTGAGGCCGAGCTTCTGCAGCATCCCGCCCATGCGGTCGCTGCCGAAGATGCGCATCAGGTCGTCTTCGAGGCTGAGGAAGAAGCGGCTGGCGCCCGGGTCGCCCTGGCGGCCGGAGCGGCCGCGCAGCTGGTTGTCGATGCGCCGCGATTCGTGCCGCTCGGTGCCGACGACGAAAAGGCCACCCGCCTGCTTCACGATCTCCTCGTCGTGCTTCACCTGCTCGCGGGTCTTCGCGAGATGGGCCTCCCATTCCGGTCCCTCATGCGGGCCGGGGAAACTGGCCTCGGCCAGCATCTCGGCATTGCCGCCGAGTTTGATGTCGGTGCCGCGGCCGGCCATGTTGGTGGCGATGGTGACGGCGCCCGGGCGGCCGGCCTGAGCAATGATGCCGGCCTCCTGCTCGTGGTAGCGGGCGTTCAGCACCGCGTGCGGCACGCCCTCCTTCTTCAGCAGGGCGCTGAGCAGCTCGGACTTCTCGATGCTGGTGGTGCCGACGAGCACCGGCTGCTTGCGCGCCTGCGCCTCCTTCACCAGCGCCGCAACCGAGGCGTATTTCTCGGCCGCCGAGCGATAGACCTCATCGTCATTGTCCTGGCGGATGACGGGCACATTGGTCGGGATCTCGACCACTTCGAGCTTGTAGATCTCGGCGAACTCGTCCGCCTCGGTGGCGGCGGTGCCGGTCATGCCCGACAGCTTGGGATAGAGGCGGAAGTAGTTCTGGAAGGTGATAGAGGCCAGCGTCTGGTTCTCAGGCTGGATCTCGACGTGCTCCTTCGCCTCCAGCGCCTGGTGCAGCCCCTCCGAGTAGCGCCGGCCTTCCATCATACGGCCGGTGAACTCGTCGATGATGACGACCTTGCCTTCGCGGTTGACGATGTAGTCCACGTCACGGGCAAAGAGCGTGTGCGCGCGCAGGCTCTGGTTGACGTGATGGACGAGCGCGACGTTGTGGAAGTCGTAGAGGTCGCCCTCCTCCAGCAGCGCGGCCGCGCGCAGCATCTGCTCCACCGTCTCGGCACCCTGCTCGGTCAGGGTGACGGTGCGCATCTTCTCGTCCTTCTCGTAGGTCTCCTTGTCCTTCACCAGCTCCGCCACGACCGTATCCACCTTACGGTAGAGGTCGGAACTGTCCTCGGCGGGGCCGGAGATGATCAGCGGCGTGCGCGCCTCGTCGATGAGGATGCTGTCCACCTCGTCCACGATGGCATAGTTGAAGTCGCGCTGGACCATCTCGTCCAGGCGGTACTTCATGTTGTCGCGCAGGTAGTCGAAGCCGAACTCGTTGTTGGTGCCGTAGGTGATGTCGCAGGCATAAGCCTCGCGCCGCTCGCCATCGGTCAGCCCATGCACGATGCAGCCGCAGGAGAGGCCGAGGAAATTGTACAGCCGCCCCATCTGGCCGCTGTCGCGCGTGGCCAGGTAGTCGTTCACGGTGATGACGTGCACGCCCTTGCCCGCCAACGCGTTGAGATAGACCGGCAGCGTGGCGACCAGCGTCTTGCCTTCGCCTGTCTTCATCTCGGCGATGCGGCCGGAATGCAGCACCATGCCGCCGATCATCTGCACGTCGAAGTGGCGCATGCCGAGCACCCGCTTCGAGGCCTCGCGCACGGTCGCGAAGGCCTCGGGCAGCAGGTCC
Organism: Roseomonas sp.; assembly: GCA_035565935.1. Lineage (GTDB taxonomy): Bacteria > Pseudomonadota > Alphaproteobacteria > Acetobacterales > Acetobacteraceae > Pseudoroseomonas. The sequence continues at coordinate 65,303 of DATMRU010000065.1, forward strand.
TCCAGACCCTCGCCCTGGGCCAGCCGCTCGCGGAAGCGGGCGGTCTGACCCCGCAGCTCCTCGTCCGACATGGCCTCGACCTTGGGCTCCAGGGCCGTGATGGCGGGCAGCCGGGCGCGGAACTGCTTCAGCACACGGTCGTTCGAGGTGCCGAATACGGCGCGGGCGAGGCGGGCGAACATGGGGCTGCGATATTCTCCGAGGGCCGCCCTTGCACCGCCACCCGACCGGCGCGAGCCACCGGGGCGAGCTCAGGCCAGGCACGGCCGGGGTCATCCGGCGGACCGGACGGACGGCGGGCGATAGGCTGCGTCACGCGCACAGATAGGCGGGGGGCGCGCCAGGGTCAACGAAACCTGGCATGACAGGCAGGAAACCCGCCCTCCTCCTCGCCGGGAATCCCGCTTCGGGGAGGCCCCTCCGGACGCCCAGCCGTGGCGCGCCGCCTTTCTGTCGTGCTTCGCCACACTCTGTCACCCCCACGCGATTGTGGGCGGCGGGCCGATCCGGCATCTTGAACTGTCCAGCCGCGAAGGCACATGCCGCGAATGCGTTTTTCTGCCCTGACCCTTTCCGCCCTGCTCCTGGCCACGACGGCCGCCACGATGCCAGTCCTCGGGCCAGCCCTGGCCCAGGCCCCGGGAGCGCCAACCCCCACGCCGGCCCCGGCCCAGCCTCCGGCTGCCGCCCCCGGCGCCGCCGATCCGGTGGTCGCCCGCGTTGATGGCGAGGCGCTGCGCCTGTCCGACGTGCAGGCCGCCGTCAACCAGTTGCCGCCCGATATGCGGGGCGCCCCACTGCCCATGCTCTTCCCGCTGGTGCTCGACCAGCTCATCGCCCAGAAGGCGCTGGTGACCGCCGCCCGCGCCCAGGGAATCGATAAGGAGCCGGCCGTGCAGGAAGCCGTCCGCCGCGCCGAGGAGGAGCAGCTTCAGCAGGCCCTGCTGCGCCGGGAGATCACGCCCGCCCTGACCGAGGAAGCCCTCCGCGCGCGCTATCAAAAGGAGATCGCGGGCAAGCCGGGCGAGGAGGAGGTGCATGCGCGCCACATCCTGACCGGCAGCGAGGCCGATGCCCGCGCCGCCCTGGCCGAGGTGCGCAAGCCCGGCGCCGACTTCGCCGAGGTGGCGAAGCGCCGCTCCACCGGCCCCGGAGCCCAGCAGGGCGGCGATCTCGGCTTCTTCAAGAAATCCGACATGGTGCCGGAATTCGCCGAGGCCGCTTTCGACCTGAAGGCGGGCGAGATCAGCAAGGAGCCGGTGAAGAGCCCCTTCGGCTGGCATGTCATCAAGGTGGAGGAGCGCCGCACCGCGCCGACCCCGAGCTTCAAGGAGAGCGAGGAGTCGCTGCGCCAAGCCGCCTTCGAGGAGGCGGTGAACGCCGCCGTGGAGAAATACCAGAGCGGCGCCAAAGTGGAGCGCTTCAACATGGACGGCTCGCCGCGCGCCGCTGCCCCCGCCTCCCCGTCCCTGCTCGACGGCGCCAGCCCGCCGCCGGCCCAGCCGCGGCCGTGACCCGTGCGGGCCGGGCCCGCCCCGTGCTCCGGCCCGCTTCAACCGACGCAGGCTTTGCGGTAACGCTTCCGCGCTCCAGTGGAAGGACGTCCCCTCATGGCCGGTAAGGACCTGCCTGTCTCCCCTCTCGCCATTCCCATGCCGGAGGTGCCGCCCATCGCCGGCGTGCGCCTCGGTGTGGCGGCCGCCGGCATCCGCTACAAGGGCCGCAACGATCTCACCTTCATGGAGTTCGCGCCCGGCACGACCGTGGCGGGTGCCTTCACCCGCAACAAGTGCCCTGGCGCCCCGGTGGACTGGTGCCGCGCGGCCCTGAAGGGCGGCAAGGCGCGGGCGCTGGTGGTGAATGCCGGCAATGCCAATGTCTTCACCGGCAAACCCGGGCGGGTGGCGGTGCAGGCCAGTGCCGAGGCAGCCGCCGCGCTCGTCGGCTGTAGGCCGCGCGAGGTCTTCCTGGCCTCCACCGGTGTCATCGGCGAGACGCTGCCGCATGAGAAGCTGACCGCCGCCCTGCCCGCGCTGCACGGCAAGCTCTCGGAGAATGCCTGGGCCGAGGCGGCGCGCGGCATCATGACCACCGACACCTTCCCCAAGGCCTGCCTTCGCAAGGCCGAGATCGGCGGGGTGGAGGTGACCATCGCCGGCATCGCCAAGGGTAGCGGCATGATCGCGCCGGACATGGCAACGATGCTCTGCTTCATCGCCACGGATGCAAAGATCCCGGCGGCGGCGCTCCAGGCGATGCTGAAGAAGGGGGTGGACGCCAGCTTCAACCGCACCACCGTCGATTCCGACACCTCCACCAGCGACACCGTGCTGCTCTTCGCCACCGGCCAGGTGAAGCACCCGCGCGTGCCGGCCGAGGGCGGAACCATGCTGCGCGGCTTCGCCAAGGCGCTGAATGAGCTGCTGCTGGATCTGGCGCTACAGGTGGTGCGCGACGGCGAGGGCGCGCAGAAGCTGATCCGGGTGGATGTGACCGGCGCCACCACGGCCCGCTCGGCGCAGAAGATCGCCATGGCGATCGCCAATTCGCCGCTGGTCAAGACCGCCATCGCCGGCGAGGACGCCAATTGGGGCCGCATCGTCATGGCCGTCGGCAAGGCCGGCGAGCCGGCGGACCGGGACCGTCTTTCCGTCGCCGTCGGTGGCGTCTGGATGGCCCGGGATGGCGGCGTGGTGCCGGGCTATGACGAGGCGCCCGTGGTCGCCCACATGAAGGGGCGCGAGATCGAGATCGCCGTGGATATCGGGCTCGGCAAGGGCAAGGGCACCGCCTGGACCTGCGACCTCACCCACGGCTACATCGATATCAACGGGTCGTACCGGAGCTGACGCCCCGGGGCGCGGGGGATGCCCTCCCCCGCCACCGCGTCAGCGATAGACGATGATGGGGCTGCCCCCCTCATGGCCGATAACCACCGGGGTACCGGCCGAGAGGTTGCCTTCCGCCTGGCCGGAGTAATGGATCACCGACTCGCCCTGCTCCTGCCCCACCGCGGAGGGCATGCCCTGGCTCACCGCCTCGCTATGCGCATGGGAGGGAAGAGGGGGGTCCCAGCTATTGGCCATGGCGGCGCCGGAGAGGCCCATCATCATCGCCGAGGCCAGCAGGATATTCCGGATCATGACTTCATTCCTCAACTCTGGCCGGCATCACCGCCGGTCTTCTGTTGAGGGAGAGATGGGCCGATGGCCGCGCTTCCGCCAATTCGACGGTGCGATGCCGATCATCCGCGAAAGCGATCACCAGGGCGGCGGCACCGTTACCGCTTAGGCGCGCCGCGTGACGCCAGGACGATGCGCGAAGGAAGTTTCCGCGCCGCCCGTCAGGCGACGCCGTGCCGCCCCATCTCCAGGAACTTCTCGCGCCGCCGTGCCTTCAGCGTGCCGCCATCCAGGGCCAGCAGCGGCTCCAGGCTGGCCCATACTTTCTCACCCACCGCCCGCACCGTCCCCGCCGGGTCGCGATGCGCGCCGCCCAGCGGCTCCGGCACCACGGCGTCGACCAGGGCGAGGCGGCTGAGATCCTGCGCCGTCAGCTTCAGCGCATCGGCCGCCGTGCTGGCCTGCGCGGCGTCGCGCCAGAGGATGCTGGCGCAGCCCTCGGGGCTGATCACCGAATAGATCGAATGTTCCAGCATCAGCACGCGATCGGCGGCGGCCAATGCGATGGCACCGCCCGAGCCGCCCTCGCCGATGATGGTGGCAACGAAGGGGACCGGCGCATCGAGGCAGGCCTCGATCGAGCGGGCGATGGCCTCGGCCTGCCCGCGCGCCTCCGCCTCGACGCCCGGGAAGGCGCCGGCCGTGTCCACGAAGGAGAGGATCGGCAGGCCGAAGCGCCCGGCCAGTTCGATCAGCCGGCGCGCCTTGCGGTAGCCCTCGGGCCGTGCGCTGCCGAAGTTGTGCTTGATGCGGCTTTCCGTATCGGTGCCCTTCTCGGTGCCCAGCACCATCACCGCCTGACCGCGGAAGCGGCCGAGGCCGCCGACCACCGCCGCGTCATCGGCGAAGGCGCGGTCGCCGGCCAGCGGGGTGAACTCCTCGATCAGCGACTCGATATAGGCGAGGCATTTCGGCCGGTCCGGATGGCGCGCCACCTGCGCCTTCTGCCAGGGGGTCAGCTTCGCATAGGTGGCGGCGAGCAGCTTCTCGGCCTTGTCGGAAAGGCGGCCGACCTCCTCGGCCACGTCGATGCCGCCCGCATCCGTCGTACGGCGCAACTCCTCGATCTTGCCTTCCAGCTCGGCGAGGGGTTTTTCGAAATCCAGGAAGTGGCGCATTGCAATTCCGTCTTTGGCGGCACCCTCTGGCGCGGGCGCGGAAAGGCCCCGGCCTAGCGCAGACGGTCCGGGATGGCCAGAGCGAGAGAATTGCGCCCGGCCGCCGGCGTCCCGGCCGATACGCCGCGGCATAAGGGGCAGATCGTCGAGGCCGGCCGCGAAAGGGGACGCATCACTGCGCCAGCGGGTGATGCGTCTCCACCAGGTCCCGCAATCTCTCCTCCATCACGCGGGTGTAGATCTGCGTGGTGGCGATATCGGCATGGCCGAGCAGCATCTGTAGCGCGCGCAGGTCGGCGCCGCCTTCCAGCAGATGCGTGGCGAAGGAATGCCGCAGCACATGCGGGCTGACCCGCTCCGGATCGAGCCCCGCCGCCAGGGCCGCCTCCTTCACCAGCAGCGCCAGGCTCTGCCGCGTCAGGTGGCCGGAGGCGCCATAGGAGGGGAACAGCCACTTCGACGGCTTCTCCGGGTCCTGCAGCGCGAGGGCGGCGGCGCGGGCGCGGCCGGAGATCGGCACCAGCCGCTCCTTGTTGCCCTTGCCGCGCACCAGGATCAGCGGGCTGTCTGCGGTCAGGGCGCCGGCGGGCAGCCCGACCAGCTCGCTGGCGCGCAGGCCGGAACTGTAGAGCAGCTCCAGCAATGCCACGGCCAGGGGGCCGCGCCTGCCGGGCAGGCGGCCAGCGGCCTCCAGCAGCGCCGTCACCTCGGCGGCGCGTAGTGCCTTGGGCAGGGATTTCGGCTGGCGCGGGCTGTCCAGCAGCTCGGTCGGGTCGTCGGGGCGCACCCCCTCGCGTGCCAGGAAGCGGTAGAACTGCCGCAGCGCCGCCAGCCGCCGGGCCGCCGTGCGGGGCGAGAGGCCGGCATCGGTCAACCGGGCCAGATAGGCGCGCAGCAGGTCCGGCGCGGCCTCGGCCAGCCGGGTGCCGCGGCCACGCAGGAAACCGGCGAGGTCGGTGAGGTCCGCCTCATAGGCGGCGAGCGTGTTGCGCGCCGCGCCGCGCTCGGCGGCCAGCATCTCCAGGAAGGCCTCGAGATGGCGGTCCATCCCCTGCTCCCTCCCGGGCGGGGAATCAGCGCGTGCCGAATCGCTCGTTCGGCAGGGTGCGCTCGACGGCCTGCGGCGTCACCGCCGGCGGGAAGGCAGCCATCACCAGCAGCCCGCCCAGGATGGCGATGATCAGGACCAGGATCAGGAGAAGCAATGGACGGCGGAACATGACAGCCGGGTGTATCCTCGCGCGCGGTGCGTGATGTGCTACCTTCCGGCCCTGTGACACGCAACCTCGGCTTTGCCATTATTCCGCCCACCGCATCATCCTCGCCCGGCCCTGCTTCGCAACCCGACGGCGCGGGGAGCGCCGCGCTCATGCGCTCCGTCGTCCTGATCGGGCTGCCGGGGGCCGGCAAGTCCTCCATCGGCCGACGCCTGGCGCAGCGCCTCGGCGTTCCCTTCCGCGACGCGGATACGGAGATCGAGGCGGCGGCCGGGCAGCCGATCACCGAGATCTTCGCGCGCTATGGCGAGCCGCATTTCCGCGAGGGCGAGCGGCGTGTCATCGCCCGCCTGCTGGCCGGGCCTCCGATGGTGCTGGCCACCGGTGGCGGCGCCTATGCCGACCTGGAGACGCGCCGCGCCATCCGCGCCTCGGGCGCGCTCACCGTCTGGCTGCGCTGCGCCATTCCGCTGCTGCTGCCGCGCGTCTCGGGCCGGGAAACCCGGCCGATGTTCCTGAACCAGGACCCGGCCGAGGTGCTGCAACGGCTGATGACCGCCCGCCACCCTCTCTATGCCGAGGCCGATCTCGTGGTGAACTGCATGGACGAACCCCCCGAAATCACCACCGACCGCGTGCAGCGCGCGATCAGCGGCTTCGAGGCCCCTGCCCGCCTGCCGGTGGCGCTGGCCGGGCGCAGCTATGAGGTCGTGGTCGGCGAGGATCTGCTGGCGCGGGCGGGCGGGCTGATCGCCCCGGCGCTGCCGGCGCGGCGCGTCGCCGTGATCAGCGATGCCAGCGTCGCCGCGCTGCACCTGCCCGCCCTGCGCGCCGGGCTAGACGCCGCGGGTATCGAGATCCGCGCCAGCCTGACCGTGCCGCCCGGCGAGGCCAGCAAGAGCCTCGCCACCTTCGGCGCGGTGCTGGAGGACCTGCTGGCCGCCGGGGTGGACCGTAACACCGCCGTCGTCGCGCTCGGCGGCGGGGTGGTGGGGGACCTCGCCGGTTTCGTCGCCGCCACGGCGCTGCGCGGCCTGCCCTTTGTCCAAGTGCCGACGACGCTGCTGGCGCAGGTCGATTCCTCGGTCGGCGGCAAGACGGGCATCAACCTGAAGGCTGGCAAGAACCTGGCCGGCGCCTTCCACCAGCCGCGCATCGTGCTGGCCGATACCGGCGTGCTGTCCACCCTCCCCGCCCGCGAGCTGCGCGCCGGCTATGCCGAGGTGGCCAAGCACGGTCTGCTGCAAGGCCCGCTCTGGGACTGGTGCGAGGCTGAGGGTGCGAAGGCCGTGGCCGGCGATGCCGCCGCACTGCGCCACGCCGTGCTGGAAAGCTGCCGGCTGAAATCTGCCGTGGTCGCCGCCGATGAGCGCGAGGAAAGTGCCGAGGGCGGCCGCGCCCTGCTCAATCTTGGCCATACCTTCGGCCATGCCGTGGAGGCCGAGTGCGGCTATGACGGCACGCTGTTGCATGGCGAGGCGGTGGCGCTCGGCCTCGGCCTTGCCGCGCGGCTTTCGGCCCGGCTTGGCCTTTGCGACGCCGCGCTGCCGGAGCGGGTGGAGACGCATCTGGCGGCGGTCGGCCTGCCCGCCCGCCTTGCCGACCTGCCGCGCCGCTTCACCGTCGGGGCGCTGATGGCGCGGATGCGCAAGGACAAGAAGGTGCGCGACGGCCGCCTGCGCTTCGTGCTGCTGCATGGCCCGGGCCAGGCCTTCACCAAGGGCGATGTCGAGCCGGCCGAGGTCGAGGCGCTGCTGCGCGAGGCGGGCTGCGAGGCCTGATACCGGCCGGCAGAAGTTTTGGCCTTCTGCCGGCTGGTATCGCGCGCAGGGTTGGCATGGCGGCGGCGCGCCAGACAAAGGATCATAACGGCCAGCGTCTACGCTGGCCGTTATGAGCGGCGGCCCGGCCGGCTTCCCGGCGCGGCCATGGCTGCCATGCCCGGGCTTTTGGACCCGGTCGCATCATGCCATATGCGAAACTCGCTGCCGCACCGCACCATGCCGGGAGACCGTTCCATGCCCCTCTCCGCGCCCGCCCCCCGTGAGCCGCTGCACCGCCGTGTCCTCGACATGCAGGGCTATGAGCGCGAGGACGGGCTTTTCGACATCGAGGGGCATCTCGTTGATACCAAGAGCTACGCCTTCGAAACCGAGAATCGCTATGTCGAGCCGGGGGAGGCGCTGCATGGCATGTGGATCCGGCTGACGGTGGACGCCGACCTCGTCATCCGCGAATGCGAGGCCTCCACCGAGTTCAGCCCCTATGCCATCTGCCCGCAGGCGGCACCGAATTTCGCGCGGCTGGCGGGGCTGCGGATCGGGCCGGGCTTCAACCGGGCGGTGCAGGAGCGGGTCGGCGGCCCGGTCGGCTGCACGCATCTGCGCGAGATGCTGGCGCAGCTCGCCACCGTCGCCTTCCAGACCACCTATGCGGCGCGGCAGGAGCGACGGAAGGCGGAGGCGGCTGCCAGCGGTCCGCGCAAGCCGCCCGCCCTGCTCAACACCTGCCTGGCCTATGGCGAGGAAAGCCCGGTGGTCGCCGAGCGCTGGCCGGACTACGCCAAGACCCCGCGCGCCGCGGAATAGCGTCCGGCGGCCCGGGAGGAACGGCAAAGGGCCGGGAGAGGCATTCTCCCGGCCCATTTTCGTCGGTGCGACCCGGCTCAGTCCTCGTCGCGGCTAAAGAAGGCGTGCAGCCAGCGTCGCACCGGCGAGGCCTGGGCGATCTCCTCCGGCGGCGGCAGCGGCTGCGGCGGGCCCAGGCGGCTGGCGATGGCCTGCACCTTCGGATCGCGCGGCAGCAACTGCGCCGCCTCGGTGGCAACGCGGCGGGCCTCCTCCAGCCGGCCGGTGCGCTCCAGCGCACGCGCCAAGCCGATATGCATCGCGCCGATCTCGGGCGCCGCCGCCACCGCGTCGCGGAAGACCGGCTCGGCCTCCGCCGGCTCACCGATATAGAGCAGGAGCTGGCCAAGCCAGAGGAAGGCGCCAGGGTCGGTCTCGCCCTCGGCGATCACCTGGCGGGCCACGGCGATGGCCTCGGCACGGTCGCCGCGCGCGGCCAGGGTGTGGCTGAGGCCGAGCAGCGCCTGCCGGTTCGCCGGATCCTGCGCCAGCACCCTGCGGAACTGCTCCTCCGCCTCGCTCACCCGGGCAACGTTGAGCAGCAGGTGCCCATAGTGCACCTGGAGGTCCATGTCGGCCGGCACTGCCTTGAGGCCACGCTTGCAGATACCGACCGCCTCCGGCATCCGGCCCTGATTAGTGAGGGCCAGGCTCAGCCCCTGGTAGATATGCGCCACGTCCTGCCGCAGGGCGAGCGCGGCGCGGAAGGGCTCCTCCGCGGCCACCGGCTCGTTCATGCCGAGCAGCGCATGGGCGGCATGGGCCTGGCTGGTGAAGTCGTCGGGGCGCAGCGAGGCCTGCTTCAGCGCCAGGTCGCGCGCCGCCTCATGCCGGCCTGTGTGGCGCAGTTCGTGAACGCGCTGCGGCAGTAGCCGGGCGATGTCCTGCTCCAGCACGATGGGCGCCAGCCCAAGCTCCAACGCACGGTCCCAGAGCCGGTTGGCCATGGTGGCATGGCCGCGGCGGAAGGCGGCGTTACCGGCATGGCGGAACCAGTGCGGGCTGGCATGGCGCCGGCCGCGCATGAGCTGCGTCAGGCCCGGCAGGTCGCGCGCCACGATGCGATCCAGCACCTGCGACAGGAAGGCGCTGTCCACCAGCAGCCAAATGGAGGCGTGATCCATGAAGGGAGTGCGCAGCCAGTGCACCCCGGCCTCGGCGGAGAGCCGCTCGGCGTGGCCGCGGTCCTCCGGCATGTAGGGATCGGCGAGCAGCAGCGCGAAGCTGCCCGCCTCGCCGGCGCGGACCGTCATGCCCGCATGCTGTGCGGCCTGATAGTAGCGGTGGAAGCGGGTGTCCCAGGGCACGTCGGCGGGCGCGATGGAGCTTTGCGGGCAGACTGCGAAGGCGAAGTCGGCGCCGAGCTGGGCGGCGTGCTTCAGCGCCGCATAGCCCCCCATGCTGTAGCCATAGGCGACGGCGGGCCCCTGCAGGGCCGCGCGTACGGCGGGCGCAGCCGCGGCGACCGAGGCGGCCGGGAACCAGTTCTCGCGGCGGGCGACGAAGCCGATGGCGTTGACGCCGAGCTTGGCCGTCACCTCCTCGCCCCAAATCCTGGTCTGCTGTGGACGGAATGTGAGGTCGGCGAAGGTGATCAGGGTGGGCGAACCCTTGGCGGGGTGATGCACCACCACCAGATGTTCGTCCTCGTACAGGATCGCGTGCTTCATCGTCGTGCGGATCACCCGGTCAGGCTGCGCCGGCCGCCTCCTCCGGAGTGAGCAGCTTCAGCGAAAGCGCGTGTAGCCCGCTTCCGAACTCGCCCGCCAGTGCCGCGTGCACCGCCCGCGAGCGCGCCACGCGGCTCTGCCCGGCGAAGACCGGACTCACCACCTGTATGGTGTAATGCGTCTCGCCGCCCGGCGCCGCCCCCGCATGGCCGGCATGGCGGTGACTGTCATCCAGGATGGTGACCTCCGCCGGGGCGAAGGCCGCACTCAGGACATTCCGCATGCGTTCTGCACGTATCGACATGGGCCGTGGTTTTCCACGCCGCCAGCCGCCTTGCCAAGCGAAAGGTTTGCCATCTGCCGGCTTGCGGCCCCCGCGATCCGCGCCCATAAACCTCCAAATGGCCCGTCGCGGCGAACGTCTCCGATCCGACAACCCCTCCCCTGCCCAGCCGTGCGACGCACCCGGCTGTGAGGCCGCGGGAGAATACCGCGCTCCGCGCGACCGCTCGCGGTTGCGTGATTACTACCATTTCTGCCTTGAGCATGTCCGCGCCTACAACCAGGCCTGGGACTACTACAAGGGCATGAGCACCGACGAGATCGAGCAGAATCTGCGGGAGGACAGCGGCTGGCAACGGCCGACCTGGCCGCTCGGGCGGCTCGGCCATACCAAGCTGAATCCCGAGATCTTCCGCGATCCGCTCGGCCTTTTCGGCGAAGCGCCGCCGACGCCCCGCAAGAGCGCCAGGGAGGCGCCGCCGGAGCTGCGGGCCGCGCTCGACCTGATGGGCCTCGGCTGGCCTCTGGAGGAGGATGCGCTGCGCGCCCGTTACAAGGAGCTCGCCAAGCGCTACCATCCGGATTCGAACGGCGGCGACAAATCCGCCGAGGACCGCCTGAAGGACATCAACCGCGCCTATAGTCTGCTGCGCAAGCGGCTGGCGGTCATGGCGGCGGAGCAGGCGCCACCGAAATCCTCCGCTTCCCCCAGCCGGGCCGCGTGAGCCGCCCGAGGCCCCCATTCAGACTTACCGCGACACGAGAGCCGACAGCAGAGAGAGCCCGATGAGCAAGGTTGCCACCCTCACCGAATCCCGCAACACCAGCGCCATCGATCTGCCGGACATCACCGTGAACGCGCGCGAGGTGTTCGGCATCGACAGCGACCTGGAGGTGCCTGCCTTCTCGGTCCGCACTGAGCACGTGCCCGAGCCCGACGACACCTACAAGTTCGACCGCGACACGACGCTGGCGATCCTGGCCGGCTTCGCCTTCAACCGGCGCGTCATGGTCCAGGGCTATCACGGCACCGGCAAGTCCACCCATATCGAGCAGGTGGCGGCGCGGCTGAACTGGCCCTGCATCCGCATCAACCTGGACAGCCACATCAGCCGTATCGACCTGATCGGCAAGGACGCCATCGTCCTGAAAGAAGGCAAGCAGGTCACGGAGTTCCGCGAGGGCATCCTGCCCTGGGCGCTGCAGCACCCCTGCGCCCTGGTCTTCGACGAGTACGATGCCGGCCGGCCAGACGTGATGTTCGTCATCCAGCGCGTGCTGGAGGTCGAGGGCAAGCTGACGCTGCTCGACCAGAACCGCGTGATCCGCCCGCACCCGGGCTTCCGCCTCTTCGCGACGTCGAACACCGTGGGCCTGGGCGACACGACCGGCCTCTATCACGGCACGCAGCAGATCAACCAGGGCCAGATGGACCGCTGGAACATCGTGGCCACGCTGAACTACCTGCCGCATGCGCAGGAGAGCGCGATCGTTGCCGCCAAGCTCGGCATCGATCCGAAGGACGCGGCGGCGAAGAAGCGGATCGACGCCATGGTGGCGCTGGCCGACCTGACGCGCGCCGGCTTCATCGCCGGCGACATCTCGACCGTCATGTCGCCGCGCACCGTCATCACCTGGGCGGAGAACGCGCGGATCTTCGGCGATATCGGCTTCGCCTTCCGCCTCTCCTTCCTCAACAAGTGCGACGAGGCGGAGCGCGCCACGGTGGCCGAGTACTACCAGCGCTGCTTCAACGAAGAGGTCCCCACGGGCCTGATGGTCCGCCGCGCCTGAGCGCGGCCGACTGACGGCGGGGTCCGGGGGGACACGGTCCCCCCGGCGGGGTATGGGGGCAGCGCCCCCATTCTTGATGCGGGGAGCCTGAGCGGATGAGTGGATCCAAGGACCAGACGCGCCAGGAGGAGTTCAAGCGGGCCACCGCTGGCGCGTTGCGTGCCATTGCGCGCAATGCCGAGGTGCAGGTCGCCTACCAGCCCGGCCCGTCCGGCTTGGCTGGCAAGCGCGCCCGCCTGCCCATGCCGACGCGGGCCCTGCCGCCGGCCGAGATGGCGCGGCTGCGCGGCGCCGCCGATTCCATCGCGCTGCGCCTGCGTCACCACGACGAGGCCGCCCATGCCGCCCGCACCCCCGCGCGCCGCGAGGCCAAGGAGGTGTTCGACGCGCTGGAGCAGGCCCGCGTCGAGGTGGTGGGCAGCGCGCATATGCCCGGGGTCGCCGCCAATTTGGATGCCCGCCTCGCCGAGACCTGCGAGGCCGAGGGCTATGACCGCATGACCCGCAAGGACCAGCTGCCGCTGCCCGTGGCGCTCTCCCTGCTGGCCCGCGAGCGGCTCTCCGGCCATCCGGCTCCTACCGCTGCGCAGCGCGTGCTGGATCTCTGGCGCGGCTCGCTCGGCGAGAAGGCCGAGGCCGCTCTGGCCGAGATGGCCGAAACCCAGGCCGACCAAGACCGTTTCGCCCGCGCGGCCCGCAAGCTGCTTTCCGCCCTCGATCTCGCCGAGGCCGAGGTGGAGGCCGAGGCGGAGGAGGAGGAGTCCGGCGACGAGGGCACCGAGACCACCAGCCAGCAGGACAATTCGGCCGAGGGCGAGTCCCAGTCCCGCGAGTCCGACCAGACGCTCGGGGCCCAGCCGGAGGCCATGCAGGGCGAGGCCGCCGAGGAGGAAGGTGAGGGCCAGGAGGAGGAAGAGGGCGTCGCCGCCGAGGGCGAGGACCGCCCGGGCGGCCCTCAGCAGCGCCGCGAGGTGCAGCCCACCGACGATTCCGCCCTCTATCGCGCCTTCACCAAGCAGTTCGACGAGGAGATCGTCGCCGAGGATCTCTGCGATGCCGAGGAGCTGACGCGCCTGCGCCAGCAGCTCGACCAGCAGCTCTCGCATCTGCAGGGCGTCGTCTCCAAGCTGGCCAACCGGCTGCAGCGCCGCCTCCTGGCACAGCAGCAGCGCGCCTGGGAGTTCGACCTGGAGGAAGGCACGCTCGACGCGGCGCGCCTGGCCCGCATCGTGGTCAATCCGCTGCTCTCGCTCTCCTACAAGCGCGAGCGCGAGGCGGATTTCCGCGACACGGTCGTCACCCTGCTGATCGACAATTCGGGCTCGATGCGCGGCCGGCCGATCTCGGTGGCCGCCATGTGCTCCGACATCCTGGCGCGCACGCTGGAGCGCTGCTCGGTGAAGGTGGAGATCCTCGGCTTCACCACCCGCGCCTGGAAGGGCGGGCAGAGCCGTGAGCGCTGGGTGCAGGAGGGCAAGCCGCGCAACCCCGGCCGGCTGAACGATCTGCGCCACGTCGTCTACAAGGCGGCCGACGCCCCCTGGCGCCGCGCCCGCAAGAATCTCGGCCTGATGCTGCGCGAGGGGCTGCTGAAGGAGAACATCGACGGTGAGGCGCTGGAATGGGCCTATCGCCGCCTGATGCAGCGGCCGGAGCGGCGCCGCATCCTGATGGTCATCAGCGACGGCGCGCCGGTGGATGACAGCACGCTCTCGGTGAACCCCGGCAACTACCTGGAGCGCCACCTGCGCAAGGTGATCCACGACATCGAGCAGCGCGAGCTGGTGGAACTAATCGCCATCGGCATCGGCCATGACGTCACACGCTATTATCGCCGGGCCGTGACGATCGTGGACGCCGAGGAACTGGGCGGCACCATGATGAAGAAGCTGGCCGAGCTGTTCGACGAGGACGCCGCAACCGCCTTCCAGCGCGCCGCCACGGAACGGGCGCCGCTGGTGGCGTGATCCGCTCCCGCCGGCGGGCCCTGCTGGCCGGCGGGTTGGCGCTGGCGGGGCTCGGCGCCTGCGCCGCGTTGCGCCTTGGCGCCGAGCCCGCCACATCCCTGCCTCCCCTTCCCCTGCCGCCCGATGCCGGGCTGGAGTCACGCGGCGGGCTTGAGTTCAACCGCCACGCCATCGGCTTCGGCGGGCTTTCCAGCCTGCACATCGCCGATGACCTGACCCTGACGGCTGTCAGCGACCTCGGTCACTGGCTGCAAGCGCGGCTGGTGCTGGACACGGCGGGGCAGCCGCAGGCACTGGAGGCGCTCCGCACCGGCCCCTTGCGCAGCGACTTCGTCCTCCCTCCCCCTGGGCCGCTCCGGCGCGATGCGGAGTCACTGGCCCGGCTGCCGGATGGCACCTGGCTCGTCGGCTTCGAGCGCTGGCACCACATCTGCATCTATCGCCGGCTGGATGAGCCCTGCGAGGTGCTGCAGTTGCCCCCTCCCGGCCTTAGCCGGGCCCCTGTCAACGAGGGGCTGGAAAGTCTGACCGTGCTGCCGGACGGGCGCTGGCTGGCGATCACCGAGAGGCTGGTGGTCGGGGCGGGCCCGCTGATGCGGGCCTGGATCGGCACACCCGGCCGCTGGACCCTGCTGCGCTACCGCCCTTCCCGTGGCTTCGTCCCGACCGATGTCTGCCCCTTGCCGGATGGCGGCGCGCTGGTGGTCGAGCGGCGCTTCAAGTTGTGGGAGGGGGGGTTCAGTGGCCGGCTGCAGCGCATTCCCGCAGCGCAGCTGGCCGACCCGGCGCCGGAGAGCATCCTCCAGCCGGAGCCGCTGCTGCTGGACCTGCCGCACGAGAACTGGGAGGGCGTCTCCTGCTTCCGCCATGCCGGGCGTGACTGGGTGGCGGTCATGGCGGATGACAACGAGATGTTCTTCCAGCGCGGCCTGCTGCTGCTCTTCACGCTGCGATAGTCGGCGAGGCGATAGTCGGGGGGGCGGCCTGTGCCGCCTCCAGCAGGCGCTGGCGCGGCAGTGTCAGCCAAGTGCGGGCGCCAATGCCCTTGACCGCTTCCACCGTCAGAGCGCCGCCATGCGCCTGCAGGAGCTGGCGCGCCACCAGCAATCCCAGCCCCAGGCCCCGCGTGCCGCGGCTCAGGCCCGTGGCGGCGAGATCCTCAGCGGCGAGCCCGGCGCCTTCGTCCTCGACCACGATGGCCACCGTCTCGTCCGCGCGCAGCAGCCGCAACTCGATCGGGTCGCCGTCCCGGGTGTGGCGCACGGCGCGGGTCAGCACCTGGACCAGGGCGCCCCGCAAGGCCCGGCGGTCGGCCAGCAGGGTGGCATCCTGCAGTTCGGGCGCCAGCCGCCACTGGCGCCAGCTCGGCGCCAGGGCGAGCGCGACCTGATCCCGTGCTTCCTGCACGAGGGGCAGCAGGGAAAGCCGCTCCTCCTTCAGCACGCGCGGACCGGCGGCGAGAGCCGCGGCGTCACGCACGTCGGCGGCCAGGCACAGCACGGCGTGGCCATGCCCTTCCACGCTGCGGCCCGGCGCGGCGGCGGCCTGCCCCATCATGGCCAGGCCGAGGGACTGGAGCTCGGAGGCAAAAAGGTCGAGCTGTCGGTTGCGGCTGGCGAGTTCCGTCGCGGCGGCCGCGGCGCGGCGCTGGGCCCGGCGCCGGCAAGAGGCGAGGCAGAAGACCAGGGCCAGGAGCGTGACGGCGTTCGTCAGCGCGAGAACGAGCGTTAGATGTGCCATACGCTCATGCTGCGGGACGCCCCTTAACGGAACGTAAAAAAACGCGCCATGCGGAGCACGGCGCGTCTCACTTTTTCTACAGTCTTCGCCCCGTTTCCGGGGCGCCCGCCCGTCTCAGGCGGCGCTGGCGGCAGCGGCCCGCTTCACCTGGGCCTTCTGGATGCGGCGCTTCAGCACCAGGGCCTCCTGCGGCAGCTTGCGGTCGGCGGTGCCGAGCAGGAAGGAGTCCAGGCCGCCATTGTGCTCCACGGTGCGGATGCCGTTGGTGGAGAGGCGGATCTGCACGGAGGTGCCGAGCACGTCGGAGAAGAACGAGGTCTCCTGCAGGTTCGGGAGGAACCGGCGACGCGTCTTGTTGTTGGCGTGGCTGACGTTGTTGCCCGTCAGCACGCCCTTGCCGGTGATGCCGCAACGGCGAGCCATGGTGCTACCCTTCAAGATGGAACCGGGGCCGCGGCAGCGACCGCACACCCAGAATGAAAAACAGACGGGGCGTATGGCCCGCCCCCCCGCGAGAGTCAAGGATTCGGCGGCCGGGCAAAGCCCGGAAAAGGTCGGGGAGGCCGAGGCAGTGCCTCGGACCTCTCGGATTTTCTCTCAGAGCCCCTCGCGGCCGGAGGCTGGCCCGTGCCGCATTTCGTGCAACTCGCCGGATTCGACCGAGGCCAGCGCGCTGCGCAACACATTGGCGATGGCGCGGTCCTCCATGCTGCGGGCCATCAGTCCCAGCGCGCCGCCCAGTAGGGCGGAGGCGACCGAGATCGGCGCGATCTTCTGTTCGATCATGTATTCGATCGCCTTATCCACCACGGAACCGGCATGGCTGAGATCTTCCGGGGCCACCCCCTGCGGATCGAGTTGCATCTGGTGCCCTCCTGATACGGTCCGGTCACATAGTCACGTCAGCGGCCCAGCAAAAGGCCTCCCCCGTGCGGATCAGCCACGCGGGTCATACGCGGGCTGTCGCCGACCCTCCTCCGCCGCCACGCCGGCGGCGGCCGCGGCCTCCTGCGCCGCCGCGGCGGCCTCGGCGGCGGCCACCGCCTCGGACTGCCGACGCCACATCTGGGCATAGAGCCCGTCCTCCGCCAGGAGCGCCCGATGGCTGCCGCGCTCGGCCACCTGGCCGTCCTGCAGCACCAGGATTTCGTCGGCGTCCACGACCGTGGAAAGCCGGTGCGCGATCACCAGGGTGGTTCGGCCCGCCGAGACACCCCGCAGCGCCGCCTGGATCTCCTGCTCGGTACGGGTGTCGAGGGCGCTGGTCGCCTCGTCCAGGATCAGCACGCGCGGGTCCTTCAGGATGGTCCGCGCGATCGCCACGCGCTGCTTCTCGCCGCCGGAGAGCTTCAACCCACGCTCGCCGACCATCGTGTCATAGCCTTCCGGCAGCCGCATCACGAAATCATGCACTTGGGCGAGCTTGGCGGCCTCGACGACCTCCGCCTCGGAGGCGTCCGGGCGGCCATAGGCGATGTTGTAGCGGATGGTGTCGTTGAACAGCACCGTGTCCTGCGGCACCACGCCGATGGCGGCACGCAGGCTGGCCTGGGTCACACTGCGGATATCCTGCCCGTCCAGCAGGATGCGCCCGCCCTGCACGTCGTAGAAGCGGAACAGCAGGCGGGAGATGGTGGATTTGCCCGCCCCCGTCGGTCCGACGATGGCAAGCGTCCGCCCGGCCGGCACTTCGAAGGAAACGCCTTTCAGAATGATGCGGTTGGACCGGTAGCCGAAGCGCACATCCTGGAAGGCCACGGCGCCGGGGCCGGCGGCGAGCGGCCTGGCGTCCGGCGCGTCGGCCACCTCCTGGTGCTCGCGCATCAGGGTGAACATGGCCTCCATGTCCACCAGCCCCTGCTTCATCTCGCGATAGACGAAGCCCAAGAAGTTGAGCGGCAGGTAAAGCTGGATGAGATAGGTGTTCACCAGCACGAAGTCGCCCACCGTCATGCGGCCGCCAGCGACGCCATAGGCCGCCATCAGCATCACTGCCGTCAAACCGATGGCGATGATCGCCGACTGCCCCATGTTGAGGTAGTTCAGCGTCACCTCGGAGCGGGTATAGGCCTGCTCGTAGCGCGCCAGGGTGGCGTCGTAGCGCCGCTCCTCGTGCTTCTCATTGTTGAAATACTTGACAGTTTCGTAGTTCAGCAGACTGTCGATAGCCTTGGTATTGGCCTCCTGGTCCATCGCGTTCATGGCGCGACGGAAGCGCAGGCGCCAGTCGGTGAAGATCAGCGTAAAGGCGATGTAGAGGCCGATCGTGGCGAGCGTCACCGCAGCGAAGGAGATGTCGAACAACCCCCACAGGATCCCGGCCACCAGCAGGATCTCGATCAGGGTGGGGATGATGTTGAACAGCATGAAGTCGAGGACGAAGTTGATGCCCCGCGTGCCGCGCTCGATGACGCGGGACACGCCGCCGGTCTGCCGGTCCAGGTGGAAGCGCAGCGAAAGGGCGTGCAGGTGGCGGAAGACCTGCAGGGCGATCACCCGCCCCGCCCGTGCCTGCACGCGGGTGAAGACAGCATCGCGCAGCTCACCGAACCAGGAGCTGGTGATGCGCAGCAGGCCGTAGCCGAGCACCAGCGCCACCGGGGCCGTCGCGAGTGCCGCCGCGCCCTCCTTCGGGCCGAGCGCGTCCACCGCGCGGGCATAGGCGATGGGCACCAGCACATTCGCCGCCTTGGCCAGCACCATCAGCACCAGGGCGATAACGACGCGGACGCGCAGGCCGGTCTCGCCGCGCGGCCAGAGATAGGGGGCCAGGGTCAGCAGGGTCTGGAAATGGCCGCGCTGCGATGTGGTCGCGGCGGGGCCGAAAGATGAGGCGGGGGGCAAGAGGCGTTTCTCCACAGCGTCAGCCGGTTAGATGACGACGGCAACGCGGGCTGACAACGCAGGCCGGCGGCAAAACCCGGCCGGGCCATTGCCCGGCGCGCCGTGCGGGGCCAAGAACAGGGGCATGAAGGACCTCGCCCGCCACATCGCCGCCTGCAACAACGTGCCCTCCCCCGCCGGGCTGGTGCCGTTCCGCATCGGCGCGGAGCAGGTCGGCTGGTTGGGGCCGGAACTGGCCCGCTGGCTGGCCTTCCGCCCGCGCGACTTCCACTTCGACGGGGACGGCGTCTCGCTGCCGGCCGGGCTGCGCGGCGCGGCGGCGCGCGAGCGGGTGCTGGAATCCGCGGCGCGGGGGCTGGAGAAGGCCGGCTTCTTCAAGCTGCGCGGCGAGCTGTTCGACGTGCGCGCGGCCCCCCACGGCACGGTGCTGGCCCGGCTCGACCGCGCCGCCATCCCGCCTTTCGGCATCATCTCCCAGGGGGCGCACCTGAACGGACTGGTGCGCCGGGCGGACGGGCTGCACATCTGGCTGGGCAAGCGCGCGAAGGACAAGGCGGTGGCGCCGGGCCAGTGGGACAACATGGTGGCCGGCGGCACCCCCGCCGGGCTGACGCCGCAGGAGACGCTGATCAAGGAAGGCGGCGAGGAGGCCGGATTGCCCCCCGAGCTGGCGGGCCAGGCACGGCCGGCGGGGCGGGTTTCCTACATCATGCGCAATGACGAGGGCCTGCGGCGGGACGTGCTGCACGTCTTCGACCTGGAGCTACCCGAGGGCTTCACCCCCACCCCGCATGACGACGAGGTGGAGCATTTCGAGCTCTGGCCCGCCCGCCGCGTGCTGGAGGCGGTGCGCGATAGCGACGAGTTCAAGTTCAACGTCAATCTGGTGCTGATCGACCTCTTCCTGCGGGAAGGGCTGATCGACCCCGCCAGTGATGAGGGTCGGCGGCTGCGTGCGGGGCTGGACGCGGGCGTCTAGGGCACTCTGCCATGGAAAAAGGCCCGGGAGGGGGCTCTCCCTGGCCTTAGTCCTTTCTCGCGGCCTCGCCTCAGCGCAGCGGCTCTGACTGCACACCGCCACCCGAGGTATAGCCCGGGGGCGGCTGATAGCCCTGCTGGGGCGCATAGCTCTGTTGCTGGCCATAGCCCTGTTGCGGCGCGTAGCCCTGCTGCTGCGGTGCATAGGGCTGCTGCGCCGCCGGCTGCTGCGCCTGCGCGCCGGGCGCCCCGTAGCGCATCAGCACGGCCCGCAGCGGGTCGGCGCCCGGATTATGCGCCGCCATGTCCACCACGATCTGCCGCGCACCATAGCTCTGGCCGTAATAGGCGCGGTTCCAGTCGCTGCGGCCGCTCAGCAGTGAGCCGTCGAGCGCGATGCCGGCGAAGAGGCCGCGCGTCTTGGCGAAAGTGACGATATCGGCACCCACTGCCGCCGTGGTCGCCCCGGCGATGCCGCCGCCGATGGTCGCGACCGCGATGGAGGCATCAGCGCCGATCTTGAACTGGCTGTCCATCAGGGCGGACAGGCCCTTGTCGGTCAGGATCACCATCATGACCATGGCGTCCTGCACGCCGATCTGGAAGCCGATGCTGCCGCTGCCCAGGCCATAGAAGGCGGGCGAGGACCAGGAACCGGCGCCGTCGCGCGCCAGCAGCACGCAGGAGCCACCCTGCCCGCCCAGGATGAAGCCGGCGCGGAACACGCGGGGGCAGATCATCACCGCGCGCGCCCGGCGCAGCAGGGTGACGGCATCGTTGAAATGCGCGGCATTGGGCCCGTCAGCGGCCCCGAGCATTTCCTGCATGGCGAGGGTGGAGCGGTCCACCAGGGCCTGCTGCTCAACCTGGGCCACGGCCGGGCGCGCGGTCACCACCGCCCCGAGCGCCGCCGTGGCGAGAAGCGTCGCAGCGAAGATGAATTTCCGCATGAGGGTCCTCCGCCAAGCCTTTGCGAAGGAATGACCTCTTGGCCGCGTCGTGGCAAGCCCAACTTGCGGCGAGAGGCTGGGGAATAACCTTCCCCTACCCTCAGGCGCTACTCGCCGCCGGCGGCTCCTCGTTGATCGAGGCGACGCGCCAGTGCCCGGCATGGTTCTCCAGCCGCGTCAGCGACAGGTTCTTCACCGAGAGCTGGAAGGCCTGATGCGGATCGAGCTTCAGCGCATGCGCCACGGCGGCGCGGATCGAGCCGCCATGCGCCACGATGACCAGGTCCTCGCCCGTCCGCTGCTCGACCATTTCCTCCAGCGCCGGGCCGATGCGGTCGATGACGTCCTGCAGGCTCTCGCCGCCGGGCGGCCGCTCGAAGGCGCCATGCGGCCAGAACGGGTGCGGCGGATCCCTCAGCAACTCGGCCAGCGTGTCGTAGCTGAGGCCCTGCCACTCGCCGAGATGCTGCTCGGCGAAGCGCGGCTCCACCGTCATCTCCGGCTCGGGATAGCCTGCGGCGACAATCGCCGCGGCCGTCGTCCGGGTCCGGCTGAGCGGGGTATGGAACCAGTGCGCCTTTCGCGGCAGGCGTTGCGCCAGCCAGCGGTAGGCGGCGGATTCCTGTGCCATGGCCAGGGCGCAGACGGCGACATCCATGTCGCCATACATCATCACGCGCGCCGAGGGCTCGACGATCGCGTGGCGGATCAGGAAGAAGCGGGTCGGGTTCACGCCCGCTGCTGTAGCGCCTTTCTGCTCGGAGCGAAAATCCTGCCGCCGGCGAGGCGATTTTCACGCCTCGTTCAAGCCTGGATGGCGATGCTGCGCAGAGCGCGCCGGGCCTCCCGGACCCGCCGCGCCTCCCGGCCTGACAGGAGCTTCCCGCACATGCGCCGCTGGCCCACCTAGCCTCCGAGGTTGCCCTGCAGCTCAGCCTACCCACCCCCTCCGGCATTAACCTGGGGGACCCGCGACCTCACCGCTCCCCATGAGGGAGCCAAGCCTCGTCTTGCAGTCGGAGCTGGCGGTGGCCCTCACCCTGGCGCTACGCAGCGGCGGCTGACCTGACCTGGACGCCGTCTGGCACAGCTGAGCGCCTATTCGCCGATATTGAGCAGGGCGCCGCTGCGCCGCGCCGCCTCGAACTGCGCGAGAAAGACGCGGCCCAGCAGCCCGAGCCAGAGCGCATCCAGCAGGAAGGCGGCGCCGAGATGCCAGAGATCCACCCGCCCTTGCAGCAAGGCGGCGCGCATGCCCTCGAAGACATGCGCCGCGGGGATAGCCTGGGCCACCCATTGCAGCGCCGCCGGCAGGGTGCTGAGCGGGTAGAAGACGCAGGCGAAGGGCGTCAGGCCGAACAGCACCGACCAAGCCAGCGGCTCCGCCCCCGCGCCGTGCCGCAGGATCACGGCCGTGACGCCGAGCGCCACCGCCCAGCCCATCATCATCAGCGCGGCGAAGAACAGCACCACCACCGGCCCGAGCGCGAAGAGCCCGAAGCCGTAGAGCAGCCAGGCCAGCCCCACCGCCGGCAGCACGCCGACCAGCATGCGAAGCGTCGCCATGACCACCAGCCCGGCCACCAGTTCGCCGGGCCGCAGCGGACTGACGAAGACATGGCCGAGGTTGCGGCTCCAGATCTCCTCCAGGAAGGAGATGGCGAAGCCCATCTGGCTGCGCAGCGCCACCTCCCAGAGCAGCACGCCGCCGAGCAGCACCCCGGCGGCCACGCTGGCGGTGTTCTGCTGTACCCCAGCCAGATAGGCCGTGACGAAGCCCCAGACCAGCATCTGCAGCACCGGCCAGTACATCAGCTCCAGCAGGCGCGGCCAGGAGCGCCGGTAGAGGGCGAGGTGCCGGTAGACCAGGCCCCAGATGCGCCGCAGCGAGGCCCTCATGCCCTTTCCTTCCCGAGCGCCCTGCGATCCCGCGCGATGTCGAGGAACACGTCCTCCAGGTTGTCCCGCCCGAAGCGCGCCACCAGCGCGGCGGGGCTGCCCTCGGCCACCAGCCGGCCGCGCTTCATCATCAGCACATGGCCGCAGAGCCGCTCCACCTCGGCCATGTTGTGGCTGGCCAGCAGGATGGCGCAGCCGGTCTCGGCCCGGTAGCGCTCCAGCCAGGAGCGGACCCAATCGCCCGTATCGGGGTCCAGGCTGGCGGTGGGCTCGTCCAGCAGCAGCAGTTCGGGGCGGTTCACCAGCGCCTTGGCCAGCGCCACCCGCGTCTTCTGCCCCGCCGAGAGCTGGCCGGCCGGGCGGTTCAGGATCTCGCCCAGTTGCAGCGCTTCGGCCAGTTCGGCGATGCGCGCGCCGGCACGCGGCACGTCGTAGAGATGGGCATAGACGCGCAGGTTCTCCGCCACAGTGAGCCGGTGCGGCAGCGCGACATAGGGCGAGGAGAAGTTCATGCGCGCCAGCGCGGCGAAACGGTCCCGCGCCATGTCATGGCCCAGCACCGTCACATGCCCCTCGCTCGGCACCAGGATGCCCAGCAGCATGGCGATGGTCGTGCTCTTGCCGGCGCCATTGCCGCCCAGCAGGCCCCAGGTGGCGCCGCGCGGCAGGGTGAAGCTCAGCGCATCCACGGCGGTGGTCTCGCCATAGCGCTTGGTCAGGCCCTCGGCCCGGATCGCGGCATCAGGGGTCATGCAGCGGGATTAGAGGGCAAGGGCGGATTTGCCCAGAGCTGCGGAGAACAAGGTCGGGGGAATGAATTCCCCCGAACCCCCTTCTTTTTCCTGCCTGTTGGAGTCAGCGGGCCATGGGCGGGAAGCCGTAGAGGCGGGCCGGGTTCTCCACCAGAACGCGGTGGCGCGCCGCTTCGTCCGGCACCCAGTCGGCCAGCAGGTCGAGCAGGTCGCCGACATTCGGCATCGCCCCCCAGTTCGCCACATGTGGCCAGTCCGAGCCCCAGACGCAGCGGTCCGGCGCCGCCTTTACCAGGGCACGGGCGAGCGGCATGGTGTCGGCATAGGCCGGCGCCGCATCACTCAGGCGATAGGCGCCGGAAAGCTTCACCCAGGCGCCGTCCCGCACCATGCCGAGCAGCGTCTGGAATCCCGGGAGCTGCACGCCTTCGGCAGCAGGGAAATGGCCCATATGATCCACCACGAAGGGCACCGGCAGGCGCGCGAAGCGCGGCGCGAGTTGCGGCAATTCCCGCGCGTCGAGCAGAAACTGCAGGTGCCAGCCATATTCGCGGCACAGATCGCCGTAGGATTCGAGATCGTCCATGCTGACGCCGCCGCCGAACAGCACGTTGACGCGCAGACCGGTGACGCCGGCCTCCTTCAGTGCACGGTACTCGCTGTCAGGGCGGCCCAGCGCGACCACCGCCACGCCGCGCAGCCGCTGTGGATTGGCGCGCAGCGTCTGCACCATCAGGCGGTTGTCGGTGCCATGCACGCTCACCTGCACCAAGACGCCATAGGTCATGCCGGTGGCGTCCAGCATGGCGAGGTAGGCGTCCGGCGTGGCTTCCGGCGGGGTGTAGCTGCGGTTCGGCACCAGGGGCCAGTCCGGCGGCAGGCCGATGACATGCGCATGCGTGTCCACCCCGCCGGTGGGCAGCCTGAAGCGGGTGGGGCCGTGCGGCTCCGGGTCGGGGCCCGGGCAGAGCGCGGTGGCATCGCGGGGCCCAGCGGAGAGGTCAGTCATGGGCTTCGAGCACCTTTCCTCGGGTTTCCGGCAGCAGCAGCGCCGCCACCAGCATCAGGCCATAGGCGAGGATGGCGAAGATCGCGATCGCCGTCGCCAGCGACATGCTGGCCGAGAGATAACCGACCAGCGTCGGGAAGAGCGCGCCGATGCCACGGCCGAAATTATAGGCAAAACCCTGGCCGGAGCCGCGCAGCCGCGTCGGGAACAGTTCGGTGAAAAAGGCGCCCAAGCCGGAGAAATAAGCCGACGCGCAAAAGCCGAGCGGGAAGCCGAGCACGAGCATCACGCCGTCCGACAGCGGCATCTCCGTGTATGCCAGCACCAGCACCGAGGCGAGCACGGCGAAGGAGATGAACAGCATGCGCCGGCCGATCCGGTCGGCCAGCCAGGCGCCGACGATGTAGCCGGTGAAGCTGCCGGCGATCAGCACTGCCAGGTAGCTCGTCGAGTTGAGCACCGTCAGGCCGCGATCCACGCGCAGATAGGTCGGCAACCAAGTCGTGACGGCATAGTAGCCGCCCTGCGCACCGGTGCCGAGTAGCGCGGCAAGGATCGTCGTGCCGAGGATTTTGGGCGCGAAGATCTCCCAGATCGAAGGCCGCTCGCCTGTCGTGCTCGCCCGCGCACGCGCGGCGACATCCGGCTCCGCCACGTGGCGGCGCAGGAAGAACACCAGCAGCGCCGGGACGGCGCCGAGCGCGAACATGATGCGCCAGGCCATCTCGGGTGGGGCGAGACTGAAGGTGACCGCCTGCAGCAGCACCGCGATGCCCCAGCCGAAGGCCCAACCCGACTGCACGGAGCCGACGGCGCGGCCGCGATAGGCGGGGCGGATGGTCTCGCCGATCAGGATGGCGCCGGCCGCCCATTCGCCTCCGAAGCCGAGCCCGAGCAGTGCGCGCAGGATGATGAGCTGCGTGAAGTCCTGCGCCAGGGCGCAGAGCAGGGTGAAGGCGGAGAACCAGATGATGGTGATCTGCAGCGTGCGCACCCGCCCGAAGCGGTCGGACAGATAGCCGGCGACCCAGCCACCGAAGGCCGAGAACAACAGCGTCACCGTCACCGCGAGGCCCGCCGCGCCACGATCCACCTGCCACATCGCGATGATCGTGCCGATCACCAGCGGGTAGATCATGAAGTCCATCGCGTCGAGCGCCCACCCGAAGAAGCAGGCCCAGAAGGTCTTGCGCTCGGGTGGTGTCATGTCGCGGAAAAAGCCGGCGAGGCTGGTGTCCTCGGGCGGTCGCGTGGCGGCGGTGGAGGGCATGGCCCTTCCTTTCCTCTTTCGTGGTTTTCCGCCGGCTTAGCATCGCCTCCGGTCAGGGCACAGGAGCGGCGGATTCACGGCTGCGCGCCACCGCGACCAAATGGAAACGGGGAGGGCCAAGCCCTCCCCGTCCCCAAGCGGAACCCGCGCTGGCCGCAGGCTCAGGCGATCACGGGGTCGTAAGCACCCGGACGGCCCTCATCGATGCCGAACTGGATCCAGTGCATCGCAAGCTGATCCTCGGTGACCAGGCCAGCAGCCGCGAGATCCGGGTTGGCGGCGGCATAGGTCGCTTCGTTGAACAGGTCCGGCTGGCGGTTCTCCAGGAAGCCGAACTGCACGAAGTGCTGCGTGCCAGCGGCGTCGATCGCCGCCTCGCTACCCGCGCCCCGGAAGGCGCCGATCAGGTCGCCATAGCTGGCGACATAGGCCACGCCATCGAAGTCCGTGTTGCGGCCTTCCGCCATACCGTACTGCAGGTAGTGTCGCGCCGCACCTTCATTGACGTTCGCGCCAAACTCCGGGCTGCCCAGCACGTCCGGGTTGGCGGCGAGATAGCTGGTGCCATCGAAGGTGATATCCCGGCCCTCGAGCGCGCCATAGGTCTTGAAGTGCGTCCAGGCAGCGCCTTCATTCGCGCCGAAGGCCGCGGCAAGATCGTTGTAGGAGGCGAGATAGGCGTAGCCGAGGAACTCGGGCACGCTGTCGAGGTCACGGGTGCCGCTGGCATCAGTCCGCACCGCCTCGACATCGAGCAGGGTATCCACCCCCTCCGGGCCGCGGATCACCCCTTCATTGTCGTGCCGGAAGAACTGGAAACTGTCCAGGTTGCCCGGAAGCAGGATGGTGTCGCGGCCATCACCACCTTCGATATGGTCGTTGCCGGCACCGGGCGCGATGAGATCGGTGCCGCCCCGCGCCTCGATGAAGTCATCGCCGCCCAGCGCGTTGATGGTGTCATCGACGTTGGCATCCGGCGAAACCAGGCGGTCGGGACCCTCGGTGCCCATGATCACGGCCATCAGCATCTCTCCTCTGCTGCCTTACCTGCGCGAGAAACAAGCCAGCCCCCGTGCGGTTTCCCATGAAGGGATCACGAATCTCTAAACACGATGATACGGGAACGAGTTTTTCATACCCAACGGCGACCTCGCGCGTGCTGCGCGGAGGAATCCCTGGTCCCGCCTATCGATATCGAGCACCCCCATCCCTCGCTTGCACAGGCGGCCTCACTCGCGGCTGGCCGTCTCTCCCCGCAGCAGCACCGGCCCTCGGCGTGGCCGCCGCTGCGCGGTGCCGGCCGGCGGAAGGGAGACCCGGGGGCGCGGCGGAAGCTTCGGGCCGCTGCTGCCGCGGATCGCCGCGACGGCGGCCCGCCGCTTGGCACCTGGCACCGCCGGCGCCCGCCGCGAGGCGGCCTTCGCCTTCTCGGACTGGGCGATCAGCTTCTCCCGCACGGCCATGGTGGCATGCCGAAAGGCGGCCTTGCGGTTCACCTCGGGCAGGGCCTCCAGGGCTGCCATGATGGCGTTGACCAAGCTCCGCGTGCCGCGCGGCGGGGTGGAAGGGGAGGCTGCCATGTCGGGGGTGGTCTCCATGCGGTTGCCGGGCCCGGGCAGTGGCGGCACCGGGCGGCCGGTCGGCCCGCCCGTGCTGTGGGGCGCGCGCCGTACCCCGCCGGCACCCCCGGATGCCCCGATAACGCCGCAGCTTCCGCGCTGTTTCGCCGGCGGGGAGGGGCGCGCCGCCCGCCATTGCGGCATCCGCCCGGCCGGACCTACTGTGGCGCCCCGCGCCGCGACGCGCATGCAATGACGGAGGAACCCATGCCCGAGCAGGGACAGGCCGCATGATCAACAAGATCGTCCGGGATATGGCGGAGGCCATGCAGGGCATCGCCGACGGCTCCACGGTGCTGGTGGGCGGTTTCGGCTCGGTCGGCCAGCCGGACGCGCTGATCGAGGCGCTGATCGAGCAGGGCGCCACGGACCTGACGGTGGTGGCCAACAATGCCGGCACCGGGCGCGTCGGCCTGGCCAGGCTGATGGAGCTGGGCCGGGTCCGCAAGATCATCTGCTCCTTCCCCCGCTCCGCCGGCTCGGTGGTGTTCGAGGAGCTGTACAAGGCCGGCAAGCTGGAGCTGGAGATCGTGCCGCAGGGCACCCTGGCCGAGCGGATGCGGGCGGCGGGCGCCGGCGTCCCCGCCTTCTACACGCCGACCGGCTACGGCACCCTGCTGACCGAGGGCAAGCCCACCGCCGAGTTCAACGGCACCCCCTGCGTGCTGGAGAAGGCCCTCCAGGGCGACGTGGCGCTGATCCAGGCGCATCACGCCGACCGCTGGGGCAACCTCACCTATCGCCGCAGCGGCCGCAACTTCAACCCAGTGATGGCCATGGCCGCAAAGCTGACCATCGCCCAGGTGGACGAGGTGGAACCGCTCGGCACGCTGGACCCGGAGGCCGTCGTGACGCCGGGCATCTTCGTAAGCCGGGTCATCCGCGTGCCGCTGGCCGCAGGCTGAGGAAGGACATCCGCATGAGCGAGACGAGCTTCACCCCGCTGTCGCGCAAGGACATGGCGCGGCGCGTGGCGCAGGACATCCCCGAGGGCTGGTACGTCAACCTCGGCATCGGCATTCCCACCATGGTGGCCGATTATGTGCCGCTGGAGCGCGAGGTGGTCTTCCACTCCGAGAACGGCGTGCTCGGCATGGGTCCCGCCCCCGGCCCGGATGACGCCGATGCCTGGCTGATCAATGCCGGCAAGCAGCAGGTCACGCTGCGGCGCGGCGGCGCCTATGTCCACCACGCCGACAGCTTCGCCATGATCCGCGGCGGCCATCTGGACCTCTGCGTGCTCGGCGCCTTCGAGGTGGCGCAGAACGGGGACATCGCCAACTGGGCGACCTCGGCCAACGACACCGCCCCGGCTGTCGGCGGCGCCATGGACCTCGCCGCCGGCGCCAAGCGCCTCTGGGTGGTCATGGAGCACACCACGAAGGACGGCCGCCCGCGCCTGGTGGAATCCTGCACTTACCCCCTGACGGCGATGCGCTCGGTGCGCCGCGTCTATACCAATCTCGCCGTGATCGACGTCACGCCGCGTGGCTTCGAGGTGGTGGAGATGGCGCCCGGCCTCAGCTTTGACGAGCTGCAGGCGAAGACCGGCGCGAAGCTGCGCATGACGGAGGCCGCGTGATGCGTGACGCCTTTGTCTGCGACGCCGCCCGCACCCCGATCGGCCGCTATGCCGGCGCCCTCGCCGCCGTCCGCGCCGATGACCTTGCGGCGGTGCCGATCCGTGCCCTGATGGCGCGCCACCCCAACCTCGACTGGGCCGCGCTGGACGACGTCATCTTCGGCTGCGCCAACCAGGCGGGCGAGGACAACCGCAACGTCGCCCGCATGGCCTCGCTGCTCGCCGGTCTGCCCGACAGCATCCCCGGCAGCACGGTGAACCGCCTCTGCGGCTCCGGCATGGACGCCACCGGCATCGCCGCGCGCGCCATCAAGGCCGGCGAGGCCGATCTGATGCTGGCCGGCGGTGTCGAGAGCATGACCCGCGCGCCCTTCGTCATGGGCAAGAGCGCCGAGGCCTTCGGCCGCCAGGCCGAGATCTTCGACACCACCATCGGCTGGCGCTTCGTCAATCCGCTGATGAAGGCGCAGTACGGCGTCGATTCCATGCCGGAGACGGCGGAGAACGTCGCGCAGGATTTCCAGGTCTCGCGCGCCGACCAGGACGCCTTCGCCTTCCGCTCGCAGCAGCGCGCCAGGCGGGCGATGGAGAACGGCCGCTTCGCCGAGGAGATCGTCCCCGTCGAGATCCGTCGCCGCAAGGGCGACCCGGTCATCGTCACGCAGGACGAGCACCCGCGCCCGGAGACCACGCTGGAGGCCCTCGCCCGCCTGCCCACCCCCTTCCGCAAGGAAGGCGGCAGCGTCACGGCCGGCAATGCCTCCGGCGTCAATGACGGGGCCTGCGCCATCATCCTGGCCAGCGAGGAGGCCGCGGCCCGCCATGGCCTGACGCCGCGCGCCCGCGTTGTGGCCACCGCCACCGCCGGCGTGCCGCCGCGCATCATGGGCTTCGGCCCGGCGCCGGCCACCCGCAAGGTGCTGGACAAGGCCGGGCTCAGCCTCGACGACATCGACGTCATCGAGCTGAACGAGGCCTTCGCCGCCCAGGCCCTGGCCGTGACGCGCGACCTTGGCCTGCCGGATGACGCCGAGCATGTGAACCCGAATGGCGGCGCCATCGCCCTGGGTCACCCGCTCGGCATGTCCGGCGCCCGGCTGGTGCAGACGGCGGTGGCGGAACTGCACCACCGCGAGGCGCGCTACGCCCTGGTGACGATGTGCATCGGCGTCGGCCAGGGCATCGCCATGGTGCTGGAACGGGTCTGACAGGCCCGAAAGGCCAGGGGGCGCCGCCCCCTGAGCCCCCGCCGGGGTGCCCACGGGAATGGCACTGTCACCCCGGACCCCGCCTTTCGTTTTCCCGGGGAGCGATCCCCCCCTATATCCCTTCGAGCAGCCGGACCTTGAGGTCGCGGAAGGCCCGCTGGAAGCGCGACGTCCTTTGCTCCTCGAGCATCCTGTCCAGCGCCTGCCCGAGTACGCGCAAGCGGGCTTCGCCGAGCCGCTGGGCCTCCCGGAACATGGATCGCTCCTCCGACCCCGCATGGTGGTCCACGGCCGCGTACAGCGCCCGCAGATGCTCCTCGAACTCGGGACTCGCCGTGTTCAGCTTCAGCGTCATCGCCAGCAGATCGGCCAGTTGGCGATGCTCGGAATGCGCGATGGCGACATCCTCGCTGACCGGGTGGACCGCCGGGTAGAAGATATGATCCTCGATATGCTCATGGATCTCGAGCTCGGAGGCGAGGGTCCGCATCAGGTCGCGGCGTTGCGGGTCATGGCGCGGGGTGGCCTGGATGGCTTCGAACAGCCGGCGGATCAGCTGGTGGTGCTCGATCAGCACTTCGTCGGCTTTCCTGCCCGGGCGCGTGCCATCTGCCCCGATCGACTCAGCAACGGCAAGGTCGGCGGCCCTGACAACCTCGTCGCCCGGCTCCTGCTCCCGCCGGATCTCGATGGTGCCATCCCTCAGGCGGACCTCGTAGCGGGGCTGTGGACAGGTTGAGGGGCCGCTGGTCGGCCACCCCGTTTCCAGGTCGTATCTCGACCCATGCCAGGGGCAGACCAGCGTGTCTCCGAGCAGCCAGCCTTGGTCCAAGGGGCCGCCCATATGGGAACAGCGCACGCCCATGGCATGCACGCGCCCCTTGTGCCTGACCAGGACGATGCCGATGGCCTGCCGGGTTTCGGCGTCCCAGACCTCGACCCGCCGCGGCTGGCTTTCCTCCAGTTCGGCAAGCGGCAGCACGGGCTTGAAGTCGCGGGGCTCCGGGCTGCGATCCGCGTGGTCAACACCAAGCCGGCGGCGATAGACCATATGCCCGCCGAGATAGCCGCCCACGAACATGCAGGCCCAGCCGGCGGCGCTGGCCAGCCTTCCCTCGCGGCCGCGCCCGCGCGCGCGGAGAGCGATCGAGGTGAGATTGAGGACAAGCGCGGTGCTGTTGACGAGCGCATGGGTCATGCCGATCCGGCGGTCGCGGCCATTGGTGTGCTGCCAGTCCGCCAGGCCGGCGGCCGCTGCGGCGACGGCACCGGCGGCGCCCGCCTTCAGCGCAAGGTCGGCGGCGCGTGCCGCTCCCCTTGGCCGGACCCCGAGCGCCGCCAGAAGGTCGAGCCCAAAGGCCAGAGTCCAGGTCCCGATCGGGATGGTGACCAGCATCGGGTGGATGGGGTGACCGTACCAATTGCCGTGCAGGGCATCCCCGATCGTCTCGGCGGGGCGTCCCGCGATCTGCGCCGGTCGCGCAATCGCGGTCTCGACCGCGTAGCTCGGCGCGTCGAGTGAGGCAGCGGCCTCGACCCGACCGATGCCTGCATTGACGGCCTTTGCAAATCTGGGATGTCTCATGTGATGCCCTCGTGCCTCGCGCCAACTGGACAGCCGCGCTACCCGCCGTCTTTGCTCAACCCGCCCGGCCCTCAGCGGTTCGTCGCGGCACCGGAAGGCCATGCCCTCTCATGGCGGAGGGGGCACGGCGTCCTCGGCGGGGTCAGGAGCAGCGCCCCCGTCCTTTCACCGCCGCCAGGCGAGTGCTTCGCCCGCCGGCTCCGCCGTCACCGCCGCCATAACCCCATGATCCGGCGAAAGCGCGCAGACCGGATCGGCCCGCGCCGCATCCCCGGTCAGCGCCAGGGCCTGGCAGCGGCAGCCGCCCCAGTCGATCTCGCGCCGGTCGCAGCTTCGGCAGGGTTCCGGCATCCACGCCGTGCCCCGAAAGCAGTTGAAGGCCTCGGAGCCGTACCAGATCGCCTCCAGGCTGCGCTCCGTCACGCGGTCGAAGCGCAGGCCGGGGATGGTCTCGGCGGCATGGCAGGGCAGCACGGCGCCGCTGGGCGAGATGTTCAGGAAGCGCCGCCCCCAGCCCCCCATGCAGGCCTTTGGACGGGTGGCGTGATAGTCGGGCGCCACGAAGTCGATCACCATGCGCCCTTCCAGCCTTTGCCGGGCCTCGGCGACGACGCGGCGGGAGTCCTCGACCTGCGCGGCTTCAGGCATCAGGGCCGCGCGGTTGCGCAGCGCCCACCCGTGGTACTGCGTGTGCGCGATTTCCAGCCGCCCGGCGCCGAGTTGCTCGGCCAGCGCGATGATCTCCGCCACCGCATCGAGATTGCCCCGGTGCAGCACGGCGTTGATGGTCAGCGCCAGCCCGGCCTCGCGCACCTGCTCGGCGAGGGCCAGCTTGCGCGCATGTGCGCCCCGGAAATGCGCGATGCGGTCGGCGGCCTCCGCCTCGGCGTGCTGGATGCTGAGCTGAACATGGTTCAGACCCGCCGCCGCCAGCGTCTGCAGCCGCGCGCGGTCCAGCAGCACGCCTGATGTGATCAGGTTGCTGTAGAGTCCCGCCTCCGCCGCCGTGGCGAGGATGTCTTCGAGATCGCGCCGCGCAGTCGGCTCGCCACCGGAGAGATGGAGTTGCAGCACGCCGAGCGCCGCCGCCTCGCGC
The DNA here is from genome assembly GCA_035565935.1 of Roseomonas sp. GTDB lineage: Bacteria > Pseudomonadota > Alphaproteobacteria > Acetobacterales > Acetobacteraceae > Pseudoroseomonas. Next base: position 97,692 of record DATMRU010000065.1, read on the forward strand.
ATCACCCGCTGCCATGTGGCGGTGTCCAGCTCGTCGCCGCGCTTCTCCAGTGCCACGGGATTCGAGCAATAAGGACAGCCGAGCGGGCAGCGATGCGTCAGCTCCGCCAGGAGCCCGATGGGCGGCGGGATCGCGCTCACAGCCGCACCAGCCCCTTACGGTGCAGATCCTCCAGTGCCTCGCGCACATCGGTGGCGATCTCGGCTTCCGCTGCGTCGTATTCCCGCGCCAGCGCGGCGACGATTGCCTCGATTCTGGTCTGGCCATCCACGCGGCTGAGGATGGCATGCGCGATCTCATCCAGCACCACCACGCGTTCCGGCGCCAGCAGCACCCACTGGCCGCGCGCCGCGTCGTGCCGCAGGCGCACCTGCGGCGCGAGGCTGGGCGCCGCGCTCATTCCGGGCGGAAGCCGCCGGGCGGGATCAGCCCCGGCGTGACATAGGCGTGGTGCAGCGCGTCAAGCTGCGCCCAGAGCACGTCGCATTTGAAGCGCAGCGCATCGAGCACCTGCTCCTGCTGCTCCGGCGTCCGCGCCTCGCGCTTGACGAAATCCAGCGCGAAGTCGGAATCACGCGGCGCCTGCTCCAGGCGGTGGCTGAAATACTGCAGCGTGCGCTCGCTGATGAAATCGTAATGCCGCAGCATGCCCTCGACGCGCTCGGAGATGATGCCGGGCGAGAACAGCTCGGTCAGCGAGGAGGCGACGGCCTGCAGCAGTGGCATGTCGCGGACGTAGCGCACATAGGCATCCACAGCGAAGCGCGTCGCCGGCAGGATGCCGCGCCCTGCCTCGACATCGGCGCGGTTCAGGCCGAGTCCGTCGGTCAGCACCAGCCAGCGGGCGATACCGCCGGTGCCGGGCTCGGTGCCGTCATGGTCCTCCAGCCGCCGGCGCCATTCGCGACGCAGCGCCGGGTCCTCGACACGGGAAAGGAAGGCGGCGTCCTTCAGCGGAATGCGGCTCTGGTAATAGTAGCGGTTCAGCGCCCAGGCCTGCACCTGCCCCCGGTTGAGCTTGCCGCCATGCAGCAGGCGGTGGAACGGGTGCAGGTTGTGATAGCGTTCGGCGCCGATCCGCCGCAGCGCGGCTTCCAGTTCGTCGGGTGAGAGCGGGCGGCTCACCATGTCAATTCCATGCCATCCTCCGCCACCTCCCAGCCGGCGGCCTCGGCGTGCTGCCGCGCCTCCGAGCCCTCCAGCAGCAGCGGGTTGGTGTTGTTGATATGCACGAGCACGCGATGCCCGATCCCGAGCCAGGCCAGCGCGGCCAGGGAGCCGTCCGTGCCCGAGAGCGGCTGGTGGCCCATGCGGCGCCCGGTCTTCTCGCCGACCCCGGCCTCAGACAGCTCGTCATCGGTCCAGACGGTTCCGTCGAAGAGCAGCAGCGCGGCACCCTCGATCCGGCTGCGCAACTCGGGCGTCACCTGATGGCAACCGGGAATATAATAGGCGCGTCGGCCTTCGGGGCTGGTGAACTCGACGGCCACGGTGTCCTCCTCGGCCGCCGCCTCGTGCTCCAGATAGAGAGGCGCCTTGCCGGGAACAGGGAAGAGGCGCAGCCGCAATCCCGGCAGGACCCATTCCTCGTCCAGCAGCAAGGCCTCGCGCGGCACAAGGTGACGATCCAGCGCGCCGAAGATGCTGTTCCGCTCCAGGATGCGCAGCACACGGGGGGTGGCGCGCAGCCGCAGCGGCTGGCGCTCGCGCAGCGATAGCAGCCCGGCCACGTGGTCCACCTCGCCGCTGGTCAGCAGTACGGCACGGATCGGGCTGTCGCGCGGCGCGTGGCGCGGCTGTAGCTCGGGCGTCGCGGCGATCTGCCGGAGCACGTCCGGCGAGGCGTTCACCAGGAGCCAGCCTCCATCCGCGAGTTCCACCGCCAGGGAGGACTGGGTGCGCGGCCGGAGGCGCGGATCACCTTCCCGGACGAGACAGCAGTTCCGGCAGGCGCAGTTCCATTGCGGGAACCCGCCGCCGGCCGCCGAGCCCAGGACGATGAAGCGCATCCCCCGCCAGCGTCATTCGGCGGTGGCGTAGGAGTTGATCTCCATGCCGGTGCGGATCTCGACGATGCGGGGCTTGCTCCAGCGCTTCATGGACCCTCTCCTGTGCTGCGGCGGATGCGGCCGGCCATGACACGCCGGCCTCTGCGGAAAACGCCCCGCCGAAGGGCGCGGTTGCCCTGCCGCCCTGCCATCACGGCGCGGTGACGCACCGTGGCCGCCCGAAGGGATAGTTTTGGCGCTGCCATCGTCCTTTCGCCCCGGAGCAACCTGATGCCGCCCGCCTCCCCCTGTTCCCGCCCCGGCAGTCCTCCCCGCCACTTCAGGCAGGGCCGGCACGAGGCCGCACAAGCGGGCGTGCTATGACAATGCGCTAACTCCGCAGTTCGCGCGTTGTTGTATAATGGTCGTGAGGAATGCCGCGCGATGGGTGCGCAGCCGTCTTCGGCTCGGGGATGCCAGGGACATGCAGATAGCGGCACCGGGTTACCTGCCCCCCGGGCTCAGGGTCTATGCCATCGGTGACGTGCATGGCTGCGCCGGCCGACTCGGGGCGCTGCATGAGGCCATCGCGGCCGACTGGGCGGCTCAGCCGGCCGGTCGCTGCGCCATCGTGCATCTCGGCGACTATATCGACCGCGGCCCGGACAGCGCCGCCGTGCTGGAGCGGCTCTGCGGCCCCTCCCCCATTCCCGGTGCGGAGTTGGTCCTGCTGCGCGGCAATCATGAGGCGATGATGCTGGAGGCGCTGGCGGCCGGCCCGGGCACGGCGGCGGAGGATCTCTGGCTGTGGAATGGCGGCGACGCCACCCTGGCCAGCTACGGCGCGGTGGATGCCAGCCTTTCCCTGCCGCCGGCGCATCGCGCCCTGCTGGAGCGGACGGTGCTGCGCTGGGAGGCCGGCAACTACCTCTTCGTGCATGCCGGAATCGACCCCCGCCGGCCGCTGGAGGCGCAGCGCAGCCAGGACCTGCTCTGGATCCGCGAGCCCTTTCTCTCCTGGCCGCGCCCGCTGCCCATGGTGGTGGTGCACGGGCACACCCCCTGCCGGGCGCCGGAGCTGCGCAGCAACCGCATCGGGATCGACACCGGCGCCGTCGGCGGCGGGCCACTCACCGGCCTGGTCCTGGAGGGGGAGCGGTTGCGCTTCCTGCGCGCCTGAGCCGCTCCCGGCGAGCGGGGCGCCTTGCGCCCGCCGGCAAGGCTGCGCTAGGCACCATGCCGATGCAAGGCCCCGTGCCCCCTCCGGCTGCTTCGCCCGGCCCCTCCGACGCCTCCTCCGCCAGCCCCGTGTCGCCGGCGGGCGGCGCGTCGCAGCACGCCACCACGCCGCCCGCCATCAACCCCGACCTGGTCGAGGCGGTGCGGCAACTCAAGCGCGCCACCGTGCTGGTGGTGGGCGACGCCATGCTCGACCGCTACGTCTATGGCCATGTGAACCGCATCAGCCCCGAGGCGCCGGTGCCGGTGCTGGCGGTGGAGCGGGAACTGGCCATGCCGGGCGGCGCCGGCAATGTGGTGCGGAACCTGACGGCGCTGGGCACGGCGGTCGCCTTCCTGTCCGTGGTGGGCGACGACCAGGCCGGCAGCGACCTGACCGGGCTGATCGGCGGCCAGCCGGGCGTCGAGCCCTGGCTGCTGGTGCAGGGCGGCCGCGCCACCACCACCAAGACGCGCTTCATCGCCAATGGCCAGCAGATGCTGCGGGCCGACCACGAGATCATCCGGCCGATCCACGAGCGCCTGGCCGACCGCCTGCTGCGCATCGCCACCGACACCGTGGCGGCCACCAGCATCATGGTGCTCTCCGACTACCGGAAGGGCGTGCTGGCCAGCGACATGCCGCAGCGGCTGATCGCCGCCGCCAAGGCCGCCGGCCGCCGCGTGCTGGTGGACCCCAAGGGGCGTGACTTCTCCCGCTATGCCGGGGCCGACATCATCACGCCGAACCTCGCCGAGCTGGCGCTGGCCTCCGGCATGCCTGTGGAGACCGAGGCGGACATCATCGCCGCCGCCCGCAGCCTGCAGGAGCGGCACGGCTTCGGCGCCGTGCTGGTCACCCGCAGCGAGGACGGCATGACCCTGCTGGACGGTGACGAGTTGCACCACTTCCCGGCCGAGGCGCCGGAGGTGCAGGACGTCTCCGGCGCCGGCGACACGGTGGTGGCCGTCATGGCGGCCGGTGCCGCGGCCGGGCTGCCGCTGCCGCTGGCGGCGCGGCTGGCCAACATCGCGGGTGGTATCGTGGTCGGCAAGGTCGGCACCGCCGTGGCGCGGGAGGCCGATCTGCTGGAAGCGCTGACGCCCGAGCGCGGCGCCCTGCGCAAGGTGGTGCGCCGCGCCGCCGCGGCCGAGCAGGTGGAGCGCTGGCGCCAGCGCGGCTACCGCGTCGGCTTCACCAATGGCTGCTTCGACCTGCTGCACCCCGGCCATGTGCACCTGCTGGAGCAGGCACGCTCCTGGTGCGACCGTCTGGTGGTGGGGGTGAATGCCGATTCCTCCGTCGCCCGGCTGAAGGGCCCGACGCGCCCGATCCAGCCCGAAGCAGCGCGCGCCGCCGTGCTCGCCTCCCTCGCCACCGTGGACCTGGTGACGATCTTCGAGGAGGACACGCCGGTCGAGCTGATCCGCCTGCTCCGCCCCGACGTGCTGGTGAAGGGCGCCGACTACACGGTGGACCAGGTGGTGGGCGGCGAGCTGCTGCAGGACTGGGGCGGCGTGGTGAAGCTGGCCGCACTGCTGCCGGGCAATTCGACCACCGCCACCGTGGCGCGGATCCGGGGCTGAGCCCCCGCGCCATGGACTGGGCGGCGCTGTTCAACACCGGGCGCTTCCCTGCCTCGCCGGCGCGCCCCAACCCGAACCGCAACCCCTTCCAGATCGACCAGGACCGCATCGTCTTCAGCCGCCCCTTCCGCCGGCTGCAGCAGAAGACGCAGGTCCATCCGATGGTGGCCAATGCGCATGTGCGCAACCGGCTGCTGCACACGCTGGAAGTCGCCTCGGTCGGGCGCTCCATCGGCTTCGCGGTCGGGTCGGAGCTGAGGACGGAGCTGGCCGTTGCCGGCCGCACGCCGGACGACCTCGGCTATCTCGTGCAGGCCGTCTGCCTGGCGCATGACATCGGCAACCCGCCCTTCGGCCATGCCGGGGAGGAGGTCATCGCCACCTTCATGGGCGAGTGGCTGGAGCGGACAGGGCGGCCCAGCGGCCTGGAGCTGGATGACGACCTGCGCTTCTTCGACGGCAATGCCCAGGGCTTCCGTATCCTGACCCGGGCCGATGGCTACCGCGACCGTGGCGGGCTGAAGGTGACCTTCGCCAGCCTCGGCGCCTTCATCAAATATCCCTGGGATGCTACCGACCCGCGCGCCGCCAAGGGCGGGGTGCCGGGCGTGAAGTTCAACCACTTCGCCACCGAGCGCGCGGGCTTCGAGGCTGTGCTGGCCGCCTGCGGCATGGAGGGCCCCCTGCCCCGCCATCCGGCCGTCTGGCTGATGGAGGCGGCGGACGACATCACCTATGGCCTCGCCGACCTCGAGGATGCGGTCGAGCTGCAGATCGTCCCCTACCGGACCTACGAGGCGCTGGTGGCGCCACTGGCCGAGGTCACGCGCGAGCGGCTGGAGGCCGAGGAAAGCGTGCCGCAGAAGGTGGCGCTGCTGCGCTCCCTGGCCGCGGGGCGGCTGATCAACACGGTGAAGGACAGCTTCTGCGCCCATCGCGACCGGCTGCTGGCCGGTGAGATGCGGGCCGGCGAAGGGCTGATGGACCTTTGCGAGCCCGAGGTGCGCGAAGCCTTCCGCAAGCTCGCCGAGACCAACCGCGACACGCTCTACATGCACCCGCGCAAGGTGGAGTTCGAGATTGGCGCCCGCGACGTGCTGGAGAAGACGCTGACAGTCTTCCTGGAGGCCTGCCTCGCCTATGCGCAGGGCCAGGGCGAGAGGCTGGCGCTGCGGCCGCGCCAGGCACTGTCGCTGATGCAGGACTACCACCCGAAGCCGGACTTCTCCCCCAGCGAGACGATCCGCTGCGCCGTCGATTTCGTCGCCGGCATGACGGACCACTACGCGGCCACCCTCGCCGCGCGGCTGCGCGGCCTCTGAGAACGAGCCGGCACGGATGGTGCCGGCCCCGATTGTCCTGACTCCGCCTGCTGATCCGCTTCGTTCGCCGCAGGTGCAGCGAACTTCGCGGGCAGGACACTCGCCTCAGTTGGCGCTGCTCGGGCGCTCCTGCCGGCTCGGATTGGCGCCGGGCGGGGCCACCTCCTCCGTGCCGAGGCTCGGCGCCTCGGTGGTCTTGCTGGAAGGCGAGGCCGGCTGCTCGCGCTGCGGCGCCGGCTGGCTGGCCGTATTGCCGGCCGTGCCGGTGCGCGGGCCGGGCACGCGGCCGCTATTGTTGCCGGTGCCGCCCTGCGCCTCGGGGCCGCTCAGCTTCGCGCCGCGATCGGTCACCCCCGGCTCCGTGCCGAGGGCGTTCTGCGCCAGCAGCAGCCGGCCGCTGTCTGAGCGCTGGTCTGGCCGTGTGCCCGGGGGCGTCTCCTCCCGCTTCGGCATTTCCTCGCTCCGGCTCCCGTCCGCCTTCTCGTTGGCGCGGTCCATGGCCCGCCCCGCCGCCGTGCCGGGCGGGTTGGCGGCGGTGCCGTCCGACTGGTTGGGATAGGCGCCAGAGGTGTTCGTCCCGGCGGCACGGTCCATCGCACGGCCGGCGGCGGTGCCGGGCGGATCGCTGCTGTCGCCCTTCTTGCCCTCGTTGCCGGGATAGGCACCGGAGGTATTCGTCCCGGCGGCGCGGTCCAGCGCCCGCGTGGCCGCCGTGCCGGGCGGGTTCTCCGGGGTGCCGTCGGCCTGGCTGGGATAGGCGCCCGAGACATTGGTACCCGCCGCGCGGTCCAGCGCCCGCGTCGCGGAATTGTTCTGCAGCGTCTGCTGGCTCTGCGATCCCTCATGCTGCGGCTGTGCCGGCCGCTGGTCCTGCGCCAGCGCGCCGCCGCTCCAGGCGAGCAGCCCGGCGGCCGCGAGCGGCAGCAGGCGGGTGGTCGGCGTGCGGGGCATGGATTCCTCCTCCTGATGCGGTGGGGCGCGGGGCGCCGCCTGCCGGAAGGAACCGCCGGGGCGCAGCGCGGTTGCGGTGCAGGAATGCCCGCCAGCCCGGGGCGGCATGACAGAAGGGCGGATTTGCCCGCCTGTGCCTTTGACCGCGCCTGGCCTTTGCGGCACTGTCACGCCTTCCGCCGAAGGCCGCGCGACGGGCGCGGCCCGCGGAACCACGGAGAATGATCAGCGTGATCCCCGCCCTGATGCCGACCTACAACCGTGCCGACCTCGCTTTCGAGCGGGGCGAGGGCGCCTGGCTGTGGACGGTGGACGGACGACGATTCCTGGACTTCGGCAGCGGCATCGCCACCAGCTCCATTGGCCACGCCCATCCGCACCTGGTGAAGACCATTGCGGAGCAGGCGGCGAAGGTGATGCACACCTCCAATCTCTACCGGGTGCCGCAGGCCGAGCGCCTCGCCGCCCGGCTGGTGGAGACCTCCTTCGCCGACAGCGTCTTCTTCTGCAACTCGGGCGCCGAGGCGAACGAAGGCATGATGAAGGCTGTCCGCAAGCACTTCGCGGAGACCGGCCACCCGGAGAAGTTCCGCTTCATCTGCTTCGAGGGCGCCTTCCACGGCCGCACCCTCGCCACCCTGGCGGCCACTGGCAACGAGAAGTACCTCGCCGGCTTCGGGCCGGTGGTCGAGGGCTTCGACCATGTGCCCTTCGGCAACATGAACGCGGTGCGTGACGCCATCGGGCCCAATACCGCCGCGATCATGCTGGAGCCGATCCAGGGCGAGGGCGGTGTGCGCCCGGCCGATCTGCGCTTCCTGAAGGAGCTGCGCGCCGTCTGCGACGAATACGGCCTGCTGCTGGCACTGGACGAGGTGCAGACCGGCATGGGCCGCAGCGGCAAGCTCTGGGCGCATCAGTGGGCCGGCATCGAGCCGGATGTGATGTCCTCGGCCAAGGGTATCGGCGGCGGCTTCCCGCTGGGCGCCATCCTGGCCAAGGAGAAGGTCGCGCAGTACCTGAAGCCGGGCACCCACGGCACCACCTATGGCGGCAACCCGCTGGCCTGTGCCGCCGGCAATGCCGTGCTGGACGTCATCCTGGCGCCGGGCTTCCTCGACCAGGTGGACCGCGTGGCGCGCTATCTCTGGAAGGGGATGCAGGACCTCGCCGCGCGTCACCCCACGGTGGCGACCAGCGTGCGCGGCGCCGGGCTGCTGCTCGGCCTGCAGCTGACGCCGGAGGTCTCGAACACCGAGATGCAGGCGGCCGCCGTGGAGGAGGGCCTGCTGACCGTCGCCGCCGGGCAGAACGTGCTGCGCGTCGCGCCGCCGCTGATCATCACCGAGGCCGAAGTGGATCAGGCGCTGGCCATGCTCGACCGCGCGGCGCTGCGCATGGCGCCGGCGAAGGCCAAGGCGCCGGCGAAGTGAGCGCCGCTCTCAGGACGGCGGGCGGGGCGGCGAAGGCCCCCCGCCACTTCCTCGAACTGTCGGACTTCGACACGCCGACGCTGCGGCGGATGCTCGATCTCGCCGCCCGGGCGAAGGGCGGCAAGGTCGAGGGCCAGCCGCTGGCCGGCAAGAGCATTGCGCTGATCTTCGAAAAGCCTTCGACCCGCACCCGGGTTTCCTTCGAGGTGGGCATCCGCCAGCTCGGCGGTCATGCGGTGGTGCTCTCGGCCAAGGACATGCAGCTCGGCCGCGGCGAGTCCCCCGCCGACACGGCGCGCGTGCTCTCGCGCTACGTGGACGCCATCATGCTGCGCACCGACAGCGTCTCGAAGCTGCGCGAGCTGGCGCAATATGCCACCGTGCCGGTGATCAACGGCCTGACCGACGTCTCCCACCCCTGCCAGCTGATGGCCGATGTCCTCACCTTCGAGGAGCATCGCGGCCCGATCGCCGGCAAGGTCGTGGCCTGGACGGGCGACGGCAATAACGTGGCGCAGAGCTTCATCCAGGCGGCGGCGCGCTTCGGCTTCACGCTTCGCCTCGCCACCCCGCCGGAACTGGCGCCGCCGGCCCAGCTGGTGGATTGGGCGCGGCGCGAGGGCGCCCAGATCGAGCTGACCTCCGACCCGGTGGCGGCGGTGAAGGATGCGGCCTGCATCGTCACCGACACCTGGGTCAGTATGTCGGACGAGAAGGATGGCGGGCCGAGCGCGCGGCACAACCTGCTCGCCCCCTACCAGCTCAACGCGGCGCTGCTGAAGCACGCGGCGCCGGATGCGCTGGTGATGCATTGCCTCCCCGCCCATCGCGGCGAGGAGATCACCGAGGAGGTGATCGAGGGTCCGCAGAGCGTGGTCTTCGACGAGGCGGAGAACCGGCTGCACGCGCAGAAGGGCGTGCTGCTCTGGGCCTTGGGCGATCTCTGAACCGGCCCTGCCGCCGCATCGCCGGGACGCAGGACATCGGAAGGCCGGGGACAGGTGCCCCGGCCTTCTTTTTTCCTGCTGCCCCGTCATCCTTCCGGCCCACCGCTTTGCCAAATGCCGTTCCGGGCCTACCTATCCCGGCAAGGACGCAGGAGGCAGGCAGCCATCATGCAGTGTGACGTCGCGATCGTGGGCGGCGGGCCGGCCGGGCTCGCGCTGGCCGCCTCCCTTTCCGGCACCGGCCTCAAAGTCACGGTGGTGGAGCGGCAGCCGGAAGCCCTGCTCGCCGAGGCGCCCTTCGACGGGCGCGAGATCGCCCTCACCCATGCCTCGCAGGCCATCCTGCGGGAACTGGGCGCCTGGGCGCATCTGCCGCCCGAGAACATCTCGCCGCTGCGCGAGGCGCGGGTGCTGAACGGCGGCTCGGGCTATGCGCTGCGCTTCGACACGCGCGGCCGGCCGGAGGCGGAGCTGGGCCGGCTGGTTTCCAACCACTGCATCCGCCGCGCCCTCTATCGCGTTGCCACCGCCTCCCCCGATCTGCGGCTGCTGGCCGGCACCGGCGTCGAGGCGGCGGAAACCGATGTGGACGGCGCTCGGCTGCGCCTCGCCAGCGGTGAGACCGTGCAGTCGAAGCTGCTCGTCGCCGCCGACAGCCGCTTCTCCGGTCTGCGCCAGGCTCTCGGCATCGGCGCCGAGATGCGGGATTTCGACAAGCGCATGATGGTCTGCCGACTGCGGCACACCGCCCCGCACCATGGCGTCGCCACCGAATGGTTCGACTATGGGCAGACCATCGCCATGCTGCCACTGAATGGCAACATGTCCTCCGCCGTCATCACCCTTGGGCCGGAGGAGATGGCGGCGCTGGAGGCCATGCCAGAGGCCGAGGTGGGCCCGGAGGTCGCCCGCCGCTACCGCCAGCGCCTCGGCGCCATGGAGCTGGTCAGCACGCGCCACGTCTACCCGCTGGTCTCGGTCTATGCCGAGCGCTTCGCCACCACCCGCGCCGTGCTGCTCGGCGATGCGGCGGTCGGCATGCATCCCGTCACGGCGCATGGTTTCAATTTCGGCCTGCGTGGCCAAGCGGTGCTGGCGCGCGAGATCCGCGCGGCGCTGGCACGCGGGGCCGATTTCGCCGCGCCCGCCGTGCTGCGGCGCTATGCCCATGCCCACCGGCAGGCGACGCGGCCACTCTACCTCGCCACCAACGCCACCGCTCTGATCTATGGCGAAGCCACCCTGCCCGCTCGGGTGCTGCGCAACCTCGCGCTGCGCCTCGGCAATCATCTGCGGCCGGTGCAGCAGCGCATCGTCGGGCATTTGATGGAAACGCAGGGGACCGCTTGAGAAGGCCGGCGCCCCTCCAGCCCTCGCGCTTCGGCAAGGCTGGCCTGCAAACGGTCGCAGAGCGGCGCCCGGCGCCCTATCTAGGCGTTTTGCATCATTCCGGGCCTGCCGCGTGACCGATCCGACCGAACCCTCCGCTACCCCCGACTTCCTCAATCATGACAGGCCGCCGGTGCCGCATCTGACGGTACCGCGCGGAGTGCAGCCCTTCCACCTCGCCCGGAAGCCGGTGCGTGGGCGGCTGGTGCGGCTCGGCCCGCTGGCCGATGCGCTGCTGACCCGCCACGACAACCCGCCGACCGTCACCGCCTTGCTCGGGCAGGCGCTGGCACTGACCGCCGGGCTGGCCGCGGCGCTCAAGTTCCAGGGTAGCTTCAGCCTCCAGGCCAAGGGCGACGGCCCGGTCGGCATGCTGCTGGCCGATTGCACCGAGGCCGGCGGCCTGCGCGGCTATATCCGTGCCACCGCCGAGAATCTGCCGGCGGAGGAGCGCCCCGGTGCCGACACGCTGCTGGGCAAGGGATATCTGGCTTTCACCTGCGACCAGGGGCCGGAAATGGATCGCTACCAGGGCATCGTCGCCATCGAGGGCAGCACCCTGGCGGAGATGACCGGCCATTACTTCGCCACCTCCGAGCAGCTTGACAGCCGCGTCTGGCTGGCCGCGGGCGAGACGCCGGCCGGCTGGCGCGCCACGGCGCTGATCCTGGAGCGCATCGCCGGCGAGGGCGGCATCGGCCCGGAGTTGGATGGCGCTGCGCAGGACGACGCCTGGGAGACCGCCCTGGCGCTCGCCGGCACCATCACCGAGGCCGAGCTGCTGGATGACGGGCTGGCACCGGAGCGGCTGCTCCACCGGCTGTTCCATGCCGAGGGGCTGGCGCTGAGCCGGCCGCGCCCGCTCTCCTATGGCTGCCGCTGCTCCCGCGCCCGGCTGGCTTCCGTGCTCTCCGGCTTCGGCAGCGACGACCTCGACCACATGGCGGAGGATGGTACCATCACCATGACCTGCGAGTTCTGCAACGTCGCCTTCCGCTTCGAGCGGTCCGAGGTGCAGGCGGCGTCCTGACCCTTCCGGGCCGGTGCGCCGCGCACCGGCCTTTGTTTTGCGATCGTCTCCGGCTACCGTCTGCTTCCGCCCGGGCGGGCCTGCGCCGGAACCCTTTCCCTCCGCGGCGAGCGGTGGGAAAGGCCCCAGGCACCTGTCCGTCCGGGCCGCTGCACCCACTCCGGTGATTCCACCCGGGTGGGATCTGCTCCAGAGCGTTGTCCGTTCGCATTGGCTCACGGATAACGCTCCAGGATATTGTTTCTACGAGCATCTTCACCCGATCAGGCGATTCCGCCTGATCGGGATCTGCTCTAGATCCGCCTCCGCCTGTCCGTGGCGAGCCCCGGCCAGGCTGTTCGTGTCATCGCGCCGGCGCTTCCGGCCCGGGGACCATCCCCGAGCCAGAGCCGGCCAAGGGAGAACAGCGAGGAATGATGCCGACCACGCGCCGGGGGGCGCTCCTGCTGCTGCCGTTGCTGGCGGCTGCCTGCGCCGGCGGCGATGCCCAGCCTGCCCTGCAGCCGCCGCCGGGCTATGCCCACCTCACGCCGCTGCGGCTGAACGTCCTCGATATCGAGGTGCTGGAGCCGCCCGCGGCGCCGGCCTTCCGGGTCGATCCGCCCGCGCCGCTCTCCCCGCTCACGCAGGCCCTGCGCATGGGGCGGGAGCGCCTGGTCGCGGTCGGCACCAGCGGCCATGCCCGCTTCATGGTGGATGCCGCCAGCCTGACCCGCGAGGTGGCGGAGCCGGGCGGCATGTTCTCCCAGCGCACCGAGCGGCTGGCGGTGTACATCCGCGTCCGGGTCGAGATCCTGGGCGATGACGGGCGGCGCGTGGGCTTCTCCGAGGCCGAGGTGCGCCGCAATGCCACGGTAATCGACGAAGGGCCCGCCAGCCGGGCCCGCGCTGCCGATCAGATCGTGCGCCAAGCGATGGACGACCTGAACGTGGAGTTCGAGTTCCAGTTGCGCCGCAACCTGAGGGACTGGATCATGTCCGGCCCGCCGACCGCCCCGCTGCCCGGCCCGGTGCAGCAGGAAAACCTGAGCCAGCCGGCGGGCTGAGCCATGGCGCAGGTCACTTTCTCGAACCCGTCTGGCGTGCATCGCCCGGCGGCCCGCTATTCCCAGGCGGCGCTGATCGAGGGCGGCGCGCGCCGGCTGATCATCAGCGGCCAGATCGGCGTGCTGCCCGACGGCACGGTGCTGGAGGCACCGGAGGAGCAGGTCCGGCAGGCCCTGCACAATCTCGTCGCCGTGCTGGCGGCGCATGGCATGCGCCCGGAGAATGTCGTGAAGGTCACCGTCCTGCTGACCGACCGCGCCCTGCTGCCGGTCTGGCGCGCCGAGCGCGACGTGGCCTTCGGCGAGCACGCGCCCTGCAGCACGCTGATGATCGTGGCGGGCCTGGCCGATCCGCGCTTCGTGCTGGAAGTCGAGGCGGAGGCACTCGGGTAAGAAAAAGTCCGGGAGACTGTCCGAGACACTGCTTCGGACAATCCCCCGGACTCCCAACTTCCTTTTGCCAGCCTGGCGTTGCGCTGGCCGTCAACCCGGAAGATCGCTCTCCGCGCCTGTTCAGGCCTCCGGCACCGGCCGCCCGCTGTTCACCATCGCCAGGAATTCGCGCCGCAGCCCGGAATCCGTGCGGAATTCGCCGAGCATCCGGCTGGTGATCATGCTGACGCCGGGCTGGTGCACGCCGCGGGTGGTCATGCACTGATGCGCCGCCTCGATCACCACCGCCACGCCGCGCGGCTTCAGCACCTCGTCGATGCTGTTGGCGATCTGCGCCGTCAGCTTCTCCTGGATCTGCAGGCGGCGGGCATAGGCCTCCACCACCCGCGCCAGCTTGGAGATGCCGACCACGCGGCCAGCGGGCAGGTAGGCCACATGCGCCCGGCCGATAATGGGGACCATGTGGTGCTCGCAATGACTCTCCAGGCGGATGTCGCGCAGCACCACCATCTCGTCATAGCCCTCCGTCTCCTCGAAGGAGCGGGCCAGGATCTGCACCGGGTCCTCCTGATAGCCGGAGAAGAACTCCTCATAGGCGCGGACGACGCGGGCAGGCGTGTCGAGCAGGCCCTCGCGCTCGGGGTCATCACCGGCCCAGAGCAGCAGGGTGCGGACGGCGGCTTCGGCTTCGGCGCGGCTGGGGCGGCCCTCGGTGAGGCTGGACTCGGCCAGCTTCTGCGCCGGCGGGATGGTGATGTTCACTCTGGGCCTTCCGCTCCATGGTCCGCGCGATCGATGCGGCACCACTTGTGCCTGTGCGTGCGGCATTGCAATGCCCGATTGCGCAAGGCTCGGGCGACGTCCTTTCAATGCACCATGCCGGCCTGGTGCGGGCTGTCGAGGCTGAAGGCAGGAATGGCGACGTCGAAGGCTTCGCCGCTGTCGCGCTCGATCATGTGGTAGGTACCGCGCATGAAGCCCGAGGGCGTCGAGAGCGGCGTGCCGGAGGTGTACTCGAAGCTTTCCCCCGCTTCCAGCACCGGCTGCTCACCCACCACGCCGGGGCCGTGCACCCGCTGCTCGCGCCCGAGCCCGTCGGTGATCTGCCAGCTCCGCTTCAGCAACTGCACCGTGCGGCTGCCCAGATTCTCGATGGTGACGCGATAGGCCCAGACGAAATGCGACTGCTCCGGCTGCGACTGGTCGGCCAGGTAGAAGGCGCGGACGGAGACGCGGATGTCGCGGGTCGTCGCAGTGAACTGGGGCGAGTGGACCATGGTGCTCACCCCGCGCGCCGCAGTGTGGCGGTGGCCAGCCCGGCGCCGATCAGCACGCCCCCACCAACCCGGTTCAGCGCCCGCCGCACACCAGGCCGCCGCACAGCCCCCGAGAGCCGCCCGGCAGCCAGGGCGTAGAGCAGCGCGTTCAGGGCCGCGAGCAGCACGAAGCTCGCCACCAGGACGGCCGCCTGCGGCAGGAAAGGTCGCGCCGGGTCGAGGAACTGCGGCACGAAGGCGACGAAGAAGGCGACCGATTTCGGGTTCAGGGCGGTGACGATGAAGGCCTGCTGCCAGGCGGCGCGCGCCGTCAGTGGCGGCGCCATGCCGGGCTCCACCGGCGCCCGCCAGAGCCGCAACCCGAGATAGACCAGATAGGCCGCCCCGACCCATTTGAACGCCGTGAACAGCGTCGCCGAGGCCGAAAGCAGCGCACCGAGGCCGGCGAGGGAAAGGGTCATCGCCACGAGGTCCCCGGCGGCCACGCCGGCCACCAGCGGCAGCGCCGCGCGCCGCCCGCCGCCCAGCGACTGCCCGATGACCAGCAGGATGGTCGGCCCCGGGATCAGCAGCATCACCGAGGCTGCGGCGAGGAATGCGATCCAGGTTTCAACCGCCATGGATCCTCCGCGATTGGCATGGGGCAGGCCATTTTGCGCCTCCCCGCGGCTGGCGTCGAGGGCGGGATGGGCAGCCCGCGCGCTGCGTGGCAGAATGGCGCCATGGAGCGAAAGCGGCAGGATGCGCGGCCGGCGGGCAAGGCGCCCGATGCGGCGCGGCTGCGCGAGGCCGCGCTGGCCCACCTCGCCCGCTTCGCCGCCACCGAGGTCGGGCTGCTGCGCGTGCTGAACCGCCGGATCGACCGCTGGGCGCGGCGCGCCGAAGCCGAGGGCCAGCCCACCGACCAGATCGCCGCCGCCATAATCGCTGCCCGCGCCGCCGCGGCGGAGGTCGCCCGCGGCCTCGCCGCCGCCGGCGCGGTGGACGATGCCGCCTTCGCTGCCGCCCGCGCCCGCCGGCTGAACCGCGCCGGGCGCTCGCAGCGCGCCATCACGGCACATCTGGCAGCCAAGGGCGTGGGCGCGGACACCGCCGCCGCCATCCTGGAGGAATCCCCGCCCGACGAGTTGGCGGCCGCGCTGAACCATCTGCGCCGCCGCCGCGCTGGCCCCTTTGCCGCGCAGGACCCGGGCGAGCCCCCTCCCCCGGAAGCGCGGATGAAGGCGCTCGCCGCCCTGGCCCGGGCCGGTTTCGCGCGCGACATCGCCGAGCGCGCGCTCGACATGGACTTCGCCGAGGCGGAGGAACGCCTGCTGGCGTCCCGCCGTGGCTGAGGCGCCCAGCGGGGCGCCAGGCGGGGCGGGGGGCAGTCCGGTCCGCTTCACCCGCGCCGGCGTGGCGCGCGGTGCCCGCGCCGCCACGCCGATGCTGATCGGCCTGCTGCCCTTCGGCCTGGTGGTCGGGGTGGTCTCGATCGGCCGCGGGCTGTCGCTGGCCGAGTGCCTGACCATGTCAGCCCTGGTCTTCGCCGGGGCCGCGCAGCTGTTGGCCCTGGAGCTCTGGACCGATCCGGCGCCGGTCCTGGCCGCCACCCTGGCGGCGGCGGTGGTCAATATCCGCATGGCGCCAATGGGCGCGGCGCTGGCCCCCTGGCTGGACCGGCTGCGCGGCTGGAGGCTCTGGGGCACACTGGGAACGCTGGTGGATCATTCCTTCGCCATGAGTATGGCCGAGATCCGCTCCGGCGGCCGGGATGCCGGCTATCTGCTGGGCACCGCGCTGGTGCTCTATGCCGGCTGGATCGTCTCAGTCGCGGCCGGACACCTGCTCGGTGGGGCGGTGCGCCTGCCGCCCGGGCACCCGCTGTTCTTCGGCGGCGTGGCGGCCTTTGCGGCGCTGCTGGTGCCGCTCTGGCGCGGCGCGCGGCAGGACCTGCTGCCCTGGACGCTGGCCGCCGCCCTCGCCGTGGCAACGCAACATCTCGGCCTGCCGCAGCCGTTGCCGCTGCTCGGCGGCGCGCTGGCGGGCGCCGCCCTGGCCGCCTGGGTGGACATCCGCGCCGCACGATGAGGACCGACGTACTGCTGGCCATCCTGGGCATGGCCGCCGTCAGTTACCTGTGCC
Source organism: Roseomonas sp. (assembly GCA_035565935.1). GTDB lineage: Bacteria > Pseudomonadota > Alphaproteobacteria > Acetobacterales > Acetobacteraceae > Pseudoroseomonas. The sequence continues at coordinate 114,397 of DATMRU010000065.1, forward strand.
GTGCCGGTGGCTATGCGGTGCTGCGGGCGACACGGCCGCCGCCCTTCCTGGAAGCGATGCTGCGCCACCTGCCGGGGCCGATCTTCATGGCCTATGTCGCCCTGGCGCTGACGCGGATCGGGCCGGTGGGCGTGCTGGGAACAGCCGTGGTGGTGCTGGTGCAGTGGCGCACCGGAAATCTCAGCGCCTCGATCCTGGCGGGAATCGGGTCCGTCTGGCTGTTGGATTTTTTTACTCTCAGTTAAGCACCCACTACCACACAACTAATCCGCAAGAAATACGCCAGGACACAACTCGCGCAGACTTGCCATGCCTGCTGGGCGATTTTGCCTTGATTGTTCTGCCCAACCCCGAACAAAGGCGCCCCGCTACGGCCGCAAGATGTAGGGATGAACCTGGATGACGCTCCTTGGCGTGTATGTCGGCAATGATCGTGCCGCCCTCGACCGCTTCGAAAACTGGCTGGACCGGCCGGCCGACAATGTTCACGCGATGATCGGCTACCAGAGCTGGGACGACTTCCTCTACGGCGCCACCTGGGGAGCGGGCGAGCTGTGGAAGGACGTTGGCACCGACGTGAACTGGTCCGTGCCGCTCGTGGTCAATGGGACCAGCCTGGCCGAGGCCGCCAAGGGCACCTACAACGACTACTACCGACAGGCCGCCGAGGCGATCAAGGACACCGGCATCGAAGGCCACCCCATCAACATCCGCCCGGGCTGGGAGTTCAACGGCGACTGGTTCCCATGGTCGGCAATCGACCATCAGCAGGACTATATCGGTGCCTTCCAGCAGCTGGTGGACACCTTCCGCAGCGTCTCGGACCGCTTCGTCTTCGAGTGGAACGTAAACGAGGCCTGGGCAGGCAGCATGGACCCGGCCAGCGCCTATCCCGGCGACAACTACGTCGACATCATCGGGATGGACGCCTACTGGAAGACGGAATTCTTCGGCAACGATCCCTACCACGCCTGGGACCTCGTGCTGAACGAGCAGTACGGCCTGCAGTGGCACCAGGACTTCGCCGCCGCGCGGGACAAGCCGACGTCCTATTCCGAATGGGGCGTCATGACCGACAACGCGGAACCCTACGTCAAGGCGATGAAGTACTGGTTCGACACACATGACGTGCTCTTCCAGTCGCGCTGGGATTCCAACGACAACTATCAGGGCCTGCTTTCGGACGGCACCAATCCGCAGACCGGCGCGGCCTATATCAACGCCTTCCAAGACCCGAATGCGGACTGGAAGCTGAACGGCCTGGACTACATCGCCGGCTACCCCGACCTGATCAAGGCGCTGGGCACCGATGCCGAGGCGGGGATCTGGCACTATTTCCACTACGGCGTTATCGAACAGCGGGAGCCGAATCATTTCGACGCTGTGGCCTATCTCGCCCGCTATGCCGACCTGACGGCGGCCTTCGGCACGGACGAGGCGGCGGCGGCACGGCACTTCATCGAATATGGCTATGCCGAAGGCCGTTCGGACGGGGTCTTCTACGGCTGAGACGGCGGCTCAGCCGCCGCCAAGCGCCTGGAACAGCCGGGCGGCCGGAGGCCAAGCGGCCATCAGCTCGGCCCGCCACACCCAGAGCGCGACGACGGCGCCGGCCACTACCAGCAGCGAAGCCGCCCAGGCCAGCAGGGGAGCCACGAGCTCCCTCTCCTCCCGCGGCGAATCGGTGGGCGTCCGTAGGCCTGGCGCCGGTTCCTCCTGCGCGGCGGGAGCCGCCAGGCGGCTCCGCACCCGCAAGGGAATGGGCCGCCGGCGCACCGGCGCCTCAGCCTCCACCGGCCTTTCCACCGGGGCGGCACCACTTCCGGCTGGCGCCGGAGCCTCAAGGGGCACCCAGCTCCGGCCGCAGCGCGTGCAACGCACCGGGCGGCCGGGCGGAAGCAGCTCCTCCCGCACCTCATAGGCGGCGCCGCAGCCCGGACATTCGATGCGCATGGCCCCGCTATGCCGGGGTGGCGGCGGCCCTGCAAGCCTTCGTCACAGCGCCCCGGGTGGCGGCCCGCGCCAGAGCGTGGCATTCCCCTGCCGCATGGTGCGCTTCACCGCGGTCGGCCTGCGTTACCCCTCGCCCGACGGAGGGATGGGTCCGGAGGCCCTGGCCGACCTGACCTTCACGCTGCCCGAGGGCAGCTTCACCTGGTTGCTGGGCGCCTCGGGCGCCGGCAAATCCTCGCTGCTGCGCTTGCTGCACCTCGCCCTGCTGCCAACGCGCGGCGAGCTGGAGGTGCTGGGCGAGCGGGTGCGCCGCGAGCGCCGCGCCGCCCTGCCAGCGCTGCGGCGGCGGATCGGCGTGGTGTTCCAGGATTTCCGGCTGCTGCCCTATCTCTCCGCCTTCGACAATGTGGCGCTGCCGCTGCGACTCGCCGGCCGCTCCGAGGCCAGCCTGCGGCCGGACGTGACGGAGATGCTGCGCTGGGTCGGGTTGCAGGGAAAGGAGCTGGCGCTGCCGGAGCAGCTCTCGGGCGGCGAGCAGCAGCGCATCGCCATCGCCCGCGCGGTGGTGACGCGGCCGGCTCTACTGGTGGCCGACGAGCCGACCGGCAACCTCGATTCGCATCAGGCGCGGCGCCTGCTCGCCTTGCTGACGCAGATGAACCGGCTGGGCACCACCGTCGTGGTGGCCACCCACAGCGAGGATCTCGTGGCGCAGTTCGCCGCGCCCGCGCTGGTGCTGGATCAGGGCCGGGTGGTGCAATATGGCTGAGCGCCGCAGCCGCTACGCGCGCGACCCGCTGGGCCTCCGGCGCGCCCTCTCCGACCGGCTGCTGCCCGGGCTGGTGGCCGCCATGGCGCTGCTCGCCGCGCTGGCGCTGGCCGGCACACATGGTGCCGCGGCGCTGAAGGAACGCTGGCAGCAGGGCGCCGCGGCGGCGGTCACGGTGCAGATCCCGCCCGAGCAGGCCGGCCGCATGGATCAGGCGCTGATCCTGCTGCGCGAGATGCCGGAGGTGGCCAGCGCCGAGGCGGTCAGCCCCGACCGGATGCGCGAGTTGCTGCGGCCCTGGCTGGGCGAGGTGCCGGCCTTGCCGCTGCCCTCCGTGCTGGAGCTGCGGCTGGTGAACCCCGCCATCGACCCCGAGCCGATCGCCCGGCGCCTGAGCGAGGCGGTGCCTGGCGCCGAGGTGGAGTCGCACGGCATCTGGGTGGCCCGGCTGGCCGCGCTGGCGCGCAGCGTGCAAGGCGTGGCGCTGGCGGTGCTGGTGCTGGTGGTCGGCGTGGCGGTGGCGGTGGTAGCAGTCGCCACGCGGGCGGGCCTCGCCGCCCGGCGACAGGCCATCGAGATCCTGCACGATCTCGGCGCCACGCAGGACTACATCGCCGGCCGCTTCGCGCGGCGGATCGGCCTGCTGGCAGCGAGCGGCGCGCTGGCCGGCGCAGCCCTGGCGGTGCCGACGCTCGCCGCACTTTCTGGCGTCGCCGCGCCGCTGGCGGGGGGCATGATCCAGCCCTGGTCCTCCCTGCCCTGGCTGGATCTCGTGCTGCTGCCGCCGGTGGCCGGTGCCATCGGCTGGGCGACGGCGCAGGTCAGCGTCCGCCGCTGGTTGCGCCGCCTGCCATGAGCCTGCCCGATGGCAGCCGCCATGGCCCGGCCAGCCGGCTGTGGCTGGCCCCGGCCGTCCTGGCGCTGATGCTGCTGGGCGGCTTCGCGCTCTTCGCCGGGCAAAGCCGCGCGCGCCCCGAATATCCACTGCGCCCGACCGACGGCGTCGCGGTGCTGACCGGCGGCCCGCAACGGGTGGAGGCGGGAATGCGCCTGCTGGCGCAGGGCAAGACGCATTGGCTGATCATCTCCGGCGTGGCTCCCGTGACCGATCTGGAGGATTTGGCGCGGACCGCCGGCCTGCCGGCCGAGATCCTGGCGGCGCGCACCACGCTCGGCCATACCGCGACCAGCACGCGGGGCAACGGAAAGGAGATTGCGCATTGGGCGAGGGCGCGGCAGATCAGGTCCCTGCGCGTTGTCACGGCCGCCTTCCATATGCCCCGCGCCCTGCTGGAACTGCGCCGCACCCTGCCGGGAGTGGTGCTGATCCCGTACCCGGTGCAGACGGAGGGGCCACGCCTGACGCTGCTGGTCCGCGAGTACCTGAAGCTGATCGGGGCGATGTTCGGCCTGTCGGCGATAACACCGGAGAAACCGCCCTCGTGAAGCCCTCGGGCCTGATCCTGCTGCGCTCGGCACTGTTCAACCTGCTGTTCTTCGGGCTGACCGGCCTTGGCTGCCTGGCCGGGGTGCTGCTGCTGCCCTTTCCCCGCCGCGTCCTGCGCCGTTACGTCCAGGGCTGGGCCCGGCTGATGCTGTGGCTGCTGCGCGTGGTCTGCGGCATCGGGCTGCGCGTCACCGGGCGGGAGAATCTGCCGGCCGGGCCGGCGGTGATCGCTGCCAAGCACCAGTCGGCCTATGACACCATTGTCTGGCTCGCGCTGTTGCCGGAGCCCGTCTATGTGCTGAAGCGGGAGCTGCTGCGCATCCCTGCCTGGGGCTGGCTGGCGCGGCACTACGGCGCGGTCGCGGTGGATCGGCGCGGCGGCGCGGCGGCGCTGAAGGCCATGGTGCGGCAGGCCGGTGAGGCCCTGGCGGCGGGCGACCAGATCGTCATCTTCCCCGAGGGCACTCGCACCGCACCCGGTACGCGCGTGCCCTACCAGCCCGGCGTCGTGGCGCTGGCGGCGGCGAGCGGTGCCTCGGTGGTGCCCGCCGCCACCGATAGCGGCCTGCGATGGGGGCGCCGCGCCTTCGCCAAACAGCCCGGCGTGATCACCGTCGCGATCCTGCCGCCGCTGCCGCCCGGCCTGCCGCGCGCACAACTTCTGCGGCAATTGGAGGCGGCCATCGAAACGGAAACAGATCGGCTCGTCGTGGCGGCCGGTGGCCCCTGTGCAACCGCAATACCTGTGGATAATTCTGTGGGGCAAGTTGTAGGGCGTTCTTCAGAGAGCATCCAGTGATGCATCGCAAGCCTCTGGCGGGCTTGGCTTTCCTGCCCTGACGGCGCTCCCGGCCTCTGCTTGCAGCGCCGAAAATTTCCATCAAGCCCTTGAAATAACTTGCAAATCTAATAAACCGCTCCGACGCTAGAAGAGGCGCGTGCATTCTCGCTTGGCCTGTGCCGAAGCGGTCACAGCAAGACCTGTGGATAACCCTGCGGAAAAGTTGTGCGTGCCCTTGGGAAGGCTCGTGCGACTCGGGAGTCCCTCAGTGCGTCTGAAGCTCCGGCAGCAGGGCGGCAATGCAATCCAGACCGGTATCGCGAAGGCCGAGCTGGCGCAGATAGGTCACCGTATTGAGAAGATACTCGCGGTTTGGGCCCATCCGCCCACAGCCCAGGGCGATAGCGGCCGCCGCGCGCTCCGGGGTCATCTCGGCGCAATAGGCCCGGCCGCGCCGGTTGGCGATGAAGGTCACGGCCTGACGCACCGCTCCCGTGTCCAGCAGGCGCAGCGGCATGCGCCGCCGCTCGTAGTGGTCACCGATCATCTCCCGTTCGTCGAGATAGGCCAGCACCCCCGCGGCTTCGGCGGCCGGCACGCGGAAGGCCAAGCCGCGGCAGGAGCCGCCCCGATCCAGGCCCAGCACCAGGCCAGGGCAGTCCGGCGTGCCGCGATACTCGCGCGACCAGAGGCAGAAGCGCCGGTGGAAGCCGTGCAGACGCGCCGGATGCACGCCATCATAGGCGAAGCCCGGCTTCCAGATCAGGGATCCGTAGCCAAAGACATAGAGATGGCCGTCAGGGTCGAGCAGGCTGGTGAGGGCGGGCGGAGTCATGCGGATGGCGAAGGCACGCGCCGCCCCGCCGCTGGCTGGAAGCGGAAGGAAGGTCCGGGCCCGGTAAGGTGGAAACAGGGCGGCCGCGCAACAGAAGCATGGCGTTTCCGCTGGCGGCCTTCCGCCCTATACCGCGAAGCGCGATGAACCGAAAGCCAGAAGCCCCGCGCCGCCGCGGGTTCCGTCCCCTGCGGCTCCTGCTCGGGCTTGCCGTCCTGCTGGCGCTGCTGGGCGCCGGCCATGCCGTGCTCTGGACCGTGGTGGCCGGCCGGCTGGAGGAAGGCTTCCAGCGCTGGGCGGCGTTGCGGCGCGCCCAGGGCTGGCAGGTGCAGCACGAGCCGGCCCGGCGGGGCGGATGGCCGCTCTCCGCCACCCTCACCCTGCCGCAGTTGCGCCTCACCGCACCGCCGGGGAGCGCGCCCGTGCCGCTCGCTTGGCAGGTGGAGACCATCCGGCTGCGGATCGTGCCGCCGCACTTGCAGGTGCTGCTGGTGGAGGCCGAGGGGCCGCAACACCTGCTGCTGAACGGGCGTGACTTCCCCTTCGAGGCGGAACGCCTGACGGCCAGGGTGCCTTTGCCCCCGGATGCCCCGCCCGAGGCCGCCGAAATCGAGGCCGATCAGCTCCGCCTCGCACTGCCCGCCGGGGTCGTTACGGTGGCCGGGGCTTCGGCACAACTGCAAGGCCAGGGCGGCGCCTCGGCGGGCGATGCCGCCTTGAGCCTCGCCCTCGACCTGCGCGGCATCACCCTGCCCTGGGCCCTGCCGCTGGGGCGGCAGGTGGAGACGGCCAGCCTCAAGGCGGCGCTGACCGGGCCACTGCCGGACCGCGCCCCTCCGGCGCGTGGTGCGGCCGCCTGGCGCGACGGCGGAGGCACGCTGGAGGTGCGGGAACTAACCCTGCACTGGGGAGAGGTGGCCGCCAGCGCGGCCGCCACGCTGGCGCTGGACGCGGCGCTTCAGCCGGTTGGCGCCGGTACGCTGCGCGTCGCCGGCGCCACCCAGGCGGTGGACGCGCTGGCCGAGGCCAGGCTGCTGGCACCCCGCGCAGCCTCCCTGGCGCGCGGCGTCCTGCCGCTGCTGGTCCGGCCCGACCCGGCCGGCGGCCCGCCCCAGCTGGAGGTGCCAGTAACGCTGCAGGACCGCACCCTGATGGCGGCGCGCATCCCGGTGGTGCGGCTCCCGGCGCTGGACTGGGGCCGCTGAGGCGGGAGCGGCGCGGGGCATCCCTCCCCGCCGCTTCCTGGCAGCCCCGGCTCAGTACTGCCTGAGCAAGCGGTCGATATAGTCCAGCTCAGTGGGCGGGCGCTCGCGCTCGGCGCCGCGGCGGCGCAGCTCCTCCTGGATGCGGCGGCTGCGCAGCATCTCGGCCTCTTCCGGCACCTGGGTGTCGCTGCCATGGTCGCTGGCGCCCGGCGCATCGCGCGTTGGGCGGCCGAGCGGATCGCGGCCCTGCGCCTGGCTGCCGAGGCGGTCCTGCCCCTCTCCGCCCTGCGCCTGGCCGGCATTGTCCTGGCCCTCGCCCTGCCCCTGGCCTTCGCCCTGGCCGAACTGCTGCTGCATCGCCTGGGCCATCTGCCGCCCGCCCTCCTGCAGCTCGCGGATCGCCTCCTGCTGGTGCGGGCTGGCATCGCGGCCCTGGCCGAGCGCCTCCTGCGCCTGCCGCATCGCCTGATCGGCGCGGCCAAGCGCCTCGGGGATCTCACCCGTGAGATCGCCGAATTGCTGCATCAGCTCGCCCAGGGCGCGGCGAAGGGCGCGCTGGCCGCGCGCGTCACGCTGCGCCTGCTCGTTCGCCTCGCGTTGCGCCTGCGGCGAGGCCGGCGGCGGCTGGCCCGGCTGCGGCCGTCCGGAGGGCATGCCGGGGCGCCGCTCGGTGGATTGCTGCTCCCGCGTCTCATCGCGTTGCTGGCTGCGGTCGAGCAGCTGCCCTTGCCGCTGCACCATGTCCTGCACGGCGCCCATCTGCTGCTCGCCGCGCTGGCGCTGCTGCTGGCGCTGGCTGCTGTTCCGGCCGCCTTCGGGCCGCGCCATAACACGCCCCTGCTGGAGCGCCTCGAGCATCTGCTCCAGCTGCGCCAGCTCCTGCTCCAGGCGATCGGTGCGGCCCTCGCGCGCAGCGTCCTGCATCTCCTGCATGCGGCGCTCCAGCTCCTGCTGGCCCATCGCCTGCTGCGAGGGGTCAAAGGGCATCGGCTCTAGGCCCTGCTGGCGCATCCGTTCGGCGAGCGCCTCCATGTGCCGCTGCACGGCCTCGCGCAGCTCCTGCACGCGGCGTTCCAGCTCCGCCCGCTGCTCGGCATTGGGCGGCTGGCGCTCGGCCTCCGCCAGGGCCTCGCGCAGGGCCTCGCGCGCCTCGGCCAGGGCCTGCGCGGTGCGGTCGGCCAGCCCCTCCTCCAGCGCCACGGCGGTGTCCCACATCAGCGCCTGCACCTCCCCGACAGCCTCGGGGCGGCGGTCGCGCATCAGACGGAAGCGGGCGACGCGCAGAGCGAGGAAGGTGGCGATGTCGTTCTCGAAGGCATCCGGACGGCTGGCCAGATCATCCAGGCCGCGCCGCACCGCGTCGCGCGCCAGGGGGTCGAGCGAGAGCGACTTGCGCAGAGCCACCAGGGCCCGCGCCACCGGATGGTTGAAGGCGCGCTCCGGCAGGACCAGCTCGCGCACTTCCGAGCGGCCCTCCTGCCCGGCGCCGTCGCGCGCCAGGATGAGCACCCGCACCGGCAGCCCGGCCCAGGGATGCGCCGAGAGGTCGGGCTGCGCGGTGCCGCGGCGGGCGCGCGGCTCGCCGCCGGAGAGCGGCAGGTCCAGCAGCAGCGCCTCGGCATGCGGGCGCGCGGCGAGGCGGATCTCGGCCTGCGCCGCGCTTACGCCCCAGTCGTCATCGGCCCGCCAGGGAAGCCGCAGGGCCAGCCCGCGCGGTGCCTGCCCCGGCGCCTCGGTGAAGGCGGCGGTCGGCGGCGCGTCGGCCTGTACGCTGAAGCTCCAGGCGGCCAGATCCTGCCCGTCGCGGCGCAGGGTGATACGGGCGCCGCGGGTCAGCGCCGTCTCGATGGCGAAGGAACCGGCGTCCAGGCTGCGCAGCGCGGTCGCGTGGTCGTCCATCCGCAGCTCGGGCGTGCCGCCACTGCCGCCGGAAAGCGCGACCTGCAAGGTGCTGCCTTGCGGCACCGTCAGCGCGCCGCCGGCGCGGTCGAGGAAAATGGGCGCGGCGCCGGTGTAGGCGGGCGGCGTCACCCAGGCTTCCAGCCGCAGCGCGGCACCGATGGGCGCGGCATGCAGGCTGGGCCAGAGGGCGCGGCGCAGGCGCTCGCCCGCCTCGCCACCGGCGAAGACCAGCGCGGCGCAGAGCGCGACCAGGAGCCCGGCGCGCAGCGCGTGCGGATCACGTGCGGCGAGGTTCGGCCGTGGCGCGCCGACGCGCAGCCGGCGCAGCCCCTTCAGCGCCCGGGCCTGATGCGCGCGCCACAGCGCCAAGCTGGCCGGATCCTCGGTGAGCGCATGGTCACGCAGGGCAGAGAGGGGGCGGTGCCGCAGGCCGGAAGCCGCTTCCAGCCGGCGCTCGGCGGCGGCCTCGCCCGGCCAGGCGAAGCCCCGGAAACCGCGCCAGAGCGCAGCCCCGAGCGCCAGGACGAAGCCCGCCAGCACCAGCAGGTGCAGCCAGGGCGGCAGGATGAGGAACAGGCCGGACCAGGCGGCCAGCAGGAAGAGACCGATGACGCCGGACGCCGGCCAGAGCCGGGGCCACAGCGTTTCCCAGCCGAGCGCGAGGCGCGCGAGCCGCAGCCCCCGCGCAAGGCGCCGGGCCAGCGGAGCGCGCCGCTCGGTCATGCCGGGGGGGCCGCCTTTCCGGCGGGAGCGAGCCATTCCGGCAGGCGCTGATGCGCCAGCAGGTCCTCAGGCGTCTGTCGGGGCCGCACAACGGCGAAGCGGGCGCCATCCACCAGCACTTCGGCCGCCAGCGGGCGGGCGTTGTAGGTGCTGCTCATGACCGCACCATAGGCACCTGCATCGAGGAATGCGATCAATTCCCCCGGGGGGAGCGAGGGCAATCCGCGGCCGCGCGCGAAGGTGTCACCCGTCTCGCAGACCGGGCCGACCACATCCGCCGGGGAGAGCGGCGCCACCAGAGCCGTAGGCGAGACCGGCAGGATGCCGTGCCAGGCCTCGTACATGGCCGGGCGGATCAGGTCGTTCATGGCGGCATCAGCCACCAGGAAGCGGCGCGCCCTGCCCTGCTTCTGCAGCACGATGGAGGCCAGCAGCACACCGGCCGGCCCGGCGATCCAGCGGCCCGGCTCCAGCATGACAGGCAGGCCGAGATCGCCCAGCGTCGCCTTGATCGCACCGGCCAGCGCCTCGGGCGGCGGCGGCACCTCGTCGCGATAGGGAATGCCGAGGCCGCCGCCGCAATCCACCCGCTCGATGGGCAGGCTGGCGGCACGGAGGCCGCGCACCATCTCGGCCAGCCGGGCGTAGGCAGCGCGATAGGCGGAGACGCCCTCGGTGATCTGGCTGCCGATATGGGTCGCAATGCCGATCGGCCGGATGCCGGGCAGCGCGGCCATGCGGGCGTAGAGGGCGGGGGTGTCCTCGAAGGCGATGCCGAACTTGTTCTCGGCCTTGCCGGTAGTGATCTTGGCGTGGGTGCGGGCGTCCACGTCCGGGTTCACGCGCAGCGCCACCGGCGCCCGCACGCCCATCTCCACCGCGATGGCGGAGAGCATCTCGATCTCCTCCGCGCTCTCGGCATTGATCTGGAAGATGCCCTCGCGCAGCGCGAGGCGGATCTCGTCCGCCTGCTTGCCAACGCCGGAAAAGACCGTGGCCCCGGCGGGGATGCCGGCAGCGAGGGTCGCGCGCAGTTCGCCGGCGCTGACGATGTCGGCCCCCGCCCCCTCGGCGGCGAGCACGCGCAGCACGGCCTGGTTGTCATTGGCCTTGGCGGCGTAGTGGATACTGGCCCTCAGCCCGGCGCCGTCGAGCGCGGCGCGCAGCGCGCGGAAGCGGCGGCGCAGCGTGCCGGCGGAATAGACCCAGGTGGGCGTGCCAACCTCGCGCGCGATGCGGGCGAGCGGCACCTCCTCCACCAGCAGCCCGTCCTGGGCATGGGCGGACAGCGCCGAGCGGGCGGCGATGAGGTCGGCGAAGGTCGGGTCGGCGCCCTCGAGGGCGGCGGGAAGCGGAGCGGCCATGGCATCATTGTGATGCGCCGAGCGGCCGCTGGAAAGCGGCGCGGATGCGGGGCCTGCCCTACCAGCCGAGCGGGTCGAAATCGGCGAAGCGCCGCTCCTCCATGGCGGCGCCCAAGACCGCCCGAGCCCTGCTGGAGGCGCTGCGACAGGGCTTCGCGCCCTGGGGGCCAGTCCTGGGGGCCAGAGCGAGGGCCTGCTGCTCTGGCACTCGCGGGGCGGCCCGCCGGGCACCAGCCGCGCAATTCCGGCTCAACGACTGAAACCGCGCCCCCGCGGTCGTGCTTGCAGCAGCCATGCAGTCGCCCCGCTCCACGACCCAGCACGAGCCCTCCTCCGGCGGCCTGCCCCGCAACGGCAAGACCGAGGACGAGATCGAATCCGGCGGCGGCCCGGTCAGCGCCGAGGAAGAGGAGGAGATCCAGGAGTACAGCAAGCTCCGGCCCGTCGCGATCTACGAGGTGGTGCGGCGCGAGGGGGTGGAGGAGCTGGGCCGCCCCTGGCGCAGCCTCTGGTGGTCGGGGCTGGCGGCGGGGCTTTCCATCAGTCTTTCCCTGACCGCCCAGGGCACGCTGCACGCGCTGCTGCCCGACGCACCCTGGCGGCCGCTGGTCGAGAGCTTCGGCTATACGGTCGGCTTTCTGATCGTCATCCTGGCCCGGCAGCAGCTCTTCACCGAGATCACGCTGAGCGCGATGCTGCCTGTCCTCGCCGATCCGACCCGCAAGGTGCTGGCGGCGCTGGGCCGGAACTGGGCCGTGGTGTTCCTGGCCAATATGGCGGGCACCGCGATCTTCGCGGCGGTGCTGTCAATCGAGGGGATCCTGCCGCCCTTTGTCCGCGAGGGGGCGCTCGCTGTCTCAGCGCATGTGGTCGAGCGCGAGATCGGGGCAGGCTTCATGCGCGCCATCTTCGCCGGCTGGATGATGGCCCTTCTGGTCTGGCTGCTGCCGCTGGCCGAGGCCGCGCGCTTCTGGGTCGTGACCCTGCTGACCTACCTGATCGCCCTGTTCCAGCTTTCCCATGTGGTCGCCGGCTCGGTGGAGCTGTTCCTGCTCATGTTCGTGGGGCGGCTGGGGGTGCTGGAGGGGCTGGGAATCCACCTCCTGCCCTGGCTCTTGGGCAACATCATCGGCGGCGCGGCGCTCTTCGCCCTGCTCGCCTATGGCCAGGTGCGGGATGAGCTGGCCGACGAGGGCGGATGAGCACGCGGGGGCGCATCGCGGCGCCCCCCTCTGGCCTCCCCAGCGGGCCTGCTCACCGGCTCGGGTAGGTGCGGGGATAGGTGACCTGGTCCGGTGGGCCGGGGGGTCGCACCGGGCCGGTGCGCCCGCAGGCGGCCAGCGCCAGGGCGAGGACCAGCAGTGCCGCGATGCCACGCTTCATGCCAGGCGCTCCCGCCACTCGGCGGCCATGCGCCGCACATTCACCGGCGCTGTGCCGCCATAGGAGGTGCGCGAGGCCACCGAGGCCTCGACGCTCAGCACCTGGAACACGCCGGAATGGATGCGCGGCTCCTCCACCTGCATGTCCTCGAGCGACAGCCCGGCGAGATCCACCCCCTTCGCCTCGGCCTTAGCGACCAGACGGCCGGTGACGTGGTGCGCGTCGCGGAAGGGCAGGCGCAGTTCGCGCACCAGCCAGTCGGCGAGGTCCGTCGCAGTGGAGAAGCCGGCGCCGGCGGCCTCGCGCAGGCGGGCCACGTCGGGCTTCATGTCGCGTACCATGCCGGCGGTGGCGGCCAGCGCCAGGGCCAGGGTCTCGGCGGCGTCGAAGATGCCTTCCTTGTCCTCCTGCATGTCCTTGCCATAGGTCAGCGGCAGGCCCTTCATCACCGTCAGCAGGCCGACCAGCGCGCCGGAGATGCGGCCGGTCTTGGCGCGCACCAGCTCGGCGGCATCCGGGTTGCGCTTCTGCGGCATGATCGAGGAGCCGGTGGTATAGGCATCGGACAGCGCAACGAAGCCAAAATACGGGTTGGTCCAGAGCACCATCTCCTCGGCGAAGCGGGAGAGATGCGTGGCGCAGATGGCCGCGGCCGAGAGGAACTCCAGCGCGAAGTCGCGCGAGGCCACGGCGTCCAGGCTGTTGCGCATCGGCCCGTCGAAGCCGAGCGCCGCGGCGGTCATGTGGCGGTCGATGTTGAAGCCGGTGCCGCAGAGCGCCGCCGAGCCGAGCGGGCTCTCGTTCATCCGGGCGCGGCAGTCGCCGAGGCGGGAGCGGTCGCGCCCGAGCATCTCGACATAGGCCAGCAGGTGATGGCCGAGGGTGGTCGGCTGCGCCGGCTGCAGGTGGGTGAAGCCCGGCATCACCGTCGCGGCATGCTCGTCGGCACGGTCGGTCAGCGCCCGCATGACGTCGGCGATCTGTCCGTCCAGCCCGTCGATGGCATCGCGCACCCAGAGGCGGACGTCGAGCGCCACCTGGTCGTTGCGGCTGCGCGCGGTGTGCAGGCGCTTGCCGGCCTCGCCGATGCGCTCGGTCAGCCGCGCCTCGATGTTCATGTGGATGTCCTCCAGCGCCTCGCTGAAGGGGAAGCTGCCGGCCTCGATCTCCTCGCCAATGGCGGTCAGGCCTTCCTTGATCGCGGCCTCGTCATCGGCGGAGATGATCCCCACATGGCGCAGCATGGCGGCATGGGCGAGGCTTCCGCGGATGTCCTGGCGCCACATCTTGCGGTCGAAACCGATGGAGGCATTGATGGCCTCCATGATCGCGGAGGGTCCGGCGCTGTAGCGCCCGCCCCACTGCTGGTTGCCCTGGCTTCGCTGCTGACTGGACAAGGAAGGATCTGCCTCGTGTTGCTCGGACGCCGCTTCCTGCTCTCGCTCTCCGCGGCGGGGGCGACCCTAACCACGCCGCTTCCGGCACGGCAAGGGATTGCGAAGGGGTCGCAGGCCATCGCCGCCGCGGAGGGCCTGGGCAAGCTGTCCCGCTCCAGCCCGCAGCCGCTCCCCGCCTTCACCTTCACCGACGCCGAGGGCACCGAGAAGACGGTGGCGGATTTCGCCGGGCATCCGCTGCTGATCAATCTCTGGGCCACCTGGTGCCCGCCCTGTGTCGCCGAGATGCCGGCGCTGGACCGTGCCCAGGCCGCCCTCGCCGGCGAGGGATGGAAGGTGCTGGCGCTCTCCTCTGACCGGGGCGGCAAGCCGCAGGTGGAAGCCTTCTTTGCCCGCACGGAGGTGAAGAATCTCGGCCTCTGGCTCGACCCGCGCGGCGCGGCGGCGCGGGCGCTGGGCGCGCGGGGCCTGCCGACCAGCGTCATCGTGAACCGGCAGGGCCAGGAAGTGGCGCGGCTGGAGGGCGCCGCCGCCTGGGACGATCCCGCCATGCTCGCCGCCCTGCGCGCGCTGGCGGGCCCGGCGACCAGCGCCACCTGAAGCATGGAAGGGAGGGTGGCTTGCCCTCTCCCACGCGCTGGCGCGACACTCCGCGGCTGACAGGACAGCGGAGAAGAACGGCATGACCGAGCTTTGGCGTCTGCAGGCCAGCGAGATCGCGGCGCGGGTGGCGGCCCGGGAGATTTCGGCGCGGGAGGTGGCGCAGGCGGCGCTGGACCGCCTCGCCGCCGTGAACCCGGCGATCAACGCCGTGGTGCAGGAAATGCCAGAGCAGGCGCTGGCCGCCGCCGAGGCGGTGGATGCCGCCCTGGCCCGTGGCGAGGCGGTGGGGCCGCTGGCGGGCGTCCCCGTCACCATCAAGGTCAATGCCGACCAGGCCGGCTTCGCCACCACCAATGGGCTGCGCATCCAGCAGGACCTGATCGCCACCGAGGACAATCCGGTGGTCGCCAACCTGAAGCGCGCCGGCGCGGTGGTGGTCGGGCGGACCAATACCCCCGCCTTCTCGCTGCGCTGGTTCACCCGCAATTCGCTGCATGGCCACACCAAGAACCCGCGCAACCCGAAGCTGACTCCGGGTGGCTCCTCCGGCGGCGCGGCGGCGGCGGTGGCGGCCGGCATCGGCGCCATCGCGCATGGCACCGATATCGGCGGCTCGATCCGCTATCCCGCCTATGCCTGCGGCGTGCATGGGCTGCGGCCCACCCTCGGCCGCATCGCCGCCTGGAACCGCTCGGGACCCGAACGCGCGATCGGCGCGCAGCTCATGGCCGTCTCCGGTCCGCTGGCGCGCTCCATTGCCGATCTGCGGCTGGCGTTGAAGGCGATGGCGGTGGAGGACCTGCGCGACCCCTGGTGGGTGCCGGCGCCGCTGGAAGGCCCACCGATGCCGAAGCGCGCCGCGCTCTGCGTCCGCCCGGAAGGGCTCGCCACCACGCCCGAGGTGGAGGCGGCGCTGCGCGACGCGGCCCTGCGGCTGCAGGCCAAGGGCTGGAGCATCGTCGAGACGGCCTGCCCGCCGCTGCGCGAACCGGCGCGGTTGCAGGCGCAGCTCTGGCTCGCCGAATCGCGACGCGGCATGAACACTGCCTTTGCACGCGAAGGCGATCCGGATGCCAATTTCGTCCTGGCGCAGATGGAGAGGCTGGCCCCCTCCCCCGACCTGAATGGCTTCCAGGACGCGCTGCAGGCCCGTGCCGGCTTCACGCGCCAGTGGCAGCTCTTCCTGAAGGACTACCCGGTGCTGCTGCTGCCGGTTTCGGCTGAGCTGCCTTTCCCTGACCAGCTCGATGTCGAGTCGCCCGCCGCTTTCCAGCGGGTGATCGAGGCGCAGCTCGTCCAGGTCGGGCTGCCGCTGATGGGCCTGCCGGGACTGACCGTCACCACCGGCCAGGTCGGCGACAGCCCGGTGGGCGTGCAGCTCATCGCCGGCCGGTACCGGGAGGATCTCCTGCTGGAAGCGGGGGCGGCGATCGAGGCGGCGGGACCGGCGGTCGAGGCTTGCGACCCGATGCCGGCCTGACGGCTGGCGCCACCCCGCGGCTTCTAAGAAAGGACAGAGCTTGGGGGATTCTTCCCCCGGCTCATCGTTTCAACCTATCCGGCTGCGCTGCCGGCCCGATGAAATCTGCCGGGCATCGGGAAAGCCGGCGCGACCCGGCATGCGCCACTGAACCAGAGGCGCTGTCCCGATAAGCACGGTTCCAGCGGGATCGATCGCCGGAAAAGCCAGCCCGAAGGCCGGCGGAAGGCACGGCCGGGCGAGGCGCGTAACTCCGGAGCGCCATCAGGATGGCTTCCGGGGCACAGGCAAGGCCCGGATGGCTGTCGCCGGGTTCCCGCGGCGTGTCCGCGGCCCCCCCTCGGCAGCCGAGATCTCAGTCGATGGAGCGGCCCTGCGACTGCGCCGCCAGGGCGCGCGCCATCTGGCTGAGTGCTTCCTGATGCTTCTCGTTGTTGATCAGGGAGAAGTTGCGGGCCAGTTCCAGGCACATGCGCTGCCGCACGCCCAGGGGCTGGCTCGCCCCGCTCTCCTGCAGCCCCTCGAAGAACCAGGACACCGGCACCCCGAGCACAAGGGCGATCTCGAACAAGCGCCCGGCCGAGATGCGGTTCAGGCCCCGTTCGTATTTGTGGGCCTGCTGGTAGGTCACGCCAATCATGCTGGCGAGTTGTTGCTGCGACAGGCCGAGCATCAGTCGGCGCTCGCGGATGCGAGCGCCAACGTGACGGTCGGCCAATTTGGCGCGCTGCGTGGTGGTTTCTCCCGGCTCCTCGCCGGGAGAGACGCCGCCCATGTCGGTATCGGCCATTCTCTACCTGTCAGGATGAAAAATTGCACGAACCCCAAAATACGAGGCCGCGCGGCCGTGTTTATCGCATTTCATTTCTAAATTCTTAAAAACTATGTGAGGGGCACCAAATCCAATAAGCAGCGCAGCCGAAATGTCACCTATTTGGTTCAGATTGTCTTTCCGCCATCTGTTCGCGTAAAAGGCGAATTTCTTCTTTCAAGGCTGCAACCTCCTCTGAATCCGCCGAATGAGGCGCTGCGGGATTGGCCTCCTCACGGCGGAAAGGGCTGAACAGCGACATGGCGCGCTCCATCATCGCCATGTTCTGCTTGCTCATTTCCTCCAGCCGGACGAGCGGGTTGAAGCTGCCCATCGTCTGTTCCACGGAGACACGCATCTGCTCCTGCTGCCGCGCGAAGCTTCCCATGGCGAATTCCAGATAGCGCGGCACCAGGGACTGCAGGCTGTCGCCGTAGAAACCGATCAACTGTCGCAGAAAGGGGATGGGCAGCAGGTTGCGGCCCTTGGCCTCTTCCTCGACGATGATCTGGGTCAGCACGCTGCGCGTGATGTCGTCGCCCGACTTGGCGTCGTAGACGACGAAGTCGCGCCCTTCGCGCACCATCCCGGCCAGGTCCTCGAGAGTCACATAGGATGAGGCTTCTGTGTTGTAGAGGCGGCGATTGGCATATTTTTTAATAACGACTGTTGGCTTTGGCTGTTCGTCGTTCTTTCTCTGTGCGGCCTGCTCGGTCATGGCACCCTCCCGTCCCGCTGCGTGACAGGGGCGAGGCTAGCACGGCGCCCTGAGGGCGAATACGCTGATGGCATGGCCGCCCTTTTCGCGGGCGGCGGCAGGGCTATGTTCCGCAAGCGCCGCGGCGGGCCGTGGCGCGAAGCGGGCAGGGAACGGAATGGCGGCACGCGAGAATTCCCCCGAGGGCGATCCACAGGGCGATCCACCCGGCACCGCAGCGGCGCTGGAGCGGCTGGCAGAGGACTGGATCGCCTTGTGGCAGAGCGAGGTCGCGGCCCTGACGGTGGATCGCGAGATGGCCGAGAGTTGGTCGGCCTGGGCGGCGCTGGCTGCCGCCTGGATGCGCGTCCTTTCCGCGCCTCGCCCCTTCCGCCCGGAGGGCTGGCCCGGCTTCGGCGCCCCCTTCCCTTTCCCCGTCCCGCCTGCGGAGGCTCCGCGTGACCGCACCGATGCACCGTCGCGGCCCACGCCCGCTGCCGCTGCACCTGAATCTGGCGCTGATGCGCGGCCTGGCCGCCACGCTGAACCTGCCGCCGGCGGAGCCGCATCCGGAGAGGAATTCGGCCCCGGCGAGCGCGCAGCCCTTCTCGCCCGCATCGCCGAGCTGGAGCGGCGCCTGGCCGATCTCGAAGGCAGGACAGGCCGAGATGCGCCGGATCTCCGGCGCCCTCGCCGCCGCCGGCCATCCGCCTGAGCGCTTCCGTGCTGCCGTGCTGCGCCGCCTGGCGCGGCAGGACCGCGCGCTGATCGCCGGGATTGCCGCCTATCGCCGCCATCCCTGGTCACGGCAGCCGCCCGACCTGCCGGTGCTCTGGCAGGAGGGCGGCTCCCGCCTGCTGGACTATGGCGGCGAGGGCCCGCCGCTGCTGGTGGTGCCCTCCCTGGTCAACCGCGCCTATGTGCTCGACCTGCTGCCAGAGCATTCCATGCTGCGCTGGTTCGCCGCGCAGGGGCAGCGGGTGCTGCTGCTCGATTGGGGGTGGCCGGGGGAGGCCGAGCGGCGCTTCACCCTCACCGACTACATCGCCGGGCGGTTGGAGCGGACCCTGGACGCCCCCGCTCTGGCGCCGCTCGGGCCGGTGGCGCTGCTCGGCTACTGCATGGGCGGGCTGCTCACTTTGGCCGCGGCGCTGCGCCGGCCCGAGCGGCTTCGCGGGCTGGCGCTGCTGGCCACGCCCTGGGACTTCCATGCCGGCGAGCCCGGTGAGGCGGACCACGCCCGGGCGCTCGCCGCCCTGCTACCCGGCCTGGAGCCGGTGATGCAGGCCGGCAGCGCGCTGCCGGTGGACGTGATCCAGACGCTCTTCGCCGCGCGCGACCCGTGGGGGATCGCCGCCAAGTTCCGCGCCTTCGCCGCCATGGACTCCGCCAGCCCGCGCGCGCGCCACTTCGTCGCGCTGGAGGACTGGCTGAATGACGGCATCCCCCTTGCCGCCCCCGTGGCGCGGGAGACGCTGGGCGGCTGGTACGGCCGCAATGATCCTGGTCAGGGACGGTGGCGGGTGGCGGGGGCCACCGTGGAGCCGGCCGCGCTCACAATGCCCGCCTTCACTGCCGTGCCGCGCGCCGACCGCATCGTGCCGCCCGCCTCCGCCTTGGCTTTGGCGGAACGGCTGCCCGGCGGGCATGTGGAGATGGTCGCCGCCGGGCATATCGGCATGGCGGCGGGCAGCCGCGCCGAGGCTGTGCTGTGGCGGCCATTGCGCCAGTGGCTGGCAGGCTTGTAGGGCAGCCTCCGCGAGGCGCAGAGTGGAGCCGAGCAAAGGCCGCTGTCCGCAGCGAAGACAACGAGGGAGTACCAGCCTCATGACCGATATCGTCATTGCCGCCGCCGCGCGCACGCCTGTCGGCGCCTTCAACGGCGCTTTCGCCAGCCTGCCCGCCCATGTACTGGGCGAGGCCGCCATCAAGGCCGCCCTTGCCCGCGCCGGCATCGAGGCTGCCGAGGTGGACGAGGTGATCCTCGGCCAGATCCTCACCGCCGGCGCCGGGCAGAACCCCGCCCGCCAGGCGTCGGTCGGCGCCGGCATCCCGGTCGAGCGCACCGCCTTCGGCATCAACCAGCTCTGCGGCTCCGGCCTGCGCGCCGTGGCGCTGGCCGCGCAGCAGATCGCGACGGGGGACGCCAATATCGTCGTCGCCGGTGGGCAGGAGAGCATGACCCAGGCGCCGCACTGCGCCAACCTGCGCGCCGGCGTGAAGATGGGCGACTTCCAGATGGTCGACACCATGATCCGCGACGGGCTGTGGGATGCCTTCAACGGCTACCACATGGGCAACACCGCCGAGAATGTGGCCGAGAAGTATCAGATCAGCCGCGACGAGCAGGATGAGTTCGCCTTCAACTCGCAGCACAAGGCGGGTGCCGCGATGCGCGAGGGCCGCTTCAAGGACGAGATCGCCCCGGTGACCGTGAAGGGCCGCAAGGGCGAGGTGGTCGTGGAGAACGACGAGTATCCGAAGCCCGACACCACCCGCGAGATCCTGGCCAAGCTGCGCCCGGCCTTCTCCAAGACGGGCAGCGTCACCGCCGGCAATGCCAGCGGCATCAATGACGGCGCCGCCGCCCTGGTCGTGATGTCCGCCGCCGAAGCCGCCAGGCGCGGCCTGACGCCTCTGGCGCGCATCGCTTCCTGGGCCACCGCGGGCGTCGATCCCTCCATCATGGGCACCGGTCCGATCCCCGCCAGCCGCAAGGCGCTGCAGAAGGCGGGCTGGAACATCCAGGACCTCGACCTGATCGAGGCCAACGAGGCCTTCGCGGCCCAGGCCTGCGCGGTGAACAAGGACCTGGGCTGGGACACCTCGAAGGTGAACGTCAATGGCGGCGCCATCGCCCTCGGCCACCCGATCGGTGCCTCCGGCGCCCGCGTGCTGACCACCCTGCTCTATGGGATGAAGGCGCGCGGCGCGAAGAAGGGCCTGGCCACGCTGTGCATCGGCGGCGGCATGGGCGTCGCTATGTGCGTCGAGGCGGCCTGAGGCGGAAGGCGCAGGGGCTCCGCCCCTGCACCCCGCCGGCGGGACCCTGTCCCCTGGCCCCCGCGATCAGCGAGGCAATTTCTCTACCGCAGCCAACAGGCAGCCGGGGCGCGCGGTGTGGATGTTGACGTGGCGCGTGCGCGGATCGGCCAGCGCACGCTCCAGCAACGGCGCCACCTCCGCCCCGGCCGAAATGGCGCCGAGGTCGTAGAGGCACATCTCCGCCTCGTCATAGGCGCGCACCGAGACGATGGCATTAGCCAGCACGATCGGGGCGATCTCGTCCTCGGCCTCGAAACGGGCGCAGTCGCGCTCATGCAGGAAGATCGGGCTCGGCGTCCAATAGACGCCCTGGGGATGCGGCAGGGCATAACTGCCGAGCAGCATCACCTCCCCGGGCTCACCCAGGCGCAGGCAGTGCCGACAGGGGAAGCCCGGCCCGTCCACCACGCGCCGGTGCAGCGCCTGGCCGCGATCGTCCTGGCCGGTGGCACGCCAGCGCGCGGCGGTTTCGCTGGGGATGGGAATGCAGCGGAAGCGGGTCATCGGGCTCTCCTCGTGAGGCCCGGAACTTGGCGCGGTGCCCCACGCGGCGCCATCCGCCCGTTGCTTCGTAATGGATGGCGGGCGGAGGCACTTCTCCGGCAGCACCCCGCGAAGCACGGGGGCAGTGCCCCCGTTTCTCCTCAGCAGAAATGCGCCCCGCGCGCCTCGACCGGCACCATGTAGAGCGACTGGCTGGCGGTCATGAACAGCAGGTTCCGCCGCGTGCCGCCGAAGCAGACGTTGCTGCAGATCTCGGGCAGGCGGATCTGGCCGATGCGCGCGCCATCGGGGGCAAAGACGTGCACCCCGTCATAGCCTTCCCCCACCCAGCCGGCCGAGGACCAGATATTCCCCTCGGTGTCGCAGCGGATGCCATCCGCTAGGCCCGATTTCCCGTCCAGCGTCATGTCGGCGAAGCTGCGCGGGTTGCGCAGGGTGCCGCCCTCCACGTCATAGGCCCAGATAACGTTGCGGGCCTCCGGGTAATGGCTGGTGCCGGTATCGGCGACGTAGAGGATGCGGTAATCCGGGCTGAAGCAGAGGCCGTTCGGCTTGAAGGGCTGGTCCGCCACCTTGGTCACCTCGCCCGACTGGCCGTCGACGCGGTAGACCGCCTCCTTGATGAAGGGGCGCGGGCTGCCGGTGTCGTAGCGGTGGCCCTCGTAGTCCACCAGGGCGCCGTAGCCGGGATCGGTGAACCAGATGCTGCCGTCCTCCGGGTGCACCACCACGTCGTTGGGCGCGTTGAACTCGCCGTCCGATCCCTTGGCGGCCAGCACCGTCACCCGCCCGTCCGGCTCGTAGCGCACCACGTCCCGCTGCAGGTGGCGGCAGGAGATCTGCCGGCCCTCGCGGTCGAAGGTATTGCCGTTGGTGAAGCCGGAGGGGCTGCGGAAGCGCGGCGAGACATGCTCGTCCTCCGCCGTCATGCGCAGGCAGACATTGTTCGGGATGTCCGACCAGACGAGGAAGCGGCCATTGGCGTGCCAGGCCGGCCCTTCCGCCCAGCCCATGCCGGTGTGCAGGCGGCGGATCGCCGCATTGCCGAGCTTGGCCTTGAAGCGCTTCGGGTCGAGCACGAGGATGTCGGGGTCCGGGTAGCGCGCCGGAGGGGCGCCCGGTCCATAGTCACGCTGGGCGATGGCCGGCGCGGCCGCCAGCGTGCCCAGCGCGCCACCGATGAAGGCGCGCCGGGGCGGCATGATATGATGCAGGTCCATGTTCGTTCCTCCCTGCCCCGCCTTGGGCGGGGCCGTGCGGAACCATGCCGCCGGCCACCGGCGGAAGGCCAATCATGGGCGCGTGTGGCGCCGCTCGCGCTGCGCGCGGCCGGCAGGAGGAGGACGGTGCCACCAGGGCGCCGGCGCCCCCCCCAAGGGCAGGAGGTAGGGCGCGGGCGCCGCCGGATACTCAGGCCGCGGGGCTGATGTTCTGGTTCACCCGGAAGAAGTTCCCGGGGTCGTAGGCGCGCTTCACCGCCACCAGCCGCGCATAGTTGTCGCCATAGGCGGCCTGGATCCGGCCCGCGGCCTCGTCGTCGTACATGAAGTTGACGTAGCCGCCGCCGGGGTTGTGCGGGTGGACGGCCTGCCAGTAGCCCCGGCCCCAGGCCTTCAGCGCTTCCGCCTTCGCCGGATCGGGGTCGATGCCGGCGATCACCATGGACCAGGTGGCATCCCGCGCGCCCCAGGGTGTCGCGGCCTTGTCCACCTGCCGCACCGCCTGGTCGATCGGGTAGAGGTGCACCAGGGACAGCTCGCTCGGCGTCTCGGCGGCGTGGCGCAGGTGCTCCTCGATGGCGGCGTCGCTGAGCTCGCGGACGAAGTCGCCCTTCCAGTACCATTGCAGGCCGCTCGGCAGCAGCGGGTCGAAAAGGCTTTGCAGCATCGGGAAGGGCATCTCGCCCAGATGCTCGAAGATCGGCGGGGGCAGCTCGGCGCGGATCGGCCGCAGGGCCTGCTCGCCCTCCTCCGCCCGGCCGACATAGCAGCAGATCAGGGCGCAGATGCGCCGTCCCCAGATCTCCTGCGGGAAGGGCGGGGTGGAGGGAACGGTCTTGAGGCCCAGCACGGCGCAGAGCTCGGGCGGCGCCTCCGGCAGGAAGTCGCGATACCAGCGCATGATCTCGCCGGCCTGGGCCTGGTCCCAAAAGATCGGCCCGGCATAGACCGTGCTGACCGGATGGGCCCGGAACAGAAAGCTGGTGACGACGCCGAAATTGCCGCCGCCGCCGCGCAGTGCCCAGTACAGGTCCTGGTTCTGCGCCTCGCTGGCGGTGACGAAGCGGCCATCGGCCAACACCACATCGGCCTCAAGCAGGTTATCGATGGTCAGGCCGAATTTCCGCGTGAGGTAGCCCGTGCCGCCGCCCAGTGCCAGGCCGGCGATGCCGGTGGTCGAGACGATGCCGGCGGGCACCGCCAGGCCGAAGGCATGGGTGGCGTGGTCCATGTCGCCCTGGGTACAGCCCGGCCCGACGCGGACGCTGCGCGTCGCCGGATCGACCCGCACCCCCTTCATCAGCGATAGGTCGACGACCAGCCCGTCGTCGCAACTGCCGAGCCCGGGGCCGTTATGGCCACCGCCCCGGATGGCGACGAGCAGCTCGTTCTCGCGGGCGAAGCGGACCGCCGTCATCACATCTGCCACATCGGCGCAGCGCGCGATCAGCAGCGGGCGCCTGTGGATCATGCCGTTGTAGAGCTTGCAGGCCTCGGCATAGCCGGGGTCATCCCGGCCGATCAGTGGGCCCCGGAGCGACTGCCGGAACGCCGCCACAGCTTCCGTGCGCATGACCATCCCCTTTCCCTGAGTGAAGGGCAGGCCCAGGCTAGGCCGGGCGGCGGGGCGCCTTCCATGACGCGGCGTCGCGCATTCTTGCCCCAGCGTCCTAAACTGCGGCCGAGGCGGGCCGGCCCGGCGCCCCTGCTGCCCTCTTCACCCCGCTGCCACAGACAGGAGGCTGTCCGTGATCCACCACATCTCGCTCGGCACCAACGACGTCGGGCGTGCCCGCGCCTTCTACGATCCGGTTCTGGCGGTGATCGGGTTCCGCCTGATCCGGCAGGACGAGGACGCCGTGCATTACGGCACCGGCGAGATCCTTTTCAGCCTCGTCACCCCGGTGGACGGGCGGCCGGCCTCGCCGGGAAACGGCGTCCATGTCGCCTTCGCGGTGGGGGAGAGGGCGATGGTGCAGGACTTCCATCGCACCGCCCTGACCCATGGCGGCAGCGAGGACGGCGCGCCCGGCCTCCGGCCCGAATACAACGCGAACTACTATGCGGCCTTCGTCCGCGACCCGGACGGCAACAAGATCGAGGCCGTCACCCATTCCTCCCGGTGAACGGAGGATGTTCGTATCGGACCAGGGCGGCACCGAGCGGGAGACGATGCGAATGGATCCGACCGCGGTTCCCTCCTTCGGGCGCCTGGCAGAGAGCGGGCCACGTCCCGGCGCCGGGGAGGAGTGCTTCCATGACCTGCTGAGGGCGCCGGGCGGCGCCCGGGTCGAGCGGATCCTCTCGCGCGGCGCTGCCAGCCCGCCGGGCTTCTGGTACGAGCAGGATTGGGACGAGTTCGTGCTCCTCCTCTCCGGCGCCGCCGTGCTCGCCTTCCCGGATGGCACGGAACAGCGGCTGGAGCCGGGAGACTACGCCATCCTGCCCGCCTTCTGCCGCCACCGAGTCGCCTGGACGGACCCGGCCGGGGAAACGCTCTGGCTCGCCGTCCACATGCCGCCCCGGCGGCGGGAGCCCGCCCCGCGGGAGACAGCGCCCGCCGAGGCCGGACACTGAAGGCGCGCGGCGGCCGCGAGGTCCGTCACGCGCCCCGGCTGCTCCATCGGGAGCACTGGATCAGGCGGGCCGTACGAGGCAGCCGCTGCAAGACAGCCAAGGAAAGGAGACCTGTCTCTTGGCCGATGACGACCGGCTTTTCGTCCTTACCGGCGGCCCCGGCTCCGGGAAGAGCACATTGATCGAGGCCCTGGCGGCAGGCGGGCTTTCCCACATGCCCGAGGCGGGGCGGGCGATCATCCAGGATCAGGTGGCGATCGGCGGCACGGCGCTGCCCTGGTCTGACCGCCTTGCTTTCGCCGAGCTGATGCTGAGTTGGGACATGCGGTCCCATCGTGCGGCGCAGAGGCTTGCCGGCCCCGTGCTGTTCGATCGCGGCATTCCCGACGTGATCGGCTATCTCCGGCTCTCGGGCCTGCCGGTGCCATCGCATATGGAGCGCGCGGCCCAGCGCTTCCGCTACAATCGCCGCGTCTTCATCGCCCCGTTCTGGCCGGAGATCTTCGCCCGCGACGCCGAACGGAAGCAGTCGGCCGAGGAGGCCGAGGCCACCCATGCGGCGATGGCCGAGGTCTATTCCCGCCTGGGCTACGAGCTGGTCCCGCTCCCGCGGGCCTCGGTGGAAGAGCGGGTGCGGGTCGTGCGGGCGGTGATCGGCTAGCTTCCCGGCACCTGCGCCGGGCGGGTCCAGGCCGGCTCACCCTCCCGCTTCCGGAAGGCCTCGGTCCTGACGGAGTGATCACGGCGGCTCGCCCAGGCGCCCTCGACGACTCGCACGCGCCGGCCCGGCACTCGCGCGGCCGCCTTGGGTATGACGCCGTAAAGCTCCTTGCGGGCCTCCACCATCACCACCCCGGCGAAGCGCGGCACCAGCAGCCGGCCGGCGGCCTCCCAGATGCCGGCGCCGCGCAGCATCAGGCGGGACTGAAAGGGCGGCATGAACAGCGCTTGGTCGCGCCGCGCCACGCTGAACAGGTTGCGCTCCAGCAGGCGGCCGAGCTGGCCCGGGGAATAGGGCCGTCCCTGGCCGAAGGGCGTGCTTTCCAGATGCGCCCACATACCACGCCGGTTGGGCGCCACCACCAGCAGCCGCCCATCGTCCTTCAGCACGCGCCAGACCTCGCGCAGCATGCGCCGCGCGTTCTCCGTGTGCTCCAGTCCGTGCACCAGCAGGACGTTGTCGAAGCTGAGATCGGGGAAGGGCAGCGCCTCGTCCTCGACCCGCAGGCTGAGGCCGGGGGCGCTCGGTGGCCAGGACACCACATCCGACTCGGGCAGGCTGGCGCAGATGATTCGCGCCGCCCCCTCCCGCCAGAGCCGCAGATAAGGGGCGGCATGGCCGAGGCCGAGGATTTCCCGCTTGGGCAGTTCCGGCCATAGCCGCAGCAGGCGCTCGCGCAGCAGCCGCGCCGCGACCAGCCCCGTGGGGGAGGCATAGAAATCCCGGTGCCCGTGGACCTCTGGGTTCATAAGCTCGATATAGGTCCCTGTTCGAAGCCTGACACGCCCTTGCTGACATGCCCTCTTGGGGCCGCGAGAAGGAGAACCGCGATGGCCGTCACCGTCCAGGCCGTACCCTGCCTGTCCGACAATTATGCCTGGCTGCTGCGCGACACTCCTACCGGAACCGTGGCCATCTGTGACCCCGGCGAGGCGCGGCCGGTGATCGAGGCGATCGAGGCCGGTGGCGGCCGCTGCGACATCATCCTGCTCACCCACCACCATGCGGATCACATCGACGGCGTGGAGGAGATCCGCGCGCGCTATGGCGCGAAGGTGATCGGCGCCGCCGCGGATGCGCACCGGCTGCCGAAGCTGGATCAGGCGGTGAAGCCGGGTGACACGGTGCGGGTGGGCAACAGCGAGGGCAAGGTCATTGACAGCCCGGGCCATACCATCGGCCATATCGCCTACCACTTCCCGGAGGGCCATGTGCTGCTCTGCGGCGACACGCTCTTCTCCCTCGGCTGCGGCCGGCTGCTGGAAGGCACGGCCCAGGACATGTTCAACGCGCTCTCGCTGCTGAAGGCGCTGCCGCCGGAGACGCTGGTCTGCTGCGGCCATGAATACACCGCCAGCAACGCGCGCTTCGCCCTGACGGTGGAGCCGGACAATGCCGCACTGAAGGCGCGCGCCCGCGAGGTGGAGGCGGCACGCGCCGCCGGCCAGCCCACCCTGCCGGTGACACTGGGGCAGGAGCTGGAGACCAACCCCTTCCTCCGCGCCGAATCGGCCGAGGCCCTGGGGCGCATCCGCACCGCCAAGGACAATTTCCGCTGAACCGCCACCAGGGAAGCACCCGATGAAGCTGTTCCACTCGCCCTCCAGCCCCTTCGTCCGCAAGGTCATGGCCTGCGCGCTACTGCGCGGCCTGGCGAACCGGATCGAGTTGATCCCCACCAATCCGCACACCAGCCCGGAAGGGCTGCTGGCGAGCAATCCGCTCTCCAAGGTGCCCTGCCTGATGACCGACGAGGGCCAGGCGATTTACGACAGCCCGGTGATCTGCGAGTACCTCGACGGGCTCGGGGACGCCGCACCCCTCTTCCCCGCCGGCGCGGCGCGGGTTCCGGCGCTGGTGATGCAGGCTCTCGCCGACGGCATGATGGACGCCGCCGTCGCCCGTCGGATGAGCATGGGTCTGGCGCAGGACGAGGGGCGCACCGCCTTCCAGTCCCGTCAGCAGGCCGCCGTGGCGCGGGCGCTCGACGCGCTGGAGAAGGCGCCGCCGCAGGGCCTCGCCGACATCGGCGCCATCGCCGTCGCCTGCGCGCTGGGCTACCTGGACTTCCGCTTCGGCAACGAGCCCTGGCGCGAGTCGCACCCGAAGCTTGCCGCCTGGTACACGGAGGTTTCCGCCCATCCGGCGCTGACCCGCACCGCGCCGCCGCCGGCCTGACGGCGCCGCGCCGTGCCCGACCTGCGCGACCCTTCCCTGCCCGCCGCCACGGTAATCGAGGCGCTCGGCCTCGCCCCGCATCCCGAGGGCGGGCATTACCGCGAGATCTGGCGCGATCGGCCGGCGGAAGGCGGGCGCGGGACGGGCACGGCGATCTATTTCCTGCTCGCCGCCGGCGAGCGGAGCCATTGGCACCGGGTGGATGCCGCCGAGGCCTGGCACTGGTATGCCGGCGCCCCGCTGCGGCTCCGCATCGCCGCCGAAGGGAGGGCGCCGCGCGAGCACCGGCTCGGCCCGGACCTGGGCCGGGGCGAGGCGCCCTTCGCCGTGGTGCCGGCGGGTGACTGGCAAGCCGCGGAAAGCCTGGGCGCCTGGACCCTGGTCGGCTGCACCGTCAGCCCGGCCTTCGACTTCGCCGGCTTCACCCTGGCGCCGCCCGGCTGGGAGCCCGCGCTATGAGCGAAGCCGCCGCTTGGGATGCCCGCTACGAGGCCGGCGCCTGGATCTTCGGGCAGGCGCCGAACCGCTACCTGCATAGTCTGGCACCCTGGCTGCGGCCCGGGATGCGCGCCCTGGCCTTGGGTGATGGGGAGGGGCGCAACGGCGTCTGGCTGGCTGAACAGGGCCTGACGGTGATGGCGGTGGACTGGTCCGCCGCCGGCATGGCCCGCGCCGCCGCCTTCGCGGCCGAGCGCGGCGTGCCGCTGGAGACGGTGGTGGCCGACCTCACCCGCTGGGACTGGCCGGAGGCGCGATTCGACCTGATCGCCTGGGTCTTCGTCCATATGCCACCGGCCGATCGCGCCCGGGTGGCCGCCGCGGCGCAGCGTGCCCTGGCGCCCGGCGGGCTGTTGCTGCTGGAAGGCTTCACCATCGCGCAGGGTGGCCGCCGCAGCGGCGGACCCAAGGACCCGGCACTACTCTGGACCCGCGCCGATGCGGAGGCCGCCTTCCCGGAACTGACCCTGCTCGAATGCCTGGAAGGCACGGTGCGACTGGATGAGGGGCCGCGGCATCAGGGGCCGGCAGAGGTGGTGCGCGGGCTCTGGCAGAAAACGGGCTGAAAAAGGTCGGGGGAAAGAATTCCCCCGAACCCCCATCTTTTTTTGTCAGTTTGGGGCTGCGCGGGCCGCCTGCGCAGGGACTCGAAGAAAAAAGAAGGGGGCCTGGGGGAATTCATTCCCCCAGCCTTTCATGCCACCGAGCGGCGTACCCCACGCCAGGAGGCCAGCACCCCGCCCCCGGCCACCAGCAGCGCCGCGAGCAGCACGCGTTCATCCGCCCGCCCTTCCCCGGCTGCCACCAGCAGGAGGGTGGAGAGCACGGGAATGGCGTAGGCAAAGGTGCCGAGCAGGCGCGGATCGCCGCGTTTCATGCCGAGGTCCCACAGGAAGAAGGCGGAGCCGACCGGCCCCAGCCCTAGCAGCAGGATGGCCAGCGCCTGCCAGGCATCAGGCCAGACCGTCACCTCGAAGGCGAAGTGCAGCACCCCCGCCAGGGCGGCGCTGGCGAGGCAGAAGCCCGCCACCGCCTCGGTCGGTACCTGGGCCAGGCGGCGCGCGGTGACGGAATAGGTGGCCCAGACCACGGCCCCGGCCACCGCGCAGAGAAAGCCGGGCAGCGCCCCGGCGGGGAAGTGGGCGCCGCCGCCGATCAGCAGGGCGCAGCCGGCGAAGCCCAGCGCCACGCCCATGAGCCTCCGCCCGCCGAGCGGCAGGCCGAGGATCAGGCCGAGGATCAGGCCGGAGAGCAGCACGATCAGCAACGGCCAGAGATAATTGAGCAGGTTGGCCTCCACGGCGGGGGCCAGGGCGAGGGCCGCGAAGTACAGGGCATGATAGCCGAACAAGCCCCCTGCCCCATGCGCCCAGGCCAGCCCGCCCTGCCGCAAGGCCCCCAGCGCCCCGCGCCGGGCAACGACGGCAAGGCCGAGCAGGCCACCGGTCGCCATGCTCAGGGCGGTCAGTTGCAGTGGCGGCACGCCATCCGCCAGACGCGCCAGGAGGCCGAGGAAGGCCCAGAGCAGAATGGCACCACAGCCGGCGAGCGTGGCCCGGCTCAAGGCAGGTATCCTGCAACCGGGCGGGAGCCCTCGCGTTGCGCCGGCGAATCGTCAAGGAGTCGTGTCATGGGTTTCCTGGCCCGCACCGTCATCACCGCCTTCGCCTTCTGGTGTGCCGACATGCTGATCGAGGGGATCAGCTTCGCCGGGCCGTTCACGCTGTTCATCGCGGCGCTCATCTTCGGCATCGTCAATGCGCTGATCCGGCCGGTGCTGATGCTGCTGTCGCTGCCGCTCAACATCATCACGCTCGGCCTGTTCACACTGGTGGTGAACGCAGCCATGCTGGGACTGACGGCTTTGGCCATGCCGGGAATGCAGGTTTCCGGCTTCTGGGCCGCGTTCTTCGGGGCGATCATCGTCGCCGTGGTGTCCTGGCTCGTCAACCGGGCGATCGGCGACCGGGCAGCGGCCGCCGCCTCCTGAGCCGGCGCCGGGGGCGCGGCGCCCCCGGCCCGGAAGTCAGGCCGCCGCTTCAGTACATATGCTGGCCGCCATTGATGGAGAGGGTGGAGCCAGTGATGAAATCGGCCTCATCGGCGGTCAGGAAGCAGACGCCGCGGGCGATGTCGTCCGCCGTGCCGAGCCGGCCCACCGGGATGCGGCCGATGATCTTCTGCAGCACGTCCTCCGGCACGGCGCGGACCATCTCAGTATCCACATAGCCGGGGGCGATGGCATTGACGGTGATGCCGGAGCGCGCGCCTTCCTGCGCCAGGGCCTTGGTGAAGCCGTGGATGCCGGACTTGGCGGCGGCATAGTTCACCTGGCCGTACTGGCCGGCCTGGCCGTTGATCGAGCCGATGTTGACGATGCGGCCGTATTTGCGGCTCGTCATCCCCTCCCAGACCAGCTTGGCCATGTTGAAGCAGGAGCCGAGATTGGTGTCGATCACCTCGTCCCACATCTTGCGGTCCATGCGCTTCATGGTGCCGTCGCGGGTGATGCCGGCGTTGTTGACCAGGATCTCGATCGGGCCGTGCTCCGCCTCGATCTTCGCGACGGCGGCCTTGCAGGCCTCGAAGTCCGAGACGTCGAACTTGATGCAGGGGATGCCGGTCCGCTCGGTGAAAGCCTGGGCGGCCGCGTCATTCCCCGCATAGGAGGCGACGACCTTGCGGCCTGCCTTCTGCAGGTGCTCGCTGATGGCGGCGCCGATACCCCGTTGCCCGCCAGTGACGAGTGCCACTCGTGCCATAGGAGAAGCCTCCCTTCCAAAAGATTGGCGGCGCCCCGGCGGCACCGCTCGCCCATGGCATCACAGCACAGGCCGAGATGCCACGTCCTTGTGGCAAATCAAGCGCTTGTGGTCAGGAAGGACAGGGGCAGAAAGGATCTTTGCAACGGCGGAGCGGATGTCATCCTGTGCCATTTCGACGAATCGTTGAGGTGGCGCTTTCAGAGCCCCCTATCGCGCGCCGCTGAGGCAGGGGTGGAACAGGGTCGCTGGCCCCGAAGTGAGGGCTACGCAATAATGAATCGCTTTCCAAAATGCCGCGCAGGGCCTATGGGCATAAATGCAACACTGCGACATCCATTCGCTGCCGGCGCCATTTCACTGTTGCTCCCGGAACAAAAAATCAATAGTCACAGTAATGTGATGAAGCGCATCCCCGCGCATGTCGTCTTTCCGGGCCGGACACAATGACCGCCTCTGCGATTTCCACCAGCCTCTCCCATGCCACTCTCGAGAAGCAGGTGGACCAGGAAGCCCTGCTGCTCATGCTGTCCTATATCGAGGCCGAGTGCCGGCGCCTCGGTGTGCTGGAGGCCGCGCGCCATGCGGCGCTTGCCGCGGCCGTGCTGGCCGAACCCCCGC
This sequence comes from Roseomonas sp., assembly GCA_035565935.1. Lineage (GTDB taxonomy): Bacteria > Pseudomonadota > Alphaproteobacteria > Acetobacterales > Acetobacteraceae > Pseudoroseomonas. The sequence goes on from DATMRU010000065.1 coordinate 145,873, forward strand.
AACACGCTGTCACCGCCACCATCACCCTCCAGTAGTTCCGCGCTTTTGGCTGGCCCTGCGGCACAGCAGGGTGTAAGCGGCGCGCCGCGCAGTAACCTTGAGCCGAGCCGATTTTCCATGGACACCCCGATCGCTGCGGTCCTCTGGACCAACCAGGCGCAACGTGACGTGCAGGCCGTCCTGCGCCTGATGAGCCATGTCGAGCGTTGCTGCCTCGAGGCCGGTTCGGAGGAGGCGGCCAGTCTGGTAGCGGCTGCCATGTCGGCGCTGCTGCGCGACAGCGCCGCCCGCAAGCTGGCGGCCTGACCTCCGGCTGCCCTCCGGGGCGGGGGTGCCTCAGGCCGGCGGGAGAGCCTCGGGCCTCGGGCCGCCGGCCATCCAGTCCAGCAATTCCACCGTGTGCACTGCCGGCAGCGTGCCATCGCCCAATTGGGTGAGGCAGCCGATATTGCCGCTGGCGACCACCGTGGCGCCGGTGCGTGCCAGATTGTGCTGCTTGCGCGCCTTGAGCTGCGCCGCGATCTCGGGTTGCAGCAGGTTGTAGGTGCCCGCCGAGCCGCAGCAGAGATGCGGCTCTGCCGGCTCCTTCACCGTGAAGCCTGCCCGGGCCAGCAACTGCTTCGGCGCGGCGGTGATTTTCTGGCCGTGCTGCAGGCTGCAGGCGGCGTGATAGGCGACGGTCAGCCCCGGCACCTCGCGCGTCGGCGCGTAGCCGAATTGCAGCAGCACCTCCGAGATGTCCCGCGCCCGCTCCGCCACCGCTGCGGCGCGTGCAGGCCAGGGATCGAGTTCGGTGCGGAACATGAAGCCATAATCCTTCACCGTGGTGCCGCAGCCCGAGGCGTTCACCACGACGGCATCCAGCCCCTCGCCCTCGATCTCCCGCGTCCAGGCCTCGATATTGGCGCGGGCCAGGGCCATGGCCGCGTCGTGCTGGCCCATGTGGTGGTTCAGCGCGCCGCAGCAGCCCTGGCTGGCGGTGACCACGACCTCCACCCCCATGCGCGTGAGCAGCCGGATGGTCGCCTCATTGATCGAGGGGGCCAGCACCGTCTGCGCGCAGCCCGTCAGCAGCGCCACGCGGCCACGGCGGGGGCCCTGTGCCGGGTGGACCTGGGGGCGGGCGGAATCTGAGGCGATGGGCGCCTGGTGCGGCGCCAAGTCTAGCATGGCGCGCAGCCGCCGCGCTGTGATGCCCTTCCCCGGCATCAGCCCGCGCAGCGGGCGGGCGAGGCGCGCCGCCGCCAGGGCCAGTCGGAAGCGGCGCGGATAGGGCAGCGTGGCGCCGAGCAGGCGACGCAGGGCGCGCTCCGGCCAGGGGCGGGTATAGGTCTCCTCGATGTAGCGGCGGGCGTGGTCCACCAGGTGCATGTAGTGCACGCCCGAGGGGCAGGTGGTCATGCAGGAGAGGCAGGAGAGGCAGCGGTCCACATGCCGCACCTCCGCCTCGCTGGCGGGTCGGCCGCTCTCCAGCATGTCTTTGATCAGGTAGATGCGGCCACGCGGGGAATCCAACTCGTCGCCGAGCAGCACGAAGGTCGGGCAGGTGGCGGTGCAGAAGCCGCAATGCACGCAGGTGCGCAGGATGGTGTTGGATTCCCGCGTATCCGGGTCGGAAAGCTGTTCCGGGGTAAAATTGGTCTGCATCGCCTGGTCCGTTCCTCCCTGGCAAGGTGGAAGGGAAGCAGGGCCGGCGCAAGCGGCGCGCAAGGGATGACGACAAAAACGCCGCGCAGGGGGACGGCGTGAACCTTTCCTTCATCCCCCGCTCCTTATGAAGGGCGGCGAAGCCGATGGCGGCTGATTTCCGAGATGGATCACATGGTGCTTCCCTCCCCTCCCGCTCCCGCTCTGGCCCGGCATCCAGAGCATCTTGCCTCCGCTGCCGGCGGCCCGCGGGAAGCAGCCCGCCGGGCTGCGCTGCTGCAAGTCGGCCCCGCCACGCCGCTGCCGATCGTGGAGCCACCGCGCCGCGCCCCGGCCTGCTTCGACCAGCGCTGAGCGACCGCTTGCCGGCCCGGCCCGGCGGTGGAAGGCTGCGGCCCCTCCCAGCGATGGAGCCGCGCCTTGACCCGCCCCGCCCTGGCCGCCCTGCGTGGCCTGCTTGAAGGTGCCGGCCTGCCCGCCTCGCTTACGGCGGGCGCCGAACTGCCGGGCGAGGAACCCGGCCTCCCCTCCTCTTTCCCTATCGGCCGCGCGGCACAGGCCAGCATCGCGGCTGCCGCGCTCGCTGCCGCCGAGATCCACCGCCGCCGCGGCGGGCCGGCGCAGCGCGTGCGGGTTCCTCTGCGGCACGCCCTCGCCGAGTTCCGCAGCGAGCGCTACCTGCGCCTCGATGGCGATCCGCCGCCTGACCCCTGGGATGCCCTGGCCGGCCTGTATCGCTGCGGCGATGGCGGCGCGGTGCGGCTGCACACCAATTTCCCCCACCACCGCGACGGCATCCTGGCCCTGCTGGGTGGCCTGCCGCCGCAGCGGGAGGCCGTCGCCGCCGCCTTGCAGGGCTGGTCGGCCGCCGCCTTCGAGGAGGCCGCCGCCGAGGCAGGGCTTTGCGTCACCATGCTGCGCGACTTCGCCACCTGGGATGCGCAGCCGCAGGGCCGCGCGCTGGCCGACCAACCGCCACTGCTGATCGAGCGGATCGGCCAGGCGCCACCCATGCCCCTGCCGCCGGCCGGGGCGCGGCCGCTCGCCGGGCTGCGGGTGCTGGAGATGACACGCATCATTGCCGGGCCGGTGGCGGGCCGCTGCCTCGCCGCGCATGGCGCCGAGGTGCTGCATGTCAGCGCCGGGCATCTGCCCTCCATCGCTAGCCTCAACATGGACACGGGGCGCGGCAAGCGCACCGCCCGGCTCGACCTGCGACAGGAGGCCGAGGCCGCCCGCCTGCGCGACCTGCTGCGCGGCGCCGATATCTTCCTGCAGTCCTACCGCCCCGGCGCGCTGGAAGGCCGCGGCTTCGGGGAAGAGGCCGCGGCGGCGCTGCGGCCCGGCCTGATCTGCGTCTCGCTCTCCGCTTACGGACATCTCGGACCCTGGGCGCGACGGCGCGGTTTCGATTCGCTGGTGCAGACGGCCAGCGGCTTCAACCAGGCGGAGGCGGAAGCCGCCGGCACGCCGGATCAGCCCCGGCCGCTGCCCTGCCAGGCGCTCGACCATGCCTCGGGTTATCTCCTGGCCCTCGGCGCCATGGCGGCGCTGCTGCGGCGCGCCGAGGAAGGCGGCTCCTGGCGGGTGCGCGTCTCCCTGGCCGCCACCGGGCGCTGGCTGCGCGGGCTCGGCCGCGTGCCGGACGGATTCGCCGCCCCCGAATTTGGCCCCGAGGAGGTCGCCGGCTGGATGGAGGAGAGCGAAAGCGGCTTCGGGCGGCTCAGCGCCATCCGGCACGCGGCGCAGATGAGCGAGACACCCGCCCGGTGGGCGCGCCCAGCCATGCCGCTCGGCAGCCACGCGGCGGCCTGGACGGACGAGGGCCGCGCGTGCTGAAGCCGCCGCCGGGCCTCAGCCGCGCATCCGGCCGGGGTTGAGAATCCCCTCCGGGTCCATCGCCGCCTTCACCCGCTGCGCGATCATGGCCAGGGGCGCCGGCTCCTCCGGCAGCACGGGCACGGCGCTGCGCAGCGGATCGGGGGCACGGAACAGGGTGAAGGTGCCGCCTGCGGCGCGGGCCGCCGCCATCACCGCCGCATGGGCTGCGTCGGTGGCGGGGCCGGCGGCCCAGACAAGCCCGCCGCCCCAGTCCAGCAGCAGGCGGGCGCCGAAAGCCTCCTCCAGCCGCCGTGCCACATCCGGCCCGGCGCTGGGCCGCACCGAAAGGCGCCAGATGGCTTCCTCGGGCGCGGCGGCCAGCGGGCGGGCGTCCCGCACGGCGCGCCACAGGGCCCGGGAGGCCTCGTCCTCCACCAGTTCCACGCTGCCGAAGGCGGAGAGTTCCTGCCGCAGCCGGCCCGCCCGGTGCGGCAGGAACTGCGCGAGATCCTCCAGCCGCAACAGCGCGGCCGGCCCTTCCAGGCCGAGGGTGGCCTCGCCACGCGGCAGCAGCGCGGCACCGCTGACGCCGAAGGGGCTGCCCAGCCCGGCCGAGAGCACCGCCACCCCGGCGGCGAGGTCGGCGACGCGGATGACGAGGGTCAAGCTGGCCTCGGGGCGGGGCTGCAGCTTCAGGGTGACCTCGGTGAGGATACCCAGCGTGCCATGGCTGCCGGCGAGCAGCTTGCAGAGGTCGAGCCCCGTGACGTTCTTGTGGACGCGGCCGCCGGAGCGGATCACCTCCGCATGGCCGGTCACGGCGCGCACGCCCAGCACCTGGTCGCGCAACGCCCCGCCAGCGCCGATGCGGCGCGGGCCGGAGAGGTTGGTGGCCACCATCCCGCCGATTGTCGAGGGGCGGTCATGGCCGAAGAGCGCGGCGAAGTCGGGCGGCTCGGCGGCGAGCATCTGGTTGTGCCGGTCCAGTTCCGCCTCGATCTCGGCGACCGGCGTGCCGGCGCGGGCGGAAAGCACCAGTTCCGCCGGCTTGTAGAGGGTGATGCCGGTCAGCCCGGCGGTGGAGAGGCCGCGCCCTGCCTGCACCGGGCGCAGCATGCCGCGCTTGCTGCCCCGCCCCTCAATGGCGAGCGGCGTGCGCGCCGCCACCGCCGCGCGCACGGCCTCGACGATCCCGGCCTCGTCGGCGGGCGCCAGGGTTTCCGTCATGGTGCTCATGCGGCGGAGGCCAGGGCCGGGTTGCCCTCCAGCGGGAAGACCTTGGCCGGGTTCAGCAGCCATTGCGGGTCAAAGGCCGATTTGATGCGGCGCTGCTGCGCCAGCTCGGCCGCGGTGAACTGCACCGGCATCAGGTCGCGCTTCTCGACGCCGACGCCGTGCTCCCCGGTCAGGCAGCCGCCGACCTCGACGCAGAGCTTCAGAATATCGGCGCCGAAGGCCTCGGCCTTGCGGAAGCTTTCCGGGTCATTGGCGTCGAACATGATCAGCGGGTGCAGGTTGCCGTCCCCGGCATGGAAGATATTGGCCACCAGCAGGCCATAGTTGTCGCTCATCTCGCCGATGCGGCGCAGGACGTGCGGCAGCTCTCCGGTCGGGATGGTGCCGTCCATGCAGAGATAGTCGGGGGAGATGCGGCCGACCGCACCGAAGGCCCCCTTGCGGCCCTTCCAGATGGCGAGGCTCTCCTCCGGAGTCTCGGCCACCCGCAGCGAGATCGGGTCGAAGCGGGCGCAGATCTCCTTCAGGCGGCCAAGCAGCACGTCCTGCTCCTCGGTGCTGCCCTCGACCTCGATGATCAGCATGGCCTCGGCATCCAGCGGATAGCCGGCCTGGGCGAAGGCCTCGCAGGCATGGATGGCGGGGCGGTCCATGAATTCCAGCGCCACCGGGATGATGCCGCTGCCGATGATGGCATCCACCACCTGCCCCGCCACCTCGTTGGCGCGGAAAGCGGCCAGCATGGCGCGCGCGCCCTCGGCGGCGCGCAGGATGCGCACGGTAACTTCCGTGACCATGCCGAGCTGGCCCTCACTGCCGGTGATCAGCCCGAGCCAGTCATAGCCCGCCGCATCAAGGTGCTGGCCGCCGATCTCGACCACCTCGCCCTCGATGGTGACGAATTTCACGCCCAGCAAGTTCCCGGCGGTGACGCCGTATTTCAGGCAATGCGCCCCGCCGGAATTCATCATGACATTGCCGCCGATCATGCAGGCCAATTGGCTGGACGGGTCGGGGGCGTAGAAGAAGCCGTCGGCGCTGACCGCCTGGGTGATGCCGAGATTGGTGACGCCCGCCTCCACCACGGCATAGCGGTCGGCGTAGTTCACCTCCAGGATGCGGTTCATCCGCATCAGGCCGATCACCACCGCGTCGGCCAGCGGCAGGGCGCCACCGGAGAGGCTGGTGCCCGCCCCGCGCGGGATCACGCGGATGCCGTTCTGGTGGCAATAGCGCAGCACGGCGGCCACCTCCTCGGTAGTGGTGGGCAGCACCACGGCGAGCGGCGGCTGGCGATAGGCGGAGAGCCCGTCCGTCTCATAGGCGCGGAGGCGGTGCGGATCGCCGATTACGCCCTGCCCGAAGGGGCCATCAGGCACCAAGGTATGCAGCGCGGCCAGGATCGCGTCGCGGCGGGCGAGCACGGCCGGATTGGGCTTCGGCAGGTCGATCATGGTCCGCTCTCCTCACGCCGGTCCTTGCGGCGGAGGATGGTGCCGCCGCGGGGCGCGGGCAAGCGGGCAGACGAAAACGGCGCCGCGGGAAAGCCCACGGCGCCGTCTTCCGGTCAGATCACCCGGGCGGGGCCGCGAAGGCGGCCACCGCGAATCTCAGCCCTGGCGGGCCTTCAGCCGGGGGTTCTTCTTGTTCAGAACGTACATACGGCCGCGACGGCGGACCAGCACGCAGTTCTTGTCGCGCGTCTTGGCGCTCTTCAGGCTGTTGCGGATCTTCATGGGGCACCCTCTTCGAGGCGCCGCGTTTAGGGGCGAGGGCGTCGCCTGTCAACCATTCCGTGCCGGCGAGCAAGCGGGGGCCGCGCTGCAGGGTTTGGAGTGCGCGATAGAGGTCCATCCGCCAGCCATAAAGCCCCGCTCCCCCCAGCGCCCGCCGGCGGCGCAGGGCGCCGCGCAGCAAGGCGCGGGCGAGGCGCATGTCGTCCTTCTCGTTGCGCATGTCGATGCCTCCCCGCCTTTTGGCTGATAGAAGCACAACCACGTCCGAATGCATCCTAAAAAACGAGACAAGCCACGCTAATTTGTCTCCAGCAGCGCCTCCGCCATGACAGGCTCCGGCCCTTCCAGGCGGGATGCCTCACGCCCGGACGAGGCGATGGCGTGCGCAATGGTGGGTGCCATGTCGCGGAATTCCGCGGCGCGTGGCGAGCGGGCGCGCCAGGCCAGGCCGAGTTCCCGCCCCTGCGGCGCCGCGAGCGGCTTCAGAACCACGGAGGCACCTGACAGAACGCCACCTTCCACCGCAAGTTGCGGAAGTAGCGTCACGCCCAGCCCACCGGCCACCATCTGCACCAGGGTATGCAGGCTGGTGGCGGCAAAGGAATCGCCCGCGCCGGGCAGGCCACAGGCGGCCAGCGCCTGATCGCGCAGGCAATGGCCATCCTCCAGCAGCAGCATCCGCTCGCCTCCGAGGGCAGAGAGGGACAGGCTCGACTCGGCGGCTAGGCGGTGTCCTTGCGGCAGGGCGGCGACAAAGGGATCCTGCGCCACGGTCAGGGTCTCCGCATCCGGCAGAGTGGCCGGCAGCGCCAGCAGCAACAGATCGAGCCGACCGGCGGCGAGGTCGTCGGCGAGCCGGTGGGTCAGGTCCTCGCGCAGCCAGAGCTGCAGGCGGGGGAAGGCCCGGCGCAGCGCCGGCATCAGGCGTGGCAGCAGGAAGGGGCCGATGGTCGGGATGACGCCGAGCCGCAAGGGGCCGGAGAGCGGGTCGCGCGCCGCCGCCGCGGTTTCCGAGACCGCCGCCAGGGCCGCCAGGGCGCGGCGGGCGCGCCCGACCAGTTCCAGGCCCAGCGGCGTGAAGACCGGCCGCTTCCCGGGGCCACGCTCCAGGATGGCGCTGTCGAGTTGTCGCTCAAGCGCGATGATGCCGGCCGACAGGGTGGATTGCGTCACCGCGCAGGCGGCGGCGGCGCGGCCGAAATGGCCGAGATCAGCCAGGGCGACGAGGTAGCGGAGCTGTTGCGGGCTGGGGAGCGGGGTCATCGACTCAGACGATTGTTTCTTCGAAAACTATTCATTGGCATGTTTGCATCGCAGCATCCATAACCAAGCCGTCGCCGGGCGGGAGCGATTCCGGGCCCGGTTGAGCGAGCACGCAGAAAGGGTTGACCAGACATGCTGACTGTTGGCGACAAGTTCCCGGCGTTCAATCTGGCCGCTGTGAAGGGCGGCGCGGAGGGCCTGGAGGGCCCCGGCAAGTCCTTTACCCAGATCACCAACGAGTCGGACGCCGGCAAGTGGAAGGTCGTCTTTTTCTGGCCGAAGGACTTCACCTTCATCTGCCCGACCGAGATCGCCGCTTTCGGCAAGCTCGCCGGTGAGTTCGCCGACCGCGACGCGGTGGTCTATGGCGCCTCGACGGACAGCGAGTTCGTGCACCTGAACTGGCGCGTGCACAACAAGGACATCAACGACCTGCCGATCCCGATGCTGGCGGATACCAAGCGCGAGCTGTCCTCCGCGCTCGGCATCCTCGACAAGGCCGAGGGCGTCGCCCTCCGCGCCACCTTCATCGTGGATCCCGAGGGCACCATCCAGTGGGCCTCGGTGAACGGCCTGAACGTCGGCCGCAATCCGCAGGAAGTGCTGCGCGTGCTGGACGCTCTGCAGACCGACGAGCTGTGCCCCTGCAACTGGAACAAGGGCGCCGACACCCTGAAGCCGGAAGAGCTGTTCCAGGCCGCCTGATTCCCCGATCTGCCGGCGGGGGGTAATCCCCCGCCGGGCCTTCCGCCCACTTCCCACGGCCTTGCGCCGAGCCGGCCGACAGTCTGGGCCGGTTCCGCCCAGCGCACCCTCGCCCCCCATTCCGAATCGTCCCCTCAAGACCGGAGGATCCCTTCGCATGTCGCTCGAAGCTCTGCGCGGCCGCTTGCCTGACTATGCCCGCGACCTGAAGCTGAACCTCGGCAGCCTGGCGACGGAGCCGGTGCTGAACCAGCAGCAGCTCGCCGGCACCTTCGTCGCCAGCGCGATCGCCAGCCGCAATGCCGAGGTGACCCGGGCGCTGGTGGCCGAGTTCGGCCCGAAGCTCTCGCCCGAGGCGCTGACGGCGGCCAAGGCCGCGGCGGCCATCATGGGCATGAACAACGTCTACTACCGCTTCACCCACCTTGTGGGCGGCGACTACGGCAATATGCCGGCCAAGCTGCGCATGAACGTCATGGCCAAGCCGGGCGTGGAGAAGGTGGACTTTGAGCTCTGGTCGCTCGCCGTCTCGGCCATCAACGGCTGCGGCATGTGCATGGAGAGCCACGAGAAGGTGGTGAAGCATGGCGGCCTGACCAGCGAGCAGGTGCAGGCGGCGGTGCGCATCGCCGCGGTGGTGCATGCGGTCGCCAGCGTGCTGGAGGCCGAGGACGCACTGGCGGCCTGACTCCCGGGGAGGGCGGCGCGCCCTTCCCTCTCTCGGCCCGCCGCAGGGCCGGGCCATTGCCTTCCGGATAAGCAGAACCCCGCCTCGCGCGGGGTTTATGTCGTCAAACGATAGAATCGCCCAGAGGTTATGCAATACCGGCATGGAGACATGCTTCAGACGCAGGCAGATTTTGTGCTGCACCGCGAAAAACCACTTGCATACAAACGACCAGCCGCATATCTTCCACCTCGCAGCCACGCAGTACGCTGCGTGACTGTCTTTCTTGGACGTTTCCTCCCTAAACTCGGCGGTGCTTCTGGCACCGCCTTTTTTTTTGTCTGCGGCCCGGCGCTGCCCGGAAGGGCGGCCGGTTCAGCCGCGGAGGAAGTCCCAGTCCATTTCCATGAGCGAGGCGATCATCGCGGCGAAATCCCGCTGCAGCGCCGCCATGCCCGGCAGGCGCTCGATCCGGCTCTCATCCATATAGAGCGAGCGGGCGGTCTCGATCTGTAGCACATGCACCGCCTCGCGCGGGCGGCCGTAGTGGCGGGTGACATAACCTCCGGCATAGGGATCGTTGCGGCGGACCCGATAGCCCATGCCCCAGAGCAGTTCCTCCACCCGCCGCACCGCGCGCGGCGCACAGGCGGTGCCATGGGCGTCGCCCAGCACCATGTCGGGCGGATTGTGCATCTGCGCCGGATGCGTCGGCATGGAGTGGCAGTCGAGCAGCAAACAGCAGCCGAAACGGCGCTTGGTTTCGGCGATCAGCTCGGCCAGGGTGGCGTGATAAGGCTGCCAGCAGCAGCGCACCCGCTCCTCCGCCTCCCGAAAGGGCAGGCGGCGGCGGTAGATCGGCTCGCCGCTGGCCACCACACGGGCGATGGTGCCGAGTCCCGCCCCGACGCGTGGGCTGGCGCTGTTCACCCAGGCTGGCAGCGGCTCTTCGAACATCGCCGGGTCCAACTCCCACGGCTCCCGGTTGGCGTCGCAGAAGGCGCGCGGGAAATTGGCCGCCAGCAGGGGGGCGCCGAGTTCCGGCGCGGCGGCGAAGAGCTCCTCCACGAAGCTGTCCTCCGAACGGCGGACACCCAGCGCGTCGAGGCGCGATTCGGCCAGGAAGGTCTCGGGGTAGTGCCGGCCGGAATGGGGCGAGGCAAAGACCAGCGGCGCCCGCTGCACGGCGGGTCGCACCAACTGGAACGGGCCGGGCGCGTCATGCCCGGCGAGGCGCGGCATCGGAAGATCCATGATCCGGGCAGATGAAGCCACAGCGTCAGCCTGATGTCACGACTCGGGCCACTGCAAAGCTTTTTCGACGCATGGCCGATCTGCTCTTGCCCTCGCCCTGCAGGCAGGATAGAGACCCGCCCCGACCGGATGGGCGCGTAGCTCAGCGGGAGAGCGTCCCCCTGACACGGGGAAGGTCACAGGTTCAATCCCTGTCGCGCCCACCATCCCGTCATCCCTTCTCCCTTCTATCTGTAGCCCGATGCTGACGCATTGCGGCCAGCCTGCGGCCGGCGCCACCTTTTCGCCCAGGGCAGATTGCGCCGAAGGGCAGAGCCTTGAAATAAACATACCCTGCGGCCGTCCGGAGCTTGCCGGAACGGTTGACCGCTTTTTCCTGTCGCTGCAAGGACAGCGGCGAGAAAGCTTCCGGGGAAACCGCCTATCATGCATCGCCGCCATCTGCTGGCCGCCGCTGCCGGCCTCGCCGCCCCCGCCCTGCCTCGCCTGGCTTCGGCCCAGGGAAGCGGGACGCCGGCCGTCACCATGCGGCTGTCGCACCAGTTCCCGCCCAGCCACCAGCATGCCGTCATCCTGCAGGCCTTCGCCGAGCGGGTGAAGGCGGACAGCAAGGGCGAGATCGAGGTGCAGGTCTTTCCCGCCGAGCAGCTCGCCCGCGCCGGCGAGAACTTCCCAGCCGTGGCGCGCGGCGCCTTCGAGGCAGCAGCGGCGGTGAACTTCCAGTGGGGCAATACCCTGCCGGAAATGAACGTGCTCACCCTGCCCTATCTCTTCACCGATCTGGAGCGGATCAAGAAGTTCCCCGGCTCGGAGGCGGCGACCTATCTGGAAGGACTGATGCAGAAGCGCGCCGTGCGCAACCTGATGTGGCTCTACACCACGCGGAAGGCGATCTTCACCAGCAACCGCCAGCCGATCATCAAGACCGAGGACTTCAAGGGGCTGAAGATCCGCGGGCTCAACGCGCTGACCGACCATGCGCTGACGGCGGTGGGCGCCGCCCCCTCCTCCATGCCGGGCCCCGACGTGCCGCAGGCGCTGCAGTCGGGCGTGTTGGATGCCGGGCTGACCGACGTCTCCGCCGCCGTCTCCCGCCGCTTCTACGAGTTCCAGAAGTACGGCACCGTGGCGCCCTGGTTCTGCGTCTTCACCCATGTCTATGTGAACCCGCGCTGGTGGTCCGGGTTGAAGCCGGAGCAGCAGGCGATCATCACCAAGGCCGCCCAGCAGGCCGAGCAGGACCAGATCCCGCTCACCGAGAAGACCGCCGCCGACGCGCAGGCCGAGTTGCAGAAGCGCGGCATGACCGTGCATGACCAGACCGCCGAGGAAAGCGCCGCCTGGAGCGCCGCCATGCAGAAGCCGGTGGTGGACGCCTTCCTGCGCCTCGCCCCCGATGGTGGCCAGCGCGCGATCGACCTGATCCGCACGCTGTGAGGGCTGTGGCGCGCCTCCTGTCAGGCCTGGCGGCAGTGGTCGCCAGGCTGGCCGCCGCCTTCGCCGGGCTGGCCACGGTGCTGTGCCTGGTGCTGGTGGCGATCTCGGTGGGAGCGCGCTACTTGGCCGGCTTGCCGCAGCCCTGGATCGACAAGACCGCCGGCTGGCTGGTCGTCGCCCTGGTGCTGCTGGCAGCGCCCGAGGCGCAGCGGCGCTTCGAGCATATCGGCGTGGACGTGTTGACCGGGCGGCTGCGCGGCGGCGCCTCACGTGGAGCGCGGCTGCTCGGCACACTTTCCGTCGCGCTGGTGGCCGGCATCCTGCTCCGCTCCGGCCTGGAGACGGTGGAATTCAGCCGCATGATCGGCGTGATGACCGAGATCGAGGGCGTGCCCGTCTGGTGGATCCAGGCGCTGCTGCCGATCGGCGCGGCGGCGCTGCTGGTGGTGTCGCTGGCGCAATCCGCCGTTCTGCTGCTGGGCGGCGAGCCCGACTACCTGCCAACCGGCGACGAGGAGTTGCCGCGCGACACCCTGGCGCGCGGCGAGTGAGCGCCCGACCCCGATAAGCCGCCGCACGGACCGACCATGACCTTCTTCGCTCTGCTCGCGGCGCTGTTGGTGCTGCTCTATCTCGGCCTGCCGATGTTCGTGGCGCTGTTCCTGCTGCCGCTCGGCGTGCTGCTCTGGGTGGAGGGTGGCCTCCCCGCCCTCGGCGAGCTGGTGATCGGCCAGCTCGACGGCTACCTGCTGGTGGCGATCCCGCTTTTCATGCTGATGGCGCATGTCATGGTGCGCGGGCGGGTGGTGGATGACCTCTACGGCGCCGCCTTCGCCATGCTGCGCCGGGTGCGCGGCGGCGTCGGCATCGCCACCGTCGCGGCCTGCACCATCTTCGCCGCCATCTCCGGCTCCTCCGTCGCCACGGCGCTGACGGTGGGCAAGATCGCCATCCCGCAGATGCTGCGCTACGGCATGAGCCGGCGCGGCGCCTTCGGCGTGGTGGCGGGCGGCGGGACGCTGGGCATCCTGATCCCGCCCTCGGCGCCGATGGTGCTCTATGCCTATGTTACGGAGACCAGCGTCGGCGCGCTGTTCCTGGCCGGGCTGGTGCCGGGCCTGCTGATCGCGGCGATGTTCGCCATCTATTGCTTCTGCACCGAGGGCCGCGCCGTCGCGCCCGCCGACGACCCGCCGCCGGAGAATGCCGCGCTGGCGCTGCGGCGCGCGGGCTGGAGCCTGTCGCTGCCCATCTTCGTGCTGGGCGGCATCTACATGGGCATTTTCACCGCCACCGAGGCAGCCGGCACCGGCACCCTCTACGCCCTGCTGATCGCAGCCCTCATCTATCGCAGCATGACTTGGCGGGACCTGCTGGACGGCGTGCAGGAGGCGACGCGCACCAGCGCCATGCTGCTGATGATCATCGCCGGTGCCGCCATCTACGGCTACATGCTGACCAAGCTGCGGGTGCCGCAGGAGCTGACCGATCTGGTGCTGGCCTGGGGCCTCTCCCGCACCGGCTTCCTGCTCGCCATGATGGTGCTGCTCTTCCTGCTCGGGCTGGTGCTGGAGAGCTTCAGCATCATCCTGCTGACCATGCCGGCGGTGCTGCCGGTATTGGGGCAGCTCGGCATCGACAAGGTCTGGTACGGCGTGCTGCTGACGATCAGCCTGGAAATGGCACTGATCTCGCCGCCCGTGGCGATGAACCTCGTGGTCATCAAGGCGATCACCGGGGCGCCGCTGGCCGAGGTGAACCGCTCGATCATCCCCTACATGTTGATGCTGGCCTTCGGCACCATCCTGCTGATCGCCTTTCCCGGGATCGCGCTGTGGCTGCCGCGTCTGGCGGGGTATGCGGGTTAGAGAGAGCCGGCAAGTTCCGGCCTGTCCTCGACCTCGGTAGAGGGCAGAACCGGGGGAGAATGAATTCTCCCCCGGACCCCCTCTTCTTTTTTCTGTCAGTTTTTGCTGCGCTGGCGGGGCGCGCCCGCGCCGGGGCTGAAACAGCCCCGACGACTGAGGATGAATGCCGCGCCTTCCGCCGGCGCGGGAAACTCGAAGAAAAAAGATGGGGGCCTGGGGGAGTTCCTTCCCCCAGACTTTTTTATGCCGCCTCGGCCACCTGCAGCACCGCCCTGAGCGCCCGCACCAGCTCGGCGATCATCGCGTCATCGTGGAAGGGCGTAGCGCAGAGTCGCAGCCGTTCCGTGCCGCGCGGCACGGTCGGGTAGTTGATGGCGGTGACGTAGAGACCGAATTCCTCCAGAAGCCGACGGGCGATGGCGCGGCAGCGATCGGCGCTGGGCACCGGGATCGGCACGATATGGCTCTCGCTGGGCAGGCGCGGCAGGCCGGCGGCGTCCAGCGCGGCCTTCAGGGCGGCGGCGCGCTGCGTCATCCGCTCGCGCAGCGCGACATCACGCCGGATGTGGCGGATGCTGGCCAGGGCCGCGGCCACGTTGGAGGGCGGCAGGGCGGTGGTGAAGATCAGCCCGCCCGCGGTGGAGCGGATATAGTCCACGAGGTCGGCCTCGGCGGCGACATAGCCACCCACCACGCCGATGCCCTTGGCCAGGGTGCCCTCGATGACGTCGATCCGCGCCGCCGCCCCGTCCCGCTCGGCGATGCCGGCGCCGCTCGGGCCGTAGAGGCCGACGGCATGCACCTCGTCGAGATAGGTGATGGCGTTGTAGCGCTCCGCGAGGTCGCAGATCGCGTGCAGCGGGGCGATGTCGCCTTCCATCGAGTAGACGCTCTCGAAGGCGATCATCTTCGGCGCCTCGGGATCGGCGGCGCGCAGCAGCTCCTCCAGATGGGCAAGGTCATTGTGGCGCCAGATGTGCCGCTTGGCCGGGCTGCGGCGCATGCCGTCAATCATCGAGGCATGGTTCATCGCGTCGGAGAAGACCTGCATGCCCGGCAGGGCGGCCAGCAGGGCGAGCAGCGCCGCCTGGTTGGCCATATAGCCGCTGCCGAAGAGTAGCGCGGCGGGCTTGCCGTGCCAGTCGGCTAGTTCGGCCTCCAGCTCGGCGTGCAGCGGTGAGGTGCCGGAGATGTTGCGCGTGCCGCCGGCGCCGGCGCCATGCGCGGTGATCGCCAGGACGGCCGCCTGCTGCACGGCGGGGTGGGTGCCCATGCCGAGATAGTCGTTGGAGGACCACACGGTGATCTCGCGCGCCGCGCCCGATCCCGCGCCCGGCTGGTGCCAGCGATAGACCGGGAAGCGGCCGGAGATCTTCTCCAACCGAGCGAACTCGCGATAGCGGCCTTCGGCGCGCATGGTCTCAAGGTGCTGCGTGCAGTGCGCCCGCAGCGTCTGCCGTGTGTCCATGCGCGGATGCATAGATCAGCCGGCCGGCGTTTTCACGCGGGATCGGCGCCACGCTGGCATGCTTCCTCCGCCAGGATGGCGGACAGCCCTTCACGATAGCTCGGGTAGCGCCAAGCGAGGCCGAGCGCCGCCTTGGTCGCGGCATTGGCCACCTTGCGGTTCTCTGCCCAGAAGGAGCGCGCCATGGGCGACATGGCGGCGAAGGCCTCGGCGAAGGGCACCAGCGGGGGCGGCTCCACCCCGAGCAGTCGGGCGGCCTCCTCCGTCACGGCGGCGGTGGTGGCGGGTTCGTCATCGGCCAGGTGCAGCACGCGGGGCGGGCTGCCCGGTGGCGGCGGGTTCCGCGCGGCGGCGAGCACGGCGGCGGCGATGTCGTCGCGATGGATGCGCGAGAAGAGCTGGTCGGGCTTGTCCACTCGCCGCGCCCGCCCGGCGCGCAGATCATCCAATACGCTGCGGCCGGGGCCATAGATGCCGGCGGTGCGGAAGATGTCCAGCGCCGCACCGGTGCCGGAGAGCGCCGCGGCCCAGGCCTGCTCGGCGCGGAGCCGGCGATGGGAGCGCTCCTGCGAGGGGGCCGGCGGCGTCATCTCATCCACCCAGCCGCCGCCACGATCGCCATAGACGCCGGTGGTGGAGATGTAGCCGACCCAGCGGAGCCTCGTGGCCGCATGCAGCGCCCCGGCATGGGCGACGAGTACCGGGTCGGCACCAGCCGCGTCCGGCCCCGCGGTGACGACGAGATGCGTGGCGGCAGCAATGGCCGGGCCCGCCGCCGCGAAGGGCAGGAGCGTAATGCCCTCGAGGCCCTCCCTCGGCCTCGGGTCGCGCCGGGTTCCGGCCACGGCGAAGTCGGCCTCCTGCGCGGCCCGCGCCACCGCCTGCCCGGCATAGCCCAGGCCCAGCACCACCATGGACTTCAAGATCGGCTGCATCATGCCCGCCATGTGGCGCAGCCCTGCTAGCGGCGCTAGAGTGCCGGCCATGCGAGCCCCTCTCCGCCATGCGCTGCCGGCCGCCTTCGCTGGCGCGCTGCTGACGACGCTGACGGCCGGCACAGTCCTGTTGCAGGGGCCGGGCCCGGCACAAGCGGCCGAAGCCGGGAAGAAGGCCCCCGCTCCCCAGGCCGTACCGGACAGTTCCGAAGCCCTGCCGCTGCCGCCCGAGCCGCCACGGCTGGCGAGCGGTGCGGAATACGAAGCCTGCCTCGCCCTGCTGCGCACCGATCCCGAGGCCGCCATGACGCGCGCGGGCGAATGGGAGGAACGGGGCGGCGGCGATGGGGCACGACATTGTCTGGCGCTCGCCCTGCTGGCGATGGGCAACCCGGAAGGCGCGGCGGGACGGCTGGAGCGGCTGGCGGCCAGTTCCGACGCCGGCGCAGCGGCGCGCGCCTCGGTCTTCGCGCAGGCGGCGCAGGCCTGGATGATGGCGGGCGCTCCGGAGCGGGCCTATGGCGCCAGCACCCTGGCGCTGACCCTGCGTCCGGATGATCCCTCATTCCTGGTGGACCGCGCCGTGGCAGCCGCCGCGCTCGGCCGTTACGCCGAGACGCTGCAGGATCTTGACCAGGCCGTGGCGCGGGATGGCAGCCGCCCGGATACCTGGGTGTTCCGCGCCGCCGCGCTGCGGCACCTAGATCGCACCGATGAGGCGATGCACGACATTGAGCACGCGCTTTCCCTGCAACCGCACCATGCCGAGGCGCTGCTGGAGCGCGGCATCCTGCGGCAGTTGAAAGGCGATGCGGCCGGGGCGCGGGCGGACTGGCAGGAAACCATCCGCGTCGCGCCGGACAGCGCCGCCGCCGATCTGGCGCAGCAGAACCTGGCGCTGAACGAGGCGGGGCCGCGACGGCGGTAGGCCGCAAGGCCGGGGGGAATGAATTCCCCCCGGGCCCCCTTTTTTTCTTCGAGTTTCCCGCACTTGCGGAAAGCACAGCACCAAACTGACAAAAAGAAGATGGGGATCGGACGCACTGCGTCCGATGGGGAATTCCTTCCCCCGATCTTTTTTCCATTCAGGCCGCGGCGCGTTGCGCGCGCTGGCTCATCACGCAGGCCAGCACCACGATGGCGGCGCCAGCCAGTGTCGTCGGGGCGGGCAGCACGCCCCAGAGCGTGACATCCGCCAGCACCGCCCAGAGCAGTGCCGAGAATTCCAGCGGCGCCAGCTGGGCCGCGCTGGCATGGCGAAAGGCCACGGCAAGGCAGATGGTCGCCGCGCCGGCGATCAGCCCGTTCAGCGCGAGGAAGAGCCAGTCCGCCGGGGCAGGCGGCACCCAGTGCGAAAGGGCGAAGGGCAGCAGCACCAGCCCGCCGGGCAGGGCGGACCATAGGATCAGGCGCGAGACGCCGGGCTCATGGCGCAGGCTGCGGTTGATGGTCAGCACCACGGCGTAGCTCACCGTGCCGAACAGGGCATAGCCATAGGCCAACAGGCTGCCGCCGGCCTGCAGGCCCGGCGCCATTGCCACCAGCACGCCAAGGAAGCCGAAGCCGCTCCAGAGCCAGGTGGCGCGCGGCATGCGTTCGCCCAGTACCGTCGCGGCCAGGCCGAGGGTGATGAAAGGGGCGGTGAAATAGACCAGATAGCCCTCGACCAGCGGGATCTCGCGCAGCGCCTGGAAGAAGCCGAAGGCGGAGCCGAGCATGCCCATGGCGCGCAGCAGGTGCAGGCCCGGGTGCCGTGTGCCCAGTTCGCCGCCGAGGCCGGGGCGCAGCAGGCGCGCCGCGGCCAGCAGGGCCAGCATCACGATGTGGCGGATCAGCACCACCTGCGCCACCGGATAGGCGCCGGCCAGCAGCTTGCTGTTGGCGTCCAGCGCGGCAAAGAGGCCAAGCGCCGCCAGCATCAGCACGGGACCCCGCAAGGCCGCGCCTCCTCACCCCAAGGTTGAGCCTGGCTTCTGGGGCGCGCCGCTCGCGGCGTCAATTCGCGGCTTTCCTTGTGCGGCGCGGCGAGGCACAAGCGGGCCTGACATGACCCCTGCCCTTGCCTCCGCCCTGATGCCGCTGCTGCGCGGCATGGACCCCGAACGCGCGCACCAGCTGGCCCTGAAGGCGCTGGCCGTCGGCCTCGCCGGCGCCGATCCCGCGCCGGACGACCCGATCCTGGCGACACGCGCCTTCGGCCTTGATTTCCGCAACCCGGTCGGGCTGGCGGCAGGCTTCGACAAGGACGCGGTGGCGGTGGCGTCGCTGATGCGGCTGGGCTTCGGCTTCGTCGAGCCGGGCACGACCACGCCGCGGCCGCAGGCGGGCAATCCGCAGCCGCGCCTGTTCCGGCTGGAGGAGGACGCCGCCGTCATCAACCGGATGGGCTTCAACAACGCGGGTGTCGAGGTCTTCCTGGGGCGGCTGGCGGCGCTGCGGCGTCCGCTGCCGGCGGTGCTCGGCGCCAATATCGGCATCAACAAGGAAGGCGCCGATCCGGAACGCGACTACCCGGCGCTCTACCGTGCGGTGGCGCCGCAGGCCGATTACGTCACCATCAATGTCTCCTCGCCCAATACGGCGGGGCTGCGCGACCTGCAGGGCGAAGCGCGGCTAGCCGCCATCCTGGCAGCGGTGGCGGCGACACGCGCCGGCCTGCCACGCCAACCGCCCGTGCTGGTGAAGATCGCTCCCGACCTCGCCGATGAGGCGGTACCGGCGCTGGTCGAGGCCTGCGTGGCGCATGGCGTGGCGGGGCTGATCGTCAGCAACACCACGGTCGCCCGGCCCGCCAGTCTGCGCGGCGCCCGGAAGAGGGAGACGGGCGGGCTTTCCGGCCAGCCGCTCTTCGAGCCTTCGACGGCACTGCTGCGCCGGGTCCATGGGCTGGCGCGGGGACGGCTGACGCTGATCGGCTGTGGCGGCGTCGCCAATGGCGCGCAGGCCTATGCCAAGATCCGCGCCGGCGCGGCCCTGGTGCAGGTCTATACCGCCTTTGCCTATGCCGGCCCGGCCCTGGTGCCGAGGCTGAAACGGGAGCTGGTCGCGCTGCTGCGGCGCGACGGCTTCGCCCATGTCCATGACGCGGTGGGAGCCGACGCGCGATGAAGATCCTCGAATCCGTTGCCCCCCTGGCCGAGAGCCATGACGGCTTCATCCTCGACATCTGGGGCGTGCTGCACGATGGCGAGAAGCCCTATCCTGGCGTGCCGGAGGCGCTGCGGGAGCTGCGCGCGCGCGGCAAGCGCGTCGTGCTGCTCTCCAACGCGCCGCGCCGCGCCTGGACGGTGGGCGCAGCGCTGGCCGAGATGGGGCTGGAGCCCGCGCTGTTCGACCGCATCGTCACCAGCGGCGAAGTCGCCTGGACGCTGCTGCGCGACCGCACGCATCCCTGGTTCGCCAAGCTGGGGAAGCGCGCCTTCCATATCGGGCCGGAGCGCGACCTCTCGGTGATCGAGGAGCTGGACGTGCCGCTGGCCACGCGGCCGGAGGAGGCGGATTTCGTGCTCAACACCGGCCCCGACTTCGAGCATGGCCGGCAGAGCGTGGAGCCCTATCAGCCCATGCTGGAGGCCTGCGCCGCGGCGAAGCTGCCGATGGTCTGCACCAATCCGGACCGCGCGGTGATGGTCGGCGGGCGGCGGTTGATCTGCGCCGGCGCCTTCGCCGACCGCTACATGGAGCTGGGCGGCGACGTCATGGAAATCGGCAAGCCGGATGCCATGGTCTACGAGACGGTGCTGGCGGCCCTGGGAATGCCGGCCGGGCGCATCGTCGCCATTGGCGATACGCCGCATACCGACCTCGCCGGGGCGGCGGCGGTGGGGGTCGATGCCGTCTGGGCGCTGACAGGCCTCGCCGCCGACCATCTCGGCCCGGACCCCTCCCCCACGCTGCTGGATAGCGAGGCGGAGCGCGAAGGCGTGCGACCGATGGCAGCGCTGCGGAGCCTGCGCTGGTAGAAGCCTTCGGGGCGTGGCCGGAGCCCTGCGCTGTACGCATAAGTCGAGCAGGGCTCCCGCGCTGGCACCGCTGGCCTTGCCGCGCATCCTGCCCATAGGGTGGGGCATGAGCCCGCGCGACCTTGTCCAGCCGGACCTCCCCCACCCTCCTGGCACCCTGCCACCGGCGAGGCGCGTCCCGCAGACCTGGCTGCTGACCCTGCTGATGGGCCTCGGCCCCTTCAGCATGCAGATCATCATCCCCTCGCTGCCGCTGCTCGCGGTGCTTTTCGCGGTGCCCTACGCCACCGCGCAGATGACGCTGACCATCTACTTGATCGGCATCGCGGTGGGGCAGCTCATCTATGGGCCACTCTCCGATCGCTTCGGGCGGCGGCCGGTGCTGCTGGCAGGAATCGGCATCTATCTTCTGGGCTCCCTGGCGGCGTTGCTGGCGCCCACCATCGGCTGGCTGATGGTGGCGCGGGCGGCCCAGGCGGCGGGAGGCTGCGCCGGCATGGTGCTGTCGCGGGCCATCATCCGGGACGTGTTCCCGCGCGACCAGGCGGCCAGCAAGCTTGGCTTCGTGATGATGGGCATGACGGTGGCGCCGATGCTGGCGCCGCTGCTCGGCGCGGAACTGACATCCGCCTTCGGCTGGCGGTCTGTCATGCTGGCCTGCGTGCTGTTCGGCGTGGCGCTCGCGCTGCTGGTGCTGCGCCTGCCGGAGACGCTCGGAACGCCGCAGCCGCTACCCGGCCTGGGCGGCATGGCGCGGGCCTATTGGCAGCTCGCGGAGATGCGCGCCTTCCGCTGCTATGTCGCCATCACCGCCTGCACCACCGGAGTGTTCTTCGCCTTCATGGCGGGCGCGCCGCGCGTCATCATGGAGGGGATGGGACATACGCCGCGCGCCTATGCCATCGCCTTCATGACCATCTCGATCGCCTTCGGCGCCGGCTCCTTCCTGGCGGGCCGCTTCTCGGCACGGCTGGGCCTGATGCGGATGCTGCATCTCGGGCTGGCCGGCAGCACGGCGGGAGCCCTGCTCGGCGTGGTCGTGCAGGCGGTGCTGCCGTCCTCGCTGCTGCTGTTCTTCCTGCCGATGGCCATCGTCGCGCTGGCCAATGGCGTCTCCCAGCCGAATGCCGTGGCGGCGGCGGTCAGCGCCCGCCCGCAGCTCGCCGGGACCGCCTCGGGGCTGGTGGGCGCGGCGCAGATGGGTTGGGGCGCGGTGATGACGTTGGTGGCGGGGGCGCTGGAGCTGGGCTCGGGAATCGGCACCGCCGCCACCATGGCCGGCTGCGCCATCGGGGCGCAGCTGGCGCTGCGCGGGGCGCGGCGGGCCGCCTGAAGCAGGATGCCGGAATCGCGCCGCCCCCTCCGTTGACCCGGCCCGCCGGGTTTGTCACCGTCGCGCTGTGAGTATCCTTGATTCCCAGATCGCCTCGCAGCTCGCCGCCGAGCTGCCGCCGGATGTGTTCGCTGAAGTGGTCCGCGCCTTCGAGGCCGATCTCGGCCGCCTGACCGGGGAGATGCGGCAGGCAGCCCTGAGGGAGGATGCTGAGAGTTATCGGCGCAATGCGCATGCCCTGGCCGGGGCGGCGGGGTCGATCGGCGCTAGCGCCCTGGAAGCGCTGGCACGGCACATCATGAAGGCGCCGGACGCAGTACGCGACCCGGAGACTCTTGCGGGCATCGAGACGGCCCTGCAGGCGACACTGCACGAGCTGCGCAAGCTGACCGAGGCTTCGCTTCGCCGCTGACGGCGATTCGGTGTTCGGCTTCCGGTCACGATCGTCTCCCGGGTTGCCGTCGGGCCTCTCTCCTTGCGCTGACAGTCTGGAGCGGAGACTGTCTCATTCTTGGGACACCCTGGCCGCCGCGGCTTGCAGGATTGTGTCTGTTGCGATCTTGCATCGGCTCGAAAAAGGCGCCGCCATTCGCAAGTCGCGCATAGCGTGACCCAGGATGACCTGCGGGTTCCCGGCCTGCATTGCCTCTGCAGGACCATCGGCGCCCCGGCGGAGGAGGCAGAGCCGAATGATGCGCGTCTACACCTGCCTGATGCAGGAGCACGATGGGCGCCTTGTCCTGCTGGCTGCGCTGGTCGGCCTAGCCGGCACCCTCGTCGCGCTCGGCGTGCTCGGGCGCGCGAAGCAGGTGCGGGGGCTGTCGCGCGGAGGATGGCTCCTGCTGGCCGGCATGAGCGGCGGCTCGGCCATCTGGTGCACCCACTTCGTCGCTATGCTGGCCTATACGGCGAGCCCGGCGCTCGGCTTCCAGCCGATGCTGACCCTGGCCTCCCTGGTCGTGGCCATGCTGGCCTGCAGCGTCAGCTTCACCCTGGCCATCCGCCACCGGCCGGGGGCACCGCTGCTCGGCGGAGCGCTGGTCGGCCTCGGTTCCAGCGCCATGCACTACCTGGGCATGGCCGCCTTTGGCGCCGGCGGCGTCCTGGCCTATGACGCCCTGCTGGTCTTCCTTTCCGTGCTGTTGGCGGCCGCTTTCTCCATGGCCGCCCTGCACCGGACGCTGCGGCTCCAGGGCTGGCGGGGTTGGCTGGAGGGCGGGTTGCTGTTTAGCCTCGGCATTGTCGGCCTGCACTTCACCGGCATGGGCGCGATCCTGGTACTGCCCGGTCCTCTCGCCTCGCCGGCGAGCGGGGCGGACCAGGCGCCGCTGGCCCTCGCGGTGGGGCTGGTGGCACTGATGGTGGCCTCAGCCGCCGCGGCCGCCTGGCTGATCGACCATCGCAGCGAGGAGGTCGGGCTACGGCGGATGCGGCGCCTCGCCGATGGCGCCATCGAGGGGCTGGCCGTGGTCCGGCACGGGCGGATCGTCGAGGCCAATGCCAGCCTGCAGGCCATGACGGGGTTATCGCGCGAGGCCCTCCTGGGGCGCAGCCTGCCGGGGGATCTGCTGCCGGCGCTCGACCTGCCCGAGGGCGCCGCGAGCGGCAGGGTGGAGACCCGCCTGAGCCGTGCGGATGGCAGCCTGATCGACGTGGAAGTTGTCGTGCGGGACAATGCGCCCCTGCCGGGGAAACGCGTCTTCGCCGTACGCGACCTGCGCGAACGCCGCGCGCAGGAGCAAAGGCTGCGCTACCTCACACGGCATGACGGGCTGACCGGACTGCCCAACCGCTTCTCCTTCGTCCGGCAGCTGACCCGCGCGCTCGGCGAGGCCGCCAGGAATGGCCAGAGCCTGGCGGTGATCCAGTTGGGCCTGAACCGCTTCAAGGAGATCAACGACCTCTACGGCCATACCGCCGGTGACGCCATGCTGCGCGACTTCGCGCGCCGCCTCGGGCAGGCGCGGCCGGACCAGGGGCTGATCGCCCGGTTGGGGGGCGATGAGTTCGGCCTGCTGCATCCCTATGCGCAGCGCCGGGAGGTCGAGGCGCTGACCCGCCGGCTGGAGGCGCTGGCACTGCCCGCGGGCGGGACGCCGCGGGCGCCGTCCTTCGCCATCGGCATCGCCCTTTTCCCGGGCGACGGTGCCGATGCGGAGACGCTGCTGGCCAATGCCGATCTGGCGATGCGCCGCGCCAAGGCGACGCAGTTTGGCGCCGCCTGCTTCTACGAGGCCGGCATGGACGCCATGGTGCGCGAGCGACTGCGGCTGGCGGACGACCTGCGCCAGGCTGTGGGGCGGCGCCAGCTCCGGCTGTTCTACCAGCGGCAGGCCAGCACCCTGGGCCGCTGCCTTGTGGGGCACGAGGCGCTGCTGCGCTGGGACCATCCCGAGCATGGCCTTCTCTTGCCCAAGCGGTTCATCCCGCTCGCAGAAGAGTCTGAACTGATCCTGGCCCTGGGGGACTGGGCGTTGCGCACCGCCTGCGCCGAGGCGGTAGCGGAACCAAGGCTGGGCAAGGTGGCGGTGAACCTTTCGCCGGCGCAGTTCCGTCAGGCCGATCTCCCGGGCCAGGTGACCGCCGCGCTGGAGGCCAGCGGGCTGCCGGCCGCCCGGCTGGAGCTGGAGATCACGGAATCCACCCTGATGCAGGACCCGGCGCGGACGGTTGAGACATTGTTGCAGATGAAGCGGCTGGGAATCAGCATCGCCATCGACGATTTCGGCACTGGCCATTCCTCGCTCGCGACGCTGCGCGCCTTCCCCTTCGACAAGATCAAGCTGGACCGCTCCTTCATTCCGGAGATCGAGAACGATCCGCAGGCCCGCGCCATCCTGCGCGCGGTCCTCGGCATCGGGCGCGGCCTCGGCATCCCGGTCTTGGCGGAAGGGGTGGAAACCGAGGCGCAGCTGACGACGCTGGGCGACGAGGGCTGCGCCGAGGTGCAGGGCTACCTGCTTGGTCAGCCCTGCCCGCTCTCAGCCCTGAGCCTTCCGGCCGGGCAAACGGCGGCTGCCTGAGCGGGAACCCGCGTCAGCCGCGATGGACGCGCAGCGGGCCGAAGCTCTGGCAGACTGGCATCACCTGCAAGGTATTCACATTGACCCGCGCCGGGCGGCTGGCCACCCAGTGCACGGCATCGGCGATATCCTCCGGCGTCAGCGCCTCCGTCCCCTCATAGACGCCGGCGGCCTTGGCGGCGTCGCCGCCGAAGCGGATGGTGGAGAACTCGGTGCCGCCGACCAGGCCGGGCTCGATGTCGGTCACGCGCACCGCCGTCCCGTACAGATCGGAGCGCAGGTTCAGGCTGAATTGGCGAACGAAGGCCTTGGTCGCGCCATAGACATTGCCGCCGGGATAGGGCCATTCCCCCGCTGTGGAACCGATATTGACGATGTGGCCGCGGTTGCGCGCCACCATGCCGGGCAGCACCGCATGGGTCATCGCCACCAGGCCCTTGACGTTGGTGTCGATCATCGTCTCCCAGTCCGCCAGGCTGGCGCGCTGGGCGGGTTCCAGCCCCAGCGCCAGGCCGGCATTATTCACCAGCAGGTCGATCTCCGCCCAGTCGGCGGGTAGGCCCGCGATGGCGGCCTGGATGGCGGCGCTGTCGCGCACATCAAGGGTGAGCGGCAGCACCTGCCTGGCGCCCAGCTCCTGTGCGAGGGCTTCCAGGCGATCGGCGCGGCGGCCGGCGGCGATGATGCGGGCGCCATCCTGCGCGAAGCGGCGGGCGATGGCGGCGCCGAAACCGGCGGTAGCTCCAGTGACGAGAAGGATCATGCGGTGGGCTCCTGGCTCGGCCTTTCCGTATGGCAGCGCCTTCGGAGCGAGGGAAGCCCGCGCGAGGGGCAGGCCGGCGGATGGCCCTCGCGGCTCAGCCGACGCGCAGCAGCCGTGGCCCGTGTTGCCGCAGCCAACCATGCGCCGCGGCGCGGTGCGGCGTGAGCCGCGCCAGATTCGCCCAGAAGCGCGGCGAGTGGTTCATCTCCCGCAGATGCGCCACCTCATGCGCCACCACATAGTCCAGCACCCAGGGCGGGGCCATCACCAGCCGCCAGGAGAAGGCCAGGGTGCCGTCCACGGCGCAGCTCGCCCAGCGGCTGCGGGGATCCTTCAGCCGGATGCCGCGGGGGACGACGCCGAGGGCGGCCGCATGGCGCCAGGCGCGCGGCGCGATGCGGAGCGAGGCTTCGGCGCGCAGCAGCGCCAGCACGCGCCGCGGCAGCGCCTCCTCCCCGCCCCCCACCAGGATACGGCCGTCGTGCAGCAGGGCGGGACCGTGCCGGGAGCTCTCGTGGTGGATCAGGTGGGGCACGTCGCCAACCGGCACCGCCACGCCGGCGGCCAGCCGCAAGGGCGGGGCCAAGGCGCGCAGGCGGCTGACCACCCAGCCGTCATGGCGGCGCACCAGGGCCAGCCCGGCGCGCCGCCCGACACCAGGCGGAAGGGTGATGACGACCTCGCCGCGCACCGGGTCGATACGGAGCGAGACACGCCGCGCCCGCTTCGAGATGCGCCAGCGCAAGGGGCAGCGCAGGGGCGGCGCCTCCGGGGTGGGGCGCAGCAGGATACGGTCCGCCTCCTCGGCCGGCGGCGCCATGTCGCGCCCAGGCCGGCTCAGGTGCCCACGCCGCCGGTGGCGCGGCGCATGATCTCGGTCAGCTCGCGGGGGCCATAGGGCTTGGTCAGGAACAAGGCGCCCGGCGTGCTCTCTCCCGTCTGTGGCGTCCCATAGCCAGAGGCGAAGACGACGCGCAGATGCGGCCAGCGCTGCAGGGCCTGCTGCGCCAGTTCGATGCCGGACTGCCCGGGCAGGCCGATATCGGTGAACAGGACATCGAAGTCATTGCGTTCCAGCTCGCGCAGCGCGCTGCGCGCATCGCGCGCGCTGACCACGGCGTAGCCGAGGCTGCCCAGCATGTCCTCGCTGTCCATCAGGATCAGTGGGTCATCCTCGACCAGCAGGACACGCGCGCCCGTGGCGGCGGCGGGCTTGCGCGCCGGCGCCGGCACGCGCGGAGCCGCGGCGGCGGCCAGGGCCTGGCGGCGGTTGTTCAGGGTATGGCGCACCTTGCGCGCCAGATCCTCGCGCCGATAGGGCTTGGAGAGCAGGTTCACCCCGGGGTCGAGCCGCCCGCCATGCACGATGGCGTTCTCCGTGTAGCCGGAGGTGAACAGCACGGCGGCATGCGGCTGCAGCATCTGCACCTGCCGCGCCAGTTCGGGCGCCCGCACCGGCCCGGGCATCACAACATCGGTGAAAAGAAGGTCGATGGAGAGGCCGTTTCGCACCAGCTCCAGCGCGCTCTGCGCGTCGGAGGTCTTCAGCACGGTGTAGCCGAGGTCGGTGAGCAGATCGACCACGGTGGCCTGCACCACCGGATCGTCCTCGACGACCAGGATGGTCTCGCGGCCGCCCTTCACGGGCAGCACGGCGAGTTGCGTGACGGTCTCCTCCGCGCTGTGCGTGCGCGGCAGGTAGATGCGGACCGTGGTGCCCTGGCCGACTTCGGAATAGATCTTGATGTGCCCGTGGCTCTGCTTGACGAAGCCATAGACCATCGAGAGGCCGAGCCCGGTGCCATGGCCTTCCCGCTTGGTGGTGAAGAAGGGATCGAAGGCCTTTTCCAGCACCTCGGGCGGCATGCCGCAGCCGGTGTCCGATACGGCGAGCATGATGTACTGGCCCGGCTGAACCTCATCATGCTGCAGCGCGTAAATGTCGTCCAGCATGGCATTGCCGGCCTCGATGGTCAGCTTGCCGGCGCCGTCCATCGCGTCACGCGCATTGACCGCAAGGTTGAGGATCGCGTTCTGCACCTGGTCGGGATCGGCCATGGTATTCCAGAGGCCGCCGGCGATCACCGTCTCCAGTTCGACCGCCTCGCCGAGCGCGCGGCGCAGCAGATCATCCATGTCGCGCACCAGCCGGCCGAGATTGACGGCACGCGGCTCCAGTGGCTGGCGCCGCGCGAAGGCGAGCAGTTGCGAGGCCAGCTTGGCGCCGCGACTCACGGCGTTCATGGCGGCCTCCAGCCGGCGCTTGTCCTCGGTCGCGATCACCGCGCGTTGCAGCATCTGCAGATTGCCGCTGAGGATCTGCAGCAGGTTGTTGAAGTCGTGCGCAACGCCGCCGGTGAGCTGGCCGATCGCCTCCATCTTCTGTGACTGGCGCAGCGCCGCCTCGGCGCGTCGCCGCTCCGCCTCGCTCTCCTGCAGCGCCTGGGTGCGATCGCGCACCATATCCTCGAGCTGGTCCTTGTAGCGCTCCAGCTCATCCGCGGTGCGCTTCTGCTCGGTAACGTCATAGCCCAGCACAAAGATGCCGGAGACGCTTCCGTCGGGCTCGAAGATCGGCTGGTAGACGAAATCGAGGAAGAGTTCGGCCAGCGGGTTGCCGGGCACACGGCGCAGACGGGCCGGCATGCTGCGCGCGCTGAACACCTGGCCGGTCGAGAAGACCCGGTCGAGGATGCCGAAGAACGGCTGCCCCTCCAGTTCCGGCAGCGCCTCCCGCACCGGACGGCCTATCAGGTCATTGCGCCCGACCAGCTGGCAATAGGCTTGGTTGGCGATCTCGAACACATGCTGCGAGCCGCGCAGGAAGGCGGCGAAGGCCGGCGCCTGCTCCACCAGCCGGCGCAGATGCGCCCGCTCGGCATCCAGCGCGCGATTGACGGCCTCGACGGCCTGCGCGCGGCGGAAGACGCTCCCTTGAAGCCCCACCGGGACAGCGGTCTCGCCCGGCGAGCGCCGGCGCAGCGCCTGCATCTCGGTGATGTCATCGGTCTGCTGCAGGATGTAGGCCACTTCGCCGGCCTCGTTCAAAACCGGCGTATGGGTGGCGCTCCAGAAGCGCTCCTCGAAGTGGATCCCGTCTGGCGTATCGCGCGGGATCGCGTAGCGGATGAGCGCGAGGGTGTGGGGGGCGCGGGTCTGCACCACCGTCTCCAGCGACTGGCGGAGTTGGCGCGTGCCTTCCCCGCCAGGATCATGCGGTCCGCCCGGAAAGGCATCGAACAGGTTGCGGCCGAGGATGTCCTCCGCTCTGCGGCCGGTGACGGAAAGATAGGCGGCGTTGGCCCAGACGATCGTGAGTTGCGGGTCGAACACGACATAGGGGTGCGGCGCCGCCTCGAACAGCCGCATGAAATCCGTTGGCCTGAGTTGCAAGCTTTCCCGCAATGACCCGCTTCCCCGTGTGCAGAGCCACGGTGGTTACACCTGTAGCCGAAGAACCGAAAGGGTGAACTGGCCCGCACCCGCAGGCCAGCACCTCAGCCGGGAAAGGCCTTCAGTTCGATCTCGACGAAGCTGAAGGGCGTGCTGCCAGCATTGACCACGTTGTGCTCCGCGCCGGGTGCCCGCTCATAGGAGACGCCAGTGCTGATCTCCGCTTCCATCGTGGCGCCGCCCGGCAGTTCGAGCAGCATCCGCCCGGGGGAGAGCGGCACCACGACATAGCGGAAGCCGTGACGGTGCCAGCCGGTTTCCGCGCCGGGCGGAAAATCCCAGCGCGTCGCACGCAATTCGGCGTTGTCGATCTGCACGGTGGCGGTGGCAGGCGGGCGGCACCGCAGCGGCTCCGCGGAAATTCCCGTACGGCTGGCATCGGCTTGGCTCATGAATCGCCCTCCTTCTTCGCTGCAGCCGGCCATTCCCCCGGCCATTCCACAACATGATCCTCAAGGTCGCGCGCCGCCCGCTCAGCGACCACGCGCCCGCTCACCGAGGCGCCGGCCTCGTGCACCGTCTCCGGGCGGCCGGAGATCAGCGGGTGCCACCACGGGAGATCCCGCCCCTCGGCCACCAGGCGGTAGGCGCAGCTCGGCGGCAGCCAGTCGATCCGGGCGAGGCGCTTCGGCGTCAGCTTCACGCAATCGGGGACGTGCTGGCGGCGGTTGGCGTAGTCGCGGCAGCGGCAGGTCTGCCCGTCCAGCAGGCGGCAGGCAACATCCGTCCAGGCCAGTTCGCCGGTATCCTCGTCGCGCAGCTTGTGGAGGCAGCAACGGCCGCAGCCGTCGCACAGGCTCTCCCATTCGGCGCGCGACATGGCGGCGAGAGACTTGGTCTTCCAGAACGGCAGTTCGGCGCCCATCAATCTATTCTAGGGTGCCGAGGCTTGACGTGGGAGGGAACGGAGAGGGAACATGCGCCCCGATGTCCGAGCTTTCACCCCCTGAACGCACCCTTCGCGTCTGTCGCGCCGCCGCTCGCCTGTGCGGCCGGCTGGGCTGGGCGCCCCTGCTGGAAGTGCCGCTGCCGAGCGGGCGGCGCCTCGACATCCTGGCCTTGCAGCCGGATGGCGGCCTCACCGCCATCGAGGTGAAGAGCTGCGCGCGGGACTTCCAGTCGGACAGCAAATGGCACGAGTACCGGGACTGGTGCGACCGGCTCTACTTCGCCGTGGACCTGGATTTTCCGCAGGCGCTGCTACCGGAGGAGGTGGGACTAATCGTGGCGGAGGATGGGGATGCGGCGATGCTGCGGCACCCGGCGGAGCACAAGCTGCCGCCGGCGCGGCGCAAGTCCCTGCTGCTGCGCTATGCCAGGCTCGCTGCCGGCCGGCTGCAGGGAATGATCGACCCGGCCGGCGCGCTCGAATTGCGGGCCGCGCTGCGGGTGGAGTGAAGCAAGGCTGGGGGAAAGAATTCCCCCAGGCCCCCTTCTTTTTTCTTCGAGTTTCCCACGCCTGCGGCCCGTGCGGCGCCAAACTGACAAAAAGTGACAAAAAGGAAGATGGGGGCCAAAGGGGAAGCCCTTGGGGGAATTCTTTCCCCTGGCCTTTTTTCTGCCGGTCAGGGAATCTCGTCGGGGAAAAGATGCGTGCCGTCCGCCTGCAGGGGCAGTGGCATGGACCAGCGCACGGCGGAAAGCGGCAGCGGCCCGTAGAGATGCGGGAAGAGCCCCGGGCGCTTGCCGCCGCTGGCGGGCTCCCAGCGGAGCGCCGGGCCGAGCGCCGCCGCATCCGCCGCCACCAGCCAGAGATCCGGCTGGCCGGCGCGATGCTTCGCGGCGCTTTCCCGCAGTTGCGCGGCGGTGGAGAAGTGCAGGAAGCCATCCCGCGCATCCTCCGCGCTGCCACGATAGGCGCCGCCTGCGCGCGCCTCGCGCCAGTCGGCGTCCCGGACCATGGTGTAGATGATGGGCTCCATGAGCCCGGGGTTTACCCGACGGCCGGGCGATAGAACAGCATCCCGCCGATCTCGGCCAGCGGCGCCTCGCCCACCGCCCAGGGCGGCAGTTCCTCGACGCCATGCGCGTGGGTGGCGCCGCCAGTCGGGTCAGCCAAGGCGCCAGCGGCGGCGCGGGCGGCAATCCGGCGGCAGATGGCCAGGGCCGGGTCGCCGGGCGGGATCGCCTGCATCAGCAGGTGGCGGATGTGGTTGCGGTTCCAGCAGGAGAACTGGAACGGCGCGCGGCAGATAGCGCCGAGCCCCTTCCCCCAATGCGTGGCAGCGCCGCGTTCGGCCAAGCGAACGCGGTTCATGATAATCGCGGCCAGCGCCTCGATGGCGCGGACGGGGCGCGTGCCGGCCTCCGCCCAGAGCGTCATGGCGAGGATCTCCTGTGGCGAGAGCTCGGCGGCGGCGGCGGTGGGCGAAGCCAGGGGGGCGAGGCTCATGAGGGGCAGTCTCTCTCGGGGGAGCGGGTTCAGAGGTGGTCGTCGGCGCCGCGGCCGCGCTGGGCGGATTGCAGCGCGGCCGTGGCGGCGGCGGCACGGGAGACGGCGTCCAGCTTCTCCTCGATGCGGAGGAGCTGCCGACTCAGCCGCTGGTCCACGTCGCGGATCAGCGAGAGCGGCACATAGGTGCGCGCGACCTCCAGCTTGAAAGCCGCCAGTTCGTCGCGTGTGCGCGCCAGGGCGTCGCTCTCGGGGCGCGGCGGGTCGGCGCAGTCGCCAATCCGGTCGGGCAGGCCGCGCCGCAGCCCGTGCAGCATCCAGAACAGCACGCCCAGCAACGGTGCCTGCACCGCCGTGGCCAGCGTCTGGGGTTCCAGATCGAGCGGGTTCATCCGGCCCTCCTCGGCCTTCTTGAACGACGAAGGCGCCGGCGCCACCCTGGGAGGGGTGGCACCGACGCCTGCCGGAAACGATTGCGATGGAACGATGTGGAACGAGCCCTACCTCGAGACCTGCTGCCGCTCCGCCCTGCATCGGCTGGAACTGAGCGGCGCGCTCGGTCGCCCGGACGGGCTGAAGGATGGCCCCTGCCTGCACCGCTTGGCGGGGATGGGGCTGGTAGTTCAGCAGGCAGACGGCCGTTTCCGCATCACCCCGGAAGGTGAGGCGCGGCATGAGCAGGAGGTGCTGAGGAGCAGGCCCGCGGCCTGAAACGGCCAGCGGACGCAATTCGGCCGTTGACGAGCGGAGCCTAGGCCGTAGGGCGGGTGTCGTCAACAAAAAGTGAACACCCCGAGGCGGAAAACGCCTGAGACGGGAGAGCAGGGCGTTCCGGCCTCCTGGCCTCCCTGCTTCCGCTCACGCTCTTCGACTTGGAGCCTCCTTCCGGTGCGGCTGAGCGTCTCAGCCCGCCAACCGACGATACGCCACACCGTCAGGCAGGAAATCGGGCTCCTCACCCGGCGCGATAAGCCTGATCTCGCTCTCGATGCTCCTGCAGCCAGTTTGAGAATTTCCGAGGCGAGGGCACCGCCAGAGCAGTTTCCGTTCGCCTCAGCTCACGTCACTCGCTCCAGCCTTTTGTTTTGACGAGCATCCTCACCCGATCAGGCGATTTCGCCTGATCGGGATCTGCTCTAGGCCGGCCCCCGCCAGCCGATGCCGCGCGGCGCCGGCGGCGCGCCGGGCAGGCGCACGGGTTCGGCCAGCAGGCAGCCCGCCAGCGCGTCCAGTGCATCGTCCCGCGTGCCCGGCGTGTCGGGCTTCCACTCCGCCATCTCCGTCGGGAAAGGCGTACGGAACACCTGCGCATGCGCGTGCAGTCGCCGCGCCGCCAGCACCGGATCGAGCGCCGTCAGGATGCGTTCCTGCTTCGGCCGATGGCTGTGCTGCTCGACAACGGCGCAGGGCACGCCGGCGCGCGCCAGTTCCCGCCGCAGCATGGCGGGCAGGAAGCGGCCGATGCCATTGGTCTCCACGCGCAGCACCGGCAGCAGCAGGTCCCGCGCGATGCGCGCCACCTTCTGGCATTGCTGTGTCGCCGGGTCCTCCGCCCCGCCCGGCTCATGCGTCAGATAAGCCAGGCGGTGCAGGTAATAATTGCCCTCGGCATCCGCATAGGTGGCGGCCAGCACGCTGCCATCGCCGGCACCGGGGCGACCATAGGCCGGGTCCCAGAAGCCGCCGCCCGAAACCATGCGGCGCCCGAGCAGGCGCAGCACCGGCCGCCCCTGCACCTCCTGGTAGTCGGTCTCCTCCTCATAGCGGATGACCTGCGCCGGATCGAGCCGCGCCGCACCGCTCGCCACCGGGCGCAGCATCATCTGCCGCCCGAAATGGATCGGCCCCACACGCTCGCGCATCTGCGCCGCCGTCGAAACCGGGAAGCGCTCGGGCCAGGCGCTGCGCCCCGCGCCGTCCAGCAGCGGAATGCGCAGCCGACTGTACCCGGCGAGGTAAGCCTCCCCTTCATCCGGGTGCAGGTAAAGGCTTTCGGCGCAATGCGGCGTGCCGACATAGAGGATCGTGCCGCCCGGCGTCAGGATGAACTCCGTCTCCGCCAGACGCTCGCGCAGCTCCACGCGCTTTCCGGACGTGTCGCAATTGCCGGCCACCTCGACATCATCGCAGATGATGACATCGGCGCGCATGCCCGTGATGTTGCCGCCCAGCCCCGCCGCCAGCACTGAAGGATCGCGCAGCGCGCCCGTGCGCTCGACGGTGAAGCGGTCCACCGCCCAGGCCTCCGGCGAGGCGGGCACCAGCGGCCGGCACAGCGGGTGCCGCTCGACGATGCGGCGCACCGTGCCGACCATCTTGGTGGCGAGCGGATGATCCGCCGCCAATACCAGGATGCGCGTCTCCGGCCAGCGGAACAGCAGCCAAGCGCAATAGAGCCCAACCAGAGTGGACTTGCCGCAGCCGCGGAAGGCCATCAGTAGCAGGCGGCGATCGCCGGCTTCGCGTCGCGCCTCCAGCCAGCGCAGGATGCGGCGGTGCACGGCCGGCGTGCCCTGCCCCGCCAGGTTGTTCCAGATCCAGACGAACTCCGTCAGGTCAGCCGGAGGCCCCGTCATCGGTTTCGCACTCCTCCTCGCTCAGAGACTCCGCGGCCAGCGCGCCGCGTGCCTGGCGCAGCAACGCGGCGGCCTGCGCAAGGCCAGTTTCTTCCTCACCCGCGCCGGCGGCACGGGCGAGCTTCAGCAGATGCTCCAGATGTGCGAGCGCCGACTTCGCCGCCGCATGATGCGCGGCGAAGGCCTTGGCATCGTCATGCGTGCCGGGCGCGGGCCCGCGCGCGACGAAGACGTTGTAGTCCTCGACCACACGGCGGATCGCCGGCTGCAGGTCCTCCGTCGCCATGACCTCGCGCCGGCTCATGGCGCCACCGCCCAGAACCCATGAAGCTTCGTGGCCATGTTCAGACCCTGGGCTTCAAGGCGCGGACATAGAGCGTTCCCGCATCCACGGTGACATTGCTGCCGCTCACGTTCTGTGCCGTGACCCGCACCTGGTCCGCGCCCGCCGTGCCCCCGACGCTCGCATGAAAGACGACGCTGCCGCTCTGGAAGCCGGTCGACTTGGCGAAGCTGGCCTGCACGAAGTCACCCTGGCGCACACCCGGCAGGGCAAGGTCGCGGGTGGCGCTGGCGCCGGCCGCCAGGCTCGGGACAATCCAACCGCTGTCCGTCGTGCTGTACTCCCGGGTACCCCATTTGCGGCTGCCGCCGTAGAGCAGCGTCGGCGCATGCAGTGGCGAGCAGTAGAGGCGCAGCGCCTTCAGGATGGCGGTCGCGCTGCCGCCGCGCACACCGATCGCCGCGATGCGCGCGCGATCGTGCAGCGTGACACGTTGCAGCTTGTTGATGGCGAGCCCGCCCACCAGGCTATCCAAATCGGCATTGCCCTCCCAGAAGTAGGAGGGGCTTCCGGCCCAGGCCGCGTTCATATTGGAGAACAGCACCGGGCTCGCGGCATCCAACAGCGCCTCGTTGGTGTCGAACTGCATGACCACCGGCCGCAGTTCCGAGCCTTCGGCGGCGATGAAGAACTCCTTGCAGGCGCTGCAATCCACCACGAAAGCCAGCGCGCGGCTCGTCGGAATGCCGATGTTGTCCGGATTCAGAGCGAACTGCGACAGGCCAGCAAAGGCGAAGCCGGTGAGCGTCGTCGGTGGTCCGGACGGATTGCCGGAAAGCACCGCCATCTGCTCGAAACCGACCCCGTCCACCGTGTCGATGGTCTGCCGGAAGGCGCGGCGACGCACATTCTCCGCCGCCGCCACCAGCCGTGGCGTCCCTTGCGCGGCGCTCGCCTGGTGCAGCGGGATCACGGTGCCACCGGCCCGCGTTGCCGTCGCGGTGTATTCCACGCCGGCACCGGTGAAGGCATAGGTGCCGACATAGACGACCTCGTAGAGACAGTCATTCGCGCCGCCGGCATGCCGCGCGACATAGGGGCTGCACTGCTCCATCCGCACGCCGCGCGCGATGATGCCGCGCTCATCCCCCGCCTCCAGCAGGAAGGGGATGGCGGCCACCGTCCCGGGGCTGCCCTGCCGCTGCAACTCGAAGGCGGGTCCGGTGAAGAAATGCGCATTGTGGCGCGGATAGGCGCCCGGCGCGCAGGAGAAGCGCACGCCGAAGCGGTCCCGCGTTGGGTTGGTGGCCGAGCTGTTGGCGAAGTGCCCGCCGATATAGCGCACCGAGTTGTTCCACGCGGAGGCCGTGGCGGTGTGTACGTCGAGGCCGATTCGGTTGTTCACGAAGCGACCGAGATAGAGCGTGCTGTCCTCGAAGCCCACCTCGACACCTTCCGTGCGCACGCCGATGGTGAAGCCCTCGGTCTGCCGGATCTCGACCACGGAGGCGTCCAGATTGCGCAGCAGGATGCCGATGTCGCGTTCATCCAGCCAATCGGAGACGGTGGCGCGCAACACCCGGAGGCCCTGGTAAAGCTTTGCCTGGTTTCGCATGGCGGCACCATCACCCACCGTCAGGGCCGTCACGCCACCCGGGCCGGCATAGAGAATGCTACCGCGCATGGTCAGCCCCGCTGCCGCGCCGGGCAGCACCAGCGGTATGGTGGTGCGGTGGCTGCCCTCGCCGATGACGAGATGCTTGCCCGCGGCGGCGGCGGCGTTCATCGCCGCCTGCAAGGCCGGCCCGTCATCGGTGACGCCGTCGCCGGTTGCGCCAAAGTCGCGCGCCGAAAGGCGCTCGGCCAGCTTGTCTTCCACGGTGCGGGGAATGGCCCCGCCGAAAGGCGCCATCAGCACCGGGTCGCGTGGGATTGCGGTCACGTTGCCGAGGCTGTCGAAGCCCAGCAGCCGGTTCGCGCGCCCACCGCGCTGCGGCAGGACCAGGCTCGCCGGCGCATCGCCAGGATCGGCCCGGATGGCGCCGGCCAGGTTCTCGCGCATCTCCTGCAGCGCCGCGACCTGCCGGTCCATCTCGTCGTTCAGCGTGTTGGCGCGCAGCACGCCATTCGGCTGGAAGTCGGTGACGCGCTCGATCAGCAGAACGCGCCGCATCAGCAACTGCCGGCCGGCCGCCGGCGGCACGGCGAAGACCACCGTACCGCCACTCGACCTGCCCGCCCCGGTGACGGTGAAGCCGTCATACTGCACCAGCCCGTCCAGACGGACCTCGAGATCGGCGCTCTCGAAGATCGGGAAGGGATAGATGAAGACGGTCTGCGCGCCGTCCGCCACGTAGTGCACACGCGGCGCGACGTCGCCGATGCGGATATGCTCGGCCATGCGGATCTCTCATGTGGAAGGGGAACGGGACGGCCAGGCAGGCGCACAATGGCATCCCCCGCCCCTTCGCGCGGGAGATGCCCTCAGCCGGTGATGAAGAGACGGGTCGCCGCCTCGTGGTCGCGCTATTCGAGTAGGGACCGCAGGGCGCCGCCGAAGCTGTTGCCGGCGCGCAGCCAGGTGGTCAGCGAGCCGTCACTGTTGAGCAGCGAAGAGCGCCCTGCCGACATGCGCGCGGTATAGGCTTCATTGCTGTCGGCGGCTGCCTCCGCGGCATCGCGCCGCAGCCCGGTGGTGATCGCGGCCGCCGAGCCCTGGTCGGGGCTCACGCCCGAGGCGGCGAGGCGCGCCCGGGTCGAGGCGACAGTGCGCTCCAGCTGATCCTGCCGGCTGCGCGCCTCGGCCTCCTGTTGCGCGGCCAGCTGCTGCTGGCGAGCGGCTAGAGATGTCGCCTCCTGCTGCTGCTGTGCCTTGGCCTGGGCGGCCTGCGCCTGGCCCTGGCGCACCGTGCCATAGAGAGAGGCACCCGTGCCGACCAGGGTGGCAATGGGAGCAAGCTGGGCCATCAGTTCGTCATCCTCGTCTCGGTCGTGACGGAAAGCAGCGTGAGCGGCAAAGGCGTGTCGCCCTCGATGCGCCAGAGCGGCAGCATGGTGTCGCGCCGCCAGCCGAAGGCACGCAGCGTGACGTCGCCTGTGAAGCGCGGCGGGGCGGCGTCCAGCATCGGCGTATCCATGCGGCGGAACGGCACCGGCTGCGGGCCACGCCCGAGGTCCACCGTCAGGACCGCCGTCTCCAGCAGCCTGAAACCGACGGAAAGCAGCCGCAGCGGCCCGCTGCGCGCGCCGCCCGCACTCAGCAGCTGCGGCGGCAGCGGCTCGATGACATGGCTGTAGCCAAGCCCCACCTGCACGGCGAGGGCCCCCGGCTCGATGGTCACCCCGCCATTCACAACGGTCGCGCTGCCGCGCGGTGCGCCATCTGCCACCACCTGCACGTTGCGGCCAGCCAAATGATCGAGCCCGCCCCAGTGGGTCCGCTCCAGCGTATCGTTGCCGGTGAGCCCCGCATCCACTGCAAGTCCGTCATCGAAACGCTCCAGCCGCATTCCCCCGTCCCGCTCGACGGCGCACCAGACGGTGCCATCGATTTCGGCCAGCGCACGGAAGAAGCCGTCGGTGTCCTGCCGCGTCCAGGCCGTGACCTCCTCGGCGCGGTAGAGCGTCAGCGTGGCCAGCCAGCCATCGCCCATCGCCACGTGCAGCAGCCGCCGCGTCTGGTCGTAGGCCATGGAGACGGGCGTCGCGACGAGGTGCCGCGCCACCAGGGCCAGGTCATTCGCCTGATAGGCCTGCTGCACGTCGGTATAGGCGTATTCATGCACCGCACGCCCAGATCGCGCGACGAAGATGGTGCTGCCATCCACGTCCACCGGCGGGATGATGCGCGTCAGCGGCGAGCCGATGCGCGTCTGCCGGTGCAGCTGGATGGAGGCCGGCGTCATCGGGTCGCCGGTGACCATCCACTCAGCCCCCGAGGTGAAGA
Organism: Roseomonas sp.; assembly: GCA_035565935.1. Classification (GTDB taxonomy): domain Bacteria; phylum Pseudomonadota; class Alphaproteobacteria; order Acetobacterales; family Acetobacteraceae; genus Pseudoroseomonas. The sequence goes on from DATMRU010000065.1 coordinate 183,641, forward strand.
CCTGCAGATGCCGCCCCGAGAAGACCGCGCGGATGGCATTCACCTGATCCGACAGCAGGCCGAACTCGATCGCCTCGTCATCCAGGCCCGTCCCGAGACCAAAGTTGTAGAGATCGCCCGAGCGCGACAGCCAGAGCCGGTTCGGCAGGTCGCGCGAGCCACCCAGCACCAGGCGGTCCTGGTGGAAGCAGGCGCAGACCGGCCAGCCGCGCACCGCGCTGAGCGCCGCCTCGTCCCAGTCGCTGCTCGGCGCGGTATCCACCAGCGCCTCCTGCACATCCGCAAGGGCGCTGGTGCCCGACAGCACGGCGGTAATGCGAAGGTGCCTTCCATTCAGTCGCAGCCGCACGCCGGCATGCCCCGTCTGGAAGATGGCGGCGCTCGCCGTCAACGTCACATTGCCCGTGGTGCCGCTGGCGGCGAGGGTCACGTCCGGCGTGGCAAAGCGGTAGAACGGCTCCGCGACCCAGGGCCAGGGGCCGATGCTCCAGGCCGTATGGCTGCTCCGCGTCACCCGCTGCGGCGGCATCTCCGGGTGCAGCAGCAGCAGAGTATCGGCGCTCTGCGTATAGGCGATCTGGTCGAGCATCCCGCTCGTCCAGGGCGCGCCCAGGCTCGCCACCTCCGTGTCGCCCATGAAGACCTGCAGGCGCTGATGCGTCAGCACTAGAAGATAGGTCTGCTCGGTGTTGAATTCGAAGGCGATGAGCCGCGCCGCTCCGGGCAACATGGCGACGTGGCGAAGCCCCGGCCGACGCGTCACGCCGCCAGTCGGCTGGATGAACACATTGCGCAGCCGCCGCGCGCCGTTCTCGAAGGCGCGCAGGTCGCCACGGCCGAGCAGCTGGTCATTCAGCTCGCCGGCGGTGAAGCTCGTCTTGGTGCTGCGGTCCCCAGCCATCGCTCACCCCCTCGCCGCGATCAGCGGAAAATCCTCCAGTGCGCGCGCGGTCTGCTGCTGGCTGTCCGCCAGACGCGCACGGCGGAACTCACTGTCCGCCAGCCGGTGAAGCATGTCGGTCCGGGTGGAGCTTTCGGTCAGCGGAATGCAGAACTCCGCAGCCAGCCGCGCCACCAGTGCCGAGGCGAAGAAAGCCGGAAAGCTGCTTTCCGCAGGCCGGAACAGATAGGTCAGCGTCACCTGCGGTGCATTGGCATGCAGCCGGTTCTCGTGCAGCCGGAAGTCCAACCCCCGACCACGGCCGCCATCCCCGGCGGAAAGCACCCGCAGGAAGTCCGGCGGCAGCTGGAAGGCGTAGGCATAATCGGCATGCGGCGTTTCGAGCAGGCGCGGCAGCTCCATCTGCCCGGTCGCGAAGGACCAGGGATGCGCAGAGAGCAGCGCGTCGCACACGGCAGGGTAGAGATGCGCCGCCACCTCCGCCTCGGCCGTGCCTTCATCGAAGGAGGCGATGGGCTGGGCACCGATCTTCAGCAGCGCGCGCGAGCAGAGGACGAGGGCGGACAGCGCCATCGGTCGGAACTCCCGGAAGGGTGGAAAGGAGGCTGGGGGAAGGAATTCCCCCAGACCCCCATCTTTTTTCTGTCAGTTCAGGCACCCGCCTTCAGCGCCACCCCAAACTGAGAGAAGAAAGATGGGGGCACGGGGGAATTCCTTCCCCCGCACGTCTCAAACCAGCCGGCTTACTACTCCGCCGCGCGCATCCGCACGACGCCGGCGCCGTCGATCAGCACCGCGCCCTGGCTCATCATGTTGTTGACGAAATAGGCCGCGCGGTCGCCGTGCCAGGTGATGTCGGTCACCACCTCCTGCGCCACGGCATGACCGATGGCAGTCTTGTGGTAGAAGTAGCAGAAGCGCAGGTCGCCGCTCTTGGTCAGGCCGGAATGCGGCATCCAGGTCGCGCCGAGCCAGCGCTTTACCTGCGTGCCCTTCCAGGGCAGATCGTCGTCGCCAACATACTGGGCATTGGCGAACTCCTCGATCTGCAGCAGTTCGCTCCACTGCTTCCAGCCGACGATGGCGAAGCGGTTGCCATCATCCGGCACATCCGCGGCCCCCAGCATCTCGAAGGCCATCAGCACCTTGGCCTTGGTCAGCCCATCGGTGTCGCCGGTGCCCGGCGCCGTGCCCACAGCCTCGTTGGTCGCGGTATCGAGCGCGGCGATGATCAGCTCATCGGTCTTGCGGCCCAGCGCATAGGCACCGGCGCTCGCCACCACCTGGCGCTCGTCGATATTGGTCTTCAGCTCGTCGAGCCGATCGATCCACTCGCCCGCATAATAGTCCTGCAGGAAGCACTCCACATTGGAATGCGAGAGGTTCATCACCGGCACCGCGCCGTTGCGCGCCTTTGCCGCCGCGATGCCGCGGCCGACGATCGGAAAGACGGTGGAGGCGCCGCGCACATCGGTCTTGCTGCGCACCGTCGGGCGCAGCTTGCTGCCCTGGCGCTGGTAGGCGCCATGCACCTCGGACTGGAACTGCTTCGTGAAGACCTGGTCGATGGAAGCGGACATGCCGATTTCCTTCAGGAGAGGCGGAATGAAGGGAGGGGATCAGCCCATCGCCTCGGTTGGCCACAGGGGGCCGGAGCGATGGGCGCGCCGCAGCGCCCGCCGATGCGGGTTGCGCCACGGGAAAAACGGGAGGGATCGCGGCGGGTCAGGGCCTGCCCGGCCCGCCGCCGCGTCAGCCCTGGCCGAACAGGCGCTTGAAGCCGTCGGTCACGCGCTTGACATATTCCGGCTCGCGCGAGCGCCAGTAGCGCGGGTCGCGCATCATCTTGCGCAACGCCTGCTCATCGAGCGCCTCGGTCGCCTCGGCATTGCGCGCCAGGCTGGGCTCGCTCTTCGCCATCATCCGGTGCAGCGCCAGAACGCCCTCAGCAGTGGTGGAGAGCGCCTCGAAGACCGGCGGCGCCAGATTGGCGCGGCCCCAGGCGGCGATCTGCGGCGCCAGGCGGCGGAACTGCTCCTCGCCACCGAACTCCTGCGCCAGCCGGGTGGCCTGCTTCTGGGCCTCATAGTCGGCGGCGGCCTCGGCGATCAGCGGCAGCAGCCGCTCCGCCGCGAGATCATAAACCAGCTGCACCTGGTGGCAGTTGAAGCCGGCCTCGTGCAACCGCTTGTTGATCTCCGGATCGGAGCCACAGAGCGCGTGCTTCGGCTCCACCGTGTAATCGTCCGGCGTCTCGGGCACGCCAATGGCACGGCGGAACCGCGCGCGCTCCTCCTCCGGCGCATCGGGGCCGGGCGGCGCGAAGCGCTGGGAGAGGCGCTTCTCCAGCTCGCGATAGGAGCGCAGCAGCGCCTCGACCCGCAGCGCGCCGGTCTCGGGGTCCCGGAACTTCTCCGGGATCTCCTCGGTCGGCGCCGGCGCGGTGCCGTCCGCCATCGCGGCTTCAAGCAAGTTCTCGGACATGCGGAGCGTCACTCCTCGACGGGGTTCAGGATCCCGGCCGGCGCGGCGAGCGTGCGGGCCAGGTGTCGGGTCGCGGCGGCGAGGTCGAGCTGCGCCGCCGCCTGCGGGCCCAGCGCCGCCACCGCCTGCAGGAACAGCAGCGTGTTCGCCGCATCGGCGCGGCCCTGCACGCGGGCCAGCGGGGACTGGTAGGTCAGCCGTACCTCGCGCCCGTCCAGCAGCAACGGCGGCACCTCGCCGCGGCGTCGCAGGATGCTGAGGCAGCGGCCGATCAGCGGCGTCAGCAGCTCCGCCTGCAGCCGGCCATAGGTCGCGCCGAGCAGCCGCGCCGTCTCGGCGCTGCGCTCCAGCACTTCCGTGGCCGTCATCCGCGCATCCTTTGGCGCCGCCAGCCGGTCAGCCAGCAGTGCCGCACGGATGCGGCCGCGCAGATCGTCCAGCACCAGTTGCGAGACATCGAAATTGCCCGGCGCGGCGAGCGGCGTGAGTCCGGAGGAGCCTGGCGCCTTCGGAATGATAGCGCCCGGCACCAGCCGCACCGTGGCGGGGTTCAGCACCCCGTCATCCTCCGCCTGCCAAATGCCGGTGGCGGCGATGGAGGCGTTCTTCAGCACCAGCTCCACCACCTTGTTGACGGTGCGGATGTCCGGCAGCGCCTTCATCACCGGACCACGGCCATAGACCTCGCCCGGCACCTTCATCCAGCGGAAGGCGATGAAGGGACTCTCCAGGAAACGGCCGAAAGCCAGCGGCAGCGCCTCGCCATCATGGTCCAGCACGGCGAGGTAGCCGCTGCCGCATCGCTCCGGCCAGACCGCCTCGACCACCCGGTGCCGGCGCGGCGCCTCGTCCTCGTCGCCATTCGCCAGCACGCTCGGCGGCAGTTCCGCATCCGGGTAGCGCGCCCGGATCGCCGCGGCATCCAGCGCCACGCAGCGATAGACGGTGTCGAGCCGCCCGCTCGGCCCTTCCTCCAACACCGCCTCGCGCAGTGGCACGGCGGTGAAGCGGAGCGCCGAAAGCGCCCCGGGCGGCGCCTCCTCGACCAGCAGCACGCCGGTACCGGCGACCACTAGATCGAGAAAGGCCTGATGCATCTCCAGCGCGAAGTTGGAGCGGTCGAGGTGCCCCTGCAGCGTCTCCGCCGCCCCTTCCAGCGCCTCGGCCGCGGCGGCGGCCTCCGGGCCCTGTGCCAGGGCGGCCGTCGGCGCCAGACCGAACCAGCGCGACCAGGGCGGGGTCAGTTCCGCCAGCAGGCTCGCTGCCAGCTGCTCCGCCGCATCGGGCGCGGTGGCGTCATAAAGGGCCGGGCCGCCACTGCCGGGCGTGCCGTTCAGCACGTGGTCGTAGCACTCCCGCCACACGCTTTCCCAGGGGCGGCGGCGCTCCTGCGCGGCAGCATGGCGCGTCAGGATGGTATCGGGGGAGAGGGTCATCCGCCTCAATCCCCCAGCAGTGTCTTGCGGGCGCCCGCCAAGCCGGCCGGCAACGGCTCCAGCACGCCGCGCGCCGAGGTCGCGATGGTGCCCGCGAGGCCACGGCGGGAGCGTTCCTGATTCTGCTGCCGGGCAGTCTGCTCGGCGACCTCGGGGGTCGGGCCGGCGGGCGGGGAAGCGACCGGCTCGGTCGTGGTCACGACCACCGGCTTCGGGGCACGGAACAGGCCACCCATGCGCGTGCGGCTCCTTTACGGTTCGGCGAAGCCGACCGCCCCAAAAAGCCGCGGGCCCGTCCGGATAGTCCGGACGGGCCCGCGCAGTGTTCGGGGGATCGGGAGGATATCAGCGGGCGCAACTCACCCGTTGACGACAGCCTTCTTACCGGTTGTCGTCGGCGCCGTCAAGGAATTTTTTCCTGCAACCATGAGTTTCTGCAGCCGGCGAAACAAGGCCCAGGGAGTCAGCGCGAAAGGCGCGCCATGACCGAGCAGCGCGCGGCAGACCGCCACACAGGAGTAGGGAAGCAGCCCCGGAAGATCTGCGCAGAAAGGCGCTCCCGGCTGGAATGGTCCCAGCACCGCCAACCCAGCGCGCCGATAGAAGCCTGGCAGGTCGAATCCCGCCGGGACATCGAGCCGCGCCACCATCAGTCGGCCGGAGAGCGGTTCCACCACCGTCCAGCCCCGCGCATCCTCTAGCGCCGCGAAGCAGTGCCGGAAGCCCGGCCGCAGCAGCCGCAGCCAGAAGCGGTCCGCCCGCCCGCCAAAGCCGATCCAAAGCTTCTGCTCCCCCTCGGCCAGGGTGTGGCGCAGCGCGATGCGCGGCACCGCCCGGCCCTGCTCCGCCGCTCCGCTCACTCCATCCCCCGCACCTGCAGCGACACCACCACGCCCTCTTCCGCCGGCAGCGGCATGATGGGCCCGACCACGATTCCCTTTATGCGCAGCGGCCAGTCGAGCCGCTTCATGGCCTCGTTCCACAGACGCCAGTCGCCCTTCTCCCCGGCGTAGCGCGGGTTCGGCGCCTCACCCCGCTCGCCCCAGATGCGCATGATCCGGGCATGCGCCAGGTCGATTCGCCGCTGCCGGTACAGCCGATCGAGGCACTTCACCACATCGTCCGGCTCGCAGGGGCGCTGCACCCGGCCTGCCCCGGCGACGATGCGGGCGCCGTCGCGGCGCGCCACGAGGGCCGCCATGGTCCAGAACCACGCCTCCTCGGCGGTGGTGAAAGGTTCCACCTTGGCCATGGTGGTCAGCACGGGGGAAGCAGAGGAACGGCGGGTGGCAATCATGGGGGAATCTCGCCTGTAGGTTGCGTGCGGAGCAATCATTGCGATTCAGTTTATAGGCGTCAACACCTATTTGTGATGATCTTCCTATTGCTTTCCGACCATCATCCTAGGATAATCCGCCCATGCGTCACGACGACATCTGGCGTGCCGTCGATGCCCTCGCGGCAGAGCACGGCCTGTCCCCCTCCGGTCTCGCGCGCAAGGCGGGACTGGACCCGACGGCTTTCAACCCCTCGAAACGCGTCGGTAACGATGGGCGCGCCCGCTGGCCCTCGACGGAGAGCATCGCCAAGATCCTGGCTGCCACCGGCACCGACATGGAGAGCTTCGCCTCGCTGGTCAGCGGCGCCCCCGCGCTCAACAGCGGCGGTCGCATCCCCCAGGGCCGCCGCATCCCGCTGATCGGCCTGGCCCAGGCCGGCGGTGAGGGCTTCTTCGATGATGGCGGCTATCCGGTCGGCGGCGGCTGGGACGAGATCAGCACCCCCGAACTGACCGATCCCAATGCCTATGCGCTGGAGATCTCAGGCGAGAGCATGGAGCCGGTCTTCCGCGACGGTGACCTCATCATCGTCTCGCCCAATGCCCCCGTCCGGCGTGGTGACCGCGTCGTGGTCCGCACCACCCGCGGCGAGGTCATGGCCAAGGAGCTGCTGCGCCGGTCAGCCCGGCGCATCGAGCTGGCCAGCCTCAACCCGGCGCATCCCAGCTACAGCTTCGATCTCTCCGAGGTCACCTGGATGCACCGGATCGTCTGGGCGAGCCAGTAGGCGATCCGCGCCCCGCCGTCAGCTCTTCGAGCAGACGCTGCGGGTCTCCCTCCGCCGGGCAGACCAGGAAGCGGCCGTTGCCCAGTGGCACCGCCGCCAGTCCGGTATCCTCATAGGCCCGCAGCAGATCCGGCCCGACCTGCCAGAAGGCATGCGCCACGCCGTTGCGCTCGCACAGGTCGCGGAAGCGCCACAGCGCGGCGATGCGGGCCGCCTCGTCGCCCGCCGGGTCTCCGAGCCCGATCCACACCGTCGGCCGGCGGACGAAGGCAAAGCCGGCTCCCCTTCCCCCTTCGGCGAAAATGGCGCCATCCGCCTCCCGGGGCGTGCGCGCGCCAAGCGAGGCCAGCCGCGCCCGCGTCGCCAGATCATAGGGCGGCACGCGGATGCGCGCCGGCCGCAGCAGCCGTAGCACCGCGACCAGCATCAGCACGCCGCAGAGCCCCACCGCGAAGCGCAGGGTATGTGGCGTCTCCTCCGAGAAGGGCACCGCCCACCAGGGATTGTTGGCCACCGGCCCCCGCCAGGCGATCTGCGCCAGGATCAGGGCCGCCACCACGCTCGCCGTCAGCGGCACCAGCGTGCTGCCCGTCAGCGGTTCCCCGGTCAGCCGCGCATCGCGATAGAAGGCGGTGCGGATGCAGGCCAGCAGTCCCGCCAGAGCCAGAAAGCCGGCGGGGACGAACCAGGGCTCGCCGCGCAGCAGCGTCACCACCCCGCCCAGCATCAGCAGCATGATGCCCGAGACCCAGGCGATGCGCAGGCGCCGCACCATGCCATAGGCCACCACCAGCAGCAGCGAGCCGATCAGCGAGGCGGCGAAGTGGCTGGCCAGCGCCGCCCATTCCCCCGCCCAGGCGGCCAGCGGCGAGCCGCGCGCCGGCAACGCGCCGATGAACAGCAGCGCCACCCCGGCCAGTCCCGAGAGCCCCGCCAGTGCCGGCCCTTCCAGCGCGTCGGTCACCTGCGATTCGGCACCCAGCCGGCCCAGCAGATGCCGCCGCTGGTTCAGTTCGAAGCCGGCGAAGAGCGCCCCCGCCAGGAAGAGCGGAATGATGTAGTAGAAGAAGCGGAACAGCAGCAGCGCACCGATCACCTGCGGCGCCGGCACATAGGGCTGCAGCCCGATCAGCACCGCGCTGTCGAACACCCCGAGCCCGCCCGGCACATTGGCCGCCAGCCCCGCCGCATAGGCGGCGAGATAGATCCCGACGAAGCGCAGGAAGCTCAGCCCCTCGGCAGGCGGCAGCAGCGCATAGAAGATCATCGCCGTGACCGCGACATCCACCCCCGCCAGCACCGTCTGCATGCAGGCCATGCGGAAGCCCGGCAGGTTGATGCGATGCCCGAAGGCAGTGAAATGCGGCACGAAGCGCGAAAGTAGGATGTAGCTGGCGACCACCCCGAGCAGCGCGACCCCCAGCCCCTGCATCGCCCAGTGTGGCAGGTTCTTGGCGATCCAGGGCACCACCTCCGGCTCGAAGATCAGCACCAGCCCGCCCAGCGCCATACCGCCCAGCCCGAAGGTCAGGCTGGTGAAGGCGATGACCTTGGCGATCTCCGAGGGGGTCAGCCCCCAGGCGGCATAGAAGCGGTAGCGCACGGCCGCGCCGGAAACCGCCGCAAAGCCAAGATTGTGTGCCAGGGTGTAGGCGCAGAAGGAGGCCAGCGAGGTGCGCAGGTAGCTCACTGGTCGGCCCGCATAGACCGAACCGAGCCGGTCGTAGATGGTCAGCACCGCATAGGCCAGCAAGGTCCAACCGCCGGCGACCCAGAGCGAGCGCGCCGGCATTGCCGCCAGCGCCTCGCCGATCTCGGCCATCGAGAGGTCACGTACCTCTCGTTGCACGACGTAGAGCGCGCCCACCAGCAGCAGCAGGCCGAACACGGTGGGGCCGTGCCGGCGCAGTGCGCTGAGCACGCCGCTCACGCCGGGCTCGTCTCCGCCACAGTCGCCTGCGGCGGCCGGGCGAGCGCCTCCTCGATCAGCCGGATCGTCTCCGGCACGCCATAGGCCGCGGCCAGCGAGCCGAAGCGCGGCCCCTGGTCGGCCCCCACCAGCACCTGGTAAAGCGCGTTGAACCAGCCGCGCGCCACGCCTGGCGAGCCGTCCTTCTGGATCTGGATGAAAGGCTCCCGCCGACCCGCGTCATAGACCAGCGTCTGGATGCGCTCCGCCTGCGGCAGCCCCGCCGGCAACGCCTCGATCTCCGCCTGATGTGTGCGCAGCAGTTCGATCAGGGCGATGAAGCAGGGCCGTTCCTCCGCCGTCGGCGCGCGCGGCTTCAGCGCCGGCAGGATGAAGTCGCGCGAGTAGGCGACCGCATACTCAACCAGTTGTGCCAGCAGCGGCTGCGTCTCCGGCGTGGCATCCGGCGCATAGTTGCGCACGAACTTCCACAGCCGCTCCGGCGTATCCGCCGCCGAGACGGTGGCCAGGTTCATCAGCATGCCGAAGCTGAGCGGCGGCTCCGGCGTGTTCGGCACCTCGCCGCCATGGATATGCCAGTCCGGGTTGGCGGGATCGGGGTTGGCGCGCAGCTTTTCGCGGAAGGTGAGATACTCATCCGTCGCGCGCGGGATGACGTCGAAATAGAGCCGCTTCGCCCGCCCGGGCTGCTGATACATGAAATAGGCCAGGCTCTCCGGCGGTGCGTAGCGCAACCATTCCTCGATGGTCAGCCCGTTGCCCTTGGACTTCGAGATCTTCTGCCCGCCCTGGTCGAGGAACAGCTCATAGGTGAAGCCCACCGGCGGCTCGCTGCCCAGCACCCGGCAGATCTGCGAGGAGAGCCGCACGCTGTCGATCAGGTCCTTGCCCGACATCTCGTAATCGACGCCCAGTGCGAACCAGCGCATCGCCCAGTCGGCCTTCCACTGCGCCTTCACATGCCCGCCCGTCACCGGCGTCTCGAAGCGCTCGTCCGTCTCCGGGTCCCGCCAGACCACCGTGCCGTCCTGCGGCCGCACCTCCTCCATCGGCACCTGCATCACTACGCCGGAGCGCGGATGCACGGGCAGGAAGGGCGAATAGGTGGCGCGCCGGTCCGGCCCCAGCGTCGGCAGGATCACCTGCCGCACCTCTTCATGCACCTGCAGCATCCGCAACAGCGCCGCATCGAAGCGGCCGGATCTGTAGTAGTCGGTGGCCGAAGCGAACTCGTATTCAAAGCCGAAGGCGTCGAGGAAGGCGCGCAACCGGGCGTTGTTGTGGTGCCCGAAGCTCTCATGCGTGCCGAAGGGATCGGGAATGGCCGTCAGCGACTTGCCGAGATGCTGTCGCAGCATGTCCCCGTTGGGGACGTTGTCCGGCACCTTCCGCAGCCCGTCCATATCGTCCGAGAAGGCGATCAACCTGCCCTGCAGGCCGGTCATCCGCTCGAAGGCCTTCCGCACCCAGGTGGTGCGCGCCACTTCGCCGAAGGTGCCGATATGCGGCAGCCCCGAGGGTCCATAGCCCGTCTCGAACAGCGCCACCGATTTCCCGGCCTGCGCGATGCGATCGGCGACCTTGGCGGCTTCCTCGAAGGGCCAGGCCTTGACGGTGCGGAGCGATGGATCGGCGGTCATGTTGCGCCCCATGCCAGTGCCGGGGCGCCCGGTCAACGCGCCGCAGCGGCAAGTCAGCCCTTGCATCCTTGCGCGGCCGTCATCTTTGAGAGAAGCCCTCCCGGAAGCTGGCCTTGTTCGCCTTTTGCCCCTAGTTTCCGCGCGTGTCGACCATGAAGGGCGCATCCGGCGCCCTCCCTCCCCGCCTCCTGCTGCCCGATGCCCCGGCGCTGGTTGCCCCTGCCCCCGGCAGCGCCGTTCTGCTCACCCCCGATGGCGAGCTGTCCACGCTGCGCGCCAGCGCGGTGCCGGCCGCGCTGCGCGAGCTGGGCCCGCCCATCCTGGTCCACGCCCCAGCCACCGCGAAGCGCCTGAACCTCCCTACCATCCCCGGCGCCTGGGACCTGCTGGAACTCTTCGCCTTCTGCCAGCCCGCCCTGGCGGCGCCCCCCACCCCGCGCGGCCTGGCCCTGGCGCTCGACCTGCCGCCACCCGCCGATGCCGCATCCGCCGCCGCCCTGCTGCCCGAGATCGCCACCGAACTGCTGCGCCGCCTCGCCCGCGCCCGGCAGGCCCCGCTGAACCGCGACGCCGCCGCCCTCGCCGCCCGCCTGCGCGACGCCGCCGACTGGCCCTGGGCCGAATCCGTGCTGGCCGCCCTGGGCCAGCCCGGCGCCCGTCCGAGCCGTGATGCCCTGAAGGTCTGGCGCGCCCTGCCGGAATGGGAGGAGGTCGCGCCACCTCCGCCCCCCGCCAGCCTGCCCGTCTCCCCCGCCGAGGCGCGCAACCGCCTCGCCGAGATCCTGGGCGAAGGCGCCGAGCAGCGCCCCTCCCAGGCGGATTTCGCCTCCGCCGCCTCGCTCGCCTTCACGGCCCGCGAGGCCCCCGGCGAGCCACAACTCGTGCTGGCCGAGGCCGGCACCGGCACCGGCAAGACTCTCGGCTATGTCGCGCCCGCCAGCCTCTGGGCCGAGCGCAACGGCGCCCCCGTCTGGATCGCCACCTATACCCGCAACCTGCAGCGCCAGCTCGACCAGGAACTGGCCCGCCTCTACCCGGAGCCCGAGGAGCGCCGCCAGCGCGTCGTCATCCGCAAGGGCCGGGAGAACTATCTCTGCCTGCTGAACTATGACGAGGCCGCCAGCGGCGCCATGCCCGGCCGCCTCGTTCCCCTTGCCCTGGTCGCCCGCTGGGCGCTGGCGACGCGCGACGGCGACCTGCTCGGTGGCGATTTCCCGGGCTGGCTGATGGAGCTCTTCCCCGCCGGCGCCATCTCCCTGCTGGCCGACCGGCGCGGCGAGTGCATCCACTCCGCCTGCCCGCACTGGAAGCGCTGCTTCGTCGAGCACTCGATCCGCCGCGCCGCCGGCGCCCATCTCGTGGTCGCCAATCACGCGCTGGTCATGGTCCAGGCCGCGCTCGGCGGCGGCGAGGACGGCCCTGCCCTGCGCTATGTCTTCGACGAGGGCCACCATCTCTTCGACGCCGCCGATGGCGCCTTTTCTGCCGAACTTTCCGGCGCCGAGATGGCCGAGTTGCGCCGCTGGCTCCTGGGCAGCGAAGGCGGCCGCGGCCGGGCGCGCGGCCTGCGCCGCCGCCTGGAGGAACTGCTGACCGATCACCCTGCCCTACTCCCCCCTCTGGAGCTGATCGAGCGCAATGCCCGCATCCTCCCCGCTCCCGGCTGGTGGGACCGCTGGGCCGCCCTGCCCGAACCGGAGGAACAGCGCGCCACCGACCTGGACGAAACGCCCGACGATCCGCGCCCAACCTCCGCCATGGCCCAGACCGGCCCGGCCGAAGCCTTCCTCCGCGCCGTCCGCATGCAGATCCTCGCCCGCACCACTGAGGCCGATCCGCTCTACGACGCCGAATGCGACCTCCACCCTTTGCACGAGGGCCTGCCCGAGGCCGCCGCCGCGCTGGAGGACGCCCTTGAGCGCCTGCGCGCCCCGCTGAAGCATCTGGCCAAGCTGCTGGCCGACCTTCTGGAGGACCCGGAGCAGGAGCTGGAAACCGGCGCCCGCATCCGCCTGGAAACCGCCACCCGCAGCATTGAGCGCCGCGCGCTCATGCCGCTCGCCGCCTGGATCGCCATGCTCGCCCGGTTGCGTGAGCCCGCCGCCGAGCCCGGCCAGCGCCCGACCTATGTGGATTGGCTCGCCCTCTCCCGCCGCGAGGGCCGCGACGTCGATGCCGGCCTGCACCGCCACTGGCTCGACCCGACCGTGCCCTTCGCCACCCAGGTCGCCGCCCCCGCCCATGGCGTGCTGATCGCCTCCGCCACGCTGCGCGACGCCGCCCGGCGCGACCCCGAATCCGCCTGGCGCGAGGCCGAGGCCCGCACCGGCGTGCAACACCTGCCCAGCCCCGCCATCCGCGCCGCCGTCCCCTCCCCCTTCGACTATGCCGCCAATACCCGCGCCTTCGTGGTAGAGGACATCAGCCGCGAAAACCCAGGCCAGGTCGCGGCGGCCATGCAGCAGCTTTTCCTGGTGGCAGGCGGGGGTGCGCTCGGCCTCTTCACCGCCATCCGCCGGCTGCGCGACGTGCATGCCCGCATCGCCCCCGCCCTGGCCGAGGCCGGCCTCCCCCTTTACGCCCAGCATGTGGACGCGATGGACAGCGCCACCCTGGTGGACATCTTCCGCGCCGAGGAGGATTCCTGCCTGCTCGGCACCGATGCCCTGCGGGATGGGGTGGACGTGCCCGGCCGGGCGCTCCGCCTGCTGGTCTTCGACCGCGTACCCTGGCCGCGCCCTTCCATCCTTCATCGCGAGCGCCGCATCCATCTCTCCGGCGGTCGCCCCGGCGGCTATGACGACGCCATCGCCCGCCACCGCCTTCGCCAGGCCTTCGGCCGCCTGATCCGCCGCGCCGACGACCGGGGGGTCTTCGTCCTGCTCGACTCCCGCACCCCTTCCCGCCTGCTCGCCGGTCTGCCGGAGGGCGTCGTGCCGCAACGGCTCGGCCTGGCCGAGACGGTCCGGCAAACAGCCGCGTTTTTGTCTCCAACCCTTCCCATGCCGGAGCGTTGAACCGCCGCCCGCGCTGGGATACCCCTGCGTGGAGAAGGAGCCAGCCGATGCAGCACCCGAAGATCCGTTTCACGGCCCAGGAGGCCCTGGTCTGCGCCATGGTGCTGATGTCGGCCGCCGACCAGCAGATGTCGGACGCCGAACTGGGCATGATGTCGCGGCTGGTGCAGGAACTGCCCGTCTTCACCGGCTTCCGGGCCGAGGAAATCGAGCTCGTCACCGAATCCTGCCTCACCCTGCTGCGCGAGAGCGATGGGCTGGACCATGCCTGCTCGCTGATCCGGGAGGCCCTGCCCCCCCGCCTGCGCGAGACCGCCTACCTGCTGGCCTGCGAGGTCGCCGCCGCCGATGGCGACGCCACTCAGGAGGAGCTGCGCTTCCTGCAGGATTTCCGCATCGGGCTGGATATCGACCGGCTGGTCGCCGGAGCCATCGAGCGCGCCGCCAAGGCGCGCTACCAGATGGTGTGAGGCGCGGGAGGGCGCTCCCCTCCCGCCCGATCCTCGCCGCCGGGGCCCGGCCGCCGGCGGCGCCCGCCGCTCAGAGCGGCTTGAGGTTGGTGGCCGCGGCCTTGCCGCGCTCCATTGCCACGTCGTAGCTGATCTTCTGGTTCTCCTGCAGGCCCTGCAGCCCGGCCTTCTGCACGGCGGTGATGTGGACGAACACGTCCTTGCCGCCGTCCTGCGGAACGATGAAGCCGAAGCCCTTCGTCGCGTTGAACCACTTCACGGTGCCAATCGCCATGCGATGCACTCCTCGTTCGCGTAGGCAGAAGCACCAGCGCCACTGCCATGGATCCAGCCGGTGTCCCGGGACGGCTTGAAGGCGACCGGGTCTCCGGAGGCACGGCAAGGCGAGCGGACGCGGTTGGCTGCCAAATAGTGGTGCAGATCGTTAACAAGCTGTCAACGAAAACCGCCGGCCCCAGGAATGGCCCCAGAATGACAAAGGGGAGCGGCCCTTGCGGACCGCTCCCCTCCGGAAATCCCGATCCTCTAGGGATCAGAAGTCCATGTCGCCCATGCCGCCCATGCCGCCGCCCGGGCCACCGGCCGGAGCCTTCTTCTCCGGACGCTCGGCGATCATCGCCTCGGTGGTGATCAGCAGCGCGGCGACGGAAGCCGCATCCTGCAGCGCCGTGCGCACCACCTTGGTCGGGTCGATGATGCCGGCCGCGACGAGGTCCTTGTACTCGTCGAGCTGGGCGTCATAGCCATACTCGTAGGTGCTGTTGCGCATCACCTCGCCAGCGACGACCGCACCGTCCTTGCCGGCGTTCTCGGCGATCTGCTTCAGCGGCACGGAGATGGCGCGACGGACGATCTCGATGCCGACCTCCTGGTCGCGGTTGTCGCCCTTCACCTCGGCCAGCTTCTCGGCCGCGCGCAGCAGCGCCACGCCGCCACCCGGCACGATGCCTTCCTCGACCGCAGCGCGGGTCGCATGCAGCGCGTCGTCGACGCGGTCCTTGCGCTCCTTCACCTCGACTTCGGAGCCGCCGCCGACGCGGATGACGGCCACGCCGCCGGCCAGCTTCGCCAGACGCTCCTGCAGCTTCTCGCGGTCGTAGTCCGAGGTAGTCTCCTCAATCTGCGCCTTGATCTGCTCCACACGGCCCTGGATGTCCTCCTTGGAGCCGGCGCCATCGACGATCGTGGTGTTCTCCTTCTCGATGCGGACGGTCTTGGCCTGACCCAGCATCTGGAGCGTCACGGTCTCGAGCTTGATGCCGAGGTCCTCGGAGATCACCTGGCCACCGGTCAGGATCGCGATGTCCTCGAGCATCGCCTTGCGGCGGTCACCGAAGCCCGGCGCCTTCACGGCGGCGATCTTGAGGCCACCGCGCAGCTTGTTGACCACCAGGGTGGCCAGGGCCTCGCCCTCGACATCCTCGGCCACGATGATCAGCGGGCGGCCCGACTGAACAACCGTCTCCAGCAGCGGCAGCATCGGCTGCAGCTGGGACAGCTTCTTCTCGTGGATCAGGATGTAGGGGTTCTCGAGCTCGGCGATCATCTTCTCCGCATTCGTGATGAAATACGGGGAGACGTAGCCGCGGTCGAACTGCATGCCCTCGACGACGTCGAGCTCGGTCTGGATGCCCTTGGCCTCTTCGACCGTGATCACGCCCTCGTTGCCGACCCGCTCCATCGCCTCGGCGATCATCTGGCCGATCTCGGACTCGCCGTTGGCGGACAGCGTGCCGACCTGCGCCACCTCGGCGGAGGTGGTGATCTTGCGGGTCTTCGCCTTCAGCTCCTCGACAATGACGTTGACCGCCTTGTCGACGCCGCGGCGCAGGTCCATCGGGTTCATGCCGGCGGCCACGGCCTTGGCGCCCTCGCGCACGATGGCCTGGGCCAGCACGGTCGCGGTGGTGGTGCCGTCACCGGCCAGGTCGTTCTGCTTCGAGGCCACTTCGCGCACCATCTGCGCGCCCATGTTCTCGAACTTGTCGGCCAGCTCGATTTCCTTGGCGACCGTCACGCCATCCTTCGTGATGCGCGGGGCACCGAAGGACTTGTCGATCACCACGTTGCGGCCCTTCGGGCCCAGCGTCACCTTCACCGCGTCGGCCAGGATGTCCACGCCGCGAATCATCCGCTCGCGGGCGTTGGCGCCGAACTTCACGTCCTTAGCAGCCATCTTTCTCTACCTCGTCAGCTCTGTTGGGAAGAACAGGGGGTCCGCAGGCCTCAGGCCGCGACCACGCCCATCAGGTCGGATTCCTTCATGATCAGCAGCTCCTCGCCGCTGATCTTCACCTCGGTGCCGGACCACTTGCCGAACAGAACGCGGTCACCGACCTTCACATCGAGGGCGACGATCTCGCCGCGCTCGTTGCGCGCGCCAGGGCCGACGGCGACGATCTCGCCTTCCTGCGGCTTCTCCTTGGCGGTGTCGGGAATGATGATGCCGCCCGCGGTCTTCTCTTCGGCGGTCACCCGACGAACGACGACGCGGTCATGCAAAGGACGAAACTTCATGGCCCTCTCCTGACGCCCTGTGTTGTGGCGCATTCAGCGACGGTTGCCCCGCCGGTGGGGCAAGCCTTGTTAGCACTCACCCCCGGCGAGTGCTGACGATCTAGGACGCTCTCCATTTTCCGTCAAGCGTTCAGCAGCACTCTTCGTCACTGAGTGCTAAGGGTCTGGAATTGCAGGTTTTTCTTGCAAGGCTCCGGCCCCGTCATGCGATGCTCGACTCCCCGCCGAAGGGGAAACCGGCGCGGCCCGGGCTCCGGGCCGCCGACCAGAACGGAGACGATCGTCCATGCTGTTGCGGGATATCGAGGCCTTCGTGCGCATCCCGGACTGGCGCCTGACCACCGCCGAGATCCTTTACCACCTGCCCGACCACCCCGGCGTGCTGCAGAGCTTCGTATGGCAGAAGTTCGACCATGCGCCTGGCTTCCCGGAGTTGCGCCGCTTCCTGACCTTTTGGCAGCGCGAGATCGAAGGCCCCTTGCACTCGGTGCGAGTCGCTTCCAGCGCGCTGACCCGCCCGGCCGAATTTCGGTACGTCGAGGGCCAATTCAATCTGCACTGAGGGAGAAGCCGGGGCGCCCGCCCCGGCCTGCCTTCACAGCACCGCCAGCAGGACCGCCAGCGTGACCAGCGATAAGACGGTGGACAACAGCACCGTCGCGCCCGAGCGGTCCGCTCCCGCGGCATAGCGCCGTGCCAGGAAGAAGGCGTTGGCGCCGGTCGGCATCCCCGCCGCCACCACCGCCACCGCCAACGGGAGAGGCGGCAGCCCGATCACCCATCCCATCAGCCAGACCAGCGCCGGCATCAGCAGCAGCTTCAGCGCCGTGCAGAGCAGCGCCGAATGCCAGTCCCGCCGCGCATCGAAAGCGATCAGGCTGGCACCGAGGCAGAACAGCGCCAGCGGCGGCCCCGCCATGCCCGTCATATCCAGGAAGCGCCCCACCAGGGAGGGCAGTTCCAGCCCCGACCGGGAGATCACCAGCCCCAGCAGCACCGCCATGACGATTGGGTTGCGCAGCACCGAAAGCACGGTCGCCTTCAGGATGCCGGCGAGCGGCGCGTGCGCGCTGTGGCCGATCTCCGCCACGACGGTGCCGAGCGGCAGCAGGATCAGGGAATGCAGCCCGATGATCGCCAGCAGCTGTGACAGGCCGGTCGGCCCATAGGCGGCGAGCACCAGCGGCACCCCGATCATCGCGGTATTGCCGAAGGCGGCGTTGAGCGCGAAGGTACCACCCTCCGCCAGCCGCATCCGCAGCACCAGCCGGGAGAGCAGCAGCGCCAGCGCATAGGCGGTCAGGCAGCCGGAGAAGAAGGCGAAGGCGGTGGCGCCCCCGTTCGGATGCGGCGTGGTGGCCCCCCTGAGCAGCAGCGCCGGCATGGCCAGGTGGAAGACGAAATCCGTCATGCCCCGCAGCGCCTCCTCCGAGATCCAGCGGCGCCGGGCGGAGACATAGCCGATCCCGATCAGGGCGAAGATCGGCGCCACGACATTCAGCAGCGTGTGCATGGTTTAGCCATTCCGGAGCGGCGCAGCCCGCGCCGCTACCAGCCTTTCACGGGCGCAGCAGGCCTTCGACGAAGCCCGGCAGCCAGGGCTGGCGCCTGCACGTGGTCCGTGCCGCCTGCAGGATGGCGCGCACCTGCGCCACCGTCTCGTGGAAGTCCCGGTTCACCAGGACATGGTCAAAATCGGCCCAGTGGCTGATCTCATCGCGGGCGGCCTGCATGCGGCGGGCAATCTCCTCGACGGAATCCTGCCCCCGGCCATGCAGGCGCCGTTCCAGCTCGGCGAGGCTCGGCGGCAGCAGGAAGACACCGACCACATCCCCCGGCAGCGCCGCCCGCAGCAGCCGGTGCCCCTGCCAGTCGATATCGAACAGCACGTCCCGCCCAGTGGCGAGCGCCTCCTCCACCGGCGCGCGCGGCGTGCCGTAGCGCCGGCCGAAGACATGGGCGCTCTCCAGCATCGCCCCGGCCGCCTCCATGGCCGCGAACTCCTCCGCCGTGCGGAAGAAGTAGTGCACCCCTTCCTGCTCGCCCGGTCGCGGCGCCCGTGTGGTGGCGCTGACCGAAAGCTTCAGCTCCGGCTCGCACTCCAGCAGCGCCCGGCTGACGGAGGATTTCCCCGCCCCCGAGGGCGCCGCGAGCACGAGGCAGAGACCGCGTCGGGACATCCGGTTCATTCGACGTTCGCCGCCTGCTCACGCAGCCGCTCAATGGCCGCCTTCAGCTCCAGGGAGATCCGGGTCAATGCCAGACTGGCCGACTTGGCTCCCAGCGTGTTCGACTCCCGACCGAACTCCTGGGCCAGGAATTCCAGCCGCCGTCCCACCGCGCTCTCCTCCGCAAGCAAGGCTCGCGCCGCCTCCACATGCGCCGCCAGCCGATCCAACTCCTCCCGCACATCCGATTTCTGCGCCAGCAGCGCGACCTCGACCGCCAGCCGCTCCTCCGGCACCCGGCTTTCCCCCTCCAGCAACTCAGCCAGTGCCGCCATCAACCGAGCCCGGTGCGCCGCGGGCTGGCTCGCCGCCTCCGCGACCGCAGCCTCCCGCAGCCCATCGATCTCGTTCAGCAGCGTGCCCAGGATGCCGACCAGCTTCTCGCCTTCCGCCCGTCGCATCCCCGCCAGTGCCTCCAACGCCGCCGTGAACCCCTCCGCGAGGGCGGCATGCCGCGCCTCATCCTCGCCCTCCTGGGGCTCCGGCGAATCGGCACGCAGCACGCCCGGCAGGCCGAGCACCGCCTCGGCGCGCGGCGGCGGGCAGCCGGGAATGCGCGCCGCCACCGCCACGACCAGCGCGATCGCCTGCTCCAGCGCCGCCGGGTCGGGCGTCAGGCGCGGCGCCCGGTCCTCGCGCTTCAGCGTCAGTGTGGCGGAGATGTTCCCCCGCCGGAACCGGGCCGCCGTCGCCTCGCGCAACGGCGCCTCCAGCCGGTCCAGCCCATTGGGCAGGCGCAGGCGCACATCCAGCCCGCGCCCGTTGACGCTGCGCAGTTCCCACACGAAACCCGTGCCGTCCGGCAGGGTGCCCGCGTGCCGGGCGAAGCCGGTCATCGACGAGAGAGCCATGCCCGGCCTTCTCTTCCCCTCCGCGGCAGGATGCAAGCCATGGCGCACACGGCCTGGACACAGATCGCCATCACCGGCGCCTCCTCCGGCCTCGGGCGAGCCCTGGCGCTGGCCTGCGCCCGGCCGGGCGTGACGCTGCACCTCGCCGCGCGCGACACCGCCCGCCTGGCCGAGGCCTCCACCGCCTGCCGCAGCGCCGGTGCCACCGTTACAGAAACCCTTCTGAATGTCCGCGATGCCCCGGCCGCCGAGGCCTGGATCGCGGGCATGCCCCAGCTCGACCTGCTGATCGCCAATGCCGGCATCTCCGGCGGTACGGGCGGCGTGGCGGAGCCCGCCGGGCAGGTCCGCGCCATCTTCGAGACCAATGTGACCGGCGTGCTGAACACCGCCCTTCCCGCCATGGCCCGCATGGCCGCGCAGCCCGCCGGCCCTGATGGCGTGCGCGGCCGGGTGGCGGTGATCGCCTCCGTCGCCGCCTTCGTCGCCGCGCCTGGTGCCGCCGCCTATTGCGCCAGCAAGGCGGCGGTGCAGCGCTGGGCCGAAGCCGCGGACGCCACCGAGCGGCATCGCGGCATCCGCCTGCACGCCGTCTGCCCAGGCTACATCCGCACACCGATGACGGCGGTCAACAAGTTCCCCATGCCCTTCCTGATGGACGCCGACGAGGCCGCCCGCCGCACCCTGGCCGGCATCGCCGCCGGCCGCACCCGGGTAGCCTTCCCCTGGCCGACCTATGCCATGGCCCGCCTCGCCGGCGCCCTGCCGCCGGGGCTGCGGGCAGTGGTCGCGGCACGATTGCCGGCGAAGGACGTGACGCAGGCATAGAAAAAAGTCAGGGGAAGGAATTCCCCCGACCTCCTTTCCCCCGTCGGTTCCAGCGCCCGCTCACCGGGGCGCGCCCAAGCTCGAAGAAAAAAGAAGGGGGCCTGGGGGAATTCATTCCCCCAGCCTTACGGCGCGCTACGCTGCCGCTCCAGCGCCCGCCAGCGGGCCACGTTGCGGTTGTGCTCGTCGAGCGTGCGGGCGAAGGCGTGCCCGCCGGAGCCATCCGCCACAAAATACAGGTCGTCGGTGTCCATCGGCTGCAGCACCGCGCGCAAGGAATCGATCCCCGGGCTGGCGATCGGCCCCGGCGGCAGCCCCCGGCTGCGATAGGTGTTGAAGGGGTGATCCATCTCCAGATCGGCGCGGGTCAGGGGCCGGTCGAGCACCCCGCCATCCGAGGCGGCATAGGCCACCGTAGGATCGGACTGCAGCGGCATGTTGCGCTTCAGGCGGTTCAGGAACACCGCCGCCACCCGCGCCCGCTCTTCCGGCCTGGCGGTCTCCCGCTCCACGATGGAGGCCAGCACCACCGCCTCGCGGGGCGTCTCCAGCGGCAGCCCCGGGGCGCGTTCCTTCCACAGTTTCTCGAGCACCTCCCGCATCGCCGTGGCGGCACGACGCACGATGGAGGCCCGGCTATCGCCCCAGGTATAAGCGTAGGTCTCCGGGAGCAGCTCGCCCTCGTCGATGGTCGGAACATCGCCGACCAGCCCCTCGGCCTGCTGCAGGATGGCCGCCATTTGCCGTGCCGTAAGGCCCTCGGCCAGCGTGACGCGCCGCTGCACCGGCCGGGCCGTGCGCAGCACCTCCAGCACCTGCCGCAGCGAGGCATGGGCCGGGAAAAGATATTCGCCGGCGCGCAGCGGCCCCTGCTCGCGGGTCAGCCACACCGCGGCAGCGAAGACGCGCGGGTCGCGGATCACGCCACGCTCGTCGAGCGTCGTTCCCACCACCTGCGTACCGCTGCCGCGCTCGATCACGACCGCGGTCGGCTCCGCCAGGGGGCCGGGCTGCAGCCAGGTCTGCCGCGCCCACCAGATGCCGCTTCCGGTCGCCAGGAAGGCCAGCACCAGAAGCGCGAGGAGGAATTTCCGCATGGTCCCGCCCTTGTCCGTCAGGCCTGCGCTGGCCGGTATGCGGCAAGACAGTCAAAGGCCCGCCCCTTCAGGGGCCGGGGAATGCCGGCGGGAGCCGCTCCGCTCCCGCCAGGGCCGCCGGCACTCAGGGCGCGCGGCGGAACAGGATGCTGGCGTTGGTGCCGCCGAAGCCGAAGCTGTTGGACAGCGCCACCTCGATCTTCCGCTCCTGCGGCTGCAGGGCGACGCGGTCGATCACGCTCTCCCGCGAGGGCTTGTGCAGGTTCAGCGTCGGCGGCGCCACCTGGTCCCGGATCGCCAGGATCGAGAACACGCCCTCGACTGCACCGGCCGCACCGAGCAGATGCCCGATCGCCGACTTGGTGGAGGACATAGCGAGCCCCTTCGCCGAGTCGCCAAACATCCGCTCCACCGCCTCCAGCTCCAGGTCGTCACCGAGCGGCGTAGAGGTGCCGTGGGCATTGACGTACTGGACCTGGTCGGGACTGATCGCCGCATTCTTGAAGGCGGCCTTCATGGCGCGGTAGGCGCCATCATGGCCCTCAGCCGGTGCGGTAATGTGATAGGCGTCGCCCGACATGCCGTAGCCGATCACCTCGGCATAGATCTTGGCGCCGCGCTTCGTGGCGTGCTCCAGCTCTTCCAGCACCAGGATGCCAGCGCCCTCGCCCATGACGAAGCCGTCGCGGCCCTCGTCCCAGGGGCGGGATGCCTCCTGCGGCACCTCGTTGTAGCCGGTGGACAGCGCCCGGGCGGCGCAGAAGCCGGCCATGCCGATATCGCTGATGGCCGCTTCGGTGCCACCGGCCACCATCACCTCGGCATCGCCCAGGGCGATCATCCGCGCCGCGTCACCGAGCGCGTGCACGCCCGTCGCGCAGGCGGTGACGACCGCATGGTTCGGCCCCTTGAAGCCGTACCTGATCGAGACATGGCCAGAGGCCAGGTTGATCAGCGCCGAGGGAATGAAGAAGGGCGACAGGCGCCGCGCCTTGCCGGCGCTGACGAGCTGCGCATTCTCCGAGATCGCGGGCAGCCCCCCGATGCCGGAGCCGATCATCACGCCGGTGGCGTTCCGATCGTCCTCGGTCTGCGGCACCCAGCCCGAGTCCTCGACTGCCTCGGCGGCCGCCACCAGCGCGAGCTGGATGAAGCGGTCCATCTTCTTCTGGTCCTTGACCGGGATCCACTCGTTGAAGTCGAGCTTGCCCTCAGTCTTCGAACCGGAAGGAACCTCGCCGGCGATGCGCGCCGGCAAGTCCTTGGCATCGAAGAGGGTGATCGGGCCGATGCCGCTCTCGCTGGCCAGCATCCGCTGCCACACATGCGCTACGCCGACGCCGAGGGGGCAGGCAATGCCCATCCCGGTGACGACGACACGCCGCGGCGTCGTCAGAGAACCGAACACGCGTTATCTCTCCCTGCAGGCGCTGAAAGAAGGCCTTCAGGCGGCCTTCTGCGCCTCGATATAGTCGATCGCGTCCTTCACGGTCGTGATCTTCTCGGCGGCATCGTCCGGAATCTCGACGCCGAAAGCCTCCTCGAAGGCCATCACCAGCTCAACGGTGTCGAGGCTGTCGGCGCCCAGGTCGTCGATGAACGACGCCTCAGGCGTGACCTTGCTTTCCTCGACGCCGAGGTGCTCGACAACGATCTTCTTCACCTTCTCGGCGGTATCGCTCATCGCCCGAGTCTCTCCTGCTTGCAGACGCTGCCGGGTTCCGGGAGGAGCCTATTCCCCGCCCTCGGCCGGCGCGGCATTAACACGGAAGCAAGCCGGGGAACAGATGACCCGGCCCCTCCGTTTCAGGTCATGGCCATCCCGCCGTTCACATGGAGGGTCGAGCCCGTCACCCATCCGGCCGCATCGGAAGCCAGATAGGCCACCGCCGCCGCGATGTCAGCGGTCTCGCCCATCCGCCCCAGCGGGATGCGCTCCATCAGCCGCGCCTTCTGCGCCTCGTTCAGCGCATCGGTCATCGGCGTGCGGATGAAGCCCGGCGCCACCACGTTGACCGTGATGTTGCGCGAGGCCAGCTCCTGCGCCAGTGCCTTGCTCATGCCGATCAGCCCGGCCTTGGCGGCGGCATAGTTCGCCTGCCCCGCATTGCCGGTGATGCCGGAGATCGAGCCGATCGAGATGATCCGCCCGCTGCGGCGCTTCATCATGCCCCGCATGGCGGCCCGCGCCAGCCGGAAGGGAGCGGCGAGGTCCACCTCGAGCACATCGGCCCAGTCCTTGTCGGACATCCGCATGGCCAGCCCGTCGCGGGTGAAGCCGGCATTGTTGACCAGGATGTCGAGCTGCCCGAAGGCCTTCTCCACCTGCTCCACCAGCGCCTGCGGCGCGGCCGGGTCGGAGAGGTCGGCCGGCACCGCGATGGCGCCCTCGCCCAGCTCCGCCGCCAGCGTCTCCAGCACCTCGCGCCGCGTGCCGGAGAGCGCCACCTTCGCCCCCTGCCGGTGCAGCGCGCGGGCGATTTCCGCCCCGATGCCGCCCGTGGCGCCGGTCACCAGCGCCACCTTGCCGTCCAGTCCGAACATCTCTCCGGGCTTCCTCACAGCGACTTCAGGAAGGCTTCGATCTCGGCGGGCGTGCCCACCGCGTTCGCCGCCGCATCGGGTGCTAGCCGCTTCATCAGCCCGGTCAGCACCTTGCCGGAGCCGATCTCGACGAAGCGGTCGCAGCCCAGCTCCAGCATGGTGCCGATGCATTCGCGCCAGCGCACCGTGCCCGTCACCTGCCGCACCAGCAGTTCGCGGATCTCGGCCGGATCGGTCGCCTTGGCGGCGGTGACATTGGCGATCACCGGCACCAGCGGCGGCCGCAGCTCGGCCAGCGCCAGCGCCTCCGCCATGGCATCGGCCGCCGGCGCCATCAGCGCGCAGTGGAAGGGCGCCGAGACCGGCAGCAGCATGGCGCGCTTGATGCCCTGCTCCTTGGCCAGCGCCACCGCCCGCTCCACCGCCGCGCGATGGCCGGAAATCACGACCTGCCCGCCGCCATTGTCATTGGCGGCCTCGACCACCTCGGTCTCGCCTTCCGGACCCTCGGCGGCGCGGGCGCAGATCTCCTGGGCCTGGGCCATCTCGGCTCCCAGCAACGCCGCCATGGCGCCGACACCCGCCGGCACCGCCTTCTGCATCGCCTCGCCACGCAGCCGCAGCAGCTGCGCCGCGGTCGGCACGTCGAAGGTCTGCGCCGCCGCCAGCGCGCTGTATTCGCCCAGCGAATGCCCAGCCACCAGCGCCACGCGGCTCTTGAGGTCGAAACCGCCCTCCTGCTCCAGCACCCGCATCACCGCGAGGCTGACCGCCATCAGTGCCGGCTGGGCATTGGCGGTGAGCGTCAGCTCCTCGGCCGGCCCCTCGAACATCAGGCGGGAGAGGTTCTGTTTCAGCGTCTCGTCCACCGCCTCGAAGACCTCGCGCGCCGGCGCGAATGCGGCGGCCAGCTCGCGGCCCATGCCGACGGCCTGGCTACCCTGGCCTGGGAAGACGAAGGCGATCGGCATGGTGGTGCTGGCTTTCCTCGGGCTGGCGGAAGGGCCGGCGGCGCGCCCTTCCAACGATGAACCGTTTCTGAAGCCGGGCGGGGTAACGGCGGCGCCCCGTGGTGTCAACGCCGAAGCGCCTGCGCCACCCGGTTTGGAGCGGGATTCCGGTTGATTGGGCGGGGGAAGTGTGGTTTACGCCGCGCTCCCCTGCCGGGCGCGTGAGGCATCGCGCCCGGCTATGCCCGTTTGCGCGCGCCGGCATGGGCCGGCGTTGCCTGGGCTGAGACAGCCGCAGGGAGATCCCATGCCGCTTTATGAAACCGTGCTCATCGCACGGAACGACCTCACGCAGCAGCAGGTCGAGTCCATCGCCGATCAGGTCACCTCCGTCATCACCGAAGCCGGCGGCGAGGTGAAGAAGCGCGAGTACTGGGGCCTGCGTGGCCTGGCCTACCGCATCAAGAAGAACCGCAAGGGGCACTATATGCTCCTCGGCCTCGACTGCCCCGTGACGGCCGAGCAGGAGGTCGCGCGCCAGCTCGGCCTCAACGAGGACGTGTTGCGCCACATGACCCTGCGGGTCGAGGCGATCGACGAGGCCCCCTCGGCGATCCTCGCCAAGCGCGGCGACGACCGCGAGCGTGACCGTGGCTTCCGCGGTCCGCGCCCGCCGGCCGGCCGCTTCTCGTCCGGCCGCACCCGCGATCGCAACGACGACCGCGAGGAATACCGCGCCCGCCCGCGCGACGAGTCCGAAAACACCGGCGGCGAGGAGTAATCCCCCATGTCCGAGACCACCGAACCGAACATCG
The DNA here is from genome assembly GCA_035565935.1 of Roseomonas sp. Lineage (GTDB taxonomy): Bacteria > Pseudomonadota > Alphaproteobacteria > Acetobacterales > Acetobacteraceae > Pseudoroseomonas. The sequence continues at coordinate 209,416 of DATMRU010000065.1, forward strand.
CCGCTCGCCGCCCCGCCGTGGGCGCTCGCCGGCCTTTCTATCGCCGCCGCAAGTCCTGCCCCTTCTCCGGCCCGAACGCGCCGAAGATCGATTATAAGGACGTGCGCCTGCTCAGCCGCTTCCTGAGCGAGCGCGGCAAGATCGTCCCCTCCCGGATCACCGCCGTGTCGGGGAAGAAGCAGCGCGAGCTGGCCAATGCCATCAAGCGCGCCCGCTTCCTGGCGCTGCTGCCCTACGTCATCAACGACTGACGGGCGGCGGACGGGACCTCGGATAGAGAACGGATCGGCGTGGTGGCGGCGCAGCACTCCAGGATCGGCCTGATCGACGACCCTCGCCTGCTGGCGGGGGCGGCGGGCGGGCTCGTCTCGGCGCTGGCGGCGCTCTGGGCCTTCCGGGGTTTGCCGGCGGGGCTCGGGCTGTTCTGGCTGTCGCCGCTGCCGCTGTTTCTGGCCGGCCTCGGCTTCGGCAAGATGGCGCTCGGCGTTGCGGTCGGCGTGGGCGGCCTCGCCCTGTTCGCCGCCACGCAGGGTCTGCTGCCGGTGCTGCTCTGGCTCGCGCTCTATGGCGTGCCGGTGCTGCTGCTGATGGCGTTTGGGCTGCGGCCCGGTCCGCGCCTCAGGCTTACGGCGCCGCTGGCGCTGCTCGGCCTCTGGCCAGCCACCCTCACTCTGCTTGCCGCCGCGCTGGCGGCGGAGCATGGCGGGCTGGAGGCGGTGCTGCGCGGCACGGTGCAGATCGGCCTCGACCGGATGGGCGCCGAGGTGGCCCCCGCTGCGGTGGAGCAGATCGTGCGGCTGAACGCGGCAGCGCTGGCGCTGTGGCTAGCCATCGCGCTGGCGGCCAATGCGGCCGCTGCCCAGGGCTTCCTGGGGCGCCGTGGCCTGGCCCTGGCGCCGGCCCCGCGCTGGCGCGAGGCCCGATTGCCCCGCTGGTACCCGGCGCTGCCGGCACTGGCGGGGGTCGCCTGGCTCCTGGCCGACCCGGCGGCAGCGCTGCTGCCGCTGTCGCTCTGCCTCGTGCTGGTGGTGCCGCTTCTGCTGCAGGGTCTGGCCGCGATGCACACGCGGCTGGCCCGGCACAGCGCCCGCCTGCCGCTGCTGATCCTGTTCTACGTCCTGATTCTCGTCTTCAGCCTGCCGGGCGCCCTGGTTCTCGTGGCGCTCGGCCTCCTCGAACAGTACGGGCGCCGCAACCCGCCCGCCAACATGTGAGATCGGGGTTACACCGATGATCGAAGTCATCCTGATGCAGCGGGTCGAAAAGCTCGGCCAGATGGGCGAGCTGGTGAAGGTCCGCCCTGGCTTTGCCCGCAACTTCCTGCTCCCCCAGGGCAAGGCGATCCGCGCCAACAAGGAGAACCTCGCCCGGTTCGAGCGCGAGCGCGCCCAGCTCGAGGCGCAGAACCTGAAGCGCCGCGAGGAAGCCGAGCGCGTGGCCGAGCGGATGGACGGGCTCTCCGTCATCATCATTCGCTCGGCCGGCGAGTCGGGCGCCCTCTACGGCTCCGTCTCGGCGCGCGACATCGCCGATGCCTGCAAGGAAGCCGGCCTCACCATCACCCGCAGCCAGGTCATCCTGGAGCAGCCGATCAAGACCCTGGGCATCACCCAGGTGAAGGTGGCGCTGCACCCGGAAGTGGATCTGCCGGTGGCGGTGAACGTCGCCCGCTCGCCGGAAGAGGCGGAGAAGCAGTCTCGCGGCGAGGACCTGCAGGCCCAGCAGCAGGCCGAGCAGGAGAGCCTGGAGGCCGAGCTGGCCGCCGAGCTGTCCGAGCTCGGTAGCGCCACCGAGCAGTAAGCGCCGGCCGCCGCAGGGCGGCCAGGACTATGGCCACGGTAAGGAGGGAGCGCTCGCAGGGGCGCTCCCTTTCTTCATGGAGAATTGTTTAGGTTTCGCTCCGCACCCCTTGACTGGACAGAAAAGCTGACGCGCCGAACGATTGGCCGAACTTCAAGGTGGAGGTTCGGACATGTTGTTCGATCGCATCCTGTCCCGCATGATCCGGCGCGGGACGCTGACGGTCCGCTTCCCGAACGGGGCGACTCGGACCTATCGCGGCACCGACGGCCCGACCGCCGGCTTCGAGCTGCGCACCGCCCGCGCCGAGCGCCGCCTGCTGACCAATCCAGGCCTCGCCTTCGGCGAGGGTTACATGGACGGAGAGATCGCCCCGCTCCCCGGCTCCTCGCTCTTCGAGGTGATGGACCTGCTGGTGGTGAACTGGATGGAGCAGGGTCATGCCGGCGAGCGCATCATGGAGAAGGTCCGCTGGCTGCGCCGCCGCGTGGATCAGCTCAATCCCGCCGGCCGCGCCCGCCGCAACGTGGCGCACCACTATGATCTGAACGGCCGCCTCTACGCTCTCTTCCTCGACCGCGACCGCCAGTACTCCTGCGCCTATTTCCCCACCGGGAACGAGACCCTGGAGGAGGCACAGCTCCTCAAGAAGCGCCACATCGCGGCCAAGCTGCGGCTGGACCGGCCCGACCTGCACGTCCTCGACATCGGCTGCGGCTGGGGCGGCATGGCGCTGCATCTGGCGCGCGAGCACGGCGCCCGCGTCACCGGCATCACCCTCTCCACCGAGCAGCTCGAGGTCGCCCGCAACCGCGCCGCCGAAGCCGGGCTCTCCGACCGCGTCCGCTTCGAGCTGATGGACTACCGGAACTGGAAGGCGCCGGTGGACCGCGTTGTCTCCGTCGGCATGTTCGAGCATGTCGGCATCGACCACTACCGCACCTTCTTCCGCACCGTCCGCGGCGCGCTGAAGGAGGATGGTGTGGCGCTGATCCACGCCATCGGTCGCTCGGATGGCCCCGGCAGCACCAATCCCTGGATCGCCAAGTACATCTTCCCCGGCGGCTATTCCCCCGCTCTGTCGGAAGTGCTGCCGTTCGTGGAGAAATCCGGCCTCTGGGCCACCGACATCGAGGTCCTGCGCCTGCACTACGCGCTGACCCTGGCGCACTGGCGCCGCCGCTTCGCGGCCAACCGGGACGCCATTCAGAGCCTCTATGACGAGCGATTCTGCCGGATGTTCGAATTCTACCTGATCGGCTCCGAACTGGCCTTCCGCCACATGGGCCACATGAACTGGCAGCTCCAGCTCACCCGCAAGGTGGACACCCTCCCGCTCACCCGCGACTACATGCGTGAGGCCGAGCTGAAGGCGGCCGAGCAGCAGACCGAGCCGGTGCCGCAAGGCTCCTCATCCGGTCTGCGCCCCAAGGCCTGACCCGTTGCACGGAAGGGGCAGTGCCGCCCCTTCCGGCATTCATCCCCGTTATCCACAGCCCGGTGCTCGCCGCGAGGGGCCAGAGCGAGCTAGACTGGGAGCATGAACAGCGTACCTCCGCCCGGTGATGGGCTGCTCGGCCTCTCGCAGCGTCACCCTCCCTCAAACCTCCAGGCGGAGCAGGCGCTGCTGGGCGCCCTTCTGGCCAACAACAAGGCCTATGAGCGCGTTTCCGAGTTTCTGGCGGCGGAGCATTTCGCCCATGCCGCGCATGGCCGCATCTACGCTGCCATCCAGCGGCGAATCGAGGCCGGCCAGCTCGCCGACGCCGTCACCCTGCGCGCCGAGTTCGAGCATTCCGGCCTGCTGGGCGAGGTCGGCGGCACGGCCTATCTGGCCGAGCTGCTCACCGCCATGGTCGGCATCATCAATGCCGGCGAATACGGTAAGGTCATCCATGACGCCTGGCTGCGCCGCCAGCTGATCGACCTCGGCGAGACGGTGGTCAACCGCGCCTTCGGGGCCGAGGCCGAGCTGGAGGCGCGCGAGCAGCTGGAGGCCGCCGAGCAGGCGCTGTTCGACCTCGCCAAGGATGGTGGCTCCGAAGGCGGCTTCGTCACCTTCAGCCGTGCCCTGACCGAGGCTGTCTCGATGGCCGAGAAGGCCTTCGCGCATGGCGGCGGCGTCTCCGGCCTGCCCTCCGGCCTGCGTGACCTCGACGCCAAGACCGGCGGCCTGCATCCCTCGGACCTGATCATCCTCGCCGGCCGCCCCGGCATGGGCAAGACGGCGCTGGCCACCAAGATCGCCTTCGGCGCCGCCAAGTCCCTCCTCCGCGCCGCCGAGGACGAGCACGGGCCGGGCGCTGTGCCCAAGGGCGGCTGCGCCGTCTTCTCGCTGGAAATGAGCGCCGACCAGCTCGCCACCCGTCTTCTCTCCGAGGAGACCCGCATCTCCGGCGACCGCATCCGCCGCGGCGAGATTCAGCAGCGCGACTTCGACAAGTTCGTCGAGGTCAGCCGCGAGCTGGCGCGCCTGCCGCTCTACATCGACGACACCCCCGCCATCACCATCTCCGCCATGCGCACCCGCTGCCGGCGCCTCAAGCGCACCCGGGGCCTGGACCTGATCGTGGTGGACTATCTCCAGCTGATGCGCCCCGCCGCCGGCTCCCGCCCCGAGAACCGGGTGCAGGAGATCAGCCAGATCACCCAGGGGCTGAAAGCCATCGCCAAGGAGCTGTCGGTCCCGGTCATTGCCCTCTCCCAGCTCTCCCGCCAGGTGGAGAACCGCGAGGACAAGCGCCCGCAACTGGCCGATCTGCGTGAATCCGGCTCGATCGAGCAGGACGCCGACATGGTCATGTTCGTCTATCGCGACGACTACTACCTGAAGATGCAGGAGCCGAAGCAGACCAACTTCGATAGTCCGGAGAAGTTCGAGACCGCCCTGGCAAGCTGGAAGGACCGGATGGAGAAGGCCTACAACCGCGCCGACCTGATCGTCGCCAAGCAGCGCCACGGCCCCACCGGCACCATCCCGCTCTTCTTCGAGGCCGAGTTCACCCGCTTCGGCGACCTCGACACCCATCATGCCGATCCCTACGGCCATGAGTGAGGCGGAGGCCCTGGCCGGGGAGCTTCTGGTCGATCTCGGCGCCATCACCGCCAACTGGCGCGACCTCGACGCCCGCCATCCGTCCGGGCCGGTGGCCGGGGTGGTGAAGGCCGATGCCTATGGCCTCGGTGCGGCCCCGGTCGCGCGGGCCCTGGCCGCGGCCGGCTGCCGCCACTTCTTCGTCGCCCAGTTCGCCGAGGGGCTCGCGCTGCGCGAGGCCCTAGGGCATGGGCCGATGATCGCCGTGCTCGGCGGCTTCCCGCCCGGCCTGGACGCGGGCGCGGCGCTGACGCCTGTGCTGAATACCCCCCGCGATGTCGCCGCCGCCCGCGCGGCGGGCCTGCGCGGCGCCATCCTGCATGTCGATACCGGCATGGAGCGGCTCGGCCTCAGCGCCGCCGAGCTGGCGGAGGCGGGCGACCTCTCCGGCCTCGCTCTGCGCTATGTCATGACCCACCTGGCCTGCGCCGACGAGCCGCGGCATCCGCTGAACGCGGCCCAGGCCGCCCGCTTCACCGCCGCCTGCGCCAGCCTGCCCGGCCTGCCGCGCTCCTTCGCTAATTCGGCCGGCATCTTCCTCGGGCCGGATTTCGCCTCCGACCTCGCCCGCCCCGGCTGCGCCCTTTACGGCATCAACCCGACGCCCGGCCTGCCCAACCCGATGCGCCAGGTACTGCGCCTCACCATCCCGGTGCTGCAGATCCGCGCGGTGCCCGCCGGCGCCACGGTGGGCTATGGCGCCACCTGGACCGCCCCGCGCGACAGCCGGATCGCGACCATTGCCGCCGGCTACGCCGATGGCTACCTTCGCGCCCTGTCCGGCCGGGGCATCGCCATCGCCGCCGGCCGTCCCGTGCAACTCGTTGGCCGGATCTCCATGGACCTCATCACCCTCGATGTGACGGATGTGCCGGACTTGGCGCCGGGCGACCGCGTCGAGCTGATCGGCCCCGGGCAGACCCCGGATGCCATCGCCGCCCTGGCCGGCACCATCGGCTACGAGATCCTGACCTCCCTCGGCGCCCGCTACCACCGGCGCTATCTTCCGGCATGAGGCGGCATTCCTGACTTGCAGTATCTCCTGAACCTTCTGGCCCTGCTGGGGCGGGCCGTGCTGGGCGGCTGCCGCCATGTGGGCGCCGTCACGCTCTTCGCGCTGGAGGGCCTCTCCCACCTCGTCCGCCCGCCCTTCTACCCGCGCCTGCTCGGCCGCGCCTTCCTGGAGATCGCCTATTTCTCGCTGCCCGTGGTGGCGCTGACAGCGGTCTTCACCGGCATGGTTCTGGCGCTGCAGTCCTATTCCGGCTTCTCCCGCTTCGGCGCCGAGAGCGCGATCGCCAATGTCGTGGTGCTCTCCATCACCCGCGAGCTGGGGCCGGTGCTGGCCGGGCTGATGGTGGCCGGGCGCATCGGTGCCGCCTTCGCCGCCGAGATCGGCACCATGCGCGTCACCGACCAGATCGACGCGCTGACCACCCTCTCCACCAACCCGATGAAGTACCTGGTGGCGCCACGCCTGCTCGCCGGCACCGTGGCCCTGCCGCTGCTGGTGGTGGTGGCCGATATCCTGGGCGTGATGGGCGGCTGGCTGATCGGCACCACCAAGCTCGGCTTCACCTCCGCCTCCTACCTGACCTCCACCCTGAACTTCATGCAGACGGGCGACGTCGTCTCCGGCCTGGTCAAGGCAGCCGTCTTCGGCTTCGTCATCGCGCTCATGGGCTGCTGGTGCGGCTACACCAGCCGGGGTGGCGCGCAGGGCGTGGGCGCCGCCACCACCGGCGCGGTGGTCGCCGCCTCGATCCTGATCCTGGCGCTCGACTACGTGCTCACGGCGATGTTCTTCGGCACATGAGCGGCACTCCCAAGATCCGCCTCCGGGGGCTGACCAAGCGCTTCGGCGGCAAGACCGTGCTGGACGGCGTGGACCTCGACGTCGCGGCCGGCGAGGGCCTCGTGATCCTTGGCGGCTCTGGCTCCGGCAAGTCCGTCACCATCAAGTGCATCCTCGGCCTCATCCAGCCAGATGCCGGCACCATCGAGATCGACGGTCGCAACGTGCTGGCCATGTCCCGGCGGGAGCGCGAGGCCGTCAACGACCGCATCGGCATGCTGTTCCAGAACGCCGCGCTCTTCGACAGCCTGCCGGTCTGGGAGAATGTCTGTTTCAAGCTCCTGGCGCAGAAGCGGATCACCCGGGCACAGGCGCGCGACAAGGCGGCCGAGGTGCTGGCCCAGGTCGGCCTCGCCGCCAGCGTGGGCGACCTCTCCCCCTCCGAACTGTCGGGCGGCATGCAGAAGCGCGTCGGCCTCGCCCGTGCCATCGCGGCCGAGCCGGACATCATCTTCTTCGACGAGCCGACCACCGGCCTCGACCCCATCATGGGCGCGGTGATCGACGGGCTGATCGTGGACGTGGTGCAGCGGCTCGGCGCCACCGCTGTCTCCATCACGCATGACATGGCCAGCGCCCGCCGCATCGGCAGGACGGCGGCGATGATCCACAAGGGCCGCATCGTCTGGACCGGCCCTGCCGCCCGCCTCGGCGAGACCGGCAACCCCATGGTGGACCAGTTCGCCCGCGGCGAGCGCGAGGGCCCGATCCAGATGGAGCTTCGCAGGTAGCGCTGAGGCGGAGGGAGCACGTCCTCCCCTTTCCCGCACCTCCGCCGCGGTTCAGAGCAGGCGCCGCTGCTGCCCCTCGGCCTCCGCCCCGCCCTCACCGGGCACCACAGCGAGGTTGCGCAGGGCCGCGGCCAGGGCTCCGCGCGTCAGGGGCTTGCGCAGCAGGGCGGTGCGGCCCTGCCCCCCTCCAGTGGCCCAGCCCCCCGGCAGCGCCCCATAGCCGGTGGCGAAGACCACCGGCACGCCGCGCCGCACCAGGAGGTCGGCCACCGGGAAGACCGCCTGCCCGCGAAGGTTGACGTCCAGCACCGCCGCATCCAGCGCCACATCATCGCCAACCAGTTGCAGCGCCTCCTGCAGGGTCGAGGCCGGACCGACCACCGTGAAGCCCAGCGCCTGCAACTGCGTCTCCAGTTCCATCGCCACCAGCGGCTCATCCTCCGCCAGCAGCACGCGCCGCGGACGGCCGAGGCCAACCTCCCGGGCCGGTAGCAGTGCCGCGTCCGGCTCCTCCGGCGCTCGCATGGCGGTTCGCGGCGAAACGCGGTCCGCGGCGACCGTTATGGTGCAGTTCAGCCCCTCCGGCCGCCATTCGAAGCTGATGTTGCCGCCGAGCTGGCTGCGCACGGTGGCGTCGATCATGCGCATGCCGAAGCCACGCCGACGCGGTCGCTCGGTCAGCAGCGTGGCGCGGCGCTCACTCCAGATGAGCCGCAGCCGCCCGTCCGGCAGCATGGTCCAGCGCACAGCGACCTCGCCCTCCGGGCCGGCCAGCGCCCCGTGCCGCACCGCGTTGGTGGTCAGTTCATGGGATACCATGGCGATGGCCTGCACCGCCTCCGGCGCCAGCCAGATGCCCGCGCCATAGATCATCACGCGCTCCGAGCGCAGATAGGCGGTCAGTTCGCCCTCGATCAGCCGGCGCAGATCCCCACCGCTCCAGTTCTCACGCGCCAGCAAGGTATGGGCCCGCGCCAGCGCGCCGACACGCCCCTCGACGGCTGCGGCGAAATGTGTGGGATTATCGACCTGGCTAAGCCGGATGATGGACTGTACCACCGCCAGCACGTTCTTGGCGCGGTGGTCCACCTCGCGCATCAGCAGGGTCTGCCGCTCCTCCGCCCCGCGCTGCGCCGTGACATCCTCGCCGGAGGCCACCACCGCCACCAGCCGCCCCGCGCCATCGTGCAGCACCGCGTTGCTCCAGGAGACGAGCCGCTCCTCCCCGTCGGCACGCAGGACATAGGTCTCGTGCTGGAGATGGGCTGGCTCCGCCGTCCCCGCCGTGACGCGCATGAAGCCGGCGCGGGCCGTCTCGCGCAGCCGCTCCGGCAGGAAGGCCGAGAACCAGTCGCGCCCGATGGCCTCCTCCTCGCGGGACAGGCCCAACACATCCAGGCCGCGACGATTGATGCCCTGGATGAGCCCGTCTGGCCCCAGCACCACCAGCATGACGCCGGCGACGTCGAAATACAGCCGCGTGCGGTCGCGCTCGGTGCGCAGCGCCAGGGCGGCCGCCTCCGCCGCCTCCGCCCGGCCATTGGCCGCGGCGCGGCTGCGGATCATTTCCGCCGAGCGGCGCAGGCCGATGCGCAGCGCCTCGAACTCGGCCACCGGCCCCGGCTGGCTAACCGGTGGCGGCGGCGCGCCGGAAGCCAGCACCTCCGCCTCGAAGGCCAGCGCGCGCACCGGTTTCAACAGGCGCCAGCCCAGCAGCATGGCGATGCCCAGCGCCGCCGCCAGAAGGGCCGCCGCCCAGAGCGCCAGCCGTTCCAGCGGCTGGCGCCAGGCGGCCTCGTAGGCGTCGAGCGGCGCCGTCACGACCGCCGCCCAGGGCACGCTGTCAAGCCGCCGAAAGGCTGCCACGATCGGCCGGCCGCCGAGGGAAGCGCCGCTGGAGAACCCATCCTCCGCCTCGCCCAGCGCCGTACGAAGCCAATCGGGCGCTGGTTGGCTGGACTTGATCTCGGGCGCCATGGAGCGGGCGATGATCTGCCCGTCCTGCACATGCACCAGGGAGACGGTGGCCCCCGGCTGTACCCCGGCCAGCAGCCCGGATAACCGCGCCGGATCGACGGCCAGGATCAGCACGCGCCGCCGGTCTTCCGCTGTGACCCCCCTGGCGGCTGTGGCGTAGGGCAGGATCGGGGCGAAGGCCGCCAGGATGGGTCGCTCCGCGACGCCACCGACGAACGGGTCGCTCACCACTGGCTGGCCGGTGGCCAAGGCGCGGCTGATCCACAGACGCCCCTGCGCCGAGGGCAGGCTGGCGCCCAGGGGACGCAGTGTGTTGAAGATCTGGCTCCCGTCCGGCCGCGTCAGCACCACCCAGCCGCCAAAAGCCTGGCCGACGGCACGGGCCTGGGCATAGAGGCCGGCCAGCTCCTCGGGTCCCACTTCGTCGAGCCTGGCCAGCGGTGGCGACTGCGCCAGGCTGACGGCGGCGGCCGAAACCACGTCCAGCTCGCGCTCGACGGCCACCGCAGTGGCCCGCGCGGTGCCGCGCAGCCCGGCCACCGCGACACCCCGATAGGCGGAGCCGAGTTGCCAGGCCGTGACCGCGCCCGCCAGCAGGGCGGGGATCAGCACGATCAGAGCCAACGCAAGCAGATAGGCCCGCAGGCCAGGCCGCTTTCCGCGCCGCTCCAGACGGCCCGGCTCTTGCACGCTATGAGCCGGCATGGGGGAATCGACCGGTCGGGCCGATATGGCGGGAAGCGAAAAGCGGCGCGCTCACCGCGTCTTTCCCGCCCAGCGGAAAAGGCAGCGTTCGGGCTGTGCAGCGGCTTTGGCTGGAGAAAGGCTCAGCCGAACGCGCGACGCGGCTGGGAAGGGATACTCCGTCATAACAGCAGGGCAACCTGAAGTTGTTCAGTCTGGTTCCGTCGCACGCATCGCAGCCGGTTTTCGTGCGCCTCGCAAGTTCTGGGCTGCAGACGTCATCGCTGATCACGCGAATGTATCTGCCCCCGCCCAGCGAAACGATGGAGCTTTCGCACGCCAGCCTGCGCCTGACCAGCCCAGCTTACGCTAATGGGCCTTCGTCCTGCGGGCGAGCAGGTTTTGGGTGGCTTCCGTCTGCCACTGCCTCTCTCCTCCCTTCCATCCTGCCTCGGCCAATTCCTCCCCGGCCAGGCGCGCGATCACGCAGTCCGGGAGGGAGGGACTCCCCTTCGTCCACGGTTTGTTCCATATACTAGGCATGGTCAAATCCACCGCCCGCTTCATCTGCCAGAACTGCGGCGCCGTCACCGCCAAGTGGCAGGGACGCTGCGACACCTGCGGTGAATGGAACACCATTGTCGAGGAACAGCCCGAGCCCCGCGCCCCTGGCCCGGCCGGCAAGGCCGCCGGCGGCCGGCGCATCGAGTTCGTCGGCCTCAAGGGCCGGGCCGCGCCGCCGCCGCGCAACGCCACCGGCATGGCGGAACTGGACCGTGTGCTCGGCGGCGGCTTCGTGCCCGGATCGGTGGTGCTGGTGGGCGGCGATCCCGGCATTGGCAAGTCCACCATCCTGCTGCAGGCCGCCGCCCGCATCGCCGCCGCCGGCCGCCGCGCCCTCTACATCTCGGGCGAGGAATCGATCGATCAGGTGCGGCTGCGCGCCCTGCGACTCGGCCTCACCGACAGTCCCCTCGGCCTCGCCTCCGCCACCTCGCTGCGCGACATCGCCGCCTCGCTGGAAGAGGAGCGGGACGCCACCCTGGTCATCATCGACTCGATCCAGACCGTCTGGCTGGACAGCCTGGAGGCCGCCCCCGGCACAGTCAGCCAGGTGCGCGCCTGCGCCGCCGAGCTGACCCGCCTCGCCAAGGCCCGCAATTTCGCCGTCGTGCTGGTCGGCCACGTCACCAAGGAAGGCACCCTCGCCGGCCCGCGCGTGCTGGAGCACATGGTGGACGCGACACTCTATTTCGAAGGCGATCGTGGCCATCAGTTCCGCATCCTGCGCGCGGTGAAGAACCGCTTCGGCGCCACCGACGAGATCGGCGTCTTCGAGATGACGGACCGCGGGCTGGTCGAGGTCGCCAACCCCTCCGCCCTGTTTCTGGCCGAGCGGCGCGGCAACATCTCCGGGAGCGCCGTCTTCGCCGGCATGGAAGGAACGCGGCCGGTGCTGGTCGAGATCCAGGCCCTGCTCTCCCCCTCCACCTCCGGCGGCTCGCCGCGGCGGCAGGTGGTGGGCTGGGATTCCGGCCGGCTGGCCATGCTGATGGCGGTGCTGGAAAGCCGCTGCCGGGTCAGCCTCGGCCAGAACGACGTCTATCTGAACATCGCCGGCGGCCTGCGCATTACCGAGCCGGCCGCCGACCTCGCCGTTGCCGCCGCGCTGGTCTCCGCCGCCACCGATCGTCCGACCGACCCGGACACGGTCTTCTTTGGCGAGGTCGGCCTCTCCGGCGAGGTCCGGCAGGTGGCGCAGACCGATAACCGCCTGCGCGAGGCTGCCAAGCTCGGCTTCGCCAACGCGACTCTGCCGCGCCGCGTGGCGCGCGGCGGCCGTGCCGCCTCGGGGCAGGACGGCCTGAAGGTCTCGGAGATCGGCCACCTGACCGACCTGGTCGCCGCTCTCGCCGCCGCCCCGCCCGCCAGGCGCGCGAAGGCCGCCGAGTAGCGCGCCCCCCACGTGACTCCGGCCTTCTGCTTGGCTATAGCCTCGCGCCGATGACCTGGGTGGACGGCATTGTCCTCGCGGTGCTCGCCCTCTCGGCGCTCATCGCCTTTTCCCGCGGCCTGGTGCGCGAGGTGCTGGGCGTCGGCGCCTGGGCGGGGGCCGTGATCTTCGCCCTCTATCTCTTCCCCTTCGCGGTGCCGCTGCTCTCCGGTTACGTGCAGCCGCCCTGGCTGGCCGAGCTGATCGCCATCGCCCTCTGCTTCATTATGACCCTGGTGGTGCTGAAGCTGCTGATCGCCTGGATGGCCGGGCTGGTGCGGGCCTCGGTGCTCGGGGGGCTGGACCGCGCCCTCGGCATGGTCTTCGGCCTCGCACGGGGTGCTTTTCTCGTCCTGCTGGCCTATATCGTGGGTGGGTTGCTCCTGCCCTCGGTGGAGCACTGGCCGGCGCCGGTGCGCGAGGCCCGGAGCTTGCCCGTGGTGGCGGATGCGGCGGCCCTGCTTGTCGCGCAGCTTCCGCCGGAGTATCGCCCGCGACTTCCAGACCTGCCCCGCAGCGACATGCCCAGCATGGACGAGTTGCTGCGTCCCCCGGCGCGAGGCCGGTGATGAGGATGCCGATGCAGCCCCTGCCCTCCACCCTTCCCTGGGACGAAGACGACGGCTTCCACGAGGAATGCGGCGTCTTCGGCGTCTGGAACGCCACCGATGCGGCGGCGCTCACCGCGCTCGGCCTGCACGCCCTGCAGCACCGCGGCCAGGAGGCCTCGGGCATCGTCGCGCTGTCGGAGAAGGGCAACTTCAACGCCCATCGTGGCCTCGGCCTCGTCGGCGACATCTTCGGCGATGCCAAGGTGATGGCGGGCCTGAAGGGCCGCTCCGCCGTCGGCCACAACCGCTATGCCACGACCGGCGAGACGGCGCTGCGCAACGTGCAGCCGCTCTTCGCCGATTTCGAGTTTGGCGGCCTCGCGGTGGCCCATAACGGCAACCTGACCAATGCGGGGCAGATCAAGCGTGCCCTGGTGCGGCGCGGCTGCCTGTTCCAGAGCACCACGGATTCCGAAGTCTTCGTCCATCTCATCGCCATCAGCCTCTACAGCAATGTGGTGGATCGGTTGATCGACGCGCTGAAGCAGGTCCAGGGTGCCTATTCTCTGGTGGCGCTGCATGACGGTGCGCTGATCGGCGCGCGTGACCCGCTGGGCGTGCGCCCGCTGGTGCTCGGCCGCCTCGGCGCCCCCGAGGGTGGCGCCTATGTGCTGGCCAGCGAGACCTGCGCCCTCGACATCGTCGGCGCCGAGTTCGTGCGCGACGTCGAGCCGGGCGAGATCGTCATCATCAACAATGACGGGCTGCGCAGCATCAAGCCCTTCGGCCGCAGCCAGAGCCGCTTCTGCATCTTCGAGTATATCTACTTCGCCCGTCCCGACTCCGTCGTCGAGGGCACGCCGGTCTACGAGACGCGCAAGCGCATCGGCCAGGAACTGGCGCGCGAGAGCCATGTGGCGGCCGATGTGGTGGTCCCGGTGCCGGATTCCGGCGTCCCCGCCGCCATGGGCTATGCCAGCGAGGCCGGCATCCCCTTCGAACTGGGCATTATCCGCAACCACTATGTCGGCCGCACCTTCATCGAGCCGACTGACCAGATCCGCCATCTCGGCGTGAAGCTGAAGCACTCCGCCAACCGGCCGATGATCGAGGGCCGCCGCGTCATCCTGGTGGATGATTCCATCGTGCGCGGCACCACCTCGAAAAAGATCGTCGAGATGGTGCGCCATGCCGGGGCCAAGGAGGTGCACATGCGCATCTCCTCGCCGCCGACCACCCATTCCTGCTTCTACGGCATCGACACGCCGGAGCGGGAGAAGCTGCTGGCCGCGAAGCACGACGTGGAGGAGATGGCGCGCATCATCGGCGCCGACAGTCTTGCCTTCATCTCGCTGGACGGCCTCTACCGCGCCCTCGGCCGCCCCGGCCGCGACGCCGCCAATCCCGGCTATTGCGACGCCTGCTTCACCGGCGACTATGCTATCCCGCTGACCGACCTGGTCGAGCAGCCCGAGCGCGCCCCCGCCCTGATGGCGGCGAACGGCCAGTGACGGCACGGCCGCTGGAGGGTCGGGTCGCCCTCGTCACCGGTGCGAGCCGCGGCATCGGCGCCGCCCTGGCGCTGGAACTGGCCCAGCGCGGCGCGCATTGCGTGCTCCTGGCCCGCACCCAGGGCGGCCTGGAGGAGACTGACGACGCCATCCGCACCGCCGGCGGCAGTGCCACCCTGCTGCCCTTCGATCTGGTGAAGGATGCCGAGAAGATTGACGCCATCGGCCCCTCCCTCGTGGAGCGCTTCGGCCGGCTGGACATTCTCGTGCACAATGCCGGCGCGCTCGGCAGCCTGACCCCGGTGGCGCATATCCAGCCGCGCGACTGGGCCGAGGTGGCGGGCGTCAACCTGACCGCCACCTGGCGGTTGATCCGCACCTGCGACCCGCCGCTGCGCGCCGCGCCGGCAGGGCGCGCGGTCTTCGTCACCAGCGGCCGGGCGCAGCGGCCCAAGGCTTACTGGGGCCCCTATGGCGCCACCAAGGCCGGTATGGAGCATCTGGTGCTGACCTGGGCGCAGGAGGTCGAGAAGACGCCGCTGCGGGTCAATCTCTTCGACCCCGATGTCGTCGCCACCCGGATGCGCGCCAAGGCCATGCCGGGCGAGGACCCGAAGAGCATCGCCCAGCCCGCCGATGTCGCCCCCGCCCTTGCGGCGCTCTGCCTGCCGGAGGAGGCGCGGCATGGCGAGAGGGTGCTTTTCCGCACCTGAGCCGCGCCGCTGTCAGGGCTCCTGGTAACCGAGCACCCGCAGGCTCAGCCGGTACTGCGCCGGATCGCGCGTGAACCATAGGCCGCCGCGCTGGCGCGAGCCGCGCGGCACGTAGTCAAGTTGCACCCGGCTCACCTCGACAGAGCGCCCCCCTTCCTCCAGGCGCCCCTCGATCTCCACCGTCGCGGCGGTTGATTGCGCCATATTGGTGGCCTCGAAGCGCACCAGATAGCCTTCCCCCGCCGGCCGTACCGATTCCACCCGCAGCCGGATGTCCGGCGGCGCCTCGTCATCGCCAGGAATCTGCGCCGCCACCACCGCGAGCGTCGCCAGCACGATGACAGTGCCCAGCGCGGCGCAGATCCATTCGAGCGCCGGTTTGCGCATGGCCATCCCTCAGACCACCAGCCGCGCGATCGCGGCGCCCAGCGCGGCGGGAAAGCCCAGCACCACCGCCATCATCACGATCAGGGCAGGCTCGGTGCCGTCGGTGCGGCCGAAGGTCCAGAGCACATAGGCGCTGAGCAGCACCGAAAGCGCATAACCGACCAGCGTATAGGTGAAGAAGATGCTCCAGAAACCGGCCCCCTCGGGCCATTCCTCCTGCCCGGCGAAGCCCACCGTATAGACCAGCAGGTGCAGCAGCAGGATCGAGACCAGGGCCAGGCCCAGCACCTGCGCCGGGTTCATCTTGAAGGCGATGAGGATCATCTCCTCGGTGGGCGCCACGTTGAAGGCCAGGAAGATCGCCCCCGCCCCCATCAGGAAAAGCTGCGCCGGATATCCCGCCCGAGCCCCATCGCCGGAGTCCGAGCCAGCGCCGAACTGCTTGCGCGCCGCCACCGCGCCCATGCCGGCCGGGATGGCCTGGACCGCCGCCATGCCGATCGTGCCGCGCCAGCCCATCTCACTGGTCAGGATGCCGAGCAGCCACAGCACCACCAGGCTGCCGAGAAAGCCGACGCCGAAGGCCGTCAGCCCGTCCAGCACGGCGTCCAGGCCGGAGGTGCAGCGTTCGAAGCCGCTGTAATAGGCCAGCCCGGCCAGCAGCCCGAGCCCCAGCAGCAGGAAGACGAACAGGCGGAGCGGCGCGATGTAGAAGCCGATCCACCACATCTCCATGGTCATCACCAGCGGAAAGGCGAAGATCAGGGCTCCGGCCAGGGCGCGCCCAAGGCCAATCGCATATTCGAGGTTGGCGCCCCTTTCGGTGCCCGTCGCTGCAGTCCCCATCCGTCGCAGAGCCTCCCATCTGGGGTGACAACTGCGGCGGAGGCTCAGCGTTTCCGTAGCCGTTTCGCGCCGGGCGGGAGAGCGGCGCTGCACTCAGCCCGCTCGCGGCAACTCCCGCCGCATCAGGGTGAGGTTGCCGGCCCCATGCGGCAGCCGCTCCACGACCTCCCAGCCGGCGCGGGCGTAGAGCCCCTCGGCCTCCCCCGTATAGAGCCAGATCGCGGTGAACCCGGCTTCCCGCGCCGCCGCCTCCACCCGCACGATCAGCCTTCGCGCGTGGCCCTGCCCCCGCGCGCCGGGCACGACGAAGAGGCCCGCCAGCCAGGGCGTTAGCTCCGGCATTGCCGCCAGATCGCCCGAGACGAGGCTGGCGGTTGCCACCGGCTCCCCGGCCGCGAGCAGCACGAAGGTCTGCGGCGGACCGCATTGCGCCACTGAGGCCTCCACCGCCGCCCGGGTTTCCGCCAGGCCGTGCCCGGCCTCGCGCCAGAAGGCCTCCCACAGCCAGCCGGCGACCAGTGGCGCCAGATCCGGCCGCGCAGCGATGGTGGTGATCTCGACTTCGGCGGACATGCGGCCTCCTGCCGGGCCGGTGGGTAGGGAGAGGAATCCCCCGGGCCCGTTCCTCCCGCTCTCCCGGCCGCGGAGGATCAGCCGCGACCTCGCCGCAGCTTGACGCAGCACGCCGATCGCGCAACATCACCACCATGTTCGCGACCATCATCATTAAGCGCATTACCAAGACGACCGCTCCGGCGGGGCGTCCTCTGGTGCTTGCGCGGTGATCGCCACGGCATAAAGCACCAGAAGGCCCCACCGGAGACGGACGGGGCCAGGCCAGACGCAAGGGCCCCGTCTCTCCCGGCATCACGGAAGAGACCCCATGCTGACCCTCGAAGAACCCGCCCAGGCCGCCTCGCACCAGGTGGTGCCCGCTACGCCGACGGTGGCCATCGTCGGCGCCACCGGCGCCGTCGGCGTCGAGTTGCTGCACTGCCTGGAGGCGCGGAACTTCCCGCTCTCCGGCCTGCGCCTGCTGGCCTCCCCTCGCTCCGCCGGCAAGACCCTGCGCTTCCGCGACCAGGAGCTGCCAGTCGAGGCGCTGGGCGAGGAGAGCTTCGCCGGCGTGGATGTCGCCCTGTTCTCAGCCGGCAGCGGCGTCTCGAAGCGCTATGCCGCAGCGGCCGTAAAGGCCGGCGCTGTCGTGGTGGACAACTCCTCCGCCTTCCGCATGGACCCGGATGTGCCGCTCGTGGTGCCGGAGGTGAACGCCCCGGCCATCGCGCAGCACCGCGGCATCATCGCCAACCCGAACTGCGTCGCCATCATCGCCACCGTGCCGCTCTGGCCGCTGCACCAGCGCCACCACATCCGCCGCGTCACCGCCGCCACCTACCAGGCGGCCTCCGGCGCCGGCGCCGCGGCGATGGAGGAGCTGCGCGAATCCACCGCCGCCGCGCTGCGCGGCGAGGCCTTCACGCCCAAGGTTCTGCCGCATCCCTATGCCTTCAACCTGTTCAGCCACAATGCCGAGGTGGACCCGGAGAGCGGCTATAACGGCGAGGAGCTGAAGGTGATCGCCGAAACCCGCCGCATCATGGACGTCCCGGCCCTGCCGATCGGCATCACCTGCATCCGCGTGCCGGTGCTGCGCGCCCATGCCATCGCCCTGAACGTCGAGTTCGAGACCCCGGTCACCCCGGAGGAGGTCCGCGCCACCCTGGCCGATGCTCCCGGCGTGCGGCTGGTGGACGACCGCGCCGCCAACCACTTCCCGATGCCCTCCGAGGCCTCAGGTCAGGGGGATGTGCTGGTTGGCCGCATCCGCACCGATCTCGGCGATCCCTCCGGCCGCACGGTGGCGCTCTTCGTCGCCGGCGACCAGTTGCTGAAGGGCGCCGCGCTGAACGCGGTGCAGATCGCCGAGCGCCTGCTGCGGCGCTGAGATCCAAAAGCTCGGGGGAAAGAATTCCCCCGAACCCCCTTCTTTTTCCTGCCGGTTCCAGCACCCCTTCACCGGGGCGCGCCCAAACCCGAGGAAAAAAGAAGGGGGCCTGGGGGAATTCATTCCCCCAGCCTTCTCGCCCCCGCCCGCGAATCCGCATAGACAACGCAGGAGCGTTCCCATTCGAAGGAGTCCCGCATGTCCAGCTTCGACCTCATCCTGCGCGGTGGGACCTGCGTTCTCCCCTGGGGCGAGGTGAAGACCGACATCGGCGTGCGCGCCGGCCGCATCGCCGCCCTGGGCGACCTGCGCACGGCCGCCGCGGCGGAGGTGATCGACTGCGCCGGGCTGCACGTCCTGCCCGGCCTGATCGACCCGCATGTCCACCTGCGCGACCCCGGCGACCCCGCGGTGGAAACCATCCCGACCGGCACCAGGGCGGCCGTGCTCGGCGGCATCACCGCCGTCTTCGACATGCCGAACACCAGCCCCGCCGTCACCAGCCAGGCGGCGCTGGAGAACAAGCGGGCCTATGTGAAGGGCAAGTCCTGGTGCGACATCGGCTTCTATGTCGGCGCCGCCAAGTCGAATATCGGCGAGCTCGCGGCGCTGGAGGCGGAGCCGGATGTCTGCGCCATCAAGGTCTTCGCCGGCTCCTCGACGGGCGACCTGCTGGTGGAGGACGATGCCAGCCTGGAGCGCGTGATGCGCTCCGGCCGCCGCCGCATCTGCTATCACTCGGAGGACGAGTACCGCCTGCAGGAGCGCAAGCCGATCTACGCCGCTGGCGGCCCGCACCGCCTGCATGCCGAATGGCGCGACGTGGAATGCGCCTTCCTCGGCACGAGGCGCCTGATGGCCCTGGCGCGCGAGACCGGCCGCCCGGCCCATATCCTGCACGTCTCCACCGCCGAGGAGCTGGACTACCTCAAGGATTTCCGCGACGTCGCCACCGTCGAGGTGCTGATCAACCATCTCAGCCAGAACGACGAGGCCTATGACCGCCTCGGCGGCTATGCGGTGATGAACCCGCCGATCCGTGACGCCCGCCACCAGGAGGCCGCCTGGGCCGCGGTGCGCGACGGCACGGTGGACTGCATCGGCTCCGACCATGCGCCGCATTCCCGTGCGGCCAAGGAGCGCCCCTGGCCGGCCACCGCCGCCGGCCTGACCGGCGTGCAGACCCTGGTGCCGCTGATGCTGGACCACGTGAATGCCGGCCGCCTCTCCCTCACCCGGCTGGTGGACCTGATGGCGGCGGGCCCAGCCCGGGTCTATGGCGCCGTCTGCAAGGGCCGCCTCGCCGCCGGCTACGATGCCGACTTCACGGTGGTGGACCTGAAGCGGCAGCGCACCATCGAGGAAAGCTGGATCGCCTCGCCCTGCGGCTGGACCCCCTTCGCCGGCCAGCGCTGCACCGGCTGGCCGGTGATGACCATCATCCGCGGCCGCAGTGTAATGCGAGAGGACGAGGTGCTGGGCACGCCGGAAGGCCAGCCCGTCCGCTTCCGCTGAGGAGGGCGGGCGGCCCCGGCCGCCTGCCCTTAACGCGGCGCGCCTTGGCCTGTATGGTCCGCGCCGCTTTTCACAGGGACCGACCTTGCCGGATATCTTCGACGAAGTGCAGGAGGAGCTGCGGGCCGAGCGGGCCCGGCGGCTCGGCATCCGATACGGCGGCCTGCTGGCCGGCATCGCACTGCTGGCGCTGCTGGGGATCGGCGGCTGGCAGGGCTGGCGCTGGTGGCAGGAGCAGCAGGCGGCGCAGACCGGTGCCCTGTTCCTGGAGATCAGCCGCAAGGCCGAGGCGCCCGGCGCCGACCTGAAGGCCGCCGGCGACAACTTCGCCAGCCTGGCCGCCACCGCGCCCGAGGGCTACCAGATCCTCGCCCGCCTGCGCGCCGCCGCGCTGAAGGCCGAAACCGGCGATCGTGAGGCCGCCCTGGCGCTGTGGGACCAAGTGGCCGGCGATGCCGGCGCGCCGCAGCTCTACCGCGACCTCGCCAGCCTGATGTGGGTGCTGCACGGGATCGACACGCAGGACCCGGCAGCCCTCGCGGCGCGGCTGACGCCGCTCACCGAGCCGAGCAATCCCTGGCGCGCCTCGGCGCGGGAGCTGCAAGGGTTGCTGGCCATCCGCCGCGGCGACAAGCCCGAGGCGAAGCGCATTCTCGAAGCTTTGGCCGGCGACGTGACCGCCCCGCGCGGCCTGCGCGACCGGGCGGGCCGACTGGCGGCAGGATTGGGGGTCTGATGCGGAGCAGGACGATCTGGACGCGGCGCGCGGCGCTGCTGGGCGGGGCCGGCATGCTGGCCGGCTGCAGCACCATCGACAGCATCTTTGGCACCGCCAAGCAGCCGCTGCCCGGCGAGCGCATCTCCGTGCTCACGGCACAACGCGAGCTGGAGGTGGACCCGGCCCTGGCCAGCCAGCCGCTCACCCTGCCGCCGCCGCAGTCGCGCACCGAATGGCCGCAGCCTGGCGGTAATGTGGCGCACGACCCCGGTCACTCGGCCCTGCCCCCGCGCCTGAGCCGGGCCTGGACCGCCTCCGCCGGCACCGGCAGCGGCTATCGTCGCCGCATCACCAGCGGCCCGGTGGTGGCGGAGAACACCGTCTTCACCGCCGACGCCTATGGCGTGATTTCCGCCTTTGACCTGGCGCGGGGTGGCCGCCGCTGGCGCTTCGATACCCGTCCGGAGGATGATGAGACCGGCGCGGTGGGCGCCGGCTGCGCCTTTGCCGACGGCACGCTCTATGTCGCCACCGGCATGGCCGAGCTGATGGCCCTGAACCCCGCGGACGGCAAGCCGCGCTGGCGGGTCAAGCTGCCCGCCCCCGCGCGCGGCGCCCCTGCCGTGGCCGGCGGCCGCATCTATGTTCCGACCATCGAGAACCGGCTCATTGCCTTCTCCGCGCAGGATGGCGGGCGGCAATGGACCTATCGCGCACAGCCGACCCCGGCGGTGCCGCTCGGCCTGCCCGCGCCGGCGATCGATGGCGATTTCCTGGTGGCCGGCTTCGCCTCCGGCGAGCTGATCGCGTTGCGGCCCGACGACGGCCAGGTGATCTGGACCGAGAGCCTCGCGGGGCGCGGCCTGGGCGGCCTTGGCGACATTGCCGGCGTCCACGGCCTGCCGGTGATCCATGAGGGCCGCGTCTATGCCATGGGCATGGGCGGTACCTCGCTGGCGGTGGATCTCCGCTCCGGCCGCCGCCTCTGGGAGCGCGGGATCGGCGGTACCGCCACCCCTGTCCCGATCGGCGACTGGCTCCTCCTCATGGGCCGCAGTGGCGACCTGGTGGCCCTCGGGCGCGAGGACGGCCGCATCCGCTGGATCGCCGAGCTGAACGCCCCGCCGCCGGGCAAGGAGAAGAACGACGAGCCCGCCCAGTTCGGCACACCGTTGGTGGCGGGTGGGCAGATCATCCTGCCCTCCAGCAAGGGCGAGGCACTGCTGATCAACCCCGCCGATGGCAGCATCGCCGGCCGCCTCGGCCTGCCCGACAGCACCACCCTGCCCGGCGCCGTCGCACAGGACACGCTGGTGCTGCTGGCCGACGACGGCACGCTCGCGGCCTATCGGGGGTAAGAAAAAAGACCAGGGGGGTCCGAGGCAGTGCCTCGGACCCCCCGGACTTTTTCTAGAGCGCCGCCCGAAGCACCCCGGCCTCCTGCAGCGCCGCCACCTTCTCCGCGCCATAGCCGAGCAGTTCCCCCAGCACGGCCGCCGTATCGGCGCCCACTTCCGGCCCGGTGGAGCGCGGCGGCGGCACCGCCCCGTCGATGCGCGGCACCACGCCCGGATGCAGCACCGCCCCGTGCAGCGGGTCCGCCACTTCCCGCACCATCTCTCGCGCGCGGAACTGCGGGTCCGCCGCGCAGTCGGCCACGGTATAGGCGCGGGTGGAGGGGATGTCCGCCTCGGCCAGCATGGTCTCCAGCGTCCGCCCGTCGAAGCGCGCAGCCCAGGCGCCGATCAGCGCGTCCAGCTCCGCCACATGCCGCACCCGCCCCTGATTGTCGGAGAAGCGGGGGTCCTCGACCAACTCCGGCGCGCCCATCAGCTTCGTCAGCCGGCGGAACAGCGGGTCGGAATTGGCGGCGATCAGCACCCAGACGCCATCCCGCGCACGATAGGCGTTGGTCGGCGCGGCCGTGGCGATGCCGCCGCCGGAAGGCTGCCGGATGGTGCCAAGGGTGGAATACTCGGGCAGCGCCCCTTCCAGCAGGCTGAACACCGATTCGGTCAGCGCCACGTCCACCTCCGCGCCCGGCCCCTGGGGCGCCGCGCGCCGGTCCCGCCGCCACAGCGCCGCGACCACGCCGAGCGCGGCATAGATCCCGGCGACCGAATCCCCCAGGCTGACGCCGACCCGCACCGGCGGCAGCTCGGTGGTGCCCGGCGGATGGTCGGTCAGGTACCGGATCCCGCCGATCGCCTCGCCGATCACACCGAAGGCCGCTCGGTCGCGATAGGGTCCGTCCTGCCCGTAGCCGGAAATGCGGGCGATCACGAGATCGGGCCGAACCGCCTTCAGCGCCTCGGCGCCGAGGCCGAGCTTCTCCAGCTGGCCGGGCCGGAAGTTCTCGACCAGCGCGTCGCAGTGCCGCACCAGGCCGAGCACGATCTCCCGCGCCTCCGGCCGCTTCAGATCCAGCGCGATGCAGCGCTTGTTGCGCGCATGCACGGACCACCAGGGCGCATGCCCCTGGTGCCGCGCCCCCCATTGCCGCACCGGGTCACCCCCTGGCGGCTCGACCTTGATGATCTCGGCCCCCAGGTCGCCGAGCAGCCGCGTGGCGAAGGGCGCGGCGACAAAATGCCCGAGCTCCAGCACGCGCAGCCCGGCAAGCGGTGCGCCGGCGCCGGCCAGCGGCGAGGCATCGGGGCGGGGCGGCGCATCGGTCATGGGCTTACTCCGGCTTGATGTTGGCGGCGCGGGCGACGCGGGTCCATTCGGCCAGCTCCTTCTCCACGCGCTGGCCCAGCGCCTCGGGCGTCATCGGATGGGCGATGCCGCCCTGTTCCTCGACGCGGCGGCGGAACTCCGGCGTTTTCACCACAGCGTCGACAGCCTCAGTGAGCCGCTTCAGCACCGGCTCGGGCGTGCCAGCGGGGGCG
Organism: Roseomonas sp.; assembly: GCA_035565935.1. Lineage (GTDB taxonomy): Bacteria > Pseudomonadota > Alphaproteobacteria > Acetobacterales > Acetobacteraceae > Pseudoroseomonas. The sequence continues at coordinate 232,627 of DATMRU010000065.1, forward strand.
AAGACCGCGAACCAGGCCGTCACTTCGAAGCCCGGCTGGCCGGATTCCGCCATGGTCGGCACGTCGGGCAGCGCCGGATGCCGCTGCGCCGAGGTGATGGCCAGCGCCCGCAGCGAACCATCCCGCACATAGGGCATCAGCGGCGGCGGCGTGGTCATGAAGACCTGCACCCGGCCGGCCAACAGGTCCTGCGTCGCCGGGCCGGTGCCGCGATAGGGCACATGCGCCATGTCGAAGCCCGCCTGCTGCTTCCATAGCTCGGTGCCCAGGTGCTGCATCGAGCCGTTGCCGGAGGAGGCGTAGTTCAGCTCACCCGGATGCGCCTTAGCATAGGCGGCCAGTTCCGCGACCGTCTTGGCCGGCACGGAGGGATGCACGAACACCACCTGCGGCGCATCCATCAGCAACGCGACGGGCGCGAAATCCTTCAGCACGTCATAGCCGAGATTCGGGATGATCGCCGGCGTGCCGACATGGTAGCCGGAATACTGCACCAGCAGGGTCGTGCCGTCCGGCTTGGCGCGCGCGACCGCGCCGGTGCCGATGGCGCCATTCGCCCCGGCGCGGTTCTCGACCACCACGCTCTGCCCCAGCCGCTTCGCTAGCGGGTCGGCCAGCAGGCGCGCGGCGAAATCGGTGCTGCCCGCCGGCGCGGTCGGGACGATCAGGGTGATGGTCCCGCTCTGTGCGTGGGCGGCCGGCGCTGCACCCAGCAGGGCACCGGCAAGGCCGAGAGACGTGGCGCAAAGGGACGTGGCGCAAAGGGACGTGGCACAGAGCAGGCGTCGCCGGTTCACCAGCATGGCTTGGACATCCTCCGTTTCATTGCCCGCCAGGATGCCAAGCGCCCGCCCCACCCGCCACTCGCGTTTGGCGAGGCGAGACATCGCCGCCCGCGATGCCCGGCGAGGGTGTGCTCTCCAACCGCGCCGCCTGTTGCACGAAGAGCCGCGCCGGTGCCGGCAGCGTGGCGCGGTCGCGCACGCAGAGCTTCAGTCGCCGCCGCGCCCAGGCGTCGCGCAGCGGGATGCCGCGCAGCCCCATGGCCTCGGCGAAGGGGCGGATGCAGGCCTCCGGCAGCACCGCCAGCCCGATCCCCACCTGCACCAGCCGCCGCAGCACGTCGAAACTGTTCACATGCACCCGCAGGTCGATCGGCCGTCCACATTGCGCCGCGGTGCTGAGCAGCATCCGCTGGATCGAGGATCCGCGCGCCAGCCCGACCTGCGGGAAGCCCAGCGTCTCGGCATAGTCGAGCGCCTCCGCTCCGGCCAGCGGATGGCCAAGCGGCACCACCACCTGCAACTGGTCCTCGCGGTAGAACAGGCTCTCTAGCCCCTCGGCCGGCACGCTTTCCGCCATGATGCCGACATCGGCCAGCCCGTCCCGCACGGCGCGGACGATTTCCGGGCTCAGAAGCTCCTGCATCTCGACGCGGATGCCCGGCCAGCGCGCCATGAACAGCGCCAGCTCCTCCGGCAGGAACTCGGCGAGCGAGGAGGTGTTGGCGGCGATCCGCACATGCCCACGCACTCCCTGCGCGTGCTCGCCCATCTCGTCCCGCATCCGGCCCAGCACGGCGAAGACGCTGCGGGCATGCCGCTGCAGCGCCTCGCCCGCCGGGGTCAGCGCGATGCCGCGGGCGTGGCGCTGCAGCAGCGCCGTGTCCATCGCCGCTTCCAGCTCCGCCAGCCGCCGGCTGACCGCCGAGGGCGCGATGTGCCGCCGCGCCGCCGCCGCCGCGATGCTCCCCTCCTCCGCTACGGCCAGGAAGAGGTCGAGCGTCACCAGATCGAACCGCAGCCGGCTTTCACTTCCACCCTGGGACATGGGCGCGAGTCTGGGGCTGCGCCGGAGGTCGGTCAAACGATCAGCCAAGGCCAGAGGGGGGCGCCGCCCCCCTCTGGACAACCCCCGCCGGATCGGCCGCAGCGCCTCGCCGAACCGGCACACCAGAGTCAGCGCGGCGCGCTGCACATGCCGGCAATGGCAGGCATCGCGCACCAGAAGGGTTGTCCGGAAAGTCAGGACCAGGGCGTTTGACAAATCATATAGGTTGATATCAACTCGCCAAGGCCACGAAGAGACAGCGCCGTGCAAGGATGCGGCCCAGCGGAGGAAACAGCATGCCGGATTCGAACGGAGTTTTCGTCTGGTACGAGTTGATGACCACCGACGCCGAAGCCGCCGTCGGCTTCTACCGCGAGGTGGTGGGCTGGGGCGCCCGCGATGCTGGGCAGCCCGGCATGGCCTATACGCTGCTCCTCGCGGGCGAGATGCCAGTCGCCGGCGCCATGACGATGCCGGAGGATGCGAGCTGCCCCGGCGAGCGCCGCCCGACCTGGATCGGCGACATCGCCGTGGAGGACGTCGATGCCATGGCGGCGCGGGTGATGGAGGCCGGCGGCACCATCCTCCGGCAGCCCGCCGAAATCCCCGGCATCGGCCGCTTCGCCGTGGCCGCGGACCCGGAGGGCACGGTCTTCGTCCTGTTCCGCGGGACCGACGCGATGCCGCCGCCCCCCTTCGCCATGGACAAGCCCGGCCATCCCGCCTGGCACGAATTGGTGGCCGCCGACGCCGAGGCCTGCTTCGCCTTCTATTCCCGCCTCTTCGGCTGGACCAAGGCCGAGGCGCACGACATGGGCCCCATGGGGGTCTATCAGCTCTTCGCCGCCCACGGCGTGACCATCGGCGGCATGATGACCCGCCCACCCGGCATGCCGGCCTTCCCCTGGACCTTCTATTTCCGCGTCGATAGCGTCACCGCCGCGGCGGAGCGCCTGCAGGCGCGCGGCGGTACCGTGCTGAACGGCCCGCACGAGGTGCCGGGCGGCAACTGGATCCTCCAGGCGCGCGATCCGCAGGGCGCCAGCTTCGCGCTCATCAGCCAGGGCCGCTGAGGGCGCGCCACCCGACCACCCTCCCTCCTCTCTCCGATCCCTCGCCCCCCCGAGTGATCGCGCGGCGCGATGCCAAGGCTCTGCAACCGGCACTGGTCGGCACGCAGGCGTCGCGCCACCTTCCGTCCGGGAGGAACCAGCACCATGCCGGACGTCACCATCGTCGAGGTCGGACCGCGCGACGGCTTCCAGCCGATCGACCCCTTCATCCCCACCGACGAGAAGCTCGCCATCATCGCGGGCTGCGCCGCCGCCGGCCTGACGCGCATCGAGGCCGGCGCCTTCGTGGGCAGCGCCGCCGTGCCGCAGATGGCCGATGCCGAGGCGATCCTGGCCGGCACCTGGGCCCTCCCCGGCGCCGACCCGCAGATGCTGGTGCCGAATTCCCGCCATGCCCGCCGCGCCCTGGCCGTCGGCGCGCGCCATCTTGTCTGGGTCGTTTCCGTCTCCGAGGCGCACAACCGCAGCAACATCCGCATGAGCCCGGCGGAATCCGTCGCCGAATTCACCGCCCTGGTGCCGGAACTGGAGGGCGTGCGGCTGCGCATGAACATCGCCACCGCTTTCGACTGCCCCTTCACCGGCCGCGTCGCCCCGGAGACCACGCTGGACCTCGTCGGCCGCCTCGCGGCGCTGCGCCCCGATGCCGAATTCGCCCTCTGCGACACCACCGGCCGCGCCGACCCCGCCCATGTCGCCGAACTGCACGCCGCCTGCGCCCGCGCCTTCCCGCAGGTGGCCGGCTGGGCCTTCCATGGCCATGACACCTATGGGCTGGGCCTCGCCAACATCATGGCAGCGCATAGCGCAGGCGTGCGGGTCTTCGACGCGGCCATCGCCGGCCTGGGCGGCTGCCCCTTCGCTCCCGGCGCCACCGGCAACGTCGCGACCGAGGACGTGGCCTGGATGTTCGCCCGCATGGGGATCTCGACCGGGGTGAACCTCGAAGCCCTCCTGCCGGTGGCCCGGCGCGCCGCGGCCCTGCCCGGCGGCTGCCCGGGCGGGCGGGTGCGGCAGGCCCTGGCGGCCTAAGAAGATCGGGGGAAAGAATTCCCCCGAACCCCCATCTTCTTTTTGTCAGTCTGGGGGTGCGCTTTCCGCCCGCGCGGGAAACTCGAAGAAAAAAGAAGGGGGCCTGGGGGAATTCATTCCCCCAGCCTTTCACGTCCGTTTCTGTTCCACCCGAGCCGGTTCCGCTGTAAAGCCATCGGCATCATGCTCCCCCGTATTGCCATTGTCGGCCGGCCCAACGTCGGCAAGTCCACGCTGTTCAACCGCCTGGCCGGGCGCAAGCTCGCCATCGTGGACGACACCCCCGGCGTCACGCGCGACCGCAAGGAGGTCGAGGCCCGCCTCGGCCATCGCGCCGTGCTGCTGCTCGACACGGCGGGGCTGGAGGAGGCGCCGCCCGACACCGTCGCCGGCCGCATGCGTGCCAGCTCCGAAGCCGCCATCCGGCAGGCCGATCTGGTGCTCTTCGTGATCGACGCGCGTGCCGGCCTCACCCCGTCCGACCGCGCCTTCGCCGCCTGGCTGCGCCGCCAGGCCGTGCCTGTGCTGCTGGTCGCCAACAAGACCGAGGGCCGCGCCGGCGGCATGGCGGCCATGGAGGCCTACGAACTGGGCCTTGGCGATCCGGTCGCCATCTCTGCCGAACATGGCGAGGGCATGGGCGACCTATACAGCACAGCCCTGGAGATGCTGCCGGCCGAGGAGGACCCCGAGGCGCGCGAGCGCGACCGGCCGCTGCGGCTGGCCATCGTCGGCCGCCCGAATGCCGGCAAGTCCACCCTGCTCAACGCCCTGCTCGGTGAGGAGCGGATGATCACCGGCCCCGAGCCCGGCCTGACCCGCGACGCCGTCGCGGTGGAGTGGACCGACGAGACCGGCGGTAAGGTGCGGCTGGTCGATACCGCCGGCATGCGCAAGAAGGCCCGCATCAGCGAGCATCTGGAGCAGATGTCGGTGGGCGCCACCATCGCCGCGCTGAAGGAGGCGGAGGTGGCCGTGCTGGTGCTCGACGCCACCCTCGGCATGGACGAGCAGGACCTGCGCATCGCCCGTCTCGCCGAGCGCGAGGGCCGCGCCGTGGTCATCGCCTACAACAAATGGGACGCGGTGGAGGATCGCGCGGTGGCCCGCAAGGCGCTGGAGGATGTGCTGACCGCCTCCCTCGCCCAGCTCAAGGGCATTACCGTCGTCGCGCTCTCGGCCATGACCGGCAAGGGCGTGGAGCGGCTGATGCCCGCCGTGCGGCAGACCGTCGAGCGCTGGAACCGCCGCATCCCCACCGGCGAGCTGAACCGCTGGTTCGAGGCCGCCGTCGCCCGCCACGCGCCGCCGCTGGTCGAGGGCCGCCGCATCAAGCTGCGCTACGCCACCATGCCCAAGGCCCGGCCGCCGACCCTCGCCGTCTTCGGCCCGCGCGCCGAGGATCTGCCGGAGGATTACCGCCGCTACCTCGTGAACAGCTTCCGCGAGGCTTTCGACATGCCGGGCGTGCCGATCCGCCTGCACGGGCGCGGTGGCAAGAACCCCTTCGTGGAGGAGTAATCGTCCCACCGGGGGCCGCCTCATCGGGGCCGGCCTGCCGGAGGCGCTGAAGCGAGGCGGCGCTGTGGGGCGGAACGCCCCGTTCAGGGGCGATGATTACTTGGAAGGCTTCCCCGAAGCGTCCCGCAATTGCTGTTCCGGCAACACGCGTTCCTGGCCATCGCGTGAGCTCCGTACCCGGTAGGTGCGGTCCTGGCTATCGCGCGGCATGACACGGGTGATGGTATAGGTTCCCGGCGGAATGTGGGCGTCGCCCAGATGGGGAATGAACTGGACGAGCTGTCCGACGCTGAACTTGCTGGGGATCACGGGAACCTCGCTCCGCAGCCGGGCCCGGAGGCCCGGGGCACGGCCGCACTGTACAGAATGGCCGCCTCGATCTTCCGGAACAGGCGGGGCGGTGGCGGGTGGTTCGGGCAGCGCTCCCGAGGAAAAAGGAACGGGGCGCCCCCTCCGGAAAGGAACGCTGAAGAAGACTAGGACAACCCGAGAAGATGCAGCACCGCGAAGAGGCCACAGAAGACGGTCGTCGTCAGCAATAGCTGCTCTGCCAGGCGCATCCTGGATGCCGTGAGCAGACAGGGCAGGGTGCTGATTATTTCTTTCATCAGGCAGCTTCCCACATTCCCGCCGGCTTCGCTAAGCACAATGTCGGCAGGGCGGCCGCCCCCGGATGCCCCACGCTGGTCAGCGCGCCGCGAGATACTCGAAGGTCCCCTCGCCGCGCGGGACGACGCCCTCGACATGCCGGCGGTGCCACAGCGCATAGAACAGCAGGTGCCAGGCTGCGAAGCCCTCGCGCTTGCCGCCGGCGGCCTTGAATAGGGCGATGACCTTCTCCGGCCGGGCGATTTCCATCACCCCCGGTTGCGCCGCCACCAGCGGCCCCAGCCTCTCCGCCGCATGCCCGATCCAGGCGCCGATCGGCACGGTGAAGCCCTGCTTCGGCCGGTGCGGCTCGGCGGCAGGGAAGTTCCGCGCCAGCCACTCGCGCAGCAGCCACTTGCCCATGCCCTTGCGCACCTTCAGCCCGTCCGGCAGTCGGAACACCGCCTCGGCCACGGCGGTGTCGAGGAAGGGCGTGCGTCCTTCCACGCCATGCGCCATCAGGCAGCGGTCGAGCTTCAGCAGCAGATCGTTGGGCAGCCAGTCCGCCATGTCCAGCGCCTGCGCCGCCATCAGACGGGTGCGCCCGCTCAGCGCGGCGGCCGCTTCGGAAGCGGCGATGCCGTCGCGCCAGCCGGTGGGCGGTGCGCGCAACACGTCCAGCCGGTCGAAGGCGCCCCGGGTGCGCGGTGCCTTGCCGCCCAGCCACCAGGGCCGCATGGCAGCGCGGTAGCGGCCATAGCCGCCCAGCACCTCGTCGCCGCCCTCGCCGGAGAGCACCACCTTCACCTCCTCCCGGGCGCGGCGGGCCAGGAACCAGGTGGGAATGATGGCATAGTCCGCCGCCGGGTCGTCCATGGCGGCGACGATCTCGGGCAGGTGCCGCCAGACCTCCGCCTCACCGACCATGACGGTGTGGTGCTTGGCGCCGGCGGCGCGGGCCAGGGTGGCGGCGCGCTCGCGCTCGTCCGCCGCGCCCGGCAGGTCGAAGCCGGCGGTAAAGGCGCGCACCGGACTGTCGTTCAGCCGCGCCATCATCGCCAGCACCGCCGCACTGTCGGTGCCGCCGGAGAGGAACATGCCATAGGGCACGTCGCTGCGCTGATGCAGGTCCACGCTGTCGCGGAAGGCGGCCTCGAAGCGGGCTAGGGCCTCTTCCTCCGAGACGGGAACCGGCCCGCCCTCCGGCAGGGCGGCGCGGTGGTGGCGCTCCAGCACCCGCCCCTCGGCGATGGCGATGCTCTCGCCCGGCAGCACGCGGCGGATGCCCTCGAAGATCGTCTCCGCGCCGGTGGTGAACTGCATCTGCAGCAGTTCGGACCGCGCCTCGGCGCGCACCCGCGGCGCCACCAGCCCGGCGGCGACCAGCGCCTGCGGCTCCGAGGCGAAGGCAATGCCCCCCGCTACCTCGGCGGTGTAGAGCGGTTTGATGCCGAAGGGGTCGCGCGCCAGCACCACCTCGCGCTCCACCCGGTCGTGGATGGCAAGCGCGTACATGCCGCGCAGCGTGTCGGCGAAGGCCAGCCCGTCGCGGCGGAACAGATGCAGCGGCGGCTCGCAGTCGCTGGCCGTCGAGCAGGAGAGCACGTTCTCCGCCCGCAGCTCCCGGTAATTGTACACCTCGCCATTGCCGACCAGCGCGGCCGGCCCGGCGAAGATCGGCTGGTCTCCGGTGACAAGGTCGATGATGGCGAGTCGTGTATGGGCCAGTGCCACATTGGCGGCGACATGGTGCCCGGCGCCGTCAGGCCCCCGATGCGCGAGCGCCGCCGTCATCCGCTGCAAGAGCGCCGCGTCGGGGACAAGTCCCTGCTTCAGGATGAGGCCGGCAATGCCGCACATGCGCGATTCAACTCCGCCCGCCCGGCAGTTCGGCAGAAAGGGACCTCGCCGGGGCGGCAGCGGCAGGTGGGGCCACCTGTCGCAGAAAGCCGTGCCAGCGCGCAAGCACCGGCCCTTCCGCGAAGCCGGCGGCATAGGCGGCACGACCGGCCTCGCCCAGGGCGGCGCGCCGTGCCGGGTCCGCCAGCAGGGCGCCGATCGCCACCGCCAGCGCCTCGGGCGACTCCGGCGGCACCAGAACGCCCGTCTCGCCATCGCGGATCAGCTCGGAAGGCCCCTGCGCCGCCACCGCCACCACCGGCTTGCCGGCGCTCCAGGCCTCCAGCACCACATTGCCCAGCGGCTCATGGCGGGAAGAGCAGACGAAGATGTCACAGGCCGCCAGCAGCGCGCCGGAATCCTGCCGCCAGCCGAGGAACTGCACCCGGTCGGCAACCCCCAGCTCGCCCGCCAGCCGCACCAGCGCCTCGTGCTCCGGCCCCTCCCCGGCCAGCGTCAGCACCGCGCCGGGCAGGTGCGGCAGGGCGCGCAGCAGCGTGTCGAAACCTTTGTTACGGTGTAGCCGGCCGAGGCCCAGCAGGCGCGGCGCACCGGGAAGGGCGCCGGGCGGCAGATCCAGGTCGGCGGGCAGCACTTCGTCCATATCGGTCACGAAGTTCGGCAAATAATGCGCCCGCTCGCGCGGCCAGCCCTGCCGCACGATCCACGCCACCAAGTCCCGCGTGTTGCCAACCAGATGGTCGCAGTGCCGGTAGTATTTCAGGTCGTAGTAGCCGCCCAGCCGGCCCACCAGGGTCCAGGGGCCACGTGGCGTGAAGCTGGCAGCGCGGTTCATCCAGGCCACCACCACGGCCGGCCGGAAGGCGTGTAGCCGCGCACGCAGCCGCAGCCGGGTCGCAAGGTCGAGCCAGGTGCCGAAGCCGAGTTGCACCGGCGTCACCCCATGCACCGCCAGCCGGGCGGCGCGGGCGGGGTCGCTGCGGATCACCGGCAGAACATCCTCGCCCGCCGCGTGCAGCGCCACGGTGAGACGCTCATAGAAGGCTTCGGCGCCACCCACCCGGCCACCGGCCATCACCTGGGCCACCTTCATATGCTGCGCCTCCGGGTGTGGAACACTCCCGGCCTCATGCCGCCGCCACTTCCGGCCGCCGCAGCAGGGCGATGGCCGCCTCCAGCGCCGCGCCGACGGGCAGGGCCGTCATCGGCGCCGCGCCGGGTGGGCCGGGCGCCACCACTGCCTGGGCGCGCGGGCCGACCGGCGCATACTCGCTGGCCTGGGTCGGCCCGAAGAGGCCGAGCGTCGGCGCCCCCGCGGCAGCGGAAAGATGCATCAGCCCGGAGTCATTGCCGACAAACAGCGCGCAACGGGCCAGCACCGCCGCCGCCTCGGGCAGCGCCAACCGGCCGACCAGATCGACCGCCCCTGGCAGTGCCCGCAGCACGGGCGCCGCCATACCCGCCTCCGTGCCACCCGGGCCGGCCAGCACCACCGGCCGCGCCCCCGGCAGCGGCCCCTCGGGCGCCGTCAGTGCCTGGAACAGCGCCACGAAGCGCTCCGGCGGCCAGACCTTGCCAGGCCAATTGGCGCTCGGCCCCAGGGCAACGAAAGGCCCCTCCCCGGGCAGGACCGCCTCGGCCCGCGCGCGATCGGCCTCATCGAACCAGACCACCGGGCGCGGCGCCGGCGCCAGCTTCAGCACCTGTGCCAGATGCAGTAGCCGGTGCCCGGGGCGCCGGCCGCCACGCATCACCGCCCGCGCCCTCGCCGGCACCAGCCAGGCGAGGGCCGAGCCGCGCAGATCCACCACCAGATCCCAGCGCTGCCGCGCCACCTGCCCCCAGAGGGAGAGCCAGTGCAGCGAGAACCTGCGCTTTTCCAGCACGATGGTCGCGGCGCGGTGCGGCATCCGCGCGAAGACGCCCTCCGCCGCCGGCCCACAGGCCACCGTGATCCGGGCCTGCGGATAGGTTCGCAGCAGATGGTCCAGCAGGCCGGTGGAAAGCACCGCATCGCCGATGCGGGTGGCGGTGACGAACAGGATGCGCATGGTTGCGGGCGCGCATAGCATGGTTGCGGCGCGAGGGGCAGCGACTTGTCGGCGGCGCATCGCACGCCAAACTCTCCTGCATGCCCATAGCCTCCCTTTCCGATCGTGCTGTGGTGGAGCTGAGCGGCGAGGACCGCCTCGGCTTCCTGCAGGGCCTTGTCTCCAACGACGTCACGCAGGCGGCGCCCGGCCGCGCCGTCTGGGCCGCGCTGCTGACCCCGCAGGGCAAGTGGCTTGCCGACTTCTTCATCCTGGCGGAAGGCGAGCGCCTGCTGCTGGATGTGGCGGCGGCCCAGGCCCCCATGCTGGTGCAGCGCCTCGGGCGCTTCCGCCTGCGCTCCCGCGTCGCCCTCGCCGAACGCCCGGACCTCACCGTCTGGGCCGGCTGGGGCGAGGCCGCGCCCCCGCCGGACGCCATCACCGCTCCCGACCCGCGGCTGCCCGAGGCCGGCTGGCGCGCCATCCTCCCCGCCGGCCAGTCCCTGCCCGGCCCAGCGGGAGACAACAAGGCGGGAGACTACGAGCGGCATCGCCTCGCCCTCGGCCTGCCGAACGGAGCGCCCGATCTGGAAGCGGAGAAGTCCGTGCTGCTGGAGGCCGGCTTCGACGAGTTGGCCGGCATCTCCTGGACCAAGGGCTGCTACATGGGCCAGGAACTGACGGCGCGCACCAGGTATCGCGGGCTGCTGAAGCGCCGCCTCGTGCCCGTGGCGGTCGAAGGCCCCCTGCCCGCCCCCGGAACCCCGGTGCTGCGCGGCGAGGCCGTGGTCGGCGAGATGCGCTCCGGACACCCGGAGGGGCTCGGCCTCGCCCTGCTCCGCCTGCCGGTGAACGAGGGCGAGCGCCTGGCCTGTGGCGATGCGACGCTGATCCCGAAGGTGCCGGACTGGATGCGGCTGCCCGAGAAGGCGAACTGAGACCGAAGCCGGGGAGGGCGCCGCCCTCCCCAGACCCCTCCCGCCGGGGTGACCGTGTCCCCCCGAACCCCGCCACTCGTTTGCCGGCGCCTGAGGCCACAGGGCGGGGCCGTGGAACCGTTCTCGAAGCCCAAAAGGCAGCACGTGCTGCGCTCGCAGTCGCCGGAGGGCATAGCCCTCCGGCGCGCCACCGGTAGAAGGGCCGTGGATTGGTGGGGTCTGGAGGGACACCGTCCCCCCAGCGGGGGACCAGGGGGCAGCGCCCCCTGGCCTGAGCCTGATCAGGCCGTGCGGTCCGTGCCGCCGCCCGCCAGCGCCGCCTGGGCCGCCGCGAGGCGCGCCACCGGCACGCGGTAGGGCGAGCAGGAGACGTAATCCAACCCGACGCTCTCGCAGAACTGGATCGAGGCCGGGTCTCCGCCATGCTCGCCGCAGATGCCGAGCTTGAGGTCTCCCTTCACCCCGCGCCCTTTCTCGGTGGCG
>DATMRU010000066.1:0-47572 GCA_035565935.1 Roseomonas sp.
GCAACCAGGTTGAGCGGCTCTGGGCACGGCTGAAAGAGTGGCGTGCCGTCGCCACACGCTACGAGAAAACCGCCCAATCCTTCCTCGGCGTCCTCTGCCTGGCCGCCTCGCTCGATTGGCTCAAGAGCTAACGAACCCTAGGCCGTCCTTCGAGCAATAAATTGGATACGCCCTTCGGACAAACACAATCCCAAGTCACATTTGCAACTGACGTACATGCTGAGACGGTTGTAGGAAAAGTGCTCACTGTAACCGGTGCCACTGAGTCAACATGGCCAACAAACCAAAACGGGACTGTTACGGCAAACCGAACAAGCATAGAGCTTGGAATGAATTATCCGACTCCTTTTGGCATTACGGTTAGAGCGGTTTCCGGCCTGACTGAATCGCTTGTAATGCCCACGGCTGCCTGAAGCCGATTCAGTCGCCCTGTGGCAAGGGGGCGATGGCATGTCGAAGGCGCTGTCGGTGGATCTGCGGGAACGGGTGATCACAGCGGTGGCCGCAGGATCATCCTGCCGGGCGGCAGCGGCCCGCTTCGGGGTCAGGGCGGCGAGTGTAGTCCGCTGGTGCGCGTTGGCGCGTCAGGCGGGTTCGGTCGCGCCGAGACCTCCCGGTGGAGACCGCCGCTCGGCGCGCATCGAGGCCCATGCGGCCCTCATCTTAAGCCTGATGGACCGGAAGTCCGACATCTCGCTCAAGGAGATCCGGGCCGGGTTGGCGGAGGTGGGTGTGGCTGTTGGCATCGCCTCGTTGTGGCGGTTCTTCGACCGACACCGCATCACACGCAAAAAAAGTCGGCGCATGCCGCGGAGCAGGACCGCCCCCACATCCTGAGGCGGCGCTGGGCCTGGTTCGAGGAGCAGCCCGACCTCGATCCCGATCGCCTGGTGTTCATCGATGAAACCTGGGCGTCCACCAACATGGCCCGCACCCACGGCCGGGCACCCCGGGGAGAGCGGCTGCGGGCCGCCATTCCCCATGGACATTGGAAGACCACCACCTTCGTCGCCGGGCTGCGCAACAGCGGCATGGTCGCGCCAATGGTCCTGGACGGACCGATCAACGGCGAACTCTTCCTCACCTACGTCGAGCAGGTGCTGGTGCCGGAACTGCATCCCGGCGACATCGTCATCATGGACAATCTGGGCAGCCACAAGGGCGCAGGTGTCCAGGCCGCCGTCGAGGCCGCAGGCGCGAGCCTGCGCTACCTCCCGCCCTACAGCCCCGACTTCAACCCGATCGAGAACGCCTTCGCCAAGCTGAAAGCCATGCTCCGCAACGCGGCCGAGCGCACCCTCGATGCCCTCTGGCGCACCATCGGCCGCATTACCGAGACCTTCACGCCCGCCGAGTGCGCCAACTACTTCGCCGCCGCCGGGTACGATGCAGACTGATCGGAAACCGCTCTAGACCAAATGTCCGTCTGAGGCGGGGTGGCCTGCCTCAGACGAATATGTGCTCTAGCCGGGGGCTGAAGGCACAGGCGCCCCTGAGCAGGCGAATAGGGGCAACCGCCGCCTCTGCTGCGCCCCGCACGCTAATTGGTTCAGCGAGCCTATACCGAGAGGCTGAGGCGGATGCCGTAATTGGACCGCCCAACCGCCTCGTGGCTCAAGCGGTATGGCTGTCGGCGGGCGAGGCCAGAGAATGCCGCGCCGCTTTCCAGCGGGCCTACTGGCACTCTGCCTGAAAAGGAGCCTCGTTCAGGTCTGCGGAACTTGCGCGCAACTGCGGAGCCGCGCCATGACCGGCATTCACCACGAACCAGAAGTTCGGACCCGTAGGATCGGGGACGTGGACGGTTCCTTCTGGAGCCGCGCTGACGGTCTGCATGTCCGCGATTTCCACCAGGTCGGTTTGCAGCCAAGCAGAGGGACAGTTCAGAGCTGCGGTCTGGGCTGCCGCAACTGTGAAGGCACTGGCGGCCCAAAGCCGCGCCCGATGAGCCGAGGGGGCGGTCACACGGCAGCGCTGTTGATGCCAACTGGTGGACCAGCTGGCATCCCTTTGTTTGGGGGGAACAGGGCGAAGCTCAAAGACCGCCATGGACATGGAGAGGCCGTTGCGCGTCAGAGAAGGGACGAGCACACAATGTGCATATCCCTTAACAGACTACAATCTAAGGTTGGTTAACCACGAAAAGATACTCTCGAAAGGCGTATGAGCGATAGAGCCGACCTGTCCTCATTGGCACGCACTGCAGTGCAGCTCATGCCAAGTTGCCGGGCAATGCGACCCTAGAGCGGCTAGGGCCGAGGTGCGATCGCCAGCCGGAGGCTGAGACTTTGCCGTGCAAGTTCCAGATTGTGCTGGAAGAACGCCAGCGTGCGGCGCCGCTCCGCCACGGCGGCAGGGTCTCTGCCAGACGGGCGGGAACAGGATTTCGCTACCCTAAATTGCGTTATCTCGGTCACGCATCACAAAATAGGTGCGCGATCAGCAGCATATCGCGTAATGCGCTATGACCATAGTGGGTCAGTAAGGCCCACTATGAAACTTGGAAGCGAACGCGTCATGTTGACAGTCCTCACGATCATCGCGGCCCTAGCCGCCTTCGGATCATTCGCGTGGGGCCTGAAGCACCACTTTCGGATCGAAGGCGAAATGCCATCCCGGATGACCGGTCTTTCCGCATGCAGTACCGCCGCCTTCCTGCTCTTCGTCGGGCTTCTCCTCCTGTCGGGTGTGGGTCCTGCGGCGGGTCTCGCTGCGATCGCGCTGTTTCTGGCCGGCGGCATGCTCTTCTGGTGGGCCGTTCGGACGACGAAAGCCCGGCCGCCGGCCATCGCCCATACCGACAACATCCCGACCATGATCCATGCCGACGGGCCTTATGCCTATATCCGGCATCCCTTTTACCTGGCCTACAGTCTCGGCTGGCTCGGCACCGCCATCGCCGGCGGCCCGATCCAGTGGGTCCCCGCGTTCCTCATCATCGGCTGGTACTACAGGACGGCCCATGAGGAGGAGGAGCACTTCGCCACCTCGGAACTGGCGGCCGAGTATGCGCAGTACCGGGAGAAGACCGGTCTGATCCTGCCACGCATGCTCTAATGTGGCTTTCCGGGGTGCGTAAGCCTGCAACCTGGATCCGGGGCGTCATCGGCAGGATCCGGGACGCGATGAGCGTCCGGCTGCCCGGGAACGAGCAGGAAGCGGCGGTCATGCGTGACCAGTGCAACCTGCTCTTCCTGCTCTGCATGCTCTTCTCGGCCGCCGGCAGCCTCAACGTGGTCGTCAACTCGCTGGCCTTCGGCGTGTCCGGCGAGCCGGTCATGATGGCGATGGTCGCGACCGTCCTCCTGCTTTATGCGGCCATTGTCAGGGCCGCCCTGCGCTGGAAGCGGGAGAAGGGCGACCACCGGTTTCTCCGGCACGCCCAGATCCTCTACACCTGCCTGGGCTTCGCATGGGGGACGACCATCATCCTCTTCGCGATCAACGGCCGCCCGGACCAGACCGTCCTCCTGCTGGGCCTCGCTTCCGGCGTGGTCTCGACGCCCATCATCAGCGTTCCCATGGCCGTGGCCTTCGGCTTCTTCATCCCCAACGCCGTGCTCTCCATCTACGCGGTCGGCTTCGCCATGCCCCATGCCGACGTTTTCTCGGCGACGGCCTTCATCTCCTTCTGCACCTACGCCACCATCGGCATCATCTTCACCAACGTCACCTTCAGCGGTCGCTCCGAAGCCCGGGCCGCCCTGCAGCGGGAGATCGAGACCGTCAACGTGTTCCTGCGCGAATACGAGGAGGGCTCCCCCGACTGGCTCTGGCAAACCGATCAGGGCGGGCGGATCACCGAGGCCACGCCCCGGATGGCCGAAGCCCTCGGGCTGACGCCGGCCGCCGCAAATGGCCGCATGCTGGCCGAGCTCGTCTCGACCGTGCGCGACGGCGACTGGACGGAGGACAGGCCCCGCCAGGACCTGGCCGCCTGCTTCCAGGAACGTCAGGCCTTCCGCGAGTTGCTCGTCCACCACGAAGGCGCGCATGGCAATCGCTGGTTCCGGCTCACCGGCCATCCGATCTATGACGACCACGGCAGCATCGCCGGCTTCAGGGGCATCGGCCGTGACGTCACAGCCGGCCACGAAGCCAGTGAGAAGGTCAACTTTCTGGCCAGGCACGACAGCCTGACCGGCCTGCTCAACCGCCGCTCCTTCGTCGAGGCCGTCGGGACGCTCTGCGACGAAAAGCGCTCCTTCGCCCTCGTCCTGATCGACCTTGATAGTTTCAAAGGAATTAATGACAGCTATGGGCACCAGACCGGCGACCGGCTGCTCCAGGGCATCGCCGGCCGAATCCATCAGTCCATCCGGCCGCAGGACATCGGCGCGCGGCTGGGCGGCGACGAGTTCGCCGTACTGATCGCGGGCGCGGACGGAGAGGAAGGCCTTGCGGTGGCCCAGAGGCTGGCGCTCCACCTGGGCCAGAGCTTCGAGGTAGACAGCATCACCGTCCATCCGGGCGCCAGCATCGGCGTCAGCGCCTACCCGCAGGACGCACAGGACCCGCATCGGCTGATGATGCTGGCCGACCTTGCCCTCTACAAGGCCAAGGAACAGGGCAAGGGCAAGGCCTGCCTGTTCGAGCGCTGGATCGAGGAGGAGCACCACAGCCTGATCAGCCGGGAAGCCGAGTTGGGCGAGGCCATCCGGAAGGGCCAGATTGGCCTCCTCTATCAACCGATCGTCGACCTGAAGTCCTATCGCATTGTGTCGGCCGAGGCACTGGTCCGCTGGGATCATCCGACCCGCGGCCGCATCCCGCCCGGCGAGTTCATCGGGACGGCCGAACGCTCCCACCTGATGGAGGAGCTCGGCCGGGTGGTCCTCCGGATCGCCTGCCACGACGCCGCCTCCTGGCCCACTCCCATCCAGGTCAACGTCAATGTCTCGCCCCGGCAGTTGCGCTCGGGCCGGTTCCCGCAGATCCTCGCGCAGACGCTGGAGGAAAGTGGGCTGCCGCCGGAGCGCCTCGCCATTGAGATCACCGAGAACGTCCTGCTCGACCAGGACGACAGGACCCTGCACCAGCTCCGCAGCATCCGCGAACTCGGTGTGAAGCTGATCCTGGACGACTTCGGCACGGGCTACTCGTCGCTTACCTACCTCCACCAGGTGGAGGTGGACGGCATCAAGATCGACGCCGCCTTTACTCGCAAGCTGCCGGAGAGGAAGGTCGCGGTGATCTATCGGATGATCGCGCGCCTCGCCATGGACCTGAACATCTACGTGGTCGCCGAAGGCGTGGAGGAGCCGAGCCAGATGGAATGGCTCAACCGGAACGGCATCCGCTTCGCCCAGGGTTATCTGTTGGGCCGGCCCTCGTCCTCGCCGCCCGCCAGCCGGGTCGAGTACCTGGCCTGACGGGCTGCTCCCTTCAGAACCTGTAAGATAGGCCCAATGTCACAGAGACTGGATCGGGATCGATGCTGACCCTCACCGGGGCGCCGCCCGCCACGCCCTTGGCATCGAAGGACAGCCACGTCTTGCGGCCATCCACGAAGGCCGAGAGGCTGCTGGTGAGGTGGACTTGGCCGCCGACCTGCACATAAGGGCCGGCATTGTCCGCGACGTGTAGCTCCGACATCGAGCCCCCGCGGGTCCTGAAGATCACCGTGTAGTTCAGGCCCGCGCCCACGAAAGGCTCGAACCGGCCCAGGGTGAAGGGATGATACTGGACCCCGAGCATCATCGCGCCATAGGTCGCCTTGCGCAGCACTCCCTGACCCGTAAAGTCGCCGCGCCCATAGAGCGCGACGGTCGGGGGCAGGCCGCCCAGCACCGACACGCTCCAGTTGGGCGCGAAGCGCCAACCCAGCTCCAGCGCTGCGAAGGAGACGTCGCCGAGCGCCACACGCGCCCCGTCCAGCGGCTGGCTTGCCACCGCCGCGCGACCCGTCGTGTGATAGGACGCCAAACCATAGCCCAGGCGGACGAAGAAGGGCCGCTCGCCCTCCGTATCCTCCTGGGTAAAGCTTGGGCGCGGTGTGATGCCGGCGGCCCCGAGAAGGGTGGCGGCTAAAAGATAGGAAAAGCGAACGCTGGACGGCACAATCAGCATCCCGAACGAATTCGGCGAGTTGTGGCACACGCGATGCGCGTATGGGAACCTGCAATCGATCGCCAAGCGTGCAGCAGGCCGTCCGGCTCGCACACGCCGGAGCCGGCCGGGGCCGTCTTCCCCCTAGGGACCGGCCCCTCCAGTTCAGCGGGCAAGGAAGAGCTGCACCGGCTCGCCCTCGTAGAAGCCCTCGAGATTGTGCGTGGTATCCGTCATCGGATCCATCATCGGTACTTTTACACGGATTTGGTCGTAGCGCTTCCGATCGCTGGCCATCAGCAGCATCTTGCAGCTGAGCCCGGGGTAAGGCTGCGGTTCGGACGCGGCGGAGTAGCCCAGGCGCTTGTAGAACGGCGCGTGGTTCGACCGGACGCAGGCCAGGAAGATCTGCGTGTGGTGGCAGAGCGCGATGTAGCCCGCGATCCGGTACAGCAGGAAGACCAGCCCCTGGTTGTTCTCGGCTTCGGGGCTGCGGACGAGCCGCGTCACCTCGATGGCGCGGCCAGCAAAGGCGTCGTTCGGATTGGCGTTCAGGAGCGCGCTCACCTCCTCGGGGAAGGTGTCCATGGCGGGCGAGGTGTAGTCCGTCCCGCGTTCGAGGAGGCAGACGCGGACGGAAGCGACGGGGGCTTCGTCGTCGTAGAGTACGACCGTATCGGCATTGAACATGTCGTCGTAATCGTCCCGGAACATGCCCGACGGGTTCTCCCCGATAAAGCCGCCGGCCAAATAGCTGCGGTAGCGTAGTCGGTAGGCGTCCTCCCGGACCTTCGCTGAAGTCGCCAAGCGCGCGGCGTAGGAAGCGCCCCGTCCCGACGTGCCGGGAACGATCCGGCGTTCCCGCGGGGCGGCCGGCTGGGCAAGGACGCTCCGAGATGTGCCTGCCGCAGTCAGCAGGTTCGTGGTCGACGGGCCAGTAGTCGCGTTGTTGTGATAAACCATGGGTTGCTCTCCTCTCTGGGCTTTTGCCCTGGAGAGAGTAGCTACCGTGCCAGGCCGAAGCATCACCACGCTCGCTTTTCGGCCGCATCTTGCGTGAAAGGGGAGGAGTGATGTTCGAGGCCGTCAGGAGCGTCGCGGACTTTCGAACCCTGGACGAGGCGGACGTTCTGATTGGCTATATGGACGGGATGGCTGGTCTGGTGGGTGCGAAGAACATGACGCGGTCCTACTGGCACGGCTGGCGCAATGGGGCCGTGGATGCCGGCTTCATCGAACCCGACGAGGCTCAAATACAAATCGAGGCGGAGTTCGCAACGCTGGCCGAGTCCTGACGGTCTTGTCAGAACTTATGCCAGTTGGTCAGTTTTCGCCGGCCGGCGACTATGGTGCATGGATCGGGCTTGGGGCCGGTCTGGGGTAGAATGGGGGCAGGGCGAAGCCCTATCACCGAACAGGGACGCCCTGCTTGCCCTTCAAAGCCCGCCAGGATCGCCGACATCACATTCCGAAGCAGCGGCACCGGGTCATGAATTGGCCGGCCTACGAGGCCGGCCTGCATGCCTGTGGCAGCCTGACCGTGTGGTTCTCCGAAGCGGCGAACGAAGCCTGGAGGACGGCGCCGCGCGCCAACCCGCGGTGGCAAGCCCCGCTACTCCGCCTTGGCAATCGAGACGGCGCTAACCTTGCGGGCAGTCTCCGGGCGAGGCGGCGCCGATGACTCCGGCAACCGCGGCGGATCCTCGACGAGCCGAACCGGCACCAGCGCCGGTGACGTGCCCGTTTCCGCCCGGACCACGCCCGGCATCGTCCCCTCCTGGATCTGGCGCCGCCATTCGAACAGCAGGCTCCGGCTCACGCCATGTCGGTCAGCAACACCCGCCACGGACGCGCCGGAACGGGTGGCCTCCTCCACCAGCGACAGCTTCTCCTCCGTCGTCCAGCGGCGACGCCGCTGCACAACGCTGATCACCTCACCTCGCGAACCATCCGGCAACGCCCATACCCCTATGCGTAAGGGCGGTAACGGACATCACGCCGCCCAGCACAACGAAGGTCAGCCCAACACCACCCCGCGCTGCAAGGCAGCCGAGGAAAGACGCTTACACACGAGGCATCCTCCGCAGTGAAGAAGATGTCGGCGGCCGGGAGTGGGAAGCAAGTCCGCTGCCCCGGGTTCTATCGCCCGATAATCCTTAATCATCGGGCGTTGGGTTCTGAAAGTGACCGGTTGCCCCGATTCCGCTGATGGATCAGACTCGTTTGCCGGCCAAAGCGGCCGTGGCGCGAGGCGGCGCAGGGGAGCGGCATGCTGCAGAACGAGGGGCAGGAAGGTGCGGGAACGGGCGGCTCTCCGCCCTCTCCGGACGCCCAACCGGGTCGGAAGGCGAAGCTACGACTTCAAATCGGCCAGCAGGCGCGGCAGGTCCCGGGCCGTGTGCACGACCCGGAGAATCCGGGGCGGCGCCGGATGTGGATCGTAGATCAACAAGTAGGGGAAGCCGGCCAGCGACCAGAGGCGGCGCTGACCCAACGCAGCGGGCGCCGGCCGGCCGATGAGTGGCCGTGCACCGAGGCGCCGCGCGGCCTCGCCAATCGCCCGGTGGAACCGCTGCCCAGCCGCTTCATCGTGGTCGGCATACCAGGCGATGATTTCGAGAACAGCGGCGCTGGCCGCCGGCGTCAGAACGGCAGGGGCACTCAAACCCGGCGTGCCGCGGCCGCCTTCAGGACAGCGTCCATGTCGCGCTCAAGCTCCTCAATGGTGACGAAGCCTTCGCGCTCGCCCTCGGCCTCGGCCTCTTCCAAGGACCTCACGAAGGCAGCCAGCTCAGCTTCCGCCTGCTGTAGCAGGGCGAAACCGGTTCGCACGACGTCATCCACGTCCCGGAAGCGGCCCTGCGCCACGGCGTCCGCCGCGAAGCGCTCCTGCTCGGGGGTGAGGGTCACGGTGGTCATGGAAGGAAAGATAGGCGGGCAGGGTGCCGTCCGCAAAGCCTTCCGTGTGCCCGGAGGGACCGATGGCCGCTGATCCTCCCTGGGAAGGAAAGGCGACCGAGGGCGAGATCTTGCCGCCCTCCGGCCAGCTCGCTCTGACCACCCCCTTGCTCCGCGCTGCAGCCGGCCAGAGCCCTGCGGCCGTGCTGGCGCTGCTTTCGGGTCCGGTCGGCGAAGCGGTCGCCAAGGCATCCGGCTACGCCGGCAAGGCGCTGTCTGAGAACACCCGCCGCGCCTACGCGACCGACTGGAGCCTGTTCTCGGCCTGGTGCGAGACGGGTGGCGTCCCAGCGCTGCCCGCCGAACCCCTGGTGATCGCCGGGTATCTCGCGAGCCTCGCCGGCCAGCTTGGCCGGTCGGGGCTGCGTCGCCGGCTGGCCGCGATCGCCGAGATGCACCGGCGCACCGGTCACCCGATCGAGCCGGGACACCCCGCCATCCGCATGACCCTGCGCGGCATCCTTGCCAGTCACGGCAAGCCGACCCGGCCGGCCGCCGCGCTGACCTCGGCCGAGGTGAAGCGCCTTCTCGCCAGCTGTGGCACCGACATGGCGGGCCTGCGGGATAAGGCGCTGCTGCTGACCGGCTTCGCGGGCGCGCTGCGGCGCTCGGAGCTGGTGGCCATTGACCGCGAGCAGCTGCGCTTCACCAGCAAGGGCATGACGGTCCAGATCCTGCGCTCCAAGCGCGACCAGGAAGGGGAGGGGGCCACGGTCGGCATCCCGCGCGGCCTCAATCGCCTGACCTGCCCGGTCCGCGCTTTGGAGGAGTGGCTGCGGCGGGCGCGGATCGAGTACGGGGCGGTGTTCCGCGGCCTCAGCGGACGCGGCGTGCTCGAGGGGCGGCTCGACACCAAGAGCGTGTGGCGGATCCTGCGCAAGCGGGCCGAGCTCGCCGGGCTGACGGTCGATGCGGGCGAACGCCTGTCCCCGCACGGGTTGCGCGCCGGCTTCATCACCGAGGCCTACCTCAAGGGCGCGCTCGACGAGCAGGTGATGCACCACACCCGCCAGAAGAGCATCGCCACCACCCAGGGCTATCGCCGCCGGGCCAAGATCACCCGCGACAGTCCGGCCCGACTGCTCGACCTGTAGGGGAGGGGAGTGGCCGCCCGTCTTTCTCCGGCTGCCCCGGATGCGCCGGCCCCGCCGGCGCTCCCGGCGCCGGCACACACCGACTGGCTGCGCAATGTGCTGGTGGTGACCGGACCGACGGAAGAGACGGGTCAGTTCCGGGCGGCGGCGGCCGGCGCGGGGGTGATCCCCTGGGTGCTGGATCTCGACGGCATGGAAGAGGACTGGTTCCTCTCGCTCGCGGCGCCAGCCGAGGGCGAGCGGGCGATCAGCCTGCAGGGGGCCAGGATCCTGGCCCGGCGGCTGCGGGATGCCGCGGCCGCCAACCATCAGCGGACCATCGCCCGCCTCGGCACGGACCAAAGCTGCCCCTTCGACCTGCACCGCCTGCTGCCGGTCCCGCCCGGCATCCTGCGTCTCGGGCCCGATGATCCGGACAGCCGCATCTGGCTCTGGACGCATTGGGGCACCACCCGGCCGCTGCGGCATGTGCGGGAGCTACAGCCCACCCTCGACGGTCGGAAGCGGCGAATGGCCGAGCTGCGGGTGGAGTTCTGGTCGGCGGACTGGTCGCCCTGGCAGGCGCTGCGCCGGCTCCGTCGGAACTGGCCAGCCCTGAGCTTCGCTCTGCAGCCGGACTACGCGGATGGCGACGGCGATGAGTCCACCCGCGGGCCCATCGTACCCACCCAGCACAAGCAGGGCATTCGGGACAAGAAGGACAACCGGGACAAACCAACCTGTTCGGCGAGGGCCCGTCGTGGCTGACGCTGGCACCGCAGCCGCGGTTGAGGATCCCTGGCAGGAAGACGAAGCGCCCGATCGACAGCCCCGAACGGCCGAGACGCCGCACCTCAGCGTGGAGGGCTTCGAAGGCCCGCTCGACTTCCTGCTGGAGATGGTGCGCCGGCACCAGCTCGACCTTGGCCGGCTGTCGATCGTCCCTCTGACCGACCAGCTGGTGGCTGCGCTGGAGAGTGGTGTCACCCGGCTGGAACGCCGGGCCGACTGGCTGGTCATGGCGAGCGAGCTCCTGCGGCTGCGGGCGCAGCTGCTCGCCCCCGCCAGCCCACAGGCCGCCGAAGAGGCTGCGGCGGAGGCCGATCAACGGCTCGGGCAGTTGGAAGAACTTGCGGCGATGAAGGGCGCCGCCGCCTGGCTCGCCGCTCGGCCGCAGCTCGGACAGGACGTCTTCACGCGCGGCAATCAGGGGCGGCCGGCGCCGAAGCCGCAGGCGGAGCTCTACGTCGCCTTCCTTGAGGCGACCCTTGTCATGCTGGAAGGACGAGAACGAAAGGGGGATGACGATCCGCCGGCCTACCGGCCCGCAATTCCGAACCTCTGGCGTGTCCCGGATGCGGTGGATCACATCCGGGCCGTGCTCGAACGGCACCACGAAGGAGGCGAGCTGGCGTGGTTCCTGCCGCCGCTTCCGGCCGAGGTGCCGGACCGGATACTGCAAGTACGGGCGGCCGTGGCCAGTACCCTGCTAGCCGCGCTGGAGTTGGCACGCGATGGCGCAATTGCTGTCGAGCAGAAGAATCAATTCGGATGCGTACATCTAGTCAGCGGCAGTGCTCCCGCATGCGGGCTGACGGAGCAGGGAGAGGCTGGCTCAAGACGCCGCGCTTTCTGCTGATCGGTCTTGTACTGCCGCTTTCGGCGTGGACAGAGTGTCCCCGTTGACAGCGAGCAAGCTAAAGGCGGTACCGCCGATACGACATCCGTTCATTTTCCTGCTATGATCGTGCCGGTTTCATACTTCGATTCGGGCTAACCATGGCGCGCGTCCGGCTGGTGCAGATACGGAACTTTCGGGGCATCGCCGCCCTCGACTGGTCGCCTTCGCCTGGGGTGAATTGCCTGATCGGCCCCGGCGATAGCGGCAAGACGACTATCCTCGACGCGATCGACCTGTGCCTAGGCGCGCGCCGCAGCGCGACGTTCTGCGACGCCGATTTCCACAATGTCGATGTCGAGCAGCCGATCTCGATCTCCTTGACCCTGGGTGACCTGCCCGATGCCCTCCGCAGCATGGAGGCTTACGGGCCTTTCCTGCGTGGCTATGACCCTGTCTTGGATACGCTGGACGATGAGCCAGGAGAAGGCGAAGAAACTGTCCTCACGCTGAAGCTCACGGTGTCCAGCGACCTGGAGCCGGTCTGGACGTTGGTATCGGAGCGCGCGGCCGCCCAGGGCCTGACGCGCTTCCTGGCATGGGCGGACCGGGTGCAGATCTCCCCGGTACGCATCGGCGGCTCCGGTGACCTGAATCTCGGCTGGCGCCGGGGCTCCGTCCTCAACCGCCTGGCCGACGAAAAGGCCGACGCGTCTGCGGCGCTGATCAAAGCGGCACGCGACGCGCGGACGGCGTTCGGCGATCAGGCCGAGACCCAGCTGAGCGAAACCTTGGGCCTGGTTAAGAGGATCGCCGGTGACCTGGGGATTCCGGTCGAGGGCGGCGTCGTGCGCGCCTTGCTCGACGCGCAATCGGTGTCCTTCTCCGGTGGAACTGTGTCGCTGCATGACAAGCGCGGCGTGCCGCTGCGGGACATGGGCACCGGTTCCATCCGGTTGCTGGTGGCGGGCCTGCAGCGTCAGGCGGCGCCGCAAACGGGCATCACGCTCATCGACGAGTTGGAGTACGGCCTGGAGCCGCATCGTATTATCCGGCTCCTCGGCTCGCTAGGGGCAAAGGAGAAAGAGCCGCCCCTGCAGGTCTTTGCCACTACCCATTCACCCGTAGCCGTCCGTGAACTGGCGGCGGCGCAGCTTTGGGTGGTCCGCAAGCAGGCGGACCACCACGAGGTCATCTGCGTTGGCCGCGCCGACGATGTGCAGGGAACCGTCCGGGTCTATCCCGAGGCCTTCCTCGCTTCGTCCGTCATTGTATGCGAAGGCGCGAGCGAAGTCGGGCTGCTACGCGGTCTTGACCTATATCTGACGCGCCAAAGTTTCGCTCCTTCGCTGACTGCCCGGGCCGTGGCGCTGGTGGACGCCGGCGGGGTGAAGAATCTCTACACCCGGGCGAATGCGTTCTCTGCCCTCGGCTATCGCACGATGGTGCTGCGGGACGACGACGCGCAGCCTCCGCCGGGCGCCGAAGAGGCGTTCAAGGCCGCTGGCAACCATGTCGCGGTCTGGCGCCCGGGCAGGGCAATGGAGGACGAGCTTTTCGTCAGCCTTCCGGACGATGCGGTGGAGCAGCTGATCGAACGGGGCATCGAGCTGCACGGCGAGAAGCTCATCGACGACCATCTCCGGTCAGCCTCTGGTAACAAGCTGAGCCTAAGCGACCGTGGCGCCCTGCTACTGCCCGCCAACCGGCTCCCTGTCGGAAAGGCCGCCCGATCGAACAAGGGGTGGTTCAAGACCGTCTCCTGGATGGAGGATGTCGCGGCGGATATCGTCGCGCCCGCTTTGTCGCGCGCCGATGAGGGCTTTCAGGAGATCATTCAGGGGATCTTCCATTGGATGCCATGACGGCCCCCGATATCGATCTGCTTGCAATCGAGCGTGGATCAGTCGCGGCGCCAGCCGGCTGCGGCAAGACGCATCTGATCGCGGCCGGGCTGACGCGCCACACGGCGCGCAAGCCAGTATTGGTGCTGACGCATACCAACGCCGGAGTTGTAGCCTTGCGCAACCGCCTCGACAGGGCGGGCGTACCGCGAGCGAGTTACCGGCTTTCGACGATCGACGGTTGGGCCATGCGGCTCATCTCGACGTTTCCCGGGCGGAGCGGCCATGATCCAGCCATTCTCAAGCTGACAAAGCCGGCTCATGACTATCCCGCTATCCGGGTTGCGGCCGCCAAGCTGCTCAAGGCGGGCCATCTGAATGACATTCTCCCCGCGACCTACGACCGCCTGATCGTTGATGAGTACCAGGATTGCTCGATCCCGCAGCACGCCATCGTCGTCTCCGCCTCGCATACGCTGCGCACCTGCGTTCTCGGGGATCCGCTGCAGGCCATCTTCGGCTTCGCCGGCAAGCTGGTCGAGTGGAAGGCGGACGTCTGCAAGGTCTTCCCCGCCGCCGGGGAACTCTCGACGCCCTGGCGCTGGATCAATGCCGGCACCGGGCCGTTCGGTGAATGGCTGCTCGACGCTCGCCGCCGTCTTCTGGCGCGCCTGCCAGTCGATCTGCAGACGGCGCCGCCGAATGTCACCTGGGTTCCGCTCGAGGGTCGGGAGGATAATAGGCGGCGCCTGGAAGCCTGCCGGACTGCGGCGCCGAGTCAGGACGGAAGTGTTTTGATCATCGGCGACAGTCGTTCTCCCCGGGAACAGCGCCGGCTGGCCAGCCTGACGCCGGGCGCCGTCGCCGTGGAAAGCGTCGATCTGCGCGATCTCGTCGATTTCGCCCGCCGGCTTGATCTGCGCGATTGCCGAGCGCTTGAGACGGTCGTCGAATTTGCCGACGAGTTGATGAGCAGCCTGGGTGCCTCGGAGTTCCTGGCGCGGGTGGAGATGCATCGGCAGGGTACGGCTCCAAATCCTCCCACAGATGCCGAGCGGGCTGCGCTCGCTTTCTGCCGATCGCCCAGCTACCTGGCCGCGGTCGAGTTGCTGGCAGAGCTCAACAGGCAGGCGGGCGTCCGGGTCCACCGCCCGATTGTGTTGGCCTCCTGCATCAAGATGCTCCGCTCCTGCCCTGAGAATGTTCCGGGCGCTCTGGTCGATGCCGCCATCAAAGCGCGGGAGGAGAACCGCCTGCTGGGCCGGCCGCTGCCGCGGCGGGCCGTAGGCAGCACCCTTCTGCTTAAGGGACTGGAGGCGGAGGTCGCGGTGATCGTGGATCTTACTGGCATGGACCACGCCCACCTGTATGTGGCGATGACGCGGGGGTCGAAGCGGCTGGTGGTCTGCTCACCATCGCCAGTCCTGGCAGTGTAGCAAAGTCCTTGTCCAAGGGTGAGCGCCACGTCCATCCGCTCCATTTGCTTCATCGAGGAAGCCGACATTTGGGACCCATCGATCCAGGAAGTTGACCTATGGCAGAAGAGCCATCCTGCCTGTACTAATTCCATCGTAGATCCGGGAAGGTAACGTGTCAGGCGGTCAGGGAACCCTCTTCGACGAGCGCTTCCTCGGTCGGTACGCTGGCGCGATCATGAGCGATCCGACCACGGCGCTGGTCGAACTCGTTGCCAACGCCTGGGATGCCTATGCCACCAAGGTCGAGATCCAGTGGCCGGACCGGGAGACCGGGACGGCCTTCCGGATCGAGGGCAACGGGCTGGGGATGACCGCGGACGAGTTCGAGATCCGCTGGCGTACCCTCGACTACAACAGGCTCAGCTACCAGGGCGCCACGGTGATGCCGCCGGAGGGCGTCCAGGGCGGCCCTCGCCCCGTCTACGGGCGCAACGGCAAGGGGCGCCACGCGGCCTTCTACTTCTCGTCTCCCTACCGGGTCAGGACTGGAAGAGTGGCGTCGAGACGGTCTACCAGGTGTCCCAGGGCATCTCGAACCCGATCGACTTGGTGCAGGAGAGCCGCCGTGAAGGCGTGACTGGGCACGGCACGGAGATCTCCGCGCTCGGGCTGAACCCATCGACGCTGTCGGCCGCGGATGCCCGCTCCCTGCTGAGTACGCGCTTCCTGGCCAACCCGGCTTTCGAGGTGTCAGTGGACGGGGTGAAGGTCTCCTTCGACGACATCCCCGGAGAGTGCCTGCAGGAGATCGGGGTCGACGTCCCGGGCTGCGGGGTCGCCACCGTCCGGGTAATTGATAGCCAGCGCGCGGATCGTACCTCGAAGCAGCACGGCATCGCCTGGTGGGTGAACAACCGTCTCGTGGGCACAGCAGGTTGGCGGTACTCTGACGAGGTCCGGATTGTCGACGGCCGGTCCGAGGAGGCCAAGCGCTACACCTTCATTGTCAGCGCCGATTTCCTGGCGCCCGCGGTACAGGAGGACTGGCGGGACTTCCGGCCGGGTCATCCGGCATGGGTAGCCACAGAGCACTCGGTACAGGAAGCTATCCGGGGCGTGATCCATAACATCACCCGAGAGAAGCGGACCCGCACCCGCGATATCGTCCGGGCATCCCACCGCGACCAGGTCGTGGCCATGCCCCCGCTCAGCCGCGAGCGGTGGAACGGCCTGCTCGACAACATCCTGGAGAACTGCCCCAGCCTGGGCGAGACCCAGGTCGACCAGGTCATGGGCCTGCTGGCCAAGCTCGAACTGGCCCAGTCCCAGTACTCGCTACTCGAGAAGCTCCACGCGCTGACCCCGAACGAAATGGATCAGTGGAACTCGCTGCTCAACGAGTGGACAGTTGCTACCGCGAAGATCGCCCTCGACGAGGTAGCCAAGCGTCTTCGCCTGATCGAGGAGATCCGTGCCAAGACGTCCGATCCCAGGACGGACGAGGTGCAGGAGCTGCAGCCGCTCTTCGCCCGGTCCCTGTGGATCTTCGGCCCCCAGTTCGAAAGCATCGAGTTCACCTCGAACCAGGGCATGACCCAGGTTATCAAGACGATCTTCCACAAGGACGAGAAGGGGTCGCTTAACCGGCCCGACTTCGTCGTAACCCCGGACGGCAGTGTCGGCCTCTACGCAACTCCGGCCTATGACGAGCAGCACAACGAGGTTGGGACCTCTACCCTCGTGATCGTCGATCTAAAGCGGCCCGGCGTAGCCCTCGGGATGGAGGAGAAGAACCAGATCTGGAAGTATGTAAAGGAGTTGCGGAACCGCGGGCACATCACCGAGGACACCCACGTCATCGGGCATGTGCTCGGCGACCGAATCTCCCAGGGCGAGGGCGGAGTGAACTCGCACGGAGACCGCTGCCACATCAAACCGCTACTCTACACGACCTTCATTGGCCAGGCCGAGAAGCGGATGCTGACGCTGCACAAGAAGCTGTTAGCCGCTCCCTTTATGCAGGAGGCGATGGCAACCTTCATGGCACCGCCCGACGGGACGCCTGCACCCAAGCAGGGCACCCTTGCCATCAACGTCGTGCCGATCACGGCAAAGACTGGGATCGGCTCGCAGTCCTCATCCGCCTAAGGAAAGCTTCCGTTGTGCCTTGGTAATGCTGGGCAATGAAGCGCTGGAGCAAAGCAGTTACGGGAGATGGTCTGCTCGACGCGCCCCGAACCGCCAGACGCAAACAACTACTAACGGCAACTGGCGAGAGACCGTCGATCTTCGGCAATGCTCAACACCAGCGAGCCAGCGTCACGCAACAGTCACGCCCTTCCGTCGATGTTCCCCGAAGGCCATCCACAAGCCAAGCGTTGCCGCCAGCCCGCCCAATATGAAGACTGCCGGGTAGCCCGCGGAATCGGCCAGCACACCGACCAGAGGCCCGGTCAAGCCATAGGCGAGATCCTGGAAGGCGGCAAAGCCGCCGACCGCCGCGCCGCGCATGTGCGGTTGCACCTGCTTGACGACGTCGGAGCCCAGCTATGGCTGGCATTCTAAGAGGCGGCCTACGGCTAGGCTTGGATGAACATGGAGAAGGCGCTGCGGGACACAGAGGAGCGTTGTCTCTCCCCGGGTGCTCCAGAAGCAGAACATCGCCAGGGCATCGCGGCACCTTACGCCCGCGTCGCTTCTCCTTGCGAACCTCCCGCGCTCTCCTGGGAACGATGTGAGGGACACGGAGCCAGAACGGAAGAAAGCCGGAGTGACTCTCGTGGGTATTTTCCGGATGAAGGCTGATCCTCAATGCCGCATCAGCAGCGGCAGGTCCGCATGCTCGAGCATGAAGCGCGTCACGTCGCCGAAGACCATCTCGCGCAGGCGGCTGTGCGCAAAGGCACCCATGACCAGCATGTCGGCGCCGACGTTGTGTGCCTCGTCCAGTAGCCTCGCCCCGAAGGGCCGCGGCTCGACCGGTAGGACGCGCATCTCCGCCTCGATGCCATGTTCGACGAGGATCGGCGGCAATCCTGGCGCAGGGCTGCCTTCGCGGACGCCTGCGAGCAGGAGGACGCGCCCGGCCTGGCGCAGGCAGCGCAGGGCGGGCAACAGCGCCTTGGCCGCGCGATCGTCATCGCGCCAAGCAACGGCCACCCTGGCGGCCGAAGCCGTCGGCCGATGCCGGAGCGGGCGGCACCACCAGGACCGGCCGCTCGGTCCTGAGCAGCGCGGTCTTGAAAGCCTGCCGGACAGGCCAGTCGTCGCCGGGCAGCGAGCGCGCGGTGACGAGGAAGTCGGCGCGGCGGCCGTGGGCCTCGACCGGCCCGTCGGGTTGCCCCTCGGCGGCGCACCACTCGCTCGAAAGGAACGCGTCCGGCACCTCGGTGGTCCATCGCTCGAAAGTCGCCTTCAACGTGGCGACGCGGTCCCGCTCCGCCGCCCGCAGTTCGTCCACCATCGCCTCGGGCATGCTGGCGTCGTTCAAGAGCGCGGCGGGGTCGAGTGCCGCCCTGATCGCGTGGGCGCCGCCCGCAAGCTCCGCGAGGCGCGCCGCGGCGGCCAGCAGGCGTGGCGCTGTCTCGGGCCGGTGCAGCACGACCAGGATGACCTCGGACATGGCTTCCTCCTCCTCAGTGCCGCATCAGGAGCGGCAGGTCGGCATGTGCCAGCATGAAGCGTGTCACGCCGCCTAGGATGAATTCGCGCAGCGGGCTGTGCTGATAGGCGCCCATGACCAGCAGGTCGGCGCCGAGCGCGTGCGCCCTGGCCAGCAGCGCCTCGCCGAAGGCGCCCTGGCCGACCGGCAGGACGTGCAATTCCGCCACGGCGCCGTGCTCGCGGAGAATGTCCGGCATCACCGGCCGTGGCGCGCCCTCGCGCTGGCCTGCGAGCACCAGGATGCGCTCCGGCGCCCGCAGGCGCAGGGCCGAGAGCACGGCGCGCGTCGCCTGCGGGTCGTCGCGCCATGCGATGGCCATGCGGCGGCCGAAGGGGGCCTCGTGCCCGGGCGGGACGACCAGCACGGGGCGGCCGGTGTCCATCAGGGCGGTGTGGACGTCCTGGCGCGCCAGCAGGCCGCCCCCCTCCGAAGGCCGTTCCAGGACCAGGGCGTCGGCCCGACGCCCGCGCTCCCGCAGAACCTCCCCGACCACGCCTTCCGCCGTTTCGAAAGTCGTCCAGGCGTCCTCCGCCCGTGGCCTGGCGGCCCATCGGTCGAAGGCGACCCGCAGGCTGACCGCCCGCCGCTGCTCGGCGCTTCGGATGCGCGCCGCGTGCTCGGCCGTGAGTACTTCCTCGCTGGGCAGGATGGTGGCCTCCGGTGGCGTGCGGACCACCAGTGCCGCGACGCCCGCGCCGCCCATCAGGGTCGCGAGGTGCCCGGCGGCCACGAGAAGACCGGGTGCCGTCTCGGGCCGCTCCAGCAGGGTGAGGATCACGCCATCCATGGCCGCCTCCGTCACCGCCCGTCTCCGTCACCGGAAAGAGCCTGCTCGGAAGATGGTGCCGCGCCACCAGCGGTTTGAGGTGGCGCCATCCGGGCCGCTCCGAACGGGCTGGCATAGACGGCGTCGGGTCCGAGCTCGCGCTCGATCTCCAGGAGGCGATTGTACTTGGCCACGCGCTCGCCGCGGCAGGGCGCGCCGGTCTTGATCTGGCCGCCGCCCAGGGCGACTGCGAGGTCGGCGATAAAACTGTCTTCGGTCTCGCCCGAGCGATGCGAGACGACGAAGTGCCAGCCCGCCTCCCGGCAGAGCGCGACCGCCTCCAAGGTTTCGGTGACGGTCCCGATTTGGTTCGGCTTGATGAGGACAGCGTTGGTGGCCCGTTCGGCGATGCCGCGCGCGATGAAGGCCGTGTTGGTGACGTAGAGGTCGTCGCCGACGATCTGCACCCGGTCGCCCAGCGCGGCCGTCTGCGCGGCGAAACCCGCCCAGTCGTTTTCACCCAGCCCATCCTCGAGGGAGACGATGGGATAGGCCGCGATCCAGCGCCGATAGAGCGCGGTCATCTCCTGGCTGGACTTGCGTCCCGCGCCGGACTTGGCGAGATGGTAGCCGCCGCCCTCCGCGGCGAAGCTGCTAGCGGCCGGATCGAGGGCGATGGCAACCTGCTCGTCCGGCTTCAGCCCCGCGGCCTCGATCGCCTCCACGATGAGCTCGCAGGCTGCCTCGTTGCTCGGCAGGTCGGGCGCGAAGCCGCCCTCGTCGCCCACGGCGGTGGAGAGCCCGCGGCGCTTCAGAACGGCCTTCAGGTCGTGGTAGGTCTCGGCGCCGTAGCGTAGCGCCTCGCGGAAGCTGGGCGCGCCGTGCGGCACCAGCATGAATTCCTGGAAGTCGAGCGCGTTGTCGGCGTGCTTGCCGCCGTTGATGACGTTCATCATCGGCACAGGCAGACGACAGGCACCCGGCCCCCCGAGATAGGCGTAGAGCGGCAACCCAGAAGCGCGGGCGGCGGCCCGCGCCACGGCCATGGACACCCCCAGGATCGCGTTGGCGCCCAACCGTGACTTGCCGGGCGTGCCGTCGAACTCGATGAGCAGCCGGTCGATTTCGGCCTGGCAGGCCGCGTCCCGTCCAATCAGCGCGGGCGCGATGGCTTCGGCCACGTTGTCGACGGCCCGCTGCACGCCCTTGCCGCCGTAACGGGCCGCCTCGGCATCGCGGAGTTCCACCGCCTCGTGCTCGCCGGTGGAGGCGCCCGAGGGCACGGAGGCGTCCGCCGTCGTTCCGTCGTCCAGCGCGACCCGGACGCGGACCGTGGGATTGCCACGCGAGTCCAGGATCTCCATGGCGTCCAGGTGCGTGATTCGGGCTCTCATGTGCGGTCCTCCGCTTCTGGCTCCCGGATGGAGCCGTGATGGCCCTGCCTCGCTTGCGGGGAGGCGTCGGGCTCCTGAAGACTTCCGGCCGTCGTCAGCCGAGCGCCCTGGCTGCGGCGGCGTTAGTGCTGCATCAGGACGGGCAGGTCGGCTGCGGCGAGAACCTGCGCCGTGACGCCGCCCAGCAGCCGCTCCCGGAACTCACCATGCGCGAAGGCGCCCATCACCAGCAGGTCGGCGCCGATCCGCCGCGCCTCCACCAGGAGCGCCGCGCCCGTCGAATCGCCGCCGGGGGCGACGCGCGCCACCTCGGCACGGATGCCTTGCGCCGACAGCAGGGCGGGTGGCGGCGGCAGCGGCGCCTGGCTGGCCCCGCCGCACAGCGCCACCACCCGCCGCGCCCGGCGCAGCAGCGGCAGGGCGGACTGCACGGCCTTCCTGGCGTGCGGGTCGTCGCGCCAGGCGATCGCCACGACCGGCGCTGCGGCATTTCCCCGCGTCTCCGGCGGCAGCAGCAGCACTGGGCAGCCCGCCTCGAACAAGGCCGCGTGCAGGGCCTCGCGCGCGGTGTCGTCGCCTCGGTCGCCGGGGCGCCGGAGCACGGCGATGTCCGCGTGCGCGCCGCGCTCCGCCACGGCCGCAGCCGGATCACCCTCCACCTCAGTCCATTCGGCCCCGAGATCCCGCGCCTGCGCCGTCCAGCGGTCGAAGGCGGCCCGCAGCGCCCTGGCTTGGCTACGCACCTGCGCGGGAGACTCCTTCCGCCGCTCCGCCGTCATCACCTCCTCCGTCGGTAGCAGGGCCGCGCCCGATTCGGGCGTGAGCGCCAGCGCATTCACCCGGCCGCCTTCGCCGAGCCGTAGGAAGTTCGCCGCGGCCGAAAGGATGCGCGAGGCCGCCTCCGGCCGGTCCAGCACCGCGAGCGCCACGCCGCCCGGGGTGGCCGGGCGGGCGAGCATGGCCTCCTGCACCACTCGACCCTGGTTGAGGCTGGCGGCGCCGTAATGTCCGGCAGCGACCGAGGCCAGGCAGAGGACCAGGGAGAAGGCCACATTGGCCAGCGCCTGCCCGGACCGCCCGTCGCGGGCGAGCTCCAGGGTCTGGAGGGAGAAGGTGGAGAAAGTGGTGAAGCCGCCGCAGAGGCCGACCATGACGAAGGCGCGGAGGTCGGCGGGGATGGCGAAGCGCCCGTCCGAGCTCGCCGTCAGGGTGCCGACGAAGCCGATGACGAAGGAGCCCACCACGTTGATGAGGATGGTACCCCAGGGAAACTCCGGCCCGGTGACGCGCGCGAGGGCAAAGGCCAGCCAGGCACGACCGACACTGCCGAGTGCGCCGCCCAGGGCGATCCAGAGATAGGTCGCCGGGCTCATCGGCGAGCCCCGAGCGGCACCGGCGCTGCCCGTTCCATACGCATCTCGTCCTCCTCGCCTCCTCGGCGCGAGACGCGGGCATGAAAAAGCCCGCCTTGCGGCGGGCCGTCGGCATCCGGACGGACTCCCACCGCGAACTCGTGCGGTAGGAGTCATCAGCCCTCGCGGGCGGTTTCGGGGAACTCCATCCCCATCTATACAGAGCTAGGTTGGTGTTAGAGCGGCGGCAATCCCAGCGCGGATCACCGGAAGGTGAGAGGGTCGGAATCTCCGCCGCACCCTCCTCGCACGCCGGGGCTAGCTGGGTTCAAGGAGCTCGCCGGGGTTCATGACGACCTCCTCCTCCAGCCGGACCGTTCCCTCGTCCCCTCTGCTGACGTGCCAGTGCTCGAGGTGCTTATAGACGATGACCTTGCTCTCCAGCTCGCTTGGGTCGCACAGCACCCGCGCCCGGCCGTCGCGCAGAAGCAGCTCCAGGCGGACCGCCGGTCCGACTGTCCGGCGGATCAGATCCGCCATCCCCGCCACGAGCGCGTCCGGGTCCACTGGCCTTGGCTCCAGCCGCTGCCGCCGCGCGAATGCCAGCAACCGCCGGGTCAGCCCGGCCGCCCGCTCGACTGAATTGGCGCGCGGGTTCGAGGTAGCGCAGCACGTCCGCAATGCGGCCCTCGGCGGCCCGCCGCCGAGCCATATCCAGGCTGCCCACGATGCCCTGGAGCATATTGTTGAAGTTATGCGCGATGCCGCCCGTGAGCTGACCCACCGCCTCCATCTTCTGCATCTGCCGCAGGGCGGCCTCGGCGCGCTCGCGCTGCGCCATCTCCGCCTGCAGGCTGTCCAGGGCGTGCCGCAGATCGGCGGTGCGCTCGGCGACCTGTGCCTCAAGCTCCTCGCGGCCGCGGGTCAGCACCTCGCGGGCGCGCACCTGGTCGTCGATGTCGGTTGAGGTGCCGAACCACTCGAGGATACGACCTTGCGCGTCTCGCATCGGTGTGGCGTGGCTCTGAAGACAGCGCCAGGTCCCGTCCGCGGCGCGGTAGGTACGGTGCTCGACCGAGAAGAGGCCACGTGCCTTCGTCTCCGCCCAGGCCGCCATCGTGGCCGCGCGGTCGTCAGGGTGGATCGCGTCGAGCCAGCCCAGGCCGAGGCTCGCCTCCTCTGAAAGGCCGGTATAGGACACCCACTGCGGACTTCCCCAGATCCGCTCCCCCGAGCTGCGCGAGCGGAACACGAGTTGCGGGATGCCCTCCACGAGGGAGCGTAGCTTGGCCTCGCTCTCGCGGAGCGCCTGCTCGGTCGCCTTCCGGTCGGTGACGTCGAGGACGAGCTCGACCGCGACGCCCTCATCCAGCATCCTGCCCGCAGACAATCCCCACCAACGCGAGCCGTCCTTGCGGATGTACTCCGTCTCGAAGGGGGGTGCCCTGGCCGGTGGCCTTCAGCTCCTCCAGGACGCGCAGGGTCTGCGGCATCCACTCCGGTGGGGTGAGCTCGTCCCAGCGCAGCTGGCCCGCTTCCAGGTCCTTGCGGGTATAGCCGGACATGCGCAGGAAGGCCTCATTGGCGTCCGTGATCCGACCTTCGGAGTCGAAGAAGATCACCCCCACCGTCTCGATCCCGGCGATGCGGCGGAACCGCTCCTCGCTCCTGCGCAGGCGCGCCTCGCGGTCGCGCAGGTTCCAGGTCGCGCGTAGTCGATCCACCGCGGCCGCGAGAAGGTTGGCATAGGTGCGTAGGAAGGCGGTGTCGTCGTCCGTGAACTCGCGCGGCTTGCGGCTGTCGATCTGCAGGATGCCGTACGGAGGCTTGCCCTCGGCGCCGATGATAGGGACGTTGGCCACCGCCTTGACGCCGTTGTCGACCAGGAAGGGCGGATAGGTGAACCGCGTCTCCTCCGCGATGTCAGGGGAGATCATCGGCCGGCCCGTCTTCAGGGCATAGCCTTCCGACGTGTCCTCCGACGCCTTGATAGTCACCTCGCCGACCACTCCGGGCTTCCAGCCCACGCCCGCGCGGACGAACAGGGTCTCGCCGTCCCGCTGGAGCTCCATGACCTTGGCGAGATCGATGCCGAGCGCTTCGCGCACCAAGCGGCAGGCCTCGGTCAGGATCCCCTCCAAGTCGTCGGACTTCAGCGCGAACTCCCCGAACCGGGCCAGAGCCGTCTGCTGGCGAAGCAGCTCCCGACTGACGCTTTTGTCCCTTTCGCTCAATATGCTTCCCCATACCCCGCGGTCCGGCGCCCACCGGCGGCTCTGCCCGGCTCCGAGGCCAGCTCGGGACGAGCCGTTGCCGGGCAGAAGTCCTGACGGCAACCCTCCAAAACGCGATCGAGGGGACGCCGTTTCGACGATGCTCGGGAGGCGCCCCGCTAGGAGCATGATAGAGGCGGAACGGAACTAGACCGTGGCGGCGCCCCGACGTCCCTGGCGAGCCGAGGATTACGGCCGCCCAGCGAAGCGGTGTCCCGCCACCACCCGAGGGGAAGGGCGCGGAAGCCGCTCCTCTCTTTCAGTCCGCCCCGATTTCGTTGGTTCTGCGGTGGCTTTCGTGAGGCGACCGAAGTCGTAAGCCGCCTCGGCAGGGGCAAGCAGGCCGAAGAGGGACGCGTCGCCGCGATGCGCCAGATTGAGGCCGCTGGCGTCGTTATCCCGGCATTGATGGCGGAGGGTCTTCCTCCGTCTCCTCAAGAAGATCGATGAGCTCGGCAACGCGGCCGGAGGCCAAACGCTGGCCGCTGTTCATCGGGGCTTCGTCGTTGCTGAGCCACGCATATGCCTCGGCGAGCTCGTCTCGGGTAGCGCCTGTGGCCAGAATGCGGGCCATCAGGTCGTTGTCCACCGTCCCGAGGATCGAACGGACATCCTCTCCTGTCAGAGCAGACATTGCGGTCTCCCTACTTTGACTGGGTCGCGTTCGGCATGGCGGTCACTGATCTGCGGACACCCCACCTTCGGCGGCTTTCCCGGCCAGTTAGCCTTGCTGGCGGGAGAATGACGACCCTGGCCTGGGGTTGCACACATTGCCCCTCCGCTCGGTCCTGCGCCGTCTAGAGCATCCAGCGCCGCGCCAGGCGCTGGCCGGCATGGCCTTGGGGAATCACCGTGCCGTGCATGACAGGGTCCAGACGCGGAGCTTGCACCGGCGGCACCCTCGTGACGGTCCCGGCGAGCCGAGCGACGCGCTCCCGAATGGTCGGATGGGTGCGCAGCCAGCGCAGCCACCAGGCGCCGCTGCGCGTGGCCAGCCGCTCCCAGTCATCGCCCTGAAGGCGTTCGAGCCGCAGCAGTGCGGCCGCGAGCCCAGCGGGATCGCCGGTGAGCTCCACAGCCCCGGCATCGGCGAGGAACTCACGTCGCCGCGAGAGGGAAAGCGTGAGCAGGTCGCCCACCGTCGGTGCGACGACGAGCAGCAGGATGGCTAGCGGCGACGGCACCGCGCCGGCGGCCATCAGGATCGGCAGCCAGAGCAGCAGTAGGATGCTGCCGAGCAGGCCCATGCCGCGCGTCAGTGTCGCCGCGGCGGCGGCAAGGCGCATAACCCGCAGGTCCCCGTGGCGCAGGTGAGCCATTTCATGCGCAAGCACGCCTGCCACTTCCCGGGGTGGCAGGGCGGCGAGCAGGCCGGTGGTCAAGGCGATCGCCGGCCTGTCCCGCCCACCACCGGCCATCGCCTGAAGCTGGCGTGAGGGGATCAGGTGCAGCATGGGGAGGCGCGAAAGGCCGGCCCGGCGGGCCAGCTCCCGGGTCAGCGCATAGAGTTCCGGTGCCTGCGCCGGGTGGAGCGGGACGGCGCCGAACACGTAGCGGAATGCCGGATCGCCTGCGCCAGGCTCCAGCAGGAGTAACAGCAGCGCGGCGCCGGCCGCGAGCAGCATGCCGTCTGGGCCAGCCAGGAGGCTGCCCGTCACCGCCGCGAGCAGCCCAAGGCCAGCAAGCAGCAGTATCGACTGCAGCCGGTTCTCCCACTGGTGGCGGCGCAGCGCCGCCCGGTCGAGCCAGAGCGCCGTTGGCGGGGTCGCCGTCAGAAATGCAGGGCCGGATCGACGGCGCATGGTTCCTCTCATTACCAGTGGCAGGCGGCGAGGCAAGGCTGTGCTGCCGCAGCGGTGTAGACCCGCCCAATCTACCCCGGAAGGATAGGCGGCGCGGGCGATCTGACAGGAGACACCACGCACCCCTGCCGGAAACAGCCTCGCTCTAGGTGCCGCGCTACCACCACGCGGTCATGCCAGAGGTCGCATTGGGAGCGCGGTCGAGGCGGTCTTGAAATCACGGCCACTTCGACTAGCTAGTCGGTCGCCGAACGCCCATGAAGGGGTTTGGCGAGGAGCCCATCGGGCTCCCGGTCTCGTATCCATGTTGCTCGAAGAGGATATGGCTATGGGAATGATGGATCTTGCTCCGCTCAGCCGGTCCCTGATCGGCTTCGACCGGATGTTCGAGGACGCCCTGCGCCTCAATCCGGACGACAACTACCCGCCTTACAACATCGAGAAGACGGGCGATGACGCGTACCAGGTGACTCTGGCCGTCGCGGGCTTCACGCCTGACGAGCTGACCATCACCTGGCAGCCGAACGCGCTGGTTGTCGCCGGCAAGAAGGCCGAGCAGAACGGCGGCCAGTATCTCCACCGCGGGATCGCCGGCCGGTCCTTCCAGCGCCAGTTCAGCCTGGCTGACTATGTGAAGGTTGCCGGCGCCAGCCTGGAGAACGGCATGCTCTCCATCGATCTGGTGCGCGAGGTGCCCGAGGCTCTGAAGCCGCGGCGCATCGAGATCGCGAACAGCAATCAGCCGCAGCAGATCGAGAGCAAGGCGGCCTGAACGGCAGCTGGTCTCCTGAATAAGCAGTCGGTGTGGGCGTCAGCCGGGCTGGCGCCCGCGCCTCCTGTCCGTCTGAGATGAGGTGTATCATGGACGTGAAGGGCCTGATGCCCTGGAGCCGAAGCCGCAACCTGCCGGCCTCGCGCTTCTCCGGGGAGGACAACCCATTCCTCGCGCTGCATCGCGAGATGAACCGCACATTCGACGACTTCCTGCGAGGCTTTGATCTGCCCGTTGCCCAGGGCGGCTGGAGCGGTGCGTGGCCGCACGTCGAACTGTCCGAAACGGACAAGGACGCGCGCGTTGTCGCTGAGCTTCCTGGC
Source organism: Roseomonas sp. (assembly GCA_035565935.1). Lineage (GTDB taxonomy): Bacteria > Pseudomonadota > Alphaproteobacteria > Acetobacterales > Acetobacteraceae > Pseudoroseomonas. Next base: position 27,306 of record DATMRU010000066.1, read on the forward strand.
CTGGAGGAGAAGGACGTCGAGCTCACGCTGAACGACAACGTGCTGACGCTCAAGGGCGAGAAGAAGACTGGGAACGAGAGCCCGACCTATACTGAGCGGTGGCACGGCAAGTTCCAGCGTTCGATCCAGCTCGGCTCGGAGGTGGACCCGGACAAGATCGAGGCCTCGTTCAAGAACGGGGTGCTGACGGTGACCCTTCCGAAGCGGCCAGACAGTCAGAACAAGGCCAAGCGCATCGCGATCAAGGCTGGCTGACCCTCGCGGCCGCCCAGGGTCTCAGGCCCTGGGCGGCTCTTCTCGCGTAGTGGAGAACGCACCCGATCCGCGATGATGGCGGGAATGGCCGTGCAAAGGCGCGCCGGTTTCATCGCCTCGATCGTCCCCCCCCTCTCGGCTGACTGGTGCCAGCTGACGGCCGACACGAGCCTGCCGCCTTATGGGAGCGGTGGGTCGTCCGCCTGCAAAGCCGTCGTCTTCCCTCCATCCTGCTGACCGGGGGCTCGTGCGACGACGACCAGCGCGGGACGGAGCAGCCGGCCTTTGAGGAGCCACGCCGAGCTCCAGGCCTGGATGACGATGCCAGGGGGATGGTCCATGCTCGGCTGCTCGGTAATGGCCACGTGGAAATTCGGATCGAAAGCCTGGCCGGTCGGGTCCTGGCGCGTGATCTCGTGCCTTTCGAGGACCGCCAGGAAGCTGCGCTCGATACCGCCCAGACCTTCCCGGAGCCGAGAGATGACTTCCGGCTCCTCCAGCGCGGAGGCTGGCAAGCTGACAGGACCGCGCTGGAGGTCTTCCACCGCTTTGACCACGTCCCGTGCGAATCTCTGAATTGCATATTGCCGGGTATCCTCGACCTCTCGCGCTGTTCGCGTGCGGAGATTGGCCATCTCTGCCTCGGCGCAGATCCAACGGTCCTTCAGCGCGTCCCGTTCGGACTCCAGCTCGGCGACGCGGTCCGACGCTGCCGCCGCAGATTGACCATGATCCTCGTCGGACTCTTCCGGACTGCCAGGCGGCGGATCATGGCTCTCATTCGGATCGGTGCTCATGGCAGATGCTCGGTGAGCCTATGTTTGAGCGCCCCGTTGTCACGTGGTCAATTGCTGGACCCAGCCCTTGAGTGCGTTGAGGTCCGTCACGCCAGCGCGGCGGGCTGCGACCTGCCCCTTCTTGAACGCGATCAGGGCTGGAATGCCCTGAATGCCGTACTCGTTCGCAAGCTGCGGCTCCGCATCCACGTCGACCTTCACGAAGCGCGCCAGCGGCTCGAGCTCCCGGGCTGCCCGCTCGAAGACCGGCGCCATGGTTCGGCACGGACCGCACCACGCGGCCCAGAAATCGGCGATCACAGGGATGTCGTTTTCGGCCACGTGCTTGCGGAACCGCCCTGTCGTGAGGGCAATCGGCTTTCCTTCGAAGAGCCGGGCGTGGCAACGCCCGCACTTGGCCGCGTCGGCCGGGCGGTCGCGGGGAATGCGATTGGTCGCGTCGCATTTCGGGCAAACGACGTGGAAGGTGTCCGACATTGATTCTCTCCTCCGAGTAAGCACTCCTCAGGTTGCGCATCCATTCTGGTGTCGGGGGCAGCCTCATTCCAGCCGGGCAGGTGGCTTGAGCGACGTAGAAGGGCGCCGGGTTCGTGGAGCGGCCGCGCCGTCCGGGGACGTCCTGAAGTCCACCCTGCCGAGCATCTTCAAGATCGGAATCAGCGCTCCTATTTCGTTGGCCGACTTGGGGCGTCCTCCGGACGCTCTTTCCAAGGAGGATCAGACAAGAGCCGAGAGAAGTGCGACATGGAGAACGACCTTTCGCGGTCTGAGCCGCGACTCCGCCGCCTGCACGAGATGGAGCAGGCCTTCGCTGCCCTCGCCCCCGAGATCAAGGAAGGCTCCGAGAAGCGGGCGATCTCGCTGCTGCATGGGATGGTCCAGGAGCTCTGGCGCAATCTGCGCCAATCTCAGCCTCCCGTTCCGGGCGGTGGCCCGACGCTGCAGGACGTGGCGGATCTTCACCAGCACGCCCCGAAGATGGAAGGGCCGGCGCTGAACGCGCCGCTCCCGGTGGGCGTGCCCGCGCCTGACTTTGCCCTGCCGGATGCTCAGGGCCGGATCCATCGCCTGAGCGACTTCCGTGGCAAGCCGACGGTGCTGGTCTTCTATCCGCTCGACTGGAGCCCCGGCTGCAGCCGGCAGCTGGATCTGTATCAGCAGGAGCTCGATGAGTTCATCCGCCGCGGGGTGAACCTGGTCGGCATTTCCGTCGACAGTCTCTACAGCCATGGCGCCTGGGCTGCGGTGCGGGGAATCACCTTCCCGCTGCTCGCGGACTTCCATCCGAAGGGCGAGGTGGCGAAGCGGTACCACGTCTGGCGGGAGCCTGACGGCTTCTCCGAGCGCGCTCTTTACGTGCTGGATGACCTCGGGGTGATCCGCCACGCGCATGTCTCGCCGCAGTTGCACCATGTTCCCGATATCTACGAGCTCTTCTCCGTGCTCGATGATGTCGCGAAGCGGAAGGTAGCGTGAGGAGCTGAAAGATGCTTGGCACGATCTATAGCGCTCCGGCCCGCCCTGTCGGCCTGCGGACCGGGCCTGTTGTGGTCTATGGCAATCGTTGGTGCGGCATCACCATGATGGTGCGTCGTTATCTGGATCGCGCCGGGGTGCCGTATCAGTTCGTCGACCTGGAGACGCATCCGGAGGTGCGTCAGCAGCTCGAGTGGGTGACTGGCGGGTATGTCGCCAGCCCGACCGTCTATGTCGGGGGCGAGGTGCTGGTGCAGCCCTCCATCTCGGAGCTTGAATGGGCTCTCTCCCGAAGCGGCGTCCGGTAGATCAGCACGCGGCGGAGCTTGGCACGCCCAGGCTGCCCGCCTTCTTTTCGAAGATAAGAGTTTCTGGCCCCCGGGATGGACGGCTTCGTCCGGCTCCTTCCCGGGAGCATTGTTCTGAGCCTGGGTCGGGTTATCTCCCTCGACGCACCCCCTCGGGCGCTCGGAGGGGCCGGTTCGTTAGCCCATGACCCTCCGGATACCTGTCACGGGCGCGAAGGGCGGTGGATCGCTGGCAGGAAAGGACTCTTCAACGGCCTCGTCCAGCAACGGGTCGAGGTTTGGCGCCTCCGCGACGTGGGCGGCCCCGCCGTGTTCGTTCTCCTGATCTTCCGGGCGCCCTTCTGCAACCCGGAGAAGGAAGGCTCGTTCTCCAATCTTTTCGGCCCCCATCTCGGGCGCGGCCTGCCTTCCAGAACCTGGCCTTTCGTTCTGAATGCTCGACATCGACTACTCCAGGGCAACGAGGACAAACGTTTCTGCTCGCATCGGCTGGCGCGCGGCACAGCCGCGCTCCGACCGGATGCTTGTGGAGATATGTCGCGCCACTCGCGGGCCAATAGGTTACGAGGCCAATCTACGATCCTGCCCAGGAGGACCTCGTTCCAGCAGGAGAGGCTTGAAAGTACCTCGGCATGAACTACGTCGCTTGCCGCCAGATGCCACACCCTGGGTCTGGTCCGGCTCTGCCGGCGTCAATTCGCAGGTCCATGTTGCTCAATGGAGGATGTGGATGTCGAAGTTCGGATCTCTGATTCACCGCTGGAAGCAGCGCGGACGCGGCTTTTATGAGCGGTGGTGCCGAGGCCTCATCTCCCACCTCAGCTTCCGCTGAGGAGGTCGGCGATGAATGGAGTAGCCTCGCCGGCCCGCGCCAACGACGCGGAGCGGCTCCTCAAGGTATTCCGTCAGTTCGGGCCGGACGGCCGGGCCATCCCAGCCTCCAGCCTCATGCTGCACGCCGGTTTCGAAGGCAACAGGCTCCGTCTCGCGGCAGCCCTGGCGCCTCTGCTCGAGGCCGGGATGATCCGGCAGGGCGGCGCGGACCCGCTGGCGAGGGAACCAGCCTTCCGGCTTGTACGGCCTCTCGCCACCGCAGCGCCCGAGGAGCAGAGGATCGCAGCCTAGCGGGACAGCCATCCATGCACGCAGATCTTGGGGCGGCCGGTCCAGGCGTGACCGGCGGCGCCTTCCGCTTTGCCACAGGAGTCCGTGCCAAGGCGATTGGCACAGTCCTGGGTGTTTCCGGATCGTCCGAACGAGACCGTGCGAGATGACCACTCTTCTGTCATTTCCCGTCGAGCAGCAGGGCAAAGACGCTGCAGACAAGCCACGCTCGTCCGCCCGGAAGTTCGTTCTCAAGCAGGGCGACACATTCCTGGTCGCGGATGCTCTGGGCGACATCGGCACCGGCGATGACGGGCTGTTCCATAACGACACCCGCATCCTGTCCCGTCTGACAATGGAGATCGGCGGCAAGACGCCATGGCACCTCGGCACCGCCGTCAGCCATGACAACGTCTTCTTCACGGCGCATCTGACGAACTCGCCCCTGCCACCGCTCGGTGGACCGCCGACGCCGGAGGGCGTCATCCATATCGAGCGCAAGCGTCTGCTCTGGAACGACCGGATCCACGAGCGGCTCCGGTTCACCAACTTCGGCAGCGCGATGGTGGCCCTGCCAATCTCTATCGCGTTCGGGGCCGATTATCGGGACATGTTCGAGGTGCGGGGCCAGCCCCGCGCGGCACGTGGCCGCCTGCTGCCGCCGAAGGTCGGTGAAGCGCATGTGCTCCTCCAGTACACAGGCCTGGATGGCGTGCATCGTGCGACATCAGTCGCCTTCTCCGAGGCGCCGCTTCGTCTCATGCCTGACAGCGCCGAGTTCGTGATCGAGATTCCGGAGGCAGGCTCGACGGAGCTCTACCTGGAGATCGGCTGCGGCGAGGAGGAGCGGCCCGGCCGTGCGCGCTTTCGCGCCGCGGCGGCCGCGGCCCGGTCACTCGCACGCCGCGTTCGCCTGCGCGGCGCACGCGTGATCACGCAAAGCCGGCTGTTCAACGCCTGGATCGACCGCTCCCAGGCCGATCTTGCCCTTCTCACGACGGAACTGCCGACGGGCCCCTACCCGTATGCGGGGATACCCTGGTTCTCCACACCCTTCGGAAGGGACGCCGTGGTCACGGCGCTGCAGACCCTCTGGCTTAATCCAGCGCTTGCCCGTGGTGTCCTGGCCTTCCTCGCGCAAAGCCAGGCGCATGAAACGTCGCCGTTCCGCGACTCCGCACCCGGCAAGATCATGCACGAAACCCGCAAGGGTGAGATGACGGCGCTGCGGGAGGTGCCATTCGGAGAATACTACGGCGGGGTCGACACCACGCCGCTCTTTGTCGTCCTGGCCGGCGCCTATGCCGACCGAACGGGCGACATTGCCTTCGTCGAGAACCTCTGGCCGGCATTGGTCTCGGCCATCGAATGGGTGGAGGGCGCCGGGGGTTCCGACAAGGACGGCTTCCTCGACTACGCCCGTGCCGCCAGCACGGGGCTCGCCAACCAGGGCTGGAAGGACAGCGGGGATTCCGTCTTCCATGCCGATGGCCGGTTCCCGGAAGGTCCGATCGCGCTGGTGGAAGTGCAAGGGTATGTCTTTGCTGCCCTGCTCGCCATGGCCGACCTTGCGCAACGCCTGGGCAAGACGGAGGCATCCCGGCACTGGCGCCAGAAGGCCGAGAGGCTAAGGGCGGCCGTCGAGCAGCGGTTCTGGATGGAGCCGGAGGGCTTCTACGGCCTGGCCCTGGACGGGCGGGGCGAACTGTGCCGGGTGCTGGCCTCGAATGCAGGCCACCTGCTCTTCACGGGCCTGGCCACACCTGAGCGCGCCGCGAAAGTGACAGCACGTCTCATGTCCGGCCGGTTCAATTCGGGCTGGGGCATTCGCACGCTGGCCAGCGGTCAAGCCCGGTTCAACCCGATGTCGTATCACAACGGCTCGGTCTGGCCGCATGACTCCGCGATCTGTGCTGCGGGAATGGCCCGCTACGGTGCCCGCGACCAGGCGGTCCGGCTCCTGGACCAGATGTTCGAGGCCGCCGTGCAGTTCGACATGCGCCTGCCGGAACTCTTCTGTGGCTTTCCCCGCTCCTCCGGTGAGCCGCCGATCCCGTATCCGGTGGCCTGCCTGCCGCAGGCCTGGGCAGCAGGATCCCTCTTTATGCTGCTGCAGGCGTGCCTCGGCCTGAGCATCGATGGATGGCGCGGGGAGATCCGCATCGATCGTCCGCGCTTGCCAAGCAGCGTGAACCGCCTCTCGCTGCGCCGTCTCATCGTTGGCCAGGAACAGGTGGACCTGACCTTCGAGCGCATGGGGGAGCGGGTCGTCGCCTTCGCCGACGGAACCGGCCAGAATGGGGTTGCCATTCGGGCGCAGCTTTAGGAAACGTCCAATGTTGCGTCCAATCCGAACAGCATCGACGCGTCCCGCAGCACCGGCAGCACGTGCCATGGCAGGGGAGGAGGGCGGACGCGGACCGTGGCTGAACGAGGCCCCGGCCGTTGAATTCCGAAGCGAGAATTCTAGCTCCAACTTCACCCCGCGCCGCTCGGTGGGCGGGGCTCTCAACTCGTATCCATGTTGCTCGACGGGAGGATATGGCTATGAGGAGCCGGAAAGACGGATTGCGTCAGCACGCGCTCGCTTCGGCTGGAGCGCAGCTTCGCGGGCATCTGGGCACGGCGTGGCGGCGCCTGCGGCACTGGCTGCGCCCCAGCCGCTCGTCGTCTTGGTCACCTGTCCAGTTCGGTGGCTGGCCGGCGCACCCGGAGCTGTGGGCATCGTGGGCCTTCGGTCTGCTCGTGCTGTTCCTTCTCCTGGAGCAGCGTCTCGCAGGAGGCCTACCGTGAGAGACCGCCGCGCCCAAACGCCCGGTGATCGCCTGGGCTTGCCCGCGCCGCCGACAATGACGCCGCCGACCAATGTAAAGGTCCAGGTGAATCGCGGCTGTCGGCGTCGGCGGGACACGACAGATCTGCTTGCTCGCATCGAAGAAGTGGGAGGCCGCGTGTAGGCCGAGCGAACGATGGCCGAAAAGGATCCGTACCAAACTCTTGGGCTCAAGCGGGGCGCCAGCGAGGCGGAGATCCGCTCCGCGTACCGCAAGCTTGCCCGGAAACACCACCCCGACCTCAATCCCGGGGACAAGCAGGCCGAGGAGCGCTTCAAGGAGGTGTCCGCCGCCAATGACCTGCTCTCCGACCCGGAGAAGCGGGCGCGATTTGACCGCGGCGAGATCGACGCCTCCGGCCAGGAGCGGCCCGAGCGGAACTTCTATCGCGGCTTCGCCGAGGGCCGTGAGGGGGCGCGCTACCGCCCCGGGGCCAGACCGCAGGGCGGCTTCGCGGCCGATTTCAGTGAGGAGGATTTCGGCGATGTCTTCGCGGATCTGTTCGGCAGGACCGCGCAGGGCAGGTCTGGGCCGAATGTCCGGATGCGAGGCCGTGATCAGCATTACCGGATGACGGTCGATCTGCTCGATGCGATCCGGGGAGCGACCCGGGCGCTCACCCTGCCCGATGGGCGGAGCCTGGACGTCCGCATTCCGGTTGGCATCGAGAATGGCCAGGTCATGCGCCTGAAAGGGCAGGGGAGCCCTGGCCTGAATGGCGGGCCTGCCGGCGACGCCCTGATCGAGATCCAGATCGCTCCGCATCCGTTCTTCCGGCGCGAGGGCGACGACATCCATGTCGAGGTCCCGGTGACCGTGGCGGAGGCCGTCCTGGGCGGCAAGATCACCGTCCCGACCCCGAGCGGGAACGTCAGTGTGACCGTTCCCAAGCGGTCCGACACCGGTGCGCAGCTGAGGCTGCGCGGCAAGGGCGTGCCGGCCCATGCCGGCCGGCCTGCCGGTGACCAGTACGTCACCCTGAAGGTCGTGCTCGGCGAGGTCGACCAGGATCTCGAGCGCTTTCTGCGGGACTGGGCGCCGCGCCGCGCCACGAACCCGCGCCGTGCGATGACGGGGGAAGCATGATCACCATCGAAGCCCTGTGCCGCTCGGTCGTGGGGCTGGACCGGAGCGCGGTCGAGCGGTGGATCGAGAATGCCTGGATTCAGGCCGAAGGCACCCCAGGGCGGTATCTGTTCCGCGAGATCGATGTCGCCCGGGTTCGGCTGATCCACGAGTTGCGCACCGAGTTGGCGGTCGGCGACGAGGTCCTGCCGATGGTGCTCTCGCTGCTCGACCAGCTTTACGAGACGCGGCGCCGCTATTCACTACTCTGCGTCGCGCTGAACCAGGCTCTTCCCGAGGAGACAAAGCTGAAGGTCCTATCGGCCCTTGAGGGGCTCCGGAGCGCGCGTTCCGTCGCGGCAGGGCATCGCTCGCCTCCAAGCACGGAGGATTACGCGGAATGAGCCCATTGTCCTGCCACCGCCGCGGCGCGGCACTTGCGGCGGTGTTGCTGGCCGGGACGGCGGTCTTCGATGCCGCGGGCGGGCTCCCCGTTCGCGCCTACGCGCAGAGCGCGGCGCCAACGACGCAGCCCGGCGCCCCCGCCGTAGCTGCCCCTCAGGTCGTGCTGCCCGGCTTCGGTGACCTCGTCGCCAAGGTCCGCCCGGCCGTTGTCACCATCACCACGACCGCACGCAGCGGGGCTGAGATGGGCATGTCGCCCTTCCCGCCGGGCTCGCCGCAGGACCGCATGTTCCGCCGCTATTTCGGCGGCGGGGATGATGCCCCGGCGCGGCAGGTGCGGGGACTTGGCTCTGGCTTCATCTTGGATGCTGACGGCTACATCGTCACCAACAACCACGTGGTGAAGGACGCGACCGAGGTGGAGGTGACGCTGGATGACGGGCGCGAGCTGCCGGCCCGCATCGTCGGCCGTGACCCGCGCACCGATCTGGCGCTACTGAAGGTCGATGCCGGCGTGCCGCTCCCCTTCCTGAATCTTGGCGACTCCGACAGGGCGCGGCCGGGTGACTGGGTGATCGCCGTCGGAAATCCCTTTGGGCTGGGTGGCACAGTGACGGCCGGCATCCTCTCCGCCCGCGGGCGCGACATCCACAGCGGTCCCTATGACGACTTCCTGCAGATCGATGCGCCCATCAACCGCGGCAATTCCGGCGGTCCGCTCTTCGCGCTGGACGGCACGGTGATTGGCGTGAACACCGCGATCTTCAGCCCCTCCGGCGGCTCCATCGGCATCGGCTTTGCCATTCCCTCCAATCTCGTGAAGAGCGTGGTGGCCCAACTGCGGCAGAACGGGCACGTGGAGCGCGGCTATATTGGCGCCATGACGCAGCCGGTGGACCTGACCATGGCCCGCGCGCTGCACCTGGCGAAGCCCGAGGGCGCGCTCGTTGCTCAGGTGGAAGAGAACAGCCCCGCCGCACGCGCGGGGCTGCAGCCTGGTGATGTGGTGACGGCGGTGAACGACCAGCCCGTGCGCTCCCCCCGCGATCTCGCTCGCGCCGTCGCCGACCTGCGGCCCGGCACAAAGGCAACACTGACCGCGCGCCGGAACGGCGAGGACCGGCAGCTCTCCGTCCGGGTCGCCGCTCTACAGGACTGCGGGGCGGGCGAGGTAGAGGGCGAGGAGGAGGTGGGCGGGAGCCGTGGACGGCTGGGCATCGCGCTGGCGACAGTGGAGGAGGCACGCCGGGCTGGGGCCGAGATCCCGCCCGGCACGGAAGGCGCGGTGGTCGCCGGCGTGCGGCCAGGCAGCCCGGCAGCCGAGGCGGGACTGCGTCCGGGCGACATCATCACGGCCGTCGGGAGCAAGCGGGTAGATAGTCCGGACGCGGTGGTGAGCGCCATCCGCCAGGCTGCGCGGGCGAATGGCGGCGCCGTGGCGCTCCGGCTGCTGCGCGACGGCCAGAGCCTCTTTGTCGCAGTGCAGCAATCCGGATCAGATCGGAGTCGCTCTGGCGTCAGCCCCGGTCTTTCCGGGCCTATCCGCTGAGGGCTGTCTTGGACAGCCAACCTGGCAGCCGGCAGAGACCCTGCCGGCCCTCAGCGAGCCACGACGGTACCCGTCCGCCGTTGTGGGACAACGTCATTGGACCGCTATCCACGAGCTTGCGGCCCGACGGAGCCTGAGGGTTGAGGCGGGCGCAGCCCGTCGTTCTGGCCAAGTGGCTTGCCGGAAAGGAATGGTCCCAAGGCACGCGCCCTGACCGTAGGGTTGGTCCCCGTGTCGGGTGCATCGACATAGCGCGATGAGATACGCAGCCGTCCTGTCTCGACGCCTCATGATCGACGGCGAGTGCCTCCTCCGCGGTGGGAACGGCTATAGCGGCCGGCGTGCTTCCTGACTTGGCGGTCTCCTCAGGTCCTGCCTCCACGGCTCAACGCAACGGAGCGGTCGAAAGTGGAATGATCCCGGAGGAATACTGGCCGCACCTACCTCCAGTCTCACCATGCATGTCGTGACCTGACCGCGGGAGCGGCTGCCTGGCTTCTGCGCCGCTGTCCCACGATACAGCGTTCGGGGGCTTCCATTGCGCGGTGGCAGGCCTCGCCCGTCGAGGCAACGCATCCGGCCGGGTCTTTCTGACCGCTTCGAAGGTCCCGGGGTTCCAACCCTCTTGAAACGAAGTCGGCAGCTACCTAGCTCGCTGGGCGCCAGACGCCACGTTGCGGGTCTGGCTGGCGCCGCGAAGGCGCCTTCTGCTCATACCCATGTTGCTCAGTGGAGGATATGGCTATGGAGCTCACGGATCTTGCTCCTCTTGCGCGGTCTTCGATCGGCTTTGACCGCCTGCTCAAGCTCCTGGAAGGCAGCAGGCTTCCAGAGCCGGCGGACGACTACCCGCCCTACAACATCGAGAAGACGGGCCAGGACGCCTACCGAATCACCCTGGCGGTTGCTGGCTTCGGTCCGGACGATCTCGACATCATCTTGCAGCCCAATCTGCTGGCCGTCAGCGGCAAGAAGGCGGACAGCGAGGCGCGTGGCCAGGGCTTTCTCTACCAGGGCATGATCCAGCGGCCATTCCGGCGAGTGTTCCATCTGGCTGACTACGTCCAGGTCAGGGGCGCCGAGCTGAAGGATGGCATGCTGGTCATCGATCTCGCTCATGAAATTCCGGACGCCATGAAGCCAAGGCGGATCGAGATTGCCGGCGGCCAAGCCCGGCCGGCACAGATCGACACGGGCCACGGCGGATAACCGGCTGCATCCTCGAGCGCTCGTCAGCGGCACGTGGCGGTAGGGCCACAGTGCAAACACCGCTGCGTGCCCGGCGCTCGAGGCAGACGATGGCTGAAGGTGATGCAGATGTCGCAGAACAGTACCACCACGGTTGCGGCGGAAGCCTTCGGGCATGCCGTTCCTCAGGGATCGCCGGCGAATGATCGGTTCCCGGCGCTCGCATCGCGGACTTTCCCGTCCGATGCCCATGCGATCATCCGGTGTCCAGGCCCGTCCGTCCTGTCGTCGGGCCGGGCCCGGGCGCGGCAGTGGATCCTCGAGTTGGCGCCGCGCTCGCCTTCGTTCAAAGAGCCGCTGATGGGCTGGATCGGCGGTACTGACCCGCTCCGTCATGTGCGGCTCGATTTCCCGAGCCGGGAGGCGGCCGTCGCCTATGCGGAGCGCGAGGGACTTTCCTATGAGGTACAGGAGCCGACGCATCTGCCAGCAGCAGAGCGGAGGCGGGGGGAGCCGGACGGCGCGAGCTCGCGAGTGACCTTCCTGCACCGCGGCTCGGCGAGACCTGCGGCCAATGCTTCCGCTCCGGTGCAGGTCAATGAGGGGCGGCGTGTCGCATGATCTGTCCCCGAACGCACGGAGGCCTTGAGCATGCCGGATGACAGGACCTGCCAGGGTGCAGGCCAGTCGGACTCAGGCAGTCCTTGCGTACTTCACCGTGTCTCCAATGGAGGAGTGCGATGAACATATCGATAAGGAGCAAAGACAAGCCTATTGAGATCGTCAATCTGGTGGCCGCCGCCTGTCTGTTCCTGGCGCCCTGGGGCTTCGGCTTCACCAGTGACTGGCCCGCGGCCTGGAGCGCATGGCTGGCGGCCGGCATGCTGGCCGTGTACGCGGTGACTTCATGGCGCAGCTCCAGTGGCCGGAACGCCTGGACCGCGGGTGGCGAGGCCACCATCGGTATCTGGGCGATCTGCGCACCATGGGTGGGGCACTTCTCCACCAACCAACCCGCGATGTGGAGCCATGTGATGGTTGGTGCTGCCGTGCTGCTTGCCGCGGCGCTCGACCTGATCTGGCCCCACATGCACGGGAGCAGGATGGCATAGGAGGTCGCCATGAGCCGCCTTGCCATCCTGCTGTTCAGCCTGACCTGTCTTGCGACGGCTACGGCTCATGCGGGCATGCCCGACGCGCGTAGCGCCAACCTGGGCCAGGGGACGGACTTCGCCTACGCCGAGGCCCTGAACGCGCTGGCTGCCGATGGCTGGCGTCACGTCACCGACCTGCGCCGCGAGGGTGCCTTCGTGCGCGCGACGGCCGAGGACTTCGACGGCCGCCGGCGGTCCGTGCTGGTCGATCCCCGGACCGGCGTCGTCCTGCCGGAGCTTGAAACGGCCAGCGGAGGCTAACAGCGACCCAGACATCTGAAGGAGGAAGGACATGCCAAGCGATGCTCCCCAGGTCACGAAGGCGAAGCCGCCGGTGCAGTCGGGCACCGCTTGGCTGGACCGGGTTCGTGACTGGTTGCGGCAAGTGTTCCAGCTGCATCCGGATGGGCGTAAGCCGAACAAGCAGCAATTGGGCGCGCATGCCGGCTACTGGATCGCGGCCTTTATCGTGATCGCGCTGCTGCAGAGCTGGTGGGCGGCCAGCCAGGCCGTGCAGCCGATTCCCTACAGCGAGTTCCGCCAGCTGGTTCGCGAGCAAAAGATTGCCTCCGTCCAGATCTCCGGCTCCCATCTCTTTGGCACCTTGAAAGTGCCCAACGAGGACGGCCGCCGGTTGTTCGAGACAACAGCGGTACCCGAGGACATCGCAAAGGAACTGGAGGCTGCGGGCATCACCTTCACAGGCGTCGTGCCGAACACCTTCTGGTCCAACCTGCTGTCCTGGCTGCTGCCGATCGTCGTCTTCTATCTCGTGTGGGCACTGGTCTGGCGGCGCGCCGTGTCCAATCTCGGGATGGATGGCGGGCTGATGTCGATCGGCCGGTCGCGCGCCAAGATCTACGTCGAGACCGATACCAGGACGACCTTCGCCGATGTCGCCGGGGCCGACGAGGCCAAGGACGAGCTGAAGGAGGTCGTCGCCTTCCTGAAGGATCCGCAGGGATATGGACGGCTGGGTGCGCGCGTACCGAAAGGCGTGCTGCTGGTCGGCCCACCGGGCACGGGCAAGACGCTGCTCGCCCGGGCCGTGGCGGGCGAGGCGGGGGTGCCCTTCTTCTCCATCTCCGGCTCCGAGTTCGTGGAGATGTTCGTAGGGGTCGGCGCGGCACGCGTCAGGGACCTGTTCCTGCAAGCGCGTGACAAGGCGCCGGCCATTATCTTCATCGATGAGCTGGATGCGCTCGGCCGCGCCCGCGGTGCCTATGGCTTTGGCGGCCATGACGAGAAGGAGCAGACCCTGAACCAGCTCCTGGTGGAGCTGGACGGCTTCGATCCACGGACCGGCGTGGTCCTGCTGGCCGCCACCAACCGGCCCGAGGTGCTGGATCCCGCGCTGATGCGGGCCGGCCGGTTCGACCGCCAGGTCCTGGTGGACCGCCCGGACAAGCCCGCTCGCGCTGCCATCCTCCAACTCCACCTCAAGCGCATCAAGGCGGCGCCCGAGGTCACCGCCGACCGGCTGGCTGAGCTGACGCCCGGGCTAACCGGGGCGGATCTGGCCAATGTCGTGAACGAGGCGGCGTTGCTCGCCACCCGGCGTGGGGCGGATCAGGTCGACATGTCCGATATCAACGAGGCGGTGGAACGGGTGGTAGCCGGTCTTGCCCGCAAAACCCGCGTGCTCAACCCGCGGGAGCGTGAGACGGTCGCCTACCATGAGATGGGGCATGCCCTGGTCGCGCTGTCGCTGCCTGACACGGACCCCGTCCACAAGGTCTCGATCATTCCGCGGGGCGTGGGCGCGCTGGGATACACGATCCAGCGGCCGACCGAGGACCGGTTCCTGATGAGCCGGGAGGAGCTGGAGAACAAGATGGCCGTTCTCCTCGGCGGCCGGGCCGCGGAGGTGCTGGTCTTCAACCGGGTCTCGACCGGTGCAGCCGACGACCTGCAGCGGGTCACCGATATCGCCCGGGCCATGGTGACCCGCTTCGGCATGGCGGAGGAGCTCGGCCCGGTCACCTTCGAGCGCGAGCAGCGCAGTTTCCTCGGCGCACCCCCGCCTGCCTTCGAGCAGCCGCAGCGGGCCTACAGCGAGGCGACGGCCCAGACCATTGACCGTCTGGTCCAGGATCTCGTTCAGAAGGCGTTCAGCCGGGCCTCCGACATCCTGCAGGAGCGGATCGACATCCTGCACCGGACTGCGAAGGAGCTCCTGGTCAAGGAAACTCTGAGCGCCGAGGAGCTGGCCGTCTTGACCGGGAAGGTTGAACCCTTGGCTGCCTGATGTTGACCGACACAGCCATCTCGGCCCTCGTCATGCTGTTCGTGACGGTGGCTCCCTTCGAGGTCGCCTCGATGTTCTTCGTGCTGGCGGCCAACGCCTCGCCGGAGCAGCGTCGCCAGTTGGCCCTGCGGGCCTGCGTGATCGGCTTCCTGGTCCTGCTAGCCTTTGCACTCGGCGGAAACCGCCTGCTGGGCGCCTTGCAGATCGGCTTGCCCGCGTTCCGAGCTGCCGGCGGTATCCTCCTGCTGGGCTTGGCGAGGGATCTCCTCTTCGCCAAGCCGTCAGGGTTATCCTCCATTACTCCTGGCGAGGAAGCGGAGGCCGCCGGGCAGCCCGATATCGCCGTTTTCCCGCTCGCCATTCCGCTGATTGCCGGGCCCGGGAGCATGACAGCCATCGTCCTGCTCACCGGCCAGGCGGACAACGCAGGCCAGATGGTGGTCGTCCTTCTCGCCCTGCTGGCCATCATGGCCCTGACCTGCGGCGCGATGCTGGCGGCCGAGCGTCTCTTCCGGCTGCTCGGGCGGACCGGTGTCAATGTCATCGCGCGGGTATCGGGGATCCTGCTGGCCGCCCTGGCCATGCAGTTCCTCTTTGACGGGTTGAGACAAAGCGGGTTGCTGCACTGATCTGTGGAAGCAGGTCCTTCCGCCCCGCGCTGAAGGACGCGGCCGGCGGCTCGGATTGTCATCTTTGACGCAACCAAGCTGCGTCTGGGTCTTTTCTTTGGTGGCCGACGGACTAACTGTTTGGCCGGACGGAAGACGCGGTGCCACATGACGGGCCGCGCGGTTCGCTTCCATTGCCGACACTTTGCTCTTGCAGGAGGTGTTGTCGATGAGGATTGCTCAGATCGCACCGCTCTACGAGCGGGTGCCACCCAAGCTCTATGGCGGCACCGAACGTGTCGTCTCCTATCTCACCGAGGAGCTGGTCCGCCAGGGCCATGAGGTGACGCTCTTCGCAAGCGGTGATTCGATCACCAAGGCGAAATTGGTCCCTTGCTGCGACACGGCTCTGCGCCTCAATCCAACGGTGAAGGACTCTCTACCCTATCATGTCGTGCAGCTGGAGAAGGTTCGCCAGCGAGCCGGCGAGTTCGACGTCCTGCATTTCCATACCGATGCGCTTCATTTTCCACTGTTCCGTGGCTTGGCGGAGCGGACGTTGACGACGCTGCACGGGCGCCTCGATCTTCCGGATCTGAAGCCCCTCTACACCGAGTTCCCCGAGTTCCCACTGGTCTCGATCTCCCATGCCCAGCGCTGGCCGATGCCGCCGGTCAACTGGGTCGGGACGGTGCCGCACGGCCTCCCGGATGACCTCCTGCCATTCCGTCCCACCGGCGAGGGCGGCTACCTCGCCTTCCTCGGTCGGATCTCGCCAGAGAAGCGGCCCGACCGGGCCATCGAGATCGCAGCACGAACAGGACTCCCGCTCAAGATCGCGGCCAAGGTCGACAAGGCGGATGCCGATTACTGGTCCGACGTGATCAAGCCGATGATTGAGCGGAACCCCCGCGTCGAGTTCATCGGCGAGATCAATGAGCATCAGAAGGCGGAGTTCCTCGGCAACGCGCTCGCCCTACTGTTCCCGATCGACTGGCCCGAGCCGTTCGGGCTGGTGATGATCGAAGCGATGTCCTGCGGCACGCCGGTCATCGCCTTCCGGTGCGGCTCCGTGCCGGAGGTCATCGAGAACGGTGTCTCGGGGTTCATCGTCAGCTCCATCGACCAGGCGGTCGACGCGGTCCAGATGGTCGGGAGGCTCGAGCGGCAATCAGTCCGTCAGGCCTTCGAGCAGCGCTTCACCGCCGAGTGCATGGCCCGCGAGTATCTCTCGATCTATGAGCACCTGGCTGGAACGCGCCTTTCGGCGCGCCGGCCGGCTCATCAGAGCCGACTCTCGCCCCTGGCCATGCCGGGTGACATCACCTTGCCGTCCGGAGCCGGCTGGATGGAAGCCCCCGGGTCGCCGGCCGCGCAGGCCCGGTCGATTTCCGGCCAGGCCTGACGGCGACAACACATCGAACCAACGAAAGGAACAGAGCGACGGAGATGTAACATGGCAGCCAAGGTCATCGGCATCGATCTGGGCACCACCAACTCCTGCGTAGCGGTCATGGAGGGTGGCACCCCCAAAGTCATCGAGAACGCCGAGGGCGCGCGGACCACGCCCTCGATGGTGGCTTTCACCAAGGGCAGTGAGGTGCTCGTTGGCATGGCCGCGAAACGCCAGGCGGTCACCAACCCCGAGAACACGATCTTCGCGGCCAAGCGCCTGATCGGGCGCCGCTTCGACGATCCGACCGTCACCAAAGACAAGGGGCTGGTGCCGTATAAAATCGTGCGCGGCGACAACGGCGACGCCTGGATCGAGGTGCAGGGCAAGCGCTACAGCCCAAGCCAGATCAGTGCCTATGTGCTGACCAAGATGAAGGAGACCGCCGAGGCCTATCTCGGCGAGAAAGTGACCCAGGCGGTCATCACCGTCCCCGCCTACTTCAACGACGCGCAGCGCCAAGCCACCAAGGATGCTGGCCGCATCGCCGGCCTCGAGGTCCTGCGTATCGTCAACGAGCCGACCGCGGCGGCGCTCGCCTATGGCATGGAGAAGAAGGGCGGCGGCCGGATTGCCGTCTACGACCTCGGCGGCGGCACCTTCGACATCTCCATCCTGGAGCTCGGCGAAGGCGTCTTCGAGGTGAAGTCCACGAACGGCGACACCTTCCTGGGCGGTGAAGACTTCGACGCCCGGATCGTCGATCATATCGCGACCGAGTTCCAACGCGAGCAGGGCATCGACGTCCGCAAGGACCGGCTGGCGCTGCAGCGCCTGAAGGAGGCCGCCGAGAAGGCGAAGATCGAGCTCTCCTCGGCCAAGGAGACCGAGATCAACCTGCCCTTCATCACCGCGGACGCCTCCGGGCCGAAGCATCTCGTGATGAAGCTGACCCGGGCAAAGTTGGAAAGCCTGGTGGATGACCTCATCCAGCGCACGATCGAGCCCTGCCGGGCTGCGCTGAAGGATGCTGGTGTCTCGGCGAAGGACATCGATGAGGTGATCCTGGTCGGCGGCATGACCCGCATGCCCAAGGTCGTCGAGACGGTGAAGGAGTTCTTCGGCAAGGAGCCGGCTCGCAACGTCAACCCGGATGAGGTGGTTGCCGTCGGCGCGGCCGTGCAGGCGGCAGTTCTGACCGGCGAAGTCAAGGACGTGCTGCTGCTCGACGTGACCCCGCTCTCGCTCGGCATCGAGACGCTGGGCGGCGTGTTCACGCGCCTAATCGACCGCAACACCACAATCCCGACGAAGAAGTCGCAGACCTTCTCGACGGCCGAGGACAACCAGACGGCGGTTACGGTCCGAGTGTTCCAGGGTGAACGGGAGATGGCGGCCGACAACAAGCTGCTGGGCGAGTTCAACCTGGTCGGCATCCCGCCCGCCCCGCGTGGCACGCCGCAGATCGAGGTGACCTTCGACATCGACGCGAACGGCATCGTCTCCGTCTCGGCGAAGGACAAGGCCACGGGCAAGGAGCAGCAGATCAAGATCCAAGCCAGCGGCGGCCTGTCCGAGCAGGAGATTGAACGTCTTGTCCGCGAAGCCGAGCAGCACGCCGGTGAGGACAAGCGGCGCCGGGCGGCCATTGAGGCGCGCAACCAGGGCGACGCGCTGGTCTACACCGCCGAGAAGCAGCTGCAGGAGAACGGGGGAAAGGTCGGCGCTGCCGAGCGGCAGAGCCTGGAGGATGCGATCCGGCAGCTGCGGGACGAGCTCAGCGGTGACGACGCCGACCGAATCGAGCGTCAGACCGAGACCCTGTCCCAGGCGCTGTCGCGGTTCGGGGAAGCCGTCCATCGCGGCGCCGCGGGCCAGGACACGTCCGCCGGCCAGGGCAGCTCAGCTGGGAACGGCGCGGGCGGCACCGACAACGTGGTCGACGCCGAGTTCGAGGAGGTCGACACCCGCAAGCGCGGCCAGGGCTGATGAGGTGGAGGGAGGCTGAACGTGGACATTCAAAAGTTCACCGAGCGCGCCCAGGGCTTCCTGCAGGCGGCGCAGACCATCGCCATCCGGGAGTTCCATCAGCGGATCACGCCGGAGCATTTGCTCAAGGCGCTCCTGGACGATGAGGAAGGGGCGGCAGCGGGCCTGATCCGGGCGGCCGGGAGCGATCCCCAGGCCGCCAGGCTGGCGATCGACCTCGAGGTCTCCAAGCTGCCCAAGGTGCAGGGCTCCGGCGCCGGTCAGCCGCAGGCGACGCCTGATCTGGTCCGGGTACTGGATGCGGCCGAGCAGGCCGCGCAGAAGGCCGGTGACGAGTATGTGGCGCAGGACCGGCTGCTGGTGGCGCTAGCCGCCGCTGACGTCCCCGCGGCTCACGCCCTCCGCGAGGCCGGCGCCACCCCGCAGGCCCTGGACAAGGCCCTGACGGAGAAGGCCATCCACAGGCCAGTCCTTACCGCAAGACCGCCCAACAAGAAGACCGCCGGGTAGCCCGCGGAATCGGCCAGCACACCAACCAGAGGACCCGTCGCGCCATAGGCGAGATCCTGGAAGGCGGCGAAGCCGCCGACCGCAGCGCCGCGCATATGCGGTTGCACCTGTTTGACGACGTCGGAGCCCACGACCGACCAACTGGTGGCCGCGTTGGAGGGGGGGTGTCGCCCGGCTGGAGCGCCGGGCCGACTGGCTGGTGATGGCGAGTGAGCTCGTACGGCTCCGGGCACAACTGCTCGCCTCCGCCAGCCCACAGGCCGCCGAGGAGGCTGCGGCGGAGGTGGACCGGCGGCTCGGACAGTTGGAAGAACTCGCGGCGATGAAGGCGGCCGCCGCCTGGCTCGCAGCACCACCGCAACTCGGCTGGGATGTGTTCGCGCGCGGCAATCAGGAGCGGCCCGCGCCGAAGCCGCCGCACGACGCTGGGACACACGAAGGGCGCTCGTCGTGGTGCGGCTGGACGATCCCTGGGCCGAGCGCCAGCTCATGGTGGTCATGCGGCGGCTGGATGCGCTGTCGTCCCACGCGCGGCGACTGGCGGAGCACCTTGTGCGGAGGTAAGGGGTCCGTGACCCGCCGTATCCGGGTATCCGGATCATCGCTGGGAGCCCACCACGGATCATGATTCCAGCGGCGGACCTCCCGACCAGGGCTACCGCTCGGGAGGGTGGAACGCTGGCCTCAGCTTGGGTCGGTCCCAGAGCTGCGCCCGAGCAGCACCATGCCAGCTGAGGCCAACTGGATGACCGCCGCCGCGGCGAAAAGGAGGGATCCTTCGCCGGTCGGCTCCCAGTGGCATCACGGCGCCGAGCAGAAAGCGTCCACCGATGGCGCAGGCCGTCGCTCCGCCCATGGTCAGGCCCGCAACCCCGGCGCCCATGGTCGGTACCAGCAGGGAGAACAGGTGCGCCACGAGACCGATCTGCGCGACGAGCCCGAGCGTTGCGGCGGCGGTGAGCGTCAGGAAGCGCCGGTCGCGCCAGGGATTCGCGAGGGGAGACCTGTCCGCCGCGTATGGCGCGGCCCCGGCCGGCGAGGCGGCAACCGCGTCGCCGCCCGGCGACAGGCCATGGCGGCTGGGGTGCGGCCAAGCTAGTGGCCGGACAGCAGCCAAACCACCCCGACAACGGCGGCGGCCACCAGCGCGGCCGCCGCCTGGAAGCCCAGGCCGGCGATGAGGACGACCCAGAGCGGCGAAAAGATCACGCCCCCCATGCTGGCGCCATTGAAGGCCATGCCCAGCGCGGCCGGGCGGCGGCGGGCGAACCAGGGCGAGACCATCGCGTTCAGGGCGGCGCCGCTCGTCATCGCCCAGCCCGCGCCGCTGACGGGGGCGGCAAGGTAGAGCTGCCAGGGGGCCGCCGCAAAGGCCCAGCCGAGC
>DATMRU010000067.1:0-40683 GCA_035565935.1 Roseomonas sp.
CCGCCGTTGTCGCGTTTGCTGCGCTTCTTGCTTACCTCGGGCGCATCGCCACCGCGGCCGAGGATATCTCGAACCAGCTCCATCACGTCCGCGCCCTCTTGGCCGACATGGAGGCACGGCTTCCAGCCTCCCCGCCGATAGTGCCGCCTTCACCACTCGAGCCCTCAGAGGTGAGCATCGCGGAAGGCCCAGCATAACGGAGCTTTTTGTGCCTGCACTTGCAACCGTTGCGCGAGAGAACGCGTTGAACCTGCAACGATAACCTCCCCTTCCACATAGTTCCCGAACGTCACCTGCCCCGGCCGCACGCCGGGGCTTTTTTTGTGTCCTAGCCACACGGCTACGTCCTGATTGCCAGTTGCCTGCCGCACAGTCCCGCCGTAGCCTGACCCGGCTGTGAACAATTCGCAGCTGGAATCTTAAGCCTAGACTTCACCCGGCCTCAGAGCCGGGCTTTTTCTTGGCCGGGCCGCAACCGCCCAGCGCTTCCGCCCGTTTTCCTCCCGCGCATGATGCCTGACTAACGTTTCTCCCAGCCATAGTCTCAGCCCCGGTCCCAGGCCGGGGCTTTTTTTTGTGCCTAGATGGCATGGCGCCCGCCCGGAGTTGCCGCGGCGGGCTTCCTTATGTCTGTCCGCTAGCCGGCTGCCGAAGCGCGCTGACGTGAAACAGGTGGCTCACCAGCTCGACCGTTGCGTTGAAGAAGCGAATAGCCCACCCCTTGCACGCTTGTTTGAATAGACTTCCCCAGATGCTGCAATTCATGGTTGTGATCTGGCGTAGTCGGGCGAACAGCTATGAACATCTTCCAGATCATCGCGTTCGTGTCATCTCTTTTTGCCGCTCTATGCTGTGGATGGTTGATCGGCCTCACCTAGACGCCGCCCAGGGCGCGAAGCTGATCTCAAGGGTGCGCCACGATCCAATCCTCGTCCTGAGCATTCCCTGGCTGCGCTGTACCCTCCTCCCCGCAGCGCTTCTCATGGCCAAACTCAGCCCTGGCTTCGCGCCCGGGCTTTTGTGTCCCGACGACGAGCGGTCCGCCAAAGGCGGCCCTTTCGGAGGAACCGCGGTCCTCCCCACCGGTATCCTACCTGACCGGAACGCAAGGCGATGGCTTCAGGGCTGGCTGACTGATGACGACGATCCTGGTGGTGGAGGACGAACCGCTGATTGCCCTCGCGCTGAAAGCGGAGTTGGAGGATGCGGGCTACAGGGTCGTGACTGCGGTGAATGGCCAGCAAGGGCTTGAGCAACTCGCCGAAGCACCGCATCCAGACCTCGTCCTCACCGACATGATGATGCCCGTCATGGACGGACCAGCGATGATGAAAGCCATGGCCGATGATCCGGAACTGGCCAGCATTCCCGTTGCTGTCCTGAGCTCGCTGCCGGAAGCGACGATCCGGGCCCGGGCTAAAGGGGCCGCCTGGATCCTGCGCCAGCCCTGCAGCACCGACGAGATGCTGGCCGCGGTTGTCCGGGTGCTGGGGGAGACGAAATAGAACCTGCGCGGAGCCGCCAGGGTGGAAGGCCGCGGTCCGTGCGCAGGCTTAAGGCGTGTCGCGGCTCGCGGCGGGCGTATCCTGCGGGTTGCTCACCACCCCGACAGTGACGATGTGCTTGTCCTGAGCGCTCACTTCGGCCGAGGAGCAAAGCCATGAAGGCCGTGGCCACCTATGACCCCGAGGCGGACGCCATCGGGATCTACTTCAAGCCGGAAGACGCCGAGTATGACGGCAGCGAGGGAGTCGCTCCGGGCGTGACGCCGGGCTTCGACACTCAGGGCCGCGTCATCGGTGTGGAGATCCTGGGCGTCCGGAACATCCCTGCGGGACGCGTTCTGCCGCTGCCCACGCCGCGTAAGCCTGCTGCGGCGAAGTGACGCCCCATGCCCCCGGAGACCGCTCGTGCTGCCGCGTATCTTCCACCGGCTGTTCCGACGATGCGCCCACCAGTGGAGCACGCTCCAGGAAGGGCAGCTCCAGGCGCGAGACAACAGCGATCCGCTTGGCTGGTTCCGCTACCAGGCGTGCTCCCACTGCAAGGAGCGCCGCCTCGAGCGGCACCTCCTGTAGTCCCTAACCTCACGCGCCGCCCGAGCCTCCTGCTACCCCCAACGTGAAATCATCCCGGATTATCGCCCAGCCCCCGGCAGCGTAGCCTTCGCGTAAACCCCGGAGGACACCCCAATGATC
This sequence comes from Roseomonas sp., assembly GCA_035565935.1. Lineage (GTDB taxonomy): Bacteria > Pseudomonadota > Alphaproteobacteria > Acetobacterales > Acetobacteraceae > Pseudoroseomonas. Next base: position 2,199 of record DATMRU010000067.1, read on the forward strand.
ACCCTAACCTCGCCGAATCCTGCCCAATATGGCGTCCTGACGGTTTCGGAGGGTGATCTCGCCCAGATCTACATCACCCGGGATGATCTTTCGCAGGCGCAGGACTTCGACATCCAGTATCGGCAGATCAATCTGGACCAGTCCGGCGAGTTCACCGGGATCAACATTCACAACCCCATTCACGTTCATTGGGACGCCGGCGACAACACCACGCAGGTCATCCAACTCCCCACGACCGAGGACAACACCGCGGCCGGAGTTCCCCTCTGGTATGTCAATTTCGACCTAGTCCCGGGGGCCGGGACCACAGCCGGAGGATTTACGTCCTTCGGTGAGCAGCAGGACTCGTTCCAGATCGCCATCCAGGAGGACGACGTCCCGAACGTCGCCGTCTCGCTATCTGGCGGCGATCCAGGCTCCATGTTCGTGTATGTCGGCGAGGGAACGGGCCTCACGTGGCACTTCGAGCGCACGGACACATCGCAGCCGATGACGTTCGAGCTGCGCCCGACTGACCCGAGCATGGCTGATGCGGTGCGCTGGTTCGGCTATGATCCCGCGCATCCGCTCATGGTGCATTGGGACGCCGGGGACACCGGGGCTCGCGATCTCACCGTGTCCGCCGTCGAGGACCACGTTGTCGCTGAGGGCAACCCTGTCGTGTGGAGCCTCGTCCCACGCCAGGGCGTGACGGGGTTCTCTGGCCCTGACCCGCAGATTCAGAACGTCATCCACGGGGAGGACGGGACGACGAGCGTCCTGCTTCAATTCATGAACGACGACCAGCAGAACACGATCCCCGTCGCGCGCTTCTATAACACCCAGACCGGGACACACTTCTACACTGACAGCGCGGGTGAGGCTGCCGCGGTGCGCGCGAACCTGCCGTACATGCAATATGAAGGCGACGGGTTCCAGTCGATGGAGCACGACGCCGCTGGTGCCGTTCCGGTCTGGCGGTTCTTCAACGAAGCGACCGGCTGCCATTTCTACACGGCCAGCGATTCCGAACGCGACTGGATCATGCAGACGTTGCCCACCTATCGGTTGGAGGGCGAAGGGTTCTCTGCATCACACTCCGCAGGCGCCGACATGACGGCGGTGTATCGGTTCTACAACGTCGAGACCAACGCGCATTTCTTCACCGTCAGTCCCTCTGAGATGCAGACGGTGGCTCAGACGCTGCCCCAGTACCACTATGAAGGCGTGGCGTTTTACGTGCCGGCGGATGATACGGTGGTGGCATAGTCCAGAGGACGGCAGCGACCGGCGCCTAAAACGCGAAAAAGCCGCCCAGCCAGGGATCTCCCTCAGCCGGGCGGCTTGGTTCTGCAGCCCCTTCTACGACCCGGCGGCTGAGGCCGGGATGGCCGAACAATGAGGGGACAGTCTCGGCTTAGGGCGGGTCGGTGTTCCCCGCCGCCGCAGTGAGGGAACCATAGCCGGCGGCGGTAAACGGACGATGAAGAGGGCCGCCGATTCTGCGTCGATCAGCTGTGCCGCTTCTGTCGACGCCAGTCCCAAGGCGGGACCCGCTCGGCCTCCGGCAACGCCCAGAGCCCGCGGCGCGCCTGTTGCGCCTCCTGCTCCAGCACCAGCAGCGCCGGATCGCGGGAATAGCGCCGATGGACCCAGGCGGCGCCCCGCCGCACCATCTCCGCGTTGACGTCGGTGCCACCGACCCAGACCCGGCCCACGGTGCGGCCGTAACGGTCGGTGTCCACCACCACTCCACGCGCACCGTGCCTGGCAGGTCGGACTGTTCGTCGCGCGGCTCTTCCAGATGCGCCGGTAGCTTTACGGCCACCCAGGCCTGGCTCTCCGCGCCCTGCCTGAGCGCCATCCCATCCGGCGGCGCGCCGCACTAGTGGCAGCGCATCCGGTTCAGCAGACGCCCGAGCGTCTCCGGAGGGCGGGGCATAGCCAGCAGCCCATCCATCGGCTGCGGGCTGGCAAGATGCCCGGCGAGGCAGCGCGCGCAGACCAGCCAGTCCCGCCAGGCGGTGAGCGGCTCGGCCAGGAGCCGGCGCTGCGCCTTCTCACGGCTAAGGGTGTGGGCCATGCCGTCAGCCTCGGGTCGGCTCGCCTGTCGGGCGGGACGAGAAGCCTGCCCTCCTCCGGGCGGACACCCGCGGCGGCCCGACGCGCAGGAACCTCACGGGAGGTGCCAAGGATTGACCTCCGGCGCGGCTGCCACGCGGCCGGCCTTGGCATCCAACCAGCGGTCCAGGTCTTCCCGGAGCCAGACTTTGCGGCCGCGGGTAAGCCATACGGGCTCCACCCGCGCCGCCTGGACCGCGGCGCGGAAGGTGGTGACGCTCAGGCCAACGTAGGCGGCGGCGAGCGGCTCAGTGAGCCCACGGGGCCAGCCGGGAAGCTTGTCGTCGTCGCGCATGTGGTTTCCCTGCACCTAGGCCGAGATGCAGCGCGCGCTGAACCTTCAGGCGGCGTGAGCTTCGGCCTGGGCAGAGAATGGACCGGCTGCCATGGTCTCGTCACCAGCCTGGGCAGCGTGCAGCTCCTGCTACGGGTTTGGGAATTCGTTCGGGTCCTCGAGGCCTTCGTCACGGGTCATGGCTCATCTCCCTCGGCGGCATGGTGTCCGCACCCAAAGTGCGAGGCCAGAATGATGATTTGGTTGATGAGGCACAGTGCGCTGCAAGCCAGCGGATACTTCCCAGACGGATCAGGACGTGAGCCAAAATTAGTAAAACGGCAAAGCGGATACGCTGAACTTTACGTTCAATCTATAGAAGAGGAAGAAGTCCCCGGAGGCACAGATTTCTCCGCCACCGTCTTGCTTCTAATCTTATCATCTGGCGCAAAATACAGCGGCACCGGTACATGGCGCACTGTGTAAGGAAGGCCAGACACCTCGTGAGTATGACTGCTCCGGAAAACCAGCGGATTGGCTTCACACTGCTCGATCTTTATGTCACTGCGTTCAGTGGCCAAATGCTCCCGCCAAGCCTTCATCATCTCAAGAGCATTGCGGTTGTAAAGATAGATGAGCAATCCGCCCACGTCCTGACCGGGCAGTCCGGACGAATAACGCGTAGTAAGCTGCTGAAAACCCTTATAGAGCCATTTGTAACTACTGTGGATCTTGGCCTCGCCAAGCCAGAGGAAACCTTCCCGACCATCTATAACGATGTCGCAATGTCCTCCGACGTCATTGTCGTGAGATGCAGAAAAGCCCATATCCACGAGCCTATCCACAAAATCTACGGTAAGAAGATCTTCGCTTTTATGCTGGCGAAGATGACGAGTTCGGGTCAACGTTTGCGCAATATGATCGATTGCCTGCTCCACAAGGAGAACCCGCGCGGCATGATTAGGAGCGAAGGCCCACTGCAAGCGGATCTGACCTGCAGGATCTGGAAAGAGAAGATTAAGCTCCTTCAGGGAGTAGTGCTTTTCACCTACTTCCGACATCAGCCAACTTGCGAAATTTAGGTGAGGGCACGAAAAATGGGATAACGGCTGCTTCGTACTCCGTGACAAGAGTTCCTGTCACTGGATGCACCAAAGCGCCTGACCGTTTTGCTTCGCTCAGCTCGTCCAAGTCAATCTCGTGCTCCTTTTGCTGCTCATCGACGAAAAGAGCACGAGCGTCGAGAGCTTGGATTTTCGACCCGACGAGGATGGTGACAGCGGTCAGAAGTTCAAGGTCTGGCTTCACCTTCCCGACCATCCGGCAGAAATTCCCGAACGTGAACATCTCCCGCTGCTGAGCGGGCAACAAAGCCATGCAATCGATAATCTTCAGGCAAAGCTCCGCCTCGGGACGGCCTGCCCAACAACGGGTAACTTCCTCCTTGAGATCCTCAATCGGCGGCATCTGTAGAGGGTACTGCTTGAGCCTCACCTAGGGCAGTCAGAAAGTGCTGAAGCCTGGCCTTAACATAGTCAAAATCTTGGTAACCCGAAGTGTCACGCACAACGACGCCGAAAAGCTCAGGGTTCTCGCTGTCGCGCATCCTCTGCGTGCTCTGAAAGCTTAGCTCCGGCCGAGTGAAAACGTCATCAGCGAGATGCACAGACCACTGGATGCTCAACCTGAACGGCTCAATTGGGCTGGCAAGTGCACTGCTTCCAGCACGATGGTAAACCTCCTCCCGAAGGCAAAGGTGTTGGCGCCGCATTCTCTCAAATTTGGTACTGGCCGTAGTGGTACCAAATGCAATTTCCACAACCGTACCCTCAGCGGGCGCGCGGTACATTGCGTCGATCAAAGGAAACAAGTTGACCGGCAAACCTAGCGCCTCGAACCCCACCAAGTGATTGAAGGCACGACAGACTTGCAACTGCGCGGCCTGAGCCGCCCCCCTTAGCATGCCGTCCGGATAATCCACCCGGACATCGATTAGATCTTCACCATCTGGAACGTAAACAACATCGAAGGTCTGGCGCTTTTCTTGTTTGATGCCAAGCAGCTCATCATAGCCAGCCAGAGCATCTCTGGCAGCTGGTGGTAGCCCCTCTCTGTCGACTTCCTCACGGAAGGTCAGCCCTCGGGTTGCCGAAAAAACAACAGCTATGCCTGTTCCACACTCGACGATGGCCGTTAGCGTCAACGGATGCGGGAAGTTGTGTTCAATCGCCTCCTCAGAGAGGACTGCTGGGTACAGCCGTGTAAAAGCATTCTCCTCAACATCGGTGGAGCGGAGAGCTTCGCTTAAAGCTGCTCTCCGAGATTCATCCACTCTATGAAAACTGACCAGCTTCTCTCCACAAATCTCATGTTCTACTAGGATTTTCCGGAGGGCGATCAGTTGCTCTGAGGTCAGCGCCTCCGATGCAGATAGCTTTGCAACCGTTAGATCCCACCCTTTCCCACGCGGAAGGCCTTCTGCAGCCAGAGCTTTTTGGGCAGCCATCCAGGGCATGCGTTGCCGCATGCTCCGCATGATCGCGGCAGCATCTGCTCCTTCGCCAGAGCCGCTCATACTGCGCTGCCCTCCAGCTTCAACCTAACTCCTGCCCCGCCGCCGTTTTCCGGGATGAACTCGACGCCGGCGGCTTCGAGCGCGGAGCGGATGGCCTTCTCGTTGGCCGGCATAAGCGGAGCAGGCCCATCGGCCTTCTCCGCGCGCTGAACAGTTGAGAGATTTACGCCGGCTTTCTCGGCGAGGTCCGCGGCTCGCCACTTCAGAATGGCCCGAGCGGCCCGAATTTGCTCACCAAGAAGCATTATCTTGTGGCACCTGCACTATGATTGTTGACGCCTCTTCGGCGAGATGCCATACCATAGTGCAGATGCCACTTTGCAAGCAAGAGAGGCATCGCTAGCGGCTGAGAGGAGGGCTGGCACCCCCCCACTCAGCCTGACCGCAACCCTGGCTTTGATGGAGCCCGGATCATGGCTACTCGTGCGCATACCGCGCCACCGCTTGGCGCGTCCAGAAGGTCGATCATCACTCCCACGCGGCCGGATCAGGCCCCCGGCGCCGCCGGCCCGGGAGTTCACGATCCGGCCACCGACAACTACTCCCCTCCGAGGGGAGTGCTCTACCACCCGAATGGTCTCCAGCGTGCCCTGGCCTACCTGGCCAGTGGCGACCTGCCGCCCCTCCCGGTCTTCCGCTTGCCGCAGATTCCCCTCTCCAGCCTCGTGGCCGGCTACATCGCTGCCATCGCCATGGGCAGCTTCGGCTTCGGCCTGATCTTGGCGGGAGGGCTGCTCTGATGCCGCCGATCTCGGACGAGTTCCGCGAGCACTATGAGGCCGTCTCGGGTGCCCTGAGCGACATCGGGCACGCGGTGACCTTGCTGCACCTGACGCTGGAGCAGCTGGGGAACGAGCACACCGGCGAAATCGAGGCGGTGGGCACGTTCCTCGCCCATCAGCTGGAGCGCCTGCGCGCCGATGCCGAGGCCGAGATGGACGCTCTCTGGAAAGCCGCCGGTGGCGCTGAGCCGGAGGCCGACACGCCATGAACCGCAACATTTCAAGGCGAGCCACCATGACCGCCCTTCTGCCCATCGCCGCCACCTCCGGCATGATGTCGACCGCTGCCGGCCTTCCCCTCCCCGAGGCGCGGCCGCGTCCCAGCATCGCGGCCAGCCCCGATGCCGAGCTGATCCGGCTCTGCGCCGAGCACATCGCGAACATGGCCGCCTACAATGCCGACGGCGGCAACCTAGAGCCGGAAGACGACCCGCTGTGGCACGCCTATGAGCGGACCCGGGAAGCCATCAGCGCCGCCAGGCCGCAGACAGTCGAAGGCATGCTGGCGAAGGCTCAGGCGGCTGAGGCCGAGGCCCGCACCCCGGACGGCGGCGAGAATCCGGAGAACTGCCCGGCCGCCGATTGGGCCTGGGATCTCATGCACGACTTCCTCCGGCTGGCGGGAGTGGGCTGATGATCGGGCAGCAGAGCCAGCGGGGCACACCGCACGGCAAGCAGGCCATTGCTCCACGCTGTGACGCTGAGCGCCGCTGGGTGTCAGCCCGGGAGTTTCCTCAGCGGGCCGCCGCTGTCTATGATCCTGCCCGGCAGGGCAGCGTATGGCCGCCTCGTGCCCGGCTCTCCGCGCTGGGCCGCTCCGCCGCTCTTCCTCGCGGAGTGCGTTGCGGAGGCGCTATGGAGCCGGACCACCCTACCCCTCGTACTCCTGCTGAAATTGGCCACCGCTTGGCATCGGCCGCGGAGCGATTCAAGGCTGGCCAAGGGGATGCAGACCAACAGCGTGCGGCGGCCCACGCTGCCCTCACAGCTGCAATCGACGCAGTGCGTGATGCTGTGCCCCACGACCACCTTCTTCCGCTGCTCGAGTTGCACAGAGCCCTTCTGGACCTCGACAGCGGCCAAAAACCATACCTGCTCCAGAAAGCTCGCCGAAGGGGTAACCACAGCCCTCCGCACGGGATCCTACAGCAGCGTGGGATTGTCGGTGCTGCGCTTGAACTTCGGCTCCGGGAAAACGGCGGCGCGCTGGATGAAGCAGCGCGTTGGGTTGCGAGGCGAATTCGCAGATGGCCTTGCGCCAAGAACCAGTTCGAAAGTCGCGCCGGCAGAGGCGCAGAACTGCATGACGCTGTCCAGCGATGGCGTACGGAAGCCTCCAAGGGAGGTGATCGAGTGGACGCGAAGCTCTACCGCCTTTTGACCAAAGGCCCGGATCAGGCGCCCTCGGCCGAGGCAGCCTTGTCGAACGGAGCCGGGTTCTTTTCGCTTAATCTCTAATTTCTTCGGAGCGGCATCATCCGATCCTCTGTCCGTTGGCGCCTCATGGCGTCGCGTGAAACAGGACGATCCAGATGGAAGAACCTTCCCGCTACGGGAGCGCAGCGCCCGCCTTCGCCGGAATGGCGGCCGTGGCGTCCCGGCGCGAGCCGATCACCTACACCGTAAACGACGCGGCGGCCGTCTCCGGCCTCTCTCGCGCCACCCTCTACCGCCTGGCCGCCGACGGGCGCCTGCGGCTGGTGAAGGTGGGCGCCCGGACCCTGGTCGATGCGGCGAGCTTGCGCGCGCTGCTGGGCGTCGCCGCATGACGACCGCCCCTGTGCTGACCTTCGCGGCGCCGCTGCTGGCGCCGACGAGCCCCGGAAACAGCAAACCCTCCGCGCGGTGAGGCGGCGGAGGGCTGCGGGAACTCTACAGGTATGATCAACGGCGACACCGGATTGTACCGCCTTCCCGCAGACCCCGCCAGAGCTTCCCGCGCCTGAAAAGGCGTGAAATGATCATCTCCCCTGCCCTCAACGGGCAAAGTGCGTCACCCGACCTGGCCGCCGCCCTACGCGACGCGGCGGTGCGGCTGCACCTCTCGCCGTTCTCCTTCGGGCCGCCCGCCATCGTCGCGGTGGCGGCGACCCACGAAGCGGCCTCGCCTAATGTGCTCGCTGATCGGGGCACCCTCGCCTGCCTGCTGACCTACGACGCAGGCGTGACGCAGCCTGACTCCAAGGGCCGCGCCATGCTGGCCGAGGCGCTGGCGGCGCGCGGGACGGCGCTGCTGGCCTTCGCCACCGAGCGCGATGCCGCCATGGCCTATCGCTGGCTGCTGGGCCTGGCCGCGACGCGGGGGCAGTCATGAAGCGCCGCCGCCCGTCCGTCCCACCGCGCGTCAGCATTCAGGCGCCGATCCGGCTGCTGATCCTGGAGGCTTGCCGCGACGCTGAGGGCCAGCCCCGCGCCGCCCTGGCGCTCCCGGGCCTCCGCCTCCCCGTGATCTATCCCACCCTCGCCGCGGCGGTGGCGGCGAAGGCTGCCCTGGAGGCCCGGCAATGAGCGCCGCCATCACCGACCTGCGGCTGCGGCGCGGTGCCGAGCACGCGTGGCGCCTCGGGCCCCGGACCCTGGCGGAACTGCTGGCTGAGATCGGCACGCGTCACGGTATCCACGATGAAATCCTGCGGGCGCTTGACGCCTATCAGCGCCTCTCGCCGGAAATGATCCGCGCGGTCGGCGGCGACCGGTTTCCGCCCTCCATCTTCGAGGTGGCCGATGCGCACCGTTGATCTCGCCGCTCGGCTGAACCTGCGGCGCGCCGGCGCCGGCTCCTGGCGGGGTGCCTGCCCCGCCTGCGGCTACCCGGGGACCTTCTCGCTGCGAGAGCGGGAAGGCCGCGCCCTCTGGTCATGCGCCTCCTGTCAGGACCGCGAGGCGCTGACAGGTGCCGTCCGTGCGGCCGCAGGCGACGACTGGACGCCACCGGCGCCACAGCTTCCTCCAGAGCGCGAAGGCCTCTCCCCGGCCCGGAAAACCGCCCTGGCGGTGGCGATGTGGAGTGAAGCGATCCGCCTGGAGGGCACGCCGGCCGAGACCTATTTGCGCGCCCGCGGCGTGCGGCAGGCCTGGACCGCCTTCCCGGAACCCGAGGTCGGGCCGCAGCTCCGCTTCCATCCGCGCGCCCGGCATCCGGAGGTGGACGGGCTGTTCCCCGCCCTGCTCGCCCTGGTGCGCCGCGCCACCGACGGCGAGGCAGTAGCGGTGCATCGGACCTATCTGCGGCCGGACGGCAGCGGCAAGGCCGATCTGGAGCCGGCGAAGGCCAGTTTCGGCCCGATCGCCGGTGGTGTGATCCTGCTGCATGCGGCGCCTGCCGCCGGCCCGCTGCTGCTGGCGGAGGGCATCGAGACGGCACTCGCCGCCTCCGTCCTGCTGCACGCGCCCGCCTGGGCCTGCATCGCGGCCGGCAACCTGGAGCGGCTGGAGCTGCCCGCCACCGCCCGCGCGCTGCTCATCGCCGGTGACGCCGACCCACCCGGTCGGCGCGCCGCCTGGACCGCCGCACGGCGCTGGGAAAGCGAGGGACGCCGCGTGCGCGTGGCCCTGCCCGACATGCCCGACGCCGACTTCAACGACATCCTGCGCCGGCAACGCGCCAACGCGGGGGAGGCCAGGAATGGCTGACGGCTTCACCACCTACACCACCGCCGAGGCGCCGCCAGATGACAGCACGCCCCCGCTGCGTCCGCCCTCGCTGGCTATCCTGACCCGCAGCACCATTCTCGCACCGGCCTTCCCGCTGCAAACGCTGGGGCCGTTCTGGGGCCACTGGTGCGCCACTGCGGCCGAGGGTGCCAACGCGCCGCCGGACTATGTCACCCTGCCGCTGCTGGTCGCCGCCTCGGCGCTGATCGGCAATGCGCGCTGGGCGCAGGCCTGGCCGGGTTGGGCGGAGCCGCCAATCCTCTGGGGCGGCAGTGTCGGCAATCCTTCCTCCGGCAAGAGCCCGGGCGCGGCGCCCGTGATGCGTGATGTGCTCGGCCGCGTCGAGATGCACATGGCCCGCGACTATCCGGCCGAGATGGAGCGCTGGGAGACCCGCGCCTCGGTGGCGAAGGCCGCTCTCAAGCAGTGGGAGAAGGACGTCGCCCGGGCGATCAAGGCCGGCGACCAGCCGATGCCCGACAAGCCCGACGCCGCCACCATGCCGCCGAAGCCCTCCCGCCCGCGCGCCAGCGTCTCCGATGCGACCCAGGAAGCGCTCGCCGGCGTGCTGCACCACCAGCCCAAGGGCGTCCTCCACGTCCGGGACGAGCTCTCCGGCTGGCTGCTGAACCTCGGGCGCTATGCCAATGGCGGCACCGACCGGCCCTTCTGGCTGGAAGCCTGGAACGGGGGCCGCCACCGGGTGGACCGGCAGAAGCATCCCGAGCCGATCATCCTGGACCACTTGGCGGTGGCGACCTTCGGCACCATCCAGCCCGACCGTCTGGGCGAGGTGTTCGACGGCGCCGATGACGGGCTGGCAGGCCGCTTCCTCTGGGTCTGGCCGGAGGCCTCCGGCGTGTTCGGGCGGCCTGGCCGCGCTGCCGAGATCCGTCCCGCCGCTGACGCGCTGACCCGGCTGGCAGACCTGCAAATGGGGAGGGACGAGGCCAGCCGGGCGGTGCCTCTGATGACGCCGCTGGACGATGACGCCGCCCCGCGGCTGATTGCCTTCGCGCAGGAGATGCAACGGGCCGAGCGCAGCGCGCACGGGCTGCTGAAGACCACTCTCGGCAAGGCGCGCGGCCATGCCCTGCGGCTCGCCCTGGTGCTGGAGTATCTCTGGTGGGGCGGGCGGGACACCAACCAGCCGGTCAGCATCAGCGCCGAGGCCATGGCCGCCGCCGTCACGCTGATGCGCGAGTATTTCCTGCCAATGGCGCGCCGGGTGCTGGGCGATGCGGCGATCCCGCGGGAGGAGATGCATGCCCGCACGCTGGCCGAGTGGATCGCCGACACCCGGCCGGAGCGGGTGAACGTCTCCGCCATCCGCGACGAAGCGCGGCTGCCGGGCCTGCGGGAGAGCGAGCCGGTGAAGGCGGCCTGCCGCTATCTGCTGGAGGCCGGATGGCTGATCGAGGCGCCGATGACGGGCAAGCGTGGGCGGCCACGCGGCGAGTACCTGGTCAGTCCGCTGCTCGCCGCCGCGCTCCATGGGGAGGCGACCACTGAGCGCAAATTCGATGTTAGGTCCCCCTCCGAAAAAGGCGAGAAAGGCGGAAATTCGGCGCGGGCTGCTGGGCCGGGGGAATATTCGGCTTTTCTGACTTTTTCGGAGCACCCCCTAATATCGAATTTGGATACGCCACCGCCGCCCGGCGATGACGGGGAGATCACGCTGTGAGCGGCGGTCTCCTGGCCCGGCTGGAGGCCGCCGGGGCGACCCTCCGCCACGCGCCGGATGGCACCCTTCGGTTGCGTCCCTCGCGTCCCCTCCCGCCTGACCTGCTGGCCGAGGCTCGGGCTCGGCGGAGCGATCTGGCCATCCTGGTCGCGGACCGGGAAGCAGACGACGCCGAGCGCGAGGCGATCCGCACCGAGCCGGAGTTGCCGCCGCTCGGCAGCCCCGAATGGGATCGGCTGGACCGGCAGCAGCGCGCCATGGTGGCCGGCCTGCTGCAGGCCAGCCGACGGTACCTGCCGCTACCGGACTCCCTTCCACACCTGATGAACCTGCAGGAGCCCAGTCGTGACCGCCGACGCTGAAAGTACAAAGCCCAAGCAGCGGGGACGGCCCTTCGAACCCGGACAGTCCGGCAACCCGAACGGCCGGCCAAAGGGCGCCCGCCATAAGGCGCTCCTGGCGCTCGATGCCATCGGCCAGGAGGCCGCCAAGGAGGTCATGGCGGCGGTGGTGCTGAGCGCCAAAGGTGGCGACATGCGCGCCGCGGAGATCCTGCTGCGCCGCCTCTGGCCCGAGCGGAAGGGCCGGCCCGTCACCTTCGACCTGCCCGGCATCGCCGCGCCGGCCGATGTGGTGAACGGTCTCGCCAGCGTGGCGCAGGCGATGGCGGCCGGCGAGCTGACGCCGGACGAGGCCAGCGCGGTGGCGGCGGTGCTGGAGACGCAGCGCCGGGCAATCGAGACCACCGACCTCGAGGCGCGCATCGCGGCGCTCGAGGCATCACAGCAAGGAGGCACCCGGTCATGACCGGAGGACGGCTTGCACCCCGCGTCGGGAGGCTGGAGGCGGCCATTCAGCCTCCACCCTCCGTGCATGTCCTGATGGTGCCGGAAGGGCTGCCAGAGGGCGCGGCGGCGGCGTGGCGCGCTGAGGCCATGGCGGGCTTCCGCCGCAGCGATATCGTGGTGCTCGTCGAGCTCTGCAACGCCACCCCGGAGCTGGTTCAGCCATGAACGTCTCCGCTGGATCGCCATCTCGCGAGGCTGGAGATGCGGCAGCAGAGCAACCGGCGATGCGGCCCGCCTCAGGCGCCCATAGTGCTGTCGAAACGCAGGACACGAACCACGGGAGCAGCGCGTGTATGGCTGATCCCGGGATCTCGCCTGATGGCGCGAACGACCTGAGCCTCTCGGCGGCTGATGCGGAGGTTCTGCTAGCGCAGGCGGAAGCCCTCCGCGTCGCCGCAGCCGACGGTGGCGATCCGCTCTGGCGCGCGGAGACGATCGCCCGGGCGAAGGCCCTGGAGGCGGTGGCCGCCCAGGTCTTCACCACTGCCCCGGCGCTCGCATCCGGCAGCGGCGGCGAGGTGGCGCAGGTCGAGAACTCCGACGATCCCTGGCCGAAGCGCAAAGTGGCCCGGGCCAGCCGCACACAGCCAGATCTCCTGGACGCAGAGGCCAGCCTGGAGCGCCTCGACTTGGCGCGCACCGCGAACGCCCTGCCGCTCGCCATCGATGCAGCCGAGCGGAGCGGCGCTGCCTCTCCTGCCGAACAGATGCTGGCGCACCAGATGGCGGCGGCGCACGCCATGGCGATGCGCCTGCTCGGCCGCGCCGACGCCTTCCTCGCCCGCCGCTTCATCCTCCATCAGCCCTCTGCAGCCGCTGCCGAAGCGGAGCGGAAGGCCGAGCAGGTGGCCAGCATCGAGGCCGGGCGCCTGTCGACCGCCGCGGCGCGGATGATGGAGGCGACGGCGCGTGCCGCCCTGGCGCTGGATCGCCTGCGGCACGGCAACCGGCAGACCATCCTGGTGCAGCATGTCGAGGTTCAGGACGGCGGGCAGGCTGTTGTGCAGGGGGCCATCGCACCACCCGACAGGCCGCCACGCGGAGGGTCAGAGCGGACATGAACCACCAACCCCAACCACCGAAACCACCTCGCTCCATCGCCACCGCCGCATCGGCGCCGCGCTGCGGTGCGCGAACCCGCTCCGGTGAGCCCTGTTGCGCGCCCGCGATGGCCAACGGGCGCTGCAGAATGCACGGCGGCAAGAGCACTGGCCCCCGGACCTCAGAAGGCTTGGAGCGCCGGCGGCTGGCGACTTTCAAGCACGGGAAGCGCAGTGTTGAGGCACGAGCAGCGGCTCAGCTTCGGGGAGAAGCCCGGCGGCTGCTGGCTAAGCTGCGGGCGCTGCTCGCCGAGGCAGACAAGCAGACCGACAGCACGTAACGGTGCTTATCGGGCCGCTGCAATCACGGCTCTGCGGACTTGGTAGGAGCACACCGGACATCGCGGGCCGGTGCTGATCGGCCCTCCAGTCTGCGCCTCGGTGGACGAGTGGAGCGCGCGCTACGGGCAGGCACGGTGAATCCAGGCGATGCTATGAGCCCATAGCAAGGGCACCTAACCTGCGCTGGCGCTCCCGCGCCCGCGATGCCGAACGGGCGGTGCCGTATGCATGGAGTCAGGACCACCGGCCCTCGTACTGCGGAGGGCTTGGCGCGGATGTGGGCGGCGGTGACGAAGCATGATGGCTTCAGCGGTGAGATGAACGAGTTGCGTGCGATCATTCGCGAGCTGAAGGCGGAGCAAAAGGTTCTGAGGGAGAAGGCATGATGCGCATTCTGATCCCCGCGGCATTGGTGATGTTAGTGCCAGCCGCGGCTGCTCAAGCCAAAACCGATCCTACCATCGCATACATGCATTGTGTCCGATCCCATGCGGAGCTGCTAGAGCCATCGGAAGATGCGCCAATGGATGTGGCGCGAGCTGCAATCTATCTTTGCGGGCAAGAAGAAACGGCGGCCTTCAGCTTGAACACTCATGAGGCTACTCGCATGAGGGAAGCCGCCCTCTGGGTTGGGGCAGCGCAAGCGACTATTGCCCGCCTTTGCCGTCGCAAAGGCCAGTGCGGATTGGCGCCGATCCGCTAGGGCGAAAACCCAATCAGGAAGGGCCGGAGTGAGTGGGAAGCAGACCTGGCCCTTTGCGCATGCTATAGACCTCTGATGGCAAGCCAAGTGGCAGCGAAGAACTCGTCTCCAGGGCTACTCCATGCCAAGGCATGGGCCGAGGTGTACGAGCTTATTGATCTTCAGCTTTCGCCTCTGGGGTTGAAGGTCATCGAAGCCATGGACGTTGGTTCAGGCACCATCGTCCTCGACGTCGGATGCGGCGCCGGGCAGACGCTTCTCCAACTCGCAGAGCGGGTCGGACCTGAAGGGCAGGTAATCGGGGTAGACGTGGCTCCGTTACTGCTGGAGATCGCCAGACAGAGGACCAACCTGCTCCGCCAAGTCAGCTTGATCCAGGCCGACGCCCAGTCCTTGGATTTACCGACAGCGGGCGCAGATGCGGTGTTCTCGCGGTTTGGCGTGATGAGCTTCAACGACCCGGTTGCGGCCTTCACCAACTTCCGCAGAATTCTGAAGCCATCGGGGACGCTGGCGTTCTGCTGCTGGCGTTCCCTCAAAGACAACGAGTTGGATCACTTTCCACTGTACGCGGCAGGGGTCCAGTCGAATGTGGATGAAACCCCTTTCAGCTTCGCCGACCCCGAACGCATCCAGCGTACCCTTAAGGCGGCGGGGTTCGATAAAGTCAGCGTCCAATCTCATGATGAGAAGGTGTCGAGCGGCGATCTCGACGCGATGACTGAGGTTCTTCTGAAGGTAGGACCGCTTGGGAAGCTGGTGCGCGAAAACCCCCCTTTGCGAGAGACGGCCGAGCCTCGCTTGCGGAAGGCCTTGGCTGCCCAGGGCGACCCTTCCCGAGTTCAACTCCTGGCTTCGGTCTGGATCGTGGTCGCGCGCGCCGGGGCTGTGTCCTGATAGCAGACCTCAGGAAGGTCAGCGAAGGGTCGTGAGGCGTCCCTCTGATTGGGTTTTCATCTTAGCGATCTGCTCCGACTGCTCCTGAACGGTCAGCCGGTGTGGTGAATCCGAACGATGCTTGGTCACCAAGCATGCGCGGCATCATCGCCTGACGCGATTTTTGAGTAGAAAGAGATGCATAAACCACGGAAGTGGTTGACGAATATCGGCGTTTCTGCGTGACCCAAACTGCGCGAAATTGTATGCTGCGGACACACTGAAAGCCCCCGCCATGGGGCGGTGCGGCTGGTGCGGATGAGGACGTGTCGATGTCTCTCGCAACAGCCGGCAACGGCGATCTTCAAGCTCCTGAGCAGGAAGAAGCTGCGCGAAAGGCGCGCTCCGATTTGGTGAGGGAGTTCTGAGATGGGCTTTTCCGCAGTCGCCGCGGCCGCCATCGGAGCGGGCGCCACCGCCTACGCCGGCAGCAAAGCGGCCAGCGCTTCGAAATCGGCGGCCAATACGGCGGCTGACGCGCAGTCCGCGGCCACGCAGGCCACGATCGCGGAGCAGGCCCGGCAGTACGACCAGACCCGCGAAGACTTGGCGCCTTGGCGGCAGACGGGCCAGAACGCCCTGATGAATATCGCCAACCTCTCCGGCTCGAACGGGGTGGAGGCGATGACGCAGGCGCAGAACGCCTTCCAGTTCTCCCCCGGCTATCAGTTTCGTCTGCAGCAGGGGCAGCAGGCGATCGAGAACAGTGCGGCGGCGCGTGGCGCCCTGTTGTCGGGCTCGGCGCTGAAAGCCATCGGCGACTATGGCCAGAACGTCGCCAGCGACGAATACGGGAACTACTACAACCGCCTGGCAACTCTTGCCGGCGTTGGGCAGACCGCGACGAACAGCACCGCGGCGGCCGGGCAGTCGGCGGCGAACGCCATCGGCAGCGCCTACACGGCGCAGGGCAATGCGCTGGCGAACATCGCCGTCAGTTCGGGCAACCAGCAGGCCGCTGCCTACCAGCAGACCGGCGCGAACATCAACAATCTCACGGGCAACCTGCTGACGGCCTACCTCTACAAGCAGCCCTCGGCGACTTCTGCCAACTCCGCGGTCGGCTACATCCAGCGCAACCCATCCTCGGCCTGGAACCTGGGAGCGGCGCCATGAGCGGGTTCAGCACCCTCGGCGATATGCTGGATCTGGCAGCGGTGGACCTAGACCAGGCGCTGCGCTTCAAGGCCGCCTTCGAGGCGATGGACCAGCATCAACAGCAGCGCACCCTCCAGCACGTGCAGTGGGTCGGCGAGCAGTCCCAAGCGCTGCTCGCGCTGCCGCCGGAGAAGCGGCCCAGTGCCTATGCGCAGGCGTGGCAGCAGGCGCAGGCGCTCGGCATCGTGGGCTTGCCGGACGCCTATCCCGGCGACGGCGCGCTCGAGCAGGCCTTGCGCTGGGCTGCCGTGCTTGGGCATCAGGCGGACGCTGCGAAGCGGACGTATCACTGACCTGCCGCGCGATGCTGGTCTGAGCCGGAAGCTGGCTCGGGTGCTGATGCTGGAAGCCACGGAAGAGAACCAGCGCCGCGGCGTGGCTGCCATCCGGCGTTGGCAGCGGACGCGGACTGAGGCGCTGTCCATCGGGCCGGCGCGGAGCGGGATCGGAACTGAGGGTAAGCAGCGGCAGAGCCGGGGGATGGAATGCGAAAGGGACCTTCGGGTCCCCTTTTTCAGTGCCGCCACCGTCTCTGCTGTCGCAGCCAAGATCAGGCTAACGCAAGCGGAGTGTGGGGGATATTGTGGGGGATGGTCGATGCCGCCTTCACAATTTCCTGCCAAATCAATGCACTACAGTGCACGCTTGGCGTCCCCTAGGGGATTCGAACCCCTGTTGCCGCCGTGAGAGGGCGGTGTCCTAGGCCTCTAGACGAAGGGGACTGGAGGCGTGGGGCGGCTTGTATCCGGCAGGCGGCCAGCGGGCAAGAGGAAGTTTGCATATTTCCGCAAATGCAACGCTCACGCCTCTCTCCCGCATCCGCCGCCTTCCCCGCTCTCCGACCGGGTGGCGCCCACCGGAGTTCCTTACTCCCCGAGCCGGATCTCCCCGGCCAGTTTGCCGCCCTGCGGATCGACCAGCAGGATGCGCCCGCCATCCGGCCGCTCCACCCAGATGGCCAGCCGTCCATCGACCGTGGCAATCTGGCCGATGCGTGTGCCAGGCGGCTGCCGCAGGGCCAGATCCGTGCTAACCGAGCCGGAGCTAACTGGCCTGGTGCCAGCCGACCCGGTCAGGCCGCCGACCGCCGTGTGCGTGCGCTGGACCAGTGCCACCACCAGCGCCACCGTGCCCACGACGATCATCACCCCCATCACCACGACCAGAATCTTGAGCGCGCGCACCCACATCCCCTCTTTGACAAGCCAACCCGGACCCGACCCCATGCCGGACGGCCCGTTCGAGATCACCGCGGACGCCGCCCAGGCGGGCGACCGGCTCGACCGGTTCCTGGCGGCGGCGATAGGCACGCTCTCGCGATCCCGCGTCAAGGCGCTGATCGAGGCCGGGCATGTCACCCGCGACGGCGCGCCGGCAACCGACCCCTCCGAGACGGTGCGCGCAGGTGCGCACTACCGCGTGGCCCCGCCACCGGCGGTGGAGGCGGCGCCGCAACCCCAGGCCATGCCGCTCGACATCCTGTTCGAGGACCGGCACCTGATCGTGCTGGACAAGCCGGCGGGGCTGGTGGTCCACCCGGCGCCCGGCAATCAGGACGGCACGCTGGTGAACGCCCTGCTGGCCCATGCCGGCGAGGAACTGACCGGGATCGGCGGCGAGCGCCGCCCCGGCATCGTGCACCGGCTGGACAAGGATACCTCCGGCGTCATGGTCGTCGCCAAGACGGAGGTGGCGCATCAGGCGCTCAGCGCCGCCTTCGCCAGCCGCGACCTGGAGCGCGCCTATTTAGGGCTCGTCTGGGGCGTGCCGACGCCCCTCGCCGGCGAGATTGATGCGCCGATCGGCCGCCATCCGACCGACCGCAAGCGCATGGCAGTGGTCAGCCGCGGCGGCAAGGCAGCGCTGACCCGCTACATCACGGAGCGCGCCTGGGGCACCCATTGCGCCCTGTTGCGCTGCCGCTTGGCCACCGGGCGGACGCATCAGATTCGTGTCCATCTGTCACAGTTGGGCCATGCGCTGGTGGGGGATCCGGTCTACCTGCGCCGGGTACCAGCCGCCGCCCGCGGCCTGCCAGCCGCAGTGCGGGATGCCCTGCTGGCCTTCCCCCGCCAGGCACTTCACGCGGAAACCCTTGGTTTTCAACATCCTGTAACGGGTGAGATGTTGCGCTTCTCCAGCCCCCTCCCCGCGGATATGCAAGCCCTGCTCACATTACTGGATGGTAACCCGGCGTAACCCGACTATTACAGTCGGGATTTTCTTGCGAAACCATCGAAACGGGGGTAGCGTTCATCCCGTCGCCAACGCCGGGTGCCACCACCAAGGCGCGGCCGCCCGAACCGCCCCTTCCGTGACGAGGGGCAAAGCGGTGCGCCAGGGCTCAGCGGGGACGACCGGACCATACCCTCCGGGGCTCGCTGTCACAGGAGCGCCCGGCTGGTGCAGGAGGCAGATGCAGACATGGCTTCCACTTCGTCGATGATTCCGATTGCCCCCGAGGGCAACCTCTCCCGCTACCTGCAGGAGATTCGCAAGTTCCCCATGCTTTCGCCGGAGGAAGAGTACCGCCTGGCGAAGGACTGGAAGGAGCATGGCGACCAGCAGGCCGCGCATAAGCTTGTCACCTCGCATCTGCGCCTCGTGGCGAAGATCGCCATGGGCTACCGTGGCTATGGTCTTCCGGTCGGTGAGCTGATCAGCGAGGGCAATGTCGGCATGATGCAGGCCGTCCGTCGCTTCGATCCCGACCGTGGCTTCCGCCTGGCCACCTATGCCATGTGGTGGATCCGCGCCGCGATCCAAGAGTACATCCTGCATTCCTGGTCGCTGGTGAAGATGGGCACCACCGCCGCGCAGAAGAAGCTGTTCTTCAACCTGCGCCGGCTGAAGGGCCAGATGGCCGCGCTGGAGGAAGGCGACCTGCAGCCTGAGCAGGTCGAGAAGATCGCCCGCGTGCTCCAGGTGCCCGAGCAGGACGTGGTGTCGATGAACCGTCGCCTCGCCTCGCCCGACAACTCGCTGAACGCGCCGGTGCGTGCCGACAGCGAAGGCGAGTGGCAGGACTGGCTGGTGGATGAGGGCGAGAGCCAGGAGGAGGAACTTGCCGAGCGGCAGGATCTCTCCAACCGCCGCGAGCTTCTGGGCGAGGCGCTGAAGACGCTGAACGAGCGCGAGCGCCACATCCTGATCGAGCGCCGCCTGAAGGAGGAGCCGACCACGCTTGAGGAGCTCTCGCAGCAGTACAACATCAGCCGCGAGCGGGTGCGGCAGATCGAGGTCCGCGCCTTTGAGAAGCTGCAGAAGAGCATGAAGGCGCAGATCATGGAACGCCGTCTGGCCGTCGATTGAACGGCTGACGTAACAGGTTGAACGGGGCGCGGCTTTGGCCGCGCCCTTTTTTGTGCCTCATCTTTGTCGGTGGGGACGCCATCGGCACCGGCATCGACGACTTCAGCAACGACAATTTCGACCATTCCGGTCTGGCCTGGACTTGCTGGACGGCACCAGCATGCGGCTGATCCCGATCGGCGCGAGGACGATCAACACCCGCCCGGTGCCGGAGGGCACGTCCTCCTGGGGCTCGGCCTGGAAGAAGGGCACGGTGGAGAAACTACCAGAGCCATCTCGTGTTGAGCGCTGAGGTCCGCTCCTATTCCAGCCAGGACAACCACCTGGACCTCGGCCCAATAAAAAAGCGCGGGGGAAGGAATTCCCCCGCGCGCCCATCTTCTTTCTGTCAGCCTTCCCTCACCCCGCGAAGGGGTCGCTCACCAGGATGGTGTCGTCACGCTCCGGGCTGGTGGAGAGCAGCGTCACCGGCGCCTCCACCAGCTCCTCGATGCGCTTCACGTACTTGATGGCCGTGGCCGGCAGGTCGGCCCAGGAGCGGGCGCCCATGGTGGACTGGCTCCAGCCCTCCAGCGTCTCGTAGATCGGCTCGGCCTTGGCCTGCGCGGCGGCCGCGGCCGGCAGGCGCTTCACCACCTCGCCATCGATCCGGTACCCCGTGCAGATCTTCAGCTCCGAAAGCCCGTCGAGCACGTCGAGCTTGGTCAGCGCCAGACCCTGGATGCCGCCCACCTTCACCGCCTGGCGCACCAGGCAGGCGTCGAACCAGCCGCAGCGGCGCGGCCGGCCGGTGACGGTGCCGAACTCGCGCCCGCGCTCGCCGAGCCGCTTGCCGATCTCGTCATGCAGCTCGGTCGGGAAAGGCCCGGAGCCCACGCGGGTGGTATAGGCCTTGGCGATGCCGAGCACCGTGCCGACACCGTGCGGCCCGATGCCGGAGCCCGCCGCCGCGTTCCCCGCCACCGTGTTGGAGGAGGTGACGAAGGGATAGGTGCCGTGGTCCACGTCCAGCATCACTGCCTGCGCGCCCTCGAACAGCACACGGCTGTTCTTGTGGCGCGCCTCGTCGAGCCGCTCCCAGACTGCCTCGGCATAGGGCAGCAGCTTGGGCGCCAGGGCCAGCAGGCGGTCCAGCAGGTCCTGCTTCTCGAAGGTCTCGGCGCCAAGGCCCTTGAGCAGGGTATTGTGGTGCAGCAGCAGTTCGTCGAGCTTGGCGGAAAGCGTCTCCGGCTCGGCGAGGTCGCAGAGGCGGATGGCGCGGCGCGCCACCTTGTCCTCATAGGCGGGGCCGATGCCGCGCCCGGTGGTGCCGATCTTGCGCTCGCCGCGCGCTTCCTCGCGCGCCTTGTCGATGGCGGGGTGCAGCGGCAGGATCAGCGGCACGTTCTCGGCAATGCGCAGATTGTGCGGCCCGACCTCCAGCCCCTGCCCGCGCACGCGGGAGATCTCGCCGAGCAGCGCGTCCGGGTCGAGCACCACGCCATTGCCGATGACGCCGAGCTTGCCGCGCACCACGCCGGAGGGCAGCAGCGACAGCTTATAGGTCTGGTTGCCCACCACCAGCGTATGGCCGGCATTGTGGCCGCCCTGGAAGCGCACGACGATGTCGGCCCGGCTGGCCAGCCAGTCCACCACCTTGCCCTTGCCCTCGTCGCCCCACTGGGCGCCGATCACGGCGACATTGGCCATGGCTACACACTCTCCTCGATCGGCGCGGCGCTGTTCCCGCGCAGGATGTGGCCGCAGCGCAGCCGCTGCGGCGTGTCGGCGGGGGTCAAGGCCGCCACCGTGACGAAACCCTGGGCCCTGAGGCCCGCCGCCGCCGCCGGATCAGCGTCGAGCGGAATGAAGACGCGCGGCGCCTCGGGCGGCACCGGCGCGGCGCGGCGCACCGCATCCAGATAAAGTGTCATGCCGGTCGCCGGCTCCTCGCCCGAGCGGTAGCGGCCGCCCCGCGCCAGCTCCCCCGTGGTGCCAACGCCGTAGAGCGTGAAGGCCACTCCCACATGGTATTGCAGCCCCCGGAACTCCACCGGGTCCAGCGTGATGTGCAGTTCCGGGGCGCGGGCGCGGATCACGGCGATGATGGCCGCGGCATTATCGGCGATGGCGCGGGCGGCGGGCGGCAGATCCGCCTCCTGGAGGGCGGCCAGCGCGCGATCGGCCGGCCCGGCGGCGGTGAGCAGCGCCGGCAGGCCGATGGCCGGCGGCCCGGCAAGGGCCGAAAGCTCACGCACCGCGGCGGCGTCCTTGCGGTCCAGTGCGCGCGCCAGCTTGCGGCGCAGCTCGCCCTGTACGCCGGCGGCATCCAGCAGCGCCGGGGCCATGGTGGGCAGGGTGATGTCCAGGCTCGGCGCGGTGACGCCCACCTCGGCCAGCGCCGTGATGGCGAGCAGCGCCACCTCGGCATCCGCCTCGGCGCAATCCACGCCGATCAGCTCGATGCCGGCCTGCGGTACCTGTCGCTCCGGCGCGAGCTGGCTGCCATGGATCCGCAGCACCTGCCCGGAATAGGAAAGTCGCAGCGGCCGGGAGACACCCGCCAGGCGCGTCGCGGCGATGCGCGCCACCTGCGGCGTGATGTCGGCGCGCAGCCCCATCATGCGATGGCTGTCCGGGTCCATCAGGCGGAAGGTCTGGTCGGCCACGGCGGCGCCGGAGCCGGCCAGCAGGGAATCCTCGAATTCCAGCAACGGCGGCTTGACCCGCTCGTAGCCGTGGCTGGCGAAGACCGCGAGCATCGCCTCGACCATGGCCGTCTCCCGCGCCGCCTCGGGCGGCAGGAGATCGGCGAGGCCGGAAGGCAGCAAGGCGGGGTTGGGCAGGTCTTCGGTCATGGTTCCGCTGGCCGTGGCGCCCGGCAAGCGCGGCGCAAGAAGGTTCGGACGGCGCGTGTGTGGCAGCGCGGCGCGGCGGGGGCAAGGGCGGATCGCGCGCGGGAGCGTGAAGCCGGCGCGCCTTCAGCGTGGCGCGGGCGGTCCCATGTGCCTTGGATGAACCGCCGCACCCTGCTCTCCGCCCTTGGCTTCCCTGCCCTGCTGGCCGCCTGCGTGAGCTACGATCCTGCCGCCTCCTATTTCGGCGGCATTGGCAGCCCCGTGCGGGGCGCGGCCCTGAACGCCCCCTACCACTTTGGCGACCTGTCGAAATGGCGGGGTCAGCCGGGCCGCGCCGCGCTGGCCGTGGTGCAGGTTGAGTTCCTGGCCGATCAGCTGACCAATGACCCCTACTGGAGCAGCAATGTCTCGGGGCTGGTGCCGCTCCAGATGCGGCAGGCGCGCGCCGAGGTGCGGGACTATCTCGGCATCCATGCCGACGCCCCGCCCGAACTGGTGATGACTGCTCTCCGCCGGGCGAGCGAGGCGCTGGAGACCGGCAGCCCCGCCGCGGCCGAGGCGGCGCTGCAAGGCCCGGCCTTCAGCCGCGGCGGGGCGGGAACCCTGCGCCTGCTGGCCGACATGCCCCGCCTCCCGCGCGCCGCTGCGGCGGCCGGAGCGGTGAATGCCGAGATGGCGCGGCTGGACAACGAACGCAACCGGTGATCGCCCCGCCCGGCAGGCGATCCCCCTTGCCGTGGCCGGGCCTATCGCCCGCTGAACCGCGGAGCGCGCTTCTCAAGCCAGGCGGCGCGGCCTTCGGCCAGCTCCGCGGAGCCCTGCGACCGGAGATGGCGCTCGTTGATCGCCGCGATGTCCGCCTCGCCCCGCGCGAAGTCGTTCAGCGCCGCCTTCATTCCCTGGAGGGCCAGCGGCGCCCGCCCGGCCAGCAGCGCGGCGCAATCGGCGACGCGCGCCTCCAGTTGCTCCGCCGGCACCGCTTCATCCAGGAAGCCGAGGCGCAGCAGCTCCTCGGTGCCGACCGGCTCGGCCAGGAGGAACAGGCGCTTGGCCGCTCCCAGCCCAAGGCGGGAGACGGCACGCTGCAGGCCGCTCGGATAATAGTGCAGCCCCAGCCGTGCGGCCGGCATGGTCAGCGACATACCGGCCGCCCCGATGCGGAAGTCGGCAGCCATGGCGAAATCCACGGCGCCGCCATAGATGCTGCCATTCAGGGCGCAGATCGTCGGCAACCGGCAGCATTCCAGCCGGTCCGCCACGGTGCCGAATTCCGGAATCTCCGGCCGGGTGTCCTCGCCCAGTTTGCCGATATTGTAGCCCGCGCTGAAGGAACGGCCCGTGCCGGTCAGCACCAGCACGCGCAATGCGGTCTCCGCTTCGACCCGGTCCAGCAGTTGCAGTAGACAGAGCAGATCTTCCGGCTCGATCCGGTTGTGTTGCCGGGGGCGGTTCAGGCGGATGGTGGCAACGGCGCCCGCGACCTCCAGGCTGGGCGGTGCTCCCTCGGCAGCGACGCTCATGCTGCCCGCACCCGCCGGTCGCCCGAGGGGCTCGACAAACCGGGCGCCCGCCTTCCGGATGAGTGAAGCTCGATGATCATGGGGACGGCCTCCGGCTGTGGATGGTGAAACACTGGCCGCCATGATGGAGCGGCCCGCCGGGCAGGCCAAGACAGCGCGCCGGCCGATGCACTCCCCTGTCACGATGCGTGGAGGCACCTCCCACGGCGGGTACCCGGCAGAGTGGCCGATCAGGGCGTCGGCCGGTCCAGGGCATCATCCCGGGTAATGGGCGACATGGCCTGTATTTCGGGGTAGACTTAACGCCAGGAGGAAACTCCTCGCCCCGATGACGCCCACGGGAAAGGCAGGGACAAGGCAAGCACTTCCGGTTGATCGCAGGGGAACAACGGGACGACCTTCCCCCCTCGTTCTCGCTGCAGTGCCCGTACGATCTGGCAGCAGGCCCACACACAGGATAAGAGCAGGAGGCAGGGATGGCGGTCACGGCGGCCATATCGTCGGCGAGTGCCGTCAGCAGAGCGACCGGGCGCGATTACGCCGTGGATGCATGGCGCGGCTTGGCCCTTATCACCATCTTCATCAATCACGTCTCCGGCAATGTGCTGGAGAACCTCACCCATCGGAATTTCGGCTTTTCCGACGCGGCGGAGCTGTTCGTCCTCTTCGCCGGCTATGCCGCGGCCTCGGCCTATCTCGGCAAGTACATGGCGGGAGAGAAGCTGGCCGTCTCGATGAAGCTCCTGAGCCGCGCCGTCACGCTCTACACCACGCATCTGGCGCTGGTGGTAGTCGGTGCGGCGGTTTTCTCCCTGGGTGTCATCCGCAGCGGCGATCTCGGCCTCTTCTCGGTCATCGCCCTGGAGCCGCTGATGGGAGACACGGCCGAGGCGCTCGTCTCCGCCGTTACCCTGCGCTATCAGCCCGGCTTCCTGAACATCCTGCCACTCTACATCGTGCTGGTCGGCAGCCTGCCGCTGCTCCTGGCGCTGGCCTCGCGCAGCCTTTCCGCGACGGTGGCGGTCTCCGCCGCGCTCTACACGGCGGCAGGACTGACCGGCACCAACTTCCAGACCTACCCGCTGCCGGGCGGCTGGTTCTTCAATCCGCTCTGCTGGCAGTTCCTCTTCGTCCTCGGCTTCGCACTGGGTGCGCGGCGCAGCCGCACCGGGCAGGCCATGCCTTATCATCGCGGCCTGTGGTGGCTGGCGCTGCTCTGGCTGGCGGTGGCTCTCGTGGCGATGCGCGGCACCGGCCTGCCACCCTCCGGCTGGTTGCCGCTGCCGGATTTCCTGATCCTGCCGGAGAAGCAGTTCCTCTCCGTGCCGCGCCTGCTGCATGTGCTGGCGCTGGCCTATGTGGTGGCCCATTCGCCGCTGCAGCGCTGGGCGGGCGGGCTTTCGCCGCACCACCCACTGGCCATGCTGGGGCGGCATTCCCTGCCCGTGTTCTGCACCGGCCTGGTCGTCAGCATCCATGGCGTGGCGCTGAAGCAGATGGGCTGCGACGGCGTGCTGTTCGACATCACCTATGTGGCGGTGGGGATCGGCATCCAGGTCATGGTAGCGGCCCTGCTCTGCCTGACCGAGAAGCAGCGCAGCGCCCCCGTGAAGCTTTCGGCGACCACTCCGCCCTTGTGATGCGGCTCGGCTGCCTGTTTCTCCTGGCGGGCGCGCTACTCGCGGGCGACGTGGCGGCGCAGCCGACGCCCGCCCCCGCCATGGACGATGTTCCGGCCGCATGCTCCGTGCCGGAGGAGTTGCGCGACCTGCGGCACGGCCTGCCCCGCATGGCCCGGCTTCTGCGCGAGGGCCGGCCCGTGCGTATCCTGGCCATCGGTTCCTCCTCCACCATGGGCACCGGCGCCTCGGCACCCAGCCGCGCCTATCCGCCACGGCTGGAACGGGCGCTGAAGCGGCTGCTGAAGGGCGCCGGGATCACCGTGCGCAATGACGGCATCGGCGGCGAGGTCGCCTCCACCACCCTGGCGCGGATGAAGCGTGCCGTGGAAGACTGGGCGCCGGATGTGGTGCTCTGGCAGCTTGGCACCAATGACGCGCTGCGCGGCATCCCCGGGCAGATCTTCGCGGCCGTCCTGCGGGAGGGTGTCCGTTTCGTGCGGGAGCGGGGGCGCGACCTGCTGCTGATCAACCCGCAATACCTCCCCACTACACCGAATGGGGGCCTCTACCTGAGCATTGTGCAAACCGTCGAGCGAATTGCCGCCGAGCTGCGTGTGCCAATGATGCGGCGCTACGCCATCATGCGCTTCTGGGCCGCCCCGCCGCGGCCGGTGCCGGCGCTTTCGCAGGACGGCCTACACATGAACGATCTCGGCTACCACTGCATGGCCGAGGTGCTGGCTGGCGGCATGGCGGGCCAGGTGGCACCGCCGGAACCGGAACCATAAGGGAGAAGGCCGAGCCCTCTCCCCTGCCACCTCACTTCGCGCCAGCGAGGTAGCGCGCCGCGCCTTCCGCTAGCACCTGCACGCCGAGGGCGAGATCCTCCTCCTTGGTGTCCTCCGCCCAGTGATGGCTGATGCCGCCGATCGAGGGGGTGAAGAGCATCGCGGCCGGCATCTTCTTCGCCAGATACTGCGCGTCATGTCCGGCGCCGCTCGGCATCTCCTGCCAGGCGCCGGGCGCCAGCGCCTCGGCCGCGCCGCCGAGCGCGCGCATCATCACCGGGTCGCATAGCGCGGGCGTCGCCTTGCTGATGCTGATGAGCTCCGTATGGCAGCGCTCGCGCCGGTTGCTCTCGCGCACCAGCATGCGCAGCGTGGCCTCCATCTCCTGCAGCTTCTCCATCGAGACGTCGCGGAACTGGAACAGCACATCCGCCTTGCCCGGGATGATGCTCGGCGCACCCGGCTCCAGCAGGATGCGCCCCGTCGTCCAGGTGCTGCGCTCGCCGCAGATGCGCGGGAACTCGCGGTCGATGGCAGCGAGCAGCCGCACCGCCGTCAGCCCGGCATCCTTGCGCTCGGCCATGGTGGTGCCCCCGGCATGATCCTGCTGCCCCGTCACGATCAGCCGCCACTGCCAGATGGCGACGATGCCAGTGACAACGCCGACGCGCAGCCCGCCCCTCTCCAGCTGCGTGCCTTGCTCGATATGCATCTCAAAGAAGCCCTTGTAGCGGGCGGGGTCGATCTGCATGCGCGGCAGTCCGGCGAGGCCGGCGGCCTTCAGCGCCTCCCGCAGCGGCGTGCCGTCGTTGCGGCTGCGGCTGCGGTCGATATCCTCCTCCGACAATTCGCCGATGATCGACTTGCTGCCGAGGAAGCCGCCCTCGAAATGGCCCTCCTCATCAGCGAAGGCGCAGACATCCACCGGCAGCCCGGCGCGTGCGAGGGCCAGCCCGGCGACGACGCCGAGCGCGCCATCCAGCCAGCCGGCCTCGTTCTGGCTCTCGATATGGCTGCCCACCAGCAGATGCGGCCCCGGCCCCCTGTGTCGCCCGAAGACATTGCCGATTCCGTCAATCGAGGCTTCCAGCCCGATCTCCTCCATCCGCTGCATCAGCCAGCGGCGCGATTCCATATCCTGGGGCGAATAGGTCGGGCGATGCACGCCGGTCTTGAAGGCACCGATCTTGCGCAGGTCGTGCAGGTCCTGAAGAAAGCGGGCGGTATCAACCTGGGGCATGGCGAAGGTCCGTCAGTGATTGCGGTGGCCGCGGCCGGGCCAACAGCCTGCCGCCCGTGCACGCGCTCCGCAAGCCACCTCGCCTTCCTCCGGCAGGCCATGCAGGATGGTCACTGTCCGTGAAAAGGAGCATCGCCATGCGCGAACTGACGCATATCCCGCCGCCTGCCGGGCTTCGCACGCCGCCGCTGTCCTATGCGGTGCGCACGGGGGACCTGCTCTACATCTCCGGCATCGGACCGCTGAACGCGGACAACACGGTGCCCGAGGGCTTCGCGGCGCAGATGCAGATCGTGCTGACGACGCTGGACAAGGTGCTCACGCAGGCGGGCGCCGACCGCCGCCGCCTGGTGAAGGTCAATGTGCTGCTGACCCGCGAGCAGGACGTGGCAGAGATGAACCGCCTCTATGCCGCGTGGTACGGCCCCGGCCCCTATCCCGCGCGCACGACGGCGGTGGTGAAGGCTCTCCCCCTGCCGGAATTCTTGCTGGAGATCGAGGGCGTCGCCGCGCTCGGCTGAGAGCGATCCCCGATCGGCCCTGCGGCGCCGGAAGGCTTCAGCCTTTCCGCCCGCGCAGGGTCTGCCAGCCGAAATAGGCCGGAGGCACGACACAGGCGAGCAGCAGCAGGCCGTAGCCGATCCAGCCTTCCCACCGGGTCACGTAGATCGCGCGCGCTCCTCGCCCACTGCTCAGCGCCAGGACATGCCCTGTCTCCGGCGAGGGCCTGATCGGCGAATGATAGGCCAGGATGGCACACCATCCGATATAAAGCAGGACGAGACCGATGAAGAGCAACATGGCGGCCAGCCCCGTCGCGGCCCTGCCCGGAGGGCGCGGCGGGCGATAGGAAGCCTTGAAGGTATTGTAGGGCGAAGGCGGCGGGTCCGGCGGCAGGCCAGTCCAGCTGCTGGAGGATACAGGCCGCCGCTCTCCGCTCATATCAGACTTCTCCGGGCCGGTATCAGCGTGCCTCCAGCGTCAGCCCGCCGTCGACCACCACGGTCTGCCCCGTCACCATCCGCGCTCCGGCGAGCAGGAAAATGATGACCTCCGCCAGATCCTCCGGCTGGTTGCGGCGCTTCAGCAGCGCCTTGTTGGCCGAGGCGGCGCGGCGCTCTTCCGTCCACTCCACCATCCAGGGGCTGTCCACCGCGCCGGGGGCGATGGCGTTCACCCGCGCCTCGGGCGCCAGGGAGCGGGCGAGGTTCTTGGTCAGGCTGATCACGCCCGCCTTGGTGGCGCCATAGGCCATCGAGCTGCCGGGGCTGTCGAGCCCGGCGATGGAGGCGACGTTCACCACCGCCCCATGCGCCGTCTTCAGCGCCGGCGCCGCCGCCTTGGCACAGCGGAAGACGCCGAGCAGATTCACCTGCAGCACGGTCTGCCACAGTTCCTCGGTGATACGGTCCAGTTCGCTGGGCGGGATCAGGCTGCTGGTGCCGGGCGTGCCGGCATTGTTCACAAGGTAGTCGAGCCGCCCGCCGAGATCGGCGATAGCCTTTTCCACCATGCGAGGCCCGTCCTTGGCATCGCCCACATTGCCGGGCGCGGAGAGCACGTCGCGCCCTGCGGCGCGCAGCTCGGCGATGACACCCTCGGCGCGCGGGTCGTCCGGCAGGTGGTTGATGGCGACGCGGCAGCCGGCCTCGGCCAGCCCGCGCACCGTGGCCAGCCCGATGCCCGAGGCGCCGCCGGTGACGAGCGCCGTCTTGCCGGTGAGTTCGTAGCGGATCATGCCTTCCTGTCCTCCAGGCCCGCCATCGGGCCGATCTCCTTCATGGCGCGCTTCAGCGCCAGCAGCCGGCGGTCGCGCTCGGCGAGCAGCGCCTCCGGGTCCTGCCCACCCCAGTCATAGAGCCCACGCCCCGCCATGACACCCGTGCGGCCCTCCGCCAGCGCGCGGTCCAGCGTCTCGCTGTGGCGGCGCGGTGGCGGCGGCTGGTACATGCCGTTGGCCAGCGCCTGGGCGGAAAGCGGCAGGCCGGTAAAGTCGGCCTTCGCCATCTGCCCGAGCAGCAGCAGCCGCAGCCCGAGACCGTGGATGATGGCGGCGTCGATCTCCTGCGGCGTGGCATAGCCTTCGTCCATCAGGCGGTAGCACTCGCCGGATAGCGCCGACTGGATGCGGTTGGCGAGGTAGCCCGGCAGGAAGCGGCGCATCACCAGTGGCACCTTGCCCATGGCGCGCAGCATGGCGGCGATTTCCTCGACCAGCGCCGGCGGGCATTCCGGGCTGCCGACGAGATCCACCAGGTCCACCAGATAGGGCGGCGTGTACCAGTGCATGAGGATGGCGCGCTTGAGGCGGCCGGGCGGCATCAGCGGGAAGGCATCGAGATAGGAGGTGTTGCTGGCCAGGATGGCATCCGGCGGCATCAAAGGGTCTAGCGCGGCGAAAAGCTCGCGCTTCGCCTCCGGCTTCTCGATGATCGCCTCGATCACCAGCTCGGCATCTGCCACCGTCCCGGAGAGGGAATCATGCAGCGTGACGCGCTCGCGCAGTCCCGCTTCCGTCAGGCCGTTCGCCTCGCCCGCCGCGTCCAGCGTGGCACGGGCCTTCTCCATCAGCGAGGGCGCACGGGCGAGCGCGGCGGGGCTGTTGTCGGTCAGCCGCACGCGATGACCGCCGATGGCGAAGACCAGGGCGAGCGCATGGCCCATCAGGCCCGCGCCGATGATCGCAACCTTCATGCTCAGTTCTCCGGCGTCCAGGGTTCGGGGGCGCGGTGATCGATGCCGGTCATCACCTCCACCAGCACGGTCTCCTCGGCGGCCATGGCCTCGCGCAGCGCCGGGCCGATGGCGTCGGGATGCTCGACGCGGATGCCGCGCAGCCCGAAACCGCGTGCGATCGCGCAGAAGTCGGTGTGCTCGCCGAAGCGCAGCAGCGTGGCGGCGCGCTCGGGATTGTTGCCGGCGGCACGCACCAGATTGGGCCAGCCCTGACCGAAGCCGCGGTTGTTGTTCACCACAAGCGTGACGGCGATGCCGCGCCGCTTCGCCGTCTCCAGCTCCGGCAGGTGGTAGTAGAGCGCGCCGTCGCCGCTCCAGCAGACCACCTTGCGCCCCGGCGCGGCGCATTTGGCGCCGAGCGCGGCCGGGAAGGCCCAGCCCAGCGAGCCGGCAGCACGCAGGTAGCGCTGCCCGGCGCCGTTCATCTCGATCAGCGTGCCCGTCCAGATACCGGAATAGCCGGTATCGGCGACCAGGATGCCGTCCTCCGGCAAGGCGGCGGAAATCTCGGCGCAGAGCCGCGCTGGGTCGATCGGCGTCTCGGTGCTGGCGAGCCGCGGCGCCATGGCCGCGCGCCATTCCTCCACCCGGGCGGCGGCGCGGCGGGCGAAGGCGTGGTCGCGCGCCGGCCGGCCGAGCATTTCGATGAGGTGGCTCAGCGTGCCGCGCGGGTCGCCATGCAGGGACAGTTCGGCGGGCAGGCGGTCCAGTTCCTGCGCATCGGCATCGAGCTGGATGACAGGCGTGCCAGGGCGCGGCAGGCGCCAGCCATGCGTCACCTGATCACCGCCATCGCAGCCGACCATCAGCACCAACCCAGCCTCGTGCAGCACCTGATTGGCGGGCGGCGCGGAATAGCTGCCGGCCACCCCGACATTCAGCGGATGTCGCGAGGGCAGCAGGTCGCGCGCGCCCAGGCTGGTGGCGACCGGCGCCTGCAGCGCCTCGGCCAGCACCAGCAGCTCGGCGCCACAGCCGGAGAGCGCGGCACCGTCGCCGGCCAGGATCACCACCTTCTCGGCGCAGCGCAGCCGGGCCACGGCGGCCTCGATCTGCGCCCCTTCCGCCACCGGCCGATGGCGGGGCGCGACCCAGGCGGAGAAATTGGCCGGCTCGGCATCCGCCTCGCCCTGTTCCACGACCTCGCCCATCAGCCCGTGGAGGTCGAGATGCACCGGGCGCGGCGGCGCCGCGGTGGCGGCCGACCAGGCCATGCGGAACAGGCGCGGCAGGTCGCCGGCCGTCTCCACCGCCGCGCCGAATTTCGTCACGGGTGCGAAGAGCGGGGCATGCGGCACCTCCTGATAGGCATTCCGGTGCTGCGCCTGGGGCGGCTTGCGGCCGGTCAGGGCGATCATCGGCGCCCGCCCGAGCCAGGCGTCCTGTAGCGCCGCCGCCAGATTGGCCGCGCCGACCGACTGCGCGGCGACGATGCCCGGCCGTCCGCTGACCCGGGCATAGCCATCGGCCATATAGGCCGCGCCCTTCTCGGAATGTGCCAGCACGGGCCGCACGCCCTGGGCCTCCAGCGCCATCAGGGTCGGGCGCAGCACGGCGTCGATGAAGAAGACATGGCTCTGGCCGGATGCCGCGATGCTGCGCGCCAGCCAGTCCGCCCCCTTGATGCCCATGGTCGGACGCTCCCCCGCTGTGTTTTGGCCGAGCCTGCCCCCGCCCCGCGAGGGAGGCAACCCCCGCCTCCCCGCACCAGGGCCGAGGTCGCGCTTGCCTTTGCGCTCCCCCTCCGCTACCGCCCGCCGCGAAAGCCCCCATCGGAATGACCGCGCAAGACCCCTCCACCCTGCCCGCCCTGCGGGCAGAAGATTTCGACTTCGCCCTCCCCGAGGCGCTGATCGCCCAGGCGCCCGCCCGCCCCCGCGACGCGGCGCGGATGCTGGTGGTCGCACCCGACGGCGCGCACGACGCCGGCGTGCGCGACCTGCCGGACTGGCTGCGCCCCGGCGACCTGATGGTGGTGAACGACACGCGCGTCATCCCTGCCCGGCTGCGGGCGCGGCGCGGCGAGGCGCGGCTGGAGATCATGCTGAACCGCGCCGAGGCAGGCGGCATCTGGCACGCGCTGGTGCGGAACGCGAAGAAGCTGCGCCCGGGCGACGTCCTGACGATCGAGGGCGCGCCGGAGTTGGCGCCTGTTGTGGTGGAGCGGCAGGAGGGCGGCGGCGCGCTGCTGGACTTCGGGCCGGACCAGGCGCTGCTCGCCGCCGCGCTGGAGAAGGCCGGCGAGATCCCGCTGCCGCCCTATATCGCCCGGCCCGAGGGTCCGCGCCCGGAGGACCGGGAGGACTACCAGCCGATCTTCGCGCGCCAGCCCGGTGCGGTGGCGGCGCCCACCGCCAGCCTGCACTTCACCGACCGGCTGCTGGCGGCGCTCGCCGAACGCGGCATCGGGCAGGTCGCGCTGACGCTGCATGTCGGCGCCGGCACCTTTCTGCCCATCCGCACCGAGGACCCGCGCGCCCACAAGCTGCATGCCGAGTGGGGGCAGATCACCCCGGAGGCCGCCGCCACCATCAATGAGACGCGGGCGAAGGGCGGCCGCATCATCGCCATCGGCACCACGGCGCTGCGGCTGCTGGAGAGCGCGGTGGACGATCAGGGCGTGGTGCATCCCTTCCGCGGCCTGACGGATATCTATCTGCTGCCCGGCCACCGCTTTCACTCGGCCGACCTGCTGCTGACCAATTTCCACCTGCCGAAGTCCAGCCTCTTCATGCTGGTCTCGGCCTTCGCCGGCATGGCGCGGATGCGCGAGGCCTATGCTCATGCCGTCGCGGCCGGCTACCGCTTCTACTCCTATGGCGATGCCAGCCTGCTGTTCCGGGAGGACCCTTCCCCATGACGCTCTCCTGGACCTGCCAGTGCCGCGACGGCCACGCCCGCGCCGGAATGCTGCACACCGCGCATGGCGATGTGCCGACGCCGGTCTTCATGCCGGTCGGCACCGCCGGAACGGTGAAGGGGATGACGGCGGACAATGTGCGGGCGACCGGCGCCAGCATCGTGCTCGGCAACACCTATCACCTGATGCTGCGCCCCGGCGCCGAGCGTGTGGGGAAGCTCGGCGGCCTGCACCGGATGATGGACTGGCATGGCCCGATTCTGACGGATTCCGGCGGCTTCCAGGTGATGTCGCTGGCGCAGCTGCGGAAGCTCGACAAGGACGGCGTGACCTTCCAGAGCCACATCAACGGCCAGAAGTTCCGCCTGACGCCGGAGCGCAGCATCGAGATCCAGCATCTGCTGGATTCCGACATCACCATGTGCTTCGACGAATGCATTCCCTACCCGGCGACGCACCAGGAAGCCGCCCGTGCCATGCGGCTCTCGATGGACTGGGCCGCCCGTTCCCGCGCCGCCTTCACGCCGCGCCCCGGCTATGGGCTGTTCGGCATCCAGCAGGGCGGCGTCTATGCCGACCTGCGCGGGGAAAGCGCGGAGGCACTGAAGCGGATCGGCTTCGAGGGCTATGCCATCGGCGGCCTGGCGGTCGGCGAAGGGCAGGAAGAGATGTTCCGCGTCCTCGACTTCAGCGTGTCCATGCTGCCCGAGACGCATCCGCGCTATCTGATGGGCGTCGGCACACCCTCCGACCTGGTCGGCGCCGTGGCGCGCGGCGTGGATATGTTCGACTGCGTGATCCCGACGCGCTCCGGCCGCACCGGCCGGGCCTATACCAGCCAGGGCGTGCTGAACATGCGCAATGCCCGCCATGCCGAGGATACCGGCCCGCTCGACCCGGACTGCGACTGCCCCGCTTGCACCCGGCACAGCAGGGGCTATCTGCATCATCTGTTCAAGGCGGAGGAGATGCTCGGGCCGATCCTGCTGACCTGGCACAACATCCGCTACTACCAGACCCTGATGGCACGGCTGCGCGCCGCCATCGCCGCAGGCCGCTTCGCCGAGGAGGCGACCGCCATCGAGGCCGGCTGGGTCCGTGCCCAGGAGACCGCCCAATGACGACGCATAACGTGTCCGGCCTGACCATGCTCGGCCAGGCCACGAAGCAGCCGCAGAGCCCGGAGGAGGCCGTGCTGGAGCGGGTGCCCAACCCGCATCCCGGCAAGTCGTACTGCGTGCGCTTCACCGCGCCGGAATTCACCTCGCTCTGCCCGATCACCGGCCAGCCGGACTTCGCGCACCTCGTTATCGACTACATCCCGCGCGACTGGCTGGTGGAGAGCAAGAGCCTGAAGCTCTACCTCACCAGCTTCCGCAACCACGGCGCCTTTCACGAGGCCTGCACGGTGGGCATCGGCCTGAAGCTCGTGGAAGTGCTGGACCCGGTCTGGCTGCGCATCGGCGGCTACTGGTATCCGCGCGGCGGCATCCCGATCGACGTGTTCTGGCAGACCGGCAATGCGCCGGAGAGCGTCTGGGTGCCCGCCCAGGACGTGCCCAACTACCGTGGCCGGGGGTGAGCAGCCCCGCGCCGGCAAGGCGCCGCCTCCGGCGCTGACGCCGGAGGGCATGGCGGCGGAGATCCGCGCGCAGGCGCTGGAACTCGGCTTCCATGCGGTGGGCTTTGCACCGGCGCATCTCGGCCCGGAGGTGCGGGAGCGGCTCAATGCCTTCCTCGCCGCCGGAATGCAGGGCGAGATGGACTGGCTGGCCGACCGCGCCGAGCAGCGCGCCCATCCGCAGGTGCTCTGGCCGGAAGCCGTCTCCGTCATCGCCCTCGGCCTGAATTACGGGCCGGAGGAGGACCCGCTCGGCGCCCTCGCGCAGCGCGACCGCGCCGCCATCAGCGTCTATGCCCGCAACAAGGACTACCACGACATCGTCAAGAAGCGGCTGAAGGCGCTGGCGCGCTGGATGGTGGACCGCTGGCGCGGCAGCGAGTTGAAGGTCTTCGTGGACACCGCGCCGGTGGCGGAAAAGCCGCTGGCACAGGCGGCCGGGCTCGGCTGGCAGGGCAAGCACAGCAACCTCGTCTCGCGGGAGTTCGGCTCCTGGCTCTTCCTGGGCGAGATCTACACCACGCTCGACCTTGCCCCCTCCGGGGCCGAGCGCGACCATTGCGGCCGCTGCACGCGCTGCCTCACGGCCTGCCCGACGAAGGCCTTCACCGGCCCCTACCGGCTCGATGCGCGGCGCTGCATCTCCTACCTGACCATCGAGCACAAGGGACCGATCCCCGAGGAGTTCCGCGCCGCCATGGGCAATCGCATCTATGGCTGCGACGATTGCCTGGCGGTCTGCCCCTGGAACAAGTTCGCCCAGGTCACACAGGAGCCGGGGCTGGTCCCGCGCGAGGAGCTGACCGCACCGCGGCTGGCCGAGCTGGCGGCACTCGATGACGCCGCCTTTCGCGCCCTGTTCAGCGGCTCGCCTATCAAGCGCATCGGGCGGGACCGCTTCGTGCGCAACGTACTGATCGCCATCGGCAATTCCGGCGAGGCATCGCTGCGCCCGGCGGCCGAGGCGTTGCGCGCCGACCCCTCGCCCGTGGTGGCGGAGGCCGCCGGCTGGGCGGCGGCGCGGCTGGCTGAGGCTTTGCCCTGATTTGGGCGCAAGCCGTTCATGATTCTGTAAATTTTGTCCCGAATCATGCGCCGCATCACACCACGTGCGGCACTCTCTCCCGCACGATCCTGACAACTCTCGGATGATGGGCGGATCGGCATGATCTCTGAAATTCTGGGTCTTCAGTCGGACAACCGTCCTGTCATGGGCTTCGCCTGGTATGATTCCAGCAGCTTCGACAAGCTGCGCGAAGCCATGCCCGACATGAGCGAAAGCTACGACGACTGGCGCCTGGGCGCGCAAAAGGACCTAAAGAAGGCCGAGCAGGAGGGCTATCGCGTCATCCGCATCGCCATGCGGCCGGATGACTTCTTCGCCTGGTGCCGGCAACGCGGCATCGGGGCGCCCGGGCTCTCGGCCCGCCGCGCCTTCGCCGCCGACCAGGCCCGGTTGGTGGTGCAGGCGGAGCGCTCGCGCAAGAGGGCCTTCTCCTTCTTCTGAGGCAAGCGCGCCGCCGCCCTCCTTCGCTTGACCTGCATCGCCCCAGGCATGAACTCCTGGGCGGGCCGAAGGAGAGCGAGCGATGAGCGAAGGCGCACTGGTTCTGTTCAGCGGCGGGCAGGATTCCGCCACCTGCCTCGCCTGGGCGCTGGACCGCTTCGAGCGGGTGGAGACCCTGGGCTTCGACTACGGCCAGCGCCATCGGGTCGAGCTGGAATGCCGCGCGACGTTCCGCGCCGGCCTTCCGGAGCGCTGGCAGGCGCGGCTCGGCCCCGATCATACGCTGGCGCTGGAGGCGCTCGGCGCCGTCTCCGACACCGCGCTGACGCGCGAGACCGAGATCGCCATGACGGAAGGCGGCCTGCCCAACACCTTCGTTCCCGGCCGCAACATCGTCTTCCTGACCTTCGCGGCCGCGCTCGCCTATCGGCGCGGGCTGCGCCACATCGTCGGCGGCATGTGCGAGACGGATTATTCCGGCTACCCCGACTGCCGGGATGACACCATCAAGGCGCTGCAGGTCGCTCTGAACCTCGGCATGGAGCAACGTTTCGTGCTGCACACGCCGCTGATGTGGCTGGACAAGGGGCAGACCTGGGCGCTGGCGGAGCAGCTCGGCGGCGAGGCGCTGGTGCGGGACATCGTGGAGAAGACCCACACCTGCTACCTCGGCGAGCGGGGCGCCCTGCACCCCTGGGGGCATGGCTGCGGTGAATGTCCGGCCTGCGCGTTGCGCGCCAAGGGCTGGATGGCGTACCAGTCGCGCCGCCTACGCGCGGATGCACCCGCCCCTTAAGGGAAAACTCGCAGATGACCGACACTCGCCGCCTGGAGGGCCTATTGGCCCTGATCGCCTTTGGCCTGACCATCCCGGCGGCGAATTGGCTCATCGGCAATCTCGGTACCGTCTGCGTGGCGCAGGGGCCCTGCCTGATCCCGGTGGCGCCGGGCATTCTGGCGCCCTCCGGCGTGCTGATGATCGGCCTGGCCCTGGTCCTACGCGATCTCGTCCAGCGTCGGCTCGGCCTTGGCTTCGCCTGGATGGCCATCCTGGCCGGCACCGCGCTCTCGGCCCTGCTGGCGCCGCCCTCGCTGGTGCTGGCCTCCGCCACGGCCTTCCTGGTCAGCGAGACGGTGGATCTCGCCGTCTATACCCCGCTGCAGCGACGCAACCTCGTGCTGGCCGTGCTGGCCTCGGGCCTGGCCGGGCTCGTGGTGGACAGCGTCTTCTTTCTGCTGATCGCCTTTGGGGATCTGAGCTTCCTGGCCGGTCAGGTGCTGGGCAAGCTCTGGATGGTCCTGCTCGCCCTGCCGCTGACCGCCTGGCTGCGCCGGGCCGATGCCCGGCGCGGCATCCTGCCCGCCTGAGGCGGTCAGCCGCCGGAGAGACAGGACTTCATAAAGTCCTGACGCGCCGTGCCGCTCAGCTTGCGCTGGGCGGCCGTGGCATTGCAGCTCGTCATGCGCTGACGCTGCGCCGCCTGGGCCTGGCTGGCGCCGCCCTGCGGCGTGGCCGTGGCCGGCACCCGCCCGGCGAGGCAGTCGCTCATGAACTGGCGCCGCGCATCACCGCTCACCCCACGCGTGCCGGCCGCGGCGTTGCATTCCTTCATCCGGTTCTGCTGCGCCGTCTGGCCCGCGCTCTGCGCGGGCGCCGGAAGGGGCGCAACGGTGACGGCGAGCAGGGCCAGGGCGGCAAGAACAGCTTTCATGCGATGTCCTCCTGTGCCGCCAGTTCAACACGGCACGGGAGAAAATTCCTCTCACGAAACGTCGCGACGCGCCGGCCTCCCCGGGCTTGGCAACTCTCGGCGCCCTGCGGCATAGAACTAAGCGATGGACGCGCCGCCCCCCCACCCCGGACAGGCCGAGTTTCCCGGGGAGGATTCCGCCTGGGCCACCCTGCTGCGCCTGCGCGACGGGGGCGATGCCGCGTCCCTCGCTCCTGATCCGCTCGCCGGGCTTTTCGCGCCGATCCTCGCACCCGCCGCCGCGCCGGATGGCTGCATGGTCCTCGGTCGCCTGGCGCAGACGCTGGATGGCCGCATCGCCACCGCCTCCGGCTCCAGCCAGTGGATCGGCGGCCGTGCCGACATCCTGCACACCCACCGGTTGCGCGCGCTCTGCCACGCGGTGGTGATCGGCGCCGGCACGGTGCGCCACGACAACCCGCGCCTGACGACGCGCGAGGTGCCGGGGCCGAATCCGGTGCGCGTCGTACTGGACACCGACCGCCGCCTCGGCACGGAATACGGCCTCTTCACCGAGGGCGGCCCGCCCACCCTGCTGGTCTGCGCGGAGGACGCGCAAGGCCCGGACCGCCACGGCGCCGCCGAGGTGTTGCGG